>NZ_JBJBAE010000002.1:0-655974 GCF_044769875.1 Isoptericola aurantiacus
CCCGGACGACCCCAACGCGGCCAACGACACGTCGACCGCACACTGCGGCAGCCTCACCGGACTCATCATCACCTGCTGACCCTGAGCCGCCGCGCTCCCGTACCGCTCGTCCGAGAGGGCGGGAGCGCGGCCCCCGGGATCCCGGATCGGAGGTAGATCCGCCATATCAAACAATCCGCTCGAAACGGTCGTCCGGCCGTCAAGCACCCATTACTCATCGAGGAGCAACCATGCGCACCATTGTCAGAAGACTGGCTGCCAGCGTCGGTGCCGCGGCCCTTGCCTCGGCAAGCCTTGCCGCTACAGCGCTGCCTGCCCAGGCGTCCGACCCGTGGACCTACACGGCGAACACCAATCAGGGTTCGATCTCGATCGCACTTTCGGACACGACCGCGGCACCCGGGGATGCCATCACGGCCGAGGTGACGTTCGTCAGCACGACCTCGTCGACATTCACGGCAGAGGCCCGACTCTTCAGCCCGACGATCCCGGCCGGCGGCTACCTCCACAACTTCGAGCCCTGCACTGACGTGGATCCCGCAGTCACCGAATGTCAGCGCGTACCGGGCACCGGCCTCAACGTCGTGAGCGCCCCCGTCGCGCCGGGAGCAACGGTCAAGGCGACCATCAATCTCACGGTCAACCCCGACGCCGCGCCGAGTTCCTACAACTTGTCCGGAGTCGGGAGATTCAACGGAACTCCGTACCAGCTGACGCCAACGAGGCTCTTCACCGTCACGGCGCCGGCGGAGGCGGATCTGGGTGTGGATCTGTCGGCGACGGCTGGTCCGTTGCTGGGTTCGCAGATCACCTACGACCTGGACGTGTCGAACGCGGGTCCGGGCGACGCGTCAGCCTCCGGCGTGGAGATCGACCTGCCGCAGAAGGTGTACTCGGTGGCGAACCTGCCCGCGGCGTGCGCCTACGACTCGTCCACCGACGTCGTCA
Source organism: Isoptericola aurantiacus (assembly GCF_044769875.1). Taxonomy (NCBI): domain Bacteria; kingdom Bacillati; phylum Actinomycetota; class Actinomycetes; order Micrococcales; family Promicromonosporaceae; genus Isoptericola; species Isoptericola aurantiacus. The sequence goes on from NZ_JBJBAE010000002.1 coordinate 949, forward strand.
CCTGCGACACCGGAGCAATCACCAACGGCGACACCAGCTCGCTGTCGTTCAAGGCCAACATCGCCCTGCTGGCCATCGGCTCACTGAACGCGACCGCCACCCGCGTCTCGTCCAGCCCCGACGACCCCAACCCGGCCAACGACACCTCCACCGCCCACTGCGGCAGCCTCACCGGCCTCATCATCACCTGCTGACACCAGGCACGCGGCGGGATGTCGTCGTCGGCGGATGGGGCGTGGACGCAAGTTCTGCGCCTCATCCGCCGCCGCCTTCCGGTTCCTGACGACAACACGGAGGTCCGCGACGGATCACGGCGCGGTGATCGCCGCCAGGTGCGCATTGCGTTGCCGGATCAACCGGCGCAGGTAGGGCACCAGCACGAGCCGTTCGGCCGGCTGCCCGAGCACCGGCGAGGCCACGGTGATCGTGTCCACCATGCGTGTCCCGCCGTCGACCCGGTGGAACTCGTGGACGTGGACGAAGCTGCGGAACGGCCCCCGCACCTGCTGGTCGACGAAGCGTGCGGGTCGCTGCAGCTCGGTGATCTGCGAGGTCATGGTGAACCAGACGCCGAGGTGCCGTGCCCGCCACGTGACGGTCTCGCCCAGACCGATCTGCCCGCCCGTGACGCCGCCGACGGCGCGCTCGTGGGAGGCGGCCATGGAGTCGACGTGCGCGTCGATGCTCAGCGAGGCGTCGAAGAGCGCGTCGACGTCGGCGTCGTGGTGGGAGACGATCTCGAAGGCCGTGGTCACACCCGACACCCTGTCACACCGGTTCGGCCCGTCAGGGCGAGGTCACGGCGCCGCCCGAGCCCGAGCCGGCACCTGAGCTCGGCGCTGCCGACGGCGCCGGGCTGCTCGGTGGTGTCGCGTCCGCTGTGGGCGTCGGGTCGCTCGTCGGGGTCGGGTCCGGCGTCGCGGTCGGCGTCGGGTCGCTGGTCGGTGTCGGGTCCGGCGTCGACGTCGGGTCCTCGGTGGGCTCGTCCGTGGGTGTCGGGTCCTCGGACGGCTCGTCGCTGGGGGTCGGCGAAGGGCTCGGGGACGGGGTGGACGACGGCGTCGGCGAGGCGGAAGAGCGTGTGGTCGGCGCCGTGGTGGGCGCGGAGGACGGTTCGCGGGACTCGGACGGCGAGGCCGTCGGCGACGGGGTCGGCGACGCACTCGTCGTGACCGCCGGGACGGGTGCGGGATCGCCGCTGTCCCGCGGCCACAGGACGACCGCCGCGACCGCTGCCGCCACCAGGACGAGCACGAGGGCGGCGATCAGCCACGGCTTGAGCACGGTCCCGGTGCCGGACTCGGTCGGTGTGCCGCCAGGAGGAGGCGCCGCGCCGTCCGCCACCGGCACGCCCTCGACGGGCGTCGGGGGCCCTCCGGCGGCGCCGGTCGGTTCCGCCGCACCAGCGGCACCCGCCGCACCAGCGGCACCCGCCGCAGCAGCGGCACCGGCCGCACCCGCCGCCCCGACAGCACCGAGCTGCCGCGTGCGCTGCAGCTCGGCGTCGTCGCCGGCGGCAGCAGCAGCGGCCGCGGCCGCGGCCGCAGCACCGGCAGCGGCCACCACCGCCGTCCGGTGGGGGTCGTCCGCGGCGATCTGGTCGAGCGTCATCGTGGCCTCGGAACCGGTCGCCTCGCCCCCGGACGCCGCCGCGGCGACTCCCAGCAGCGGCGCTGCGGCCGCGCGCATCGCCGGTGCGGAGTCGAACCGGCGCGCCGGGTCCTTGGCCATCGACTGCGCCACGAAGCGGTCCACCGAGACCGGGACGGCGGCCTGCCGTGCCGACGGCGCAGGGACCGGTGCCTCGACGTGCGCGCGCGCCACGTCGTCGGGCCGTGCCCGCTCGTACGGCGCGTGCCCGGTCAGGGCGAAGTACGTCAGCGCACCGACCGAGTAGAGGTCGCTGCGGGCGTCGAGCGGCCTGCCCTGGGCCTGCTCCGGTGACATGCAGACCACCGAGCCGGCGACGAGCCCGCCGTCACCCTCACCGCCGGCGGGGGCGGTCAGACCGAGGTCGATCAGCCCGACGTCGAACCCGCCGTCGTCGCGCCGCGCGACCACCACGTTGCGTGGCCCGACGTCGCGGTGCACCAGACCGGCGGCGTGCACCGCGCCGAGCGCCACGAGCAGCCCGTCCACCACGACGAGCGCCTCCGGCCACGGCAGGCCGTCGCTGCCGACGACGTCTGACAGCGGCACGCCGGGAAGCCGCCGGGTCAGGATCCAAGGGACGGTCGAGCCGGCGACGGCGTCCTCCCCGGTGTCGAGGACCTTCGCCACGCCCGGGTGGTCGATCTGCTCGGAAGCGGCGATCTCGCGGGCCAGGGCGGCGCGGGCCGCCTCGTCGTCGACCAGGTGCGGGTGCAGGACCTTGACGAGGAGCGGCGGCTCGTCCGCGGCGGCGGTGTCGGAACCCGCCCCGGCGGAGTCCGCCGCACCGTCGGAAGCGGCTCCGGGCGCCGGCAGCCGCGAGGCCTCGTAGACGGTGTACGTGCCGCCGGTGCCGAGGACGTCACCCAGCACGTACGCGCCGCCCAGCACCACGTGCCCGCTCGCCGACCCCTCGGCGGGACCTGTCGGAGTCACGCCGTCCTCCGCGGTCGGGGCGTGACGTCGAGGCGGGTGCTCGTGCGCCGCGGCGCGGTCGGTGCGGTGGTCTCGGTCATCTCAGTCATCGGCCAGCACAGGATATGTGACGGCCCGCCGATCGGCGGGACCAGGGCACGGCGACGGGGTGTGATCTGGCCGACCGGGGACGTCCGGCCGGGACGCGCGGGGCCCGGTGCCCTGGGCGGGCGCCCTCGACCGGCCATCATGGTGACCGGCGGGCGGGCTGCGCGCGAGCGGGCCGCAGGTGTCGGTCCCGCGGGGGATGATGCGTGCGTGCACGTCGTCCTGGCCCGCCGGCCCGCGGGAACCGTCCGTGTGGTCGGCGTGCCCGACGGCGCCACCGCCGGCGACGACGCACCGTCCGTCCCGCAGGAGGCCACGGGGGACGACCTTCCCTCCGTGGTGCAGCGCCTCGAGCGCCGCGACCCGGGCGCGGCGGGGCCCCCACGCTGGACGTGGGACGACACGAACTGCTGGTACCCCGCGCTGCTCACCGCCGGCGTCCGCGTCGAGCGAGCGCACGACCTGCGCCTGGCCCATCGGGTGCTGCGGTACTCCACGGCCAGCGCCGCCTCCGCGCTGGCGACGGCTCCGCCGTCGCCCTGGGACACCCTGACGGCGGTGCCGGTGGGCGGGAGCGTCCCGGTGCCGGGCCGGCGTCCGCAGGCCGAGTCACTCTTCGACCTCGACGTCGCCGAGCGTCCTGCGCACGGGGGCACGCCGTCGTCGGACGCTCCCGACCCGCTGGCCGAGCTGTCCGCCCAGCGCGACGCCGTCGCCGGGTCGCAGACGCCCGGTCGGTTGCGGCTGCTGCTGGCCGCGGAGTCCGCGGGAGCGCTCGTCGCCACCGAGATGCACCACGCCGGGCTGCCCTGGCGGGCCGACGTGCACGACGCCATCCTCGCCGACGCCCTCGGACCCCGCCCGGCCGAGGGCCGCCGACCCCAGAAGCTCGAGGCGCTCGCGGTGCGGATCCGGGCCGCGCTGGACGCCCCGCCCACTCTGAATCCCGACTCCCACCCGGACCTGCTGCGCGCGATGGAGTACGCAGGAGTCGGCGCGCGCAGCCTGCGCAAGGGGGAGCTGGAGTCGCTCGACCACCCGGTGATCGCCCCGCTGCTGGCGTACAAGAACCTGTACCGGCTCTACACGGCCAACGGCTGGTCGTGGTTGGACCAGTGGGTCCGCGACGGCCGGTTCCGCTCCGACTACGTGGTCGGTGGTGTCGTGACCGGCCGCTGGTCGTCCACCGGCGGGGGAGCGCTGCAGCTGCCGAAGGGGGTGCGCAGCGCTGTCCGGGCCGACCCCGGGTGGGTCCTCGTGGTCGCGGACGCCGCCCAGCTCGAACCACGTGTGCTGGCCGGGATGGCCGCGGACGAGGCGATGGCGGCGGCGGGCCGGGGCGGGGACCTGTACGCGGGGATCGTCGCCTCCGGCGCCGTGGAGACGCGCGAGCAGGCCAAGGTCGGCATGCTCGGCGCCATGTACGGCGGCACCACGGGCGCCAGCGGCCAGGTGCTGCCGCGGCTGTCGCGCGCCTTCCCCCGCTCGATGGGCCTCGTCGAGGACGCCGCCCGCACGGGGGAGCGCGGCGGGGTCGTCACCACCCGGCTCGGCCGCACCTCGCCGCCGCCCGGTCAGGAGTGGGACGCCGCGCAGTCCGGTGCGCTCGGTGACGGCGCCCCGCCCGACGCCGCAAGCCTCGCGCGGTCCTCCGCCCGCTCCTGGGGCCGGTTCACCCGCAACTTCGTGGTCCAGGGCACGGCCGCGGAGTGGGCCCTGTGCTGGCTCGCCTCCATCCGGCGCCGGTTGTGGGAGCTGCCCCGGGCGCAGGACCCGGGGCTGGCGCCGGCACCGTTCGCGGACCGCCCCCACCTGGTGTTCTTCCTGCACGACGAGGTCGTGGTGCACGCTCCCGCGGCGCTCGCGGACGACGTCGCCCGCGAGGTCCGTGCCGCGGCCGACGAGGCGGGTCGGTTGCTGTTCGGCGACTTCCCGGTGTCGTTCCCGCTCACGGTCGCGACGGTCGACTCCTACGCGGACGCGAAGTAGCCGCTCGACCCTGGGGTGCAGCGACGGGGGCACCGGCCTACGCTGACAGCACCTGGCGACGACGGCGGGTGGGAGGACAGCATGTCCGATACGGCGCAGACTCATGAGCAGGGCTTTCATGCGGGACGAGTGATCCAGCTGGCGGTGACGGCGGCGCTCGGCGGGTTCCTCTTCGGCTTCGACACGGCGGTCATCAACGGCGCCGTGACACCCATGCAGGAGGACTTCGGCATGGGTGCCGGGCTGACCGGGTTCGTGGTGTCCTCGGCGCTGCTGGGGTGCATGGCCGGTGCGTACTTCGCCGGTCGTCTGGCGGACCGCGTCGGGCGCGTGCGGGTCATGGTGATCGCCTCGGTGCTGTTCACCGTCTCCGCGGTCGGTTCCACCTTCGCGGTCGGCCCGGTCGACATGATCCTGTGGCGACTCATCGGCGGCCTGGGTGTCGGGGCCGCCTCGGTCATCGCCCCGGCCTACATCGCCGAGATCTCGCCGGCGCACATCCGGGGCCGGCTCGGCTCGCTGCAGCAGATGGCGATCGTCACCGGCATCTTCATCGCGTTGCTGTCCGACTACGCGATCGCCGCGGCCGCCGGGGGTGCGGGCGACGAGCTGTGGTTCGGGCTCGCGGCCTGGCGGTGGATGTTCTTCGCGGAGGTGATCCCCGCGGTCCTCTACGGCGCGCTCGCGCTCTCCATCCCCGAGTCGCCACGGTTCCTGGTCCACCAGGGACGCGAGGACGAGGCGCGCGAGGTCCTCGGCAGCGTCCTGACCGAGGGGATCGACACCCGCATCTCGGAGATCCGTCGCACCATCGTGCGGGACCACACCACGTCGCTGCGGGACCTGCTCAAGCCCACCGGCGGGCTGCTTCCGATCGTGTGGATCGGCATCGCCCTGAGCGTGTTCCAGCAGTTCGTCGGGATCAACGTCATCTTCTACTACTCGTCCACGCTGTGGCAGGCCGTCGGCTTCTCCGAGGAGGACGCCCTGCAGCAGACCGTCATCACCTCGGTGACCAACATCGTGGTGACGGTCGTGGCCATCCTGCTCATCGACAAGATCGGGCGACGCCGCCTGCTCACCATCGGCTCGGCGGGCATGTTCGTCTCTCTGGGCACCATGACCGTGGTGTTCAGCCAGGCGCCTCTCGTGGCGAACGCCGACGGCGAGCTCGAACCGGTCCTCGACGGGTCGGCCGGCATCATCGCGCTCGTCGCCGCCAACCTGTTCGTCGTGTTCTTCGGCATGTCGTGGGGACCGGCGGTGTGGGTGCTGCTGGGGGAGATGTTCAACAACAAGATCCGAGGGACCGCGCTGGGGATCGCCGCGGCCGCCCAGTGGCTGGCGAACTTCGCGATCTCCAGCTCCTTCCCTTCCATGGCCGAGGTCGGGCTGTGGTTCGCCTACGGCTTCTACACGATCGCCGCGCTCGCGTCGCTGTTCTTCGTGCTCAGGTTCGTCCCGGAGACGAGGGACAAAGAGCTCGAGGACATGGCCTAGCGTCACCGGCCCCGACGCCCGACGGCGCCCGGTGCCGGCGCGGACGTCGGTATCGTCGGGCGCATGAGCGCACCCACGCTGGCCGACGTCGTCACGGTCCTGGAGGACCTCTACCCGCCGCGGACGGCGGAGGGATGGGACGCCGTCGGGCTGGTCGCCGGTGACCCGACCCGCCCCGTGCACAAGGTGCTGCTCGCCGTGGACCCGGTGGCCGCCGTCGTCGACGAGGCGATCGAGTGGGGTGCCGACCTGCTCGTCACGCACCACCCGCTCTACCTCAAGCCGGTCACCTCGGTGGCGGCCACCACCTTCAAGGGCGCCGTGGTGCACCGGCTGCTCCTGGCGGGCTGTGCCCTGCACGTCGCGCACACCAACGCCGACGCCGCGCCGCGCGGGGTCGCCGACGCGCTCGCCGACCTCGTCGGGCTCGTGGACCGGGAACCCCTGGTGGCGCGCACCGACGACGCCGAGCGCGGCATCGGCCGCACGGGGACCCTGGAACGTCCGGTGACGCTGCGCGAGTTCGCCGAGCACGTGGCCGCCGTGCTGCCGTCCACCGCGCAGGGCGTCCGGGTGGCGGGCGACCTGGACGCGCTGGTGAGCACGGCCGCCGTGGTCGGCGGGTCGGGCGACTCCCTGTTCGACGCCGTCCGCGCGGCCCGCGCCGACGTCTACCTCACCGCCGACCTGCGCCACCATCCCGCCTCGGAGCTGCGCGAGCGGGCCGCGTTCGAGTCCGCCGGCGCCACGGCCACCGACACGGGCACGCCCTACCTCGTCGACGTCGCCCACTTCGCCTCGGAGTGGCCCTGGCTGGCCTACGCGGCGGCGGACCTGGCCGCCCGGTTCGAAGAGGGTACGGTGACCACCAGGGTGAGCACCCGCGTGACGGACCCCTGGAGCGCGCGCCTCGCGAGCTCAGGCCGCTGACCCCCATCTGAACAGCCGGACGAGAGGACCCACCCATGGCCACCGCACCCGTCGAGGACCAGCGTCGCCTGCTCGAGGTCCAGGCTCTCGACACCTGGCTGCAGCAGCTCGCCCACCAGCGGCGCAACCACCCGTCGCTCGCCGCCGTCGCCGAGCTGGAGGGTCGCCTCGGCGACCTGCACGGCTCCCTGGTGGACTCCCGCACGGCCGTCGCGGACCTGGAGCGCGAGGTGGCCAAGGCCGAGGCCGACGTCGAGCAGGTGCGTCAACGCGCCGCCCGCGACCAGCAGAAGCTCGACTCCGGAGCGTTGAACGCGAAGGACTCCACGGCGGTGCTCAGCGAGCTGGAGGCGCTCGCGCGCCGCCAGGGCGTGCTGGAGGACGCCGAGCTGGAGGTCATGGAACGGCTCGAGGCGCACCAGAAGTCGCTGGCCGAGGTCGAGGCCGCGCACGGCGAGCTCGTCGCCGCGAAGGAGAAGGCCGCCGCCGAGCGGGACGCCGCGTTCGCCGAGATCGACGGCGCGGCACGAGGCGTCACGGCCGACCGGGCTGCCGCCGTCGACGGCCTCGACCCGGCACTCGTCACGCTGTACGACCGGCTGCGCACCCAGCTCGGCGGACTGGGAGCCGCCGCGCTGCGGGGGAACCGGTGCGAGGGCTGCCGGCTGGAGCTCAACCCCGGCGACCTGGCGACCGCCCGGAACGCGGCCCCCGAGCAGGTGGTCCGGTGCGAGGAGTGCGGGCGCATCCTCGTGCGGGACCCCGACGCCGCCTGATGGCACGGCCCGCTCCCGGGGCGCTCGCGCGGTACGACGGCGCGGTGTCCGCCACCGTGGTGCTGGTGCGTCACGGCGTGACGCCGATGACGGAGGTGGGGGCGCTGTCCGGCGGGGACGTGCCGGGCCCGTCCCTGACCACGGCAGGCCGGCGGCAGGCGGCCCAGGCGGCCGACGCCGTCTTCCGCCTCGGCAAGGACCGGTGGCCCGACCTGCCGCGGCCCGGTGCGCTCGTCGCCTCGCCGATGATCCGCACCCAGGAGACCGCCGCCGCGATCGGCCGTCGGCTCGGTCTGCCCGTGGCGGTCGACGAACGCTTGGCCGAGTGCCGGTTCGGCGCGTGGGAAGGCCTCGGGCCCGCCGAGGTCGAGGAGGGGTGGCCCGGTGGCCTGCTCGACTGGGTGACCGGAGGTACGGTCGCGCCACCCGGCGGCGAGTCGTACGCCGACCTCGGGGACCGCGTCGCCCCGGCGATCGAGGACGTGGTGGGTCGATCCTTCGGGGCGACCACCGTGCTCGTCGCGCACGCGGCCGTCATCCGTTCCGTCGTCGGGCAGGCCCTGGACGCCCCGCCGACGGCGTGGGGCCGGATCCGGGTCCCGCCCTGCTCGCTCACGGTGGTGCGGGAGTGGCCCGACGGCGTGCGCGAGGTGACGGCGACCGGCTTCCCCGCCGCGGACTGAGGGTCAGCCGCCCTTCGGCTCGAGGCTCCCGGCATGCTCGGCGCCGCGCGTGAGCCAGGCGTCCAGGACCTCCTGGTCGCCCCACAGGTCCGGCCCGACGGCGACCGTGCCGCGCATCGTCCGATCGCCCATCGTCATGGCCGTCGCGCCGTCGGCGAGCGCCGTCTCGTGGCCGTCCACCCCGACACGGACCATCACCTGGTCCCGGACGACCCCGGCAGCCATGTGGCCCCCCAGCATGAAGGCGATGCCGCCGAACATCCTGCGCTCGGTCAGACCGGGGTACCGGGAAAGCACGGCACGCACCCGGTCGGCCAGCTCGTCGTCGTAGGCCACGGAGCCAGTGTGCGCCGGTGCTGCGGCGCCCGCCCGCCGACCCGGCTCAGGCGATGACGAGCTCCAGGGTGCGCGGCCCACGCCGCGTGGCCGGGTCGTGCAGCGCGGCCTCGATCATCCGGTAGCTCAGCCCGGTGCCCACCTCGGTGCCGATGATCTCGCCGTCCAGCTCCCGGGCGGCGCCGAGCAGCTCCTGCGCCGACGTCGGCGGTGCGCCGTCCCGGCGCAGCAGGTGACCGGCCAGGACGCCCCGGGTGTGCTTGGCGTTGTGCGAGACGACGGCCCGCGCGCCGTCTGCCTCGCGCACGACCCGGACCGTGACCCACTCCGCGGCGTCGTCGCCGGTCGTGACCGGTCTCCACGCCGACTGGTAGATGCCCGACCGGCAGTCGACGACGACGTCGCCCGCGGTGCGCCCGGTGAGCGCGGCGGACAGCGCGGGGCGCCAGGCGGCGGCCAGGCCGCCGAGGCCGGGCAGGGTGACCCCCATGGACAGCCGGTAGGCGGGGATGCGGTCCTGCGGTGACACCACGCCCCACAGGCCGGAGAAGATGCGGACGGACGCCGCGGCGCGTGCGGCGGCCGTGGCGTCGAGGTCCGCGAGACCTGCGGCGGCGAAGAGCACCCCGGTGTAGACGGTGCTCGCGGGCGCCGCCGGTGCGGCGCGCAGCGCGGTGTTGCGGGCGACCTCACCGGCCAGGCTCGCCCCGACCTTGAGGACGGCCGTCGCGTCGTCGCGTGCGCTCACCGCGGCCAGGGCGTCCAGGACCTGCTCCCGCCGCGCCGTGAGCCCTGGTGCGGTGAGCGTGGCGAGGTCGATCGGTGCGCCGTCGTCGGGCGCGGGCGTCTTGCCCTCGGAGGGCGGCAGGCAGAGCAGCACCGGGACACCCTATGCAGCGGTGGCAGGATCGGGGCACGACGGTCGACGTGCGATCGCTCACGCGTCCCTTCGGACACGCGCAGCGGCCGGGTCGCGCAGGACGACCGCACGCACCACTGACACGGGAGGGCGCGCCATGGCGCAGGTGAAGGTCTACGGCAACAGGTCCGTCTGGGGCGCGCGGCGCGCGGAGGTCTCCGACGCCGTGCACGCGGCGTTGGTCGGGGCCTGGGGCCTCCCGGAGGACAAGCGCTTCCACCGGTTCCTGCTGCTGGACGACGGCGACCTCGTCGCGCCGCGGTCGCCGGCCTACCTGGTGGTCGAGATCGTGTGCTTCGCGGGTCGGTCCGTCACCGCGAAGAAAGCGCTGATCGCCGCCCTGTACGACGACGTCGCCCCCGCGCTCGGCCTGCCGGCCGACGACCTGGAGGTGGTGATCCTCGAGTCCCCGCGCGAGAACTGGGGGATCCGGGGCCGATCGGGTGACGAGCTCGCCCTGCCGTACCGGGTAGAGGTCTGATCCCGGTATCCTGGCCGGGCGGACGAGTCGGTCGGACGGTCGCGTCGGTGCTCCTGCGGGAGCACCGCCGAGGAACGTCCGGGCTCCGAAGGGCAAGGTGGTGGCCAACAGCCACCCGGGGTGACCCGCGGGACAGTGCCACAGAAAGCAGACCGCCCGTGCGCCTCGGCGTACGGGTGAGGGTGAAACGGTGGTGTAAGAGACCACCAGCGTGCCCGGTGACGGGCACGGCTCGGTAAACCCCACCTGGAGCAAGGTCAGACAGGTTGTGTTCGAGGGCGGCCCGCCCGATTCTCTCCGGAGAAGCACAGCCGGGTAGACCGCTCGAGCCCTGCGGCGACGCAGGGCCTAGATGGATGACCGTCGCCCGCACCGGGGCAACCCGGTGCGGGAACAGAACCCGGCGTACAGACCGGCTCGTCCGCCTCCGAGCCGTGCGCTTGGCATGATGCAGGCATGAACCTGCACGAGCGGATCGACGACCGCCTGCGCCAGTTCGTCGAGCGTCAGCACGTCTTCTTCGTGGCGACGGCGCCGCTCGCGGCGGACGGCCACGTCAACGTCTCGCCCCGGGGACTGCCCGGCACGTTCGCCGTGCTGGACGACCACACGTTCGCGTGGCTGGACGCCACGGGGAGCGGGAGCGAGACGGTGGCGCACCTGCGCGAGAACGGCCGCGTCACCGTGATGTTCTGCGCGTTCGACGGCGCGCCGAACATCGTGCGGTTCCATGGCGTCGGCCGCGTCGTGACGCGGCACGACGACGGGTACCCGGCCCTGGCGGGCAGGTTCGCCGACGTTCCCGGCGCGCGCGCCGTCGTCGTGGTCGACGTCGAACGCGTCTCCGACAGCTGCGGCTGGGGTGTGCCGCTGATGTCCTACGAGGGCGAGCGCGACCTGCTCGGTCCGTTCTTCGCGCGCAAGGGCGAGGCCGGGCAGGAGGAGTACCGGCGTCGCAAGAACGCCACGAGCATCGACGGGCTGCCCGCCTTCGACGCCGCGCCCGCACCCCGCGCCGCGGTCGGTGACGCCGAGTAGCGTGCCCGCATGGACACCCTCGTGTTCCGGCCGGCCAACGAGGTCCCGTTCGAGGACCTCCAGGCGGTGCTGGGCGCCTCGCAGGCGGGCCGGTGCCAGTGCCAGCGACAGGTCCTGGGGGACAGGCTGTGGTGGCACATGCCCGTCGAGGAGCGCCGGCTGCGGCTGGCCGAGCTGACCTGCGCCGACGATCCGGACGCCCCGACCACGAGCGGCCTGGTCGCCTACGACGACGGCGAGCCGGTCGGGTGGGTCGCCGTCGCACCGCGCCCCACCTACCGCCGCTACTACGGCCGCAGCCCGGTGGTCTGGTCGGGACGGCACGAGGACCGGGAGGACCCGCAGGTGTGGGCCGTCGCGTGCTTCGTGGTGCGGGCCGGCAGCCGCGGGCAGGGCCTGATGTACGAGCTGGCGCGGGCCGCGGTGGACTTCGCCCGGGAGCGGGGCGCGACGGCGCTGGAGGGCTATCCCATCGTGGCCCGGGACGGCGGTGAGGTCGTCTGGGACGAGGCGAGCGTCGGGACGCCGCAGGTCTTCGCCGCGGCAGGGTTCGACCAGGTCTCGGCCCCGACGGCGCGCCGTCGCGTCGTCCGACGGGATCTGTGACCCACCAGAAGGCTGCTTCGGGCCATGATTGGTGAATGTTCGGTCAAGATTCGCCCTGTGACGGGTTCCACACCGACGCCGTCGTGAGGTAGGTTGGTCCGCGACGCGACGACGAGGTCGCGTGTCCTGGACGCCGGTACCGCGCCGCGGTACGCAGGGGGCGTTCGACACTCAGGGACGAAGGTGTGACAGTGACCCTCACCAGCGAGGTGCGTGCCGGCGGGATCTCCTTGAGCGAGACCCCGCGGGCCAGCGTGGTGACTCTGTGGGGCGAGATCGACTCCGCCCTGCGCAACGAGGCCTCGGCCGCACTGGCCGGGGCGTTCCAGCGAGACCAACCCGTCGTCGTGGACGCCTCCCGGGTGACGTTCATCGACTCGGCGGGGATCGCCTTCCTCGTCCAGCTCTGCCGCATCGGGCAGGACGAGGGCCTGACGGTCTCGTTGCACGACCCGCCGAGCGCTGTCCGCGAGGCGTTGCGGACGCTCCAGCTCGACCCGCTGGTCGCCGGCTGACGGACGCAGCGCCGACACACGCAGCGACGGCGCCGACTCACTGGGGGGTCGGCGCCGTCGTCGCGTCCGGGGCGGTGGCCCGGGCTCAGTGCGGCCGCGCCGCCATGGACGCGGCCCCGACGATGCCGGCGCGGTTGCGCAGCTCGGCCGGGATGATCTCGGCCCGCAGGTCCAGCAGCGGCAGGTACTTCTCGTGGTGCTTGCTCACGCCGCCGCCGACGACGATCAGGTCGGGGGAGAGGAGCATCTCGACCGTCTCGAAATAGCGTTGCAGGCGCTTCGCCCACTTCTCCCACGACAGGTCGTCACGGTCGCGGGCCGACTCGGCCGCCCGGTGCTCGGCGTCGTGGCCGTCGATCTCGAGGTGACCGAGCTCGGTGTTGGGCACCAGGATGCCGTCCACCAGCAGGGCGGACCCGATGCCGGTGCCGAGGGTCGCCACGAGGACCACGCCGTCGTGCCCCTTGGCGGCGCCGTAGCGCTGCTCCCCGACCCCCGCGGCATCGGCGTCGTTGACCGCCACGGCCTTGCGCCCGGTCGCCTCCTGGACCAGCGCCGGCAGGTCGACGCCCTTCCACGACTTGTGCAGGTTGGCGATGAAGCGCACGACGCCGTGGTCCAGCGGTGCGGGGAAGGCCACGCCGATGGGCGCGTCGTCGGGCAGGTCGAACCCGTCGACCAGCTCGGCCAGGACGTCGGCGACCGCTTCCGGCGTCGACTTGTGCGGGGTGGGGATCCGCCGGCGGTCCGCGGCGAACTCACCGGTGGCGAGGTCGACCGGTGCGCCCTTGATCCCGGAGCCGCCGACGTCGATGCCGAAGGCCAGTCCGTGCTCGTTCTGCTCAGCCATGGCCACCATCCTGGTGCAGGATCGAGGCATGAGCGACAAGAGCGCGGATGAGAAGCAGTATTGGTACAACACCGAGACCGGGCAGGTCGAGGAGGGCGTCCAGCGGTCGAGCTGGACGCACGTCCTGGGCCCGTACCCGACCCGGGACGCTGCCGAGCACGCCCTCGAGCAGGCGTCGCGCCGCAACGAGGCGTGGGAGGACGACGACGCCGACTGGCGCGGTCAGGGCTGAGGTCTCCCGGGCGGGGTCACCGGATCCGTCCGTCCCGCCCGGGCAGCAGCCTCAGTGGTCGAACGAGTGCTCCGGGGCCGGGAACGCACCGGAGCGCACCTCGGCGGCGTAGTCCGCCGCCGCCGTCCGGAGCATCTGCCCGATCTCGGCGAACCGTCGGGCGAACCGGGGTGACCAGTCGGTCATCCCCGCCATGTCCGTCCACACGAGCACCTGGCCGTCGGCGTCGGGGCCGGCGCCGATGCCGATCGTGGGGATGGTGAGGAACTCGGTGATCCGCGCCGTGAGCTCGGTGGGGACCATCTCCAGCACGACGGCGCACGCGCCGGCCTCCTGGACGGCGAGGGCGTCCTGGCTCAGCTCCTCGGCGGAGTCGTCCCCGCGGCCCTGCACCCGCGGACCACCGAGCGCGTTCTCGGACTGCGGGGTGTACCCGAGGTGCCCGACGACGGGGATCCCGGCCGTCGTGATGGCCCGGATCGCGTCGGCCGACCGGCGGCCGCCCTCCAGCTTGACGGCAGCGGCGCCGGTCTCCTTCATGACCCGCACGGCCGAGGCCAGCGCCTGCTCGGCGCCGGCCTCGTAGCTGCCGAACGGCAGGTCGACGACGACGAACGCGTGCGGGGCGGCGGAGGCGACGGCGCGCCCGGCCCGGACCATGTCGTCGAGGGTGACGGGCAGGGTCGTGGCGTGCCCGAGCATCGTGTTGCCGATGGAGTCGCCCACCAGCAGCGTGTCGATCCCGGCGGCGTCGAACAGCGCCGCCGTCGGCGCGTCGTAGGCGGTGAGCATGGTGATCTTCTCGCCACGCTCCTTGGCGTGCTGCAGGTGGTGCACGCGGACGCGGCGCGCCCCGGCGGCGATGCCCGGCGGCTGGTCGGTCGCGGTGACTGAACTCACACCGGCGTCGGATGCGGCCTGGGGGGAGGGGTTCTGGCCCGTTGCTGCCATGATCGATAGCGTAGGCGACGGCCACCGGGACTCCGGTCTCAGGCCCACAGGGCTCCGCCCGGCGCGGCAGTTCACTCATGGTTCACACGTATCGGGCAGGATGGGGCTCATGGACAGGCAGCAGGAGTTCGTGCTCCGCACGGTCGAGGAGCGCGACATCCGCTTCATCCGGCTCTGGTTCACCGACGTGCTCGGTGTGCTCAAGTCGGTCGCGGTCGCGCCCGCGGAGCTCGAGCAGGCCTTCGTGGAGGGCATCGGGTTCGACGGCAGCGCCATCGAGGGCCTGACGCGGGTCTACGAGGCGGACATGATCGCCAAGCCCGACCCGACGACCTTCCAGGTGCTGCCCTGGCGCGGGGAGCGGCACGGCACCGGCCGGATGTTCTGCGACATCCTCACCCCGGAGGGCGAGCCGTCGCTGGCCGACTCCCGCAACGTGCTCAAGCGCGCGCTGACGAAGGCGAGCGACAAGGGCTTCACCTTCTACACGCACCCCGAGGTGGAGTTCTACCTCTTCAACCAGATGGCCTCGGCCGACGCCCCGCTGGTCCCCGTGGACGACGGCGGGTACTTCGACCACCTCGCCCGCGGCAGCACGCACGACTTCCGGCGCGCCGCGATCACGATGCTGGAGTCGATGGGCATCTCGGTGGAGTTCTCCCACCACGAGGCCGGCCCCGGCCAGAACGAGATCGACCTGCGGTACGCCGACGCGCTGACCACGGCGGACAACCTCATGACGTTCCGCACGGTGGTCAAGGAGGTCGCGCTCGAGCAGGGCGTGTTCGCCTCCTTCATGCCGAAGCCGTTCGCGGACCAGCCGGGCTCGGGCATGCACACGCACATGTCCCTGTTCGAGGAGGACCACAACGCCTTCCACGAGCCGGGGGCGCAGTTCGAGCTGTCCAAGACGGGACGCCAGTTCATCGCCGGCCTGCTCGTGCACGCCGGGGAGATCACGGCGGTCACGAACCAGTACGTCAACTCCTACAAGCGCCTGTGGGGCGGGGCCGAGGCGCCGAGCTACATCTGCTGGGGTCACAACAACCGCTCCGCGCTGGTGCGGGTGCCGATGTACAAGCCGGGCAAGGGCAACTCCTCGCGCGTGGAGTACCGTGCGCTCGACTCGGCCGCCAACCCGTACCTCGCCTTCGCCGTCCTGCTCGCCGCCGGGATGAAGGGCATCGAGGAGGGCTACGAGCTGCCGGAGGCCACCGAGGACGACGTCTGGGAGCTGACGGGAGCCGAGCGCCGCGCGCTGGGCATCGCCGAGCTGCCGGAGTCCCTGGACGAGGCTATCGAGCTCATGGAGTCCTCCGAGCTGGTCGCCGAGACGCTGGGCGAGCACGTGTTCGACTACGTGCTGCGCAACAAGCGCAACGAGTGGGCGGCCTACCGTGCCCAGGTCACCCCGCACGAGCTGCGCACCTCGCTGCAGTTCCTCTGAGCCGAGCCCCGGGAGCGGGACCGGCCGGTAGGGTCGCAGCGTGAGCTCGACGACGTCCGGCACCGGCAGACGCGAGACCCCGACCCGCAGGTTCCTGCGGGCAGGGTTCGCGGACCTCACCCGCTCCGCCCAGCTCTGGCAGGACGACGCGCTGCAGGCGCTGCTGCCCGAGGACGGCGACGCCGTCGTGGCCGCCCTGGGTGCCACGGCCGATCCGGACCTGGCACTGCTGCACCTCGTGCGCCTGGCTGCCGCGCCGACGGCGCAGGGCACCCTGCGGACCCTGCTCGCGGCGGACCCGAGGAGTCCCGACGGCGTCACCCGGGCGCGCACCCTCGCCGTCCTGGGCTCCTCCGCAGCGCTCGGCGACGACCTGGTGCGCCGCCCCGAACTGCTGGACGTGCTGGCCGACGAGGACCACGGCCTCGGGACCGACGCGACGCTCGTGCGCGACGAGCTGTTGCGCGCCGTGGGTGCCGACCCCACCGACGGGGCGCCGGTGGCCGCGGAGAACCCGACCGGCGACGACGCCCCGGCGTGGTCCGACGCGGGGGCGCGCACCGCCACGGACGCCCTGCGACGCGCCTACCGTTCCCGGCTGCTGCGGATCGCCGCCACCGACCTGACGGCCGAGGACCCGCTGACGGTGCTGCCCGGCGTCGCCGCGGCGCTGGCCGACCTCGCCTCGGCGGCGCTGGAGGCGGCGCTCGCCGTCTCGAGGTCCTGGCTCCCGGACCACGGCGCCGGGGTGCGGCTCGCCGTCATCGGCATGGGCAAGGCCGGCGGGCGCGAGCTCAACTACGTCTCCGACGTCGACGTGGTCTACGTCGGGGAGCCGGCCGTCGGCCCCGACGGCGAACCGGTGTCGGACGAGCCGACGGCGATGCGCGTCGGCACCCGGCTCGCCTCCGGTCTGCAGAAAGTGTGCGGCGGGACCTCGCTGGAACCCGCCCTGTGGGAGGTCGACGCCGCGCTGCGGCCGGAGGGCAAGCAGGGGCCCCTGGTCCGCACCCTGGCCAGCCACGTCGCCTACTACGAGCGATGGGCCGAGACCTGGGAGTTCCAGGCCCTGCTGAAGGCCCGGCACGTGGCGGGGGACGCCGCCCTGGCCGCCGACTACCGTGCGGCGGTCGACCCGTTCGTGTGGTCCGCCGTCAACCGGGACCACTTCGTCGAGGACGCACGGGCGATGCGCCGACGCGTCGAGGACAACGTGCCCGGTGCGGAGGCCGACCGGCAGATCAAGCTCGGCAAGGGCGGGCTGCGTGACGTGGAGTTCACCGTGCAGCTGCTCCAGCTCGTGCACGGGCGCACCGCCGACGACATCCGCTCCCCGACCACCCTGGCCGCGCTGTCGGCCCTGGCCCAGGAGGGGTTCGTGGGCCGCGAGCACGCGGTCCGCATGGGGGCGTGCTACCGGTTCCTGCGGTCGCTGGAGCACCGCGTGCAGCTCTTCCGGCTCAAGCGCACGCACCTGCTGCCCACGGGTGAGGAGGACCTGCGCCGGCTCGCCCGCTCCCTGGGCATGCGCGCCGACGGCGCGGACGGTCTGCTGCGGCGCTGGCGCGACACCCGCCGCGAGGTCCGCGCGCTGCACGAGGCCGTCTTCTACCGACCGCTGCTGCCCGCCTGGGCGCAGCTGTCCGAGGACGAGCTGTCGCTCGCGCCCGAGGCGGCCCGGGCCCGGTTCGCCGCGATCGGCTACCGCGACCCCGACGGCGCGATGCGGCACGTCGTCGCGCTCACCGAGGGCACCTCGCGGCGCGCCAAGCTGCAGCGCCAGCTCCTGCCGGTGATGCTCGGCTGGTTCGCGGAGGGCGCCGACCCCGACGCCGGGCTGCTGGCGTTCCGCAAGCTCTCGGAGAATCTCGGCGCGACGCCCTGGTACCTGCGGCTGCTGCGCGACTCCGGCAACGCGGCTTACCACCTCGCCCAGCTGCTGTCCTCGTCGCGCTACCTCGCCGATGCCCTCGCCCGCTCCCCGGAGTCGGTGCAGTGGCTCGCCGACACCTCGCGGCTCGAGCGGCGCGGCGCGGAGCGGCTCACCGAGGAGGCGCACGCCATCGTGACGCGCGCGGACGCCTCGGACACCGCCGCGAACCGGCTGCGGGCGATCCGCCGTCGGGAGCTGGCCCGCACCGCGGCCGGCGAGGTGCTCGGTGTGCTGGATCCGGTGCAGGCCCAGGCGGCGATCTCCGACGCCGCCGACATGGTCGTCGCCGGTGCGCTGCGGTCCGCCGAGTACGCGGCCCGCATCGACCTCGGACTGGGACCCGACCGGACGGCGAACCCCACCCGGATGCTCGTCGTCGCCATGGGGCGCATGGGCGGCCGGGAGATGGGCTACGGCTCCGACGCGGACGTCATGTTCGCCCACGAGCCCGTGGACGGGGCCGAGCCGAAGCTCGCGCAGGACTTCGCCCTGGCCACCGCGCGGCGCCTGCAGAAGCTGCTCTCCGCCGTCGGGCCCGAACCGAACCTGCCGATCGACGCCGACCTGCGCCCCGAGGGCCGCCAGGGGGCCCTCGTGCGCACCCTCGACTCCTACGCCGAGTACTACGAGCGTTGGGTGAGCGTCTGGGAGCAGCAGGCGCTGCTGCGCGCGCGGCCCGTGGCGGGGCAGCTCGGGGGCGACGCCGACGTCGCCGCGCGGTTCACCGCGATGGTGGACCCGCTGCGCTACCCGGTCGGGGGACTGGCGGAGGCGTCCCTGCGCGAGGTCCGGCGGATCAAGGCGCGCGTGGAGGCCGAACGGCTTCCCCGGGGGGTCGAGCCCACCCGGCACCTCAAGCTGGGCCGCGGGGGAGTCTCGGACGTCGAGTGGGCCGCCCAGGTGCTGCAGCTCCAGCACGCCCACGAGGTCCCGGGCCTGCGCACCACCGAGACGGTCGCGGCGCTCGCCGCCGCCGAGGAGGCGGGTCTGCTCGGCGAGGAGGAGGCCTACTGCCTGCGCGAGGCGTGGCTGCTCGCCTCCCGGCTGCGCTCGGCGCTGGTGCTGTTCTCCGGGAAGGTCGGGGGGCCGCGGGCGGATATCCTTCCTCACGACGCCTGGGCGCTGTCCGGGCTGGCGAGCCTGCTGGGCGACGTCGGCTCCGGCGTCGAGCTCGAGGAGCTCTACCTGCGCACGACCCGCCGTGCGCGGACCGTGGTGGAGCGCGTCGTCTACGGCGAGGACTGAGGAGAGACGGGATGAGTGCGGGTCTGCTGGGGCTGCTCGACGACGTGGCCGCCATCGCGAAGCTGGCGGCGGCCTCGCTGGACGACGTCGGCGCCGCGGCCGGTCGTGCCACCGCCAAGGCCGCCGGGGTCGTGGTCGACGACACGGCGGTGACCCCGCAGTACGTGCACGGGGTGGCGGCCGACCGGGAGCTGCCGATCGTCAAGAAGATCGCGTGGGGCTCGATCCGTAACAAGGTCCTCATCATCCTGCCGATCGCCCTGGTGCTGTCCGAGTGGCTGCCGTGGCTGCTCACGCCGATCCTCATGGTGGGCGGGACCTACCTCGCCTTCGAGGGTGCGGAGAAGATCTGGGGCCGCCTGCGCGGGCACACGGCGCACGCCGAGCCGGCCGCCGCGAGCGGCCCGGACGCCGAGAAGAAGCTCGTCGCCGGTGCCGTGCGGACCGACCTCATCCTCTCGGCCGAGATCATGGTCATCGCCCTCGACGAGGTCGCCGACGAGGGGTTCTGGGCCCGGCTCGCGATCCTGCTCGTGGTGGCGCTGGTCATCACCGTGCTCGTCTACGGCGTGGTGGCGCTCATCGTCAAGATGGACGACGTCGGTCTCGCCCTCGCGCAGCGCAGCTCGGCGGCCGCGCAGCGCGTCGGACGGTCGTTGGTGACCGGCATGCCGAAGGTGCTCGGAGTGATCTCCGTGGTCGGCACCGTGGCGATGCTGTGGGTCGGCGGGCACATCCTGCTGGTGGGCGTCGACGAGCTGGGGTGGCACGGTCTGTACGACCTGGTCCACCACGGCGAGGAGGCGATCGCCGCCGCCGTGCCCGGCATCGGCGGGTTCCTCGCCTGGTGCTTCAACACGCTGTGCTCGGCGCTCGTCGGACTGGTCGTCGGTGCCGTCGTCGTGGCCGTGGTGCACGTGCTGCCGTTCGGCGAGGACCACGACACGAACGCTGCGCACGACCGGTCGGAGTCGGGTGCCGGCGACGACGCGGGTTCCGTGCCTCCGGGCGTCCCGAGCTCCTGACGGACCCTCAGGCCTGCGGGCCGGCGGCCCGGCCGCGACGGTGCCGGACGACCAGGAGAGCACCGAGCGCGATCAGGAGCAGCCCGGCGACGAGCAGCGCGAACAGCACGGGGGAGACGCCGGTGTGGGCCAGCGGCGGCACGTCGTTGATCGGGGGAACCCCTTGGTCGGGCGGCGTGCCGGTCGTCGTGGTCGGGGGCACGTGATGAGTCGTGGTGGTGACGCAGGTCGCCGCGGCCCGGACCGCTGCCCGCGAGGCCGCGACCGCGCGGGCGGAGGCGTCCACCGTGGCGCATGCCGGCGGGACGTCGCCCGAGACCGTGATCGCGTTGCGCAAGGTCACGCCGGCGGCGTCGTCGTCCACGCGGACGGCGTAGGTCAGCGTGATCGCCCCGGTCCCGGACACGGTCCCGACCACCCAGCGCAGCGTCCCGTCAGGTCGGAGCGTCGCGCTGCCCTGGCTCGCGGTGAGGCTGCCCGGGACCAGCGTCGCGTGGCGGGTGACGCGCTGCAGCGCGTCCACGACCTCGACGCCGGGGACGCCCCGGCCCCCGTTGCCGCGCACGGTCACGGTGTAGGTGATGACCTGACCGGGTCGCACGGTCGATCCGGACGGCGCGTCGGCGGTCTTGGCGAACGTGTAGGAGCCCGGGCCGCGGACCGCCCGGTTGCGGACGGTGACGTCCACGTCGACCTGGCGATGGTCGGCCAGCGGCACCGGCAGGGAGAACGAGACCATCTGGTCCACGGCGTCCACGCCCGAGCCCGCGGCGATGCCGGCGACGGCGAACGAGACGGGCCGCCAGACCGTGACACCCGCCGGGTCGGGCAGCGCGCCCTCGATCACGGTGCAGCGGCTGCCGATCGGGATCGTCATCGGCGTCCGTGAGGTGGCGCCGGCCCGGATCCTGGCGTCGCCGCCGAACCGCTCGCCGTCGCCCGCCGTGCAGCTCCACGAGACGTCGTAGGCAGTACCCTCCGGGAGCGCGCCGTCCGGGGCGCGGAGCGACTTGGCGATGTCGAAACCGGTCAGCACGCGCTCCACGGTGTTGGTCACGGACACCCGGTTCGGGCCCGCTGTCGGGCGGGTGACCGTGCCCAGCGCGGCGACGGACGGTTCACCCCACACGTACGAGGGGTCGATGAGGGTCGGAGCCGTGGTGGGCTGGTCCTCCGTGACCGTGCACCGCGAGCCGACGAGGATCCCGGGGACCTCGTACGTCCCGGTCCCGGTGACCTCCCAGTGCCCGGTCGTGGCCGGTCCGTCGTCTCCGAAGCGGCAGGTGTAGTTCCCGCCGAACGTCTGCCCGGGCTCGATCGCCAGGCCGTCAGGAGCGTCGATCGACTTGGTGATCTCGATCGGGGTGAAGACTCTCGACACGGAGTTGACGACACCGAGCGTCTCCTCCTCGCCGGCCGCGAGCGTCACCCCGGGGCTGTAGGACGGCTGCTCCCAGGTGAAGGAGGGGTCGGCGAGGTCGCCGTCGACGAGCGTGTCCTCCGCGACGGTGCACTCCGACCCGACGGGAGCCCCGTCGGGGTCGGTGATGCCGAACAGCTGCACCTCGCCCCCGCTGGTGGGCAGCTCCCACGTGCCGTCGTGCTCGACGCCCTGCGGGTCGATGCACTCCCACGTGCCGGTGACCGTGGTGCCGGGCACGAGCGCCCCGTCGACACCGACGTACTCCTTGATCAGGCGCAGAGCCCCGGAGACCTGCCGCGGCGTGTTCGTCACACCGATCGCGGGGGGCGCGCTGCCTCCGGCGACGGTGACCGGGTCGGTCACGTCCGGCGTGGTCCAGTCGAAACCGGGCAGCAGGGTCGAGGAGGCGTCGGGCGTGTCCTCGGTGGCCGAGCAGACGGTCCCGATCGGTAGCTCGGGATCGGGGGACAGGGTCGCCTGCCCGGCACCGGTGACCGACCAGGTGCCGGTGAACGCCTCCTCGAACGGCTCGCCCTGCGCGTACACGCACTCGTAGCCGCCGGTGAACGTCGACCCCGGCAGCACGGGGTCGCCGTGGAGGATCCGCTTGGTGATCGCGAACCGGCCCGTCCGTCGCTCGACCGGGTTGGTCACCGCGACGTCGAGCTCCTGGCCGACCGACTGGACGGTCACCTCCGACGGCAGGACGGTGGGGGTGCCCCAGGCGTAGGAGGCGTCCCGCAGGAGCCCCTCGGGGAGGCGCCCCTCGGAGACCTGGCAGGTCCAGCCGAGCGGGACCGCGTCGGCGAGCACCACGGGGTTGCCGTCGGTGGGGACCTGCGCGCTCCCGACGATCTCGCCGCCGGTGTTGCCCGCAAAGCTGCACGCGTAGTCGACGGGGAACTGCGGACCGGTGCCGACGTACCCGTCGACCTCGCCCGTGACCGTCTTGGCGGCCCGCAGCACCCCCGTGTCGCGGACGACGGCGTTCGTGGCGGTCAGCGTGTTGGGGCCCGCGGCCGTGACCGTCACCGGGGTGAGCTGCGGTGCGGCCCAGGAGTAGGACGGGTCGCTCGACGGGGCGCCCGGGGTCTGCTCGGTCGCGGTGCAGGTCGATGCCAGCAGCACCTGGTCGGCCGGGCCGGTGAGCGTGGCGGACCCGCCGTCGTCGACGCTCCAGGTCCCGGTGACGTCCGGGTCGCCGTCGTGCGTGCACGTCCAGGTGCCGGTGTAGGTGAGCGGCAGGTTGACGACGTTCGCCCCGACCGCGGACTCGTCGACGACCTTGACCAGGCCGATGTCCGTCGTCACCCGCTCGGCAGGATTGGTCATGGTGAAGGCGTACTGACCGGACTCGTCGGCCACCTCGACAGTTCCCGCCGGTGCCGCGACCGGGGTTCCCCAGGAGTAGGAGGCGTCGGGCAGCCCGAGCCCTGGGTCGATCGCACCCTCGACCGCGCGGCACTCCTGGCCGACGGGCACCTGGAACCGTACGGTCCCCCCGACGCCGGTGTAGGCAGGCCCGTAGGTCGCGTCCGTGCACACGAGGCTCAGGGGGAACTCGACGCCGGGGTCGACGTCAGCCGGGTCGATGCCCGTGACGGCCTTGCTGACCGCGACCTCCGCGAAGCGCTCGACCAGGGTGTTGGTCGCGCGGACGACGACCCTCTTGTTCGGGACGGGGGTGGTGAACGTGACCGAGGTGTCGGTGCGCTCCAGCACGGTGGCCTCACCTGTCACGTCGAGCTGGACCGTGCCGGTCCAGGCGTACGGGTCCAGGGCCGCGGGGACACCGGTCTCGACGACGGTGCACGTGCTGCCGACGGGGATCGGGTCGGCCGGGGCGGTGTGGTCCGACTCGCCGTCGGACAGCGTGATCGTGCCCTCGACGGCGACGCCGCCGCCGGCGGGGGTGCAGCTGAAGTCGAACGAGAAGTCGGCGTCCACGTAGGCGTCGCCGGCGGCGCCACCGACGACCACCTTGCCGATCACCAGGTCGCCGTCGACCTCGACCACCCGGTTGGTGACGGTGCCGGTGACATCCCGGTCGTCGGCCGTGAGCGTGATCGGTGGGGGCAGCGTGGTTCCGCCCCAGACCAGCGATGGCTCGTCCGGGATCGGCTCGGTGCCGATCGGGTCCTCGGTGATCGTGCACCGTGATCCCAACGGCAGCTGGTCCGCGGGGCCCGTGAGGGCCGCGTTCCCCGGACCGGTCACCGACCAGGTCCCGTCCAGCATCGTCGAGCCGTAGGCGCAGCTCCACGTCCCCGTGAACGTCGTGCCGGAGCCGTCGGCACCCCCCGTCCCCTCGACCACCTTGGCCAGGGCCAGGCTGCCGTACTCGCGCTGGATCGTGTTGGTCACCGTCACCGGGTCGTTCGTGGTCCCGACGATCACGTCCTGCGGCGCGGGAGTCCCGGCCCAGGAGTAGCTGGCGTCGACGAGCTCGGAGCCGTCCGGCGCGAGCTCCGAGACGTTGCAGGTGGACCCCACGGGCAGCGGCGGCGTCGTGGCGGACCCACCCGCCGTCACGCTGAAGGTCTGGGTGTAGGTGCTGCCGCCGCCCTGCGTCGGGGCGTCGCATGCGACGGTGATGCTGAACGTGGCCGATCCCAGCAGCCCGCTCGCAGCGAGGTCCGCGGGCTGCACCGACTTCCGGACCGTCAACGGGCGGTAGAGCTGCTCGGTCGGGTTGCCGATCGCGACGTTCGCCGAGTCTGCCGGGGGAACGATCGCGACACCACCGCCCAGGACGCCGTCGTAGGTGGGAGCCCCCCAGACGAACCCGGTCTCGAGACCGCCCTGGGGCGCCCGCTCGATCACCTCGCAGCGGGTGCCGATCGGGACGCCCGTGATCGTGGCAGTGGCACCGTTCGTCAAGGTCTCGCTGCCGGCGAAGCCGGCGCCGCAGTCGTAGTCGACCGTGAATCCCACACCGCCGGTGAACCCGGCTCCGTTCACGGCCTTCGAGAGCACCAGATCGCCGGTCTGGCGGGCGAAGTAGTTGGTGACCGTCGCCGATGCCGGGCTGCCGCCGTCGGGCACCGTGACGGTCGCCGCCGGTGACCACGCTGAGCCGTCCCACGCGTACGAGGTGTCCGCGAAGTCACCGGGAGTGCTCGTGACGGTGGCCTCGGCGAGGCTGCACGTCGCCCCGGCCGGCAAGTCGTTCACGGTGGTCGTGGCACCGGCCGTGAGGTCGACGGTGCCCGACGCGACGGCGGTGTTGTCGAGCGTGCAGGTGTAGTCGACCGGGAAGGCGCGACCCGCCGCGGCGGTGTACCCGGTGGACGGCGTCCCCGGCCGGGCCTCGACCGCCTTGGACAGTGCGATGCTGCCCGTGCGCTGGCGGTAGGTGTTGACGATCGCAACCGTCGAGGTGCCGGAGTCGGGCACGGTGACCCGTCCGCCCGCTGTCGAGTAGACGGGGGCGAGCCACTCGTACGAGGCGTTCGCGAGATCGCCGTCGGGTAGGTCCTCGGTGACCGTGCAGCTCGTGCCCACGGGCAGGGGCGGGGAGACGAAGGGTGTCCCGGTGCTGACGCTGAACGGCTGCGGCGCGTCCGAGCCGCAGGTGTACGTCCCGGTGAACGCGGTGCTGCCGTCACCCGTGTACCCGCCGGCGGGACCGTCCACCTGCTTCGTGACCGTGAACGTCGCGGTGGCGAACGTGTTGGTGACGGTGCAGGTCACGTCCTGGCCGTCGGCGACCGTGACCGACGTGCCGTCGCCGTCGGCCGCGCCGACGCACTGCCACGGCCCCGACGCGTAGCCGTCGGGGCCGGTCTCGGTGAGCTGGTAGGTCCCGGCCGGCACCCGCTGCGAGGTGACGGCGGCGCTCCCGCCCGGTCCGCCGATCGACGCCGGGCCACGGGCACTGAGCGTGAAATCGGAGGCCTGCGCCGGTCCGCCGTCGACCTGCTTGACCAGCGTGAGGGTAGCTTTCGGGACATACGTGTTGGTGACGGTGCAGACGATCCCCAGGGCGTCGGTGGTCGGCGGCGGTCCGACGTCCTCCAGCGTGATCCGGCCTGCCCCGATGTCGTACCTCGCCTCGGGGACGGCACCTCCGGCGCTGTCCAGGCACTCCATCCCGGTCACCGACCACTGGTCGCCGCTCGGCTGCTCCTCGGTGATCGAGACCGACTCCCCGCGCAGCAGCTGGTCCGTCTCGGCGTTGCCGGGATCGGTGGGATCGAGGGAGAACTTGCGGGTGGCCCACGGGGATCCGTCCAGGCTGCTGGTCCCGGTGAATCCGAAGGCCGGCGGCGTGATGGTCACCCCGTCGGGCACCACGGTCCGCTTGATGACGGTCAGGGCGCGCAGCTGGACGAGCGACGCGTACAGGCATGCCGACGACGTCGCGCTCTCCCGGGTGAGGAACCGGTTCTGGGCCGAGCCCGACGGCGTGGCAGGACAGGCGCCGTCGGTCGGGACGAACCCGGTGACCACCAGCTTGTACTCGAAACCGTCCTGGTCGTAGACCTGGCTGGCGATCTGGTTGGAGAACTTGATCTCGTCGGCACATCCGCGGTCGTTGGGGGCGTCGTTGCCGGTGAACGCGCAGTTGCGGTACTCACCAGGGCGCAGGTTGGGGGTTTCCCAGAGCTCCCACGGGAACGTGGTCGGCGTGAGCGGGGTCAGGCCGCCGAGCTGGACCCGCAGCTCTCCGGTGAAGTGCTTCGAGGGGGCGGTGATGGGGTTGTTGTAGTGCGTCAGACGGCCGATGAGGAACGTCTCGCCGTCCTGCGCCGTGACGACCGGCGCCGGCTTGAACCCGACCGCGCTCTGCTTGTCGGTGTCGAGCTGGTCCGGGCAGACGTACGTCGTGCGGCGCCGGTCCCTGACGCCGTAGGTGCCGTGGGACGTTCGCGCCTCGGTGGTGCCGCTCGCGCCGACGAAGGCCGAGCTGGTCGTCGTCGCGCCGATGCCCGACCCTGGAGAGTAGTGGATGCAGTCACCGCGCGGCCCGTTGTTGTTCGCCTCGCCGCCGTGGTCGCGCAGCTGGGCGGTGATCGGACCGATCTGCAGGGTCGCGGCCTCGGCGGGCGGAGCCACCACCGCGGGAAGGCCCACCGCGAGGAACGTGAGGGCGACGACGGCAGCGACGAGGCGACCGGGCCTGGTGCGGGTTCGCTCCACCATGGAGGCTCACCTCCACGTCTGATCGCAGGGAGCAACTGTGATGAAGATAACGGCGCGACGGTCGATGGGCGACCAGAGAGCCGAACTCCACCCGGCTTGCCGCGCGCTCCGCGCCGGGTGAGGGTGGCGACATGTCAGACACACCTCCCCAGATCGACCCGGTGCGACCCGATCTGATCGTCCTCGACGTCAACGAGACGCTGTCCGACCTCGCCCCGCTGGGCGCGGTCTTTGCCCAGGTGGGCCTCGACGAGAACGACGTCGCGGCGTGGTTCGCCGACGTGCTGGGGGACGGCTTCGCGCTCACGGTGCTCGGCGACAACCCGTCGTTCGCCGAGGTGGCCGCTGCCGGGCTGCGGGTGAGGCTCGCTGCCGCCGGGTCACCCGACCCGGCGGCCGGTGCCCGGCAGGTCCTGGAGAGCTTCACGCACCTGGAGCCGCATGCCGACGTGGTTCCCGGGCTGCGGGCGATCGCCGCCGCCGGATGCCGGATCGTGACGCTGAGCAACGCCTCCGCCGACGTCGCGCGGACGCTGCTCGCCGGTACCGGCGCGGACGACGTCGTCGAGGCCTACCTGGACGTCGCGGGCGCGGCCTGGAAGCCCGACCCCCGCGCCTACGGCCACGCCCTGTCGGCCACCGGGGTCGCCCCGGGGCGGGCGATGCTCGTGGCCGCGCACCCGTGGGACCTCGAGGGTGCTCGGAGGGCAGGGCTGCGCACGGCGTGGATCAACAGGGTGGGGGGCGAGTACCCCGCGTACTTCGACCGTGCCGACCTGGAGGCGCCGTCGTTCGTGGACCTGGCGGCCGCGTTCGGGGCCCCGCGGCGCTGAGCGGCGCCCGGCGGAGACGGCAGGAGCCCCGCCCCTGCCGTCCTGCTGGGGACCGTTCGGGGACCTGCTTCCCCGGCAGGGGGACATGCTGGCAGTAGTTTCGAGGCCAGCAACGGGTCCCGGAAACGATGTCCGGGACCCGTTACCGCCCGCAGTTGCAGCAGCGGATCTTGTAGAGGGCGTGCTCTGGCTGTTCGTCCACCCGCCCCGGTCCGAGCGGCAGTCTCCGGCGTCGTGAAGTGGTTCTACGAGGCCGTGACCGACAACAGGCCGTCGACCGAGGCCACCGTGACCCGGTCGGGGAGCTGGCTGTCAGGAGTGGTCCGCCGACCCGTGCTTCCCTGCACCCGCCACACGCTCTGACCGCCGACGATGACGAGCTGGCCTTCGCCGTCGATGTTGTCCGGGACAGAGCTCGTCCACGGTTTGAGGTACGCGACGTAGGACTCGTCGAGGTCGAGTGCGGGTGCGATGTTGGTGAAGCGGCCTTCCATCTGCCTGATGTCGATCTTCTCACCGGGATCGAGATCGTCCCGTCCGTCCGTCGCGACGACGACAGCGGTCGTCACCGTGAACGGGAGGTCCCGTTCACCCTCGGTTCGCTGCCCGTCGCTTGTCGTGGTGAACAGGACGGCGGCGGAGCTCGCCTCCCGAACCTCGGGGAGCGACGAGTAGGTGTGGCTGAGGTCCAGCTCCTCCGCGGGGCCGTCGCAGCCGGCCGCGGCCAGAAGCACCAAGGCGATGGCGGATGCTCGCGAAGCCCGGCGAGATCGACCAACGAACATGATGCTCACTTTCTGCACTCAGGGGCAGCGGGAGGCTGGCGGCTTGCGGGTGCCTGTGGCGTCAGATCACACACGGATCACACACGAGAGCGAGAAACGGCGTCTGAGGCTGCGAAACGCTGCGAAGCGTTCGTGCAGTACAGACGCCGTTTCTCGCCTCCCGACGGAGGTGGCTCAATCTCGACTGTCAGATGTCGTAGTAGAGCTCGAACTCGTGCGGGTGCGGGCGCAGGCGGATCGGGTCGATCTCGTTGGCCCGCTTGTAGTCGATCCAGGCGGCGATGATGTCCTCGGAGAAGACGTCGCCCTGGGTGAGGAACTCGTGGTCGGCCTCGAGGTTGTCGAGGGCCTCACCGAGCGAGGCGGGGACCTGGGCGATCTCCGCGTGCTCCTCGGGGGGCAGCTCGTACAGGTCCTTGTCGACCGGCGCCGGCGGCTCGATGCGGTTCTTGATGCCGTCGAGGCCCGCGAGGAGCTGGGCGGCGAAGGCCAGGTAGGGGTTGGCCGACGGGTCCGGCACGCGGAACTCGACGCGCTTGGCCTTCGGGGAGCTACCGGTCACCGGGATGCGGATGCAGGCGGAGCGGTTGCGGGCCGAGTAGACCAGGTTCACCGGGGCCTCGTAGCCGGGGACCAGACGGTGGTAGGAGTTGACCGACGGGTTCGTGAACGCCAGCAGCGACGGCGCGTGCTTGAGCAGGCCGCCGATGTACCAGCGGGCCGTGTCGGACAGGCCGCCGTAGCCCTTCTCGTCGTAGAAGAGCGGCTCGCCGTTCAGCCACAGCGACTGGTGGGAGTGCATGCCCGAGCCGTTGTCGCCGAAGATCGGCTTCGGCATGAACGTGACGGACTTGCCGGCCTGCCAGGCGACGTTCTTGACGACGTACTTGAACTTCATCAGGTCGTCGGCCGAGTGCAGCAGGGTGTTGAACTTGTAGTTGATCTCCTGCTGGCCGGCGGTGCCGACCTCGTGGTGCGCGCGCTCGACGTCGAGACCGACCTCGGCCAGCGCGGCGCAGATCTCGTCACGCAGGTCGGCGAACTGGTCGTTCGGGGGAACGGGGAAGTAGCCGCCCTTGTAGCGGGTCTTGTACCCGAGGTTGCCGCCCTCCTCCTCACGGCCGGTGTTCCAGGCCGCCTCGACGGAGTCGATGCTGTAGAAGCTCTCGTTCTGCGACGTCTTGAAGCGGACGTCGTCGAAGATGTAGAACTCCGCCTCGGGGGCGAAGAACGCGGTGTCCGCGATGCCGGTGGAGGCCAGGTACGCCTCGGCCTTGGCGGCGATGGTGCGCGGGTCGCGGCCGTACGGCTCGTCCGTGAACGGGTCCACGATCGAGAAGTTCATGATGAGCGTCTTGCGCTTGCGGAACGGGTCGAGGTACGCCGTGGTGACGTCCGGGACCAGCTTCATGTCCGACTCGTGGATCGCCTGGAACCCGCGGATCGAGGAGCCGTCGAACATCAGGCCCTCGGTGAACGAGTCCTCGTCGAACTGCGCCACGGGGATGTTGAAGTGCTGCATGACACCCGGCAGGTCGATGAACCGGACGTCGATGAACTCCACCCCCTCGTTGCGGGTGAAGGCGATTGCCTCCTCGGCATTGGTGAACATGCATGCGCTCCTTGATGAGACGGTGCCAGGTGGCTCGGCGCCCTTGACGCTAGAGCCGACTGGTTACCCTGCCATGGCGCGGATGTTTCGTCCACGTTACGTGGGTGGCTTTCGTGCGCGCGTAGGCTGGAACCATGCCGACGCGTGGGGAAATCGGGTCCTGGATGTCCGGTGGCGACGTCCCGAAAGATGAGACGAACGGCCGGGACGGCCTGGGCCTGCCGACCTCCGGACCCGGTTCGCGGGCCCGGCTGGGACGCCGGGTCGTGGCGCTCTGCCTCGACTGGGCGGTCGCGAGCGGGATCAGCTACGCGCTCCTCGACTTCGACGAGCTGGCGACCCTCGGGGTCTTCGCCGTCATGAACCTGGTCCTGGTCGCCTCGGTCGGCTCCACCATCGGGCACCGGCTGCTCGGTCTGCGGGTGCGCCGGCTCGACGTCGAGGGTCCGCACCTGGTCGGGTTCGGCCGCGCCGCCGTGCGGGCCCTCCTGGTCTGCCTCGTCATCCCCGCCGTCGTCTGGGACGCCGACGGTCGTGGCCTGCACGACAAGGCGGCCGGGACCGTCATCGTGCGTCGATGACAGGTCCCGGCCGCCGGGTGGGCCGAGCGCGCGGGCTCAGCGTCCGCGCATCCCCTTGCGGTCGGGCCGGGCGTTCAGCGGGTCCACGCCCTTGGGCACGGGCAGCTTGACGCCGCCGAGCGCCTTGAGACGCTTGCCGATCTCGGCCGCCTCGGCGCGGGTGAGCTGCTTCTTCATCCGCTGCACCTTGCGGGCCACCTTGGGCAGGGCGACCTGGCCCTCCTCGCTGCCGACCTGGATCGTCGTCACCGGGACGTTCGGCAGGACGCGGACGGTGCGCTTGCGCTCGTCGGCGAGCATCCGCTGCACCCGGTGGGACGGCCCCTCGGAGACGAGGACGACGCCGGGCCGTCCGATGCCGCGGAAGACGAGGTCCTGCTGGCGGTTGACGGACACCGGCTCGTCCTCGAAGTTCCAGCCGCCACGGACCGTGCCGAGGGCCGCGCGGACGGCGCCCGGCTGCCCCTCGATCTGCGTGTACGCCGCGCGCTCCGCCTTGCGGGTGAGCACGAACATCGAGCCGAGCAGGGCGAAGGGCAGGCCGACGACGGTCGCGTAGATCCAGTGACCGGCCAGGAACCCGATGAGCAGGGCGATCGCCAGGATCCCGAGGAACACGGCGAGCATGATCCAGGTGACCATCGGGTCCTGCCGCCTGGTCATCTGGTAGGCGGCCCACACCTGGTGGTACCAACGCTGCTTCTTGGGCTTCTTCGAGGACGCCTCGCCGGCGTCGGACTTCGTGCGGGCCATGGTCGTCAAGTCTACTGTCCGCGGGGGGCGACCAGGCTCGCCGCCTCCTGCCGGGCCGTCGTCGGCTCGGTGAGGTGCGCCAGGGCGTCCGGCACGGCCTGTCCGCGCCGGGTCATCGCCTGGCCCCACAGCCGCCCGGCGCGGTAGGAGGACCGCACCAGCGGGCCCGCCATGACGCCGAGGAAGCCGATCTCCTGCGCGTAGTCGGACAGCTCGACGAACTCCTCGGGCCGCACCCAGCGCTCCACCGGGTGGTGGCGCAGGGAGGGGCGCAGGTACTGCGTGATGGTGATGAGGTCGCACCCGGCGGACTGCAGGTCGTCGAGCGCCTCCTTGACCTCGTCGATCGTCTCGCCCATGCCCAGGATGAGGTTGGACTTGGTCACCAGCCCGGCGTCGCGGGCCCGCGTCAGGACGGACAGCGACCGCTCGTAGCGGAACGCGGGGCGGATCTGCTTGAAGATGCGCGGCACCGTCTCGACGTTGTGCGCGAGCACCTCGGGGCGCGACTCGTTGACCTGGTCGAGCAGCTCCGGGATGGCGTTGAAGTCCGGGATGAGCAGCTCGACGCCGGTCCCTGCGTTGAGGGCGTGGATCTGCCGCACGGTCTCGGCGTAGAGCCATGCGCCGCCGTCGGCCAGGTCGTCGCGGGCGACGCCGGTGACGGTCGAGTACTTCAACCCCATCTGCTGGACGGACTCCGCGACCCGGCGCGGCTCGTCGGCGTCGAAGTCGGCCGGCTTGCCGGTGTCGATCTGGCAGAAGTCGCACCGGCGCGTGCACTGGTCGCCGCCGATGAGGAACGTGGCCTCGCGGTCCTCCCAGCACTCGAAGATGTTGGGGCAGCCGGCTTCCTCGCAGACGGTGTGCAGCCCGCCGCTCTTGACGAGCCCCTTGAGCTCGGAGTACTCGGGACCCATGACCGCGCGGGTCTTGATCCACTCGGGCTTCTTCTCGATGGGCGTGGTGGCGTTGCGGGCCTCGACCCGCAGCATGCGGCGGCCCTCGGGTGCGATGGTCACGACGTCGTTCCCTCCGTAGACGTGCTCACCCTATGGCGGCGCCGACGGCGCCGACATCGGGATCTTGCTGCGTGGTCGTGAGTTCCGTCACCAGGGGTTCCAGGTGCCGCACCAGCGCGTCGGCGAGCAGGGGGCGCACCTCGGCGACGGTGACGTCCCGTCCTGTCTCGACGGACAGGGAGGTCACGTCCGCGTCGTCGATGCCGCAGGGCACGATCGCGTCGAAGGCGGCGAGGTCCGCGTCGCAGTTGAGCGCGAGCCCGTGCATCGTCACGCCCTTGGCCACGCGAGCCCCGATGGCGCAGACCTTGCGCGCACGCCGCGCGACGGCGTCCCGACCGGCGGCTGCGGCGTCGTCGGCGGCGAACCACACGCCCGAGCGCCCCTCGACGCGGACCGTGTCCAGGCCGAACGCGGCGCAGACGTCCATGACGGCGGACTCGAGCGTGCGGACGTAGCGCACGACGTCGACGGGGGAGCGCAGGGCGACGATCGGGTAGGCGACGATCTGGCCCGGGCCGTGCCACGTGATCTTGCCGCCGCGGTCGACGTCGACGACGGGTGTGCCGGCCGGGGGGTACTCGTCGCGGCGCGTGCGGCGGCCCGCGGTGTAGACGCTGTCGTGCTCCAGCAGGAACGTCACGCCGGGTGAGCCGGCGCGTACGGCCTCGTGCGTGCGGCGCTGCAGCTCCCACCCCTGGTGGTAGTCCGTGCGGCCCGGCAGCGTGACGACGTCCATCGGCCCAGGCTAGTCCTGCGCGGACGGCGACCGGTGCGTCTCCTGGGCGCGGAGCATCGTCAGCAGGATCTCCCGCAGGTCGTGCGTCTGCTGCTCGTCGAGCCCCCGGGTGGCCAGGTCCTCGGCGGGACGCCGGTCCGCGGCCTCGAGCGCCGCGGCCCGGCCGGCGTCGGTGACGACGACGGTCCGACGGCGTCGGTCGGCGGGGTCGGTGGAGCGCGTCACGTAGCCGGAGCGTTCGAGCCGCGCGACGACCTTGCTCATCGTCTGCTCGGTGACGCCGTTGAGGTCGGCCAGCTCGCGCTGCGTGTGCGGGGTGCCGAGCAGGTGCAGCAGGACGGGGAACCCGGCGTGGTTGAGCTCCCAGCCGGCGAGGTGGTCGTTCCACTCGTGCTCGATCTGGCGCACGACGGAGAAGAGCAGCCGGCCGGTGGGCCAGTCCGCGGGGTCGGGGCTCGTCGGGTCGGTCACTTGCTGCGCACCTCCTTCACGTGCAGAATACTCAACATGCTGAGTAATAGGTGGTCGGGCGTCCTGCGTGGTCTCGTCATTCTGGCAGCACTCGGGGTGTGGTTGGCCGTCGGCGCCTTCGGCGGCCAGGCGCAGGGGCAGCTCAGCAGCGTCCAGACGAACGACGCCGCGGCCTTCCTGCCCGCCAGCGCCGAGTCGACGGAGGCCGCCGAGCTCGCCGCCGAGTTCACTGACGACGAGGCGCTGCCGGCGCTGGTCGTCGTCGAGTCCTCGGACGGGTCCGAGCTCACCGAGGACCAGCTCGCCGACGTCCAGGCGTTCGTCGACGCCCTGCCCGACGCACCCCTGGAGGGCGCCTCCGGTGACGAGCCCGCCACCGTCGGCCAGGCCAGCGTCGCCGACCCCGTCCTGGTGCCGTCCGAGGACGGGCTGGCGGCGCTCGTCGTCGTGTCCCTCGACGCCTCGCTCGCCGACCAGGCCGTGGGCCCCGAGGAGTCGAGCGTCGGGGAGCTGTCCGTCACCGCGCTGCGTGACCTCGCCGCCGGGGGCACCGAGGACGGGGGCCTGGCCGACACCGGGACGCAGGCGTGGGTGACCGGTCCGGCCGGGTTCGTCGCCGACCTGACCAGCGCCTTCGGCGCGATCGACACCGTGCTGCTGCTCGTGGCGCTGGGCGCCGTGCTCGTCATCCTCGCCCTGGTCTACCGCTCGCCCGTGCTGCCGTTCGTGGTGATCTTCAACGCCGTCCTGGCCCTGACCCTGGCAGGCCTGGCCGTCTACCACCTGGCGGCGAACGACGTCCTCGTGCTCAACGGCCAGTCGCAGGGCATCCTGTCGATCCTCGTCGTCGGGGCCTCGGTGGACTACGCCCTGCTCGTGGTGGCCCGCTACCGCGAGGAGCTCACGCGGGTCGCCTCCACCTACACCGCCCTGCGCCGGGCCGTGCGCGCGTCGATCGAACCGATCGCCGCCAGCGCCGGGACCGTCGTCGTCGGCCTGCTGTGCCTGCTGCTGTCCGACCTGTCGTCCAACCGCAGCCTCGGCCCCGTGGCCGCCATCGGCATCGTCGCCGCGTTCCTGGCGGCGTTCACCCTGCTGCCCGCCCTGCTGCTGATCGGCGGGCGCCGCGCCCGGTGGGTGTTCTGGCCCCGGATCCCGCACGCACCGGCCGACGCCGGTGACGCCCCGGTGGCGGACGCCGACCTCGCCGCGACCGAGGTGGCCGAGGACGGCACGGTCCAGGTGGCCGGTCACGGCCTGTGGTCGAGGGTCGCCGGGTTCGTCGGACGTCACGACCGCCCCGTGTGGATCGTGACGGCCCTGGTGCTGGCCGGGGCCGCGGCGTTCGTGCCGACGCTGGACGCGTCCGGCACCGGCGACTCCGAGGTGTTCCTGACGCAGGTCGACTCGGTCGACGGCGAGGAGGTGCTCACCGAGCACTTCGAGGGGGTCTCGGCCCAGCCGGTGACGGTCGTCGCCCCGGCCGACGACCTCGACGCCGTCGTGGATGCCGCGGACGCCACCGACGGCGTCGCCGCGGCGCAGCCCGTGACCGACCAGCCGGCACCCGCACCCGGCGCACCCCCGCAGGGCGACCCGCTGGTCGTCGACGACCGGGTCCGCGTCGACGTCACCACCGACGCGCCGTCGGACAGCCAGGAGGCCGTGGAGACCGTCTCCGCGCTGCGCGACGCCGTCCACGAGGTCTCGCCCGACGCCCTCGTCGGCGGTGCGGCCGCCGAACGGCTGGACACCCAGCTCGCCGGGCAGCGTGACCTGCGGGTCATCGTGCCCGTGGTGCTCGCGGTGATCTTCGTGATCCTCATGCTGCTGCTGCGCTCCGTCCTGGCGGCCGTGCTGCTCATCACCGCCAACGTGCTCGCCTTCGGGTCGGCGCTGGGTGTCGCGGCGATCCTGTTCAACCACGTGTTCGACTTCCCGGGCGCCGATCCGTCCGTGCCGCTCTACGCGTTCTGCTTCCTGGTCGCGCTGGGGGTCGACTACTCGATCTTCCTCATGACCCGCGTGCGGGAGGAGAGCCAGAAGATCGGGACCCGGCGCGGCGTGCTGCGCGGGCTCGCCGTCACCGGGTCGGTCATCACCTCGGCCGGCGTGGTGCTCGCCGCCACCTTCGCCGCCCTGGGGGTCATCCCGCTGCTGTTCCTCGCCCAGCTCGCGTTCATCGTGGCGTTCGGCGTCCTGGTCGACACGCTCGTGGTGCGCAGCCTGCTCGTGCCCGCGCTCGTGCACGACCTCGGGGACCGGACCTGGTGGCCCGCGCGGCTGGGGCGCGGGCACGCCGCCCATCGCGCCTGAGGGGCTGATCGGCCCGACGTCGGGCACGATGGACGCCATGGCGGAACACCAGGACGGTACGGACCTGACGGCGGACGGCGAGGCGCGGGTGCACCCGCCCCTCCGGATCGCGATCGTCGGCTACGGGGGAGCGGGGCGGGAGATCCACGCCCGGCTCGCGGCCGAGGCCGGGCACACGGTCACGGCGGTCCTCACGCGGGACTCCGGGCGGCGCAACCAGGCCGCGGGGGACTGGCCGGGTGCGCGGCTCGTCGGTGACCTGGACGAGCTGATCGAGCTGCGCCCGAGGTTCGACGTGGTGGTCGTGGCCAGCCCCACCGCGCTGCACGCCGAGCAGGCGGCGCGGCTGGCGCGGGCGGGCGTCCCGTTCGTGCTCGACAAGCCGATCGGCGTCGACGCCCACGAGGCGCGCGCCGTCGTCGCCGAGGCCGACGCGGCCGGCACCCCGTTCACGGTGTTCCAGAACCGCCGCTGGGACCCGGAGCAGCTCACGCTCGCCGCCCTGCTCGAGCGTGGCGAGCTGGGCGACGTCCACACCTTCGAACGGCACTGGGAGCGGTGGCGTCCGGTGCCGCGCAAGCGGTGGAAGGAGAACGACCGGAACGGGGGTGGGCTCCTGCTCGACCTCGGCCCGCACCTCGTGGACTCCGCCACCCAGCTGTTCGGACGTGTCACCTCGGTGTGGGCGCAGACACGGGCGCTCACCACGCCCACCGAGGACGACGTCTTCCTGGTCCTGGAGCACGAGCCGGGCGGTGGGCTCGCGGCCGGCCCGCACGCCGTCGTCTCCCGGCTCTGGGCCGGGTCCGTCGTCGGGGCGCCCGGCCCGCGCACCCGCGTGCTCGGGACCGGCGGCGCCTACCTCGTCACGACGTTCGAGCAGGACGCCTCGCCGCTGGAACGGTTCGACGACGCCGCCCCGGCCGGGACGCACGGCTGGCTGACCCGCGGCCGCGACCGGACCGCCGTTCCCGCGGCCGACGGAGGGCACGCCGACTTCTACCGTGCGCTCGCCCCGTGGCTCGCGGGGGACGCGCCCGCCCCGGTCGACCCGACCGACGCCGTCCGCACCGCCGAGGTGCTCGACGCCGCCCGCGCCTCCGCCCGGGACGGTCGACGCATCTCGCTCTGACCGGGCCTGTGGACGACGCCTGCAGGAGACCGTCCGCCTGGTGTTGCATGGCCGCGTGCAGACCGACACCGTGCTCGCCGTGCCCGCCGACGCCGCCGCCCGTGACGCCCTCCTGGAGCGGGTGCGGGTCATCGCCGAGCTCGATCATCCGCGGGTCGAACCCGTGGGAGCCATCGTCGCGCGGCCCGACGGCGGCCTCGTGGTGCCTCGCGGCAGCGGGACGGCCACCGACCTGCCCACCGTCCTGGCGGTCCGTGGCCGCTGCGACGCCGCGGAGGCGGCCGGTCTCGCCGTCGACCTGAGCCAGGCGCTGGCCGTGCTGCACAGCTCCGGCCTCGTGCACGGCGAGCTCGGTCCCGGCGACGTCGTGATCGATCTCGCCGGGCGGGCGCGGCTGCGGCCCCGGCTCGAGGTGCCGGGCCCGCAGGCCCGGGAGACGTCCGACGTGCACGCGGTGGCCGCACTGGTCGACGCGGTCGTGGCGCACCCCGACGACGACGCCACGGTCGCCCTGCGGGCGGCGCTCGCTCCGGCGCTGGCCGCCGACGGCCGGGTGCGTCCGGAGGCGGGCACCCTGGCGGCGCAGGTGCACGACGCCGTGGCACCGGAACCGATCCGGCTGCCCGAGCCGGCGGCGCTCGCGGCGGCGGCGCTGGGCGGTGGTCGGGACGCGGCCGCAGCCACGACGCCGAGCGGTCGCGCGCGGCACCGCCCCGCCCGGGGTGGCGGCGCCGCGCCGGGGCGTTCACGTGCCGAGGGGCGGGGCCGGCCACGTCGGTCCGCGGGTCGGCGGCCCCTCGGTGGCCGGTGGCGCGCCGTGCTCGGTGCCACCGGTGTGGCGTGCGGCGTGGGGCTCCTCGTGGTGCTCGGGCTGCGGGTCGTCGCGCCCGACGGGCCCGGGGCCGCGGACGGATCGGTCGGGTCGGCCACTTCGGCCGTCGCCGCGGACCCGCCTGCGGCGGAGCGCTCCACAGCGCCCGGCGGCCAGGCATCGGCCGAGGACGCGCCCGGACCCGTCCAGGACCTCGACGACCCGGAGGGTGCGGCGGCCGAGCTCACGCGGCGTCGGGTCGAGGTCCTGGTCGGCGGGCGCCCCGTCGACCAGGTGGCGCTGGCGGGTTCGGCCGCGTACCGGGCCGACGCCGAGCTGGTCGCCGGAGCCGCCGAGGACGGCACGCAGGTGGTCGGTGCCCAGGTCGAGGTGCGCTCGACGCGCACGGTCGAGGGCCCACGGGACGGCCGGGCCGAGGTCGTCGTCGAGTACGTCGTCGGGGCGCACCGCCAGGTCGCGGCGGACGGGACGACGGCGTCCGTGCCGGCGGGGGAACCGCGGACCGACCGCCTGCGCCTCGCCTGGACCCCCGACGGCTGGCGGGTCACCGACGTGGCCTGACAAGTCCGTCCGCGGCACGACGAAGGGCGGGGACCTGCCGGTCCCCGCCCTGTCGTCGCGTCACCGAGGTGTCAGAGCCCGACCTCGGACTCGAAGGCGGCCTCCTCGATGCGGTTCTTCACCGCGGTGAGGAAGCGGGCCGCGTCGGCGCCGTCGACCAGGCGGTGGTCGTAGGACAGGAACAGCATCGCCATCTGACGGATCGCGATGGTCTCCTCGCCGTCCGCGGCGGTGACGACCACGGGCTTCTTGGTGATCGTGCCGGTGCCGAGGATGGCGACCTGACCGACGGGGACGATCGGCGTGTCCCACACCGCACCGCCGGAGCCGGTGTTGGTGATCGTGAACGTGGCGCCGGACAGGTCGTCCGGGCCGATCTTGTTGTCGCGCGTGCGGGTGGCGAGGTCGCCGATCTGGCGGGCGATGCCGGCCAGGTTCAGGTCGCCCGCGTTCTTGATCACCGGGACGACCAGGCCGCGCTCGGTGTCGACGGCGATGCCCACGTTCTCCGAGGAGTGGTAGGTGATCTCGCCGGCGTCGGTGTCGATCGAGGCGTTGACCTTGGGGAACGCCTTGAGCGCCTCGACGGCCGCCTGCGTGTAGAACGGCAGGAACGTCAGGTTCGCACCCTCGCGCGCCTTGAAGTCGGCCTTGGCCCGCTGCCGGAGCCGGGAGACCTTCGTGACGTCGACCTCGACGGCGGTGGTGAGCTGCGCCTGCGAGTGCAGGGCCTCGTGCATGCGCTCGGCGACGACCTTGCGCAGTCGCGACATCTTCTCCGTGGTGCCGCGCAGCGGCGAGACCTCGGGGACCGTCGGCTTCTTCGGGGCCGACGACGGCGCGGCGGGCGCAGACGGCGCGGCGGCCTTCTCGGCAGCGGCGAGCACGTCCTCCTTGCGGACCCGTCCACCGACGCCCGTGCCCTGGATCGTCGAGGTGTCGACGCCCTTCTCGGCGGCGAGCTTGCGCACCAGCGGCGTCAGGTAGGAGCCGCGGCCACCGCTCGGGGCGGACGGGGCGGGAGCGGGCTCGGGCTTCTTCGGCTCCGGCTTCTTCTCCGGTGCCGGGGCGGGCTCGGGCTTCTTCTCGGCGGCCGGGGCGGGCTCGGGCGACGCGGCGGGCTCGGGCTTCTTCTCGGGCTCCGGAGCGGACTCCGCGGCCGGCTCGTCCTCGGTCGGCTCGTCGGCCGCCGGGGCCGCGCCGGACCCGACGACGGCGAGCACGGCGCCGACCTCGACGGTCTCGTCCTCGGCGACCCGGATCTCCTGGACCGCGCCGGCCACCGGGGAGGGGACCTCGGTGTCGACCTTGTCGGTGGAGACCTCGAGCAGCGGCTCGTCGACGGCGATCTCGTCACCGACGGACTTGAGCCAGCGGGTCACGGTGCCCTCGGTCACGGACTCGCCGAGCGCCGGGAGCGTCACCTCGGTGCCCTCGCCGCCGCCCGACGGTGCCGGGGAACCGGAGGACTTCTCCTCGGCCGCAGGCTGCTCGGCGGGCTTCGACGGCTCCGCCTCGGGCTCGGCCTCCGGCTCGGGGCTCGCCTCGCTCGCGGCCGACTCCTGGGCCGGTGCGTCGTCCGACCCGCCGTCGTCGGCGCTGTCCCCGATGACGGCGAGCGTGGCGCCGACCTCGACGGTCTCGTCCTCCTCGGCGAGGATCTTCTGGAGCACGCCGGCGACGGGCGAGGGGATCTCGGTGTCGACCTTGTCGGTGGAGACCTCGAGCAAGGGCTCGTCGACCTCGACGGTGTCCCCGACGGCCTTGAGCCAGCGGGTGACGGTGCCCTCGGTGACGGACTCGCCGAGTGCAGGCAGCTGCACGTTCTCAGACATGACCTGTGGAGTCTCCTTCGATCAGTGGGTCAGGCGACGTGCCGAGGACGGCCGGGCGCACCCGACCGCCTCCTGCTCGGTTGCCGCGTTCTGGGGTCACTGCCTGTCATCTTGTCACTTCCTGGGGTCCCGCCCCAATCGGGCCGACGGGTGGAGGAGTGTGACGCTGGGTACATCTGCCGTCCCGTGCGGGTGCTTTGGTGGCAGGCGCCTTCCGAGCGTCATCTCCAGCATGGCCGCGCTCACACCCAGGGTGCGGCGGTAGTCTCGCGACATGTCGTTCAGGTCTGCGATGGACCGCCTGCTGGGTCGGTCCGCACCGCAATCGTCCGCCGTGGCACCTTCCGGCGGTCGCGCTGCCGCGGTCGCCCACCTGCAGGAGTTCGTCGCGACGCGCGTCGGGGTGGAGGCCTACGTGGAACCGCCCAACGCCCAGACGCCACCGACGGTCCTGCTCGTCGCGACCACGGGGGAGTGGACCCGACGCCGGGTCCCGGACGAGCGCACCGGGTTCGAGGTGGCCCGGTCGCTCGGCACGCCGGTCTACAACGTCCGGTTCACCGGCTACCCGCAGCGCATGCGGGACTGGACCAGCGCCCAGCGGCGCAAGGACGGCAGCTCGCGCTGAGCGGCGTGCCGTCCCTGCGCCCGCGGGATCAGGAGGCCGCGCGGGCCTCGAGGAATCCGAGGAGCGTGCGCACGCCGACGCCGGTGCCGCCGGCGGGCGTGTAGCCGAAGGCGCCCGACTCGTTGAAGGACGGTCCGGCGATGTCCAGGTGGGCCCACGGGGTCTCGCCGACGAACTCGCGCAGGAACAGCCCCGCGGAGAGC
The DNA here is from genome assembly GCF_044769875.1 of Isoptericola aurantiacus. Classification (NCBI taxonomy): domain Bacteria; kingdom Bacillati; phylum Actinomycetota; class Actinomycetes; order Micrococcales; family Promicromonosporaceae; genus Isoptericola; species Isoptericola aurantiacus. Next base: position 41,949 of record NZ_JBJBAE010000002.1, read on the forward strand.
ATGCCGCCCCAGCGCTCACCGACGTTGGCGATGTCGGCCGTCTTGGAGCGCAGGCCCTCGGCGAGCTCCTCGGGCAGGGGCATCGGCCAGAACCGCTCGCCGACCGTGTCGGCGGCGACCTTGACCTCGTCGCGCACGGAGTCGGCGCCCATGACCGCCGAGACGCGCTTGCCGAGCGCCACCATCTGGGCGCCGGTGAGCGTCGCGATGTCGAGCACGGTGTCGTGCCCGTCCTCCACGGCCGAGACGAGCCCGTCGGCCATCACGAGGCGGCCCTCGGCGTCCGTGTTGAGCACCTCGACCGTCTTGCCGCCGCGCATGCGCACCACGTCGGCGGGACGCTGGGCGTTGCCGCCGGGCATGTTCTCGGCCAGGCACAGGTAGCCGGTGACGGCGACGGGCAGGCCGAGGCGGGCGGCGGCGACGACGGTGTGCAGGACGGCGGCGGCGCCGGCCATGTCGGACTTCATGGAGTCCATGCCCGCGGCGGGCTTGATCGAGATGCCGCCGGTGTCGAACGTGATGCCCTTGCCGACGAGCGCCACCTTGCCCGTGGCCTTCGCCGGGGCGTAGGTGAGCTTGACCAGCCGGGGTCCACGCGTGGAGCCCTGCCCGACGCCGGTCAGTCCGCCGTACCCACCGGCCGCGAGCTGCTTGTCGTCCAGGACGGTCACCTTGACGCCCTTGGCGCCGAGCTCCTTGACGGCCGTCTTGGCGGCGTCGGCGAACGACGCGGGGAACAGGTCGTTCGGCGGGGTGTTGACCAGGTCGCGCGTGCCGTGCACGGCCGTCGCGAGGATCTCCGCGCGCGCGGCGGCGGTCCTGGCCTCGGCGGACCGGGCGAACGACGTCGCGAGCTGCAGCCGGGCCACCGGCGCCTGCTTCGCCGCGGCCTGGTCGGCGCGGTAGGCGGTGTAGGCGTAGGCCCCGAGCAGCGCGCCCTCGGCGACGGCCCCGAGCTCGTCGGCGTCCACGGCGGGCAGGGCGACGACGGCCGAGTCCGACCCCGCCAGGGACCGGACGGCGCTGCCGGCGGCGGACCGCAGGGTCTCGTGGGCGAACGTGCCGTCGGGCTCCCGCTCGCCGAGGCCCGTCAGCACCAGGACGTCGGCGGCGACGTCCTTGCCCGCCGGCACGGTCCGCACCTCCCCGAGGGCGCCGGACACCCCCAACCGGGGTGCGAGCGTCTCGAGCTGCTCGACGACGGCCGCGGGGAGCTGATCCGCGACGACGGCGACGCCGTCGGACGTGGAGCAGGTCCCGACGACGAGGGCGTCGGCGGTCAGGGTGGTCGGGTTCTTGCCCGTCAGAGTGAGGTCAGCCACGGCAACCACCCTAACCGGGCCGCGGGACGCGGCGCGCGCGACGGCGACGGGTAGTCTGCCGACGTGGTTCTTCCCCTGTACGCCCTCGCGCTGGTGCTGTGCGTGGCACTCGCCGGCTGGGCGGTGTGGTTCGTGCTCCGCGACCGGGCGGTGATCCTGCGCCAGCTCTTCGGGGCCGCCGCCGTCGAGGCCGTGCTGCTCGTGCAGGCCGTGGTCGCGGCTGTCCTGCAGGCCCGCGGCCACGACGTCGACGGGGTGCTCTTCTGGGGATACCTGCTGACGGCGTCCCTCGTGCTGCCGCTGGCCGCCGCCTGGGCGTTCGCCGAGCGCACCCGGTGGTCGTCGGTGGTGCTGGCCGGTGCCGCGGCGACGGTGGCGTTCCTGCAGTGGCGGTTGTGGACGATCTGGGGGGCGAGCGCATGAGCGGGACGGCACCGGCATCGACGGGGCGTACGGGGCAGGGCTTCGGCCGGTTGCTCGTGGCCGTCTACGGCGTGCTGGCGCTCGCCGCCGTGGGGCGGTCGGCCTACCAGGTCGCCACGAAGCTCGAGCACGCGCCGGTGGCCTACCTGCTCTCCCTGCTGGCGGCGCTGGTGTACGTCGTGGCGACCGTGGCGCTGGCACGTGGCGGACGCGGCCCGCACTGGCGCGCCGTCGCATGGTGCGCCGTCGTGGTCGAGGCATGCGGCGTCCTGGTCGTCGGTGCGCTCTCGCTGCTGGAGCCCGGATGGTTCCACGAGGCCACCGTCTGGTCCGGGTTCGGGCAGGGATACGGGTACGTCCCGCTGGTCCTGCCGTTCGTCGGTCTGTGGTGGCTCTGGCACACTCGCCCCCGGGGCGACGTCCCCGCGACCACGCCGGCCCGACCGACGGAGGCCCGATGACTGCCTACGCCCTGCTGTTCAACACCGTCCTGCGCCGGATGGACCCCGAGCGGGCGCACGAGCTCGCGTTCCGGGCCATCGAGACGGCCGGTCGGCTGCCGGTGCTGCGCGACGTCGTGCAGGGTGCCCTGGCGCCCTACCTCGGCCGAGGTGTCGGCGGACCCGGCAGCGTGGAGGTCCTGGGCCGGACGGTCCCGGCCCCGTTCGGGCTGGCCGGTGGCTTCGACAAGAACGCCCGCGCGGTGCGCGGTCTGACGATGCTCGGCTTCGGGTTCGTCGAGGTCGGTACCGTGACGCCGCGCCCCCAGCCCGGCAACGAGGCACCGCGCATGTGGCGCGAGCTCGACGTCGAGGGCGTGCGCAACCGCATGGGGTTCAACAACGACGGCGCGGTGGAGATGGCCGAGCGGCTGCGCTCCCTGCGGTCCACCGCCGCCGGCCGCGCCGCCGTCGTCGGCGTGAACATCGGCAAGAACAAGGACACTCCCGCGCAGGACGCCGCGACCGACTACGCGACGTGCGCGCGCCTGCTGGCGCCGCACGCCGACTACCTGGTGGTCAACGTGTCCTCGCCGAACACGCCGGGGCTGCGCGACCTGCAGACCACGGCCGAGCTGCGCCCGATCCTCGTCGCGGCTCGCCAAGCGGCCGACGACGCGACACGGACCGCCGGGGTGCGCCGCACGCCGCTGCTGGTCAAGATCGCCCCCGACCTCGCCGACGCGGACGTCGACGCCGCTGCCGACCTCGTCGCCGAGCTCGGGCTGGACGGCGTCGTGGCGGTCAACACCACGATCGCCCACGACCGCGGCCCGGGCGGGCTGTCGGGGCCCGTGCTGCTGCCGCGAGGTCTCGAGGTCGTGGCCCGGCTGCGCGAGCGTCTCGGACCCGATCCCGTGGTCATCGGCGTCGGCGGTGTCACGGGCGCCGACGACGTGCGCGCCTACCTGCGCGCCGGTGCCGACCTGGTCCAGGGCTACACGTCCTTCGTCTACTCCGGGCCGTTCTGGCCGTCGGGGATCAACCGGGCGCTGACGCGGTCGGCCGGATCGGCGAGCGCGGGGCGGGTCGCATGATCCGCCCGCACTGGGCCTGGTCCCTGGAGACGGAGGCCGGGGTGGCCGTGGAGCAGCCGCCGAGCCCCGTCTTCACCACGCAGTTCGACGCCGAGGAGTGGCTCGGCGAGCACTGGCGCGAGCTGGCGGCCGCGGGCGCCGCGCGTGCCCGGCTCCTGCACGAGGGGACGCAGGCGACACCGGTCGTGGAGCTGCGCCGCCCCTGAGAACCACGGCCCTCAGCGTCCGGCGACCCGGTCCCAGGCGCGTCCGAGGCGGTCGACGGCGTCCGCCAGCACCTCCGGCGGCCGGGTCCACGTGAGCCGCAGCCGGTCCACGGACGAGCCGTCCGGGGTGAACTGGGGCCCGGGCGCGACGCGGAGGCCCTCGGACACCGCGGCGGCGGCGAGCGCCTGGCCCGCGGGCCGACCCAGCCCGACCCAGAGGCACAGGCCGCCGGGCGGGTCCGGCACCTCCCAGGAGGGGAACCGCGCCAGGACCAGATCGCGCAGGAGGTCGCGGCGCGAGCGCAGGTCGGCCAGCCGCGTCGGCAGCACCTCGTCCCGCCGGGCGAGGAGGTCCGCGACGGCGAGCTGCTCCAGGACGGGCGTCGCGACGTCGAGCTGCTGGCGGGTGCGGGCCATGCGCTGCACGAGCTGCGGCGTGGTCCGGATCCAGCCGACGCGCAGACCGCCCCAGAACGACTTGGACGCCGAGCCGACGCTGACGAGGCGCGGGTCGCTGCCGTCCCCGGCGAACGGGGCCGGGACCCCGACGTCGTCGAGATCGAGGTCGGTGAGCGTCTCGTCGCCGACCACGGTGACCCCGCGGGCCGTCAGCCGGCCCAGGGCGTGGCGCTCGTCCGCCGTCATGGTCCGGCCCGTGGGGTTGTGGAAGTCGGGGATCAGGTAGACGAGCCGCGCACCGGTGCGCCGCACGGCGGATCCGATCGCCTCGACGTCGCCGACGGGGACCCCCACCACGCGCGCCCCCGCGGAGCGCAGAGCTCCGACGGCGTGGACGTACGTGGGCGACTCGACCAGGACGCGGTCCCCGCGGGCGACGAACGTGCCGGCCAGCAGCGCGATCGCCTGCTGGGCGCCGGTCGTGACGAGGATCTGGTCGGTCGTGGTGGGCACGCCGCGCGCACGGTACCGCGCGGCGATCGCCGCGCGGAGAGGTTCGATGCCGAGGTGGGCGTACCCGCCTCCGGACAGGTAGGCGGGCAGGGCCTCCAGGGCGCGGGCGTAGGCGCCGTGCAGCGCGTCGGTGGCCGACGGCGTCGCCTGGGACATGTCGACCGCGTGCTCGTCGCCCAGGTCGGGCAGGGGCGCGTCCCCGGCGGGCGGCTGGGGTGCCGCGGACCGGGCCTGGCCGCGGGGCAGGACGGCGACGGTGCCGGACCCGACGTGGCTGGTGGCGAAGCCGAGCTCGCGCAACCGGGCGTAGGCGGCCGACGTCGTCGTCCGGGAGACGCCGAGGGCCCCGGCGAGGTCGCGCTCGCTGGGCAACCGCGTCAGCGGGGTCAGGGAGCCCGCCAGCACGGCGGAGCGCAGCCCGTCCGCCAGGGCGAGGTAGGCCGGGCCCGCGCCCTGCCACGCACCGAGGAGGCGCGTGGCGGCCGCGGCGGACAGGTGCCGGACGGCGACGGCGTGCACGGGAGCAGTCGCAGCGAGGGTCATGGGTCCACTGTGGCCGTATTGGCTATGGAATGCCAGTCCATTCCGCGTCAGAGTGACCGTCATGGCCACGTCCTTCGCTCCGTCCGCCGCTCCGACCGTCGCGCCCGGGTCACCCGGGCCCGCCGCCGGTCGGCGCATCCTGTCGCCCTGGCGCCGGGCCGTCCAGCTCGTCCTCGGGCTGCTCGCCTACACCGGTTCGATGGCGATGCTCCTGCACGCCGGTCAGGGCGCGATGCCCTGGGACGTGCTGAGCCAGGGGATCGTGCGGACCACCGGCTGGTCCTTCGGGACCACGGTGGCGCTGACGTCGGTCGTGGTCCTGGCCGCGTGGGTGCCGCTGCGGCAGCGGCCGGGGATCGGCACGGTCGCGAACGTCGTGATCATCGCCGTCGCCATCGGCCCGGCGCTCGCCCTGACCGAGCGCGTCGCCCCGTCACCCGGGCCCGTGACCGGGGCGGCGCTCGCCGTCGGCGGCATCGTCCTGAACGGCGTCGCGACCGCGGCGTACGTCGGGGTGCGGCTCGGGCCGGGACCGCGCGACGGCCTGCTCACCGGGCTCGTCGCGCGCACCGCGTGGTCGGTCCGTGCCGTCAAGACCGGCATCGAGGTCGCGGTCGTCGCCGCCGGGTGGCTGCTCGGCGGCACCCTCGGCTGGGCCACCGTGGCCTACGCGCTCGGCGTGGGCGTCGTCGTGCAGGCGGCCGCGCGGCGGCGGTGGCTCGTCCCGGACGGGCTCGGCGCCCGGGTGCCGGTGCGGGTGCCGCCCGCCGTGGCACCACCCGAGCGGACCGAGCGCGAGGACCGCACCCGTCGGCGGGCGCGGGAGATCGCCCGGGCGCTCGACTCCTTCGGCGGACCCGGACGCACCGGGTGAACGGACCCGGACGCACCGAGGTCCCCGTGCGGGGGAGCCGCAGGACGGCTCCCCCGCACGGGGACCTCGGTGCTCGGGGACCGGCGTCAGGCGACGCGGGTCTTCGGCATCCCCTCGAGGGTCTTGCCCGGGTCGCGCTCGACGACGTCACCGAGCACCTCGTCGATGCGTGCCATGAGCTCGGTCGGGATCTCGACGCCGGAGGCCTTGACGTTCTCGGCGACCTGCTCGGGGCGCGAGGCGCCGACGAGCGCGGCCGCGACGTTGTCGTTCTGCAGCACCCAGGCCACGGCGAGCTGCGCCATCGACAGACCGAGCTCGTCCGCGACGGGCTGGAGGCCCTGGACGCGGGTGAGGACGTCGTCGTTCATGAAGCGCTGGATCATCTTCGCGCCGCCCTTGTCGTCCGTGGCGCGGGACCCCTCGGGCAGCGGCTTGCCGGGCACGTACTTGCCGGACAGCACGCCCTGGGCCATGGGGGACCAGACGATCTGGGAGAGCCCGGCCTCCTTCGACGCGGGCACGACCTCGTCCTCGATGACACGCCACAGCATCGAGTACTGCGGCTGGGAGGAGATGAGCTGGAACCCGAGGTCCTTCGCGAGCTCGGCGCCCGCCCGGATCTGGTCGGCGGTCCACTCGGAGACGCCGATGTAGAGCGCCTTGCCCTGGCGGACGATGTCGGCGAACGCCTGCATCGTCTCCTCGAGCGGCGTCTCGACGTCGTAGCGGTGCGCCTGGTACAGGTCGACGTAGTCGGTGCCGAGCCGCTGCAGCGACCCTTCGATCGACTCCATGACGTGCTTGCGGGACAGCCCGGTGTCGTTGGGGCCGCCGGGGCCGGTGGGCCAGTAGACCTTGGTGAAGATCTCCACCGAGGCGCGGCGCTGACCCTTGAGGGCCTCGCCGAGGACGGTCTCGGCCTTGGTGTTGGCGTACACGTCGGCGGTGTCGAACGTGGTGATGCCGGCGTCGAGGGCCGCGTGCACGCACTGCGTGGCGACGTCGTTCTCGACCTGGGAGCCGTGGGTGAGCCAGTTGCCGTAGGTGATCTCCGAGATCTTGAGACCACTGTTGCCGAGGTAGCGGTAGTTGACCATGCGACTCACCCTACGCCGTCGGTCGTAACGTTTCGACGCGCTCGGGGGAGGCGTGCCACGGGCGGCCGGGCGGCCGCCGCGCGCTCATTCGGGCCAGACGCCGTGCTTCTTGTGCATCGGCTTGGGCAGCCGCGACCGGCGGATCTGGAAGGCGCGCATGACGGCGTACATCATGGTGCCGCGCGGTACCGCCCAGGTGGAGGCGCCGTCCGGGCCCGCACTGCCGAACTTGGCCCGCAGCCTGCGCTTGAGGCGCTGCCACATGACCACGGCGTCCAGCAGCGTGACGATGACGACGGCGTACAGCAGCAGCAGCACCAGGGCGCCGAGCGTCTGGTTCCGCATCACGAGGATGTTGAGGAAGATGAAGACGAACGCCACCGGCAGGAAGAACTCGCCGAGGTTCCAGCGGGCGTCGACGTAGTCGCGCACGTAGCGCCGCACGGGGCCCTTGTCGCGGGGCGGCATGTGGCGCTCGTCGCCGGTCTGCATCGCCTTGTACTCGCGGTTGCGCTCCTCGCGGAGCTTCTCCTTGGACGCCTTGCGCGCGGCCTTGCGGTCGTCGGGCACGAGGGGGCGCTTGTTCAGCGCCTCGGAGTGGCTGCGCTTCGGCGTCGGGCGGCCCTTGCCGGCGGGTCGGCCGGCGGCCTCGACCTCGGCGGCCGCGGCGACGGGGTCGACGGCGTCGGGGGACCCGGTGGAAGGAGCCTCGGCGATGTCACGCTTGCGGGAGAACACACCTCCAGGGTAGTCGAGCGCGCGAGTAGTCGGGGACGCGCGGGTAGCGTGGGGACGTGACCCACTCCGATCCGGACGTGGCCGCGCTGCGCGCCCACGTCGACGAGCTGTTCCCCGCCGTCCAGGCCGACCTCGAGGCGCTGGTGCGCATCCCGAGCGTGTCGGCGGCCGCCTTCGACCAGGCGCACGTCGATGCCTCGGCCGACGCCGTCGCGGACCTGCTGCGCGGCGCCGGGCTGCCCGACGTGCGCATCCTGCGCTCGCCGCGCCCCGACGGCAGCCCCGGCGCCCCGGCCGTGGTGGCCCGCCGGCCCGCTCCCGACGGCGCCCCCACCGTCCTGCTGTACGCCCACCACGACGTGCAGCCGCCGGGTGACGCCGAGGCGTGGTCGAGCGACCCGTTCGAGCCCACGCCGCGCGGCGAGCGGCTGTTCGGGCGCGGAGCCGCGGACGACAAGGCCGGGGTGATGGCCCACGTCGGGGCCCTGCGCGCGCTGGCCCGGGCCGGGGAGGAGCCCGGCGTCGGGGTCACCGTGTTCGTCGAGGGCGAGGAGGAGTCCGGCTCGCCGAGCTTCGCCCGCTTCCTGGCCGACCACCACGAGCTGCTGGCCGCCGACGTGATCGTCGTCGCCGACTCCACCAACTGGAAGGTCGGGGTCCCCGCCCTGACGACCTCGCTGCGGGGGCTGGTCGACGGCGTCGTCTCCGTCGAGGTGCTCGACCATGCGGTGCACTCCGGGATGTTCGGGGGACCGGTGCTCGACGCCAACGTCCTGATCTCCCGGCTGATCGCAACCCTGCACGACGACGCGGGCAACGTCGCCGTCGACGGGCTGGTGTCCGCGGGGGAGCCGGAGGTGGACTACGCCGAGGCCGACTTCCGGGCCGACTCCTCGGTGCTCGACGGCGTCCGGCTGGCCGGCGAGGGGACGATCGCGGGCCGGCTGTGGACCAAGCCGGCGATCGCCGTCATCGGGATGGACGCGACCGACGTGGCCCACGCGTCGAACACGCTCGCGCCGCGCGCCGCGGCCAAGCTCTCGGTGCGGATCCCGCCGGGGCTGGAGCCGCAGGCCGCCGAGGACGCGCTGCGCCGCCACCTGCAGGCGCACGCCCCGTTCGGTGCGCGGGTCACCTGGACGCCGGGGGAGCAGGGCCGGGCGTTCGGCGCGCCCGCCGACTCCGCGGCGATGCGCGCCGCCCGGTCGGCGTTCGCCGCCTCGTGGGGCGTGGAGCCGGTGGACATCGGCGTGGGCGGGTCGATCCCGTTCATCGCCGACCTCCTGGGCGCCTTCCCGGACGCCTCCGTCCTGGTCACCGGTGTCGAGGACCCCGACTCGCGGGCCCACGGCGCGAACGAGTCGGTGCACCTGGGCGAGCTGCGCCACGTCGTGCTGGCCGAGGCGCTCCTGCTGCGGGGTCTGCGGACGGCCTGACGACGGCGGGGCCGCGGCGCTCAGCCCGCCGCGGCCTCGCGGTGCGCCACGTCGACGGCGCGCGCCCAGGCGGCGACGTCGTCGGGCAGCGCGGGGCTCTCGACCGGCGCGTCGTCGCCGAGCAGCGCGACGACGTCGGAGGGGTCGATGCGGGAGCCGTCCTTGCCGAGGAACCGGCCCGCCACCCAGCCGCGGGCGCAGAACCGGTCGGCCACGGTGAAGACCTGCTCGATGTACACCACGCGCCGGTCCCAGCCGAGGAGGCGGGTGGTGAGGGTGACCTTGTCGAAGAGCTGCAGCGACCGCTTGTACGTCATCGTCGAGGCGGCCACGACGGGGTACCAGCCCTTCGCGTGCAGCCGGGAGAACCCGCCGAGGTCGGCGATCATGTTGGACCGCGCCACGTCCATCATCTGCAGGTAGGAACCGTTGTTGACGTGGAAGTACAGGTCCAGGTCGCCGGGGTGCACGCGGAGCGTCGTCGTCGAGGGCTCCAGCGCGCCCCGTCCGGGCACGGCTCTGCGGGGGAGCAGGGACGCCTTGGTGAGCTGGATCATCCTCGTCATGGCGCCACGGTATACCGGCGACGCGCGGTATCAGGTATCCAGGGTGTCCGACGGCGGGACGTGGTCGTACCGGATCGCCCGGCGCACCGCGTCGGCCACCGTGTCCGACTCGAGCCTCGCCACCAGGTGCAGCGCCATGTCGATCCCCGTGGCCGCCCCGGCCGCCGTCACCACGTCCCCGTCGTCGACGAACCGGGCCTCGGTGTCGATCACCACGCTCGGGTCGATCCGCGCCAGCTCGTCGTAGCCGTCGCGGTGCGTCGTCGCCGGCCGCCCGGCGAGCAGTCCGGCGGCGGCCAGCACCAGGGCGCCCGCCCCGGTGCCGGCGACGACCGGCGTCTGCGCGCGCACGGCGCGGAGCCACGCCAGGTGCTCGGCGTCCTCGAGCAGGGCCATGGCCCCCCACCCGCCGGGGTGCACCAGCAGGTGCAGCGGACCGACGTCGTCGGCCGACCTGTTCGGCAGCATCCGCAGGCCGCCGGCGAGCCGCACCCCGTCGCCGTCGCACGAGAACGTGCTCAGGTGCGGCTTGACCCGGGAGTGCTCGGCCCATGCGGTGCAGACCTCGAACGGACCGATCACGTCGAGCTCGTCGGCCTCGTCGAACACGAGGATGCCGACGTTGAGCCCGCCGTCGGTGCTCATCGCACGGTCATCGCCTTCCGGTCGGGGCGCCGCCCCCGGGGGTCGTGGTCAGATCCCCGGCAGCGCCAGCATCTGGTCGAGGGCCACCTGGGCCCAGTGGGCGTCATCGGCGTCGACGACGATCCGGTTCACCACGCGCCCCTCGACGAGCGACTCCATCGCCCACACCAGGTGCGGCAGGTCGATCCGGTTCATCGTCGAGCAGAAGCAGACCGTGGAGTCCAGGTAGTGCACCTGCTTGTCCGGGTGCGCCGCGGCCACGCGGCGCACGAGGTTGAGCTCGGTGCCGATCGCCCAGGACGATCCGGGCTCGGCGTTCTCGAGGGCCCGGATGATGTACTCCGTCGAGCCGACCATGTCGGCCGCCGTGACGACCTCGTGCTGGCACTCCGGGTGCACCAGGACGTTGACGCCGGGCACCTTCGCGCGGACGTCGACGACGTTGCGCTCCGAGAACCGGCCGTGCACCGAGCAGTGGCCGCGCCACAGGATCATGCGGGCGTCGCGCAGCTCCTGGGCCGTCAGGCCGCCGCCGGGCTTGCGCGGGTCGAACACGACGCAGTCGTCGAGGCTCATCCCGAGCTGGAGCACCGCCGTGTTGCGGCCGAGGTGCTGGTCGGGCATGAACAGGACCTTGCCGGTGCCCTCGGTGCCCCCGACCCGGTCGAACGCCCAGCGCAGCGCCACCTGCGCGTTCGAGGACGTGCAGACCGTGCCGCCGTGCCGCCCGGTGAACGCCTTGATGGCGGCGGTGGAGTTCATGTACGTCACGGGTACCGTGTCGTCCGCGACGCCGGCGTCCTGCAGCACCGCCCACGCCTCCTCGACCTGCGAGATCTCGGCCATGTCCGCCATCGAGCAGCCGGCGGCCATGTCGGGCAGGACGACCTGCTGGGAGTCCGAGGTCAGGATGTCCGCCGACTCGGCCATGAAGTGCACGCCGCAGAAGATGACGAACTCGGCCTCGGGGCGGGCCGCTGCCGACTGCGCGAGCTTGAAGGAGTCGCCGGTGACGTCGGCGAACTCGATGACCTCGTCCCGCTGGTAGTGGTGGCCCAGGACGAACGCGCGGTCGCCCAGCGCGGCCCGGGCCGCCCGCGCCCGTTCCACCAGGTCCGGGTCCGACGGCGCGGGCAGGGATCCCGTGCACTCGACCCCGCGCTCGGAGGCGAGGTCGCGGCCCTGGCCGAGCAGCAGCAGCGGGGACGATGCCGGCTCGACGAAGTTCGACGTCTCGTTCAGCAGAGTGCTCACCCGGCCATCTTCCCACGATGCTCCGGTGCTGCTCCCGGCCGTCCCACGACCGGCCCGGTGCCGCCCTGTGCCAGGATCGGTGCCGTGCACGTGCTCCTCGTCGCGGCGGTCGCCGCGCACCCCACCGACGGCCACGACGGCGGGCCCGACGACGCCGGGTCGACGGCGCCCGCCCTGGCCGCGCTCTGGGCGCAGGCCGCGCCGCACTGCGTCGTCGAGCCCCTCGCGCTGCCCGGGGACCCGCCGTCGGCGCCCCGACCGCCGGGGGAGCGGGAACCGTCCACCGGGGTCTTCGTCCCCACCACCGCGCTCGGGCTCGCGAGCGTCCCCCCGGCCGGTCCGGCACCGGGGGAGGTGCTGCTGGCCGAGCGGGCGGCCGAGGCCGACCTGGTGGTGGTGCACACCGCGCTGCTGGACTCCGGGGCGCTGCACGACGGACCGGTGGCCGCGTCCGCCCGCGCGTGCGCGCCGCACGCCGTCCCCGTCGTGGTCCTCGCCGGTCGGAGCGCCGCGACCCGCCGCGAGCTCGCCGCGACCGGCGTCGCCGGGGCGCACGCCGTCGGCGACCCGTGGCAGGCGCAGGCGGTGCGTCGCGTGGCGCGGACCTGGGCGCCCGCCTGGCACGGCCGGTGACGGCTCGACGTGACCTGCCTCATCGACGTCCGGAGATTCCGGCGTAGGATCGGGAACAGCCGCACCGGCACGTGAGTTGGAGGAAGCATGACCGACACCACCGAGATCGCCACCCACGGCGTCGAGCTCTCCGAGGTCGCCGCGAACAAGGTCCGCAGCCTCCTGGAGCAGGAGGGCCGCGACGACTTGCGCCTCCGGGTCGCCGTCCAGCCCGGCGGCTGCTCCGGGCTCATCTACCAGCTCTACTTCGACGAGCGCCTGCTCGACGGCGACGCCCTGCGCGACTACGAGGGCGTCGAGGTCGTCGTCGACCGGATGAGCGTGCCCTACCTGGACGGCGCCAAGATCGACTTCGCCGACACGATCGAGAAGCAGGGCTTCACGATCGACAACCCGAACGCCGGTGAGTCCTGCGCCTGCGGCGGGTCCTTCGGCTGAGCCGAGCCCCAGCACTACCCGAGGCGGACGGTCAGGGCCCACCAGGGCCCGCCGTCCGCCTCGTGCTTCTCCTCCCGGACCACGGCGTGCCCGCGCATCCGTGCCCACGCGGGCACGTCGAGCCGGGCGGCGGGGTCGGTGGCCCACACCGTGACCTCGGACCCCGAGGGCAGCCCGACGGCATGCGCCGCGAGGCGGACGACGGGCAGGGGGCAGCGCAGGCCCCGGGCGTCGACGACGTCGCCGTCGGGGCCGGTGGTACCGCCGGTGCCGGTCACAGTCCCTCCACGCCCAGCGCCGCCCGGACGCGTTCCACGGCCCCGGGCAGCACCTGGAGGAAGCTCTCGACGTCCTGCTCGGTGGTCGATCGGTCCAGGGCGAGGCGGACGTTGCCGTGCGTGAGGACTCCCATGGCCGCCAGGACGTGGGACGGCTCCAGCGAGCTCGCCGTGCACGCGGACCCGGACCCCACGGCGAAGCCGGCCCGGTCGAGCTCGGTGAGCAGGGCCTCACCGTCCACGTAGAGGAACGAGAACGTGGCCACGTGGGGGAGCCGCTCGGTCGGGTCGCCGACCACCTCGACGTCGGGGATCGCCGCGACCGCCTCGCGGACGTGCTCGATCAGTGCGCGCCGGCGGGCGTCCTGAGCGGCGAGGTCCTGGGTCACGGCCTCCAGCGCGACCGCGGCGGCGAACGCCGCCGGGACGCTGACACCACCGGGCGCCCACGGCTCGGGATCCTCCGGACCCACGGGCACGGTCCGGGTGCGCTGCCGGACCGCGAGGACGCCGGTGCCCGCCGGGGCGCCCCAGTCCGCGGGGTCGGCGGCGAGCACGTCCCACGCCGTCGGCACGGGTGCGTGGCCGATGCTCGCGCCCGCATCGACCACGAGCGGGATCCCGCGTGCCCGGGCCGCCCCGTGGACCGCCTCGAGCGGCTGCAGCGTGCCGACCTCCCCGTTGGCGTGCTGCAGCGCCGCGAGGCCGACGCCGTCGGTCAGTGCCGCGTCGAAGGCGTCTGCGTCGACACGTCCGACGCGGTCGACCGGGACGACGGTCCGCGCGCCCCCGTGCGGTGCGGTGACGTGCTCGGCGGCATGGAGGAGCGCGGCCCGCTCGACCGCACCGACGACGACGTCGCTCCCGTGGCGCCGTCGTGCCCGGGCGACCTGGGCGACCGCGCCGTGGAGGCTCGCCGTGTGGGACGGCGTGAAGCGGATCTCCTCGGTGCGCGCGCCGAGCACGGACGCGACCCCCTCCCGGGCGCCGTCGAGCAGGGCGGCGGCCCGCCGGCCCTCGGTGTGCAGGCGACGCGGGTCGGCCCAGCCGTCGTCGATCGCCTGCAGGAACGCCGTCCGGGCGAGCGGGTGCCATCGGGCGCCACCGCCGTTGTCCAGGTAGGCGCGGTCGGGACGGGGCCGGCGGGGGGAGGTGGTGTCTGTCACACGGAGCCTCTCGTCAGGGGGCGTGGCGGGGGCCGGCGGGCGGCGTCGCGCGGGCGGCGGGCGGTTGATCGTGCCACCGATCTGACACCCTCCCGGACCATGTCGCCAACGCGCCGGATGGCGACATGACCGGCCCATCCTGTCACGTAGGAAGCGGGCGCTTCTGGCGTCGAAAGCGTGAAGGTCACGCTAGGCTGCTCTCATCGAGGACGAATGTCCTACAGGTGCGCCCCCACCCCGGGGCGACCGGTCGGACGAGACGTGAAAGGCCTCCCTTGCACTCGAAGAGCTCCCCCCGCACCCGGCGGGCACCGGTGCTGCGCGCGACGGCGCTGGCGGTCGCGGTAGCGGCCCTCGCCACGGGCTGCGCCAGCGACGTCGCCCAGCGCGGATACCTGCCCGGCTACTCGGACGGCGAGGTGACCAACCACACCGGTCGGATCACCGACCTCTGGGTCGGTTCCTGGATCGCCGCCCTGGCGGTCGGCGTCGTCACCTGGGGTCTGATGCTGTGGTGCGTCGCCGCCTACCGCAAGCGCCGCGACGACGACCGCCTGCCGGTCCAGACGCGCTACCACATGCCGCTCGAGATCATGTACACCATCGTGCCGACGCTCATGGTGCTGGTGCTGTTCTTCTACACGAACCGCGACATGGGCGAGATCATGGACACGAGCGCCGAGCCGGACGTGAACATCCAGGTCATCGGCAAGCAGTGGAGCTGGGACTTCAACTACCTCGACGAGGACGTCTACGAGACCGGCCAGCAGCTGCTCGAGCCGGGATCGGTCACCGAGGAGGACGAGGTCGACGGAGCCGTCGGCACCTCGAAGGACCTGCCGACCCTCTACCTGCCGGTCGGTGAGCGCGTCGAGTTCACGCTCGACTCACGCGACGTCATCCACTCGTTCTGGATCCCCGCCTTCCTGTTCAAGCTGGACACCATCCCGGGTAAGACGAACACCTTCCAGGTCGTCCCCGAGCGCGAGGGCACCTACGCCGGCAAGTGCGCAGAGCTGTGCGGTGAGTACCACTCGGGGATGCTCTTCAACGTCAAGGTCGTCGACCGCGCCGAGTACGACGCGCAGATGGACGCGCTGGCGGCCAAGGGGCAGACGGGTCAGCTCGGCCTCGACCTGAACCGTCAGCAGCACGGCGAGTCCAGCATCGAGCAAACTACTCCGGAGGTCGAGGGCTGATGGCCACCACCGAGACCGCCTACGGCGCCGAGACCGTCCCCGGGCTGCGACCCGGGCGGCAGACGCTGGGCCGCACGATCGTCAAGTGGATCACCTCCACGGACCACAAGACGATCGGGTACATGTACCTCATCACGTCGTTCTTTTGGTTCGCCGTGGGGGGCATCCTGGCGCTGCTGATCCGCGCCGAGCTGTTCTCGCCCGGCATCCAGATCGTGCAGAGCAAGGAGCAGTACAACCAGCTCTTCACGATGCACGGCACGATCATGCTGCTGCTCTTCGCGACGCCGCTGTTCGCCGGGTTCGCCAACGTCATCATGCCGCTGCAGATCGGCGCACCCGACGTCGCCTTCCCCCGGCTGAACATGTTCGCCTTCTGGCTGTTCCTGTTCGGTGGCCTCATCGCCGCGGCCGGGTTCTTCACGCCGCAGGGCGCGGCCTCGTTCGGCTGGTTCGCCTACGCCCCGTTGTCGAACACCACGTTCAGTCCAGGGCTCGGGGGAGATCTCTGGGTGTTCGGCCTGGCGCTGGCGGGCTTCGGCACGATCCTCGGTGGCGTCAACTTCATCACCACCATCATCTGCATGCGCGCACCGGGCATGACCATGTTCCGGATGCCGATCTTCACGTGGAACACGCTCGTCACCAGCCTGCTCGTGCTGATGGCCTTCCCGCCGCTGGCCTCCGCACTCTTCGCGCTCGGCGCCGACCGCCGCTTCAACGCCCAGGTGTTCAACCCGGACAACGGCGGCGCGGTCCTGTGGCAGCACCTGTTCTGGTTCTTCGGCCACCCCGAGGTCTACATCATCGCGCTGCCGTTCTTCGGCATCGTCTCGGAGATCTTCCCGGTGTTCAGCCGCAAGCCGATCTTCGGCTACAAGGGCCTGATCTACGCCACGATCGCCATCGCCGCGCTCTCCGTGACGGTGTGGGCCCACCACATGTACGTGACGGGTGCCGTGCTGCTGCCGTTCTTCGCCTTCATGACGATGCTCATCGCCATCCCGACCGGTGTGAAGTTCTTCAACTGGATCGGCACGATGTGGCGAGGCAAGCTCACCTTCGAGACGCCGATGCTCTGGTCGATCGGATTCCTCGTGACCTTCCTGTTCGGTGGTCTGACGGGCATCATCCTCTCGAGCCCGGCGCTCGACTTCTCCCTGTCGGACTCCTACTTCGTCGTGGCCCACTTCCACTACGTCGTGTTCGGCACCGTGGTCTTCGCGATGTTCGCCGGCTTCTACTTCTGGTGGCCCAAGTTCACCGGGCGGATGCTCAACGAACGACTCGGCAAGCTCCACTTCTGGCTGCTGTTCATCGGCTTCCACATGACGTTCCTCATCCAGCACTGGCTGGGTGTCGAGGGCATGGCACGCCGGTACGCCGACTACATGCCGGGTGAGGGCTTCACCTGGGAGAACCGGCTGTCGACGGTCGGAGCGTTCATCCTGGCCGCGTCCACCCTGCCGTT
This sequence comes from Isoptericola aurantiacus, assembly GCF_044769875.1. Classification (NCBI taxonomy): domain Bacteria; kingdom Bacillati; phylum Actinomycetota; class Actinomycetes; order Micrococcales; family Promicromonosporaceae; genus Isoptericola; species Isoptericola aurantiacus. The sequence continues at coordinate 58,693 of NZ_JBJBAE010000002.1, forward strand.
CCTCTGGAACGTCTACGTGACGTGGCGGAACGCCCCCAAGGTCCAGGTCGACGACCCCTGGGGCTACGGTCGGTCGCTCGAGTGGGCCACCTCGTGCCCGCCGCCGCGCCACAACTTCACGTCGCTGCCCCGCATCCGCTCCGAGTCGCCGGCCTTCGACCTGCACCACCCGGAGGTTGCCGCGATGGAGGACACGCACGGTAACAACGGTCCGCTGGAGCAGGTGTACGGCGGCGCCGACCGCACCGGCCAGGCTGAGCACGTCGAGGAGCTCAGCATGCAGGACTACCCCGAGAAGCAGCAGTCGACCACCGCGGTGATCGACGCCGAGCGTCCGCAGGACGACGAGGAGGAGACCAAGTGAAGGTCGAGATCCGGCTGTTCGTCTGGCTGGCGCCGTTCTTCGTCGTCGTCGGCGTGATCTATGGCTTGATGACCGGGTTCACCGAGCCCGTCGGATATCTGGGCATCCCGCTCGTCGGGGCGCTCATGGCGATGATCGGCGCCTACCTGGTGGTCCAGGCCAAGCACACCGACCCCCGTCCCGAGGACGACGAGAACGCCGAGATCGCGCAGGGCGCCGGTGACCAGGGCGTGTACGCGCCGTGGTCCTGGTGGCCGCTCGTCATCGGGGCCGCCGCGGCGGCCGCGTTCCTGTCCCTCGCCGTCGGCTGGTGGGTCCTCTACATCGCCGTGATCATCGGCATCGTCGGGCTCGTCGGCTGGGTCTTCGAGTACAGCCGGGGCCAGCACGCGCACTGAGCACAACGTCTCCGGTCCGCACAGGCCCGCATCCTCTCCGGAGGGTGCGGGCCTTCGCCGTCACCGCTCACGAGGACCACGCGCCCCGCAGACCCGCGAGGTAGGCCACCCTCCGCCGAGGTAGGCCACGATCCGTTGAGGTAGGCAGAAGGGCTCTCCGGGTAGGTCGGGCAGGGCACGGCTCTCCTCCCACCCTCGGCCTCCACGTCGGGGGCAGGGCTACGTCACCACGCGCTGGCCTACCCCGCGGTGCGCTGGCCTACCCCGCGGTGCGCTGGGGGACAGAAGCGCGAGAGCCCCGCACGCAGCTGCGTGCGGGGCTCTCGACGTCCTCGTGCGTCGAGCCGGAGCTCAGGCGGGGACGATGAGACCGGCCGTGGCCGTCCGGGCGCGGTCCAGCCGCGCGGCGACGTCCTGCCAGTTGGCGATGTTCCAGAACGCCTTGACGTAGTCGGCCTTGACGTTCAGGTAGTCGAGGTAGAACGCGTGCTCCCACATGTCGAGCATGAGCAGCGGCGTGATGCCGACGGGCACGTTCGCCTGCTGGTCGAACAGCTGGAAGATGGCCAGCCGCTGACCGATGGAGTCCCAGCCGAGCACGGACCACCCGGAACCCTGGATCCCGGTCGCGGTCGCGGTGAAGTGCGCCTGGAACGCGGCGAAGGATCCGAACTGGTCCTTGATCGCCTCGGCCAGCTCGCCCTCCGGCTCGCCACCGCCCTCGGGGGAGAGGTTGTTCCAGAACACCGTGTGGTTGGTGTGCCCGCCGAGGTTGAACGCGAGGTTCTTCTCGTGCAGGTTCACGGCCGCCAGGTCGCCCGACTCGCGCGCCTCGGCCAGCTTGTCGAGGGCCGTGTTCGCACCGGCCACGTAGGTGGCGTGGTGCTTGTCGTGGTGGAGCTCCATGATCTTGCCGCTGATGTGCGGCTCGAGCGCGCTGTAGTCGTAGGGCAGGTCAGGCAGCGTGTAGACAGCCATGCTCATGTACCTTCCAGTTCGGGCCGCGCACCATCGACGGGTGAGCGGCGTCGTGTCGTCGAACCGATGCAGTGGGTCGAGGACCCACCTGGTCAGGATAGACGAGGACCCGCGCACCACCACCGCCGGAGCGGGCGCGTGGTGCGCGGGTCCTCGTACTGTCCCGGCAGGAGTCTCAGTGCTCCCGCTCGACGTTCTTCGCCCCCGTGGTCACCTCAGCGGGGGAGCTTGCGGGCGACAGCTCGTCGTGCTCGCCGTGCGCGTGCGCGGCGGCCAGCTCGGCCGGCGTCACGGGCTCGACGCGGTCCTCGAAGAAGAACTGCGAGACCTTCTGCCAGCGCTTGTCCTTCTTGTAGCCGGGCCGCTTCACCCCGCGGGCGTCGGTGGCCGGCTCGATCTCCAGCGGCCGGTGCGCGTCGTAGTTGACGCGCAGCCAGCGCTCCTGCTCGTCGAGGGGACGGTGCACCTCGATGTACTCACCGTTGGCGAACCGCACGATGCGACCCGTCTCGTGGCCGTGCAGGACCAGCTCGCGGTCCTTGCGCTGCAACGACAGGCATAGGCGCTTCGTGACCCAGAAGGCAAAGATCGGTCCGAGGAAGATCAGCACGCGGAAGACCCAGGTGATCTCGTTGATCGACAACCCGAAGTGCGTCGCGATGAGGTCGTTCGACCCGGCGAGCGCCAGGATGATGAACGCCGTCAGGAACGCGACCCCGAGGCCCGTGCGGGTCGGCACGTTGCGGGGCCGGTCCAGCACGTGGTGCTCGCGCTTGTCGCCGGTCACCTTGGCCTCGAGGAACGGGTAGACGAACAGGAACGTGAACAGGATCCCGGGCACGATCACGGCCGGGACGAGGATGTTCCACGACAGGGTGTAGCCGAAGACGACCCACTCCGTCCCCTGACCCGGCATCAGACGCAGGGATCCCTCGAGGAAGAGCATGTACCAGTCCGGTTGGGCGCCGGCGGAGACCGGGGACGGGTCGTACGGCCCGTAGTTCCACACGTTGTTGATCGCCATCGTGGCACCCATGAGGGCCAGGACGCCGAAGACGATGAAGAAGTTGCCGCCCATCTTGGCGATGTACACCGGGAAGAGCGGGTAGCCGACGACGTTCTTGTCGGTGCGGCCGCCGCCCGGGTACTGGGTGTGCTTGTGCAGCACCATGAGGAACAGGTGGACGCCGATGAGGGCGAGGATCAGCGCGGGGACGAGCAGGATGTGCACCGTGAAGAGGCGCGGCACGATGTGCTCGCCCGGGAACTCCCCGCCGAAGACGAAGTACGACAGGTACGAGCCGATCACGGGGAGCGACTTGATCACACCGTCGGTGATCCGCAGGCCGTTGCCGGACAGGACGTCGTCCGGGAGCGAGTACCCGGAGAAGCCGGCGGCCAGACCCAGGATGAGGAGCACGGTGCCGACGAGCCAGTTGATCTCACGAGGCTTGCGGAACGCACCGGTGAAGAACACGCGCATCATGTGCACCACGATGGACGCCATGAAGATCAGGGCGGCCCAGTGGTGGATCTGGCGCATGAGCAGGCCGCCGCGCACGTCGAACGAGAGGTCCAGCGTGGAGGCGAAGGCCGTCGACATGAGCTGACCCTGCATCGTGGCCGGGCCGTTCTCGTTGTGGTACTCGACGAGCGTCATCGACGGGTCGAAGAACATCGTCAGGAAGACGCCGGTCAGCAGCAGGACGACGAAGGAGAAGAGCGCCATCTCGCCGAGCATGAACGACCAGTGGTCGGGGAAGACCTTGCGGGCGAACTCCTTGACGGCCACCCCGACGCTGGTGCGCTGGTCGAGGTAGTCCGCGGCCTTGCCGGCCCGCGTGGTGGGGGCGTCGTTGCTGGACGCCGTGGTCTCGGTGCTCACTTCAGTCGCTCCCAGTAGCTCGGTCCGACCGGTTCGGCGAAGTCGTCCTGGGCTACCAGGTATCCCTCGTCGTCGACGGTGATGGGCAGCTGCGGCAGGGGCCGGTTTGCTGGGCCGAAGACCACCTTGGCGCCGTCGGCCATGTCAAAGGTCGACTGGTGGCACGGGCACAGCAGGTGGTGGGTCTGCTGCTCGTACAGGGCGACCGGGCAGCCCACGTGGGTACAGATCTTCGAGTATGCCACGATTCCGTCGTAGGACCAGGTCTCGCCGGCCGGGGACTGGTCGGACTTCAGGTCCTCGGGGTTGAGGCGCACCAGCAGGACGACGGCCTTCGCCTTCTCGGTGATCCACTCGTGCGAGGACATGTACTCCTCGGACTCCTCGGGGATCACGTGGGCCACCGAGCCGACCGTCATGTCGGTCGCGCGGATGGGCCGGCCCGTGGGGTCGTACGCCAGGCGCTTGCCGCTCGTCCAGATGGTGTGGCGAAACTTCGAGACGTTCCAGTCACCGCCCACGCTCGAGATCAGGGGCACCGCGAACGTCAGCGGGAAGAGCGCGAGCGCGGAGACCGCGGCGCCCTTGAGGACGCCACGACGCGCGATGCCGGAGTCCTCGACGCCGTCCGTCAGGTGCTGGACGGCGACCTCGCGGACCTCGGGCGAGCTGGCCAGGGTGTGGCGCTCGTCGACGTGCTCGTGGTCGCTCATGAGGGCCTTGGCCCAGTGGATCGCGGCGATGCCGATGCCGAGCAGCGAGATCGCCATGGTGACGCCGAGCAGCACCGTCGACAGTCGGGTGCCCTGCGTCGTGCCGTCGGGGCGGACGGCGAAGTACACGATGACGCAGGCGATGGCGCCGACGGCCGAGATGCCGAAGATGAGGGCGATGAGCCGTTCGGTCCGCTTGTTCGCCGCGGGGTCCGTGTCGGTCAGCCGCAGACGGTGCTCGGGGACACCCGGGTCCGGGAAGCGCTCGGGGTGCCCGGCGGCACCGGACGTCGTGACGTCCTTTCCGGGCTGGGGGTTCTGGTTCTCGCTCACGAGGACTTCGCTCCGATCCACACAGCAGCACCGATCATCAGGCCGAGCCCGACGACCCATGCCCACAGGCCTTCGCTGACGGGTCCGAGGGATCCGAGGGTCAGGCCGCCGGCCGAACCGTCGCGCTGCTCGACGAGGTAGGCGATGACGTCGCGCTTCTCGTCCGGGGTGATGTTGGCGTCGTTGAAGACCGGCATCGACTGCGGGCCGGTCAGCATCGCCTGGTAGATGTTCCGCTCGGAGACCTGGTCCAGCGGCGGGGCCCACTTGCCCTCCGAGAGCGCACCGCCGGCACCGACGGCGTTGTGGCACATCGCGCAGTTCGTGCGGAACAGCAGCGCGCCGGACGAGGCGTCACCGAGCTCGGCGTCGACCTGCTCGTCGGTGGGGATCGCCGGGCCGGCACCGAGCGAGGCGACGTAGGCCGCGAGCTGGGCGGTCTGCTCCTCGTCCATCTGGCGCGGCTTCTGCGCGGCCTGCGGGCCGTTCGCCTGCATCGGCATGCGGCCGGTGGAGACCTGGAAGTCGACCGCGGCGGCGCCGACGCCCACCAGGGACGGCGCCTCCGACGTGCCCTCGGCGTTCATGCCATGGCACGTGGCGCAGTTGGCCTGGAAGAGCCGCTCGCCCTCCTGTACGTCGTTCGCTGTGCTGGCGGTGTCGGCGGTGGCCGGACTCGGGGCCAGGACGGCGTACACGCCGCCCGTGACCAGCAGCGCCAGCAGCATCAGCACGACCGGGGCGGCCCGGTGGTGCCGGCGGGCGGCGAGTGCCTTCACGGAAATGTCCTCGTCTCGCGGATGGTGTGGTGCAGGGGCAGGAGGCCGGCGTCCGCGCCGACCGGGGGGCTCACTTCAGGACGTAGATCACCAGGAAGAGGAAGATCCACACGATGTCGACGAAGTGCCAGTAGTAGGACACCACGAGACCCGTGGTGACCTCGTGGTGCGTGAAGCGCTTGGCACGGAAGGACCGGCCGAGCAGGAACAGGAAGGCGATGAGGCCGCCGACCACGTGCAGGCCGTGGAAGCCGGTGGCCAGGTAGAAGACCGAACCGTACGCGCTGGAGGAGATGGTCAGCCCGTGCTCGACGAGCTCGGCGTACTCGAAGATCTGGCCGGAGATGAAGAAGGCGCCCATGAGGTAGGTCAGGGTCATCCACTCGTTCATGCCCCACTGGCGGACCTGCAGGATGGTGCCGGTGCGCACCGGCTGGAACCGCTCGGCGGCGAACACCCCGGCCTGGCAGGTGAACGACGACAGGACCAGCACGGTCGTGTTGATGATCGGGAACACCAGGGAGACGTGGTCGGCCTCGGCCGCCCACTCCTGCTCCGGCAGCACGGATCGGACCGTGAAGTACATGGCGAACAGGCCCGCGAAGAACATCAGCTCGCTCGCGAGCCACACGATCGTCCCGACCGACACGGTGTTCGGTCGGTTGACGGTCACGTGCTGGTGGGCGTGGGGGGCTGCAGCCGTTGCGGTCGACACGTCAGCCATTATGGCCGACGTGCGGCGGGTTCGAGGACTCGAAGGGGGTACTTGGTGGAGATCGTGACCACCGAATCTGCAGAATCGCGCCACAGACGCCGCAGTTCGTGACGGATCCGACAAGACTGCCACGAAAAGACCACGTCGACGGGCTGACCGAGGTGACGCGGGTGTGCCACGATGCCAGCAAACGTCTGCGAAGGGATGCTCGATGACGACCGGCCCCCGTGTGCTGCTGTACAGCGACGACCGCACCGTGCGCGAGCAGGTGCGGCTCGCCGTCGGACCCCGCCTGGGCGCCGACGCGCCGACGATCGCCTGGACCGAGGCCGCGACCGCGCCGGCCGTCACCGCGGCGGTGCCCACGGGCCGGTTCGACCTGCTCGTCCTCGACGGCGAGGCGGACAAGGTCGGTGGGATGGGACTGTGCCGCCAGCTCAAGAACGAGGTGTACGACTGCCCGCCGGTGCTCGTCCTGACCGGCCGGGCCGACGACGCATGGCTGGCATCATGGTCGCTGGCCGACGCGGTCGTCCCCCGACCGTTCGACCCCCTCGCGCTGCAGAGCGCGATCGCCGACGCGCTGCCGCAGGTCGTCTGACCGCGGGGGCCAGACAGACCACGAAGAGGATCGCCGTGCCCATCGACGCCCCGACCGCTCCCACCTGGCCCGGCGTGCTCTCCGAGCTCGTCGCCGGGCACGACCTGACCGCGGACGAGACCTCGTGGGCGATGGACCAGGTGATGTCCGGGGAGGTCCCGCCCACCCGGCTCGCAGGGTTCCTCGTGGGGCTGCGGGCCAAGGGCGAGACGGCGGCCGAGCTGACCGGTCTGGCCGACGCCATGCTGGCCCACGCCACCCGCATCGAGGTCCCGGGCCCCACCGTGGACCTGGTGGGCACCGGCGGGGACCGGCACCACACCGTCAACATCTCGACCATGGCCGCCGTCGTCGTGGCCGGTGCGGGGCTGCGCGTCGTCAAGCACGGCAACCGTGCGGCGTCGTCGTCGTCGGGGTCGGCGGACGTCCTGGAGGCCCTGGGCGTACGGCTGGACCAGCCGGCCGAGCGCGTCGCCGAGATCGCCGGGCAGGTGGGTATCACGTTCTGCTTCGCCGGTCTGTTCCACCCGTCCATGCGGCACGCCGGCGTCGCCCGGCGGGACCTCGGGATCGCCACGGCGTTCAACTTCCTGGGACCGTTGACGAACCCCGCCCAGCCGGGCGCGACGGCCGTCGGTTGCGCGGACGCCCGCATGGCCCCCCTGATGGCGGGGGTGTTCGCGGCGCGGGGTACCCGGGCGCTGGTCTTCCGTGGTGACGACGGCCTCGACGAGCTCGCCGCGACCGGACCGACCACGGTGTGGGAGGTGCGTGGCGGCGAGGTCGTCCAGGAGCGCTTCGACGCGGCGCACGACCTGGGGCTGCGCCGCACCGGGATCGACGAGCTGCGTGGCGGCGATGCCGCCCACAACGCCCAGGTGGCCCGGGACGTGATCTCCGGGGCCGAGCGTGGGCCGGTGCGCGAGACGGTGCTCCTCAACGCGGCCGCGGCGCTCGTGGCCGACGGCACGCTGCCGGGCACGGCCGAGGGGACGCTCGTGGACCGGCTCGGAGCCGGCCTCGGCCACGCGGCGCGCAGCGTCGACGACGGCGCCGCCGCGGACGTCCTGGAGCGCTGGGTCGCCGCGACGCAGGCGTGAGCCCGGCGGCGGACCGGACCGTCAGTCGTCGAGACCGAGGGCGAACGCCTGCTCGAGATCGACGGCGGAGTACGTGCGGAACGCGATGAGGGTCTCCGTGCGCAGAACACCGGGCACCTTGCTGATCCCGTCGGCGATCACCTCGGCGAGGTCCTCGTGCCGGCGCACCCTGACCATCGCCACCAGGTCCGCCTTGCCCGTCACGGAGTAGACCTCGCTGACCCCGCGCAGGTCCGTGATCTGCGCGGCGACCTCCGGGATGCGGTCGGCAGCGGTGTCGATGAGCACGATCGAGGTCAGCATGGCGCCATCGTATCGGCGCCGTGCTCCGCCGCGCCCGAGATCGCCGACGAGACGCTCGCGGCGACGTCGTCCAGGTCGGCGTGGGCCACGGCGGACCGCACCGGGCAGGTCCACGGGTGCGAGGCGTGCACGAGGCGGACGCCGGGCTGCTCCAGCCAGTCGAGGACCAGCGCCGCCTCCTCCGGGTGGCACGCCGGGGCCGGGGGAGCGGGTGGCGGCACGTCCTCTGCCGTGGCCCGCAGCGCCTCGACCGCGGCCAGCGGGTCGTCGTCGGGTCCGGCGACCGCCGTCGCCGCCAGCCGTGCGTGGCGGACGACGACGATCTCCCAGCCGCCCGACGTCGTCCGGCGTGCGGCCACCAGCTCGGCGCACCGGCTGAGGGGGTCCAGGCGCTGCGCACGGGCGGCGGCCCGGACGAAAGCCCGCAGCCGCGCGGTGACCTGCCCCGCCTCCTCGTAGCGCTCCTGGGCGGCCAGGCGGGCCACCCGAGCGGCCAGGGCGCCGACGACGCCGGACGGGTCGCCGGTGAGCGCGTCCGTCGCGGCGGACGCCACGTCGGCGTACTGCGCGTCGGGTCCGTCGGTCGCGGTGCACGGTGCGGAGCACCGCCCCAGCCCGGCCAGCGCGCACGGGCTGCGCGGCGCCGTCGGCACCACCGGCAGCCGCTGGGTGCACTGACGCAGCGGCAGGGCGTCGTGGAGTGCGGCGACGGCGTCCTGGGCCGTGCGGCGGGAACCGAACGGGCCGATGTGCGGGACGTCGCCGCGCACCTCGGAGACCACGGAGAGCCGCGGGTAGGGCTCGTCGGTAAGACGCACCCAGCTCTGCCGCTCCGGATGCTTGGACCGGCGGTTGTAGCGGGGGGAGTGCTCGGCGATCAGGCGCAGCTCGCGTACCTGGGCCTCCAGCGGTGTCGAGCAGACCACCGGGGTCACGACGTGGGCGATCCGGACCATCTCGGTGATGCGCCGGCGCTTCTCGGCCGCGGTGAAGTACGACCGCACCCGCTTACGGATGTTGGTCGACGTGCCGACGTAGAGCACCTCGTCCTCCGGACCGCGGAACATATAGACGCCGGGCGCCTGGGGCAGGGCGTCGGCCAGGGGAGCCTTGCGCCGCACGTCGGCCGGCACCGGGTCCGCCGCCGTGGCCAGGTCCTCCAGGTGCGTGACACCGAGCGGGGCGAGACGTTCGAGCAGGCCGTGGAGCACGTCCACCGTGGCCCGGGCGTCGGCCAGGGCCCGGTGCTCGGGAGACGTCGTGGCGCGGAACAGCGCGGCCAGGGTGGCCAGCTTGTGGTTGCGTGCCTCGTCGCGGGTGACCACGCGGCGGGCCAGGGGCAGGGTGTCGACGACGGCGAAACCGGGCCAGTCGTAGTCGAGGGACTCGCAGGCCGCCCGCAGGAACCCGACGTCGAACGGGGCGTTGTGCGCGACCAGCACGGTGTCCCGGGCGAACTCCAGGAAGCTGGGCAGGACCAGCTCGATGCCGGGGGCGGTGGCGACCATCGCCGTCGTGATGCCCGTGAGACGGGCGACGAACGCCGGGACGGGGCGCCCCGGGTCGACCAACGACTGGAACTCGCCGAGCACCTCACCACCGCGGACCTTGACGGCGCCGATCTCCGTGATGCCCGCGTCGCTCGCCCTCGAGCCGGTGGTCTCGAGGTCGACCACCACGAACGTGACGTCGCGCAGCGAGGTGCCGAGGTCCGCGAACGACGGTTGGACGGCCCGGCCGACGTGCTCCGGTGCTGGTGCGATCGCCATGGCGGGGACCGTAGCCCCCGCCACCGACAGCGATCAGGCGGGGGACTGCTCCCGCGTGTCGACGTACAGCGCGTCGATCTCCTCGCCGTAGTCGGCGAGCACCAACGACCGCTTCACCTTCAGCGACGGCGTGAGGTAGCCGTTCTCGACCGTGAGGTCCTCCGGCAGCAGGGAGAACTTCCGGATCGACTCGGCGCGCGAGACGGCGTCGTTCGCCCGCGTCACGGCGGCGTCGAGGGCGGCGAGGACGTCGGGGTCGGACGCCGCCTGCTCCACGGTCAGCTCGGGCTTGTCGTGCATCGAGCACCAGCCCGGCAGACCCTCGGGGTCGAGGGAGATGAGCGCGCCGATGAACGGACGGTTGTCACCCACGACGACGCACTGGCTCACCAGGGCGTGGGCGCGGATGCGGTCCTCGAGCATCGCCGGCGCGACGTTCTTGCCGCCGGCGGTCACGATGATCTCCTTCTTGCGCCCGGTGATCGACAGGTAGCCGTCGTCGTCGAGCGTGCCGAGATCCCCGGTGCGGAACCACTCGCCGTCGAACGCCTCCGCCGTCGCCTCCGCGTTGCCGCGATACCCGCGGAAGACGTGCACGCCGCGCAGCAGGATCTCGCCGTCCTCGGCGATCTTCACGCCGCAGCCCGGCAGCTGGGTGCCGACCGTGCCGATGCGGTTCGAGGCCGGGCGGTTGACGCTGGTCGGCGCCGTCGTCTCGGTCAGGCCGTACCCCTCGAGGATGGTCAGCCCGATCCCGCGGAAGAAGTGCCCCAGCCGCTCGCCGAGCGGGCCGCCGCCTGAGACTGCGTATCGCGCGTCGCCCCCGAGGGCCGCGAGGAGCTTGGTGTAGACCAGCCGGCGGGCCACCTGGTGCTGGACGGTCAGCCAGAGGGACGCGCCGCCGGTGTCCTGGGCGCGGGACCAGGCGATGGCCGTCGCGGCCGCCCACTGGAAGATCCGCAGCTTGCCCCCGGCGGCGGCCTTCTGCTCGGCCGAGTTGTAGACCTTCTCGAACACGCGCGGCACGGCGAGCACGAAGGTCGGCTTGAAGGCCCCCAGACCCTCGGTGACCGTCTTGACCTCCGCCCAGTGGCCGAGCACGCTGCCGCCGGCGACGGCGAGCACCTCGATGAAGCGGGCGAAGACGTGCGCGAGCGGCAGGAAGAGCAGCGTGCGCCCACCCGCGGCGAACACCTCGGGGACGGCGGCGACGGCGTTGGTCGCCAGCGAGGCGAAGTTGCCGTGGGTCAGCTCCGCGCCCTTGGGCCGTCCGGTGGTGCCCGACGTGTAGATGATCGTGGCGACGTCGTCGAGCCCCGCGAGGTGACGGCGACGCTCGATCTCGGAGTCGTCCACCTCGGCGCCGGCGGCGGTGAGGTCCGCGATCGCGCCGTCGTCGAGGGTGAGCACCGTCTGCAGGGACGGCGCCGTGCGGGCCACCTCCGAGACGATCGCGGCGAGCTCGGCGTTCTCCGCGACGACGAGGGTGACCTGGGCGTCCGTGACGATCCACTCGACCTGCTCGGGGGAGGAGGTCTCGTAGATCGGCACCGGCACGGCACCCGCGGCCCAGGCGGCGAAGTCGAGCAGGGTCCACTCGAAGCGGGTGTGCGACATGATGCCGACCGGGTCCCCGGGCTGGACGCCCCGGGCCACGAGCCCCTTGGCCACGGCCACCACCTGTGCGTCGAACTCCCGGCCGCTGACCGGCGTCCAGGCGCCGTCCACGACGTGCTCCATGATGGTCGCGCCGGGGTCCTTGTCCACGCGGGCGGCGAGGAGGTCGTTGAGGTTCGACGTGGCGGGCAGCTCCACGAGCTGCGGGGTGGTGATCTCGTCCATGCTGACTCCAGTGGCAGGGCTCGTCGGTGGGCGTCACGATACCCGGTCGCATGCCTGCCACGGACCAGCGAGCACCGCCCGGTGGACGATGCGTGCGCAGGTCGTGAAGGTCGGTAGGCTGTCCTGCGGTGCGCTCGCGCGCCCACATGTCGTCGGTGCGGCGGACCGGTCCGCTCGACGTCCCCCGGAGAGCGATCGTGAGGTCTGACGCATGCACGCCATCGGAGTCGACATCGGCGGTACGAAGATCGCCGTCGGCGTCGTGGACGAGTCCGGCCACATCCTGGCCAAGGTCCGACGCGACACCGCTCCCGACGACGTCGCCAGCATCGACCGCGCGATCGCCGACGCGTGCACCGAGCTCGCCGCCGAGCACGAGGTCGGCGCCATCGGCCTGGCGGCCGCAGGGTTCGTGAGCCCGGACCGCACCTCGGTGCTCTTCGCCCCGAACATCGCCTGGCGGGAGTACCCGCTCGCCGAGCGCGTGAGCGGGCTCGTCGACCTCGACGTCCCCGTCGTCGTCGAGAACGACGCCAACGCGGCCGGGTGGGCCGAGTTCCGGTTCGGCGCCGCGCAGGCCGCGACCGACATGATCATGCTGACGGTGGGGACCGGCCTCGGCGGCGCCGTCGTCGTGGACCGTGAGCTGGTGCGCGGCAAGTGGGGCGTCGCTGCCGAGGTCGGGCACATGCGGGTGGTCCCCGGCGGCCACTACTGCGGCTGCGGGCACGAGGGCTGCTGGGAGCAGTACGCCTCCGGCTCGGCGCTGGTCCGGGACGCGCGGCAGGCCGCGATCGCGACGCCGGACCGCGCGGTCCGGCTCGTCGAGCTCGCCGGCGGCGACGGTGAGGCCATCACCGGTCCGGACGTGACCCGGGCCGCCCAGGAGGGCGACGCCCTGGCGGTCGAGCTGCTGGCCACGCTGGGCCGGTGGATCGGGGAGGGAGCGGCGTCGGTGGCGGCGCTGCTGGACCCCGAGCTCTTCGTCATCGGCGGTGGCGTCGGCGCCGCCGGGGACCTGCTGCTGCAGCCGGTGCGTAAAGCCTACGAGGCGCAGCTCTCGGCGCTGGGGCACCGACCCGTCGCGCAGATCGAGCTCGCCCAGCAGGGCAACGAGGCGGGGATCGTGGGCGCCGCGGACCTCGCCCGTCGCTGAGGCCCCGCCCGGTGACGGCGCACGACGCACCGGCGGCCGGCACGAGGCGGGCCGTCCCGGGCGGCTGCCGTCCGGTGTCGGCCGAGCGCCCCGCCCGTCACACGACGGCGCCGGGGTCGTGGTCCTCCGGGTCACGGCGGTGCGGCATCCGCCAGACGAGGACGGCCAGCGCCGCCACGAACGCGCCGCCGCACGCCGGTCCCAGCCATCCCGGCACCGACAGCCCCGGCAGGGCCGCCCGCACGACGACCCACAGCACGGCCAGCACGGGCATCGCCACGGCCACGGTCCAGGCCAGCGTGAGCATCGGGTCCCGGTGGGCCACCGGCTCGGGCTCGGGCGGGACGAAGTGGGACCCGGCCTCCTCGAGCGCCTCCACCTCCGGAGTCGTGGGCCAGTCGCGCGGACCCGAGGGCTGCGGCAGGTCCCGCTGCGACCGCGGTGCGACGGCGTCCCGCTCCGGGTCCGTCGTCGTCATGGCGTCCGGGGCCGCACGCCCGGCCTCCTCGACGTCGCCCAGACGTGCGACGATGTCGGACCAGCGGGCATCGACGTCGGCGTCCGGCAGGTCGTCAGGATCAGCGTCCCGGTTCGGTGAGGCCATGGGAACACTCTATTGTCGTCCGCGACGCCGCGAGGAGGACCGTTGTTCTACTGGGTGATGAAGCACCTGCTGGCCGGGCCCTGGCTCCGGCTCGCCTTCCGGCCCTGGACCAAGGGCGTCGAGAACGTGCCCAGCGATGGCGGCGCGATCCTGGCGAGCAACCACCTCGCGGTCATCGACTCGTTCGTGCTGCCCCTCGTCCTGGACCGCCAGGTGAAGTTCCTCGGCAAGTCCGACTACTTCACGGGGCGCGGGCTCCGCGGCCGGCTGGTGGCCGGGTTCATGCGCGGCGTCGGGACGATCCCCGTGGACCGGTCCGGCGGCAAGGCCAGCGAGGCCGCGCTGCGCACCGGCCTGCGGGTCCTGTCGGAGGGTGACCTGTTCGGGATCTACCCCGAGGGCACCCGGAGCCCCGACGGCCGGCTGTACCGGGGCAAGACGGGCGTGGCCCGTCTGGCGCTGGAGTCCGGGGCACCCGTGGTGCCGGTCGCGATGGTCGGCACCGACGTCGCGCAGCCGCTGGGACGTGCCGTGCCCAAGCCGATGCCCATCGGCGTCGTGCTGGGCGAGCCCCTGGACTTCTCGCGCTACCGGGGCATGGAGTCCGACCGCTTCGTGCTGCGGGCGGTGACCGACGAGATCATGTACGCGATCCTGCGCCTCAGCGAGCAGGAGTACGTCGACGTGTACGCGGCCACGGCCAAGGCACGGATCGCCCAGGGCATCCCCGTCGACGCGGCCCCCGGCTCGCCGTCGTCGGACCGCGGCCAGGCGAGTGCCCCCGCCGCGCCCGAGCCGCCCGAGCGACCCGAGCACTGAGACGCCGTCCCGTGGCGCCGCGGTGCCTCCTAGGATGGGAGGCACCGTTCATCCCCCCAACGAGAGGTAGCCCCTCATGTCGGTCCGTCGTGTGGCCCTGCTGACCGCCGGTGGTTTCGCACCGTGCCTGTCCTCCGCGGTCGGAGGCCTCATCGAGCGCTACACCGAGCTCGACCCGTCGATCGAGATCATCGCCTACCAGTACGGCTACCACGGCTTGCTGACCGGGACGAAGATCGAGATCGGTGCCGAGGCGCGTCGCCAGGCCGGCATCCTGCACCGCTTCGGCGGCTCGCCCATCGGCAACTCGCGCGTCAAGCTCACCAACGCCGCCGACTGCGTCAAGCGGGGCCTCGTGGCCGAGGGCCAGGACCCGCTGCACGTCGCCGCGGAGCAGCTCAAGGCCGACGGCGTGGACGTGCTGCACACCATCGGCGGCGACGACACCAACACCACCGCCGCGGACCTCGCCGCCTACCTGCACGAGAACGACTACGAGCTCACGGTCGTCGGCCTGCCCAAGACCATCGACAACGACGTGGTGCCGATCAAGCAGTCGCTCGGCGCGTGGACCGCGGCCGAGGAGGCCGCCGGGTTCGCCGCGAACGTCATCGGCGAGCACCGCTCCGGCCCGCGCATGCTCATCGTGCACGAGGTCATGGGGCGCCACTGCGGCTGGCTGACCGCCGCGGCGGCCAAGGAGTACCGCCGGTGGCTCGACGCCCAGGAGTTCGCCCCCGCCCTGGGCCTCACCCGGGAGCGCTGGGACGTGCACGCCGTCTTCCTGCCCGAGCTCGCCATCGACATCGACGGTGAGGCCGAGCGGCTCAAGGCGATCATGGACGCGCAGGGCAACGTCAACATCTTCCTGTCCGAGGGCGCGGGCATGCACGAGATCGTCGCGCAGCTCGAGGCCGCCGGCGAGGAGGTCCAGCGCGACCCGTTCGGTCACGTCAAGCTCGACACGATCAACCCGGGCCAGTGGTTCGCGCAGCAGTTCGCCGAGAAGCTCGGCGCCGAGAAGGTCATGGTCCAGAAGTCCGGCTACTACTCGCGCGCCGCGGCCGCGAACGCCGAGGACCTGCGCCTCATCAAGTCCATGACCGACCTCGCCGTCGAGTGCGCCCTGCGCGGGGAGCCCGGCGTCATCGGTCACGACGAGGAGGACGAGGACAGGCTCAAGGCGATCGCGTTCCCGCGCATCGCCGGCGGCAAGGCGTTCGACGTGCACACCGAGTGGTTCGGCGAGCTCCTGGCCGGTATCGGTCAGTCGCTGGTCCCGGCCGAGCCCGCCGAGCACTGAGGCGAGGGGCACCGTGAGCAGCGCGGTCGACACCGTCGCGCCGGGCACCGATCCGGACGGGCTGGACCGGTTCCGCGGTCTCGAGGCGCGTCAGCAGCCGGTCTGGCCGGACACCGACGATCTTGCCGAGGTCGCGCAGCGGCTCTCGGTCGCCGCGCCGCTCGTGGTGCCCGCCGAGGCGGACACGCTCACCGAACGCCTCGCCGCGGCCGGTCGCGGCGAGGCGTTCCTCCTGCAGGGCGGCGACTGCGCAGAGACGTTCGCCGACGCGAACGCGACGCGGATCCGCAACAAGGTCCGCACCATCCTGCAGATGGCCGTCGTCCTCACCCACGGTGCGAGCACGCCCGTGGTCAAGATGGGTCGCCTCGCCGGACAGTACGCGAAGCCGCGCTCGTCGAACGAGGAGACGCGTGACGGGGTGACGCTGCCGTGCTACCGCGGCGACATGGTCAACGGGCACGCCTTCACCCCGGAGTCGCGCATCCCGGACCCGCGGCGTCTGGAGCAGGCGTACCGGATCTCCGCCGCGACGGCGAACGTGGTGCGCGGCTTCACGCAGGGCGGCTATGCCGACCTGCGACGGGTGCACGAGTGGAACCGCGGGTTCATGCAGAACCCGGCCTACGCCCGCTACGAGCGCACCGCCACGGAGATCGACCGGGCGATCCGGTTCATGGACGCGTGTGGTGCCGACTTCGACGCGCTGCGCACCGTGGAGTTCTTCCTCAGCCACGAGGCGCTCATCCTCGACTACGAGCGCGCGCTGACCCGGATCGACGCGCGCACCGGCGCCCCGTACGCCGCCAGCGCCCACTTTCTGTGGATCGGTGAACGCACCCGGCAGCTCGACGGCGCGCACGTGGAGTTCCTGTCCCGCGTGGCCAACCCCATCGGGGTCAAGCTGGGCCCCACCACGAGCCCCGACGACGCGATCGCGCTGGCCGCGCGGCTCAACCCCGAGAACCGTGCCGGACGGCTGACGTTCATCACCCGCATGGGCGCCGGTCGGGTGCGCGACGTGCTGCCCGACGTCGTGGAGAAGGTCACGGACGCCGGTGCGGTCGTCACCTGGGTCACCGACCCCATGCACGGCAACACCATCACCTCGGAGTCCGGGTTCAAGACCCGGCGCTTCAGCGACGTCCTGGACGAGGTCACCGGGTTCTTCGAGGTGCACCGCGAGCTCGGGACCGTGCCCGGCGGGCTGCACATGGAGCTCACCGGCGACGACGTGACCGAGGTGCTCGGCGGCAGCGAGGAGATCTCCGACGCCGACCTGGCCGAACGCTACGAGACGCTCGTGGACCCGCGGCTCAACCACCAGCAGTCGTTGGAGACGGCCTTCCAGGTGGCCGAGATGCTCACCAGACGGTGAGCGTGACCGTCGACCCGACCGGTGCCTTGCCGTCGACGTCCTGGAACCGGACCGTGTCGAGCAGCCCGCCCAGGTAGCGGTTCACGTCGACCTCGAACCCGGCCTCGGTCAGGGCGTCGGTGGCCTCCTGCGAGGACATGCCGACGACGTCGGGCACCTTCGCCGACGGCGGGCCGGAGGACAGCGTCAGCGTGACGGTGTCGGTGCGGTGGGCCTGGGTGCCCTGCTCCGGGTCCTGACGCAGCACGTTCCCCTCGGCGACGTCGGTCGAGTGCTCCGGGTCGGCGTACTCCACCTCGAGCCCCACGCCGCCGAGGTCGCTCTCGGCCTGGCTCCTGTCGGCGCCCACGACCTGCGGGACCCGGACCGGCGCCGGCCCGTCCGAGACGGTGAGCCGCACCGCGGTGTCGTGCGGCTGGCTGGACCCCTCGGGCACGGAGACCGCGAGCACCTGGCCACGGGGTGCGGTGTCGTCGTACGCGGTCCGCGGGTCGGGCACGTCGAAACCCGCGTCGGCGAGCGCGCTGGTCGCGTCCTTGCGCGGTGAGCCGACGAGGTCGTCCGGCACGTCGAGCATGAGCACGCCGAGGGAGACGACGAGCTCGACGGTGCCGTCCCGGCGGACGGACTCGCCCGCACCGGGGTCGCTGGACACCACGTCCCCGGCAGGGACGTCGTCGTCGTGCGTCTCCCTGGTGGTGACGTCGAGGCCGGCGACCTGCAGCCGGTCCTCGGCGTCGTCCAGCGGGGCGCCGGTGATCCCGCCCGGGACGGTGGTCCAGGCGCCGGGGCCGTCCGCGTTCCACCACCAGGTCCCGGCGGCCCCGCCGGCGAGGAGGAGCACGAGGACGGCCACCGCCGCCACCCACCGGCGGCGACGCGAGGGCGTGGGGGATCCGGGCGGGTCGAGCGCGGCGGTCGGTTCGTCCACCAGATGTTCTGTCGGCATGCCGGGCGGCGAGACCTCGTCGAAGAAGGCCGCCGGGATCTCGTCCATCGCGTCCGCGGAGCCGGTGGGGTCGGCGGAGCCCGCCGCCGACCCGGGGCCGTCGGGGGAGCCGAGCGCCTCGTCGTGCTCGTCGTCGCGCGCCGGCTCCGTCGGCCGGTCCGCCGACCGGTCGAGGACCGCGTCGTCCAGGGCGGAGCGCAGCGCACGGACGGCCACGAGCGCCGCCCCGGCCTGCGGCGGGCGCCCGGCCGGGTTGCGGGCCGTGAACAGCGCGACCAGCGCATCGACCTGGGCGGGGAGCCAGTCGACGCGCTCCGACGGTGCGGGCAGGTCCTCGTGGACGTGGTGGAAGGCGACCTGGATGGGTGGTTCGCCGGGATAGGGCAGGGCACCGGTGAGCATCTCGTGCAGCAGGACGCCGACGGCGTAGACGTCGGTGGCCGGCGTGCAGCCGCCCGTCGTGATGACCTCCGGAGCGAGGTAGGCGACCGTGCCCAGGATGGTGCCGGTGGTGGTCGTGGTGACCTCGGTGACGGCACGGGCCAGACCGAAGTCGGCCACCTTCACGTGACCGTCCGAGGCGATGAGCACGTTCTCGGGCTTGACGTCGCGGTGCACGAGGCCGACCCGGTGCGCTGCGGACAGCGCGGCCAGCACCTGGGCGGCGACGTCGAGCGCCCGGCGCACCGTCAGCGGGCCGTCGTGCAGCTCGGCGCGCAGGTTCGTGCCGGGCACGAACTCCATCGTCAGGTAGCTGGTGTCGCCGTCGACGCCCTGGTCGAAGACGGCCACCACACCGGGATGGGAGAGCCGCGCGGAGGCCCGCGCCTCCCGCCGGAACCGCGAGACGAACCGGGCGCCGTCGACCCCCTCGGCCAGGTGCGGGTGCATCACCTTGACGGCGACGTCCCGGCCGAGGCGCCGGTCGCGCGCCCGGTACACCGTCGCCATGCCGCCGCGGGCGACGCGCGCGACGATCTCGTACCGCCCGTCGACCAGGCGGCCGAGCAGCGGATCGGTCGTCGTGGTGGCCACGGGGAGAGTGTATTTCGGCCGCCGACGCTCGGCGCGCAGGCGCGGCGGGCTAGGCTGAGGCCGTGAGCGACGCACGCGATGACCAGCCCCTGGACGACCTGGTGGGCGACTGGATGACCCTGCCCGACGTGGCCGAGGCGCTGGGGACCGAGGTGTCCAAGGTCCGCGGGCTCGTGTCCACGCGGCACCTGATCGGCGTCAAGCGGGGGGAACGGACCACGTTCCAGGTCCCGGCGGCGTTCGTGGTCGTCGAGCCCGGCGCCGCGCCCCACGTGCTGGAGACCGTGCGTGGCACCGTGATCATGCTCGGCGACGCCGGCTTCTCGGACGCCGAGGCGCTGGAGTGGCTGTTCAGCCCGGAGGAGTCCCTGGGCACGACGCCCATCGAGGCGTTGCGGTCCGGGCGGCGGGCACCGGTCCGCCGCGCGGCGCAGACGCTGGCCTGAGGTCAGGCGGCGCGGTCGACCGCGGCGAGAGCCAGGTCGGTCAGGACGTCACGCCCCGTCGGGTCCAGGTCGGACCCGCGCAGCGCGTCCAGAGCCGTCGAGGCGAGCGAGTCGATGAGCGTCTCGACCCCCGACAACGCCCCGGTGTCGGCGACGGCGGTGCGCAGCGCGTCGACGTCCCCCTCGGTGAGGTCCGGGTCGCCCAGCCGGTCGACGACGAGCCGGTGCGCGGCGTCGTCGGCCCCGGCGAGGGTGCGCGCGATGAGGACGGTCCGCTTGCCCTCGCGCAGGTCGTCGCCCGCCGGCTTGCCGGTCACCTGCGGGTCGCCGTAGACGCCCAGGATGTCGTCGCGCAGCTGGAAGGCCTCGCCCAGGGGCATGCCGACGGCGCTGACGGCCTCGACCGCCGCCTCGTCGGCGCCCGCGAGCACGGCGCCCAGCGCCAGCGGACGCTCCACCGAGTAGCGGGCCGACTTGGCGCGCAGCACCGTGCGGGCCCGGTCCTCGTCCGCGGCCGGGTCGAGCCCCCAGGGCTCTGCCTGGACCAGCACGTCCAGGTACTGACCGACGACGACCTCGCTGGTCATCGCGTCGAACAGGTCTCGTGCGGCGCGGGCGACGGGCGCCTCGAACGTGTCGAGGGCCGCGGCGGCCTCACGGTGGCAGGCGACCAGCGCGAGATCACCCAGCAGGACGGCCGCCGCCGTGCCGAACCGCGCCGGGTCCCCGGACCAGCCCGCCTCGGCGTGCCGGGCCTCGAAGACGCGGTGGGCGGTCGGTCGGCCGCGGCGGGTGTCGGAGGCGTCCATCACGTCGTCGTGCAGCAGCGCGGCAGCCTGGAACAGCTCCAGCGCCGCCCCGACGCGGACGACGGCGTCGCGGGCCGGTCCGGCGGCGGGGCCGCCGTGCGCGCGGAAGGACCAGTAGCAGAAGGCGGCACGCAGCCGCTTGCCGCCGTCGAGCAGACGGCCGAGCTGGTCGGTCAGCGCCGTCGTGCCCGGACCGGTGGCGGCCACCTCCGCGGCCAGGCGCTCGCGGTGCCGCAGCAGCGCGGCATCCACGTCGTCGCGGAGGTTCTCGAGATCGACCAGGGCGGCGGCTGTGGGCATGCCGCCAGCCTAGGGTGTCGGGAGCCGCCCGGGGGACCGGTTCAGTCGTCCGGGGCCCGCACGGTGCCGGACAGGGAGACGAGGCGGCGGTCGCCGTCGTCGAGCACGCCGATGATGACGGTCTCCACGTGCGGGTTCTTGCCGGGCCGGGTGCGGCTGAAGGCGGTCTGGGCGTCCAGCCCCGAGACGTCCACGGACTCGGACTCGGCGAAGCCCTTGCCGTCCAGCCGGGTCGCGTAGTCGTCGACGACCTCCTGGGTGCTGGCCGTCGTCGCCAGGTTGAGGGAGAAGTCGACGAGCGGTCCCTGCGCCGGGGTCGCCGAGCTGGCCAGCACCGTGGCTCCGTCGGGTGCACGCAGCAGGTCCACCGGGAACCCCGTGGCGTACTGCGCCACGGCCGATGACGGGTCGAAGGAGGGCAGGACGGACGGGGCGTCGTCGGCAGGGGACGACGTCGGACCGGAGCCGGCGGCGGGTGCCGACCCGCCCGGCGTCTCCTGGCCCGCGGAGGGCAGCAGCCCGCAGGCCGTCAGGCCCGTGGCGACGACGGCCGCGCAGACGGCGCGGCCGACTCGCGGGACGCGGCGGCGTCGGGTCGTGGGCACGGGAACACCGTAGTGGGCGACCGCCCCCAGGCCCGCGGCGCCACCCTCGGTCCCCAGGCCTCGGCGCTGCCGCTGGGCGCTCTGCCGACCGGCGGCTTGCATCGGGCCATGACCTCGATCTTCGACACCGATCCCCTGACCGTCCCGCTGTGCACGGCCCACGACGTGCTGGCCGCCATCCCGTACCAGCTGGGGTTCCGTCCCAGCGAGTCCGTCGTGCTCGCGTGCGCGACGGCGGACGACAGGCTCGGGCTCGTCGCCCGCGTCGACCTGGAGGACCTGCGTGGACCCGGGGCGGCCGAGGGGCTCGAGCCTCTCGCCCGGGCGCTCGCGGAGTCGCGCCCGGTCTACTGCGCGCTCGTGCTCTACACGGCCGGCGAGCCGGCACGGGCCGACGCCGCCCTCGACGCCGTCCGGGCGGCCGTCGGCCCGCTCGTCGCACTGGACGCCTGGGTCGTGACCCCCGACGGGTACCGAGGGCTCGGCTGCGAGGACCCGACCTGCTGCCCGCCGGGCGGCCACCCGATCTCCGCGCTGGACCACGGGACGGTCGCCGCGGCCTCGGTGCTCTCCGGGCAGCAGGTCGCCGCATCACGGGAGGAGGCCTTCCGCATCCCGCGGGCGCCCGACGACGCGCGGGCCCTGACCGGTCGAGCGGCCCGCCGCAGCGAGCGGGCCCTGCACGGCGCGCCGGACGAGGCCTCGCGGCGCGACTGGCGGGAGGGCGCGCTGTCCTCTTGGATCGAGGCGACGCGCCGCGCCGGGACCGGGGCCACCGCGCGCCGGCCCGCGGAGAGCAGCGTGGTGCGCCCGCCCCTGCTGGGCCGGGTGGCCGCGGCGCTCGCGGACCGCCGGGTGCGTGACGCGGCACTCCTGACGCTGGTCCCCGACGCCGAGGACGCGGCGCGGGCCACGGTCCGCGGTGCCGCGTCCGAGGCGGCCGACGAGGCGACCGCCCGTGCCCTGGCCCAGGTCGTCGATCCCGACGTGGCCGTGGTGCCCGATCCCGCGCAGGCGGACCGCGCCAGGGTGGTGCTGGAGCAGGTCGTGGCGCACGCCCCGCGCCGGCTGCACGCCCCGGCGCTCACGCTGCTGGCGTTCCTCGCCTGGTGGCAGGGGGACGGTCCCCGGGCGTCCTACCGGGTGGGCGAGGCGCTGGCCGTCGACGACACCTACCGGCTGGCGCACCTGGTCCAGAACGTGGTGGTGGCGGCGCTCCCGCCGGGCTGGGTGCGCGCGTCCGACGCCGGGCGCGTCGTCGGCGCACCGTCCGGTAGCGTTCCACCATGGCGATCGTCGTGGGACACCTGAGCACCGCCGAGGGCAAGGAGGCGCTCGTCGCCGCCGTGTCGGAGGCCCGGCAGCGCCAGGCAGGCCTCGTCGTCGTGGCGTCCGACCGGTCGCCGGCCGAGGAGCTGGAGGCGCTGCGGTCACGCCTCGCGGAGTCGGGGGTCGAGCACCGTGTCGTGGCCGGGGGCGGGGACCTCGCCGATGACCTGGTGCGTGCCGCGACGGAGTCCGACGGCGAGCTCATCGTCATCGGGCTACGACGACGCAGCCCGGTCGGCAAGCTCATCCTCGGTTCGGGCGCGCAGCGCATCCTGCTCGAAGCGCCGTGCCCGGTCCTCGCCGTCAAGCCGTGACGCGCGCGGCGCCGTCGCCGCCGGAACTCGGGAATAGGGCGGCGGACACCCGGCGTTGAGCCATTGTTCACCCGGTGCGAGCACGGTGTGGGTGGCGTACGACACGGCGACGCGGCCGTGTTCGGCGCATCCGCTCAGGTGCCGCCGGTACAATAGAGGTGTCCGCTCGAGCCGCGAGGCCAACAGTCCCCGGCCGTGACGGCGGTTCACCGTCCCCTCGATTGCCGAAAGGTCGGTTTGTGGCGTCCACTGCGCAGAACCCCCCGCTGCCCCGAGAGTTCGAACACGCGGCCCTCAAGGAGCTGCTCGCTCGCGGCACCGCGAACGGTCGCGTCGACGCGGAGAACTTCCGCTCTGCCTGCGAGACCGCGTCCGTGGGTGACCCGAAGCGCCTGAAGGCGGTGCTGCGCGCGTTCGCGAACGCCGGTGTGGACGTCGGTGCGCCGACGGCCACCAAGGTCGCGGCTGCCGCCAGCACGTCGACCAAGACCCAGACGCGTGCCAAGGCACCGACCGCGGCCCAGAACGCCGCCGCGAAGCGTTCCACGCGCGCTGCCGACACCGACACCTCCGACGCGGACACGTCGGCCGAGGAGGCCTCCGCCTCCGGGACCACCGCCAAGAAGTCGACCGCCCGGTCGTCCGCGGCGAAGAAGTCTCCGGCGAAGAAGGCCGCTGCCCCTAAGACGACGCGGAAGGCCGCGGCCAAGGCGCACAAGCCGGCGCCGGAGCCGGACGGCGTCCCGGTCGAGGACGACGAGGAGGTCGAGGAGCCGACTGGTCGTCAGACGACGACCCGTGGCGCCAAGACCCGGCGTGAGGACGAGCGCGGCGGCTTCGTCGTGTCCGACACCGACGACGAGGACCAGCCCGCGCAGCAGGTCGTCACCGCCGGTGCCACGGCCGACCCGGTCAAGGACTACCTCAAGCAGATCGGCAAGGTCGCGCTGCTGAACGCCGAGCAGGAGGTCGAGCTCGCCAAGCGCATCGAGGCCGGCCTGTTCGCCGAGGAGCGCCTGGCCAAGGACTACGCCGACTTCGACCGCACCAAGGCCGACGCCGACGAGCGGCGCATGTGGCGCGACCTGAAGTGGATCGCGCACGACGGCAAGCGGGCCAAGAACCACCTGCTCGAGGCCAACCTGCGCCTCGTGGTGTCGCTCGCCAAGCGGTACACCGGTCGCGGCATGCTGTTCCTGGACCTCATCCAGGAGGGCAACCTCGGTCTGATCCGTGCGGTCGAGAAGTTCGACTACACCAAGGGCTACAAGTTCTCGACCTACGCCACCTGGTGGATCCGCCAGGCGATCACCCGCGCGATGGCCGACCAGGCCCGCACCATCCGCATCCCCGTGCACATGGTCGAGGTCATCAACAAGCTCGCCCGCGTGCAGCGGCAGATGCTCCAGGACCTGGGCCGCGAGCCCACGCCGGAGGAGCTGGCCAAGGAGCTGGACATGACGCCCGAGAAGGTCGTCGAGGTCCAGAAGTACGGCCGCGAGCCCATCTCGCTGCACACCCCGCTCGGCGAGGACGGCGACAGCGAGTTCGGTGACCTCATCGAGGACTCCGAGGCCGTCGTGCCGTCGGACGCCGTGTCGTTCACTCTCCTGCAGGAGCAGCTGCACCAGGTGCTCGACACGCTCTCCGAGCGGGAGGCCGGCGTCGTCTCCATGCGGTTCGGTCTGCAGGACGGCCAGCCGAAGACGCTCGACGAGATCGGCAAGGTCTACGGCGTGACGCGTGAGCGCATCCGGCAGATCGAGTCCAAGACGATGTCGAAGCTGCGGCACCCGTCGCGCTCGCAGGTGCTGCGCGACTACCTCGACTGAGACCCCGCGTCACGGCGGCCCGTCGGCTCCGGCCGGCGGGCCGCCGTCGTGCGTCACCCCTGCGGGAACACCCTGGGAGGAGGCTCGCCCGGGACCGGTGCGACCTGTGGCATGGTGTGGGGCGTGCCTCCCACCGCACCGAACGCTCTCCGTGCCCGGCTGCTCGCCGTCGTCGTCGCGCTGGCGTTGCCGCTGACCTTTCTGGCACCGCTGCCCGCCAGTGCGGCGACCTGGTCGTTGAAGGCGTCCGGCGGAGGGTCCACCACCGCCGCCGAGGGCAAGAAGCTGACGGTGCGCTACCTCAAGAACGGTGACGCCGTGCGCGGTGCCGCCGTGCGGCTGCAGCGCAAGAAGAACGGCTCCTGGAGCACGATCCGGACGGTGCGGACGGGTTCGCAGGGACGGGTGAGCACCCGGGTCCACCCGTCCTCGACCCGGAAGTTCCGCTTCCGGACGGGGCGCACCACGAGCGCGTCGCTCACCGTGCGGATCCTGCCGGCGCGGTTCGCGATCACGGGCTCCGGGTCGGGTCACGGCGTCGGGCTGGCCCAGTGGGGCGCCTACGAGAAGTCGCGCAACGGCCGGTCGGCGGCCGAGATCCTGGACTACTACTACCCGGGCACGCGGCTGTCGACGGCGAACGACCCTCGCACCACCCTCGATGTCCAGGTGCTCGGGCCGCCCGCCGACTCGCGCCGGCGGACCGACCTGTCGATCGGATCCGGCCGCTGGCGGCTGCTCGCCGGCAACGGTGCGGTGATGGCGACGGGCGCAGCGTCACGTCAGGTGCGCATCGAGGTGACGTCCACCGGCCTCAAGGCCACGGTTCGGCAGGACGGCGAGCGCGTCGGCAGCGTCGTCAAGCGTTCGAGCCTCGCGTTCGAGTGGTCGGGCACCCGGGACTACCGCCCGTCAGCGACCAAGGCCGTGGCGCACGTGGCCGGCGCGCAGGGAACCTACCGCAACGGTCGCCTGGTGCTGACGAACCTGTCGGGGCGGCCGAACGTCGTCAACCAGGTCGTCATCAACACCGAGTACCTCTACGGGCTCGACGAGATGCCGTCGGGCTGGGCCTCCTCGAAGAACGGGGGCACCGCAGCGCTGCAGGCCCAGGCGATCGTGGCACGCAACTACGCGATCCGCGCGAAGGTCGCCGGGCACCGGCCCGCGTGCGGCTGCCACGTCTACGACGACACCCGCTCGCAGAACTACACCGGCTGGAAGAAGGAGGGCGGCCCGTGGGGCGGCGCCTGGTCCGCTGCCGTCGACGCCACGGTGCAGGACGGAACCGTCAGCGTCCTGCGTGACGGTGGCGGCGGCTTCGCGGAGACGCCCTACTTCGCCTCGAGCGGCTCCGCCGGCGGGCGGCGGGGGACGGGCGCCAACGCCGACGTGTTCGGAACCACGCCGTTGCCCTACCTGGTGCACGTGCCCGACCCCGCCTCGGCCCGAGCGCCCGGGAACCCGTACGTGTCCTGGACCGACTCGATCTCCCAGGACCGCGCCGGGGACATCTTCGGCGTGGGCTGGGTCAGGACGGTGTCGGTGACGTCGCGCTGGTCCAGTGGGCAGGTGCGGACGCTGCAGGCCACGTCGGCCGGCGGGAAGAAGGTGTCGCGGACCAAGACCGCCGAAGGATGGCGGACGGCGCTCGGGCTGCGCGGCTCCTGGGTCCGCGCGATCGACGGGCGCACGCGCTGACACTCGGGCCCTGGTCCGGCCCCGCGCAGCACGAAGGCCCTGCACCGTCCGGTGCGGGGCCCTCGTCATGTCTGTCGGGCGCCCGTGGGGGCGCCTCGCTCAGCCGGCGCCGTGCTCGGCGTGCAGCTTGTCGGTCTCGTCCTGGACGTGCTCGGCGACGGACTCGTAGGCCTCGGCGTGAGCGCGTGCGTGGTGTCCGCAGAAGAGGAGCTCTCCGACGGGCAGCACGACACGCACGTAGGCCTGGGCCCCGCAGCGGTCGCAGCGGTCGGCGGCGGTCAGGGGCTCGGTCGTCGGTTCGGTCGTTGTGCTCACGACACCATCAAACCATCTGCGCCCCGAGTTGTTCCCGCCCGGGGGCCCGGGTTCGCTGCGGGCGATCACGGCGGGCCCGGTCCGAGGGGCGCACGTGGCGGCGGTCACGGTGCCGGAGCGCCTGCACGGTGACGTCGGTGGGCTGGACTACGCTCAGGCCCGTGACAGCCACCTCCGAGACCGGTTATACCGCCCGTCACCTGTCCGTCCTCGAAGGCCTCGAGGCGGTCCGCAAGCGACCCGGAATGTACATCGGGTCGACGGACTCGCGCGGACTGATGCACTGCCTGTGGGAGATCATCGACAACTCCGTCGACGAGGCTCTGGGCGGCTACGCCCGCACGATCCGCGTGGTGCTGCACGCCGACTCGTCCGTGACCGTCGAGGACGACGGCCGCGGCATCCCGGTGGACGCCGAGCCGAAGACGGGCCTGTCCGGCGTCGAGGTCGTCTTCACCAAGCTCCACGCGGGCGGCAAGTTCGGCGGCGGCTCCTACACGGCGTCGGGCGGCCTGCACGGCGTCGGGGCGTCGGTGGTCAACGCGTTGTCCTCCCGCCTCGACGTCGAGGTCGACCGTAGCGGCAAGACGTACCGCATGACGTTCCACCGCGGCGAGCCCGGCACGTTCGCCGACCCGGTCGCGGGTCCGTCGCCGGACGCCGAGTTCACCCCGTTCGTCGACCACTCCGAGCTCGCCGTCGTCGGCAAGGCGCCCCGTCGCGCCACCGGCACCCGGGTGCGCTACTGGGCCGACACGCAGATCTTCCCGAAGTCCGCCGTCTTCGCGTACGACGAGCTCGTGACGCGGGCGCGGCAGACGACGTTCCTGGTGCCCGGGCTGGAGATCACCGTCCGTGACGAGCGCGGGCTCGCCGGCACGCCGGGGGAGTCCGGCCCGCACGAGGAGGTCTTCCAGCACTCCGGTGGTGCCGTGGACTTCGTGGAGTTCCTCGCCCCGGACGCCCCGGTGACCTCCACCTGGCGCCTGCAGGGTTCGGGCAGCTTCACCGAGACGGTCCCCGTCCTGGACGCCAAGGGTCACATGTCCCCGCAGGAGGTGAAGCGCGACTGCGAGGTCGACGTCGCCCTGCGCTGGGGCGGCGGCTACGAGACCGAGCTGCGCACGTTCGTCAACATCATCGCCACCCCCAAGGGCGGGTCGCACCGCACCGGGTTCGAGCAGGGGCTGCTCAAGACGGTCCGCAAGCAGGTGGAGGCCAACGCCCGCCGCCTCAAGGTCTCGGCCAAGGACTCGGCCGAGCGCATCGAGAAGGACGACGTCCTGGCGGGGCTGACCGCCGTGGTGACCGTGCGCCTGGCCGAGCCGCAGTTCGAGGGGCAGACGAAGGAGGTCCTCGGCACGGCGCCGGTGCGCCAGATCGTCTCGCGCGTGGTGGAGTCCGAGCTCGGCGCGCTGCTGACGTCGACCAAGCGGGACGACAAGGCGCAGTCGGCGCTGCTGCTGGAGAAGGTCGTCGCGGAGATGCGCGCGCGGGTCACCGCGCGCAAGCAGAAGGAGATCTCGCGGCGCAAGAACGCCCTGGAGTCCTCCTCGCTGCCGGCCAAGCTCGCCGACTGCCGCAGCGACGACGTCGAGCGCTCCGAGCTGTTCATCGTCGAGGGCGACTCGGCGCTGGGCACGGCCAAGCTGGCCCGCTCCAGCGACTTCCAGGCGCTGCTGCCGATCCGCGGCAAGATCCTCAACGTCCAGAAGGCCTCGATCAGCGACATGCTGCGCAACGTCGAGTGCGCCGCGATCATCCAGGTGCTCGGCGCCGGGTCGGGGCGGTCCTTCGACCTGGAGGCCGCGCGCTACGGCAAGATCGTGCTGATGACGGATGCCGACGTCGACGGCGCCCACATCCGTACGCTGCTCCTGACGCTGTTCTACCGGTACATGCGCCCGCTGCTGGAGGCCGGCCGCGTGTTCGCGGCCGTGCCGCCGCTGCACCGCGTCGAGGTGCTCGGGTCCGGTCGCCGCAAGGGCGAGTACCTGTACACCTACTCCGAGGCCGAGCTGAGCGCCACGTTGCGCAGGCTCGACAAGGCCGGACGCCGCTACAAGGACGACATCCAGCGCTACAAGGGCCTGGGGGAGATGGACGCCGACCAGCTCGCCGAGACGACGATGGACCCGCGGCACCGCACGCTGCGTCGGGTGACGGTCGAGGGCGCCGAGGCGGCCGAACGCGTCTTCGAGCTGTTGATGGGGTCCGACGTCGCGCCGCGCAAGGAGTTCATCGTGGCCGGGGCGCACGCCCTGGACCGCTCCCAGATCGACGTCTGAGGCGCGGCGCCGTCGAGCGTGCCGGACGTCACCGTCCGCATCGCGGCGCGCCGGACCCCGCTGCGAGCGGTGCGGATAGGCTCGTCCCGTGAAGACCCTGCTGCGTCCGACGTCGCCCCGCCTGCTGTCCGCCGCCGCCGTCGGCGTGCTCTCGATCGGCCTGCTGGCCGGCTGCTCCGGGGACGACGACGTCGCCCCGGAGTCGGCGTCGAGCGCGTCGGCCGAGGCCTCGCCGGGGTCGACGGACACCGACGAGCACATGGCGGAGAACGTCACCGAGTTCTCCTACGTCGGTCAGGACGGCGAGACGGCCCTGGACCTGCTGCTCGCCAACGACCCGGACGCCGAGGTCTCCGGCGAGGGTGAGATGGCCTACGTCACCGGGATCAAGGGGCGGACCGCCGAGGACGGCAAGGAGTTCTGGGCGCTGTACGTCGACGACGAGATGGCCCAGGTCGGCGCCGGCTCCCTGGAGACGGAGGACGGCCAGCAGATCCGGTGGACGCTGGAGAAGATCGAGGAGACCGAATGAGCCACGCGCCCGCTGCGGGTCCGGCGCCGGACCTGACCCTGCGCGACCTCGGCGAGCGCTGGTGGCGTCCCGCCGTCGCGGTGCTGCTCGTCGTGGCGGCCGTCGTGTGGCGGCTCGTCAAGGACGATCTCGGTGCCCCGCCGAACCTGGAGCTGTCCACGTTCGCCGCCTTCGCGGCGGCCGGTCTGCTGCGGCACCGCCTGGCGATGCTCGCCCCGCTGGTGGTCGTCGCGGTGAGCGACGTGCTGCTGAGCAACTCGGCGATCCTGGTGTTCACCTGGACGGCGTGGGCGGCCATCGGTGTCGGTGCCTGGTGGACCCGCCGGGCCACGGGCGCCCGCCGGTTCGTCGCGGCGCTGGCGTTCGGCGTCGGCGGTTCGCTGTGGTTCTACCTGTGGACCAACTTCGGTGTCTGGCTGCAGGGCCGCGGCACCTTCTACCCGGCCGGCCTGGACGGACTGGTGGCCAGCTACGTGGCCGGGCTGCCGTTCCTGCGGCCCATGCTGCTGGGCAACCTGGTACTGCTGCCCGTCGCGGCAGGGGTAGTGGCGCTCGTCGAGCGGCTCGAGCGGGCGCACTCGCTCGGAGCGGTTCCCGGCCGCGCCTGACCGCCCGGCGCCCGAGGTGCCGCCCCGACCGCGCGGCGCCCCGCCACGCACCCCCGCACGTTCCGCGTGCCCGTCGGCCCGGGGAGTGCCAAGGTGACTGCCATGACGGTGGACGGCGGCACCCCGGCCGGTGCCGCGCCTGTCCTCGACACCGCCCCGTACCGCGACGTCGTCGTGCGGGTGGACCTGGACGACCTGCGGTCCGCCGCGGTGTTCGCGGGGCTGCTCCTGGTGGGACTGCTGCTGGCCAGCGTCGGCCCCGAGACCTCCGCGGGTCTGGCCACCGACGCGCGCTCCGCAGCCTCCAGGGTGCCGTGGCAGATCCTGCTCGGCCTCACGGTCCTGGCCCAGGCGGCCGTGCTGGTGGCCGCCCTGGTCGCTCCGGTCGTCCTCCTGGTGCGCCGTCGCCCTCGGCTGCTCCTGACCGGCGGCCTGGCGATCGTGCTGGCTCTCGTGGCCTCCGCGGCGTTCCATGCGGCGCTGGCCGCCCGGTTCCCCACCCCTGAGGTCGCCGTGGTGCGGCCCGAGCTGGAGGACCTCGGCCCGGGTCTCGGGGTCGTCGCCGCGCTCGCTGCCGTCCTGGCGACGCTGCGTCCATCGCGCACGTGGGCACGTGCCTGGTGGAGCCTTCTCGCGGTGCTGGTCGTCCTGGACGTCCTGCTGCAGGTTTCGGGCCCGTTGGACGCCGTGGCCTCGGTGGGCGTGGGCGGTCTCGTCGGCGTCCTGGTGACGCTGACGTGCGGCCGCACCGTCCGGGTGCTCACCACCCACGGCGTCCGCGAGACGCTGTCGGGTGCCGGGCTCGAGGTCACGGAGGTGCGGGAGGCGGCGACGGCCGGCACGCCGCGGGTGGTGCACGCCTGGGCGGCCGACGGCGGGACGCTGTCCGTCACCGTGGTCGACCGGCGCTCGTGGCGCAGGGAACGCATGAGCCGGACCTACCGGCGCGCACGTCTGCGCACCGGCGTCGACGAGGAGGGGTCGACGTCGCCCGTGCGTGCCCTGGCGCTGGAGGCGGCACTGCTGCAGCTCGCCGCCGCCGGGGGAGCGCGGGTGCCCACGGTCCGGGCGCTGGCGCGAGCCCCCGAGGGGGAGGCGCTGCTCGCGTGCGACCAGATCGAGGGGCGGCGCCTCGACGACGTCCCGGCCGCCGCCGTCACGGACGGCGTGCTGCACGCCGCGTGGACCCAGGTCGCATCGCTCCGCGGGGCCCGGGTCGCGCACCGGGAGCTCTCGCTGCGGCACCTGGTCCTGGCCGACGACGGCGGGATCGGGGTGACCGACCTCGGTCACGGGGAGCCGGGGGCGCCGGAGCAGGTCCTGGCGGGGGACGTGGCCGAGCTTCTGGTCGCGACGGCCACGCTGGTCGGCCCGGAGCGCGCGGCGGCCGCGGCCCACGCCGTCCTGGGCCCGACGCCGGTCGCGGCGGCTGTCGCCCGGATGGTCCCGGCCGCGCTGACCCCGGCCACGCGGGCGCTGCTCCAGGACGGCGAGACCGGGCTGGACGACGTCGTGGCGGTGACGTGCCGGGTCGCGGGCGTGGCGGAACCGGTCTTCGAGAAGATCGAGCGGTTCCGGCCGCGCACGCTGGTCGCCGGGGCGATGATCGTCGTCGCCGTCTACTTCCTGGCCCCGCAGCTCGCCGACCTGCCGGGGCTCCTCGAGACCGTGCGGGAGGTCGACACGGCATGGCTGGTGCCGGTCGTGCTGGCCTCGGCGGCGACGTACCTCGGGGCAGCGCTGGGCCTGGCCGGGGGCACCCCGGGGCGGGTCCCCGTCGGCGAGGCGTCCGCGGTGGCGGTCGCGGCGTCGTTCGTGGCGACCTTCGCGCCGCCCGGTGTGGGTCAGGTGGGGCTGAACATCCGCTATCTGCAGCGCCGCGGGTTCCCGACCCCGGTGGCGGTGTCGGCGTCCGCGGCGAAGGAGGCCGCGGTCCTGACCGTCCACCTCACGCTGCTGGCGGCGTTCGCGCTGTGGGCGGGCACCACCGATGCCCTGGCCCGCGAGCTGGAGGGTCTGCCGTCCGGTCGGACCCTGGGCCTGTGGGGCCTGGGCGCGGCCGTGGTCGTCGGGGCCGTCTTCGTCGTGCCGGCGGCCCGCCGCCTCGTCC
Organism: Isoptericola aurantiacus; assembly: GCF_044769875.1. Lineage (NCBI taxonomy): Bacteria > Bacillati > Actinomycetota > Actinomycetes > Micrococcales > Promicromonosporaceae > Isoptericola > Isoptericola aurantiacus. Next base: position 90,906 of record NZ_JBJBAE010000002.1, read on the forward strand.
GGGAGCGCGTGGTGCCCGCCGTGCGGTCGTCGGTCACGGCCATGCACGAGGTGATCACCAGCCCGGCCAAGATGATCGCCCTCCTGGGCGGCGTCGTCCTGCTGCCGCTCGGGTACGCCGTCTGCTTGTACTTCTCGGTGCGGGCGTTCGACGGCGACGTCGGCTTCGTGGCCGTCGCGCTCGTGTCCCTCACCGCCGGCACCGTGGCGACCGCGGCGCCCGTCCCCGGCGGCGTCGGCGCGGTCGAGGCCGTGCTCGTCGCCTCCCTGACCGGCATCGGGCTGGACGGGGCGACGGCGCTCGCGGCCGTGGTGCTCTACCGGCTCGCGACGTTCTGGCTCCCCATCGCGCCCGGGGCGGTGGCGTTCCGCGTGCTGACGCGGCGCGAGGTGTTGTGACCGTGGCGCCGGGTCAGCGGGCCGACATGTCGCCCGTGGCCGGGACCCCGTCGGCGAGGCCGTAGCGCAGGTGCACGACGCCGCGCGGGCTCGTGGCGGCCGGCTCGAGCAGCGTGAGGTTCGCCGGGACCTCCCCGCCGTCGAACACCTTCTTGCCGACGCCCAGCACGATCGGGTGCACCCACAGGTCGAGGACGTCGAACAGCCGCTCGTGCAGCAGCGACTGGACCAGGTCGAGGCTGCCGACGACCCGGACCTGGGCGTGCCGGTCGCGGACCTCGCGCACCGCCGTGGCCAGGTCGGGGCCGAGGCGGGTGGAGCCGGACCAGGTCAGGTCCGGGGTGCCGCGCGAGGCGACGTACTTCGGGACGCGGTTGAAGAGCGTCGCGATGTCGCCGTCCGTGCCGCCCTGCTGGTGCGGCCAGTAGGCCGCGAAGATGTCGTAGGTGCGGCGCCCGAGCAGCAGGGCGTCCGTGCCCTCGTAGGCGGCCGCGATCTGCGTGCCCGTCTCGTCGTCGAGCAGGGGCGCCTGCCAGCCGCCGAACGGGAACCCGTCCGGGTCCTCGTCCGGCCCGCCCGGTGCCTGGCCGACGAGGTCGAGAGTGGTGAACAGCTCGATCTGGATGATGCCCATGGTCGTCCTCCTGGTGATCGTCCTGGTGGGCGGACCCGGGGCGGTGACCGAACTCATCGGAGCGGGACGGAATGTCTCGGCACCACCGCCGTTGTACCGAGCGTGACTGCCACCGACACCCGCCTCCAGATCGAGGTCTGGTCCGACGTCCTGTGCCCCTGGTGCTACATCGGCGACGCACGTCTCGAGCAGGCCATCGCGGCCTCGCCGCAGGCCGACCGCATCGACGTGAGGATCCGCACCTTCCAGCTCGACCCGGACTTCCCCGCCGAGCCGACACCCGTCGTCGACTACCTGTCGGCCAAGAAGGGACTGCCGGTCGAGCAGGCCCGGCAGATGGAGGAACAGGTCGCCGAGCTGGCTCGCGCCGAGGGGCTCGACTACGCGCCGAACCACCCCGTGCAGAACACGCTCGACCTGCTGCGGCTGGTGCACCTGGGCAACGAGTACGGCGTCGGGTGGCAGTACATGACCGCGATGCAGGCGGCCCTGTTCAGCGGCGATCCCGAGGCCTTCGCCGCCGAGACCCTGGTCCGGCTCGGCACCGGGCTCGGGATCCCCGAGGCCGAGATCCGCGACGTGCTGGCCACCGACCGGTACGCCGACGCCGTCCGCGCCGAGCACGAGGAGGCGATCGCCCTGGGCGCTCGTGGCGTCCCGTTCACGGTGCTCGGACGCCGGCTCGGCATCCCCGGGGCCGTGCCCACCGAGGCGTACGGCCAGGCGATCGCGCAGGCGTGGGAGCAGGTCGATGCCTGAGCGCGCCGTGGTGCCGCTGACGTTCGTCGCGGCCTACGACGCCGCGGTGTGCGACCCGGACACCGGCGTCTGCGCGGTGCCGGACGGCGGGTCCGAGGCCCGGGATGACGACGGCGCTCGCGGGGAGGGTGCGGCGAGCGGGCGCTGATCGTGGATCAGCACGAGCGCAGCGACTCAGGGTGCTCCGCTCGCCGGGTCAGTCGTCCCGCGACGGCCGGGCGGCGCGCGGCCGCGTCCCGGTCGGGGCGCTGCTCGCGGTGCGCGTCCTCTACAGGGTGACCAACAGCAAGGACCCTGCGAAGAGGCCGAACCCGAACTGCAACCAGTCGTTGAGGATGTGCGCGCCGGCGCTGACCCAGAGATTCTTGGTGATCAGGAACGGGATGGTCAGGATGACGCGCGCAATGCCGATGATGACGAAGCATTGCACGACGTTCCAGTCGTAGGTGGGCAGGTGGACCGCCCCGAACAGCAGCGCCGTGCCGAGCCACGCGACGATGATGGTGGCGCGCCGGGAGCGGCCGAGCTTGGTCACACCCAGGTACAGCAGCGCCAGGAACGGCAGGATCGTCAGCAGCTCCTCGCCGATGAGCTGAGGGATCATCGAGGTGAACATCAGCACGCGCTCGCCGGTCCCCATGTCCTGGAGCGCACCGCCCACCGGGTTGGCGTCGGCGCCCGCCGTGGAGATCACGAGCGAGCCGACGACGATGCTGACCAACGTGTTGAGCACGGCGAAGCCGACCATCATGCCGACGTCCTTCCACCCCACACGGTGGAAGAGCGCCGTCCAGTGCCGGCCGGCGACCAGCGCGAGCGCGGCCAACGGGACCGCCACGAAGAGCAGGGCGCGGACCCACTGTCCCAGCAGCGGCGGACCGGGCACGGGCAGCAGGGAGAGCAGTGCGAAGGCGAGGACGACGCCGAGCAGGACGACCGCCCACTGTCGCCCGCGCAGCAGAACAGGGTTTCCGGCGTAGAAGGGGAAGTCTCGCTTCGTGGCGGCCTGCGCCGTGCTCTGCTCGGTGGGCTCGGTCGTCGCCATGAGTTCCTCGTCTCCTCAGAATGCGGCAATGGCATACAACTACCATTGATTCGCTAGGGGCGCGACAGAAGATGTCGGTTCCCTCAAGTCCGAAAGAGCAGATTCTGTTGTCGCGGTAGACAGTAGCGATGATTCTCTTTCATCGGGCCAAGATCTCTGTTCGTTGATAGCGTCCTTTCCGAGGTCATCCCGAGGGAGAGGCGTGCTCATGATCGAGGTGTCCGGCCTGACCAAGACCTACGGCCCCAAGCGGGCCGTCGACGACATCTCGTTCCTGGCCCCGCCGGGTTCGGTCACCGGATTCCTCGGGCCCAACGGTGCCGGCAAGTCCACGACGATGCGCATGATCATGGGACTCGACCGGCCGGACTCCGGCACGGCGACGATCGAGGGCAAGCCGCTGGCGGACCACGTGGCGCCGATGCGTGCCGCGGGTGCGCTGCTCGAGGCCAAGTCCGTGACACCGGGCCGGACCGCACGCAACCATCTGCGGGTGCTGGCCGCCTCGCACGGGATCGGACGCCGCCGTGTCGACGAGGTCATCCAGATGACCGGCCTCGACACCGTCGCGAACAAGCGCGTCAAGGGGTTCTCGCTGGGAATGGGTCAGCGGCTCGGGATCGCGACGGCGATGCTGGGCGACCCGTCGACGCTCATCATGGACGAGCCGGTCAACGGCCTCGACCCGGACGGCGTGCTGTGGGTGCGCAACCTCGCCCGTCAGTTCGCCGCCGAGGGCCGCACCGTGTTGCTGTCCAGCCATCTGATGAGCGAGGTCCAGCTCACGGCGGACCGGGTGGTGGTGATCGGCAAGGGCCGGATCCTGGCGGACGCGTCCATCGTCGAGTTCACGGCCCAGGCGGCCTCGGGTGCGGTCACCGTGCGCACCTCCGACGACGAGAGGTTCGCGGAGATCGTCGCGACCGAAGGAGCACGAGCCACCCGCACGAGCGAGGCGCTGGTCGTCGACGGCCTCGAACCTCCTCGCATCGCTCACCTCGCCGTCGGGGCGGGGCTCGACCTGCACGAGCTGGTCAAGACCAACGCCACCCTCGAGGAGGCGTACCTCCACCTGACGGCCGACGCCGTCGAGTACCACGCCACCGCGCAGGAAGGAGCGGCTCGATGAGCGCCACGCTCGCGGACGCCCGCCTGACCTTCGGCCACGCCGTGCGTGCCGAGGCCCTCAAGCTGACCACGGTGCGCGGCATGTGGTGGGTCGCTGTCGCGTCGATCGCGCTCAGCCTGATGATGGTCGCCACCTCCAGTCGAGCCCTGCCCGAACCGGGCAACGAGCTCGACTGGACCATGGCGAGCATCGCCAGCGCCATCGTCACGGCCTGGGTCATCGTCTCGGTGTTCGCGGCGCTCCAGGCCACCGGCGAGTGGACCTCGGGCATGTACCGGGTCTCGTTCGCCGTCGTCCCGCGTCGGAGCTTGTGGCTCGCGGCCAAGGCGACCGTGCTCGGCATCTATGCGGGTGTGGTGTCGATCGTGGTCGTGGCAGCCTCCACCGCCATCATGCTCGCCCGCCACGGCAGCGACGGCGCCGTCGTCGATCTCGGCGCGGCGCGCACCTGGGAAGTCTTCCTCGGAGTGCCGGCGGTGTGCATCGCCACGGCGGTCATGGCCGTGGGCATCGGCGCGCTCGTACGTTCAAGCGGTGTTGCGGTCACCGTGGTCGTGGCGCTGCTCGTCGTGCTCCCGTTCGCCGGCATGTTCGGCCTCGACTGGCTGGCGCACCTCACGTCCTACCTGCCCAGCGGGGCCGGCGACTCGATCGTGCGCAGCGGGGCTTTCGGCGTGACGGCCGACGACCTGGGTGTCGTGCTCGGCTCCGTCGTCATGCTCGCCTGGGCGGCGGGCGCCTGCCTGCTCGCCGCCTTCGCGATGAACCGCCGCGACGCCTGAACCGGGCGTCCTCGACGCCCCGCCGGGACGTCCGGCGGGGCGTCAGCGCGTGGACCGAGCGGCCGCCAGCAGGTCCCTGGCCCGTGCCGCGGGCAGGTAGCACCGCACGAGCGCGATGCCGACCAGGGGCAGGGCGGCGGGGTCCGGGACCACCAGGTACAGCGGGACCGACCGCGGCTGGAACTTCAGCTTGAACCGGTGCAGCGAGCTGAACCCGTACAGCGGTTCCAGCGTCGCCGAGAGCTGGCTGAGCACGGCATCGATGCCCTGCGGGTCCGCGTCGCCGGAGCGTGCGAGCGGGCTGCCGGACAGCGAGGCTTCCACGGCGCCCTCGTCGCGGAAGGTGGTCAGTGCCGAGGCGATGAGCAGCTCCATCGTGTAGCGGAACGAGTCCGGGGCGCGGCGCATGACGTCGAGCGTCCAGCCGACGACCTTGCCTCCCGGGGCGTGCACGGGCAGCCAGCTCGTCACGCCGTGCACCCGGCCGTCGGTATCCACGGCGAGCCCGACGCGGACCGCCGGGTCGGACGCCTCGCGCAGGCCGCCCAGGGTGAAGGCCATCTCCGGCAGGTCGCTGTCGCCGAGCCACGCCGCGGAGATGCCGCGCACCTGGTCCCGGATCGCCGGGGGCTCGTCGGCGAGGTGGGTCAGGCGGTGCTCGATGCCTTGTTTGCGGGCCTGGTTGAGCGCCGTGCGGACGTCCTGCCACTTCTTGCCACGGAACTCCAGGTCCGGCAGGTCGACGACGGCCTCCTCGGCCACCTGCACGGTGGTCCAACCGCGTTCGGCGGCCAGGTCGGCGAGCTCGGCACTGCAGGAGAAGAAGCAGGCGGTCAGGCCCGAGTGCCGCGCCGCGGCGACGAACGCGTCGGTCAGCTCGGCGCGCCCCTCGGGTCCGTCGCCGACGGGGTCGGTCAGCCCGACGGCGACTCCGGAGTGCACCTGGTGGGTGACGTAGCCGTCAGGGGTACCCGGTGCCCAGCGCTGCGACCCGTCCCACGTGGTCATCCACGCCAGCCGCTGGCCGGCGCCGAGACGGACGAGCGTCTCGCGGGCGTCCTCCTGGTCGAAGGTGTCGTCCGTGCCGGCGAGGCCCGCCCCGCGGCGGTTACGGAAGGCGTGGCGGCGCGCGACGAGGAGGACGAGCGCGCCGGCGTCGAGCAGCAGCATGACCACGACGAGCGGGAGCTCGTCGGGTTCGGCGACGACGGCCGCCACGAGCAGCAGCGAGAGCAGGACGAGCGAGATCGTGGTCAGCACCAGCGCCACGCGCCACCAGAGTCGTCGGCCGCGCAGGAGTCCGACGGCCAGGACCAGGTCCACGACGACGCTGAGCAGACCGGTCGGCCAGTCGCCGCCACCGACGGTGCCGAGCGGCCCCTCGGCGGCGGTGGCGAACCCGGCGAGCACGGTGATCAGGGCGGAGATCCCGAAGTACCCGGCGGCCTGGACGCGGGCCAGGCGTACGCGTCCCGCCGGCGCGCGCAGGCCCAGGGACGGGTGGACGACGACGGGCACGAGAGCCAGCGCGGCGAGCCACCCCACGAGGTGCTCGACGTCGGCGATACCGCCGAAGAAGACCACCGAGACCAGGACGTAGGCGGCGACGACGGCGGACAGCCGCCCGCGCCAGGGCGGGCGGAGCGTCCAGAGCGCGACGGTGACGGCACCGACGGCGCCCGCGCTGAAACCGACGTCGAGCACCTGGGAGGTGTGCTGCGCCCAGGTCCAGGTGGTCCGGGCGAGGAACGCGAGCAGCAGGGCGGAGCCGACGACGCCGGTGAGCTGGCAGACGGCGGTGACGAGCGCGGCGCGGCGGGTTCCGAGCCGCAGCTCGGCGAACCCGACCAGCACCAGGAAGCCGCCCGCGACGGGGACGTACTCCCACGGCAGCAGGGCGAAGAACGACCCGGTGACCGGCGTCCACCAACGCCCCTCGGCGAACGCCGGCGCGCCGAACGCGACCGACTCGAACCAGTCCGAGTCCTCGAAGGGGGACCACAGAGCCTGGCTCACCAGGCCCAGGACGAGCATGGTCGCGACCACGCCCAGAGTGAACGGGATGCGGCGCGCCGTCCGCCCGAGCCAGCTCACGGCAGGCCGCTCAGTCGCGCTCGACCCAGCGGTCGATCGCCCAGACCACGGCCAGTGCCAGGCCGACGTCGACGCCCTCGGCGACGTCGAGGGTGTAGGAGTCGCGGATGGTCACCCACTTCTGAGTGATCTGGACGACGTGCCGCCCACCGGCGCTGACCGAGTAGTTCTTCTCGATGAAGGACCCCTCGAGGCTCCACGGCTCGCTGCCGGGGACCTCCATGGTCATCTTGTCCTTGATCATGGAGAAGGCCTTGGCCCGCAGGGAGGCGACCTCGGTGCCGTCGGCGGTGGCGATCGTCATCTGCTTGGGGATGCCGAACATCTTGCCGGTGACGGTGTAGACGACGTTCCCGGCGGCGTCCTGGACGTCGGCCTTGGGGCGCATGCCCACCTTGCCGTCCACGAACCAGGTCTGTTCCTCGGTGTCCGGGTCGAGGACGGCGAAGTCGCGCCCCATCCCGAACTTGCTCTTGAGGATGTAGCGGGACCAGCCGGCGGGGGGCGGGGGGAGCGGCATCGGGACCTCCGGGTCGACGTGCCAGCAACGTAGCGCAGCACACGTGTCACAGCACGTGGAAGGCCACGTCGCGGGCTACCGCAGCGACGGTCAGGCGTGGAGGAGTCGGCGCAGGTCCTCGATGGCGGCGGCCTCGGCGTCGGACACCTTCTCGGACCCGCCCTTGTCCTTGGACGCCCCGGCGACCTTCTCGGCGATGCCGATCAGCCAGGCGCGTACCTGCTCGGCGACGTCGGGCGGTAGCTGGGCAACGGTGGGCAGGGCGCTCTCGACGAGGCGCTGCCCGTCGGCGCGGAGCGCGTCCTTGTCCTCGGCGTCGATGGTGGGACCGGAGTCCGACCGGTCCGAAAGGTGCTTCCGGGTGGCGCTGATCAGCTCGTGGCCGGGACCGTGCGACACGTCGCCGGCGGCGCTGCGCATGGCGAAGACCTCCTTGATCATGCCCCACGTGCCCGCCCGGCTGTACGCCATGACGTACTCGGTGCATCCCATCGCGGCGTCGGCCAGCTTGTCCACCTGATCGGTCGTCACGCTCACGGCAATCGTCCTCCGGGTCATCGACTGGGATACGTCCGTCGAGAAGGATGCTGGCACGGCGCCGACGACCCGGCGACCGGACGGCGTCCGGCTACTCCTCGATCGCCGAGCCCAGCTCGTGCAGGACTGCGGCCCGGGCGTCGCGCCCGCGCTCGCCGCGCCGGGCGACCAGCACCTCGACGAGTGCCTCGATCATGAGCATCAGCGCCGCGCGGGAGGTGTGCAGCAGCTCGTCGCGGAACGACTCGTTGACCGGCGGGACGACGAGCACGGTGTCGGCGAGCTGGGCGACGGGGGACTGCGCGAACGAGGTGATCGCCACGACCGGGGTGCCGCCGTCGTGCGCGGCCCGCATCACCTCCAGCGTGGCCTCGTTGGCCCCGGACCCGGACACGACGAGGCAGACGGCCTCGGGGCCGAGCTGCCGGGCCGCGATGCGTTGGGCGAGCGCGTCCTGCAGCAGCTCGGCGGGCCGGCCGGCGGACGTCAGGCGCAGCACGAGGTCGAGGCCGAGCGGGGAGGAGAGCCCGTTGGCGACGACGAGCACGCGCCGGGCGTCGTCGAGGACGCGGACGAACTCCTGCAGGCCGTCCTCGGTCAGCCCGGCCACGGTGTGCCCGAGGCGGGCGGCGAACCGGTCGACGGACTCGCGCACCGCGCCGAGCATGGTGCCGTCCGGTGAGCCGTCCGACGTCGGGCGCAGCGCGAGCTCGCGGGCGACGGCGACGCGCAGCTGCGGGTAGCCCTCGTACCCGAGGGTCTGCGCGGCGCGCACGACGGTCGCCCGGCCCACCCCGACGTCGTCGGCCACCTGCTGGGCGGTGCGTTCGACGGCGGCGTCCAGGTCGGCGGCGATGGCCTCGGCGGCGCGGCGCTCGCCGGGGTGCATCGACGGCGCGAGCGCCACGATGCGGGCGGTCAGGGGTGCGTCGGCCGAGCCGGTCCAGGTCACCTCAGGCCCCTTCCATGATGCGGCGGCGCACCGCGCCCGAGACGGCGTCGACGGCCATGGTGGTCACGACGACCACGATCAGCAGCATGCCGACCGTGTCCCATTCACGATAGTTCGTGTAGTTGGCCAGCATGCTGCCGATGCCGCCGGCGCCGACGATGCCGAGCACCGCGGACATGCGGATGTTGATCTCGAACCGGTACAGCGCGAAGGACAGCAGCGCGGGCAGCGCGGCGGGCCACAGCGCCCAGCGCACGACGGCGGTGCGGCCGCCGCCCGCGGCCCGCACGGCGTCGGCGGCGCCGTCGCGCAGCGTCTCGACGGTCTCGTAGGTCCACTTGCCCTGCGTGCCGATCCCGGCGATGCCCAGCGCCAGCGCGCCGGTGAACGGCGTGAGCCCGGTGACGGTGAGCAGCACGAGGGCGATGATCACCTCGGGCACGGCGCGGATGACGGCGAAGAGCCCGCGCAGGGCCAGGCGCAGCCAGGCCGGTCCGACGCCATCGGCGGCGAGCATGCCGAGCAGGATGGACACGACGACGCAGAGCATCGCGCCGAGCCACGCCATGGAGATCGAGCGCCACATCTCGAACAGGGCGCGCGGCAGGCGCGACCAGTCCGGGTCGGCGAACATCAGCGTGCCGTACTCGGCCACGGCCGCGGGCAGCTCGCGCAGGTCGGACCAGTCGACGTCCAGGGTCGCGGCGGAGGCGAGCAGCACGAGGCCGACGACGGCGGTCGCGACGGTCTGCCCGCGCCGCGACGGACGCGGGGGCAGGGCCAGGGCGGGCCGCTCGCCGGCGGGGCGTGACGTGACGGTGCGGGACCGGGAGGCTCGGTTCTGCAGGATGCCGCTCATGCGAGCCTCCGGCGCAGGACGTTCGAGGCGGCCTCGATGAGGAGCACGACGACGAGGATCTCCAGGATGATGACCGACACGTCGCCGTAGGCGAAGAACCCGAACCGTTCGTCGAGCAGCCGGCCGATGCCGCCAGCGCCGACGATGCCGAGGATCGCCGAGATGCGGACGTTCAGCTCGAGGGCGTAGAGCCACTGGTTGCTGAACAGCGGCAGGCTCTGGGGCAGCGCGAGGGCGCGGTTCATGCGGCCCTGGGTGGCGCCGCCGGCGCGGGCGGCCTCGAGGTAGGGGTGGTCGGTGGAGTCGATCGCCTCGGAGACGAGCTTGACCACGATGCCGACGTCGAACAGCACGAGGGTGAGCAGGCCGGGCAGCGCGCCGACGCCCACCATGGCCACCAGGATGGCCGCCCAGACGAGGTCCGGGACGGCGCGGACGACGTTGATGACGGCGCGCACCGCGGTGCGGGTGACGGTGTTCGGGTTGGTGGGGCGGGCGGCCCACAGCGTGAGCGGCACGGACAGCGCGGCCGCGATCGCGGCACCGACGAACGCCATCTGCAGGGTCTCCAGCATGGGCTGGATGGTGCGCGGGACGAACGACCAGTTGGGCTGCAGCAGCGCGGACAGGTTGGCCGCGCCGTGGCGCCAGTTCTGCGCGATGGCGCCCAGGTCGATCTCGACGCCGCCGATCGCGGGCAGGCAGGTCGCCACGGTGAACGCCGTCAGCGCCGAGACGACCAGGGTGCGGCGCGGCCAGGTGCGCGGACGCGGCGGGACGTCGAGGCGCGGGCCGGGCTCCGCCGTCGTGCCCGGGCTCACGTGCGGTCCCCGAGCCGGTCCTGCGGGCGGATGCGGCGGCCGTAGATCTGCTCGAAGTCGGCCTCGGTGGCCTCGGCCGCGGGACCGTCGTAGACGAGCTCGCCGTCGCGCAGCCCGATCATGCGGCGGGTGTACTGCCGGGCGAGGTCCATCAGGTGCAGGTTGACCAGCACCGTGAGGTGGCGTTCGACGTTGATGCGTTCCAGCTCGGACATCACGGCGTGCGCGGTGGGCGGGTCGAGGCTGGCGACGGGTTCGTCGGCGAGCATGATGCTCGGCTCCTGCGACAGCGCCCGGGCGATGGCGACGCGCTGCTGCTGCCCGCCGGACAGCGCGCCCGCCCGCGACCAGACCTTGTCGAGCATGCCGACGGTGTCCAGGGCGGTCAGGGCGACCTCGCGGTCGCGCGCGCTGGTGACGCCGAGGAGCGTGCGCAGCCGCCCGGCGCGGGCGAACCGGCCGACCAGCGTGTTGCGGTAGACGTCGACCCGGGTGGCCAGGTTGAAGCCCTGGAAGATCATGCCGACGTGCCCGCGCACCTCGCGCAGGTGGCGACCGTGCAGACCGGAGACCGTGTGCGGGCCGACGGTCACCGTGCCGGACGTGACGGGCACGAGGCCGTTGATGGTGCGGATCAGGGTCGACTTGCCCGAGCCGGACAGGCCGACGATCGAGACCATCTCGCCGGCGTCGATGTCCAGGGAGACGTCGCGCAGGGCGGTGGTGCCGTTCGGGTAGGTGACCGAGACGCCGTCGAGGCGGATCGGCCACGCGGCGGAGGCCGGGGCGTGCCCGGCCTCCGCCGCCTGGGTGTCGTGAGTCATGGCAGTCAGCCGGCGAACTGCTCGAGGACCTCGCCGTAGCGGGCGATCTCGTCGTCGGCGGTCTCGGCCGTCCAGTCGGACAGGCCCACGAGCTCGAACATGACGTCGGCGGCCTCGTCGGAGGAGTCGGCGTAGTCGTCCATGAGCTGGGTGAGCTCGGCGACGAGGCCGTCGGGCAGGGTGTCGGTGACGGCGACGCCGCCGTTGGGGATCATGTCGGTGTAGGCGAAGGCCACGGCCTTGTCGGCGATGTCGGGGACCTCCTCGGTGACCGTGGTGCGCGCGTCCCAGTAGGCGAACCCGACTTCGGCGTCGCCGTTGGCGACGGCGAGCACGGCGTTGTTGTTGCCCTCGACCGGGATCTGGGTGATGTCGGCGTCGGTGTCCAGGCCGGCCTCGCGCATGAGGACCACCGGGTACTGGTAGCCGGCCGGCGAGGTGGCGGCCTGCAGGGCGACGTCCGCGCCGGCCAGGTCGCCGAAGACGTCGGTGGCGGCCGGACCCTGACCGGTCGCGGCGGCACCGGCCTCCTCCAGGCCGTTGCAGTAGGACAGCTCGATGCCGCTGGCCTCGTAGGTGGCGAGCACGGGCTCGTCCTCGCAGTACTTGTCGGGGTTGTTCGTGTACGCGACCGACGCGTAGGACGTGGCGCCGAAGCGGACGTCGCGCAGCACGAGCTCGGCGCCGTAGCGCTCGGTCGCCTGGTACAGCGACCCGGCGTCGGTGATGATCACCTGCGCCTGGTCGGCGCCGAGCGCCTCGACCGTGGCGGTGTAGTCGTTCGCGACGACGCCCTCGACCTCGATGCCGAGGCCGTCCGAGAGGTAGGAGGTCAGCGGGTCGAGCGCCTCGGCCAGGTTCTCGCCCTCGACGGACGGCACCAGCGACATGGTGATCGACTCGGGCCACTCGGTGCCGGCGTCGGTGGAGTCGGCGTCGGCGCTGCTGCCGGCGTCGTCGGCTCCGGCGCAACCGGCGAGCGCGAGGACGAGTGCCGCGGTGGCGCCGGGAGCGAGCAGGGACTTGCGCATGGGGAGGGTCACCTTTCGAGGGAGTCGGCCGTGCCGGTCGGCACGGACTCGGAGTGGATCGCGGGGGTGGCTGACGTGGTGGCTTCGGTGGTGGCTGTGCTGACTGCTTGGCGGGCCCACGCTGTGATGTCACCGGCGAGGGCGTCGAGGGTCCGGGCGTGCATCGTCACGGGGGCGGGCGGCGTGTCGGCCGTGGGGCCGACCAGCGCCGTCGCGGCGCCGAGCGCCGTGGCGGGCGCAAGGTCGTTCTCCACGATGTCCCCGACGGCGAGCACCGGGCCGTCGGCGAGGGCGGCCTCGACGATCGGGGCGAGTCCGGCGGGCTTGCCGACGTCGTAGTGCAGGGCGGCGAAGCGCTCGCGGACGCCCCAGGTGGTCAGGAGGCGTTCGATGCCGACGCCGGGGGCGTTCGTGGCGAGGACGGCGCGGACGTCACGGGGGAGCGCATCCAGGAGCTGTGCCAGTCCGGGGGCCGCGTCGACGGGGGCCTCGGGGGTACCGAGAACGCGGCGGCTGGCGAGGTAGGCGTCCTGCAGGTCGGTGGGGTCGACGCCGTCCTGGCGGGCCAGGGTGCCGACGACGTCGTACCCGTCGCGGAACTGCGTGGCCGTGCCGGCGTCGTGGTCGCGCAACGTGGCCATGACCCGCTCGAGGTACCCGGGCCCGGCGTGGCCCGAGACCTGCCGGGCGAACGCGAGCACGGGGCCGTCACCGACGGCGAGTGTGCCGTCGAAGTCGAACAGGATGGTCGGGGTCACGCGGGCTGCCTCCTCTGGTGGACGATGCGTTCACGGTAGCCAGCCTGTGTGAACGGAAATGTCATGAGGAGGTGAACAACGGATGTCGGCAGCCCGACACAACACCCGCCTTGAGCTATACGGTCGACGTCCCATGCCGGTGGTCCGGCATCGGCGACGTGCGCCGTGACCGGGCCATTGCGGCGACTGCCTGTCGTCTAGGAAGGGCTGCCGGTCGAGCCAGCTCGGCCGATGGAGTCCCGGGTCGCCGCGCTGGCCCGGGCCGAAGGGTTGGCCTACGAGCCCAGCCGCCCGGTCCGGGACGCCCCGGACGCGCTGCGCCTGGTGCAGCGGGGCGACTCTCGAGGCGTCGGCTGGCCGTACACGACGGCGATGCAGGCCGCCCAGTTCAGCGGCGACCCCGAGGGCTCTGGCCCTCGGCACCCGCGGCGTGCCCTTCAGCGTGCACGTAGGCCGGGTTCGCCGGCGGCCACCTGGAGGGTGCGCTGAACATCGACGTCCAGTCGCCGGGCGCCACCCAGCAGCTCGCCGAGCTCGACCCGGACGGTTCGTACGTCCTGTACTGCCGCTCGGGCAACCGCGCCGGCGCCGCGCTCGACTTCCTGCAGGCGCAGGGCTTCGACGACGTCGTCAACGCGGGCAGCGTCCAGGAGGCGGCCGATGAGACGGGCCTCGCGATCGTCGACTGACGGAGCGGGCTCTGCTCAGTCGTCCCGCGACGGCCGGGACGAGCGCATCCGCTTGGTCGCGGACCGCTGCTTCTTGGCCTTGAGCCTGTGCTCCTGGGACCCGCGGGTGCGCCGGGTCGCCCGACGGCGGGGGCCGGGTGGTGCGACGGCGTCGGCGACGAGCGCGGCCAGACCGGGGGCGGCCGCGTCCCGGTTGCGCCGCTGCTCGCGGTGCTCGGAAGCGGTCACCGTCAGGACGCCGTCGACCAGCCGGTGACCGGTCCGGGCGAGGATCCGCTCGCGCTGGACGCGGCTCAGCACGGCCGAGCGTCCGACGTCCCAGGACAGCTCCACCCGCGAGTCGGTGGTGTTCACGCCCTGACCCCCGGGGCCCGAGGACCGCGAGAACCGCTCGGTCAGCTCGGCCCGGGGGATCGTCAGGGACGGGCCGACGACGAGTCCGGAGCGGATTGACGAGGGCATGACTCCATCGTGGCGTGGTTGCCGTGCACGTCCATACTCTTCGATCGCGGAGCCGAGCTTGCCGTCGAGGGCCAGCGCTCGCGGTCATGGACGGGTGTCGATGCAGAACCCGGGGAATTGCTCGTAGTCACCGACGCGATCGGCCTCGAACCCGATCCGTTCGTAGAGCTCGACCGTTCCGGCAGACGCCTGCCAGTCGAGGATGAGCGGCATCGGTCAGGAACATGCCCATTCCTCGACCGCCTTCATGAGCATCTTCCCGGTGCCGTCGCAGGCGAAGAGGATCAGTCGGTCGGGGTCGTCGACCATCCGGACGAGGGCAGCGGACATCTGCGCCTCATCGGGCTTGCCGAACAGCCCGAACTCGGTGCCGAGCTGCATCACCCCGACGGCGTCGTCTCTGGTGGCTGCGAGTGATCTCTGGCGGACCACGACAACCTACGGCGGAGAGGCCCAAGCAAAGACGAAGGGGGCGGCGGGCGTTGACGGCCAAACCCGCCAGGGTGGACCGCGACATCGCCGAGCGTGATCCCAGGGGCGGCCGCTGGCTGACTCGTCAGCATTTGCCCTTGCGCCTACCGCAGAAACATTTCACCCACCGCAAAGCACCCTGGGGCTTGGAACTGGGCTTACCCTCGTGTTCGGGACGGACAGTGGAGCGCAACGATCGAGGTGCACGAAGTCGTGTGGTCGGACAACGAAACGGATCGGGACCTGCTCAACTTTCAGGGCGTCGCCGACACCGTAGCCGAATTCATTCTTCAGGCGCACGGAACTCCTATCTCCGTGGGGGTATCTGGCGCCTGGGGAGTAGGCAAGTCGACGATGATCCAACTGACGCGGGCGGCGCTGAACGAGAAGAAGCGTCCAACGGACGAGCCGACGGAGTTCGTGTTCGTCGAGTTCAACGCGTGGCTATATCAGGGGTACGACGATGCCCGAGCGGCGCTGCTTGACGTGATCGCTTCCAAGCTGGAGGCCGCCGCCGAGGAACGCAAGTCCGGGACTGACAAGGTCAAGGAGTTCATGGGCAGGGTCAGGTGGCTGCGCCTGGCAAAGCTCGTGGCTTTGCCGGCGGCGTCTCTGGCGCTGGGGATCCCGCCCGTGGGTCTCAGCGGCGATATCTCCAAGGTCTTCCGCGACGTACGCGACGGTACGGCCGACTCTGAGCAGATCGAGGATGTCGGAGGCGCCTTGGCCGCGGCAGGCACCGGAATTCTCAAGCCCGCGTTGGACACGTCTCCGCCTAAGGAGATCCAGGCGCTGCGCGACAGCTTCGAAGAGGCGCTTGGGGCGATCGGTGTCACGCTCGTCGTGCTGATCGACGACTTGGACCGCTGCCTGCCCGAGACCGCGATATCAACGCTCGAGGCGATTCGGCTGCTGCTGTTCCTTCAGAACACCGCCTTTGTTATCGCGGCCGACGACGAGATGGTCAAACGGGCTGTCAAGAAGCACTTCAGCGGCCTCGACGACGACGAACTCGTGACGAACTACTTCGACAAGCTCATCCAGGTGCCGATCAAGGTCCCGGCACTCGGGATCCAGGAGGTGCGCGCCTATATGATGATGCTGTTCATCGACGACAGCACAGAGCTTGATCCCGCCCGCAAGGACACGCTGAGAACGGCGATCGCGTCGGGATTGCGGGAGTCCTGGAAGGGCGTACGCGTCGACTGCGCCTTCGTGACAAAGGTCGACGACCGTTTGCCGACGTCTCTCGTGTCGAGACTTGAGACGGCTGAGCGTCTGGCGCCGCTGATGACGGGCGCCACCCACATCGTTGGTAACCCGCGGCTGATCAAGCGCTTCCTCAACGCACTGTCGATCCGGATGTCGATTGCCCGGGCGCAAGGCGTCGACGTGGACGAGGCGGTACTGGCCAAGCTGCTGCTGTTCGAGCGGGTGGTCGATGCGCCAGTGTTCGTCGAACTCGCGACGAAGGTCAACGAGGACCCCGACGGGCGCCCGAAGTTCCTCGGGCCATGGGAGGCGGCCGTGGCCGCGGGTGCAGAAATCACGCTCCCCCAAGGGTGGGACAACGCCTTCGTCCGCGATTGGCTGGGGCTGGAGCCGGAGCTCGCCAGTACCGACCTGCGCGGCGCTCTATACGTCGGGCGCGAGCAGGCCCCGCTCGTCACCGGCTCGGACAAGTTGTCGGCGGCGGCCGTCGAACTGCTCACCGCTCTCACCGAGCACCCCCAGGAGGCGCACCGGTTGAAGGCCCGCCTGGCTGCATTGCCCAGCGTGGAGCAAGGATTCATCCTCGATCGTCTGCTAGCGATCGCCCGTCCGATCCAGTCCTGGGGCAGCCCGCCGATCCTCGACGCCTGCCTGACGGTGGCAAGTATCGACCCGGCGTGGGGCCAGAAACTGTCCCGGTTCCTGACCGAGCGCCCGCACAGCCAGATCAGCGCGAGCGTGGTGCCGAAGATTGCCGGGCACGAGTGGTCGTCCGCGGTGTTCGACAAGTGGAAGAAGGCCGACGACATCAAGGCGCCGGTCAAGGCGGCCATCACGGAGCGGAGTGGCAATGGGAACCTCGCAAAGTAGCGGCGGACCGTCCGCGTCCGTCGCCCTAATCCCGCCGTGGGTGGAGGACATTCCCGTGGACCCACCCGCCGGAGAGTTGCCGCTCGACGATCCGGATCCAGATGGGCCGTCTCCAGTCGCCGCGCCCGCGCGGTTTCGTAACGCTCGCACAAGTATCGGCCGATACGCACGTTCCGGCGGTGGCGAGCAGATGCGCCGGGCCGTCGGGCACTACGTCCGAAGTGGCTACGGCGGCGCCGCGACGATGGCGCGGCGGCTGAACGGTACCTCGCGGACGGCTGCCCGACTGGGTGCGGTGCTGCAGCCGGGTGTCCAGGCAGATTTGGCGGCTGCTCGCGACGCCGCCATCGCTGGCGGCAAGAACGCGCAGTCCGTTCTCGACGCCATCGTCGAGGCGATCAGACCTGTCGACGGCACCCAAGATGCCGAGTCGTCGCGCCGGGCGGTCCGCGACGCGCTGTCGGACGTCCTGGAGCGATACCCCGAGGCGGACCTGCTCGACTTGGATGATTTCCAGAGGCAGTTCGTCGTCCAGAGGTTCGTCGGGTTGGACGTCTACAACCGGTTCTGCCTCGATTTGGGCGAGAAGCTCGACGAGCACGCGTCGTCCGCGTCCGTTGCCGCAGCTAGGTTCGCAGAGGTGCGGGAGTATATCGCTGCGACGGTTGCCGCGGAGTTCGACAAACTCTGGGCGGCTGGCGTGACGCCCGCCAGCCCGGACTTGGCGCGGGTCACGCAGGGTGCGCTGAGGGAGACATTCAAAGTGTTCGAGGGATACCTGCAATGAAGTTCATTTGCGGTCCGCAGTCATTCATCGGCCGGTCCACCGCCGGGGCGATACCGGTCGTGCTCTACAGTAAGTCGGTGCCGGCGGGTGGTGTGTCGGCCGGTGGTGCGGCTGCCACCGCAGTGCGGCGCTTGGGTCTGGCGCCCGCACCAGCGGCATGGGACCTTGTTTCGCTTGCACTGAGCGCGGTGGCCGCCGACTTCACTGTTCGCCGGGACACAAGCGTGGACGGGTGGACTCGGGAGACCGATCTGGAGGTCGCAGTAGGCGACCTCTCGCGATGGGCCGGTCTCAGCGACCAGATTGCGTCGACACTTGCTTTTCTCACCACGGACCGCTGGTCTGTTAGGTTCGCAGGGGGCGCCGATCTGCCCGAGGCGCCGAAGAATCCTCGCTTGTCCGCGGCTGACTCGGCCGTGCTCTTGTCGGGTGGCCTAGACAGCCTAATCGGAATGATCGACTTGCACACGGGGGGGTCCGCAGCCCTCGCCGTCAGCCACACGGTTCGTGGTGACAAAGCTAACCAGGTCCACTTCGCTGAGAGAGTCGCCGCCATCGATCACCTTCAGGTGAATCACAACGTCAGCACACCGTGGAAATTCAGGGAAACATCGCAGCGGGCACGCTCGCTGCTGTTCCTGGCCTTTGCGGTGCTCGCGGCAACTGCCACCCAGCGGTATGCGGATGGGGACGTCGTGCCGGTGTACATCTGCGAGAACGGGTTCATTGCAGTCAACCCGGCGTTGACACCTGGACGGGTCGGCAGTCTGAGTACCCGCACCGCTCATCCGCACTACCTGGGGGAACTCCAGTCGATCCTGGACGCACTCGCGCTCCGGGTGGAACTGCGGAATCCGTACGCGGAGAAGACCAAGGGTCAGATGATCCAGGACTGCAGTGATCCGAACTTGCTGGCTGAACTCGCGGTGGAGTCAACGAGCTGCGGTCGCTACCAACGCTACGGTCTGCAGCATTGTGGAAGGTGCTTGCCATGTACCGTGCGGCGCGCGGCGTTCTTGTCCGCGGGTTTCACCGACACGACCTCGTACAGGTACGACGACCTCTCAAGCTATGCCAGCGCTGAACTGGAGGACCTCCGCGCTATCGCCAGGGCGCGAATCCAGGTCAAGGACCAGGGCCTCGATCGTTGGATCGGCAACGCCCTCAACTCACCGCACGTTCACAATGCCGGCGCGCTTCGGGCGATGCTCTCGCGCGGACTCGGCGAGCTTAGCGACCTGCTAGATGTCTACGGTGTGGCGTGATCGACTTCCACTGCCATCTCGACCTGTTCCCTGAACCTGCGGCGGTCGTCGATGAACTTGGGCTTCGCGGGGTCGGTGTCTTGTCGGTGACGACGACACCGGCCGCATGGGCCGGCACCACCCTCTTGGCCAAGGGATGTCCACTAATCCGCACCGCACTTGGATTTCACCCTGAACTCGCCGGTGCCCGATACCGCGAACTCGCCCTGTTCGATCGACTGCTGTCAGAGACCCGCTTCGTGGGCGAGGTTGGCCTGGACGGCTCGCCCCAGCAACTCAGCAGCTGGGATTCGCAACTCCTGGTCTTCAACCACGTCTTAGGGTCCTGCGAGCGGGCGGGCGGCAAGATTCTCTCGGTGCACAGCCGTCGGGCGGCGTCGCAGGTCCTTGATTGTCTGGATCGTCATCCTGGGTTGAACAAGGTCGTTCTTCATTGGTTCTCTGGTACGAAGGACGAGTTGCGCCGAGCAGCCGCGCAAGGGTGCTGGTTCAGCGTTGGTCCAGCGATGCTCGCCAGTGCGCGGGGCCGTTCGCTAGTCTCCGAGATCCCCATCGACCGGTTGCTCGTTGAGACGGACGGACCTTTCGCGAAGAAGGGTCGCCGACCGCTGCGACCATGGGACGTAACCGACGTGATCGACGGCCTAGCAGACTTGTGGAGAACCACCCGCCAACGTGCGGCCCAGACGATACGGGCGAATGAGGCAGTCTTGCTCTCGCATTGACATCGCTGCGTCGGGGCCAACGTCGGTTTCGAGCTGAGAGGGCTTTACATGGATGAGGGTGGAGTCGAGGCTGATGACGCGGACCGCAAGGAAGAACGGGTGACGTGATCATCTGGCGGCGAACTCGGTGCGGGTGCGGAGCGCGACGGCTGTGTCCGCGTTGCGACGTGTATCGCTGCAGTCACGGCGATCAGGATGACGCCGCTAGGGCACCTGCAACTCACACGCTGAAGTACTTGGCCTCCGGGTGTCCCAAGGCGCGCGAATCGGGCATACTGGGGCGATGTCAACGACGACAAGGAAGCGTGCCGTCCTCTACACGAGGCTCTCCGTACAAGGTGATGAGACATCGACGTCCATCTCGAGACAGGAGGACGATCTTCGCGCCCTGGCAGTGCGAGAGGGCTGGGTCGTGGTTCGAGTCCTCGTCGACGAGGGCGTCTCGGGCCGCCGAGCGCGCGCCAACGCGGATGAAGCGGTCGAGATGCTCGCCGAGGGGCGTGCCGACGTGCTCGCCGTCTGGAAGTTCGACAGGTTCACACGACAGGGTCTCGGCGCGCTGGCGGGTCTGATGGACGCTCTCGAAGCCCGGCCGGGCGCACAGTTCGTGGCGCTGCAGGATGGGTTGCGCAGCGATAGCACTGCCTGGCGCATGGTCGCGGGCATGCTGGCTGAAGTCGCTCGGATGGAATCCGACAACATCAGCCTGCGGGTGAAGTCTGACCGCGCCGCCCGCCTGCGCGCAGGGCTGTGGGGTGGCGGGCGCATTCCGTATGGCTATCGGCCGATCGAGGTTCCCGGCGGGAAGCGCCTCGTGCAGGAGCCCCAGGAAGCTGCCGTCGTCCGTGAGATCCGCGATCAGTTGTTGGACGGGGTCAGTCCCTGGATCGTCGCGGGTGATCTGACCGAGCGTGGAGTGCCTGCGCCGAACTCTGCCGCTCGACGAGCACTGATTGTCGGACGGCGGGCCGAGGGTCTGGACACCGGTAGCTGGGGCCACACCGTGATCGTCCGGATGATGACGGGTGACCCACTGCTCGGTCGTCAGCAGGAGCGCGGTGAGACCGTCCGGAACAGTCGTGGCGAGCCCGTGCTCGTCTCGGATCCGATCCTCGAGCAGCACGAGTCCGATGCCCTCCGCACCATGTTCCCGTGGGCGGTGAGTTCGGGCGGTCGGAAGAAGCGTTCGCCGCGACTCCTGACCGGTCTCGTTCGGTGCTCAGTCTGCGGTGCGCGCTTCTACACACGGACGCACAAGGCGAGGAATGCCGTCGACTATCAGCACCCCATGCCCGTGCGCGAGGGTGGCAAATGTGCGGGCGCGACGGGTGTTCGCGCCCGAGACCTGGAGGAGGCGGTGATCTCGCAGTTCTTGGACGCCGTCGGACAGGTCCCGCATGCCGTCGAGAGACTGGTCGAGACCGGCGAGTCCGAAGGGTCGCTCGTTGAGGTCGAGGCCGCGCTCGCTGCGGCATCCACTGCGCTGCTGGCAGCTGACAGCGACGGTGCCGAGGCAGCTGCGCTGAGCCGGATCTCGGCCCTGAAGACCGAGCGCGCCCGTCTCCGCAAGACGCCTGCGCGCTCCGTGCGTCGCGAACTCGTTCCGACGGGCAGAACCGTCGCCGAGGAGTACTCGCTGGCCCCGACGGACGAAGATCGCCGGAGCTTGATCGGGGGATGGCTGGAAGCCGTTGAGCCTCGTCCTATCGGCTCGGGACGGGGCCCACGCGGGAAGATCAATGGAGACCGGGTGTCACTGGTAGTTCGGGTGGACGAGGACGGAGAGCACGTTCGGAAGACCGTGCCGTTGAGGGTGGAGTAGTCGGCGACGGACCATCTGACGAAGGCTCCGGCGATCACACGCTGTAGTAGATGGCTTCGGGGTGATGCAGCACGAACGCGTCCGTCGACTGCTCCGGGTGCAGCTGCAGCTCGTCGCTCAGCGTCACGCCCACCCGCTCGGGCCGCAACAGTTCGACAACCTTCGTGCGGTCCTCCATGTCGGGGCAGGCCGGGTACCCGAGTGACATCCGGGCCCCGCGGTACGCCAGCTTGAACATGCCCTCGACGTCGTCAGGGTCCTCGTCGCCGAACCCGAGCTCGGAGCGCACGCGGGAGTGCCAGAACTCGGCCAGCGCCTCGGTGAGCTGCACGGACAGCCCATGCAGTTCCATGTACTCGCGGTACTTGTTCTCGGCGAACAGCTTCGCCGTGTATGCGGACACCGGGTCGCCGACGGTGGCGAGCTGGATGGGCAGCACGTCGTAGCGGCCGGTCTCCTCGACCCACGACTTGGGGCGCACGAAGTCGGCCAGGCACAGGTGCCGGTCGCGCTTCTGCCTCGGGAAGGTGAAGCGCAGCCGCTCCGTGCCCGGCTCGCCGCCGGATCCGCCGTCGGGCGCCCCGATGCCGGCCAGGCCCGGTCCGTGGTGCGCCACGACGATGTCGTCGCCCTCGGACCACACGGGGAAGTACCCGTAAACGACCGTCGGGTCCATGATCTGGTCGGTACGGATCGTGTCGAGCCACTGGGCCAGGCGCGGCCGGCCCTCGGTCTCGACGAGCTCCTCGTACGACGCTCCGTCCTCACCGCGCCCGGGCTTGAGGCCCCACTGACCCATGAACGTGGCGCGCTCGTCGAGGAACGCGGCGTAGTCGGCGAGCTGGATGCCCTTGACCACGCGCGTGCCCCAGAACGGGGGAGTGGGCACCGTGTTATCGGTCGCGACGTCGGACCGCTCGGGCAGGTCCTCGGGCGCGGTCTCGGTGAGCTTGACGACGTTGTGGCGGCGCTTGCGCAGCGCCGGCAGCCCGACCTCCTCGGGGTCGGCGCCGCGCGCGACGGCGACCAGCGGCTCCATGAGGCGCAGCCCCTCGAAGGCGTCGCGGGCGTACCGCACGACGCCGGGGAAGGCGGAGGCGAGGTCGTCCTCGACGAAGGTGCGGGTCAGGGCCGCGCCGCCGAGCAGGATCGGCCAGCGCTTCTCCATGCCGCGCGAGACGAGCTCCTCGAGGTTCTCCTTCATCACCACGGTGGACTTCACCAGCAGCCCGGACATGCCGATGACGTCGGCGTCGTGCTCCTCGGCGGCCTCGATCATGGCCGAGATCGGCTGCTTGATGCCGATGTTGACCACCGTGTAGCCGTTGTTCGTGAGGATGATGTCGACGAGGTTCTTGCCGATGTCGTGCACGTCGCCGCGCACCGTGGCCAGCACGATGACGCCCTTGGACTGCTCCTCGGCCCCCTCGACCTTCTCCATGTGCGGCTCGAGCAGCGCGACGGCCGTCTTCATGACCTCGGCGGACTGCAGCACGAACGGCAGCTGCATCTGCCCCGACCCGAACAGCTCGCCGACGACCTTCATCCCGCCCAGCAGGTGCGTGTTGACGATGTCGAGGGCCTTCATGCCGTCGGCCAGCGCGGTCTCCAGGTCCTCCTCGAGGCCCTTGCGCGCGCCGTCGATGATGCGGCGCTCCAGGCGTTCGCCCACGGGCAGCGCGGCGAGCTCGGCGGCCCGCTGGTCGCGCATCGCGGCGGCGTCGACGCCGGAGAACACCTCCAGCAGGTGCGACAGCGGGTCGTGGGTCAGGTTGCCCTCGTCGTCGTACTGCCGCCGGTCCCACACGAGGTCCTCGGCGGCCTGCCACTGCTCGTCGTCGATGGCGGTGCGCGGCAGGATCTTCGCGGCGTGCACGATGGCGGAGTCCAGGCCGGCCTGCGTGGCCTCGTGCAGGAACACCGAGTTCAGCACCGTGCGCGCGGCCGGGTTGAGGCCGAAGGACACGTTCGAGACGCCGAGCGTGGTGTGCACGCCGGGGTAGAGCCGGTTGATCTCGCGGATCGCCTCGATGGTCTCGATGGCGTCGCGCCGCGTCTCCTCCTGCCCGGTCGCGATGGGGAACGTCAGGGCGTCGACGATGATGTCGTCCACCCGCATGCCCCACTGCTCCGTGAGCGTGTCGATGAGGCGCGAGGCGATCGCGACCTTCTTCTCCGTGGTGCGGGCCTGGCCCTCCTCGTCGATGGTCAGGGCGACGACGGCGGCACCGTGCTCGCGCACGGCCGGCATGATCCGCGCGAACCGCGACGTGGGCCCGTCGGAGTCCTCGAAGTTCACCGAGTTCACCACGGCGCGCCCGCCCACCAGCTCCAGGCCGGCGCGGATCACCTCCGGCTCGGTGGAGTCGATGACCAGCGGCAGCGTCGAGGCGCTCGCCAGCCGCGAGACGACCTCCCGCACGTCCGCGACGCCGTCGCGCCCCACGTAGTCGACGCACACGTCGAGCAGGTGGGCGCCGTGCCGCGTCTGGTCGCGGGCGATGTCGACGATGTCGTCCCAGCGGCCCTCCAGCAGCGCCTCGCGGAACGCCTTGGAGCCGTTGGAGTTGGTGCGCTCACCGATCGCCAGGTACGAGGCGTCCTGGGACAGGTCCGTGTGCGAGTACAACGACGCGACACCGGATGTGCGCTCCACCTCGCGTTCCGGCAGCGGGCGACCGCGCACCGCGTCGACGACGCGCGCCAGGTGCTCCGGCGTCGTGCCGCAGCAGCCGCCCACCATGCCCAGGCCGAACTCGTCGACGAACTGGCTGTGCGCCGCCGCGAGCTCGTCCGGGGTCAGCGGGTAGACGGCGCCGTGCGGGCCGAGCTCGGGCAGACCGGCGTTCGGCATGCACGTGACCGGCACCTCGGCGTGCTTGGCCAGGTAGCGCAGGTGCTCGCTCATCTGGTCCGGGCCGGTGGCGCAGTTCAGGCCGATGGCGTCCACACCGACGGCCTTCAGCGTGGTCAGCGCCGCCCCGATCTCGGAGCCCATGAGCATGGTGCCGGTGGTCTCGACGGTCACCGAGCCGATCACCGGCACGACGCGGCCGACGCCGCCTGCCTCGACTGGCCGCATCGCCTCGTGCGCGCCCGTCACGGCGGCCTTGGTCTGCAGCAGGTCCTGGCTGGTCTCGACCAGGATCGCGTCCGCGCCGCCCTCCAGCAGCCCGGCGGCCTGCTCGGCGAAGGTGTCGCGCAGGTTCTCGTACGTGGTGTGCCCCAGAGAGGGCAGCTTCGTGCCCGGACCCATCGAGCCCAGCACCCAACGCGGGTGGTCCGGCGTCGCGTAGACGTCGGCGCGCTCGCGGGCCAGCTCCGCGCCGACGCGGGCCAGCTCGCGGATGCGGTCGTCGATGCCGTAGTCCGACAGGTTCGACCAGTTCGCGCCGAACGTGTTCGACTCGATCGCGTCCACGCCGACCTCGAGGAACCCGTCGTGCACGCCGCGGATGATGTCCGGGCGGGTGACGTTGAGGATCTCGTTGCAGCCCTCGAGCTGCTGATAGTCGTCCAGGGTCGGGTCGGCGGCCTGGATCATGGTGCCCATGGCGCCGTCGGCCACCACCACCCGGGTGCGCAGCGCCTCGCGCAGGGCAGCGGAACGGGCGTCGGCAGCGGCGATGTCGAGCGTGGAGGTCACCGGCTCAGCCTAGTTCGCGTCGCCGTGGCCCAGGGCCCGCCGTACGACAGGTGAGACCTCAACGCGCGTGATCCGGAGGGAGCAGACGAACCTGACGGTGGTCCCGAGCTCCTCCGCAGGGTGGCCGGAGGCGACCGCATCGTGATCACCCAGCACGGCGTGCGCGTCGCTGAGATCCGCCCGGCCGGGGCGCCGCTCTGCGACAGCACGCCGTCGGCGCAAATGGGGGTGCGGCGCACACCGGGTGAGACCTACTCTCCTGTCATGGCCACGACCACCCCGAGCCTCGCCCCGATCACCGAGCGCGCCGCCGCACCCGAGACGCTGCCCGCGATCACGGCGGGCGGTCTGACGTGGCGTCCCGCCACCGCGGACGACGTCCCGGCGCTGCTCGAGCTGCGCAACACCATCGCCGCAGCCGACCACGAGCCGTACCGCGAGAGCCTCGAGGAGATCACCGAGCTGTTCAGCGCCCCCTGGCGCCGGTTCGACGTCGACTCGATCGTCGGCCTGGACGACGACGGCCGGATGCTCGCGTACGCGATGGTCGAGTCCCAGCCCGGCGACACCCGCACCGTGCGCGCCTTCCTCTTCGGCGGCGTGCACCCTTCTGTGCGCTGGCAGGGGATCGGCCGCGAGCTGTTCGCCTGGCAGGTGGCCCGCGGCCGCCAGGTGCTCGCCGAGTCCGGCAAGGACCTGCCCGCACGTCTCGGCGTGTTCGTCGAGGACGACGGCCCCGCCGCCAAGCGTCGCATCATCGAGGCCGCCGGGTTCGCCCCGCGCCGGTACTACACCGAGCTGCGCCGTGACCTGCGCGACCTGGCCGCCCAGCCACTGCCCGACGTCAAGCCCGCCGGCGGACTGCGCGTCGTCCCCTTCAGCGACGAGCTCGACGAGGCCACCCGCCTGGCCCACAACGACGCCTTCCGCGACCACTGGGGCAGCGAGCCCCGCACCCCCGAGCAGTGGCGCTCCGCCCGCACGGCGTTCATGCCGCAGTGGTCGTTCGTCGTCGTCGACGACGCCCCCGACGTCGCCGCACTGCTCGCCGACCCCGACACCGACGCCGAGACCGCCGCAGCCCTGCAGGCCGGCGAACCCCTCGTCGTCGCCTACGAGATGGCGTCCAAGTTCACCGAGGACTTCGCCGTCAAGGGCTACACGTTCGGCTACACCGAGCTGCTCGGCACACGCCGCGCCTACCGCGGACGCCGCGCCGGCCTCGCCGCGCTCGCCGCCGGCATGCGCGCCTTCGTCAACGACGAGATGGAGTACGCCGCCCTCGACGTCGACACCGCCAACCCGTCGGGGGCGCACGGGATGTACGCCAGCCTCGGCTACGAGGTCACCACCTCCTCGACGATGCTGTCGATCGAGCTGTAGGAGGCGCTACGCTGCGCCCGTGACCGACGTCGTCCCTGATCAGCGCTCCCGGTTGCCCGGTGGCGCCATCGCGGCGCTCGTCGTGCTCGGCGCCGCCACCGCCACGAACCTCGCCGCGCAGCTTCTCGACGCCTCCACCGCGGCCGAGGTCTCGCAGTGGTTCCTCATGCCGGCGCTCGCGGCCGTGCTGTGGTGCACGACGGCGGCACCCCGGTCGCGCCTCGAGCGTCTCGTCCTGCTGGCGCTCGGCTTGTCCTGGGTCGGCGACGTGCTGCCCGACCTCTTCGACGGGGACGCGGCGTTCCTGGCGATGGTCGGCGCCTTCCTGTGCGCGCAGGTGGTCTACGCGGTCGCTTTTCGGCCGTTCTGGCGCGAGTCGGTGCTCCACCTGCACCCGGCGGCCGGCGCGGTGTACGCGTTCCTGGCCATCACCCTGGTGACGCTGTGCCTGCCGGGCACGTCGGGCCTGCTGTCGGCCGCCGTCGTCGTCTACGCGGTGTGCCTGACCGCGATGGCCGTGCTCGCCACCGGCGTGCACCGGCTCACCTGGGTCGGCGCGCTGCTGTTCCTGTTCTCCGACGCGCTCATCGCGCTGGGGGAGTTCGCCGGCTTCGTCCCGCCCGCGTCCGGGTTCTGGGTGATGGCCACCTACGTGCTCGGGCAGTCGTTGATCGTGGCCGGGGTCGTGGCGCGGCAGCGCTGACCTCGGCCCGTCAGCGCAGGCGTCGGCCCAGCCAGGTCTCGGGTTCGTCGAGGGTGTCGAAGCCCGCCCGGCGGTAGAGCTCGTGGCCGTCCGGGGAGGCCTTGAGCAGCACGCGCTTGAGGCCGAGGCGCTCCAGGTCGGCCATCAGGCCGTCGACGATCCGGGTGCCGAGCCCCTGGCGGCGGTGGTCCGGGTGCACGATGACGTCGGCGATCCAGGCGAAGGTGGCGCCGTCCGTCACCGCACGGGCGTAGGCGACCTGCGCGCCGTCGTCGGCGTACATCGCGTAGTTGCGCGACGCCGCGACGACGGCGTCCATCGTCGCGCGGGAGCGCCCGCGGGCCCAGAACGTCGTGGACAGGATCGCGTGGACCCAGTCGACGTCGAGGCGGGCGGGGTCGGCGGAGAACTCGTACGCGGTCACGGCTCGATCCCATCACAACGGCCGGGCCCGACGGTTGTGTCGGAGGCCACATCTACGTTCGGGGCATGGACATCATCCTGGTTCCGGGATTCTGGCTGGACGCGTCCGCGTGGGACGCCGTCACCCCGCCGCTCGTCGCGGCCGGGCACACCGTGCACCCGCTGACCCTGCCCGGCATGGAGTCGGCGGACGCCGACCGCGCGGGCATCACGCTCGCCGACCACGTCGACGCCGTCGTGGCCGCGATCGACGCGTTGCCGGACAGCGCCGAGGTGGTCCTGGTGGGGCACTCGGCCGGCGGCCCGCTGGTCTACGCGGCCTCCGACGCCCGGCCCGGACGCATCCGGCACGTCGTGTACGTCGACTCCGGGCCGCTCGCGGACGGTCAGGCGCTGAACGCCGACCTGCCCGACGACGTCCTCGACCACGACCTGCCGCCGTGGGAAGAACTCGATGAGGCGTCGCTGACCGGGCTCACCGACGAGCTGCGCGCCGAGTTCCGGGCACGCGCGATCCCACAGCCCGGCGGGACCGTGCGCGAACCGCACCGGCTCAGCGACGACGAGTCCCGGCTGGACGTCCCCACCACCGTCATCGCCTCGGAGATGCCCGCGAGCGTGCTGCGCGACCTCATGACGCAGGGCCACCCGTACGTCGTCGAGCTGGCCAGGCACCGGAACTACGAGATCGTCGACCTGCCCACCGGGCACTGGCCGATGTTCACGCGTCCGGGGGACCTCGGGGAGGCGATCACCGCGGCGATCGCTCGCTGACCCCGGCCGTGTCCGGCGCGCCGTCCCGCTCGCGCACGGGGTGAATCCGGTGCGCTCGACGCGTGAGTGGCGCCGTCCCTGCCTAGCCTCGCTGTATGGCCCGAGCCCACGACGGCGGACCCGGGGCGTCGTCGTCCGCCACCAACACCGCCGCAGCCACCGACACCGCGCCGCGCCGCATCGTCCTGGTGGCGTTGATCCTCGTCGCAGCCGTTGCCAACCTCAACCTCGCCGTGGCGAACGTCGCCCTGCCGGACATCGGCGACGCCCTGGACGCCTCGCAGGTGGACCTCAACCTCATCGCGGTGGGCTACTCGCTGGGTCTGTCGGCCTCGGTGCTCTACCTCGGGGCGGTCGGGGACCGGTACGGCCGCACCGCGTTGCTGCTGCTGGGGACCGCGGGTGCCGTCCCGTTCAGCCTCCTGGCTGCCTGGGCGCCGTCGACGGAGGTCCTGTTCCTCGCGCGCGTCGGCGGCGGGCTGTGCGCCGGCATGGCGTTCCCGACGACGCTGGCGCTCGTCTCGGCCCTCTGGTCCGGGCAGTCGCGGACCCGGGCGATCGCCCTGTGGTCCGGCATCGGTGCCGCGTTCGCGGCCCTGGGGCCGCTGGCCGCGGGCTGGGTCCTCACCCAGTTCTGGTGGGGGTCGGTGTTCCTGCTGACGATCCCGCTGGCGATCCTCGCCCTGGTCCTGGCCTGGGTCGTGGTCCCCTCGCACGTCAACGAGAGCACCGAGCCTGTCGACCACCTGGGCGGCGTGCTGTCCGTGCTGCTCGTCGGGTCGCTGGTCATGGCCATCAACCTCACCGTGCTACCGGACGAGGGCGTCGTCATCGCCGTCCTCGCCGGTGTGGTGCTCGTCGCGGGCACCGGGTTCGTCCTGCGGCAGCTGCGCATCGCGAAACCCCTGTACGACCTGCGCGTCGCCGCCCGTCCGACCTTCTGGGTGGCGGCCGTCGCCGGGCTCGTGATCTTCGGATCCCTCATGGGCGCGATGTACATCGGTCAGCAGTACATGCAGAACGTCCTGGGGTACAGCACCGTCGCGGCCGGTGCGGCGATCCTCCCGGGCGCCGTCGGCATGGTGCTCGTCGCGCCGCGGTCGGCCACGCTCGTCGTGCGGTACGGGTCCCGGGTCACCATGCTCAGCGGCTACGTGTTCGTGCTGGCCGGCTTCCTCGTGATGCTCCTGCTGTGGACCGAGGACGCGAGCTACTGGCCCGTCGGTCTCGGGTACTTCCTGGTCGGTGTCGGCGTGGGGCTGTCGGGTACCCCCGCGTCCAACTCGCTCACGGGTTCCGTCCCCGTGCAACGCGTGGGCATGGCGTCCGGGACGGCGGACCTGCAGCGCGACCTCGGCGGCGCGATCATGCAGTCGGTGTTCGGCTCGCTCCTCGCGTCCGGGTACTCCGGGTCCATCGCCGCGCAGATCAGCAGCTCACCCGACGCGTCGAAGATCACGGCGACCACCGAGGCCACCCTGCAGAAGTCCTTCGCCGGGGCCGAGGCGATCGCCGCCCGCTACCCGCAGTACGCCGACCAGATCACCTCGGCGGCCCGCGAGGCGTTCCTCGCGGGAGACCAGTGGGCCTACCTCGCGGGCATCGCGGCGGTGCTGATCGGTGCCGCGCTGGTGGCGATCTTCTTCCCGCGCCACGACCGGGAGCGCGAGCTGCACGCCGCCTACCAGCCTGGCGCGTCGTCGACCTGAGCGGGCACGCCGCTCAGCACAGGTCGGTGACCGCTCGTGGGCTCGGCGAGGGTGCCTCCGACGCGTCCACCTCCGCAGAAGCCGACGGCAGCGCGTCCGACGGCGTTCCGTATCGGTCCTTGCCCCTGCGGCTGAGGCTTTCTAGCCTGCAGTGATGGCACCGGAACACAGGAGCGACGACGCGGACCACCAGTGCCACGCCTCGACACGCGACCGCGCGGTCTACGGCTGGTCTGTCGCACTGCTCGGCTGCGTCGCGGGTGCTGTGGTCGCCCTCGTCGCCGGCCAGGGCGACGCGGGGCTCAGCGGGATCGGCATACCCATCGCGGCCGTCCTCGTTGCTGTTTCATGGTGGCGTGAACTTGGCATCCGCGCTACACCGCGGCATGCGCGCCGGACGGACCTCATCGGTTCGCTCCTGTCCTGCGTCCTGTGGGTGGTGATCTGGGCGCAGTTCGCGTTCTTCGACGCGACAGCCCTCTCCCCAGTGCTCTCTGCCGCACTCGGCGCACTCGTCGCCGCACCCGCCGCGACGGCGGGTTGGCTCATCCGACGCACGCAACCGCCGACCGCACCGCACTCCTCTGCGGCGGACCGTCCGAGGTCTGCCCCCGAGGACGCCGATCAGGTGAGGGACCGCATCATCACCGCACTCACGACGGTGGACGAGGCCGAGCGGGAGGTCGTCCACAGTGCTGTCCCGGTGGGCACCGCGATGTTCGACGACCAGGTCGCTGTACTGGTGTCGTCCGGCGACGTCCGGGTACGTCAATGGTGGATCCGCGCTCATCCACGCACCTGGTTGCGTCTGACGGCGCGGGGCCGGGCGAAGGCCGAGCCAGCGGTGACGGTTGGCTGACGCCGCCTACGAGCCTGGCGCGTCGTCGACCTGAGCGGGCACGCCGCTCAGCACAGGTCGGTGACCGACTCCTGCACGCCCAGCGCGAGCTCCTGGACGCGCGCGGGGAACGCGTCGAAGTTCTGCGACTCCGGGTCGGCGGGGGAGACGTCCGTGGCGTAGTGCTCGGCGAGGTCCGCGACGTCGGCGGCGAGATCGTCGTCGCCCAGGTCCTCGGCGGCGGAGGTACCGACTGCCTCCAGCATCTCGACGTGCTCGGCCGAGCCGATCACCTCGCGGTCGACGACGCGCAGGGCCGGCGCCGCCGTCGCGCAGAAGGCGTCGACATCGGACTCGTTCCCGCCGTCGTCCGCGCTCGATGGTTCCGAGACGTCGGCAGTGCTCGCCGGCTCGGGCGAGGCAGTCTGTGCAGGGTCCGCCGAGGAAGCGGCCGACGGCGGCGCGTCCGGCGCCGGAGCCGCCGTCGTCCCGTCGTCGTCCGCCCCGCACCCGGCCAGCAGCGCGACCGCCACCGTCAGCACCGCCGCTGCGACCGGCGTCGGGCGGGCCGAGGCGCGACCCGTCATCCGATCGCGGCGACCGGCGCCGCCAGCGGCGTGCCGGACCCGTCGCGGCGCGCGCTCTCCTCCGGCAGCTCGGCGGGTTGCCCGCCCGAGCCGACCGCGCGCGCGGGCCCCTCACCCACCCAGGCGAGCACGAGCTCGTCCTCGCCCTTGAGGAACCGGTGGGCCCGCACCCCGCCGGTGCCGCGGCCCTTGCCGGGGTAGAGCTCGTAGGGCGTCGTCTTGGCCGACGCCGCGCCGGTGCCCGGCAGGGCCCCGGCCGCGCCGGCGATCGTCACCACCGTGTGCAGGTCGCGGGTGGCCGCGCGCGCGACGCCGAAGAAGACGACCCGCTGCCCGGCCCCGAGCCGGATGCCTGCCATGCCGGCCGCGGACCGGCCCTGCGGGCGTACCGCGGTGGCGTCGAAGTGCAGCAGGCTCGCGTCGGAGGCCACGAACACGAGCTCGTCCTCGTCGGCGGCCGGGGCGGCGCCGACCACGGCGTCACCGTCCTTGAGCCCGATGACGTCCCACACGTCGCCGTTCTTCGGCGCGTCCCCGGCGGCGACGCGCTTGACGACGCCGTGGCGGGTGCCGAGCGCCAGCGTGGGGGCGTCCTCGGCCAGCGACACCACGGCCAGCGCCTCCTCGTCGGGCTCGAGCGTCACCAGCTCGCGCACGGGCACGCCGCCGGACAGCGACGGCGGACCGTCGGTCGCGGGCAGTGCCGGGAGCTCGAGCACGGAGATCTTGTGCAGCCGTCCCGCCGTCGTCACCAGGCCGATCTCGGACCGGGTCGTGGCCGGGGCGTCTCCGCGCAGCGCGTCGTGGGCGTGCCGGCGCCCCGCCCGCTCCAGGGGCGCGTCGGCGTCGTCGCCCGAGGTGCGGGCCAGCAGGCCCGTCGCGGAGAGCAGCACCCGGGTGGGGGAGTCCTTGATCTCGAGGTCGATGGCGGGCGCCTTGCGTCCGCGCGCCGGGGCCGCGGCGGCCGACGACGCCGTCCCTCCGGCGGAGTCCAGCAGGACGGTGCGGCGCGGGGTGCCGTAGGTGGAGGCGACCTCACCCATCTCCTCCGATACGACGCCGCGCAGCCGCGCCTCGTCACCGAGGATCTCCTCCAGCGCCGCGATCTCGGCCTCGAGGTCCGACTTCTCGGACTCCAGCTCGATCCGCGAGAACTTCGTCAGGCGGCGCAGCTGCAGGTCCAGGATGTAGGAGGCCTGCGGCTCGGACAGGTCGAACACCGTCTGCAGGCGGCCCCGGGCCGTCGCGGCGTCGTCGGAGGTCCGGATCACCTGGATGACCTCGTCGATGTCGAGGATCGCGACCAGCAGGCCCTCGACCAGGTGCAGGCGGTCCTTGCGCTTGGCGAGGCGGAACATCGACCGGCGCCGGACCACGTCGATGCGGTGGTCGACCCACACCCGCAGCAGGTCGAGCAGGCCGAGCGTGCGCGGCTGGCCGTCGACGAGCGAGACGTTGTTGATGCCGAAGGAGTCCTCCAGCGGTGTGGTGCGGTAGAGCTGCTCCAGCACGGCCTCGGGGTCGAACCCGGTCTTGACCTCGATGACCAGCCGCATCCCGTGGGCCCGGTCGGTGAGGTCCTGGACGTTGGTCACGCCCTGGATCTTCTTGTTCTTCACGCCGTCGGCGATCTTCTCGATCACCTTCTCCGGGCCCACCGTGTACGGCAGCTCGGTGACGACGATGCCCTTGCGGCGCGCGGTGACGTTCTCGATGCGGGCCGTGGCGCGGGTGCGGAACGACCCGCGACCGGTGCGGTAGGCGTCGCGGACGCCGTCGAGCCCCACGATCTTGCCGCCCGTGGGCAGGTCCGGCCCGGGGACGAACCGCGTGATGTCCTCGAGGGTGGCCTCGGGGTTCATGAGCAGGTGCTGCCCGGCCGCGACCACCTCGACCAGGTTGTGCGGCGGCATGTTCGTCGCCATGCCCACCGCGATGCCGGACGCGCCGTTGACCAGCAGGTTCGGCACGGCTGCCGGCAGCACCTCGGGCTGGGTCAGCTTGTTGTCGTAGTTCGGCACGAAGTCGACGACGTCCTCGTCCAGCCCCGCCGTCATCGCCATCGACGGCGCCGCCAGGCGGGCCTCGGTGTACCGGGGGGCCGCCGGACCGTCGTCGAGCGAGCCGAAGTTGCCGTGCCCGTCCACCAGCGGCAGGCGCAACGAGAAGTCCTGCGCCAGGCGCACCAGGGCGTCGTAGATCGCGGCGTCGCCGTGGGGGTGCAGCTTGCCCATCACCTCGCCCACCACGCGCGAGGACTTCACGTGGGCGCGGTCCGGCCGCAGGCCCATGTCGGCCATCATGTACAGGATGCGGCGCTGCACGGGCTTGAGGCCGTCGCGGGCGTCCGGCAGGGCGCGCGAGTAGATGACGGAGTAGGCGTACTCGAGGAACGACGTCTCCATCTCCGCGGCGACGTCGATGTCGACGATCGTCTCGTCGTACGGCTCGTCGGCGACGGGTGCGGCCTTCTTGCGCGCCATGCGGTGCGGCTCCCTGCTGGTTCTCGGCTCCGGCGTGACGTCCGACGGCGGCACATGGCCCCCGTACGGACGTTCGAGGGCAGCGTAGCGCCAGCGGAGGCGTGGGCCGCGCAGGCGGGCCGTCGACGGTGAGCAACTATTCGCGCGGATCGGCGCATCACGACTCAGGGATGCTCGAGCAGCGCTCGGGCTACCGGCGACTCAGCCGAGCTGCCCGGGATTGCTGACCATTATGTACACAGTGTCGATCATGGCTGGATGGTACTTTGGGTACATGGACACGATGGATCGGCCAGTGCAGTGGTCGCCGGAGACGGCGACGTTGAGCGTCTCGACTCGTGAGCTGCGAGACGACCTCGCGGATCTCCTGGCGCGTGCGCGCTTCGCGCACGAGCGCATCGTCGTGACCAAGAACGGGAAGCCCGCCGGTGCCATCATCGGGATGGACGACCTCGAGCTGCTCGAGCGCCTGGAGGAC
This sequence comes from Isoptericola aurantiacus, assembly GCF_044769875.1. Lineage (NCBI taxonomy): Bacteria > Bacillati > Actinomycetota > Actinomycetes > Micrococcales > Promicromonosporaceae > Isoptericola > Isoptericola aurantiacus. The sequence goes on from NZ_JBJBAE010000002.1 coordinate 125,376, forward strand.
CTGAACGACCGCCTGCTGTACGACCGGGCCAAGGACGAGGGCGGAGAGCCCGTCCCGTGGGAGCAGGCGAAGTCTGAGCTCGGTCTGTGAGCGGTCCGTACCGTGTCGAGATCCAGCGCCGCGCGCTGAAGGAGATCGCCAAGCTTGACGCGAAGATGCGTCAGCGCATCGGCGAGGCGATCGACGAGCTCGCGACCGACCCCCGCCCGCAGGGCGGCAAGAAGCTTGTGGGGCGAGAGGCTTGGCGCATTCGAGTGGGGAGCTATCGCGTCCTCTACGACATCGAGGATGACGTCCTCGTGGTCCGGGTCGTCCGCGTGGCGCACCGCCGCGAGGTGTACGAGTAGCGGCCCTGCGAGCCCTGAGGCTCAGGCTGGGCGACGCAGGCCGGCGCGCTGCGCCGCATACCGCCGTCGCCCCACCGCGCGCCACATGAGCCGGACGGGCGCCGGCAGGTGCGCTCGCAGCCAGGCGTCGGGGTCGGGCTGCGCCGCCATGATGCCTCCCAGCTGGGTCCACAGGTGTCCGCGCGGAGTCGCACGCCTGCCGTGCTCGCTGAACCAGTCGACCTCCTCCTGGGTGAGGGTGGTCTCCATCACCGGCACGATCTCCCGCTCCTCGTCCGGCAGGTGCTCGGCGAGGGCGGCGTTGACGCCGTCCAGAGCGCTCAGCACGGTGCCGGCGGTGTCCTCAGCAGGGTTCGCCTTCCATGCTGGCAGAGCCGTGTCGAGCTCGGCGAGGTGCTCGAGCATCTGGGCGTGCTGGATCTTCATCCGCTCGACGTGCAGGGCGCACGCGGGGGCGCGGGACGCGAGCGCGTCCCACAGGCGCTCGTCCTCGCCCTCGTGGTGGGTGTGCAGCGCCGTCGACAGCAACCAGAGCTGCTCGGCCACGGCCGTCGCGTGGGAGACGTCTCCGGGGCCGACCCCGCGCACCAGATCCGGTGCCTCCCCGAAGCCGGCGCGAAAGTAGCGGTGGATCTGGGCCATGCCGCTCGCGTCGCAGGTGACCGCGGGCTCCGGAGATCCGGGTGGTGAGGGATTCGTCGGGGACATGGCAACGCCTCTCGCTGCGAGCTCTTGGGTCTACAGTCCGGGGGCGGTCTCGCCGTGTCAAGACATGCGACGCCCGGGCGACGCTACGTGTGGACTCACACGGTGTTCGTCGTCGCGCCCCCGCGAAGGGGGTCCGGGTACTCGGCCTGGACGGCGTCGGCGACGACGGCGGCGAGCGCGGCGCGGCGCCCGGCGGCCTCGTCGGCGTCGATCAGGCCCCGGGCGGCCGCGAGGTCGACGTGCTCGCCGGCGACGGCGGTGAGGGCGTCGACCAGGTCGTCGGTCATGATCCCGGACGCCGCCGCGACGGTGGCGAGGGTGGCGCCGTCCTGCGACAGCGCGGCGCGGAGCCCGGCGGCGTCCGTGCCCAGGACCTCGGCGGCCGACTGCAGGCTGAACAGACGCTCGTCGTCCGCCGGTGCGGAGGCGCGGGCGACGTCCGCCGCGATGGCGTCCCGTTCGTCGGCGGAGAGCACGCCGTCGTCGACCAGGTCCTGCAGCAGGTCGGCGACGTCGCCGGAGCGTGCCGAGCGGGAGGCCACGGCCCGGGTCACGCGCGCCGTGGCGGGCTGCAGCTCCGTCGTGGCCGGTACCACCTGCACCACCGCCGTCGGGGCCGGGGCCGGTGCGGTCGGCGCGGCCACCGCCGTCCCGCCCACGCCCAGCGCGGCGAGCCCCAGGGCCGTCCCGGCCGCGGTACGGCGCAGGAAACGTCGCTTCATGGTGCTGCTCCTTCCGGTCCGGAACCCTTCCGGCTGCTGCCCAGCCTGGTTCGCGTACCTGTCGTGGCGCTGGGCCGCACCTGTGCGTGTGCTGGTGGTGCCCACCGGCGCACTCCGGTGAGCGTCGCACCCAGCGGTTAACCTGCTGCGATGGACTCCTCGCAGGCCGACTACCCCGTGGAGTGGGAGGCCGACGTCGTGCTGCGTGACGGCAGCACCATGCACGTCCGCCCGATCCGGCCCGACGACGCCGACGCGGTGCAGCGCTTCCAGGAGGGGCAGTCCGAGCGTTCGGCGTACTTCCGTTTCTTCGCGCCGATCAAACGGCTGACCGAGCGGGAGCTGGCGCGGCTCGTCACGGTCGACCACGCCGAGCGGGTCGCGCTCGTGGCGGTCCGCCCCGGCACGGACGACGACGGCGCCGGCCGCGAGGACGTGCTGGGCGTGGCCCGGTTCGACGTCATCTCCGACGGCGAGGCCGAGGTCGCGTTCAACATCGCCGACTCGGTGCAGGGCAAGGGACTGGCCTCGGTGCTGCTGGAGCACGTCGCCGCCGCCGCGCGGGAGCGGGGCGTGCGCCGGTTCAGCGCCGAGGTGCTGCCGCAGAACGCGCCCATGCTCGGGGTCTTCCGCGACGCCGGCTACGAGATCAGCCAGCACCTGGACGACGGCATCGTCATGGTCGGCATCGACCTGGACCCCACGGAGAAGTCCCGCGCCGTCATGGCCGACCGGGAGCACCGCGCCGAGGCCAGGTCCATGGCGGGGCTGCTCTCCGCGCGCCGCGTGCTGCTGGTCGGTCCGGGGTCCGACGACGGCACCCCGGAGGCGCTGCTGGCCCGCCGGGTCCTGGACGCCCACCGGCAGGACCCCGGCGACACGGAGCTCGTGGTCCTCGACCCGCCCGGTGACGTGCCCGCCGGCGTCACCCGCGCTGCGGGGTGGGCGGACGTCGGTGAGGTCGACCTCGCGGTCCTGGCCGTCGGACCCGAGGAGGCGGTCGACGCCGTGCGCAGCCTGGCCGCGACCGGAGCGCGCGGCGTCGTCGTGCTGTCCGGCGGGTACAGCGAGAACGGCCAGGACGGCCTCGACCGACGCCGCGACCTGCTGCGCACCGCGCACGCGGCCGGGATGCGGGTGGTCGGGCCGGTCTCCTACGGGTTGCTCACCACCACACCGGGGTCGAGCCTGCGGGCCTCGCTGGCCGAGCGGCCGCCGCCCGCCGGCGTCGTCGGGCTGTTCTGCCAGTCGGCGGCCGCCGCCGTCACCCTCACCGCCACGCTCGAGCGCCGCGACCTCGGCGTGTCCTCCCTGGTCTCCGCCGGGCACCGGGCCGACGTCTCCGGCAACGACCTCATGCAGTACTGGCAGGACGACGACGCCACCCGTGTCGTGTGCCTGTACCTGGAGTCCATCGGCAACCCGCGCAAGTTCTCCCGCATCGCCCGGCGGCTGTCCGCCGTCAAACCTGTGGTGGTCGCCACCGCGGGGCGCTCCGGTCAGGTGGTCCCGCCCGGGCATGCCGTGCGGGCCACCCGCGCCCCCCGCCGGCTGCTCGACGAGCTGCTGCGCCAGTCCGGCGTCATCCAGGCCGACAACACCCACCAGCTGATGGACGTCGCCCAGGTCCTGGCCCACCAGCCGCTGCCCGCGGGCGACCGGGTGGGCATCGTGGCCTCGTCGCCGGCGCTCGCGGCCCTGGTGGCCGAGGCCGCCGCGTCCGAGGGGCTCCAGGTCGCCGCCTCGAGCGACTTCCTGGCCCCGCACGCCACCGAGGACGAGATCGCGCGGACCGTGGAGGCGCTCTACGCGCCGGGCGCCTGCGACGTCGTCGTCGCCGTCGACGTCCCGGTGGTCCAGCCGCGCACCGGCGCGATCGCCCGCGCCGTCGCGGAGGCCGCCGCTCGCACCGGACGCACGACCGTGGCCTCGATGCTGGGGCTGCACGGCATGCCCGACGAGCTGGCCGCCACCGCGGACGACGGCCGCACGGTGCGCATCCCGGCGTTCTCCACGCCGGAGGACGCCGTCGTCGCGCTGGGCAAGGTCGTGGAGCACGCGCGCTCGCGTGCCGAGGACCGCGGCCACTACGTGGTGCCCGACGGCGTGGACGCGCGTCGCGCACGGGCGCTGGTCGAGGGGTGGCTCGCCGGCAGCGAGGCCAGGGACCTCGGCGTGGACGAGGCCGCGGAGCTGCTCGGCTGCTACGGGGTCGAGCTGTGGCGCGCCCGACGCGTGCGCACCGCCGACGAGGCCGTGGCCGCGGCCGAGGAGGTGGGGTGGCCCGTCGCGCTGAAGAGCGCTTCCCCGGCGCTGCGCCACCGCAGCGACCTCGGGGGAGTGCGGCTCGACATCGCCGACGCGGACGACCTGCGCCACGACGTCGCCCGCCTGCGCGGCGTGGCGGCCACGGTTCTCGGCGAGGACGACCCGGAGTTCGAGGTGCAGGCGATGGCGCCGGCGGGCGTGGCGTGCGTGGTGCGGTCCGCCGAGGACCCGCTGTTCGGCCCCATGGTCTCCTTCGGGCTCGCGGGGGACGCGGTCGACCTGCTCGACGACGTCGCGCACGCGATCCCGCCGCTGACCGACGTCGACGTCTCGGCCATGGTCAGCACCGTGCGGGCCGCCCCGCGGCTCTACGGGTACGGCGGGACGCCTCCCGCCGACGTCGACGCCCTGGAGGACGTCCTGGCGAGGGTGTCGGTGATGGCGGACGACCTGCCCGAGCTGGCCGCCCTGGAGCTCTACCCCGTGGTCGTCGCCGGTCAGGGCGCCGCCGTGCTGCACGCGACGGCGCGGCTGCGGCCGGCGGGCCGGCGCGCGGACACCCTGCGCCGGGCGCTCCCCGGCTAACCCCCCGCCCCTCACGCTGTGGGTGCACGACACGCCGACTCCGCGACCGAGCCGACGGCGCGTCGTGCACCCACAGCGTGGAGGCGGGGGCGGCGGGACGTGCTAGCCTGACCGTCGTATGACAACGCTGTCGGACCGATATCGGAGGCCCGACCGATCAACCCGAAGGGCCAGACGATGACGTCGACGTCCCCCCGGCGCCCCGAGCGCCGTACCTCCCGCGTCCGCGCCGCGGTCTCCGCCGCGACGGTCGCCGCCCTGGCCTCGGTCGGTGTCCCGGCCGTGGCGGTGGCGCCCTCCGCCGCCACGGAGATCTCCTCCGCCGCTGCGGAGGCCGCCACCGCCGAGTACGGGGCGCCCGACCCGATCGCCGCCGACTACTACGGCGCCCTCCTGCGCCACACGCGCTGGGCCGAGTCGGCGTTCGACGACGACGCCGGGGTGTACCGGGCGTCCAACTTCGACTTCGCCGTCGTCCTGGGCAACGCGGTGCTGGTCACGCGCGGTGACTACGACGAGGACGTCGCGGGCGTCGGGCGCGACGAGCTGAAGGCGCACACCGTGGCGACCATCGAGCACTACGCCGCGACCAACCGCCTCGTGGACCCGCAGGGGTCCTGGGGCAAGCGGCTGTTCTGGGACTCGACCTTCCAGTCGTACTTCCTCGCCGCGGGGCACCTGCTGTGGGACGACCTGGACGCCACCACCCGAGGGCACCTCGAGACCATCGCGGCCGAGAGCTCGCGGTACACGGCGGCCCTCGACTTCGCCGACGACCCGTTGTCCGGGTCGTGGACCGCGCGCTGGCCGGACGGGGGCTACCAGGGAGACACGGCGCTCGAGGAGGCCGGCGTCTACACCCAGGCCCTCGCGCCCGGGCTCGCGTACGCCGCGGGCGACCAGGACGCCGACGCGTGGCGCACGCAGTTCTCCACCTGGGCCCGCAACGCGGCAGGGCTCCCCGTCGCCGACCGGAACAACCCCGCCGTGGTGGCCGGCGCCCCGGTGTCCGACAACGTCACCCAGAACATCTACGACTCCTACCTGGTCGAGAACCACGGGTCCTTCGGACCGCACTACCAGTCGGACATCTGGCGGTCGGGGGCCCGCAACGCGGTCCACTTCCTGCTCGCGGACGAGCCGCTGCCGTCGGTGCTGCTCCGGCAGCCCAACTCCGCCGAGCTGTGGCGGTCCATCGGCCTGGTCATGGGCAACCAGGGCGAGCCGTTCATGCCGATGGTGGCCGACCGCGAGTTCCTCTACGGGCGCGACGTGCTGCCGCTCGCGTTCGTCGGCCAGGTCCTGCGCGACCCGGACGCCGTGCGGGCGGAGGCCGAGCTCGCCGAGGCGCTCGAGAGCTACCAGGCCTACCCGCCGGTGGACCGACTGACGAAGTTCTCGGGCGAACCCAAGTACGAGCCCGAGGCCCGCGCCGAGCTCGCCATCGCCTACCTGCTGCACGAGGAGGCGGCCGCGTCCCCGGACGGGACCGTGGTCCCGACGCCGCAGGACGAGTGGTTCGCGGGTCTCGCCGGCGTGCGCGACTTCGGCGACGACGCGGGCATCACCGCCCACCAGACCGCCGACGCCTGGGCAGCCGCCGTGAGCAAGCCCGGCTTCGTCAAGTTCCCGTGGGTGCCGGGCCACGACACCTGGCTCTTCGACGTCTCCGGCGGCACCCCGTTCCTGTACCCGTCGACCGGATCGCCGGTCCAGGAGCGCTCGACGCACGTGTACACCGGCCCACGGGACGGGTTCGAGGCGTCAGCCTCGGTGTTCCGGGTCCGCGACGGCTACGCCGGGCAGGTCACCCTCCCCACGGGGTCGGCCCTGTACGCCTCCGACGGCACGGCGCCCGGCCGCGAGACGGTCCGGGTCCGCAACCTGGACCTGGGCGGCGACGGTGGCCCGGACGGCTCACGGTCCTACACGACGGCGGAGGGGACGACGACCGCCGAGCACCCTGTCACGGCGCCCGACGACCCCGCCGACGTCAACGCCGCGCGTGTCGACGACCTCGTCGTCGACGCCCAGGACGTGCGCTACGTCCGCGTCCAGGGCGTGCAGGGCGACCCGACCTACGGCTACTCCCTGTACGCCGTGCACGCCTACGCTCCCGGGGCGGAGACGGACCTCGCCGCCGGACGGCCGGCGACGGCGTCGAGCGCCGACGCGGGCAAGCCGGCCAGCGCGGTCACCGACGGCGACCCGGCCACGCGGTGGGCGGTCTCGCGTGCCGACCGGCAACGGGCGGACTCGTGGATCCAGGTCGACCTGGGTGAGCCCACCGACCTCGCGAGCGTGCGCCTGGCGTGGGAGGCCGCCGCGGGCAAGCGGTACACGGTGCAGACGTCCGCCGACGGCGAGACGTGGTCGACCGCGGCGACGTACGGCCGGGCCGCCGCGGACGTGAACGTCGCGCGTCTGGACACGGTGGACCTGACGGGTCCGGACGGCGCCACGCCGGTCGAGGGCCGGTACGTCCGCATGCAGGGCGTCCAGGGCGACCCGGCCTACGGGTACTCGCTGTACCACCTGCGCGCCTTCGCACCCGACGGCACCGACGTGGCGGCGGGCCGCCCGGCGACGGCATCGAGCGCCGACGCGGGCAAGCCGGCCAGCGCGGTCACGGACGGCGCCCCCGACACCCGGTGGGCCGTCTCTCGCGACGACCGCCTGCGGGACGACTCGTGGATTCAGGTCGACCTCGGCACGACGACGGCGCTGACGCAGGTGCAGCTCGGCTGGGAGGCGGCCGCCGGGGCCGAGTACCGCGTCCAGGTGTCCGACGACGGCGCCACCTGGACCGACGTCGGGGCGCACGAGGAGACCGGGGACCGCGTGGTCACCACCGACGCGGGCTGGCTCGACGTCGACGGCGTCGCCGGGTTCGTGACCACCGGCGACGGGGCGATCACGGTGACCGCCGACGGTGACGACGCCCAGACGGTCGAGCTGACCGACGGGACGTCCGGGCGGCGGCTGGTCGAGATGGTCGCGGGGGACGAGGCCACGACGCGTGCCGTCGCCTCACGGGACCGCGCGACCGTCGACGACGACCGCCTCGTGGTCAGCGACCTCGACGGCTACCTGTCGGTGCTCAACCTGAGCGACGAGGACGTGGCGGCCACGGTCACGGTCCGGCACGAGGGTCCTGTCGCGCTGTTCGCGGGCACGCAGACGATCGGTGACGGGTCCTCGGCCGTCGAGGTGTCGGTACCTGCCGGCACCGCGCAGGTACTGGCGCCCCGCGCCGAGATCACGCCGACGGGCAGGCACGGGACGCTGCAGGACCTGGACGTGACCGTTCACGACGGCCGGAGCATCACGGTGGGCCCGTGGGTGCGCGGCGGGGCACGGGTCGTCTCGGTGCGCGCGGTCGGGACGGGGGCCCACGCCGAGCAGGACGTCGTGCTGCGGCGTCCCCGCGCCGTCGACGTCCGCCTCGACAGCGCGCCCTACCCGGTCGCCGACCTGGCGCTCGCGGCACCGACGTTCCCCGCGTCGGTGCTGCCGGACGGCATGACGTCACCCGGTCTCGCGACCGACGGCGACCCGGACACGTCCTGGGTCCCGGGGCCGCAGGGCCGCATGGTCGTGGACCTGGGCCGGCCGCAGGACCTCGGTCGTCTCGTGGTGCGATGGGACGGTCGCGGCGCCCCCGCCTCGACGGTGGCGGTCAGCGACGACGGGCTCGACTTCACCGAGGTCGACCCGACGCTGCCGGGCGGACGGCGCGACGTCGTCGACCTCCGGGGGGTCACCGCCCGGTACGTCGCGCTGTCGACCGACTGGTCGGACGGGGATCCAGGCGTCACCTCCCTGCAGGTGCTCCCGCCCGGTGCGGACGACCCCGAGCTGCCCGGGGCCGTGGCGGCGACCCTGGTGGTCGAGGGCGGCTGCATGGCGGGCGATCCCGTCGTCGAGGCCACGGTCTCGACGGGCGGCCAAGGGCTCGCGACGGCGCGGCTGCGGGCCGGCGACGCGCACCGCACCCTGCCCGTCGTGGTGCCCGGCGTCGACCGGACCGTCCGGTTGCGCGGTGTCGCGGCGGCGGAGGGCGTCGTCGAGCTCCGGGTGACCGACCTGCGGGGGCGGCGCACGGTGCTGGAGCGGCCCTACGGCCCGGTGGAGTGCCACTGAGCCCGAGCGCCCCCGCCCCTCATGCTGTGGGTGCACGACACGCCGACTCCGCGACCGAGCCGACGGCGCGTCGTGCACCCACAGCGCGGAGGCGGGGGCGGCAGGATGAACGGTGGGACAATGGGCCGGTGCCTTCTGCGACCACCGGTAAGAACCTTCGCGACGAGCTGACCGCCCACGTCTACCGCGCCGGCTACTACCCGGACCTGGTGACCGACGTCCTGGACGTCGCGCTGGCCGACGAGTCCGTCCTGGCGCACCTCGTGCAGGCCGAGACGACGTTCGACAGCCAGGTGCGGCGCCACCTGACGGTGCTGGCGCTCACGCCGACCCGGCTGGTGGCCGCGCACGTGGACGACCACGAGGGCGACGCCGCCAACCCGTCCTCGGCGGCGGCCACCACGGAGGCCGTGCCGATCGGTGAGATCCGCTCCGTGGCGCTCACGCACGTGGTGGCCGAGCCGGCCGAGCACAGCCCCGGCGACAGCGCCGCGGAGCTCACGCTCGCCATCGGCTGGGGAGGCATCTCCCGCGTCGACCTCGAGCCGGCGCAGTGCCCGGACCCGGCCTGCGAGGCCGACCACGGCCTTACGGGCCAGATCACCCCCGACGACGTGGTCGTGCGGGTCAGCGGAGCGGCCGAGGGCGACGACGCGGTACGCCGCGCGGCCGGGTTCGCCCGCCAGCTCTCGGCAGCCACCGGCGTCGGCGGGCGCCGAGCCCGATGACCCTCGAGCCTGCCCTGCCCGACGACCTCGTCCCACCCTCCTACGCCGAGGACTCCCTGGCGGCCGTCCTGCCGGCCGCGGCCGGGGCGCTCGGCATCGACCTGAGCACCGCGACCGGCCTGCGCTCGACCGCGGTCCGTGCCGCGCTGGGCCTGCCGACCGCCCGCCGCGTCGTGGTGGTCCTGGTGGACGGGCTCGGCCGGCACAACCTCGTCGAGCGCGGCGGGCACGCCCCGTTCCTGCGCCGGCTGCTGCCCGAGGCCCGCTCGCTGACCGCGAGCTGCCCCTCGACCACGGCGGCGGCGCTGGCGACGTTCGGCACGGGGACCTCGCCGGGCCTCACCGGGCTGCTCGGCTACACCCAGCGCAACCCGGCCACCGGCGGCCTGGCCACCATGGTGTCCTGGACCGAGCAGTCCGACCCCTACCGCCCCGGCACCAAGACCTCCGCGCCGCTCGCCGTCGACCCGGCCGACCTGCAGCGGGAGCCGACGATCCTGGAGCAGGTCGGTGCGGCGCTCAGCGTGGTCGCACCCGGACCCCGCAAGTTCGCGGCCTCGGGGATGACCCGGGCGGCGCTGCGCGGGCCGCGCTACGTGGCCGCGGAGACCTTCGCCGACCGCGTCGACGCCACGGTCGCGGCGCTGCGGCACGAGGGACTCGTCTACCTGTACCAGGGCGACGTGGACAAGGTCGGCCACCAGCACGGCCCCGACTCCTGGCAGTGGGGGGACGCGCTGGAGGCCACCGACGCCGAGCTGCGCCGGCTCGTCGCCTCGGTGCCCACCGGGACGCTCGTGCTCGTCACGGCCGACCACGGCCAGGTCACCTCGGACCTCGGCGCGCAGCACGACGTCGCCGCCCGCCCCGAGCTGGACCGTGACGTCGTCCTGCTGGGCGGCGAGCCGCGGCTGACGCACGTCTACGCCGCGCCGGGCGCCGACGTCGCGGCGATGGCCGAGCGCTGGGCCGGATCGCTGGGGCAGGACGCCCTCGTGGCCACCGGCGACGCCGCGGTCGGCGCGGGCTGGTTCGGCCCGGTGGCCGAGCACGTGCGCCCCGCCGTGGGGGACCTCGTCGTCGCCGCCCGCGGCCGGGCCACCGTCGTCGACTCCCGCCTGCACCCCGCCGCCGCGCGGCACATGCCCGGCGTCCACGGGTCGTTGACCCCCGTCGAGATGGACGTCCCGCTGCTGGTCGCGCAGGGGTAGGCGTGTCGAGGGACTTCCGGCTCCTGCTGCTGTCGACCGTCGCGGCGTTCTCCTGCTTCGCCCCGCTGCTGTCCGTGGTGCCGCTGTGGGCCGCCGACGGCGGAGCGGCCAGCGGCGGCGTGGGGGCCACGACCGGGGTGATGATGGTCGGCACGGTCGCGATCCAGCTCGCGATGCCACGGATCCTGCGGTACGTGACCCTGCGACGCGCCTCCGCGATCGGTGCCCTGCTGCTCGGCGTACCGACGTGGGCCTACCTGGTCTCGCCCGCGGTGGGCTGGGTGCTGGCGGTCTCGGCCGTGCGCGGGGTCGGGTTCGGGATCCTCGTGGTGGCGGGCAGCGCGCTGGTCGCCGAGCTCGTGCCGCCCGAGCGTCAGGGCCGCGGTCTGGGCGCCTACGGCGTGGCGATCGGCCTGCCGCAGGTCGTGCTGCTGCCCGCCGGGGTGTGGGCCGTCGAGCACGTGGGCTTCGCGGCGGTCTTCACGGTCACGGGCGCCGCGGGCGTGCTGGGCGCCGCGGTGGTGCTGGCGATCCGGGAGAGCGGGCGCACCAGCCGGTCGGCCGGGATGGTCGCGCCCGACGCGGACGACGACGCCACCCCGGGGGAGGCCCGTCCGGTGCGCTACCGCACCCTGGCCGGGTCGGGCGTGCTGCTGCTCGTGGCCTCCTGCGCGTTCGGCGGCGCCACGTCCTTCGTCCCGCTCGCGTTCTCCGCCTCCACGGCCTCGCTGGTGCTGCTGACGATCTCCGTGGCCGGCACCGTCGGCCGGTGGTGGGCGGGCGTGCGGGCCGACTCCGAGGGGGTGGGCGGTCTGCTGCCCTTCGGCATCGCGGCGTGCGCGGTGGGGACGCTCGGGATCGCGGCGGGCGCGGGGCTGCTCGGCGGAGCGCTCGCGGTGGTCACGGCCGCCGTCGCCGGTCTGGTCTACGGGCTCGGGTTCGGCGCCCTGCAGAACGACACGCTCGTGCTCATGTTCCGCCAGGCCGGGCCGGGCGGGCACGGCACGGCCAGCGCCGCCTGGAACATGGCCTACGACGGCGGGACGGGCACCGGGTCGCTGGGTGTGGGGCTCGTGGCCCAGGGGATCGGGCTGAGCGGCGCCCTGGGCGCGTCGGCGCTGCCCCTGGTCGCCTGCTTGCCCTACGCGGTGCGTCGCGCCCGGGCGCTGCGGTCCCGGTGACCGGACCGCCGCGGCGTCTGGGAGGATCGGGGACATGGCCGAGCTCGTCTTCTTCTCCGGGACCATGGACAGCGGCAAGTCGACGCTGGCCCTGCAGACCGATCACAACCATCGCGCCCGCGGACGGCAGGGGCTGATCTTCACCCGCGACGACCGCGCCGGGGTGGCGCGGCTGTCCTCGCGTCTGGGCCTGGAGGTGCAGGCGCGCGAGGTCGGCGACGACACCGACTTCTGGGACCTCCTGGCCACCGAGCGTCGGCGCGGCCTGCTGGTGGACTACCTGGTCTGCGACGAGGCGCAGTTCTACTCCCCGGAGCAGGTGGAGCAGCTCGCCCGGCTCGTCGACGAGACCGAGATCGACGTCTTCGCGTTCGGCATCACGGCCGACTTCCGCACCCGTCTGTTCCCCGGATCCGCACGGCTGGTCGAGCTCGCGGACCGCATCGAGGTGCTGCAGGTGCAGTCCCTGTGCTGGTGCGGGGCCCGGGCCACGCACAACGCCCGCACCGTCGACGGCGTGATGGTGGTCGAGGGCGACCAGGTGGTGGTCGGGGACGTCACCTCCGGGGCGGAGGTCGCCTACGAGGTGCTGTGCCGCCGGCACCACATGCGCCGGATGACCTCCGGCGTCGCGCGCCGCCTCGCCCCGCAGGAGGACACCCTGCTCGACGTCGGCTGACCGTCCGGGGCGTCCGCGTCCGCCTGCCGCCGGGCCGGCTCAGGAGGACGGCCGCGCCCCGCCGAACACGATCTCGTCCCAGCTCGGCATCGGGGCCCGGCCCTTGCGCGACGCGCGGCGGCCCGCGGCGCCGCCACCCGCCGTCGTGCCGGCGGATCCGGTCGGAGCCGGCGCGGGCGAGCTCGCGGGCGCCGGCTCCGCGGGGGCGTCCGCGGCGCTGGAGGCCGATGCGCCGGGTGCAGCCTGCCGGTCGTGCCCGGACGGAGCGGGTGCCGGGACGGACACCGGTCCCGGTGCGGCCTGCGGCGCGTCGGCGGAGTCGGCGGACGCCGGGGCCTGCGGTGCGGGACCGGTCGAAGCGTCGCCGGCGCCGGTCTCGTCCTGGGCCGCCTGCTCGGCGTCGTCGGACGATCGCTCGGGTGCGGGGGCGTCCGGCTGCGCGGCCCGCTGGGCGTCCCGGCGAGCGCCGAGGTCGACGACGCTGGCCCCGTCACGGCGCTCGGCGGCGGCCGGCGCACGGCTCGCGTCGCCGTCCGACGGCGCCTGCTCCAGGTCGAGGGGCAGCTCGTCGCGCTGCGGCCCGCGATCGGGCCCGCGTCCCCGGGGGCGCTGCCCGCGCCGTCCGGCGAGGTCGTCCAGCAGGACGGCGGTGGCGTCCTCGGCGGCGTCTGCCCGCGTCGCGGGACGCGGCGGGTCGAGCCGGGACGGGACGCCGAGGATCTCGGGGGAGACCGGGTCGTCGGGCTGGCTCAGCCACCGTGCCTCGTCGTCCAGGGCCGTCACGACCCGGCCCTTGGGGTCGAACGTCCAGCGCGCGTCCCGTTCCCGGCCGCCCGCGACGAACCGGACGGCGACCTGCCAGGGCGCACCGCCCTGCCTGCTCGCCGTCCACTCCGCCTCGGCGGCCTCGACCCCCCGGGCGCCGAGACGGGAGTCGGCCAGCTCACCGAGCGTGGCCCCGCCGTCGGCCTCGACACGGTGGTCGCGCACCCGGTCGATGACGTGGGCGCGCTCGGCGACCACCGGCCACTCGTACCGGCGCACGTGCTCCAGGGGCAGCCCGGACTCGGCGGCCAGGTCCTCGGCGGAGGCCCCGGCACGCAGGCGGGCCTGCACCTCGCGAGGGCGCAGCGTCGCCTCGGACGCGGCCTGCAGCGCCTCGGTCCGCGGACGGTCCCGGCGGACCGCGGCACGCAGCGCCTCCGAGATCGCCAGGGTGTGCTCGACGCCGGCCGGGTCGCGCAGGACCAGGCGCTCGGCGTCCTCGTGCAACGTGACGAGCTCGAGCTCGGCCATGGTTCCTCCTCACGCCCGCCCGCGCGGCGGGCCCGCTCGTTCGAGAGTGCCACCCGGCCGCCGCGCCCCGCCGCAGGCGCGTCGGTGTGCCGCCGATTGCCGCGTTCGGTCCGGGCGTCCCGCGGCGGGTCCTGGGAGGATGACGCGCATGGACACCCTCGCCGCCGGCACCTCCGCGCTCGAGCTGGTCGCCGTCTTCGTCGCCGCCGTCTCCGGCGCGCTGGCCGCGGTGCGCAAGAGGTTCGACATGTTCGGCGTGCTCGTGCTGGCGTGGGTGTGCGGCCTCGGCGGCGGGATCCTGCGCGACGTGCTGATCGGCGACACCCCGCCGGTCGGGATCGCCAGCTGGCCCCTGGTGACGGCGGCGCTCGCGGCCGGGCTGGCGACGTTCGTGGCGCACCCGGGGCTCGCTCGCCTGCGGCGCAGCGTCATCGTGCTCGACGCCGCGGCCCTCGCCCTGTTCGTGGTCCAGGGCACCAGCAAGTCGCTCGGGCTCGAGGCCGGCCTGCTGGCCTCGGTCGTCGTCGGGGTGCTCACCGGCATCGGCGGCGGGGTGCTGCGCGACATGCTGGTGGGGGAGACGCCGCTGATCTTCGCCGACCGTCAGCTCTACGCGGTCCCCGCCATCCTGGGGGCCGTCGCCGTCGTGGTGCTGTGGCAGAACGGGTGGTGGACCTGGTGGTCGGCGGTCGCGGTCGCCGTCCTGGTCCTCGGCCTGCGGCTGCTCGCGCTGGCCCGCGGCTGGCTGATACCCGATGTCGGGGCTGGATGGACGGCCCGATGGGGGCGCGAATCGGGCAGGATGGACACGTGAGCCACGCATCGACCCTGCCGACCGAGTCCGAGACCGCCGACCTGCGCACCCTCGCCCGATCCCTGGCCGTGGAGGCCGGTGCCCTCGTGCGGGGCGGCCGCCCCGCGCACGTCGAGGTGGCCGCCACCAAGTCCAGCGACGTCGACCCCGTGACGGCGATGGACCGCGCCTCGGAGGATCTGCTGCGCCGCCGTTTGTCGGTGCGACGGCCCGACGACGCCGTCCTCGGCGAGGAGGGTGACGACGTCGCCGGCACCAGCGGGCTGACCTGGGTGGTCGACCCGATCGACGGGACCGTCAACTACCTGTACGGCGTGGCGTCCTACGCGGTGTCGGTGGCCGTCGTCGCCGGCGGACCGGACCCGGCCACCTGGACCCCGGTGGCCGGAGCCGTGCACTCGATCGTCGACGGCGCCACGTGGTCCGCCGCCCGTGGCCAGGGCGCCGACCGGGACGGCACACCGCTCGCGGTGCGGACCGCGGGCTCCCTCGCCACCAGCCTGGTCGGCACCGGGTTCGGGTACGCCGCGGACCGCCGGGCCCACCAGGCCCGGGTGCTCACGCACGTGCTGCCGCGGGTGCGGGACATCCGCCGCCTCGGTTCGGCCGCGATCGACCTGTGCCTCGTCGCGGAGGGGACCCTCGACCTGTACTACGAGCGCGGTCTGAACCCGTGGGACATGGCTGCCGGTGGGCTGGTGGCGGCCGAGGCCGGAGCCGCCGTCGGCGGGTTGCGCGGAGCGCCCGCGACCGACCTCATGACGGTCGCCGGAGCGCCGGCGAGGCAGGCCGAGCTCGTGGCGGTGCTCGAGGACGCCGGCGCGGACGCCCCGGAGGTCTGAACCTCCCGGATCCGGCGCCGGGACGGTTGGCCCGGGCGATGGCTTCCGCAGTGCGGACGGCGTTGCCCGCCCGTGTCCCCGGACGTACTGTTCTGCCTGCTCAGACGGCATGTGACCGGCGCGACACCGCGTCGTGTCGCGAGCCCGGCCCGGATGGTGCAGAATCCGGGGGCCGAGCGGGAACAAAACCAGCCCGGCACGCATTATCAGCGCGTACCGATACCGAGATCACGGAGCGTGACACCACAGATGGCCACCGACTACGACGCACCCCGCAAGACCGACGAGGACAACGAGCAGGACTCCATCCAGGAGCTCCAGGCCCGTCGGTCCGACAAGTCGTCGGGTGTCGTCGACGAGGACGAGACGGAGGCGGCGGAAGGCTTCGAGCTTCCGGGCGCCGACCTCTCCGGCGAGGAGCTCGCCGTGCGTGTCCTGCCCCGCCAGGCGGACGAGTTCACCTGCTCGAGCTGCTTCCTCGTCCACCACCGCAGCCAGCTGGCCTACGAGAAGAAGGGCCAGATGATCTGCACGGAGTGCGCAGCCTGACGCACCACCGCTCCACGGCGCGCGCCCTCAGCGACTCCCGGCAGGCCGTCACGTCCGCGACGTGACGGCCTTCGTCGTCCCTGCCGCCGTCGCGGCCCCGGTCAGCGCGACGCCCCGGCCTCGCCGAGCGCCGCCGCCAGGTCGTCGGGTCGCCGGGTCGACACGAGCCAGTACGGCGTCGGGTCGGCGGGGTCGCGCAGCTCGGCCCGCAGACCGGTGCGCGCCCAGCTGCGCAGGCAGACGTACGCGCGGGCGTCGAGATCCGGCCCCAGGGCCGCCCGCATCTCCTCCGCGCTGCAGATCGGCGTCACCGGTCCGAGGACGTCGACGGGAACCCGGGCGGGCCCCGCGCGCAGCTCGCCGGCGCGGACCTCGACCACGGGGGCCGTGACCACGAGCAGCAGGACCGTGCCGGCCGCGACGAGGACGCCGGCCCCCGGCGCCGCGAGGGGGACCAGCGGGAGCAGCACGATCGCGACGAGCACCCCCAGTCCCAGGGCTGCCACCCAGGCGCCGGGTCCCGGCAGCAGGCGTTCGCGGAAGAGGGGCGTCGCGGCGGGTCGGGGCAGGTCCCCCGGACGGGCGGGCGCGTCGTTCATGGGTCCATGATCGCAGGTCCCCGAGGTCGGATAGGCTGCCCGCGTGCCTGACGAGACGACCCTGCCGGCCACCGACCCCAGCACGCTCGACGTGCTCGTCACCCTGCTGGACGACGGCGTCGCACCGCCGTCGTACGCCCATCCCGGTGACGCCGGGGCGGACCTGACCACCACGCAGGACGTCGAGCTCGGCCCGCTGCAGCGGGCCGTGGTCCCCACGGGCATCGCGATCGCGCTGCCGGAGGGCTACGCCGCATTCGTGCACCCGCGCTCCGGCCTGGCGGCGAAGCACGGTGTCACCGTGGTCAACGCCCCCGGCACCGTGGACGCGGGGTACCGCGGCGAGATCAAGGTGGTGCTGGCCAACACGGACCCGGAGCACACGGTGCACCTGCGTCGTGGGGACCGGATCGCCCAGCTGGTCGTCCAGCGCGTCGAGCGGGCCCGCTTCCTGACCGCTCGCACGCTCCCCGGATCGCACCGGGGCGGGGGCGGGTTCGGCTCCAGCGGCGGGGTGACGCAGGCCTGACCTGCGCAGGTCCGGACCGCTGCGCGGACCGGTCTACCCTGGAAGGCGGGACGGCGGAGCGCCGTGCCGATCGACGAGACAAGGAGATCCCTGGTGGGTCTGTTCCGGCGCAAGGCGTCGACGAAGGCGACCGAGCCCGCAGCCGCGGAGACGGCCTCCGCGAGCTCGGCGGACGCGGTCGGGTCGGCAAGGACCGACGAGCCGGCGGCGCCGCGCGAACGAGGTCCGTTCGACTCCACGCAGGTCGACGTCATGGGCCCGCGCGTGGACCTGGGTGCCGTCTGGCTGCCCGTGCTGCCCGGCCTGCAGCTGCGGATGGAGGTCGACAAGAAGTCGCAGAAGGTGACGGGTGTCGCGGCCTCCCTCAAGGGCTCGGTGCTGCAGCTGCAGGCCTTCGCCGCCCCCAAGTCCGAGGGCATCTGGGACGAGGTGCGCGGAGAGATCGCCGCGTCGCTGACCAAGCAGGGCGGCACCGTCGACGACGTCCCGGGCACCTTCGGCCGTGAGCTGCTGGCCCGGATCCCCGCCAAGACCTCCGAGGGCAAGCCCGCGGTGCGTCCGGCGCGGTTCATCGGGTTCGACGGACCGCGGTGGTTCCTGCGCGGGGTCCTGTCCGGACGGGCGGCGGTCGACGCCGAGGCGGCCAAGCCGCTGGAGTCCGTCTTCGCCAACGTCGTCGTCGTGCGGGACTCCAGCCCGCGACCGCCCCGCGACCTGCTCGCCCTGACGCTTCCCCAGCAGGCCCGCACCGAGGGCGCCGCCACCGACGGCGAACCGGCCGGCGCGTCGCCCGACACGCCCTCCTTCGACCCGCTCACGCGCGGGCCGGAGATCACCGAGACCCGCTGACCGCCATGTCTCTCAAGTCACGGTTCCGCTCCGCCCTGGCGTCCACGGACGCCGTCGCGGCGGACGAGGAGCGGTACGCCGCGTCCACGGTCTCCGGGTGCACGGCGCTGTGCGACGTCCGCGCCCGGAGCCGGGTCAGCGCGTCCGGTGTCCTGCGCTCGGTCGTGCTGCACCCGCGGCAGACGGTGCCCACCGTCGAGGCCGAGCTCTTCGACGGGTCGGACTCGATCGACGTCGTGTGGCTCGGCCGCCGCGAGATCGCCGGCATCGAGCCCGGCCGCCGCCTGCGGGTCGAGGGCATGGTCACCGACCGCGACGGCCGGCGCACCATGTACAACCCGCGCTACGAGCTGCGCGCGCGGGCCGGCGAATGAGCTCCACGCCCTCCACGCACCCGGACCAGGACTCCTCCGGTGACGGCGCGCGACGCGGCGTGCGTGCCCTGACCGGGGACACGTTCTCCTTCGCCGCGGCGGTCGGGGGTGTGCGCGGCGTGGTCGAGGCCGTGCTGCCCGGCCTGGTCTTCGTCGTCGTCTTCGTCGTCACCGAGGACCTGACCTGGTCGCTGGTGGCCTCCTGCGGTGCGGCGCTGCTCGCCGTGGTCGCCCGGCTCGTGCAGCGCACCCCGGTCACGCAGGCGCTCGGCGGGGTGCTCGGCATCGCCGTCGGCGTCTTCTGGGCCTGGCGGACCGGCGAGGCCGAGGACTTCTACGCGGTGGGGCTGTGGACCAACGCTGCCTACCTGCTGGCCTTCCTGGTCTCGATCGCGGTGCGCTGGCCCCTGGTCGGTCTGTTCGTGGAGGCGGTCCGGGCCGGGTTCTCCGACCTGTCCGGTGCGCGGCGCACCCCGGACGACGACGGCGACGCGACCCACGACGCCGACGGCGCGGGTGTCGGGCAGGAATCGGGAGCGAGCTCGTTCGCGGCGCTCGCCGCCTGGCGGTCCGACGCCGACCTGGTGCGTCGCTACACGATCGCGAGCTGGTTCTGGGTCGGGCTCTTCGCCGTCCGGCTGGCCGTGAAGGTGCCGCTGTACCTCGACGGGGACGTCGGCTGGCTGGGCACCATGCACCTCGTGCTGGGCGTGCCCCTGTGGGGGCTCGTGCTCTGGCTCACCTGGGTCGTGGTGCGGGGCGCCCACCGCGGCGACTCCGCCGGGGAGCCGACGACCCGCTGAGCGGGCCCGGCCCGGTCGTGACCGGGCCGTCCGGGTTGCGCCGCGGGCGGGTCCTGGGGGTCAGCCGAGCTCGGGGCCGTCGACGACGAGCTGCTGCAGCATCGACTGGTCGGCCTCCTGACCCGTGACGAACATCAGCTCGTCCCCGGCCTCGAGCGCGTCGTCGCCGGTGGGGCTGAACGGCTGCGTGCCGCGCACGACGCACGCCAGGACGATGTCGGTGGGCCACCGCACGTCGGTGATGCGCAGTCCCACCAGCGGCGACTCCTCGGGCAGCGTCACCTCGAAGATGTCCGCCCCCGACTGGTGGAACGTGAAGATCCGGACCAGGTCGCCGACGGCGACGGCCTCCTCGACCATCGCGGTCATGATCCGCGGCGTCGACACGGCGACGTCCACGCCCCACGAGTCGTCGAACATCCACTCGTTGCGGGGGTTGTTCACCCGCGCCACGGTGCGGGGGACGGCGAACTCCGTCTTGGCCAGCAGCGAGAACACCAGGTTGACCTTGTCGTCACCGGTGGCGCCCACCACGACGTCGGCCGAGGCCACGTCCGCGCCGTCGAGCGAGGAGGTCTCGCAGGCGTCGGCGAGCAGCCAGTCCGCCTCCGGCACCTGGGCGACCCGCATGGCCGAGGGGTTCTTGTCGACCAGGACCACCTCGTGGTCGTTGGCCAGGAGCTCGGAGGCGATGGACCGACCGACGGACCCGGCCCCGGCGATGACGACGCGCATCAGTCCCGCTCCTCCTCGGGCCCGGGGGCGTGGGTGAGCAGCCGCTCGACACGGGGCGCGTCGTCGGCGGTCATGAGCACGTGCAGGACGTCGTTCTCCTGCAGCAGCGTGTCGGGCCCGACGAGGATGCCCTCGGCGTAGCGCGTCAGGAACGCCACGCGGGAGCCCGTCGTCGCCTCGATCCGGCGCACGGAGAGGCCGAGCCAGCCGTGGTGGTAGTCCACCTCGGCCAGCCGGACGGCGCCCGAGGGGTCGCGGTACTCGTCGGTCGCGCCCAGCGGCAGCATGCGTCGGAGCACCTGGTCGGCCGTCCACCGCACGGTCGCGACGGTCGGGATGCCGAGCCGCTGGTAGACCTCGGCCCGGTGCGGGTCGTAGATCCTGGCCACGACGTGCTCCACGCCGTAGTTCTCGCGCGCGACCCGTGCCGCGAGGACGTTCGAGTTGTCGCCGTCGGAGACCGCGGCGAACCCGTAGGTGTCGTCGATCCCGGCCTGGGCGAGCGTGTCGCGATCGAACCCGACGCCGGTGACCTGGTGGCCGGAGAAGTCCGGGGGCAGCCGGCGGAAGGCGTCGGGGTTCTGGTCGATGACGGCGACCGAGTGGCCGTTGGCCTCGATCCGCTGGGCGAGGGTCGAGCCCACGCGCCCGCATCCCATGATCACGAAGTGCACAGCACGAAACGCTATACCCAGCGGCGGGCCGGTGCCGATCCGCCCCGCCGCCCCGCGACGCGTGGGTCATGGGCATAGCATGAGTCTCCGTGTCGGACATCGCGGACGCCGCCAAGCGGCTGCTGGTAGGGCGCCCCCTGCGCAGCGAGAGCTCCAAGAAGGCTCCGCTGCCCAAGCGGGCGGCGCTGCCGGTCTTCGCCTCGGACGCGCTGTCGTCGATGGCGTACGCACCGGACGAGATCCTGCTGATGCTCGCGCTCGCGGGCGTCACGGCCACGACGATCTCGCCGTGGGTCGGGCTCGCCGTCGTCGTCGTGCTGCTCGTCGTGGTGGCCTCCTACCGGCAGATCGTCCGGGCCTACCCCTCCGGCGGCGGCGACTACGAGGTCGCCACCACCAACCTCGGGCCGACGGCGGGCATCGGCGTCGCCTCGGCGCTCCTGCTCGACTACGTGCTCACGGTCGCGGTCTCGCTGTCCGCGGGAGCCCAGTACCTGGCCGTGCTGCTGCCGTTCACCCGGGGTCATGAGTCGGTCGTCGCGGTGGTGCTGGTCGTCGCTGTGACGTTGGTGAACCTGCGGGGCGTGCGGGAGTCCGCGTGGGTGTTCGTGGTGGTCATCTACTGCTTCATGGGAGGCCTGGGGGCCCTCGCCGTGGTCGGAGCGGTCCGGTACCTGAGCGGCACGCTGCCCCAGGCGGCCAGCGCCGAGCTGGAGATCGTGCCGGCCGCCGGGTTCGAGCAGGGACTCGTGGGCGTCGCCGGGGCGTTCCTCGTGGCACGCGCCTTCGCCTCGGGTGCCGTCGCACTCACCGGCGTGGAGTCCATCACGAGCGCGGTGCCGTCGTTCCGCAAGCCACGGCGGCGCAACGCGGCCAACACGCTCGCCCTGCTCGGCGCCATCTCCGCCGCCGTGCTCCTGACGATCCTGTTCCTCGCGCGGGCGACGGGGGTCAAGTTCGTCGAGGACCCGACGACCCAGCTCACGAGCGGAGGCGTCCCGCTCGCGGAGGACTACCAGCAGCACCCGGTGCTCGCGCAGCTCGCCGAGACGGTGTTCGGCGGTGCCGGCGTGATCGCCGCGGTCCTCATGGTCGCCACCGCCCTGGTGCTGCTGCTCGCGGCCAACACGGCGTTCCACGGGTTCCCGGTGCTCGGGTCGATGCTGGCCAAGGACGGCTATCTGCCACGGCAGCTGCACACCCGGGGCGACCGGATGGCGTTCTCGAACGGGATCGTGACCCTCGCGGTGGCCGCGATCGTGCTGGTGGTGGTCTTCGACGCCGAGGTCACCGCGCTGATCCAGCTCTACATCGTCGGCGTGTTCGTCTCGTTCACGCTGTCCCAGCTCGGCATGCTGCGGCACTGGACGCGAGCGCTGCGCAAGGAGCCGAACCCTCGCGAGCGCACCCGCATGAAGTGGTCCCGGACGCTGAACGGGCTGGGCTTCGTGCTGACGGCCGCCGTGCTCGTGATCGTGCTGGTCACCAAGTTCACCCACGGTGCCTGGATCACTCTGGTCGCGATGGGCCTGCTCTTCGTCCTGATGCGCGGGATCCACCAGCACTACCAGCGCGTGCGCGAGGAGCTGGCGCTCGGGGACATGTCCGGTGCGCGGGCGCTGCCCAGCCGGGTGCGCGCCGTCGTCCTCGTCTCCCGGGTGCACAAGCCGACGATGCGTGCGCTGGCGTACGCGCGGGCGTCGCGGCCGTCCACCCTG
Source organism: Isoptericola aurantiacus (assembly GCF_044769875.1). Lineage (NCBI taxonomy): Bacteria > Bacillati > Actinomycetota > Actinomycetes > Micrococcales > Promicromonosporaceae > Isoptericola > Isoptericola aurantiacus. The sequence goes on from NZ_JBJBAE010000002.1 coordinate 147,730, forward strand.
GAGGCCGTCACCGTCGGGGTCGATCCCGACGAGATCGCCGACCTGCGGGCGCGGTGGGAGGAGCTGGACCTGCCGGTGACCCTGCGGGTGCTCGACTCGCCGTTCCGCGAGATCACCCGGCCGGTGCTCCAGTACGTGCGGTCGCTGCGGCGGGACTCGCCGCGTGACCTCGTCGTGGTCTACATCCCCGAGTACGTGGTGGGCCACTGGTGGGAGCACCTGCTGCACAACCAGTCGGCGCTGCGCCTCAAGGGCCGCCTGCTCTTCACGCCCGGGGTCGTCGTGGCCTCGGTGCCGTGGCAGCTGTCGTCGTCGGCCGGGCAGACGGGGCTCGACGGCGACGGTCTCGGCCCCGACCGCGCCGGGCGCTGACGGGTTCCCCGGCGGGGGACAATGGTCGCGTGCCCCGTCCCCGCCGCTCCGCCCCGCGTCCCCGTACCCGCCACCAGGACCCGGAGGTCGGCCTCGAGCTGGAGCTCGACGTCGGACCCGTGGCCCACGGCGGCCACTGCGTCGCGCGGCACGAGGGGCGCGTGGTGTTCGTGCGGCACACGCTGCCGGGTGAACGGGTCCGCGCCCGGGTCACCGAGGGCGGCGCGCGCTACTGGCGTGCGGACGCCGTCGAGGTCCTCGCGGCCTCACCCGATCGGGTCACGCCGGCCTGGCCGGCCGCCGGTCCCGGGGGAGTCGGCGGCGGTGAGCTCTCCCACGTCGCGCTGCCGGCCCAGCGCCGGTGGAAGGCCGACGTGCTCGCCGAGCAGCTCCAGCGACTGGCGGGGCTGACCCGGGACGTCGTCGTGGAGGCGGCGCCCGGGGACGACGAGCGGGGTGGGCTCGGCTACCGCACCCGGGTCGGCCTGGTGACCGACGCCGAGGGGCGGGCCGGCATGCGACGGTTCCGCTCGCACGACGTGGTGCCGCTGGACGCCATGCCTCTCGGGACGCCGGAGGTGGCGGCGCTCGCCGCGACCGAAGGTGTCTTCACGCGTCGCTGGCGTCCGGGCCGGCAGCTCGAGCTCGTCGCGCCCGCCGGCGGCGCCGACCCCCTCGTGCTCCTCGACGGCACGCCGTGGCGCCGGGGCCGGGCGGACACCCGGCCCAACGCCCGCCGGGCGGTGACCGAGACGCTCGCGGTGCGGGGCGTGGAGCACCGCTACCGGGTGGCCGCCGACGGGTTCTGGCAGGTGCACCGCGAGGCTCCCGGCGTGCTCGCCGGCGCGGTGCTCGACGCCGTCGGGGACGTGGACGGCGCGACGGTGCTGGACCTCTACTCGGGGGCGGGGCTGTTCACGCTGCCGCTGGCGGCGGCCGTGGGCCCCTCCGGGCGGGTCGTGGCCGTGGAGGGGGACACCCAGGCGGTCAAGGACGCCCGGCGCAACGTGCACGGGCTCGGTCACGTGGAGCTGCGCCTCGGAGCCGTGGATCGCGTGCTGGCCGACGGTGATGCCGCGGGCGAGGGCGTGGGTGCCGCGGACGTCGTCGTGCTGGACCCGCCCCGCGCCGGGGCCGGCCGTGCCGTCGTGGACGCGGTGGCCGCGCGGGCGCCGCGACGTGTCGTGTACGTGGCCTGCGACCCGGCGGCGCTGGCGCGCGACGTCGGGCTGCTGGCCGGGCACGGCTACACGCTGGGCCCGCTGCGGGCGTTCGACCTGTTCGCCCACACCCACCACGTGGAGGCCGTGGCCGTCCTGGAGCGCTGAACGGGCGGTCCGCGGCCCGGCCGGGCTCAGAGCTGCGCGAGCAGACCGGCGAGCGAGGCCGCGACGGCGTCCGGGTCCATCAGCAGGTGGAGGTGCCCACCGGGCAGCGTCGCGGTGGGCCAACCGGCGTCCCGCGCACGCCGTGTCTCGGCGGCGTAGGTCTCCCCGAACGCGAGGTAGGCGAGCCGCCCGCGCTCCCACCCGGCCGGGACCTCGACCGAGGCCTCGACGTAGTCGAGAGGCAGCCGCGGCGCCTCCGCCAGGAGGCGGTCGTACGTCTCGTCGTCGGGCACGAGCGCCCGGACCTCCTCGCGCGGCCACCAGGCGGGCCACGGTGGCAGGAACCCGTTGGCGTCCGCGAGCCCGCGCAGGTGCTCGCGCACGGCCTGGGGCGTCACGGGCGCCGTGCCCGACGCCGGGGCGAGCGCGGCGTCGACGAACACGGTCCCGGCCGGCGGGGCGACGGCGGCGATCGCCGGCACGTACAGGCCGGCGTTCGAGTGCGGCACCAGCACGAGGGGAGCGTCGTCGGGCAGCGACGCGTCGCACCGCTCGAGGACCTGTGCGGGCGTGGTGCCGGAGGTGTCGGCGACGTGGGTCTGCCATCCGTGCGTGCGCAGGCGCTGCGCCACGGGTTCCCAGACCGAGGGGCCGAGGAAGGGGCTGGGCAGGAAGGTCACGAGGGGCCGTTCGGTGACGGCGGCGGGGCTCGTCATGGTGCCAGCCTGCCATCCGTCGAGGCGAAGCCCAGCCAGGAGTGCCGGTTGCGCCACCAGCACCAGCCGACCTTGGCCGCTCCGCGTCGCTGTGCGCCGTCCCGTCCGGTCCCGCCAGAGATCCAGATCGCGGGGGTGCGGGCGTCGTAGCGACCGTCGGCGGAGCGACGCCGGGAACCGATCGTCATGAAGCAGCGGTTCCTCTCCAGCACGTCGGGCACCTGCAGCACCCAGTGCAGCCCCTCGGCGAGGGTGAGCGGTGCTCGTCCGCGCCCGGCGATCTCCGCCGCGGCCTCCTGGGGCGACCACCCGGCGAGGTCGTCGCCACGGTCGGGGACCGCCACCGCGTAGACGTCGGCGTCGGGGACGTCGACGGCGGCCGGGGCGAAGTCGTCGACGTCGGTCATGTCCGCCACCACGAACCCGTGGCGCACGACGTCGCCCGACCGGGTGGCCACGGTCCGGAGCAGGTGGGGTGCGAGGGCGGACGGCGGCAGGTGCCGCGGGTGCACGACCAGCAGCGCGCCGGGAGGTGCAGTCCGGGCGAGGCCGGCCGCGGCGTCCCGCAGGGCGGCCGCGTCGAGCGTGGCGTCGTCGGGCACCAGGCCGAGCGTGACCAGGCGGTCGGCCTGGTCGCCGAGCGGGGGCAGGGGTGCGGGCATGCGCTGACCTTCCGTGGGCGGCAGCGGTTCAACGGCCGGGGGCGGAGCGGCGTTCCCGGGTGAGGCACGCCTAAGTATCTTGACGTCAAGATATATGGGTTATGCTGAGCACAGCCCGGCGACGACTGCGTACGCTGGGCGGAGCCCCCGCAAACATCGGCGACGGAACCGCTGCGAGACGCAGGATCGGTGCCCGCGCCGGACAGCCCCCGATGAAGGAGCCGCAGTGAGCAGCGTGGACACGTTCGGATCGAAGGGAACCCTGGAGGTCGCCGGGAGCTCGTACGAGATCTTCCGGCTGTCGGCCGTCGAGGGGCTGGAGCGCCTCCCGTACTCGTTGAAGATCCTCGCCGAGAACCTGCTGCGGACCGAGGACGGCGCGAACATCACCGCCGACCACGTCCGCGCCCTGGCCGGCTGGGACCCGGACGCCCAGCCCAGCACCGAGATCCAGTTCACGCCGGCGCGCGTGATCATGCAGGACTTCACCGGCGTGCCCTGCGTCGTGGACCTGGCCACGATGCGTGAGGCCGTCGCCGAGCTCGGCGGGGACCCCACCCGCATCAACCCGCTCGCCCCGGCCGAGATGGTCATCGACCACTCCGTGCAGATCGACGTCGCCGGCCGCGCGGACGCGTTCGAGCGCAACGTCGAGATCGAGTACGAGCGCAACCACGAGCGCTACCAGTTCCTGCGCTGGGGCCAGACGGCGTTCGACGACTTCAAGGTCGTCCCGCCCGGTACCGGCATCGTCCACCAGGTCAACATCGAGTACCTGGCGCGTACCGTCATGACCCGTGAGGTCGACGGTGTGCTGCGGGCCTACCCGGACACCTGCGTGGGCACCGACTCGCACACCACCATGGTCAACGGGCTGGGAGTGCTCGGCTGGGGCGTCGGCGGCATCGAGGCCGAGGCGGCCATGCTCGGCCAGCCCGTCTCGATGCTCATCCCGCGGGTCGTGGGCTTCAAGCTCACCGGTGAGATCCCGGCGGGCGTGACCGCGACCGACGTCGTGCTGACGATCACGCAGATGCTGCGTCAGCACGGTGTGGTCGGCAAGTTCGTCGAGTTCTACGGCTCCGGCGTCGGTCAGGTCCCGCTGGCCAACCGCGCCACCATCGGCAACATGTCCCCGGAGTTCGGCTCGACCGCCGCGATCTTCCCGATCGACGGCGTCACGCTCGACTACCTGCGCCTGACCGGCCGCAGCGAGGACCAGCTTTCGCTCGTCGAGGCCTACGCCAAGGAGCAGGGCCTGTGGCTCGACCCCGAGTCCTCGGACTACGTCGAGCCGGTCTTCTCGGAGTACCTCGAGCTCGACCTGTCCTCGGTGGTCCCCTCGATCGCCGGCCCGAAGCGTCCGCAGGACCGCATCGAGCTGTCCCAGGCCAAGTCGGCGTTCGCCCGGGACCTGCCGAACTACGCCTCGGACGTCATCGACTCCGTCGACGAGGCCGAGAAGGAGTCCTTCCCGGCCTCCGACTCGCCGTCGACGCACGCCGCGGTGCGCCGCACCGTCCCGGTGACCGACTCCGAGGGCAAGGAGTTCGAGCTCTTCCACGGCGCGGTCGCGATCGCCTCGATCACGAGCTGCACCAACACCTCGAACCCGTCGGTCATGCTCGCCGCGGCCCTGCTGGCCAAGAACGCCGTCGAGAAGGGCCTCACGTCCAAGCCGTGGGTCAAGACGTCGATGGCCCCCGGCTCGCAGGTCGTGACGAACTACTACGAGAAGGCCGGCATGTGGCCGTACCTGGAGAAGCTCGGCTTCCACCTGGTCGGCTACGGCTGCGCCACCTGCATCGGCAACTCCGGCCCGCTGGACGAGAAGATCTCCGAGGCGGTGCAGGAGAACGACCTCGCCGTCGTCTCGGTGCTCTCCGGCAACCGCAACTTCGAGGGCCGGATCAACCCGGACGTCAAGATGAACTACCTGGCCTCCCCGCCGCTGGTCATCGCCTACGCCCTGGCCGGCACCATGGAGTTCGACTTCCAGCACGACCCGCTGGGCCGTGACGAGGACGGCAACCCGATCTTCCTGGCCGACATCTGGCCGACCCCGGACGAGGTCCAGGCGACCATCGAGTCCTCGATCGACCGCAAGATGTTCGAGTCGGACTACGCCGACGTGTTCGCCGGTGACGACCGCTGGCGGGCGCTGGACACCCCCGAGGGCGACACGTTCGCCTGGGACACCGAGTCCACGTACGTGCGCAAGCCCCCGTACTTCGAGGGCATGGGCGCGGAGGCCGCTCCGGTCGAGGACATCGCGGGGGCCCGAGTGCTCGCCAAGCTGGGCGACTCGGTCACCACCGACCACATCTCCCCGGCGGGTGCGATCAAGCCGGACAGCCCGGCGGGCAAGTACCTGGCCGAGCACGGTGTGGGCCGCCGCGACTTCAACTCCTACGGCTCGCGCCGAGGGAACCACGAGGTCATGATCCGCGGCACGTTCGCCAACATCCGGCTCAAGAACCTGCTGCTGGACGGCGTCGAGGGTGGCTTCACCTACAATTTCGTCAAGGGCGAGCAGGACACCATCTACGACGCGGCGCAGGACTACGCGGCGCAGGGCACCCCGCTGGTCGTGCTCGGCGGCAAGGAGTACGGCTCCGGCTCCTCGCGCGACTGGGCCGCCAAGGGCACCGCGCTGCTCGGCGTCAAGGCCGTCATCACCGAGTCGTTCGAGCGGATCCACCGCTCCAACCTCATCGGCATGGGTGTGCTGCCGCTGCAGTTCCCGGCCGGCGAGTCGGTCGAGTCCCTGGGTCTGGACGGCACGGAGACGTTCGACATCTCCGGCGTCACGGCCCTCAACGACGGCTCCGTGCCGGAGACGGTCGCGGTCACGGCCACCAAGGACGACGGCTCCACCGTCGAGTTCGACGCCGTGGTGCGCATCGACACCCCGGGTGAGGCCGACTACTACCGCAACGGCGGCATCCTGCAGTACGTGCTCCGCTCGCTCGTCGACTGAGCACCACCCCGCTGTGGGTGCACGACGCGCCGATCAGACGATCGGGTCGGCGGCGCGTCGTGCACCCACAGCGGTGCCGGGTCAGGATCGGGCGGGGCCCAGGTGGTCGACGACGGTCTTGACCACGGTCTCGTCGTCCATGATGCGGTTGTGGCCCAGGCCCGAGGTGATCAGGAGCTCGCTGCCCGGGTGGGCGGCATGCAGGGCGCGGGCCTCGTCGGCACTGTGCATGGTGTCGTCGAGGTCCTGGACGAACAGGGTCGAGACCCGGGCCGGCACCGGGTGCCGGCACAGGTCGAACCGGTCGCGCAGGTCGGTCTCGTCGGGGAAGCCGGTCCGGGCGATCCGGTCGCAGAGCCGGTCGTGCAGCCTCGGGGAGATCCCGGCGAGCCGCATGAACGAGGCGACGACGGAGTCGAACCCGGTGGGCGCCGCCAGCGAGACGAACCGGTCGGCGGCGAACCCGTCGTGCAGGGCCGTGGCGGCGGAGAACGCGCCCAGGGAGTGCCCGACGACGGCGGTGAAGGGGCCGTGGGCGGCCTCGACGGCGCGCATGGCCGCCATGTGCTCGAGCACGGTGAGCCGGTCGCCGGTGCTGTCGCCGTGGGCGGGTGCGTCGTAGGACTCGACCCGCCATCCGGCCTCGACGAGCGCACGGACGAGGAACCCGAACCGGGAGGCTCGCAGCTGCCAGCCGTGCACCAGGAGCACGGCGGGCGCGCCGCTCTGCGGCGCGGCGCCCCACGAGGACGTGACGACGCTGTCCCCGTCGACCTCGACCGTGGCGCACCGGGCGGCACCGTGGGTCTCGGCGTCGATGCTGCGGACCCGCGCGGGCGGTCCGACGCGGGTGAACGTGCGCGCTCCGAGCCCGACGGCGAGCGGGGGTGCGGCGGCGGACAGGGTCCGGAAGGTGGTGCGGACGGCGGTGGGGACCACGATGTTCCTCCGAGGATCGGCGTGTTCCTCGACGATATCACTGTACGAACGAGCGTATAGTTATCTCATGACAGCTGAGACGCACCCTCTCGACGCCCCGCCGCGGGACGAGGGCCCGCCGTCGGACGGGCGACGGCTGCGCGGGCAGCGCAGCCGGCAGGCGGTGCTGGACCACGCCGTCCAGGTGGCGTCCACGCACGGCCTGGAGGGGCTGACCTTCGGCTCCCTCTCGGCCGGGACCGGGGCCGGAAAGAGCGCGATCGCCGGCCTGTTCGGGGCCAAGGAACAGCTCCAGCTGGCCACCGTGGCCCGCGCCCGCGAGGTGTTCCTGGACGACGTCGTCGCCCCCGCGCGGACCGCGGCCCCGGGGCTGGCCCGGGTGTGGGCGCTGGTGGCGCGCTGGAACGCGTACTCGCGCTCGCGCACCTTTGCCGGCGGCTGCTTCTTCCGTGCCGCCGAGGCCGAGGAGGGTTCGCGACCGGGGCCGGTCCGGGACGCCGTCGTCGCGGTACGTCGCGAGTGGGACGCCTACCTCGGCCATCACGTGCAGGTGGCGGTGGGACAGGGTGAGCTCGCCCCGGACACCGACGCCCCGCAGGTCGTGTTCGAGGTCGGCGCGCTCCTGGGCGCCGCGAACGACCGGTCGGTGCTGCTCGGGGACGACGGCGCCTACGGGCGGGCGCTCGCGGCCGTGCGCGCGGTGCTCGTCGCCCGGGGCGCCGACCCGTCCCGGCTCGCCTGACCGCCACGCCCGCGCCGCCACGCGCGCGCCGTCGGTTCAGGCGAAGGCGAAGACCGGGCCGAACGCCACCACGACCACCGCGGCCCAGAGCGCGTAGACCGGCAGGTAACGGGTCTGCCACCGCTCGAGCGCGCCGAACCCGCGGCGTCGGCGGCAGAACTGCAGCAGCAGCCAGCCGGTGCGGACCAGGTGGACCAGCAGCAGGAGGTTCAGGCCGAGGGCCGCGACCTTGTTGGGGCTCGCGCCGAACTCCGCGATCCGAGTCAGCATGGCCGTCAGGGCGAGCGCGTCGACCGCCAGCGCCGCCACGACCAGCGCGAGCTGCAGCCCGTCGAACACCCCGGGCCGCGCCAACGGGTCGCGGGCGGAGATCGAGTAGAGCAGCAGGGCCAGCACGAGGATCAGCACCGCGTCCAGCAGGATCAGCAGCTCGCGGTCGACGTCCGCCAGCCCGCCGGCGGCGGCCAGCACCACGAACGACACCGCGAGCGTGACGGTGGTCAGGGGCGTGAACACGCGGGTCAGGACCGGGGCGATGTTCTCCACGACCTCCTGCTTGGCCTCGACGAGCCAGGCGGCGACGAGCACGGCACCGGGGACGCAGAACGGCAGGATCCACTGTCCCATCGCCGGTTCGAGGTCGACGTCGACCAGGTTCAGCAGCCCGGCGGTCAGGCCGAGCAGCACGCCCCCGCCGAGCGCCAGCAACACGACGTAGATCGCCAGCTCCCCGGTGAAGCGCACGAAGTCCATCCGGCGGTCGGCCGAGCGCCAGCGCCCGCCGGCGTAGGCCACCCCGACGGCGGCCCACACCACGACCGGGGCGTGCACGGCGGCGAGCAGCTCGGTGGAGCCACCCGGCGTGAACGGGTAGAGGTTCACCACGGCGGCGAGCGCTGCGAGGATCCCGGCCAGCGCGGTCACCAGGGCGACCGGCGGCCGGCGTTTCCAGACGAAGTAGGCCAGCAGGTAGGGCGCGACCAGGAGCACGACGTTGCGCAGCAGGGCGTCCTCGCTGAGCGTCGCCACACCGAGGCGCACGGTCAGGCCCGCCCCGAGGCCGAGCGCCAGCACGATCCCGAGCTCGCGCCAGCCGGGTCGAGCGGTGGTGGCGTCCCCGCCGGGTGGCAGCACGAGCTGCTTCCAGAGTCGTTCGGAGTGCTCCCGGGCGAACTCCCGGGAGACGGCGTCGAGGCGTCCCATCCGCTTGACCGCGACCAGGAAGGCCTCCTCGTCGTCCAGCCCGGTAGCGCGCAGGTCGTCGATGCGCTCGCGCAGGTGGTCGGTCATCTCGTCGACGTCCGCCGGCGCGATCGCGCGGTGGCGGCGCACGTAGTCCCGCCACCGGTCGACCTGGACCTCCAGCGGGGTGGCGTCCTCGGTCATCACGCGGGCCCGCCTGCCGGGTGGGGTCCGCCGAGGACCGGCCGCGGCGCGGCGTCGGCGACCGACTGCCAGGCGCGCCCCAGCGCCGCTGTCACCACGGCCCACTGCTCCTGGCGCTCGGTCAGGGCGGCGCGCCCGGCCGGCGTGATCGCGTAGTGCTTGCGGCGCCGGCCGGACCCGGCGCGGTCCCACGACGCCTCCACCAGGCCGTTGCGCTCCAGGCGGTGCAGCAGCGGGTAAAGCATGCCGTCGGTCCACTCGAGGTGCCCGGCGGACAGCTCGGCCACCTGCTTGGCGATCGCGTACCCGTAGGAGTCCCCGTCGGCCAGGATGCCGAGGACGAGCGGGGTTGCGGACGCCGCGACCAGGTCCTTGTCGATGTGCATAGCTCCTCTATCCCTCGATCTACGAGGTATTAAACCTCGGTGGTCCCCGGGATGGCAAGAAGCAGCGGTCAGGCCTGCCCGTCGCGGGCCCGCGAGCCGTAGGTGCCGGCCGTCAGCGTCCGGTACGCGTCGGCCACGATCCGCTCCAGGACGTCGAGGTCGACCTTCTCCAGGTTCGTCAGGTACAGGCAGCCGACCCCGCGCCGGTGCGGCCCGAGCCGCTCCACCTCGGCCGCGTGCGCGTCGATCCCGTCCATGAGGTAGACCACCGAGCTCGCCCGGCGCGGCGCGAACCCCGCCGCGGGGGCGTCCCCGGAACGGCCCGAGGCGTACTCGTCGTGGTACTGCCCGAAGCCGACGATGGTCCCGTGCAGCACCGGGGGCTCACCGGTGACGCGCATCATGAGGTCCAGCAGCGTGCCGGCGTCACGGCGCCGCCCGGGAGGGTCGACGGCGGCGACGACGTCACGCACGTCCTGGGGGACCACCGACCGGCTCATGGGGTCAGTGTGTCGCGTCAGGAGTCGTCGAGCACCCGGTCCAGGGCCTCCGCACCCATCGCGTGCACCCAGGCGTGCTCCGGGCCGGAGGTCAGCATCGACGTCGCCATCGACAGCGCCCACCCGCGGGCACGGAGCCAGACGGGGTCGTCGGCGGGGTAGAGGTCTCCCAGGCGCTCGCGGAACCGCCTGCGGCCCGGCGCGTCGAACGTCAGCCACGCGGTCGCGAGGTCGGTGGCCGGGTCGCCCGCGGTCAGGTCACCGAAGTCGACGACGGCCCGCAACGAGTCGTCCTCGGCCAGGACCAGGTTGCCCGGGTGCGGGTCGCCGTGGATCCACAGGGCCGGTCCCGCCCACGGTGCGGCGGCCGCGGCCTGCGACCACACCGCCAGGACCCGCTCGGGCCCGGGGACGACGCCGGAGGCCACCCGGTCGCGGACCGCGCCGTCCCGCGTGGCGAGCGGGACGCCGCGCACCGGGTTCGCCGGGGCGTCGCGCGGAGTGGGGAGGTGCAGGGTGCGGTAGAGGTCGGCCAGCGGCTCGGCGAGCGGACGACGGCGGTCCACCGGCACGTCCGAGCCGCGCAGCCCCGCGATCCACGGCACCACCGACCAGCCCCACGGGTAGCCGAGCGCCCGGCTCGGGACGCCCACCCGGACGGGCACCGGCACCGGGACCTGCAGCCGAGGGGCCAGGACCGGCAGCCACTGCTGCTCGTGCTCGATCAGCGGCGCCGCCAGCGCCCGTCGGGGGACCCGCACGGCCAGGTCGGCACCGAGGCGGGCCATGACGTTGTCCCAGCCGTGGGCGACGATCTCCACCGGCAGGTCGGCGAGGTCCGGGTGCTGCTCGGCCAGGAGCGCGCGCACGAGCGCGACGTCGACGTCGATCTCCGCGGGTGCCATCACAGCTCCCGCTCGCGGGAGTGGTCCCACGGCTCGGTCCAGCCCAGGTGGTCGAACATCGCGTCGAGGATGCCCGCGGTGAAACCCCACACCAGGTGCTGCGTGCCGCCGTCGTCCACCTCGAAGGCGGGCCCGCGCCAGACCTGTCGACCACGACGCAGCACCGTGGTGACGCGGCTCGCCGGGTCGAGGAGGTCGGCCACGGGGGCCCGGAAGACGTGCGCCGACTCGGCCGGGTCCACCACGCCGACGGGGGACTGCCGCGCCCACCAGCCCAGCACGGGCGTGACGAGGTGGTTGCTCACGGGCATCGGCAGCGCGTCCAGCGTGCCGAGCACCTCCACGCCCGCGGTGTCCACGCCGGTCTCCTCGGTGGCCTCGCGCAGCGCCGCGGCGACGAGTCCCTCGTCGGGCTCGACCCGACCGCCGGGGAACGCCACCTGCCCCGCGTGGGAGCGCAACGTGGCCGCGCGGGCCAGGAGCAGCACGTCGAGGTCGCGGTGCACCGCCCGGGCCTGGGCGTCGTGATCGGCTGCCAAGGCGTCCAGCACGCCGAACAGCACGAGCACGGCGGCAGGCCGGGCGGCCGAGAGGTCGATCTCGCCGCGGGCGTGCCGCCACGGACCCGCGAAGGAGCCGTCGGCGGCCAGCGCGGCGAGCTGGTCGCGAGCCGAGGTCTCGGTCATCACCGCAGGCTAGCGCCGAGCACGGCGTCGGCGGGTGCGGGTGGTCACCAGGAGGTGGCCAGCGGCATGCCCTCGGCGTATCCCGCCGCGGACTGCACGCCGACCAGCGCGCGCTCGGCGAACTCGCCCAGCGTGCGGGCGCCGGCGTAGGTGCAGCTCGACCGCAGGCCCGACGTGATCTCGTCGAGCAGGTCCTCCACGCCCGGGCGGGCCGGGTCGAGGTACATCTTGCCCGTCGAGATGCCCTCCTCGTAGAGCGCCTTGCGGGCCCGGTCGAACGCCGAGCCGGTCCCGGCCGTGCGGGCCGCCACGGCCCGGGCCGAGGCCATGCCGAAGGAGTCCTTGTACTGGCGCCCGGACCCGTCCTCGTGCAGGTCGCCCGGCGACTCGTACGTCCCGGCGAACCACGAGCCGATCATCACCTGGGAGGCGCCCGCGGCCAGCGCGAGCGCGACGTCGCGGGGGTGGCGGACACCGCCGTCGGCCCACACGTGCTTGCCGAGCTCGCGGGCCGCGGCGGCGCACTCCAGCACGGCCGAGAACTGGGGGCGCCCGACGGCGGTCTGCATGCGCGTGGTGCACATCGCGCCCGGGCCCACGCCCACCTTGAGGATGTCGGCCCCGGCCGCGACCAGGTCGCGCACGCCGTCGGCCGTCACGACGTTCCCGGCCACGACCGGCACCTGCGGGTCCACGGAGCGCACGGCCCGCAGCGCGGCGATCATCTTGTCCTGGTGGCCGTGCGCGGTGTCCACGACGAGCACGTCGACGCCCGCGGCCAGCACCTCGCGGGTCTTGGCCGCGACGTCGCCGTTGATCCCGACGGCGGCACCGACCCGCAGGCGACCCGACGTGTCCAGGGCGGGGGAGTAGACCGTGGACCGCACGGCGCCCTTGCGGGTCAGCACACCGACCAGCACGCCGTCGCGCACCACCGGGGCGAGCCGCACCTTCTGGGCGTGCAGGCGCTCGAACGTCGCCTCGAGACCGTCGGCCTCCACCTGGGCGGCGTCCAGGGTCACCAGGTCGTCCCCCACGAGCGTCCCGACCCGGGCGAACCGGTCCACGGCCAGGCAGTCGGACTCGGTGACCACCCCGACCGGGCGGCCGTCGTCGACCACCACGGCCGCGCCGTGCGACCGCTTGCCGAGCAGGGTCAGGACGGTCGCCACCGTCTCGGTCGGCACCACCGTGACCACCGACTCGATCACCGGGTCCTTGGACTTCACGTCCGCGACCACGTCCGCCACGACGTCGACCGGCACGTCCTGCGGAAGGATCGCGATGCCGCCCCGCCGTGCGACCGTCTCGGCCATGCGGCGCCCCGACACGGCCGTCATGTTGGCCACGACGATCGGGACCGTGGTGCCCGTGCCGTCGTCGGAGGACAGGTCGACGTCGAACCTGCTGGTGACGTCGGAGCGGGAGGGCACCATGAAGACGTCGCCGTAGGTGAGGTCGGTCGTGGGCTGCTGTCCGGAGAGAAAACGCACCCCCCGAATCTACCCCGTGGCGTCGGGACGGCGGGGTCGCGATCACCGCATAGAGTGGTCCGATGATGTGCAGGAGGAACCCATGGGTCTGCTGAGCACGATCTCCTCGCCCGAGGACGTGCGCCGGCTCAGCCCGGCCCAGACCGTGCGGCTGGCGGGGGAGATCCGGGACTTCCTGGTGGAGAACGTCTCGCGCACCGGCGGCCACCTCGGTCCGAACCTCGGTGTGGTCGAGCTGACGATCGCGATGCACCGGGCGTTCGTCTCGCCCCGGGACACGTTCGTCTTCGACACCGGCCACCAGTCCTACGTCCACAAGCTGCTCACGGGACGCCAGGACTTCTCGGCCCTGCGCAAGCGGGGCGGCCTGTCCGGGTACCCGAGCCGCGCCGAGTCCGAGCACGACGTCGTGGAGAACTCGCACGCCTCGACCGCACTGTCCTGGGCCGACGGCGTCGCCAAGGCCAACACCGTCAGCGGCCGGGACGACCGGCACGTGGTCGCGGTGATCGGCGACGGTGCGCTCACCGGGGGCATGGCGTGGGAGGCGATCAACAACATCGCCGCCGACGCCGACCGCCGGCTCGTCATCGTGGTCAACGACAACGGTCGGTCCTACTCACCGACGATCGGTGGCGTCGCCAACCACCTGGACACCCTGCGGGTCACCCGCGGGTACGAGGCGTTCCTCGGCTGGGGCAAGCGCGCCCTGCACCGCACCGGCGCGCCCGGGCGCTTCGCCTACGACTGGCTGCACGGGCTCAAGAAGGGTCTCAAGGACGTCGTCGCGCCCCAGGGCATGTTCGAGGACCTCGGGCTGAAGTACATCGGGCCGGTGGACGGGCACGACGTCGCGGCCACCGAGGCCGCGCTGCGGCGGGCCCGGGCGTTCGGCGGGCCGGTCATCGTGCACGTCATGACCGAGAAGGGGCGCGGCTACACCCCGGCCGAGGAGGACGTCGCCGACCGCTTCCACGCCGTCGGCAAGATCCACCCCGAGACCGGCCTGCCCGTGGCGCCGTCGCGGTTCGGGTGGACCCAGGTCTTCGCGGACGAGATCGTCGAGATCGGCCGCCGCCGGAGCGACGTCGTGGCGATCACCGCGGCCATGCTGCACCCCGTCGGCCTGGCGCCGTTCGCGCGCGAGTTCCCCGAGCGCACCTTCGACGTCGGCATCGCCGAGCAGCACGCCGCCACCTCCGCGGCCGGCATGGCGTTCGCCGGCCTGCACCCCGTCGTGGCCGTCTACGCCACCTTCCTCAACCGGGCCTTCGACCAGGTCCTCATGGACGTCGCGCTGCACAAGGCCGGGGTGACGTTCGTGCTCGACCGTGCCGGCATCACCGGCGACGACGGCGCGAGCCACAACGGCATGTGGGACATGGCGATGCTGCGGATCGTGCCCGGGCTGCGCCTGGCGGCGCCGCGCGACGAGGCGACCCTGCGCGGGGCGCTGCGGGCCGCCGTCGACGTCGACGACGCCCCGACGGTGGTGCGCTATCCCAAGGGGGCGCTGGGCGAGGCGATCGACGCCGTCGAGGAGCTCGACGGGCTCGACGTCCTGGCCCGGCACGTCCCGGGCTCCGGCGCGCCGTCCGGGCGGCGGGTGCTCGTGGTCGGCGTCGGGTCGATGGCCGGTGCGGCGCTCGCGGCCGGCGAGTCCCTGGCCGCCCACGGGCTCGAGGTCGACGTGGTGTCCCCGACCTGGGTCCTGCCCGTCCCGGAGGCACTGGTCAAGATGGTCGGGGAGCACGACCTGGTGGTCACGGTCGAGGACGGCGTCGTCGACGGCGGGGTGGGCGCGATGCTGGCCCAGCGCGCCGGCGAGCAGGGCGTGCGCACGCCGTTCGTGCACCGCGGACTGCCCGTCGAGTTCCTCGACCACGCCAGCCGCGACCAGATCGTCACCGCGCAGCGCCTGCGTGCCGAGGACACGGTCCGCGACGCGCTCGCGGCGCTCGCTCAGGACTGAGGCGGCGGACACCGACCCGGGCCGATACTTTGGCCGCCTCGCCCGACCATGCGCGTCGGGGCTGAAGGCCAGGGAGCGCTGTCCGTCGCCGAGGCGCCGACGGCTGGGTACGCTGCACTCGGCCGGGAACCCTGAGGAGTGGTATGAGTGACCTGCGGATGGACGTCGCTGCAGTGACGGAGCTGGGTGAGTCGTTGTCGGCCGTAGCGGACGAGTTCGAGAATGCGAACACCCGCAGCGACGGCATCGCGCAGTCGGTGGGCCACGACGGCCTGGCCGACGCTGTGCGCTCCTTCGCGCACAACTGGGACGACAAGCGGGCGAAGATGACCGAGAACCTGAACTCGCTGGCGGAGGTCGCTACAACGGTGGCGACCACGTTCACGGACGCCGACTCGGAGCTGGCGCGCGCGCTCGAAGAGGGCGACGCGTGAGCAGGCCTGCGGACTGGAGCCCGGTCGGGCTGCCGAGCGACCCGGTGCCCGGCGACGCCGTGATGGTGCTCGCCGGTGGGAACGACTATCTCGAGGTGGCGGACTCGATCGACCGGGCCGCGCGGCGGATGGGACAGCTCGAGACGGGCGGCATGGTCTCCGCGGCGCTCGACGCGTTGATGGAGCGCAAGGAAGAGACCATCGAGGACATCCAGAAGGCGCACAAGCGGTACGCGGCTACGGGGCAGGCGCTGGTGGACTACGCCGAGGTGCTGCGGGTCGCGCAGGACGACTCGGCGGCCTCGCTGGAGCGGGCGCGGTCCGCGGCGGCGGAGGCCGAGGACGCGACCGGGCGACAGCGCTACTACATCGACCTCGCGGACGGAGCGCGGGACGCTGCCGAGCGATCTCAGTGGGAGGGGTTGGCCGAGCAGTTCGGGGTCGACGCCGCGGCGTGGAACGGTGCCGTCTCGGCTGCTCGATCCGAGATCGACGGTGCCGTCGAGATGCGCGACCGCGCCGCCGAGCGGGCCTTCGGCGACATCGAGAACATCACGCAGCACGACGGGCTCAAGGACGGCTGGTGGGACGACTGGGGCGCCGACCTGTTCGCCGCCATCACCGACATCGCCGGCTGGGTCTCGACCATCGCGGGCGTGCTCGCGCTGGCAGTGGCGTGGATCCCCGTCATCGGGCAGGCACTGGCCGGTGTGCTGCTGATCGTCGCGGCGGTCGCCGCGATGGTGAACGCGATCGGAAACATCGCGCTGGCTGCCACCGGCGATCGGTCTTGGACCGAGTCGATCATCTCCATCGCGGGTGCTGCGCTGTCATGCATCGGGCTAGGCGGTGCGGCCAGGGCGATCGGGAAGGTCGTGACGACGCGGGTGCTGCTCCGCGAGGCCGGCACCAACCCCCACATGATCAGGGCGGCACGAGCGGGCGTGACGGCGTTCCGCACGTCGCACGCGGCGCGCATACTCCGGAACGATCCCCGTGCCGTGTGGGAGTCGACGAGGCTGTGGGCCGGTGCACTGCGCGGCAATGTCGACGGTGCCGTGGACGGTCAAGTCGTCTACCGCCTCTACGGTCGGAACCCGTCGTACTCGGGATGGGCGGCCAAGGCCGACGGTGCATCGTGGACCCCGACCAGCCCGTGGACGCTCGAGAACCCGCGGTCGACCATGGGCCTGCCGACGGGCCTCGAGAGCGGGGCCTACAACGCGGCGGACAACATCGTCGTCGGGGAGCTCGTGGACAGCAGCAAGGTGGCGGGTGTGAGGCACGGTCTCCCGCTGGACGGCAACCCTGGCGGGGCGCCCGAGTTCCTCATCCCCGGCCCCTTGGAGAATGGTGCCGTCGACGTGGTGCTCGACGCGCCGTTCGTGGCCCGATGAGCCTCTTCAGGCGGCGCCCGCGCGCCGGCGCCGACACCCCGGTGGGTGGGGTGGAGCTGTACGGACGGTGGTTCCTGGTGCACCCCGACGCCGGTGTCCTGGAGGTCCGCTCGGGCGAGACGAAAGGCGGGATGCCGGTCTTTGCGACGGTCGCGGCTCCTCACCGGTGGTTCGTCATGTTCCGTGGGTTCGAGAGCGTCGAGGGGCTCTACGCGGAGGTCCTGTGGGAGGTCGACCCGAACGTGGGACAACGGGCTCTGGACCGGCGATCCCGAGGGGATTCGGAGGCAGCGGACGTCATCGCCGGTCACCTCGACGTGCGTATCCTTCCTGAGGCACCCTCGGGATGACGGGGCCGGCACGCAAAGGATGATCGTGGCATGACCGACGACACGAGCAGTCAGGACCGCGACGCCATCCCCGTGGCCGCACTGCCGGAGGTGGGATCCGAACCGCTGGCGGCGGCGCTGGAGGCGCAGGACGTTCCGGCGATCGGGCAGGCACTGCGGCACGACTTCGTGGTCGTGCCGATCCTGCGGCCCAGCGACGGCGAGACGCAGAACCGGGTGTTCGCGGCGCCGGAGGGTGCGGCGCGGCCGTACCTGCTGTGCTTGTTCTCGTCCGCGCAGACCCTCGCGGCGTTCCTCACCCCGCAGGCGCCGGATCGGGAGTTCGCCCTGCGCCGGGGGGACACCCTGGTCCCGTTCCTCGACCAGCACGCCGAGGTGATCGAGCGGGTGGTATTCGACCCTGCCGGCCCGCACCCGGTGTCGGCCACTCCCGAGGACGTGCTCCTGGCACTGGCCCCGCAGCCGGGTGACGACGACGCCGCCTGGGTTGCCGGGGCGCTGAGCGGCGACGCTCCGACCGATGCACCCGACGAGGGCGCCGACATCGTTGTCCCGCTGCCGGAGCTGGGGCCGGACGATACCGACGCGATCGGTGGTGCGAGGGCAGTGGGCTTCGATCTCAACCTTCCGCGACAGTGGGCCGTACTCGAGCTCGACGACGCCGGGCGTCGCCGGCAGCAGATCCGCCGGCTCGTGAAGAAGCAAACGACGGTGCTCGGCGACCGAGGGGCCGGGTTGCGTCGAGAGATGCGCGAGTGGTTGGAGCGTACGGGTGCCCAGGCGTCGTCGGGGGGCGGCCGGCTCCTGGCGTTCCTGCTGCAGCGCACGGACGATGCGGCTCTAGCTCTGAGTCTGGCGCTCTACTGGCACGATCTCGGGCCCCAGATCGGCGGCCGACCGCACCTGTTGGGCATCGCGGACAGGATCCGGAAGTCCATGGGGGAGCGCGACACGCTGGTGGGGTCCGCGACGGCCGCGGGGTCGTTCCTCAGGCACGCCCACGTGACCCGCGGGGCCGCCGAGGTCGGTGGGCAGGACCTTGAAGTGCTCGTGCTCGACTACTGG
Source organism: Isoptericola aurantiacus (assembly GCF_044769875.1). Taxonomy (NCBI): domain Bacteria; kingdom Bacillati; phylum Actinomycetota; class Actinomycetes; order Micrococcales; family Promicromonosporaceae; genus Isoptericola; species Isoptericola aurantiacus. The sequence goes on from NZ_JBJBAE010000002.1 coordinate 166,043, forward strand.
CTCGCAGCCCCCGGCGACCGCGGCGTCGTCGAGCTGTCCTTCTCCACCCCGCACCTGGACGCGCGTGACGCGGTCACGCTCCTCGCCGACAACGTCGTCATCGCGACTGCCTGGGTGGTCGAGGGTTCTGAGGAGTCTGACGCCTGACCTCGTTCACCGCCGATGTGGTGGTCCGACGGTACGGCTGCAACGTCACAGCCCCACCTCGCGCTCGGGCCCGGGGGGACGAGCAGACCGACTCGGCCCGCGTCCTCGGCGTCGAGGACGTCGAGTCCCTCGGGTTCCCCGACGGCGTGATCGAGTACGGCCTGCTGCTGCGGGCCGCGATCGTCCACGCGATCCGCCGCCACCGGCCCGAGATCGTCATCACCCTCCACTTCCGCGAGGAGGTCCCCGGTGGCGTCCTCAACGGGCCGACCACGTCGCCGTCGGACGGCCGTCGTCGACCCGGTCCGCGACGCCGGCAACGGGGCGCGTCGTGGGCGCCGCTGCCCGGCTCACGAGTGGGTGACCTCGACGGCACGTTCGGCCACCCGGTGCAGGTCGCCGCTGGACTCGGCGAACCAGGCCCGCTGCTGCGCGCTTCCCCCGCCGGTGGACCACAGCCGGCCCAGCAGGTCCGTGACCGTGTCGAGGTCGCCGGAGTCCACCAACGCCTCACGCACGTGGCTCACCAGCTGGCCGACGACGTCGTGCGCCGGCGCAGGCCGCCAGGTGATCGGGGACACGAGGTCACCGCCCAGACCGGACCGGCCGGCCCGCCAGGCCGCCGTGCGCAGCAGCTCCGGGTAGGTCTCGGTGACGGGGGCGTCGTCGGCCGCCTCCCGTGCGGCCGTCTCGACGAGCCCTCGCCCCAGCGCGGCCAGCAAGGTGGCGGTGTCCGGGTGCAGGCAGACGTCGGCGACACGCAGCTCGACGGTGGGATAGCGGGGCGACAACCGTGCGTCGAAGTGCACCATGCCGCGGTCCAGCACGGTGTCCGTGGCCACGATCGCGTCGACGGCTGCGTGGTAGGCCTCCGGCGTGCCGAACCGGCGCGTCGGGCCTGCCGTCGGCCACCGCGCCCACACCTGGGACCGGAAGCTCGCGTAGTCCGAGTCCTCTCCCTGCCAGTACGGCGAGTTGGTGCTGACCGCGAGCAGCGTGGCCAGCCACGGCCCGATCCGGTCCAGCACCGCGACGCCCTCGACCTCGTCCGCCACCGCGACGTGCACGTGGCAGCCGCTGGTGAGCTGCTCGCGCGCCGTCATGCCGAACGTGTGGCGCGCCTGCAGATAGCGCAGCTTCGACACCGTCGTCCCGGTGAAGGGCACCGGAGAGGTCGCCAGGGCGACCACCCGGGCGTCGACCCGGTCGGCCGCGTCCTGGGCGCGCGCCCGTCCGGCACGGATCTCGGCGGCAAGATCCTCCAGCGACGCCCGCGGGCGCGTCGCCGTCTCGAGCTGCTCCTCCATGAACTCCGGTTCGAGCGCTCCCGTCCCCCCGTCGCCGTCGGCGTGCCCCGAGGCCTCGAGCGCCTCCTGCGCCTTCGCCACCGGCGACCCGTCCGGTCCGATCAGCAGGAACTCTTCCTCGACACCCATGGTGCGCGGTTGCGTCATGGCGGCATCATGGTGCCGACCGGGCGTGGGCGCGCGTCGACACGCTGCCGCCGACACGTCAGCCGGACGTCACCTGGAGTTCAGGCGCGTCTGGTTGAAAGCAGGCATGGGCCGTACCCGCACCATGCTGACCGCCCTCGCCGTGTCCCTCGTCGCGTCGGTCACCGCGGCGGCGACCGTCGAGCTGCTGCGGCGGCAGGCCGCCGTCGCGCGCCGCCGGATCGGCAAGGCGCTCGGCGAGGTCGCCCCCGACGCCGACCGGGTCTGGCGCAAGAAGTACGGCGGCGACGCGCTCGAGCTGCTCGTCCTCGGTGACTCGATCGCGGCCGGCCTCGGCGCCGAGCGCCGCAAGGACACGCTCGGGGCGCGCATCGCCCGCGGCGTCGCCAAGAAGCTGCAGCGCCCGGTCCGGCTGCGGGTGGCGGCCGTCGTCGGCTCGGAGTCGTCGGCGCTGGCCGCCCAGCTCGACGACCTGCCGGCCGGCTACCGGCCCGACGTCGCCGTCGTCGTGGTCGGCGGCAACGACGTCACCCACCGGGTCCCCACCGCCGTCTCCGTGCGTCACCTGGTCGAGGCTGTCGACCGCCTGCACGCCCGGGGCAGCGCCGTCGTCGTGGGTACGTGCCCGGACCTGGGCGCCCTGCGGCCCGTGCCGCAGCCGCTGCGGGTCCTCGGCGCGCGGGCGTCGCGCCAGCTCGCCGCCGCCCAGTCGGTGGCGGCCCGGCGGGCCGGGGCGCACGCCGTCTCGCTGGCCGAGGTCGTCGGACCGTTCTTCATCTCCTACCCGGACGAGGCGTTCAGCCTCGACCGGTTCCACCCCAGCGCCGCCGGCTACCGGCGCACGGCCAAGGAGCTGGTGCCGTCGGTGCTCGTGGCGCTGGGCGAGCGTGCCGAGCTGCCGCCCGGCCACCGGCCGCCCGATCCGCTGGCCGGGCGCCCGCGACGCCGGTGGCGCCGCTCCGCGTAGCCTGCCGCCATGATCTGGCTCCTCGACCTCGACAACACCCTCGTGGGCCGCGACGACGCCTTCGCCGCCTGGGCGGCGGCCGCCGTGGCGGACGACGGCGGCACGGACGCGGACCTGGCCGCGATCGTGGCGGCGGACCGCGGCGGGTTCTCGCCCAAGGCCGACGTCGCCCGCGAGCTCGTCGACCGGCTCGGCTGGCCCGACGACGTCGAGGCCGCGATCGACCGGTTCCGCGCAGGCATCCGGGACCATGTCCGGGCCTACGACGGCGTGCTCGACGACCTGGACGCGCTGCGGGTCGCCGGGGACCGGGTGGCCGTGGTGACCAACGGGGTCTCGCACCAGCAGCGGGGCAAGATCGCGCGCTGCGGGATCGCCCAGCACGTCGACGCGATCGTGGTCTCCGGCGAGGAAGGCGTGGAGAAGCCCGACCCCCGGCTGCTCGAGGTCGCGCTGGACCGGCTCGACGCCACCGACGCCGACCGGGACCAGGTCTGGATGATCGGCGACGCCGGGCACGCCGACGTCGCCGCCGGGCGGGCCGCCGGGGTGCGCACCGGGTGGGTGTCGCACGGTCGCCCGTGGGACGCCGCCGACGGCGCGGTCCCCGATGTCGTGGGGGCCACGACCCGCGCGGTGCTGGCCGCCGTGCCCGCGGCGGGTCAGCCGTACAGCCGCTCGGCGTAGCCCGGGCCGTCGTGCTCGTCCTGCGCTGACGGACCTGGACGCACCCGTGGCCCGGTCCGACGTCGGACCGGGCCACGGGTGGTGCGTCCCCCGGGGAGGGCGTTGTCAGGCGACCGGGCTCAGGCGGAGCCCCCGGGGACGTTCGCGATGCCATCGGGCAGCAGCCGACGGCCGAGGGCGCGCTCGCTGTACCCGGTGCGGTCCAGGTACGGCGTGATCCCGCCGGTGTGGAAGCCCCACCCGGCGCCGAGGATCATGCACAGGTCGATCTGGCTCGGGTCGGCCACGACGCCCTCGACGAGCATGTGGCCGATCTCCACCGTCAGGGCGGTGAGCACCGAGTCGAGCACGCCGTCGGCGTCGAGCACCGGCGTGCCGTTTCGGCCGGCAGACCCGGCGGGCAGCGCCTCGCCGAACACCGTCTGGATCGCCGGGTCGACGGGCTTCGGCAGCCCGCGGCCCGGGGCGTCGGCCACCACGCGGGTGCCGTCGGCGACGAGCTTCTCCAGGCCGGGGGAGCGGGGGAACCGCTCGCCCAGGTCCTCGCGCAGCGAGGTCAGCACGTGCAGCCCGACCGCGGGACCGACCAGGTCGAACAGCTCGAAGGTGGGCATCGGGAACCCGAGCGGGGACAGCGCGGTGTCGGCGACCTCGACCGAGGTGCCGTTCTCCACGGCCTCGACGACCTTGCCCATGACGAGCACGAGCAGCCGGTTCACCACGAAGCCCGGACGGTCCGCGACGAGCACCGCCGTCTTGCGCAGCTTCTTGGTGATGGCGAACGCCGTGGCCAGCGCCTCGTCGGAGGTGTGCTCGGCGTTGACGACCTCGACCAGCGGCATCTGGGCCACCGGGTTGAAGAAGTGGATGCCGACCACGCGCTCGGGGTGGCGCAGGTCGGAGGCCATTTCCGTGACCGACAGCGCCGAGGTGTTCGTCGCCAGGACGGTGTCGGAGCTCACGATGTCCTCGAGCTCGGCGAACACCTTCTTCTTCAGGCCCATCACCTCGGTGACGGCCTCGACGACGACGTCGCAGGAGGCGAACTCGCCGATCTCGGTGGTGCCTGTGATGCTCGCGACGATGCGGTCGCCCACCTCGGGCTTCATCCGGCCGCGGCCGACGAGCTTCTCGACCGTGGACCGGACGTAGCCGAGCCCCTTCTCGACACGCTCGGTGTCCAGGTCGCGCATGACGACGGGCACCCCCAGCCGCTGGGAGACGAGCAGGGCGATCTGGGCGGCCATCAGGCCGGCACCGACGATGCCGACCCGGGTCACGGGCTTGGCCAGCGACTTGTCCGGGGCGCCCTTGGGCTTCTTACCCGACGACGTGAGCTGGAACGCGTACACGCTGGAGCGCATCTCGTCGGTCATGATGAGGTCGGCCAGCGCCTCGTCCTCGGCCGCGAAGGCCTCCGCGCGCGTGCCGACGCGCGCGCCGGCCAGCAGGTCGAGCGCCCGGTACGGCGCGGGCCGCGAGGCGTTGATGACGGCGTCCAGGCGCTCGCGGGTCGCCTGCACGACGGCGTCCCACACCTGGGGCGGGTCGAGCTCGCGCCGCGCCGGGGTCACCTCGCCCGCGAGGACGCGAGCGGCCCAGTCCAGCGAGCGCTCGAGGAAGTCGGCGGCTTCGAACAGCTCGTCGACGAGGCCGATCTCCAGGGCCTCGGCGGGCTTGAAGGGCTTGTTCGCCGCGGGACGGGTCAGGACGACGTCCACGGCCTTCTCGATGCCGACCAGACGCGGCACGAGGTAGGCGCCGCCCCAGCCGGGCACGAGGCCGAGGCCGGTCTCCGGCAGCCCGAGGGCAGCGGCGTCGGAGGCGACGGTGCGGTAGTCGCAGTTCAGGGCGACCTCGAGGCCCCCGCCCAGGGCGAGGCCGTTGACGAACGCGAAGGTCGGCACGCCCATGGTGTGCAGCAGCTCGTAGGCGGCGTGGCCGGCACGGCCCAGCTCGAGGGCCTGGTCGTGGGAGGTCACGGCGCTGACGCCGAGCAGGTCGGCGCCGGCGGCCAGGAAGTACGGCTTGCCGGTGATGCCGACGGCCGCGATCTCGCTGGCGGCGGCGCGCCGCTGCTGGGTCTGCAGCGCCGCGGTGAGCTCGGCGAGACCGTCGGGCCCGAGCGTGCTGGGCTTCGTGTGGTCGAGCCCGTTGTCGAGGGTGACCAGGGCCATGGTGCCCTGGCCGCCCGGCAGCTCGACGTCGCGGACCAGGGAGTGGGTGACGCGCTCGGCGCGCGGCTGTGCGGCGGTGTTCTCCGTCATGGTCGTTCAGCCCTCCGTGGTCGACGGGACGTGGCCCGAGTAGTCGGCGTGGTGCGGGTTCTCCCAGATCACGGTGCCGCCCTGGCCGAGCCCGACGCACATGGTCGTGATGCCGTAGCGGACCTCGGGGTGCTGGGCGAACTGGCGCGCGAGCTGGGTCATCAGCCGCACGCCGGAGCTGGCCAGGGGGTGCCCGACGGCGATCGCGCCGCCGTAGGCGTTGACGCGGGGGTCGTCGTCGGCGATGCCGTAGTGGTCGAGGAAGCTCAGGACCTGGACGGCGAAGGCCTCGTTGATCTCGAACAGGCCGATGTCGTCGATCGTCAGGCCCGCCTGGGCGAGCGCCTTGTCGGTCGCGGGGACGGGCCCGTAGCCCATGATCTCGGCCGGGACGCCGGCGAACGCGTAGGACACCATCCGCATCGCGGCGGGCAGCCCGAGCTCCTCGGCGGTCTCGCCGCTGGCCAGCAGGGAGACGGTGGCGCCGTCCGTCAGCGGCGAGGCGTTGCCCGCCGTGACGCGGCCGCCGGGGCGGAACGGCGTCTTGAGGTCGGCGATGCCCTCGACGGTGGTGCCGGGGCGGGGGAGCTCGTCGGTGGTGGCCAGGCCCCAGCCCTGCTCGGCGGAGCGGACGGCGACGGGCACGATCTCCGGGCCGATGTCACCGTTCGCCACCGCCTTGGCGTACTTGGCCTGGGTGTCGACCGCGTACGCGTCGGCCCGCTCCTTGGTCAGGTGCGGGAACTTGTCGTGCAGGTTCTCGGCGGTGACGCCCATGTTGAGCGCCTCCGGGTCGACGAGCTTCTCGGCGACGAACCGGGGGTTCGGGTCGGCGTCGAGGCCCATCGGGTGGTGGCCCATGTGCTCGACGCCGCCGGCGACGACGACGTCGGCGGCGCCGACGGCGATGCTGGAGGCGGTGGTGGTCACCGCGGTCATGGCGCCGGCGCACATGCGGTCGATGGCGTAGCCGGGCACCGAGGTCGGCAGGCCGGCGAGGAGGCCGACCGTGCGGCCGAGGGTGAGTCCCTGGTCGCCCGTCTGCGTCGTGGCGGCGATGGCGATCTCGTCGATCCGCTCACCGGGGAGCTCGGGGTGACGGCGCAGCAGCTCGCGCAGCGCCTTGACCACGAGGTCGTCCGCCCGCGTCTCCGCGAGCAGACCGTCGGGCCTGGCCTTGCCGAAGGGGGTGCGCACGCCCTCGACGAACACGACGTCGCGCAGTGCGCGCCGTGCCGGTTCGCGGGTGGTGCCGGGGGCCTGGGGGGCCACGGTCATGGCAGCTCCGTCCGTTGCGATGGTCGGGTCGACGGTGCCGGGGAGCAGCGTCGCTCGGTGTCCGGGCGGATCCCGCCCGGCACGAATACACGCTACCGCGCGTCTCAGGAAAAGCATAGCCCATCTGAGACGGGGTATCAGCGACGACGACGGCGCTGCAGCCCGCCGGTCCTGCGCCGTCGACCGGCGGTGACGGTGGCGTCAGTCCGCCGCGAAGGCCGTGGCGAGGGGGCCGGCCACCAGGCCGATCTGCCACTCCCGAGCCTGGCGGCCACGCAGGAACTCGGCGATCTCGTCGGGCCCGGCGGGCTCGGGCGGCGTCCAGCAGACGCGGCGCAGCGCGTCCGGCTGCAGCAGGTTCTCCGGCGGGACGCCCAGCTCCTCCGAGAGCCGGGCGACGATCTCGCGCGCCGCGGTGAGGCGTCGGGCTGCGACGGGGTCTCGGTCGGCCCAGGACCGCGGCTGCGGCGGGGCGTCCGTCCGCGGCCCTCTCGTGGAGGGCAGCTCCGACTCGTCCAGGGCCAGCGCCCGGTCGATCGCCTGCTGCCAGGTGGCCGACCGCCGTCGGGCCCCCTTGGTGGCGAACTCCGGCAGGGCGACGAGCTGGGGTACCGACCGGGGCAGAGCCTTGGCCGCGGCGACGATCGCGCGGTCCGGCAGGACCCTGCCGGGAGAGACGTCCCGACGGCGCGCGTTGTCCTCGCGGACCTCCCACAGCTCGCGCACCACGGCGAGGCGGTGGCGCCCCTTGACGGTGTGCGTGCCCGAGGTGCGCCGCCACGGCTCCTGCCGGGGCGCCGGCGGGGGGAGCGTGCGCACGTGCTCGAACTCCTGCGCCGCCCACTCCGTCTTGCCGGCCTCGGCGAGCCGGGCGGCGAGCACGTCGCGGACCTCGACGAGCACCTCGACGTCCAGGGCGGCGTAGCGCAGCCAGTCCTCGGGCAACGGACGCGTCGACCAGTCGACGGCGGAGTGCTCCTTGGCCAGGCCGAGGCCGAGGGTGTCGGCCACCACGGCCGCCAGCCCCACCCGCGGCATGCCCAGCAGGCGTGCGGCGAGCTCGGTGTCGAAGATCCGGGCCGGGTGCAGACCGTGCTCCGCGAGCCCGGGCAGGTCCTGGGACGCGGCGTGCAGCACCCACTCGGCGTCGCCGACCGCCGCGCCGAGCGCGGAGAGGTCGGGCAGCGGGACCGGGTCGATGAGCGCGGTCCCCGCACCCTCGCGCCGCACCTGCACCAGGTAGGTCGCCTGCCCGTAGCGGTAGCCGGACGCGCGCTCGGCGTCGGCGGCCACGGGCCCCGTGCCGGCGGCGAACGCCGACACGACCCGCGCCAGCGCCGCGGGCGTGTCCACCACGGCGCCGACGCCGTCGGACGGCTCGGTCAGCGGTGCGACGTCGACGGTGTCGGAGGGAACGCCTGAGCTCATGGCTCCACCGTACGGCGCCGCACGTCGAGCGCCGTCACGCCGTCGGGCAGCGGGGGCAGCCCGCCGGCGGTGGACATCAGGTCCGCCCAGACCTCCAGGTGGGTGCCCAGGTCGGTGTCCGTCGGCGTCCAGGACGCCCGGATCTCCAGGTCCACGGCGTCCGGGGTGGACGCCAGCGCGCCGTAGCTGCGCGAGAGGACCCGCGTGACGGTCCCCCCGGCGGCGACCGCGCCGACGCCGGCGGCCTCCAGGTTCTCCGTCACCCAGGTCCAGGCGACGTCACCGAGCAGCTCGTCCGTGGCGAGCTCCGCCTCGAGCTGCGTGCGCACGAGCGTGACCACCCGGAAGTCCCCGTGCCAGGCGTCCTGCCCGTCCGGGTCGTGCAGGACGACGAACCGTCCCGTGGCGACCTCGGTGGCCTCGGAGACGACCTCCCCCTCCAGCGCCAGGCTGAACGGCGCGACGCGGCGGGGGCCCGGGATCTCGACCAGCCGTACCTCGTCGCGGGTCCGGTGCCCGCGCAGCGAGTCGAGCGCGGCCGCGAACCGCGCCGGAACCTCGCGCTGGTCTCCCGTCACGCGTTCACGGTACGCCGAGCGCGGGTCGGTACCGGCGCCGACGTGCCGGTACGGTCCGGGTCCGGCGGAGCAACCGCTGTCCGGATCCCGGCGGCTGCCCCGTGCCCCGCCCGGGGGCGACTAGGCTGGTCGCGGCCTGCCGGACGCTCGCCCCCGAGCTGCCGGACATGATCTCCACGAAGGAAGCAGAAGCGATGACAGCACGTGCCCAGATCGGCGTCACCGGACTCGCGGTGATGGGTCGCAACCTCGCGCGGAACTTCGCCCGCCACGGCTACACCGTCGCCGTGCACAACCGGAGCTACGGCAAGACGCAGTCCCTGATCGAGGAGGCGGGCGACGAGGGCGACTTCGTGCCCTCGGAGTCGATGGCCGACTTCGTCGCCTCGCTCGAGCGGCCGCGCAAGGTCGTCATCATGGTCAAGGCGGGCGCTGCCACCGACGCCGTCATCGACGAGCTGCTCCCGCTGCTGGAGGAGGACGACATCGTCGTCGACGCCGGCAACGCCCACTTCCCGGACACGATCCGCCGCGAGGAGGCGCTGCGCGAGCGCGGCCTGCACTTCGTCGGCACCGGCGTCTCCGGCGGTGAGGAGGGTGCGCTGCTCGGTCCGTCGATCATGCCCGGCGGCACGCGCAAGTCCTACGAGTCGCTCGGTCCCATCCTCGAGGCCATCTCGGCCAAGGTCGACGGCACGCCGTGCTGCACCTACGTCGGCCCGGGCGGCGCCGGCCACTTCGTCAAGATGGTGCACAACGGCATCGAGTACGCCGACATGCAGCTCATCGCCGAGGCCTACGACCTGCTCAAGCAGGGCCTGGGTGCCTCCGCGGCGGAGATCGGCCAGATCTTCGCCGAGTGGAACGCGGGCGACCTGGAGTCGTTCCTCATCGAGATCACCGCCGACGTGCTGCAGCACGTCGACGCCGAGACGGGGTCGGCGTTCGTGGACATCGTGCTGGACCAGGCCGAGCAGAAGGGCACCGGTCGCTGGACGGTGCAGAACGGCCTCGACCTGGGCGTGCCGATCACCGGGATCGCCGAGGCGACGTTCGCCCGCGCCCTGTCCGGCTCGGTCCCGCAGCGCGAGGCCGGCCGCGCCAGCCTGCCGGCCCACACCCAGGACTGGAAGGTCGGCGAGGACGACGCCTCCCGCGCCCGGTTCGTGGAGGACGTGCGCCAGGCCCTGTACGCCTCCAAGGTCGTGGCCTACTCCCAGGGCTTCGACCAGATCGCCGCGGCCTCGGCCGAGAACGGCTGGGACATCGACCGCGGGGCGATGGCCCGCATCTGGCGCGGGGGCTGCATCATCCGCGCGCGGTTCCTCAACCGGATCACCGAGGCGTACGAGCGCGACGCCGACCTGCCGCTCCTGCTGGCCGACGAGTACTTCACCGACGCCGTCGGCAGCGGTCTCGCGGCCTGGCGGCGCGTCGTCGCCGGCGCGGCCCAGAACGGTGTCCCGACGCCGGCGTTCAGCTCTTCGCTGGCCTACTACGACGGCGTGCGGGCCGAGCGCCTGCCGGCCGCGCTGATCCAGGCCCAGCGCGACTTCTTCGGTGCTCACACCTACCGCCGGACCGATCGCGAGGGTACGTTCCACACCGAGTGGTCCGCCGACCGCACCGAGCAGGAGGCCTGAACCCCCCGTGACCAGCACTCGACCCGGACCCGGGGCCGCCGACGGCGGCCCCGGGTTCCACCCCGTGATCGTCGGTTCGGACATCGGCGTGTACGGCCTGGCCCGCTCGTTCCACGAGCAGTACGGCCTGCGCACCACCGTGGTCGCCTTCGCCGAGCCCGGCCCGATCGCCCACTCGCGGCTCATCGACCCGGTCCTGTCCGGGACGGCGGCCACCGAGATCGTGGCCACCCTCGAACGGGTGGCCACCGATCGACGGGCCGCGGGCCACCGCGATCCGCTGCTGCTGCAGTCGAACATGGACTGGGTCGTGCGGATCCTCGCGCACCACCGCACGGCGCTGGAGTCCGCGGGCTACGTGCTGCCCTATGCGGACGTCGACCTCATCGACCGGATCTGCGACAAGGCGGAGTTCTCCGCCGTGTGCGCCGACCTGGGGATCCCCACCCCGGCGACCGTGATCCAGGACTTCGCCGACGCCGCCGCGGACGACTGGCAGCCCGAGCCCGTCGGCTTCGACTACCCGGTCATCGCCAAGCCGGCCTCCAGCGCCGACTACCACGAGGCCCGGTTCGCGGGGAAGAAGAAGATCTACGAGATCACCTCGCCCGGTGAGCTCGACCGGCTCTACGCCGCACTGCGTGGCGCCGGCTTCCGCGGACGGTTCCTGGTCCAGGAGATGATCCCGGGCGACGACACGCAGATGCGCTCGGTCACCACGTACTCGGACACCTCCGGCCGCGTCACGCTGCGCTGCTCGGCACGCGTGCTGCTCGAGGAGCGCACCCCCGCGGCCCGCGGCAACCCGTCGGCGATGATCGTCGAGCCGATCGACGAGATCCTCGACGCCGCGCAGCGCCTCTGCGAGCACACCGGGTGGCGCGGGTTCGCGAACTTCGACGTCAAGCTCGACCCGCGGGACGGCGTCTACAAGTTCTTCGAGCAGAACCCCCGCATCGGCCGGAACAACTACTACCTCACGGCGGGTGGCCAGAACCCGACCGAGGTCCTGGTCGACGACGTCATCCGCGGGCAGCGCCGCACCCTGGTGACCGCGACGCGCGAGGTGCTCTACGCCGTCGTGCCCCACCGGCTGCTGCGCCGTTACGTGCTCGACGACGGTCTGCGCGCCCGGGTGGTGGGCCTGATGCGCACCGGACGGACCGTCCACCCGCTGCGCTACGCGGCCGACGGCGCACCGCGCCGGCGCCTGTACGTGCTGACCGCACTGGTCAACCACGTGCGCAAGTACCGCCGGTACTACCCGACCAGCGCGCTGAAGGCCAACTACGCGGCGGCGCAGCAGGCCGCGGCCGCGCGACCCGCGGCGGGACGGAGGGACCGATGAAGCGGCTGCAGCCCGTCGTCCTGGGCGGCGACATCGGGGCGTACTCGCTCGCCCGCAGCTTCCACGAGGCCTACGGCGTCACGCCCGTCGTCGTCTCCGGGATGTCCACGGGCCTGGTGCGGCACTCGCGGATCCTGCGTCACGTCGCCGAGCCGCGGATCGACGACCCGGAGGCGATCGTGGCCCGCCTGCGGGAGATCGCGGCCGAGCACGCCGACGCCGACCTCCTCGTGGTCGGCTCGGCCGACTGGCTCGTGCGCCTGCTGGTGGAGAACCGCGACCGCCTCGAGGACCTCTACACCGTCCCGTACGTCGAGGAGAAGCTGCTCCACCGGCTCACGGACAAGGAGGGGTTCGGCGACCTGTGCGCCGAGCTCGGCGTCGCCCACCCGACCACGGTGGTCCACCAGTTCGCCGGGCAGGACGCCGGGGGAGAGCCCGACACGAGCGGGCTGACCTTCCCCGTCATCGCCAAGGCGGCCAGCACCGCGGCCTACCACGAGGTGGAGTTCGCCGGGAAGAAGAAGGTCTTCCTCGTCGAGAGCCGCGACGAGCTGACGGACCTGCTGGAACGGGTACGCGCAGCGGGCTACACCGGCACGTTCGTCATCCAGGACTACATCCCGGGCGACGACTCCGGCATGCGGATCCTGACCTGCTACTCGGACGCCGAGGGCAAGGTCAGGTTCTCGGCGTTCGGGCACGTGCTCCTCGAGGAGCACACCCCGGGTGCGCTCGGCAACCCTGCGGGCATCATCACCCAGACCGAGCGCGAGGTGGTCGCGCAGGCCACCCGGCTCCTGGAGCACGTGGGCTGGACCGGCTTCGCGAACTTCGACCTCAAGTACGACCCGCGCGACGGCCGGTACGTGTTCTTCGAGCTCAACCCGCGGCTGGGCCGGTCGAACTTCTACATCACCGCCGCCGGGGCCAACGCCGTGCGGTTCTACGTGCACGAGCACCTGCGCGGACTCGACCCCGATCCGCGCGCCGTGCTCGGCCCCGACGTCGCCCTGAGCGCCGCCGGGGAGCTCGAGGGCCGCCACCTGTACACCGTGCTGCCCGGTCCGCTGCTGCGCCGCTACGTCCTCGACCCGTCCGTCCGTGCCGACGCCCGGCGTCTCGCGCGCCGACGTCGCTCGACGAACCCGCTGTGGTACCGCGCCGAGACCGACCCGCGCAGGATCGCCTATCTGTGCCTCGCCCAGCTCAACCAGTGGCGCAAGTACGCGCGCCACTATCCGCTGGCCGAGGCACGTCGGCTCGCCTGGCGCGGGCCGGCGTCGACGGGCCAGGTGTGAGCGAGCGCGTCGGGACGCCGGAGCCGACGCCGCCGGTCGGGGTGATCGGTGGCGTCGGCCCGTTGGCCACCGCGTACTTCCTGCAGCGGGTCGTCCAGCTCACCGAGGCGAGCCGCGACCAGGAGCACGTCGACCTGCTGGTCCTCAACCACGCCACGATCCCCGACCGCACGGAGTTCGTGCTCGGCCGTTCGTCGGAGGACCCCGGGCCGGTCCTGGCGCGTGACGCCCGGCGGCTCGAGCAGTTCGGGGTGCGGTTCCTCGTGATGCCCTGCAACACCGCCCACTACTTCACCCAGCAGGTGCTGGACGCCGTCACCGTGCCGTTCCTGTCGATCGTCGACGTCACGGTCGAGGCGGCCCGCCGGCGCGCCCCCGGTCTGACGAGCGTCGGTCTGCTGGCCACGGCGGGGACGGTCGCCTCCGGCGTCTACCGGGACGCGTTCGCCGCCCACGGCATCGAGGTGCTCACGCCCGACGACGCCGACCAGGCCCGCGTCAACACCGTGATATACGACCAGGTCAAGGCCGGTCGGCCCGCCGACCCGGACGCCCTGCGCGCGGTGGCGGCGGGACTGGTCGAGCGGGGCGCGGGGGTGGTGGTGCTGGGCTGCACCGAGCTCTCCGTGGCCGCCGTGGACCACGGTCTGCTCGACGAGCCGCCGTTCTGCGACTCCATGGACGAGCTGGTGCGGGCCACGATCGTGCGCGCCGGGCACCGCGTGCGCCGACCGTAGACCGCGTGCCGTGACCCTGCGGCTGATCGGCCGGCCGAGCCGGCCCGCCGGTCAGCCGAGCTCGCTGGTGCCGGCGTACAGGTGCAGCACCGGGACCTGCAGCACGTCCCGCGCCTGGGACGCCCAGTCGGTGTGGAAGGTGTCCTCGACGGCGTGCGGGTAGGTCACCACGACGACCTCGTCGCCGCCGGCGTACACCGCGGCCTGCAGGGCGGGCAGCGGGTCGTCCTGGGTCACCTCGCCGCTCGCGGTCGCGCCCGAGGCGCGCAGCCGCTCGACCGAGTCGATGACCTGCTCCGAGGCGGTCGCCGTCGCCTGTTCCGGGGTCGGCTCCTTGCCGAGCACGTCGTCCCAGGCCTCGCGCAGCTCCAGCATGCCCAGGTGGTCCAGCACGGAGGCGACGACGTTGTGCTCGGTGTCCGCGGGCACGAGGACGCGGTAGTGGATGTCCTCGCCCGGGTGCAGCGAGGTGATGTGGTCGACGTCGGCGGACGTCAGCACGTCCTCGGTGAGGACCACGACGGTCCATGCTTCGGCTGCCATGGCAGCAACCTACTCTGCGAGTGCTGGGGGCAGCGACCGGTCTGCGGGTGTCGTGCGCCACCGCGCCACCAGCGTGCCGGACGGCCCGGCGAGCAGGTGGGCCAGGGTCGCGGGACGCTGCGTCCCGGCCGGGCCTGCGGGTCCGGCGACGATCCGGCTCGGCCCGCTGCCGACGACCTGCGGCGTGGTGGTGACGCAGAGGTCGTCCAGGACCTGCGCGGCGATCAGCCCTCCCAGGAGGTGCGGACCGCCCTCGCACAGGACGTGACCCAGTCCGCGCTCGGCCAGCGCGTCGATCCCGGCGGTGACGTCGACGCCGCCCGGTTCGCCGACGTGCGGCTCCGGGCACACCAGGACGTGCTCGGCGTCGACGTCCTGCCGCGCACGCTCGGCGCCCTCCTCGCCCGTCACGACCCACGGCGTGCGATCCGCCTCCAGCACCCCGTCGGGCACGCGGCCGGTCCTCGTGACCAGTGCCAGCTCGAGCGGCGCGGCGGCGAGGTGCTCCAGACCGCGCGGCCGCTCCAGCGCGGCGTACCCCTCGGCGCGAGCCGTCCCGGCGCCGACGAGCACGACGTCGGCGAGCGCACGCAGCACCCGGAAGACCCGCCAGTCCGTGGCGTCGTTGATCGACCCCGACCGGCCGTCGACGCCCCAGGCGCCGCCGTCGACGCTCTGGACCATGTTGACCCGCACGTGCCGGGGTGCGTCCGCGGTGTAGAGGGCGGCGAGGCGGTCCTCGGCCTCGTCGACGGGCAGGTCCTCGACGTGCGGCAGGAGCAGTCGCAACGGTGGCGTGGCAGAACTCACAGCGGTCAGCGTACGTGGCGCACGTAGGGTTGATGTCCGTGACCGCCGTGCAGTCCTCGGACTCGACCGCCACCGTCTCGCTGGCGGGGGTGCGCCCTGCCGTCTCGGCAGACCGGCTCCTGGCCGACCTGGTGCCCCCGCGCCACTTCGCCGACGCGCGGTTCAGCACCTATCGCGCCAACCCCGACCACCCGAGCCAGGCCTCGACGCTCGCCCGCCTCGGCGAGGTCGCCGAGCAGATCGCCACCCCGGCACCGACAGGTCTGCGCGCCCTGCTCTCGCGCCGTCGGACCGCGCCGGCGGTGTACATGGACGGCGGGTTCGGCGTGGGCAAGACCCACCTGCTGACGTCCCTGGCCCACGCGGTGACCGAGGCTCTCGGCCCGGGCGCCGCCGCGTACGGCACCTTCGTCGAGTACACCAACCTCGTCGGCGCGCTCGGGTTCCTGCCCACCGTCGACGCCCTGGCCGCCAAGCACCTGGTGTGCATCGACGAGTTCGAGCTGGACGACCCGGGTGACACGGTGCTGATGTCCCGTCTCCTGCGTGAGCTCGCCGACCGTGGCGTGGCGCTCGCCGCGACGTCGAACACGCTGCCCGACGCCCTGGGGGAGGGGCGGTTCGCCGCCGAGGACTTCCTGCGCGAGATCCAGGCGCTGGCCGACCGCTTCGAGGTGCTGCGGGTCGACGGTGAGGACTACCGGCACCGGTCGGTCGTGACGGACACCGAGCCGCTGTCGGCAGCCACCGTGCGTGCCGCGGCGGCGACGCACCCCGGCGCGGCCCTGGACGACTTCTGCGACCTGCTGGCCCACCTGGCCACCGTCCACCCCAGCCGGTACGGGGCGCTGCTCGACGGCGTCGAGCTGGTCGGGCTGACCGACGTCACGCCCGTGACGCGCCAGGAGGTCGCGCTGCGGCTCGTGGTGCTCGTGGACCGGCTCTACGACCGCGACGTCCCGGTGCTCCTCGCCGGCGTCGACGGCGCCGCCCCGGGGTCCCTGTTCACCGAGGAGATGCTGCGCGGCGGCTACCGCAAGAAGTACTACCGTGCGCTGTCGCGCCTCGGCGCGCTGGCGGCGGAGGGCCGCCGTCTCACCACGACCGGCTGACCACCGCCGGCGGTGCTCAGCCGCCGGTCAGGAGCCGGCGCTGCTCGGCGACGTCGAAGTCGGCCGGCGGCCACCCGAGGTCCATCTCCCGCAGCGCGCCCAGCAGGATCTCGCCGACCACGAGGCGGGCGAACCACTTGCGGTCGGCGGGCACCACCCACCAGGGTGCGACGTCGGTGCTGGTGCGGTCGAGCATCTCCTGGTAGGCGGCCTGGTAGTCCTCCCACTGCCTGCGGGCGTGCAGGTCCGCCGGGTCGTACTTCCAGTGCTTGTCGGGCCGGTCGAGCCGGGAGGTGAGCCTCTCGAGCTGTTCGCCGGGGGACAGGGCGAGCATCACCTTGACGATGGTCGTGCCGGCGGCCGCGACCTCGGCCTCGAAGTCGTTGATCTCGTCGTAGTGGGCGCGCCACTGCGCCTCGGGTTCGAGGCCGTCGACCCGCACCACGAGCACCTGCTCGTAGTGGGACCGGTCGAAGACGCCGATCAGTCCCGGGCCGGGCAGCGCGCGCCGGATCCGCCACAGGAACCCGCGGTCGCGCTCCTCGGCGGTCGGCCGCCCGAATCCTCGGCACCGCACACCCTGCGGGTCGACCATCCCGACGACGTGCCGCACGACGCCGCCCTTGCCGGCGGTGTCCATGCCCTGCAGCACCAGCAGGAGGCGGCGCGTCCCTCCCGTGCGGCCGTGGGCGAAGAGGCGTTCCTGCAGCTCGGAGAGCTCGGCGCCGTGCTCGGCGAGGACGGCGTACCCGGCCTTCTTGCCGCCCTCGAACCCGGGCGTGGCTCCGGCGTCGACGTCGTCCAGGAGTCGTCCGCGCCGCCAGCGGAAGGGAGAGGTCACGTCGTCGCTCCGGTCGGTGGTCGTCATCGGGTCTTCCCAGGGCCGTCCGCGGTGGCGGGTGCGTCCTCACGGCGCAGGACGACGGCGGCGCGTGCGGGCACCTGCAGTCGACCGGCGAGCAGGTGGGTGCGGTCCACGTCCCAGGACGTGGCCACCTGCCACACGCCCGACGGCGGGGGAAGGTGACGGGTGAGGTCCACCTCGGCGTCCTCGGGGCCGACGGCGAGCACGAGCGCGCTGTCGCCGCGCAGACCGATCAGCACGTCGCCGTCGACGGTGAGATCGACGGGGGAGTCCAGGTCCTTCAGGGTCGAGGGGCGCAGGGTCAGCAGTGCCCGCGCCCAGGAGACCAGGCGCCGGTCGCCGTGCCGGTCACCCTGGACCGGTACGTGCTCGGTGTCCAGGACGACGGGCGACCCGGCCATGACGGCGAACGCGAGCAGGGCGGCCCGGTCGTCGGCGGCGGTGTCCGTCACGAGCTCGCCGTCGGGGTCGGACCACGGCACGGCCCGCCCGGCCGCGGGCAGCCGGGTGAGGTCCCCGACCACCGTCGAGGCGGTACGTGGTGTGCCGCGGAGACGTCGGCCCGCGGGGACCGCGGCACCGGGCGTGACCTCCCGGTCCAGCTCGTCGGCGAGGCGTTCCAGGGCAGCGGCCGAGCCGACGAGCTCGCCGGCGAGCAGGTGCCCGATGATCGTCGTGAGCCGGTCGCTCAGCCCGCGGCCGTCCGTGAGCAGCGTGCGCGGAACCCCGGAGTGCGCGCCGACGGACTGCACGGCGTCGGCGAGCTCGCCCAGGAAGGGCACCGCCGAGCGGTCGGTCAGCACCTCCACGTCCAGGAGCAGGCCGTCGACGTGGAACTCGGTCAACCACCGCGTGGCGTCGGCGACCAGGAAGTCACGGGGGCCGCGGCTGCCGGACCCGTCGAGGTTGATGCGGGGGGTGTCGGCGTCCCAGGGGGAGCCGGGCCGGGGGCCTATCCGGGATCCGACGGCGTACGGCCCGAAGGCGTGCAGGCCCAGGGCGTCGGCGACCGCCCACCGGTGCGGCAGGTCGAGGACGACGGCGAGCCCGGCGGCGTGGGCGGCGTCGACGAACCGCTGGAGGGCGGCCGGGCCGCCGTACGGTTCGTGCACGGCGAAGAGTCGCACGCCGGCGGCCGGCCCGAGGTCCGGGTCGAAGGCCGCGAGCGGGGACAGCTCGACACCGGCGACGCCGAGGGCCGCCGTGGCCGGCAACAGCTCTGCGGCGGCATCGAGGGTGCCTGCCGCGGTGGCCGTGGGGATGTCGAGGTGCAGGAGCGCTCCACGGCGCAGGTCGGCACCACGCCACCCGCCGTCGGTCCATCGGAAGGTCTCGTCGAGGACCCGTCCGGGCCCGTGCAGTCCGTGGGGGAGCTGGGTGCTGCAGGGGTCGGGGACCGGTGACCCGCCGTCGACGCTGAAGGCGTAGTCCGTGCCGACGGCGAGATCGGCGTCGGCGCGCCAGTAGCCGGGTTCCTGGGCGCCGACGAGACGCAGGGGCCGTCGCTCGGCCGTGCCGTCGGGCTGCGGGAGCACCACGTCGACCGTGTGCGCGCGGGGGGCCCAGACGAGGGGGCGGCGCCCGGGCCAGCTCTCGCGGTGGCGCGGCTGGGGCGCCTTCGTGCCACCGGGGGCAGGACCCGCCTGGAGGGGTGGATCGGCTGCGGTCACGGCGACACCCTAGTCCCGTCGTCGTGCGTGCGCGGGACCGGCCTGGTCGGGCGCGTCGGGTGCGGTGGAGAGGTCACGTGTCGGTGCGGTGACGACGGGGTGTCGGCCCGGTTCCGGGCGCGAGAATAGTGTGCCAAGCGGGAGCACGACGCCACGTGCGCTGGTACACAAGGACTATGAGCAAGGACACAGAGGGCCCCGGGGCGAACCGGCTCCGCGCGCTCCTCGACGAGTCGATCGCGTCGCAGGCTCGGATCGCGCCTCGACGCCGGTCGGCCACGGACCCGCACGGAGACCCCCGACTGGGCGGTGACGCCACGAAGGCGCCGCTGTCGTTGTCGCAGACGGACCTGTCACCCAGGGAGGGATCGTCCAGCGGTCATTCCTGGGACGACCCGGACGAGCTGTAGCGGTCAGCGGGGCCGGCGGTCCGCGCCCACGGGGATGAGGCGCGGCATGCCGGCGGGAGCGACCTCGCTGACGGCGAGGTAGCGGGCCTCGGCCCGGTGCAGCCGGATGTGCTCGTCCAACGACCACTGCGGCCCGTTGGTCAGCACCATCCCGCAGGAGCAGTCGATCTCCGCCGACCCGTCCGGGTGGTGGCGGGCCTGGCCCACGGTGACGTGCGAGGCCCGGGCGCGCGTCTTGGCGCGGTGCATCGTGGCGGACACGGCGGGCGGGCTGGCGGTGCTCTCTTCCACCCGAGGAGCCTATCCAATCGACGACGAAGGCCCCGGACCGCTGGGTCCGGGGCCTTCGAGGTGGTGGGCGATACTGGGATCGAACCAGTGACCTCTTCCGTGTCAGGGAAGCGCGCTACCGCTGCGCCAATCGCCCGTGGAGCGGATGACGGGACTCGGACCCGCGACATCCACCTTGGCAAGGTGGTGCTCTACCAACTGAGCTACATCCGCGCGGCCGGACAGGGCGAGGAGTGCTCCTCCGCCGTCCGGCGCCTGAGGAACATTACTGGACCGACCCGGACCAGGTCCAATCCCGCCGGGTGTGACCTGCGCCTCGACCGGCCGGTGCGGGTCAGGCCGTGGCCGCGTGCTCCCGTTCGGCGATCCGCGCCTGCACCTCCGGGCGGCGCAACGGCGGCACCGTGGTCGGTGGGCGACGGCGGGCGGGCAGGTCGTCGAGCAGGCGCGTGACGATGTCGGCGATCTCGGCCGCTGCCGCCTCGCAGGGCTCGCGGGACGCCGGCGCCGCGTTCGCGGCGACCCCGGTGACCTTGCGCACGAACTGGGCCGAGGCCGCTGCGATCTCCTCGGGGGTGGCGGCCGGTTCGAGGCCGCGCAGCGTGGTGATGTTCCGGCACATGCTCCGACGCTACGCCGGGGGCCGTGAACGTGCGACAGGCCCGAACGTGACTGTCCGGGCCTGTCGGTGGTGGGCGATACTGGGATCGAACCAGTGACCTCTTCCGTGTCAGGGAAGCGCGCTACCGCTGCGCCAATCGCCCGAGGTGGGTACGGGATTCGAACCCGTGTATACGGCTTTGCAGGCCGCTGCCTCGCCTCTCGGCCAACCCACCATGAGAAAGCGTGCTCTCCCGTGCCCTCGTCTCCGAGGCCACAGGGAGTGGGCCTCCGAGCGGATGACGGGACTCGGACCCGCGACATCCACCTTGGCAAGGTGGTGCTCTACCAACTGAGCTACATCCGCACAGCCGGACGTGGGGGATCGCTCCCCGGCGTTCCGGCGCGAAGGAAACACTAGTCGACGGCAGCGGGATGGTCCAATCGCTCCCGCGGTGCGTCGTCGTCGTCGCCTGGCATAGCGTGCACCCGTGCGTGCAGCGACCTCCTGGGCCTCCTTCGCAGGCCACCGGGCCACCGACGTCGTCGAGTGCGTCGACGTCGAGCGCGCTCCCGAGCGACTGTCGGAGCCCGGGCCGTGGTTCGTCGTCGTCGACTTCGAGGCGTTCGGCCGGGGGGGACGGGCGCGCGCCTGGCGCTTCGCGCGGGTGTCCGACGCCGGCCCGCACCCGGGCGGCGTGGCGTCGCCCGACGCGTGGCGCGGGCCGGGTAGTGAGGACTGGACGAGCACGATGGACCGCTCCGGCTACGAGTCCGCCGTCCGCCGCGTGCGGGAGCACGTGCGCGACGGGACGGTCTACCAGGTCAACGTCTGCCGGGTGCTCGGGGCCCCCTTGCCCGCCACCGACGACGGCGGTGCGCGCGTCGAGCCGGACGCCGCGGCCCTGGCGGCGCGGCTGGCGGCGGGCAACCCCGCGCCCCACGCCGGTGCGATCCACGTGCCCGCCGGCAGCGGCGTCGACCCGGTGTGGGTCGTCTCGGCGTCGCCCGAGCTCTACCTCTCGCTCGACGCCGGCGCGCTCGGGTCGGGGCCGATCAAGGGCACGGCCCGCACCGCCGACGGGCTGACCACCAAGGACCGCGCCGAGAACGTCATGATCACCGACCTGGTGCGCAACGACCTGCAGCGGGTGTGCGCCCCCGGCACCGTGGCCGTCGAGGAGCTGCTCGGCGTCGAGGAGCACCCCGGGCTGGTGCACCTGGTCTCCCGCGTGCGCGGCGCCCTCGCCCCGGACGTTCGGCGGGCGCCGGATCGGTGGGGGCGCGTGCTGCGGGCGACGTTCCCTCCGGGGTCGGTCTCCGGGGCGCCGAAGTCGTCGGCCCTGTCGATCATCGACCGCCTCGAACCGACGCGCCGCGGCCCCTACTGCGGGGCGGTGGGCTGGATCGACGGCGACCGCGCCGAGCTCGCCGTCGGGATCCGCACCTTCTGGTGGCAGGACGGGACGCTGCGGTTCGGCACGGGCGCCGGGATCACGTGGGGGTCCGACCCGGAGGCGGAGTGGCGCGAGACCGAGCTCAAGGCCTCGCGGTTGATCGGTCTCGCGTCGACGTGACACGGCGCCGGTGCCGACCGATCCGGTGCCGACCGATGAGCAGCGGTCGTTCCACCGGTCGGACCCGGCATGAGCACCGTGACGTGTGACCTGACCGTCTCCCTCGACGGCTTCGCCGCCGGACCCCACCCGACCCGGGATCGCCCCTTCGGCGACGTCGTCGGCACCGGCGAGGTGCTGCACGCGTGGATGTTCGACCATGCCGCCGGCCACCGCGCCGAGCTCGCCGGGATCCTGGACGGGGGAGCGTTCGTCATGGGTCGCGGCATGTTCTCGCCCGACACCGGCCCGTGGGACCACCAGTGGCACGGCTGGTGGGGCGAGGAACCGCCCTACCGGGCACCCGTCTTCGTGCTGACCCATCACGAGCGCCCGGCCCTCGCGATGGGCGGCGGGACGACGTTCCACTTCGTGACTACCGGGCTCGACGACGCGGTGTCCCGGGCCCGCGACGCGGCCGACGGTCGGCCGGTCGTCATCGCCGGTGGGGCGCGGACGGTGAACGCCTGCCTGCGCGCGGGGCTGATCGACGAGCTGCGGCTGCACCTGGTCCCGGTGGTGCTCGGCATCGCCGACGGCGTCCGGATCTTCGACGGCGTCGGTCGGCGCGACCTGGACGCCGTCTCCGCCCGGCACACGCCGGAGGTCACGCACCTGGTCTACCGCCGTCGTCGGGCAGACTGAGGCCCATGAGTCTGGTGATCTGGGCAGAAGGTCGACTCGTCGCGCCCGAGGAGGCCGCGCTGAGCGCGGTCGACCACGGCATCACCGTGGGCGACGGCGTCTTCGAGACGTGCACCGTGTTCGACGGGCAGGTCTTCGCGCTCACGCGGCACCTGGCCCGGCTCCGTCGCTCGGCGACGGGACTGGGACTCGAGGCGCCCGACGAGGAGAAGGTGCGCAACGGCGCTGCCGCGGTCCTGGAGGCCGCGGTAGCCGCGGACGGGCCCTTCGACGGACGGCTGCGCATCACCGTCACCGCCGGCGTCGGGCCGCTGGGCTCCATGCGCGTGCCCGGGGCGCAGAGCGTCGTCGTCGCGGCTCAGGACTCCGTCATGGCGCCGGAGTCCAGCTCGGCCCGTTCCCCGTGGCCGCGCAACGAACGCTCGCCCATCGCCGGGCTCAAGACCACCTCGTACGCCGAGAACGTCGTGGCGCTCGCCCACGCCAAGGCCGAGGGCGCCGACGAGTCGATCCTGCCGAACACGGTGGGAGACCTGTGCGAGGGGACCGGATCCAACGTCTTCGTCGAACGCGGCGGCGAGCTGCTCACGCCGCGCCTCGACTCGGGCGCGCTGGCCGGCATCACGCGCGCTCTCGTCCTGGAATGGGGTGCCGAGGCAGGGCTCCCGGTCCGCGAGGCGCGCCCGGGCGAGCTGCCGTTCTCCGTGCTGGACGAGGTGACCGCCGGCGCGGCGCACCTGGCGCTGACGTCCTCGGGGCGCAACGTGCAGCCGGTGACCCGGCTGGACGGCGTCGAGGTGGCGGCCGGTGAGCTGACGCTGGCGGCGCGGGACGTGTTCGAGAATCTGTGCCGCGAGCGCCTCGACCCGTGACCTGCGGCGTCGCGCCCGGCGCCGACGCCGGGTGTGGGGCACGCCGCAGCGATCCGGTTTGGCTCAGGGGCCGGTGTGTGACTACTATCGACCTCGCACTCGGGCGATTGGCGCAGTGGTAGCGCGCTTCGTTCACACCGAAGAGGTCACTGGTTCGAACCCAGTATCGCCCACCGAGAGAGGCCCCCTGACCAGCGGAAACGCTGAGTCGGAGGGCCTTTCGCTTTGGCCGGGTAGAGCACTGCTGGCTTAACTGCTGGCCTATCTTGCGCGATCTGGGCGGGTGGGGGACGGGTCCGCCGGGCTCGACGTGGGTGCGTGGTGCGGGCGAGTGAGCCCGGTTGTCACCGTTGCCGGGTCCCCCTGAACCGGGTCTGACCTCGGTGAACGCCACACAGCCGATGACATCGGCCGTCATGTGCGGCTCCGGGCCGCTCGACCCGTGCGCGCGACGAGCTCCGGGAATCTGCACCGACCTCTTCGGTGTCTCCGCTCGGACTTGCTCCAGGTGGAGCCCATTCACGAAGTGTCGTGGTCGGGTCCGGACGTGATGTCGCGAGGACGAAGGAGGGTGCGAGAGAGCACGGTCGGGAACAAAGAGGCGTCCTTCGTTTACTCCGCGGCGGGCAAGCGCATCACCCCGCACCGGCCCGACCGGGATCACGGCGTGTCTGCCGGGGCAGGAGGTCTGTTCCGGACTGCACGCGTCCGTCGCAGGCCTCCACCGAGCCCGGCACGAGACAAACCGCAGTCACCTACCCGTGCAGCAGTCCCCGTCGTCGTCCCGGGGATCTGTGCGCCTGAGCACGTTGAACGCCTCCTCGCGCTGGCGGACGATCGCTTCGACCGTGCCCGTCAGCCGCTGTGTCGCAGGCTGATGGCGTCGACGAAGAAGATCACAGAACTATAACGATGAAGCCCTGACAGTTGCCTGTGCGCACCCTGTAGTCAAGGTTTGGTCACAATAACCGAACAACCAGGGTGGGTTGAGCAGGGTAGTGGCATCGCGAGCAGGTCTCCCGAAAACATGTATGTCGTTCGGTTTGGCGGCCTTACTGGCAGGCACACCGGGTATCGCGGCTGGTCTTGAAAGGTCTGACGGGGGATCGGTTGCGACCTCGGTGCCGGTGTGCGCGGCAGAAGCGCCGACTGAAGCGGCTGCAACGGCTATGGCTGTCGAGTGCGGCGATGACGTTCTCATTGCCGATTCCTTGACGGAGTGGTCGACGTCGTACGTGCAGCCCGACGGCTCGACGGTCGTGGAGATGTCAGCCGGGGCGGTCCGGCAGGACGGTGACGGGGACGGCGCGTGGGCTCCGGTCGACGTGCAGGTCTCAGCCGCACCGGTTCGGGACGGTGAGGTCGAGGGCATTCCGGGTGGGATGCTGCCGGTCAGCGGTGGGGTGGAGCCGATGTGGCTGAACCCGGGTGGCGTGACGGGATCGGGTCTGCCGTTGGCGATTATCGGTGCCGCGGAGTCCCGGGTGAGCATGTACTCGGGCTCGCTGCCGGTGACGGCTGCGGCGCAGGTCGCCGATGGGCGGGTGTCGTACGACCTCGGGTCGGGCGTGGCGTTGAGCGTGTCGGTCAACGATGACGGCACGATCGTCACCCCGGTGGTGCGGATGCAGGATGCGGCGGCGCTGGAGTACTTGACCACCGAGCTGCTGGCACCGGCCCCGGGGCAGGATGGGGGCCTTGAGCTCTCGTTCCCGGTGGAGGCGTCCAGCGGGTTGAGCGTCGAGCCGAGCGATGCGGGCTTCGAGGTGCGTGACGGCGCCGGCGAGGTCGCGTTCGAGTCCGGCCCGGTGGTCATGTGGGATTCCTCGGGCGCGGTCGACTGGGATGACGTGGGCACGGGAGAGGGCGCCTCGACGCAGGAGCCCTCGGCCGCGGAGCTCGAGCCGTTCGACGCTCTGGTCGGTGCGGAGCAGGCTGCGGGTGTCACTGCAAGTGACGAAGTCCCCGACCGTGAGGGTGCGCCGGCTACCGGCGACCGGGTCGAGCTGCTTGACGTCAGCGTCCAGGACGACGTCGTCACCGTCAGCCCGGACCCCGCGGTGCTCGCCGACCCGGAGCTGGAGTTCCCGATCTATCTCGACCCGAGCATCGGCGCGAGTGCTCCGACGCGGTGGGGGACGATCCGTTCGGGGTGGCCGACTGGGAGCATCTGGAAGAACGGTGACGACCAGGGGCTGGGGTTCTGCGACGTCTCGTGGGTCTCGTCGTGCGACAAGGACAACAAGCAGCGGCTGCTGTGGCGGTTCAGCAGCCTGCGGTACGGGTCTAGCGGCGTGCGTCTGGGGAACCTCGACAGCTCGGACATCAAGAGCGCCGACTTCAGTGTGTACGGGACGCACTCGTGGGACTGCACTGCTCGCGGGGTGAAGGTGTACGGCATCGACGATGTCGACAACACGGTGACGTGGAACAACCAGCCGGACTGGATGGGTCTGCAGGAGACGCGCACCGTCTCGCACAAGGCGGCCTGCGACAACAAGCGGCGGATTGTGTGGGACGTGACATCGCGAACCAAGACCTCCGCAAGCCGGGACCAGTCATGGGTCGCGCTCGGCATGAAGGCCGGCAGTGAGTCGTCGATGGAGTACTGGAAGCGCTACAACGCGGACACTGCGAAGTTGACGATCGTGTTCAACCGAGCTCCGGACAAGCCGTCGCGCTCGACGATGAAGACCCAGGACACGATGGCGTGCGCCACGTCTTCCTCGAGCCCACTGCACATCCGTGACCTGACGCCCAAGATGCAGGCCAAGGGCACTGACCCGGATGGGCAGAAGGTCCAGATGGAGTTCAAGATGGTGCGCTCGGGCGGCAGTGAGGTCTACAACTCGGCCTGGACGACAGCGCAGGCCTCCGGGGAAACCCACTCCAAGACCGTCGCCTCCAGCAAGCTGCAGTCCGAGAAGCTGTACTGGTGGACGGCCCAGGCCCGCGACAATGAGAAGAAGGAGTCGGGTTGGTCGGGGGCGAGGTGCTATGTGCGCCCTGACACCACACCCCCGGTGACGCCGACCGCCACGTCTGCCATGTACCCGCAAGACGATCTCGGCGGCGGCGCGAACCAGAGCGGCACGTTCATCTTCGACGACGCCGGGTCGAACGATGTCGCGAAGTTCCACTACTCCTTTGATTCCGATGCACTGGACGATTTCGTGACCGCTTCGTCGGGCCAGGCGAGCATCAGTTTCACCCCCCAGCGCACCGGCTCGCACGTGCTGTACGTCGAGTCCGAGGACAAGGCAGGGAATCGTTCGAAGACCACTCTTATGTATCGGTTCAGCGTGGATCAGCCGTCAGCCACCGGATGGTGGAAGTTCGACGAGGCGACCGGAACCGTGGCGCAGGACTCAGCGCAACTGGAGGATCCCTCCCAGGGGGAACTGCACCCCCTGACCGTGTCGTCAGCGACACAGTGGCGTGTGCCTGGCTGGGACGGATGGAGCGGGAGCGCCCTTGACTTCGACGGGCAGTCAGAGTGGGCGCACTCCGACGGACCGGTCCTCAACACTGCCGGTTCGTTCACGGTCACTGCCGTCGTGAATCTGGACGCCGTCGGCAACGGGCACCAGATGGCAGTGAGTCAGGCCGGCCAGACCGGTAGTGCGTTCAAGCTCGGATACCTCGCGCCCGGCTCGGCCTGTCCCGCCACAGCTGAAGACGGATGCTGGTCGTTCTTGATGTACGGACACGACGGTTCGGGCAACACGCGCGCTACGTCTGACATCTCCGTCAATCCGAACGAGCCGGTGCGCCTGACCGGCGTCTACGACCGAGGCGTCGGCGAGATGCGCCTGTATGTGTGCAGCACCGCAACGTCGTGGGCACCGCAGCTGGCCGATACCACGGCCTTCTCTCCGACTGGTAGCGGCTGGACGGCTGGTGGCGACCTGGAGGTCGGACGAGCCCGGGTGGACGGGTCCCCGTCCCAGTACTGGGAGGGTCTGATCGACGACGTTCGGGTCTACGACCGCGCCATCGACAACACCTCGGACAACGAAGTGCTGTTGCGCGTCTGCCAGGGCGGTATTGCTGGCGGCTGACGGATCCGAGGTATCGCAAAGCACGGCCAGACGACGGCGTTATGAGTGGGGTTTGTGACTGATGGCTTCCGGATATCGAGTTGTTGCATTGGCAATGAGTGTGGTGCTGATGGGTTCAGGACTGCCGGCTGCGGCGCAGCCGCGGGCGGACGAAGGCCCGTCGCTGGCCGAGCGTGAGGACTGGTCGCTGGCGGAACGGGCGGCCTACGGCGAGAAGCTGTGGGGTGATGGTGAGCGAGTCGATGCGTTGATGGCGACGAGTCCGGTGCCGGCGGCGTCGCAGGATCTGTCGACGGTGGAGGGCACGACCGACTGGGCTGAATCGAGCGGTGAGGAGCTGGCCGCCACTGCGATGATCGACGACGGAACGGTGGAGCTGGCGGTCCCTGAGCATGGCCGGGCCAAAGGGCGCGCCGGCGATCTTCCGGTACAGGTCATCGCGACGGGGAAGTCTGCCGCCGGTGCGAACGTCGAGGTGCGTGCGGTTGGTGGCGAGCGGGCCGAGGCTGCTGGCGTCGGGTTGATCGTAGCGGCGGGTGCGTCGGCGCCGTCGACGCCTGGCACGAGGGTCGCGTCAGGTCGGGTCGAGGCGACGGTCGACGCCACGGCGCTGGGAGACATGGGCGGAGACTTCTGGCAGCGGGCTCGGGTGGTGGAACTTCCGGCGTGCGCGCTGGAGACACCCGAGGATCCGCAGTGCTCTACCCAGTCGGTGGTCGACGATGCTGTGGTCGACGCCGAGGCGCGGACGTTCACCGCGATGGTCGATCTGGACGGTGGCGGCGAGCCCGTCAGCGGGGAGCGTCAGTCTTCGACATCGTTGGCTACGGCGTCGATGACGGTGTTGGCGTTGTCGGCGGGCGTGTCGGGATCGGGCGGTGATTGGTCGGCGACACCTCTGAGCCCGTCGGCGTCGTGGGATGTCTCGAATCAGTCGGGCACCTTCTCGTGGACGTATCCGATGCGGGTACCGGCCACACCGGGTGGGCTCGAGCCCAAGATCGAGCTCACGTACAACTCGGGGTCGCTGGATGGGCGGGTGGCTTCGACGAACAACCAGTCCGGTGCGATCGGTGACGGGTGGAACCTGTCGACCGGCGGATACGTCGAGCGCAAGTACGTCCCGTGCGCACAGGACACGGCCGACGTCGACGGCAGCACGCCGAACAACGCGAGTCACAAGACCGGAGACCTGTGCTGGCAGGACGACAATGCCACGCTCGTTTTCGGCGGGAAGGCCAACGAGCTGATCCGTGACGAGACTTCCGGCGCGTGGCGGCTCAAGAGTGACGACAACACCCGGGTCGAGAAGCTCACGGGTGGCTGGAACGGAGACAACGACAAGGAGTACTGGAAGGTCACCACCGCGGACGGCACACGGTACTGGTTTGGCCGCGGCAAGCGGTCCTCCAGTGACGGCAAGCTGTACTCGGACTGGATCGTGCCGGTCTACGGCAACCACCCCGGTGAGCCGTGCCACGCCTCGACCTTCGCCGCTTCGCGCTGCAACCAGGTGTGGCGGTGGAACCTGGACTACGTGGTCGACACCTCGGGCAACTCGATGACCTACCGCTATGGCCGGGAGTGGAACCGGTACGGGTACGACAACAACACCGCGACGCAGTCGTACGTCTCTGGCGGCACGCTGGCGCGCGTCGAGTTCGGCAACCGGACGGGCTCAGATGTGGGCAGCACGACCTTCGCGCGGGTCGAGTTCACGCGGGGCTACCGTTGCCTGGGTTCGGGATGCGACTGGGCCACAGCGAAGGACAACCCGCAAGACTGGCCCGACGTACCCACCGACCTCGTGTGCACCGAGAACACGTGCCCGAACGTCACCTCCCCGGTGTTCTTCTCGAACCGGCGTCTGACGCGTGTCACGACCCAGATCCGCAACCTCAACGGGTCGGGGTGGCGCAGCGTGGACCGGTGGGACCTGACGCACACCTTGCCTGACCCCGGTGACGGGTCGAACGCCACGCTGTGGCTGAAGTCGGTCCAGCACCGGGGGACTGCCGGTGGCACGACGATCACGCTGCCGGCCACGACGTTCAGCGGGGTGCAGAAGGCCAACCGCGTCGACTCGCGCGCCGATGGCCGCCTGGCGATGAACCGATACCGGCTCAGCTCGATCCAGTCTGAGTCCGGTGGCGTCACCTCGATCGCCTATCACGGCACCAACTGCTCGCCGTCGTCGCTACCAAGTGACCCGGCGTCCAACGGCAAACGATGCATGCCGGTCTACTGGACGCCCGAGGGTGCAAGCGAGCCGGAGATGGAGTACTTCCACAAGTACCTGGTCCACACGGTCACGGAGAACGCCCGCGCCAGCGGATCTGACCCCGTGGTGACGTACTACACCTACTCGGGTTCGCCGGCGTGGCACTACGACGACAACCCGTTGGTGCCCAAGAAGCGGCGCACGTGGAGCCAGTGGCGTGGGTATGCGACGACCACGGTGCGCGCCGGTGATCCCGAGGCGCCGGGCCAGCCGCAGACCAAGACCGTCTACCGGTACTTCCGCGGTATGGACGGTGACCGCACCGCCTCGGGCGGGACGAAGTCGGTGTCCGTCGACGGGATCACGGACCACGACGAGTACGCGGGGATGCTGCGCGAGACGGTCACCTACAACGGTGTGAGCGTCGTGGAACGGGTCAAGAACGTGCCGTGGCGTTCGTCGGCGACGGCGACGGACGCCGACGGCGACAAGGCGTTCCACACCGGCGTCAAACAGGCCACGACCGAGACGACGCTGGCCTCCGGCGGGGTACGGACCTCGAACGTGTACACCACGTTCGACTCCTACGGCATGCCCACTCAGGTCAACGACACCGGCGACAATTCGACGTCGGCGGACAACGTGTGCACCCGCACCTGGTATGCCCGCAACACGAGTAAGAACATCCTCCAGACCCCGCGGCGCGTCGAGTCCGTGTCGGTCAAGTGCTCGGCGACACCTTCGCGTCCCGGCGACGTGATCACCGACGAGCGGTTCAGCTACGACGGTGGAAGCGTTGGTGCGGCCCCGAGCAAGGGGCGCCAGACGCTGCGCCAGGAGGCGGGCTCGTACTCGGGCGGCGCGGCGGTGTACAAGACCGTCGCGCAGACCGCCTACGACGCGTACGGGCGTGTGACCAGCAGTACCGATGCGTTGGGACGCACCACCACGACCTCGTACACCGACGAGGAAGGCTCCACCACGAAGCTGACGGTCACGTCTCCGGACCCGGATGGTTCGGGCCCGCTGACCAGGCACGTGACGGTCACCAATGTCGATCCTGCCTGGGGTGTGCCGACCAAGGTGACCGATCCGGCGGGCAAGGTCGCCACCGGCACCTATGACGCGCTGGGTCGGTTGACGCAGGTATGGCTGCCAGGCCGGGTCAAGGGCACCGACACCCCGAGCGTGAAGTACTCCTACACGGTGCGGTCGACCGGGCAGAACGCCGTCACCAGCTCGGCGCTGAACCACGACGCGACGTCCTACCAGACCTCGACCACGATCTACGACGGTCTGCTGCGGCAGCGTCAGACACAGGCGCCCTCGGCCGACCACAACAACCCTGGCCGGGTCGTCACCGACACCTTCTATGACTCGCGTGGTCTGGCGGTCAAGGAGAACCGGCCCTGGTTCACCACCGGTAGCCCGGCCACCACCCTGGTCACTACGAGTGCGGCCGTGCCGGGGTCGGTGGTGACTGACTATGACGGCGCCGGGCGTGCGATCCGCGAGATCTTCCGCGTCAACGAGGTCGAAGAGTGGCGCACGACCACCACCTATGGTGGTGACCGAGTCACGGTCGATCCGCCGGTGGGTGGCACCGCGACGACCACCTTCGTGGATGTGCGAGGCAACACCACGCGGCTGCGCGAGTACCTCGGTCACAACCCCAGCGGGGACCACCAGGACACCACTTACTCCTACGACGCGGGCGCTCGCCTGACGGGCATGACCGACGCGGCCGGGAACGAGTGGTCCTACGGCTACGACCTGCGCGGTCGTCAGATTTCCGCGACCGACCCGGACAAGGGCACCTCAAGCACGACCTACGACCTGGCGGGTCAGGTCACCACCACGACCGACGCCCGCGGGGAGACGCTGGCGTACACCTACGACAACCTCGGTCGTCGCACGAGCATGCGCGACGACACGACGACCGGCACGGTGCGTGCCCGGTGGGTGTACGACACCCTGGTCAAGGGACAGTTGACGCGTTCGGAGCGTGTGGCGGACGGCAAGACGTACACGGTGGCGGTCACGGGGTACGACGACCGCTACCAGCCGCTGGGGCAGACGGTGACGGTCCCGTCCGGGCACGGCAGCCTCACCGGTTCCTACACGACCGGGTACGAGTACACCGAGGACGGCCGCATCGAGGAGATGACACTCCCCGGGGTGGGCAACCTCGGACCCGAACGCGTCACGACGTTCTACGACGACGCGAATCAGCCTCACCAGGTCGGTACGGAGTTCGCCATGTTCAACACTCCGTGGGGCGCGGTCGTGGCCGGCAGCGATCACTCGCCGTATGGAGAGCTGCTGCGTGCCGATCTGGGGTCGAACTACTCGGTGATGTGGCATCAGCAGTTCGCTACCGGTACTCGCCGTCTGCAGACGTCGTGGGTGGCGCGTGGTGGGCGGGCCGGCTACGACTACGACGCGGCCTACAGCTATGACGATGCGGGCAACGTGCTCAAGGTCGCGGACACTCCTGATGGCGGCACCAGTGACGTGCAATGCTTCGACTATGACGGGCTGCGGCGGATGACCGAGGCGTGGACGCCGTCGTCGGGGGACTGTGCGTCGGCGCGGTCGGTCAGTGCGTTGGGCGGGGCGGCGAAGTACTGGAACTCGTACTCCTTCGATGCGGTGGGTAACCGTACCGGGCTGGTGGAGCGGGGTGCGGGCACGACGACGAGCACCTACACCTATCCGGGCTCGGGACAGGCTCGACCGCATGCCACGACGCAGGTCACTGCGACCGGTGCCGACGCTGGTACGTCCACCTACGGGTACGACGCGGCGGGGAACATGACGACTCGGGATCGGGCGGGTGAGCCTGCCCAGTCCTTGACGTGGGATGCCGAGGGTGAGCTCGCGACCGTGACGGAGGGTGGCACCACGGCGGGTTCGAACGTGTATACCGCTGATGGTGAGCGGCTGCTGCGTACCGAGGGGGGTAGCACGACGTTGTATCTGCCTGGTGGGCAGGAGGTCACGCTGGCCGGGGGCTCGGTGACGACGAAGCGGTACTACACCTTCGAAGGGTCGACGGTCGCGGTGCGGACTGCTGGTGGGGCGTCGGGGATGACCACGGTCGTGGCCGATCATCACGGCACGGGCACGGTTCAGGTCGACCAGGCCGACAACACGGTGGTGCGCCGGTACACGACTCCGTTCGGGGATGCGCGCGGCGGTCAGGCGAGCTGGACGGGTGATCACGGGTTCCTCGACAAGCCCGTCGATGCCACTGGGCTGGTGGCGGTCGGGGCGCGCTACTACGACCCGGGGCTGGGCAAGTTCATCAGCGTCGACCCGGTGATAGACCTGGGCAACCCGCAGCAGTGGTCGGCCTACACGTACGGGAACAGCAACCCGGTCACCTGGGCCGACCCCACCGGCGAGCTGCCCATGGGAGCCGGCCACACCGGCTACAACCCCCAGACCGACAAGAGCGGCGGCGACCCGTGCGCCAAGGCGAACTCGTGCGTCAAGACCGTCCGCGAGGAGCACACAGGCAAGAGCGTCAAGGTGCGGTACAACTACACCGACCGAGCGGTGCGCTACTTCGCCGCGAACCCGGACAAGTCCTACGCTGATGTCCAGGTCGACCGCACCTACAAGAAATGGGACGAACGCACCGCCGCGAAAGACGAAGGGGAGCGCAAGAGTCGCGAGAGGCAGGCGGCCGCTGACAACTCAACGCGATCAAGTTCGTGGTGGGACAAGCACGGCGACACGGTGTTGGGGGGCGTTAAGACTGGCCTTTCTGTTGCGGCTCTATTTGGTTGTGCAGTTTGCGGAGTCGCGACGATGGTGTGGACCGCATACGACGTCGCTACCGCGTCTAGCCTTGAGGAAGCAGGAGTCGCGGCGCTGGGATTCGTGCCGGCGGGCGCGGGGGCCAGTGCCCGAATCGCGCGGGGCATGTTCTATGCTCGCCAGACGGCAGCAAGGAAGGCTGGTCAGTACCAGGCTTCTCGAACGTGGCGTTCTCGTGGAAACTTTGTGCAAGATGAGGTTATTCCGCGCGCTGGCTACCTAGATGCGGCGGCGACCTTGTATGACATGAATAGATACTCCGCCGACCTCGAGGAGCGTTATGGTTGGTGAGCGAGAGGTGCGCCCCTCCCGACTTCTTCAAACACCTCCAGTCCTTACCCTCGCTGCCTCCATGGTCCCGAGGTTCTTCCGGGAGTCTGAGCATCGTCGCCAGCAGGTGCGCGAAGGGTGGTTCGGATACTGGCGCGGGGGTCCGCGCGCCAACAGCAACGGCGAGCAATTCGCTGCCGCTGCCGCGGCGCTCTTTCTGCTCGGAATCACGACGTTTCTGCCCGGCCTCTGGCTTGCAATCTGGATCGACAATCTGATCGCGCTCCCGTGGCCCATCGTAAGAGGCATCTTATTTGCGCCGTGGGTGTACTTGCTTTACGTATTCCTGTGTCGATACATATTTGAACCCGAGGAGCCATCTAGGCTTTCGCGGTTGGCATTATCGGCACCAGCAGAAGTCGGCATCTTTGGCATTTCGGTGGGCCTCAGCTACGTTGTGCAGTCCGTGCTCTGACCACAGGCGCAGTTCCTGATTCGTTGGCTAAGCGCGCAGTTTCCGCCGGTTACGACTAGGGCGTGTTTCTGAACTTGGTCCTTATCCGGCTCATCCGATCTGAGGGTGTAGCAGCGGTGGCGTGACCGGGTCGGGAGATGGGTCGAGGTCCCCTGATGATGGGGGTTCCTACACCAACCCATCCAGAAGACCTCGACGTGAGCGACGCTACCTTCCACAGCCCTGACCTGACCACGTTCTGCCGCCTCGACGAGCTCGGCCTCGTCGTGACCGGGCAACGCCTGGAGCCCGACCGTGCGGTGCTGGAGTGCCGCGTCCTGACGCGCGAGGACGACGTGTTCTGCCGCGGATGCGGTGCCGAGGGCGTCGTGCGTGACACCGTCTCGCGGCTGCTGGCGCACGAGCCCTTCGGATGGCGGCCGACAACGCTGCTGATCAGGGTGCGCCGCTACCGCTGCGCGATCTGCCGACGGGTGTGGCGCCAGGACACCACGGGCGCAGCCGAGCCACGGGCGAAACTCTCACGGGCGGCGGTGCGCTGGGCCTTGGTCGCGCTGGTTGCCCAGCATCTGACGGTCGCCAGGATCGCCGAAGCTCTTGACGTGTCGTGGGACACGGCGAACGACGCCGTCCTGGCCGAAGGTCGCCGGCTGCTGATCGACGACCCCGCCCGGTTCGACGGCGTCGCCGTCATCGGCGTTGACGAGCACGTGTGGCGGCACACCCGCCGCGGCGAGAAGTACGTGACCGTGGTCATCGACCTGACCCCGATCCGCGACGGCACCGGACCCGCCCGTCTGCTGGACATGGTCGAGGGCCGATCCAAGAGCGCGTTCAAGACCTGGCTCGCTGCCCGCCCGAAGACCTGGCGCGACGGCGTCGAGGTGGTCGCGATGGACGGGTTCACCGGCTTCAAGACCGCTGCGGCCGAGGAGCTGCCCGACGCGACCGCAGTCATGGACCCCTTCCACGTGGTGAGGTTGGCCGGCGACGCCCTGGACCGCTGCAGGCGCAGGGTCCAGCTCGATCTGCACGGCCACCGCGGCCGCGCCAAGGATCCGCTCTACCGCGCCCGGCGGACCCTGCACACCGGCGCCGACCTGCTCACCGACAAGCAGAAGACCAGGATCGAGGCGCTGTTCGCCCGCGACGAGCACATCGAGGTCGAGGCGACCTGGGGCATCTACCAGCGCATGATCACCGCCTACCGCCATCCCGACCGATCCCAGGGCCGGGCTCTCATGACCGCGGTGATCGACTCGGTGGCCCGCGGCGTCCCGGCCGCGCTGAGCGAACTCGTCACGCTCGGGCGGACCCTCACCAAGCGCGCCGACGACGTGTTGGCGTTCTTCGACCTGCCCGGCAACAGCAACGGCCCCACCGAGGCCATCAACGGCCGCCTCGAACACCTACGCGGCTCCACCCTGGGCTTCCGGAACCTGACCCACTACGTCGCCCGATCGCTCCTGGAAGCCGGCGGCTTCAGACCACGACTACACCTTCGGATCGGATGAGCCCAGATAGCCCTGCGATTTGCAGCCGGCCTTACGACATCCATTCCGTCCACGCCTTGGCCACTGCTCCGACTCGATTCTCGACCTGCTTGGCTGTCTCCTGCTCGTACTTGGCCCAGGCGGCTGCCTGCTCCTCAGGTGTGCCGCCGAACAGCCCGTAGTTGGCAGCGAGGTTGCCGGCCGTCCGGGTGCAGCGCGAGCACCACTCGCTTGCATCACCCGGTCAGCCGCCAGCGGCTCGCCGTACAGGAACCATCCGCCGGGCGCGGACATGCCGTCATGGCGTCCGTATTCGTCGTACTGCCCGTGGTGGGCGCTGCTGTTGAGGCATCCGTACGGGCTGCCCCAGTGCTTCTTCGTGCCGCTGCTGCCGACGATGCTGGCCGACGGGCGCCGCACGCAGTAGCGGGTCGGGCGACCGAAGGCATCCGCTTCGATGAAGTGCACGGCTGGCCCATCGCCGCAATCCCAGCAGCCGTGCCTCGCGGCGAGAGCGAGCGCGGCCCCCAGGTCGTCGTCATCGGGCGAGGCGCTCGGGTCGACCGTGGGCTCCCAGTCGTCGTAGAGGCCGCTCCAGCGGCGCCAGGCGTGGTCCTCAGGTGACCACCGCAACCTGCCGCCCATACTGGCGTACATGATGACGGCGTACAGACCATCGAAGACGGCCAGGTTGGGAGCGGGGTCGGGGTCGGGGCTCACGTCTCGTACTTCGCGGCCGGATAGGGCAGTTGGCATTCACCATCCTGGCTGATCTGCGGCCTGAAGGCCCGCGGGATGTGACCGCAGTCGGGACTGCCGCACCGATCGGGACTCCCGCAGGAGCTGGGTGCAGATGTTTGCGTCGTTCGAGTCCGCGTGCCAAAGGGCGCGACGTCGTGCCGGCGGTGAACTTGCAACCGGGATTGATTCAGGTTGAATCACGACGTAGCCTGGTGGTCGAGGAGGAAGCCATGTCTGCTGTTGCTGTCGCCGCGCACGAGCCGAGCCTGAGGCTGTCCTACGTCCGCGCTCGCCTGGCCGAGATTGACCGCATGCGACAGGTGTATCTGGCGTCGCTGGACGGGTTGCCGCAGCGAGACATCGCTGCGGCGGTGCACCTGTCTCAGGCGAGCGTGCACCGGATGATCGTGCGGGCGCGCGCGCTGGGTATCGATCGCGAGTCGGTCGAGGAGGTCGTGCTGCAGCGGTTCGTCGGGCAGATCTCTACCGCGCAGATGCTGGAACGGCTGGCCTCGATCGAGTCATGGGTGCCGCGCGTCGTCGACCCGGTCGACGGTGTCCTGCCGGGCGACTCCTGGGCCGACTTGGACGAGCTGTGCGAGGACGGGTTGATCAGCGAGGACGAGGTCGACCAGGTTCTCGACGACCGTGAGTGATCTGCACGCGAGCACGCACGCTGCTGCGTGCGCCGCTGTCCGCGGCGGGGCGCCGCTGGACGTGCTGTTGACCCGCGGGGAGCAGCGGCGCCTGGTACGTGAGGCCCGCGACTGGTACCTGGACACCTTCGCCGGGAGCGTCACGCGGCTGGGCACTTGTGTGGTCGCTACGGCTGGCCCTCCTGGGGCTGGCAAGTCCTCGATCCTGCCTATCGCGGTCCCGGATCTGAGCTCGCGGTTGGTGATCGACCCGGACAGGGTCAAGGACTACCTCGCCCGCTGGTGCACCGAGCATGCAGCGTTCTACGCCGATCTGTTGTCCACGGCTCTGCCCGACGGTGGCACCGTACGTCCCCTGGAGCTGTCGCCGTTGCTGCAGACCGTGTCCACCGAGGTGGCCAACGCGGTGCGCCGCGACGCCCTCGCCCAGCGCATGGACATCGTGGTCGAGGCCACGATGGCGTCACCCGCGTACGGGGAGCGGCTCCTGCTGTCCCTCGCGAAGGCCGACTACGAGGCACTGCTCATCGTGTCCGTCGAGACGGACCAACGGACCGCGCACGCCCGCGCAGTCGAGCGGTGGTGGACCGGCCGCCAGGCTGAGCCCGAGCTCGGCGGACGCCTGGTCTTGCCAGAGACCATCGACGCCGCCTACCCCGGCGCCAGATCAGCAAGCGCCTGCCGCACCAACGTTCGCGACCTCGCCGAGACGATCCGCTCCGGCGGCACCTCGATCGAGCACGTCACCATCGTCGAGTACGACGACGGTGCGCTCGCCCGACTCGACGCCGACCCGCCACGCGCACTCGACGCCTGACGTTCCTGGGCATCTAGGTGGGCATCTACGGTATCCCCACGGGCCCGACAGCGACCGACGACCGTCGACGACGAGCCGCGGAATCTCGAGCGATTCGGATGAGGGACGTGAGGACGGGGGAGGGCTCGCCGAAGCCAGCAGTGGGTCGCGGTGCCAGTGGGGGGATCGGGTCGGGACCTGGTCACGGGTCGGACCGGTGCTGGACACGGTGACTGCTGACGGTCATCCCGTCCGCATCTGCTTGAGCAGTGCTCTGGCTGCAGTCGGCCAGACCTTGGACTTCTGGTCGCGTGCGGCCAGCAGCAGGAGGGCGACCTGGTCGATTACGCCGTCGATGTCGGGCTCGCCGTAGTGGGCGTGCGTCGCGACGCCGTTGCCGATGGACACCAGCAGCTCGGCCATCGCGTGCGGTCGCACCCAGGACCGGATGTAGCCGGAGGCCCGCATCTGGAGTAGCTTCTCGAGGGCTTCGCGTGAGGTGGAGGAAGCCAAGCGTTTCGTTGAGCTCCTCGGCTTGGCGTCGAGGTAGCGCTGGTGGTCGGTGATCTCGGTGCACCCCAAGGGCGCCGCTGCCGTCCTGGAGAAGGTCCTGACCGACGCGTCGGTGGGCACTGGCGTGTTCTACGACCGGGCCGGTCGGCCCATGGCCGCGTCGAAGCAGGTGAGTGACCCCGAGTACAGCGACCGGTACGTCGCGCAGACTCGTGCGCTGCTTGAGACTCTCGACACCGAGGCGTCGGCACCGCCAGCGTGACGGGACACCGGCTGGCTGACGGTTATCGCACGGCTCGGCGTTGCTCGATAGTACCGAGGACGTCGTCGAGCCGGCGCAGGACGTCCTGCTGAACCTGGACGAGATTGGCGCCGTCATCGCTGTTGATCCAGCGGTGGAACGCGATGCGGAACGTGCTGGTGGCGATCTCCGCACCCAGCCTCGCGGTGACCTTGTCCGCTCCTCGCTCGGCGAAGGCATCCTCGAGAGAGCCTGCGAGGCTTGCGAGCTTGGACCGTTCGCGTTCGGCGAGTCGATCCTCGGCGTCCAGGATGCCCTGGCGGGCGCGGGACCAGGTGCGCGGCCGGTCACGGAACGACTGTGCACCGGCCAGCACCGACGCCTCGATGAGGGCGCGCACGTTCGGGTCAGGTGCGCCGGCGGCTGCCTCGAGGAAAGGGCGCTCGAACTCGTCCTGCGGCGTGAACAGGACGTCACGCTTGTCGGCAAAGTGTCGGAAGAAGGTCCGCTCGGTGACGCCGGCAGCCTGGGCGATCGCTGTAGCGGTCGTGGCGTCGTACCCGTCGCGGGAGAACAGTGACAGTGCGGCTTCCTGCAGCCGCTGCCTCGTGGCCCGACTGTCGCGCGGCATCCGACCTCCCAATTGTCAGTTACTGACGTTACGTGTATCGTCAGTAACTGACACGATAGTCGCTACTCTCACGGAGGTCAGCATGCACATCTTCATGACCGGTGCCAGCGGCTGGATCGGGTCCGCCGTGGTCGACGAGCTCCTCGGGGCCGGCTACACGGTGACCGGCTTGGCCAGATCCGCCACCACAGCTCGCGCGATGGAGCGCCAAGGCGTCACGGCACTGCACGGCGACCTCGACGACCCGGACTCCCTGCGGCAGGGCGCCAGCAGGGCGGACGCCGTCGTGCACTTGGCGAACAAGCACGACTGGGCCCACCCCGACGTTATGAACCGCGCCGAGCGCAACGCTGTGCGGACTCTGGGTGACGCGCTGGCGGCCACCGACAGGGCCTTCCTGGTGGCGTCCGCCCTCGCCGGCGTGCGGTCCGACGGAGTCGCGACGGAAGACGACCCGTCGCCCGCGGTCGGGCTTGACTCGATGCGTGGCGGCAGCGAGAACCTTGCGCTGGACTATTCCGAGCGCGACGTGCGCGCTATGGCCGTCAGGTTCGCGCCGAGCGTCCACGGTCCCGGTGATCCAGGGTTTGTCGCTGCACTAGTTCGCGCGGCTCACGCCCACGGGTTCTCGGCCTACCCCGACGAGGGAAGCAACACCTGGTCAGCCGTGCATCGCGCCGATGCCGCCCGCCTGATTCGTCTGAGCATCGAGACCGCGCCGGCCGGCTCTCGTCTCCACGCCGTCGGCGAGGAGTCCGTGAGCACCCGCACGATCGCCGAAGCCATCGCTGCACGTTACTCACTGTCGTCATCATCGATCCCGAGCGAGGACGCGGTGGCTCATTTCGGCTCGGTCGGACGCTTCTTCACCCAGACGATCCACGCCAACAGCACGCGCACCGAGAACCTGCTGGGCTGGGCCCCGACCCATTCCACACTTGAGGCAGACATCCACGACGGAGCGTACGACTCGGCCTGAGCGGACCACCAAGCTCGACCGGCACATCGAACGGGACCGCTGCACGGTGAGGTGACGCCCCGGGGTGCGGCGAAGCGCTGCTGCCCCGAAGGTCACGCGACGCGGGCTGCCCCGCAGGCTCTCGGTGGGTCGCCCACCGAGAATCCCCGAGGACCTTCGGCTCCCGGGGGGAGGGTGTCAAGAGACTCTACGAAACAGCGCTCACGGCGTGGCGTACTGGTGTCCTCGGGAGGGGAACACGATGAACGAACCGGCGCGACGCGATGGCATCACCGTCGGATTCGATGATTCGCAGGAGGCGCGGCACTCCCTCGAGTGGGCCGTCGGTGCCGCCTGCCGCAGGGAGACAGGTCTGACGGTCGTGCACGCCTACCAGGTGCCGGTCCAAGCGGGCCCCGCGAAGTTCGGACACGTGCCGGACGTTCTGCACGATAATTCTCTGGGTGTGCTCCGACACGCGCAGGAGCACCTCGCCGAGCTCGGTGTGTCGGACGTCCCGCACGGCGATCTGCACTTTGACTCGGTGCGGGGCGAAGCAGCGAGCGTCCTCATCGACCGGTCCCGCACGAGCGAGCTGACCGTGGTGGGGAGCCGTGGCCTGCGGACGTTCGATCGATTCCTCCTCGGTTCGGTGTCGGCGACCTTGTCGGCGCGGGCCTACGGACCCGTCGCCGTCGTCCCGGGCAGCGCCTCCGCCGGGCGGGTGTCGCGTGTCCTGGTAGGCATCGATGTGATGGACCGTGACGACCACGTGCTGGGCTTCGCGTTCGACGAGGCGGCACGCGCGGCAGCGCAGCTCCTCGCCGTCCATGTGTTCGACCCGGACCACGGGGGAGCACGCGCTGCTGACCGCGCCTGGGTCGATCGCTGCTGCAGCGATGCGAGGGAAGCCCTCGTCGCTGTCGCCGACCGGTGGGGTGACACGTATCCGTCGGTTCGGTGGTCCGTCGAGGTCCGGTCGGGGCGCGCGGCGGAGACGCTGCTCGCCGGAACGCACGCCGATGACCTGGTCGTCGTGGGAGGGCGCCGTCACCCGAAGTCTGCCGGTTGGATGCTCGGGTCCGTTCCCGATCGGCTGCTCAAGCTCGCCCCGTGCGCGGTGATCGTCGAGCACGAGCACGACTGAGCATCGACGACGGCGCCGGCCCGGTCCGGCAGCTGCAGCACCCGACGGGACACCAGGGGAACGGACCGGACCGGCCATGACTTCTGCGCACGGCACGGTGCGGTGGGTCGCCCGTGCGGCGAGCGAACATGCGACGATCGCCGTCATGACGCCTACGCCGGCGACGAGGTCTGGGGCCGGGCCCGAAGAGGATCTGCTGCGCAACGCCGAGGCCCACGCCACCACGCGTGTGCCGGTCGCCGCTCCGGACGAGCGGGTTGCCCACCTGTGGAGCCGACTCATCGGGCAGGACTACGACTCCGCCGCGGTGGTCGCGGTCTGCGACGGCCCGCGGCTCGTCGGCCTCGCGGCCATCGAACGCCTCCTGCGTGCTCCCTCGGGGGTGACCGTGGGCTCCCTGATGGACTCCGACCCGCCCCGGGTCTCTCCTGACACCCACCAGGAGCACGTCGCCTGGACCGCCGTGGAACACGGAGAACCCGG
This sequence comes from Isoptericola aurantiacus, assembly GCF_044769875.1. Classification (NCBI taxonomy): domain Bacteria; kingdom Bacillati; phylum Actinomycetota; class Actinomycetes; order Micrococcales; family Promicromonosporaceae; genus Isoptericola; species Isoptericola aurantiacus. The sequence goes on from NZ_JBJBAE010000002.1 coordinate 207,823, forward strand.
CATCGCGGTCGTCGACGACGGGGGTCGCTTTCGCGGACTGATCCCGTCCCACGTGCTCCTCGGTGTGCTGCTGGAGGAGCACGACGAGGACATGGCGCGCCTGGGTGGCTACCTTCGCAGCACGTCGGCGGCCCGTTCGGCGAGCACGGAGCATGTGGGACGACGACTGCTTCACCGCCTGCCGTGGCTGCTTCTCGGACTGGCGGGGGCGCTGGCGGCTGCTGTCGTCGTCGGCGCCTTCGGTCGGCAGCTCGAGGAGGAGGTGCTGATCGCCTACTTCCTTCCGGGCGTCGTCTACATCGCTGCGGCGGTCGGCATGCAGACCGAGACGCTCGTGATCCGTGGCTTCTCGCTCGGCGTCGGTCTTCGAACGGTGGCGGTGCGTGAGCTGGTGACCGGAGGACTGCTGGGCGTGGCCATGGCCGGTATCGCCTTCCCCCTCGTCTGGATCGGGTGGGGGCGGGCTGATGTGGCGGCGTCGGTGTCGTTGGCGATGCTCGTCGCCTCCTGCGTCGCGACGGCGGTCGCGCTGCTGCTGCCGTGGTCCCTGCGCCGTCTGAACAAGGACCCGGCCTTCGGGTCGGGGCCGATCGCGACCGTGCTGCAGGACCTCCTGACGGTCACGACGTATTTCCTCTGCGCTCTCGCGATCGTCTTCTGAGGTCGCGCACGACCACCTCGTGTCGCCGTCGTGCCTCGACTCCGTGAGAGTCTTCGTGGCCTGAGCACGGCCGCCCCCGGTTGCGTGCGCCGGCACCGATGGTGACCACCAGGACACCGGAGTAGAACGGTGGAATGGAGCCGGTGCGGGTGTTTCTCCTCGACGACCACGAGCTGGTGCGGCGCGGGTTGGAAGGGCTCCTCGAGGCAGCGGGAGGCTTCGAGGTGGTGGGCGTGTCGGGCTCCGCACGCGAGGCCGTCCGAGAGATCCCGCGGTGCCGGCCCGACGTGGCGCTGCTCGACGTCCGGCTCCAGGACGGTTCGGGCATCGAGGTGTGCCGGGAGCTGCACTCCAGGGTGCCCGAGGTGCGCGTCCTGATGCTGACGTCGTACGACGACGACGAAGCGTTGTTCGCAGCGATCATGGCCGGAGCGTCCGGGTACCTGATGAAGGTGATCACGGGCTCGGACGTGATCGACGCGGTGCGCCGGGTCGCGACCGGGCAGTCACTGATCGATCCCGCCCTGACCTCTCGCGTGCTGGAGCGGCTCCGTGCGGGGTCGGCGGAGGCGCCGGCGCTGGCATCGCTGAGCGAACAGGAGCACAAGGTCCTGATGCTCATCGCCGAGGGGCTGACGAACCGGCAGATCGGTGGACAGATGTTCCTGTCGGAGAAGACGGTGAAGAACTACGTGTCGAACATCCTGACGAAGCTCGACCTCGAGTCGAGGACGCAGGCGGCGGTGCTCGCGACGCGCCTCCTGGGTGACGCGTCGGATCGCAGGCCCACCTGACACGGGCCGGCGTGCGGTGCGCGGTCACGCACCGCCGGAGCCCCTGCCGGCGGCGTGCACCGGGACCCGCCATGTCAGCACGGTGCCGTGCGGTGCGCGTGGGGTGATCTCGAAGGTCCCGTCGAGCTCCGCGGCGCGTTCCTCGAGGTTGAGGAGTCCGCTCCGTGCCTGGTTCGGGTCGAACCCCTTCCCGTCGTCGCTGATCACGCAGGTCAGCTCGTCACGAGTGGCGACGACGTCGACATGGACCTCGTGCGATGCGGCGTGCCGAGAGACGTTGGACAGCCCTTCGCGCAGGACGGCCACGACATGGTGGTGCAGCGTCGGGTCGGCCATCGTGTCCACGGGGCCGTCGATGCGTAGCACGGGGGCGGGCTGCATGACCCGCGAGTAGTCGGAGACGATGGCCTGGATCTTCGCCCGGAGCGAGTGCTGCCGGCTCTCGGAAGGGCGTAGCTGGTCGATCGACTGCCGGACCTCGCGGATCGTGGCGTCGAGGTCGTCCGTCACGGTGTGCAGCCGCTCGCGGACCTCAGGGGGTGACTGCCGCTCGACGGTCTGCAGCTGGAGGCCCAGGGCGAAGAGGCGCTGGGTGACGCCGTCGTGCAGGTCGCGCGCGATCCGGTTGCGCTCGGCGAGGACGGCGATCTCCTGCTGCATGGCTCGGGTGTGCCGTCGTTCGAGGACCAGGGACGCCTGGCCGGCGAAGTTGGCGACGAAGTCGAAGTCCTCGCCGAGATGCTCGGCGTACCCGCGCCGGGGAAGCACGATGACGAGCGCACCCCGGGTCATGGTGTCGAGGGACATCCGGGTCATGACGGCACTACCGTCCCCGGGCAGATCGACCCAGCGCGTCTGGCTGCTGGCCATGGCGAGCATGAGGGCGGGATGCAGGTCGGCGAGCGTGTGACGGGGGTCGCGGCTCAGGTCCCCGGCCGCGGCGCGGACGGCGAACGTGCCCACGGCCTCGGGCGCGGGGTCGGGAGCGATCGCCATCGCCGTCGCGCCGCCGGACGCGCGCAGGGCCGCGCGGAGGACGGCGTGGACGGCTTCCTGGGTGTCCGTCGCCCGCAGCACCTCCGACGGTGTCGCCGCCGCTGCCTCCAGCCAGCGTGCGCGGCGCTCCGCCGTCATCAGGAGCCGGGCGTGGTCGATCGCGAGGCCCGCGAGGCCGGCCAGCGCGGTGACGGCGTGCTCGTCGTCGGCGGTGAACGCGGGGCCCGTGGCCTTGTCCGTGAGGTAGAGGTTGCCGAACACCTGGCCGCGCACCTTCACGGGCAGACCGAGGAACGTCGTCATCGGCGGGTGCCCGGGCGGGAAGCCCGACGACGACGGGTGACGCGACAGGTCGTCGAGCCGGAGCGCCTCCTGATGGACGATGAGGTGCCCCAGCAGGCCGCGGCCCGTGGGCAGGTGCCCGATCCGCTTCCGCTCCTCGTCGGTGACGCCCTCGGTGACGAACTCGACGAGGTGGCGGCGGGACCGGCCGATCACACCGAGGGCGCCGTAGCGAGCACCGGAGAGCGTGCACGCGGCCCGCACCACGCCGAGCAGGAGGTCGCGCAGGTCGAAGTCCGCCGCGTCGCCGCTGACCGCCTGCAGGACCGCGTCCTGCATCTCGGCCGAGGTCTCGTCCATCTGTCGAGCGTAGGGGCCCCAGGCCCCACGACGCTCCCGGAGACGTGCCCTCCGGACGACGGGCCACGCGCGGGTCAGGTGTCGACGGGTGGGGACTGCGGGTCGCCCGTCGCGGTCACCTGCGCCCGTTCGGTGGCCTCGTGCTCACGGGTCGCTTCCATGGCAGGTCGGGACGCCACCACCTCGACCGGGCACCGGGCGTGCTGCAGCACGGCGCGGGTCACGCTGCCGAGCACGGAGGTGATCCTGCGCGCGGCAAGTGCGCCGTGCCCGTGGCGGCCCATGACCAGGAGGTCTGCACCGGTCGAACGTCGTACCAGGGTGTCGGGGACGTCGGCGTACTCGAGGTGGAGGTCGAACGGCACGTCGGGGTGGGCTCGCGCAGCCGTGTCGACGAGGTGGTCGACGATCCCGCGGGCCTGGAGGCCCCACTGCTCCTGGACCGACGATTCGTCGACCAGATAGCTGTAGAACGGGTTCAGGCGCCAGCAGTGCACGATCTCCAGCCGGGCGGCGTGCTCCTCGGCGGCGGCGAACGCGTGCTCGAGCACGTCGGCCGAGCTCCACGAGCCGTCGACGGCGGCGACGACGCGGTGCGCGTCCGCCCGCTGCACCCAGTCGTGGGGCACGCTCACGACGGGGCAGACGGCGCGGGACACGACCCCGAAGGTGGTGCTGCCGGTGAACATCCGCTCCAGCAGGGTGGTCGAGCGGTGCCCGAGCACGACGAGGCGAGCACGCTCCGCGGCGGCGACGAGGAGGTCGACCGCCGGCCCGAGCGCGACCTGGAGGCGGACGGGGACCGTGCCGTCCGAGAGGTCCTCCACGAACTCCTGGGCCTCCGCGAGGAGCTGGTGCCCGACGTCGATCAGCGACTCGCCGCTGATCAGCGGGAGCATGGGCCCGACGGGGACGATCTCGTGGACCGCGTTGACCAGCCACAGGGTGCAGCCGGCGCGCTCAGCCTGTCGGACCGCGAACGCCAGGGCCCGGGAGGCCTCCGGTGACCCGTTGATCCCGACGACGATCGGGCGGTCCGACGGAGCGCCCTGCGACGGTGTCCCCATGGCGAGCTCCTCCCCTGAGTGCTCCTGGACGGCGTTGCCTCCTCCATGCTTCTTCTTCCTGCGCACGAACGACAGAGCCATGCGCACCTGAGAGGGGGTCCATAGGGCCCCGGCGCGGAGGTGAGGTGGACGGCCCGCCGGAGCACCGGGTGACCAAGGGCCTCGGCGACCAGGGTCGTGCGGCCCTGTCGGGTTCCTGAGGCGGCGCGTTGGAATGGACCCCGGTCGTCACGTCCCGACATGGAGGCCCGTCATGAAGGCGTTGGTGTTCGAAGGTCCCGGGCGACGGACGTGGCAGGAGGTCCCTGACCCGACGGTGCACGACCCGCAGGACGCCGTCGTCCGTGTGGACGCGGTCACGATCTGCGGCACCGACCTGCACATCCTCCAGGGCGACGTGCCCACCGTGGATCCGGGACGCGTCCTGGGTCACGAGGCGGTCGGGACCGTGACGGAGGTCGGTCCCGCGGTGCGGGACCTGAAGGTCGGCGACCGTGTGCTCGTCTCGTGCATCACCTCGTGCGGACGCTGCCCCTACTGCCGAGCCGGGCGGTACGGCCAGTGCCTGGGCGGCGGCGGTTGGATCCTGGGCCACCGCGTCGACGGCACCCAGGCCGAGCTGGTCCGGGTGCCGTTCGCGGAGACGTCCACCCATCTGCTGGACGGTGCCGTGCCGGACGAGCAGGCGCTGATGCTCGCCGACATCCTGCCCACGGCGTACGAGGTCGGGGTGCTCGCCGGCCGGGTGCGCCCCGGGTGCAGCGTGGTCGTCGTGGGCGCCGGGCCGATCGGGCTCGCCGCCGTCCTGACCGCGCGGCTGTTCAGCCCTGCCGTCCTCGCCGTGGTGGATCTCGCGAGCAACCGGCGGGACGCAGCCCTGCGGGCCGGGGCCACCCACGCGCTGGACGCCGGACGGAGCCTGGTCGAGCAGGTCCGGGAGCTGACGGACAGCCTGGGGGCGGACGTCGCCGTCGAGGCCGTCGGCACACCAGGCACCTTCGAGTCCTGCGTGGAGGTCGTCCGGCCTGGCGGCCATGTGGCCAACGTGGGCGTGCACGGCGCTCCCGCGACCCTGCACCTGGAGCGCGACTGGATCCGCGACCTGACGATCACCACCGGGCTCGTGGACACCGTCACCACGCCGTCGCTGCTGAGCATGGCCGCGCGCGGCCAGGTCGACGTCGGACCGCTCGTCACGCACCGCTTCGGGTTCGACGACATCGACCGGGCGTACGAGGTGTTCTCCCACGCCTCGGACAGCGGTGCTCTGAAAGTGGTCCTGACGAGGAGCACGTGACCGGACGGCACGGCGCAGATCGGGCTACGACTGGCCCGTGCACTGCGCGTCGCGACTCGACTCGGTGAGCCGGTGACGCTGCTCATGACCCGCCGCATGCTGCACGGCATCCGTCGGCGTGCCGAGCGAGCACGGTGAGTGAGGGAGCAGGGGCATGGTGACCATCGACGAGGCCCGGGCGGCCAAGCGGACCCTGCGCGCGAGGCTCGTGGACGTCCGGAACGTCTGCGGTACGGGCCTCGCGTGCCGTGGAGGTGACCGTGAATGGGTGGTGCAGGTCGACGTGACCTCGCCGGGAGCCCGCCGCCGGATCCCCGCGACCGTGGACGGCGTGCCCGTCCGCGTGCGCGTGGTCGGGCCGATCGGCAGCGCCCCGAGGTCGGGATGAACCCTGCCGCTCGGACGGTGGCGAGCCGCTCGTCAGGCCTCGGTGCGGGTGCGGCGCGGCAGCGACCCGCCACGGTCGGCCACGAACGACACGTCCGTGGCGTGGGTGCGCACCAGGGGATCGGCCAGGGGGTCGCCGCCGAGCGCGTGGGCGACGTGCAGGAGCGGTCGGCGGCTCTCGAACTCGCGGGCCAGGGCGTCGAAGATGGGGGTGTCGGTCGTGCGCACGGGAACATCTTGCGAGACGGCCACCGGCGTGTCGGGCCGGACACGGCCGCCTTCACACTCACCTCACACCGTTCCCGCGCAATCCGTCGCCGGGTCTCCTGTTGCGTCTGCCCTGCCGCGACCGGATGATCGTGCCGGGTGACCAGCAGGTTCGCACCCATGACGAACCGACGTCGGCCGTGCTCGCTGTGCCGTCACGGTCGCCCGAGATGCCGACGGAGAGGGAGGACATGACAGTCACCGCACCCGTGGAGCTCGTGCTCATCGAGTTCCCGCACAGCGACTTCACCGGGGAGATCGTCGCCGAGCTCGCCCGGCTGCAGTCGTCCGGGACGATCTCGGTGCTCGACGCGCTCGCGGTCCGCAAGGACGACGACGGCGACATCGAGTGGCTCGAGGCCGTGGACGCCGGCGCCGAGCTCGGGGATCTCGTCGGAGAGCCGAGCGGCCTGCTCGCCGAGGACGACGTCGACGCGATCGCCGCCGACCTCGAGCCCGGTGCCGCCGTCGGTATGGTCGTGTTCGAGCACACGTGGGCCGCCGGGCTCACGTCGGCGATCCGCGACGCGGGTGGCCGGCTCATCGACATGACCACGGTGCCCCCCGCGGCGCTCGAGGAGCTGGCCGCCGTGATCGACGAGGAGGACTGAGATGGTGATCAGGAGAGTCGGTCGGGTCGGACGGCCCGGACTCATCGGCACGATGGCGCGCACCGCCGTCGTGGCGGGCACGGCGAACGCCGTCACCCGCGGGATGAACAACCGTGCGGGGGCCCGTGCGGAGGAGCAGGCTGCGGCCGACGCGTACAACGCGCAGCAGCAACAGCTCGCCCAGCAGCAGCAGATGCAGCAGATGCTCGCGCAGCAGCAGGCCCAGCAGGCGCAGCTCGCGCAGGCGCAGCCCGCTGCCGGTGGCGGGGACACGATGGCGCAGCTGCAGAAGCTCGGCGACATGAAGAACGCCGGCCTGCTCACCGACGCCGAGTTCGCCGCGGCCAAGGCCAAGATCCTCGGCTGACCCGGCAGGCACGACGGCGCGGCCCCGGTCCCTCAGGGGCGCCCCGCGCCGTCGTGCCTTCGCGCCGCCACCCTGCGATCCAGGGATCGCGACCCGACGGAGAAGGATCCCGTGACCACCACACCCCCGGAGCCCGCCGCGGAGGCCGAGGCACCGCTGTCCGACGAGCAGCGAGCCGTCCGCACGCGCGGCTACGTCGGCGTGCTGCTCCTCTCCGCCGGGGTCGGCATTCCCGTCTCCCTGGTCGCGTTCGGCTTCCTGGCGCTCCTGCACGCCGCCGAGCACGGCGTGTGGGAGACGCTCCCCGAGTCCTTCGGGTACGACGTCGCGCCCTGGTGGTGGGCGCTGCCCTGGCTGCTGGTGGGCGGCGTCCTGGTGGGCGTCGCGATCCGCTGGCTGCCCGGCCACGGTGGTCACGTGCCCATCGACGGCCTGGGCCTGGCGCCGGTCCCCGCCCGCTTCGTGCCGGGGATCCTGCTCGCCGCCCTCGCCGGCCTGCCGCTCGGCGCGGTGCTCGGGCCGGAGGCCCCGCTCCTCGCGCTCGGGTCGGCCTTCGCACTGATCTTCGTGCGGCCGGTGGCGGCCCTGGACGATCCGGCGGCCAAGGCCCTCATCACCGTCGCCGGTGCCTCGGCGGCGCTGTCCGCCATCTTCGGCAACCCGCTGATCGCGGCCGTGTTCGTGCTGGAGGCCGCCGGGCTGGCCGGTCCCAAGCTCGCCCGGGTCGTGCTGCCGAGCCTCCTGGCGTCGGGGGTCGGCTTTCTCGTGTTCACCGGCATGGGAGCCTGGACGGGGCTCGAGATCTCCTCCTTGAGCCTCCCGCCGGTGGAGGGCCCGGAACGGCTCGACCTCGCCGACGTGCTGTGGGCGATCCCGGTGGCGGTGGTGATCGCGTTCGCCGTCCGGCAGGTGCAGCACCTGGGGCGCTGGACCAAGGCGCGCGCCGTCGCCCGTCCCCTGGAGTACGCCGTGGCGGCGGCCCTCGTCGTGGGGCTGTGTGCGGCCGCCTACGCCCTGCTCACGGGACGCTCGCCCGAGGACGTCGCGCTCAGCGGCCAGGGCCTCCTCGAACCGCTCGCGTCCGACCCTGCCGCCTGGTCCGTCCCCGTGCTGATCGCGCTGATCGTCCTCAAGTCGATCGGCTACGGCGTGTCCCTGGGCGCGCTGCGCGGCGGTGCGATCTTCCCCGCCGTCCTGCTCGGTGCCGCCGCCGGCGTGCTGGTCTCCGGTCTGCCCGGATTCGGGGCGCTCCCGGCGATGGCGGCGGGCATGGCCGCCGCGACGGCCTCGGTGCTGCCGTTCCCGGTGGCGTCCGCGGTGCTGGTCGTCCTGCTGCTGGGCCCGAACGCCACCGCGATGGCGCCCGTGGTGCTCGTCGCCGTCGTCGTCGCGTTCGTCTCGGAGCAGATCATCGCGCCGCAGCGTGCTCAGCGCGCGGGCCGGACCGTCTGACGGGTCCGGTCTGGGCGGTCACTCGCCGGTGGCGCCGTCCAGGGCCTCGCGCAGCAGGTCCGCATGGCCGTTGTGCCGGGCGTACTCCTCGATCAGGTGCACCAGGATCCACCGCAGGCTGAACGCGCCGTCCCCGTGGCGGCTCTCCCGGGCCGCGAGCTGGTCGAGCCCGCCCTGGACCAGCGCGGCGTCCAGGACACGGTCCGAGGCGGCGACGGCTTGGTCGAGCAGCTCCTGCAGGTCCGCGGGGGAGTCGGTGGCGGCGGAGTGCCACTCCCAGTCGGGGTCCGCGGACCAGTCCACGGTGTCGAACGGCGGCAGGGGGTCACCACCGTCCAGGACGACGAGGAACCAGTTCGACTCCACGTAGGCCAGGTGCTTGAGCAATCCGCCGAGGGTCATCGTGGTGGGCGGCAGCGGGGTGCGCAGCTGCTCGGCGGTGAGGCCGGCCGCCTTCCGGCGCAGCGTGTCGCGGTGGTAGTCGAGGAACGCGCGCAGCGTCGTGGACTCGTCGGCGCGCAGCGGAGGTTCGGTGCGCTCGAGGGCGTCGGGCCAGGGCATGTCGCGGAGCCTAGTCGCGCAGTCCCGCGAGCAGCGCGGCGCGCTCCAGGACCTCGTCGAGCATCGGCTCGGTCAACCGTCCCGTGAAGGTGTTGTGCGGTGAGACGTGGAAGCAGCCGAGCACCGTCAGCGTCCCGGGTGCGTCCGACGCCGCCGCGCCCTTCCCGCCGTCGCCGTCGCCGGCCCGGGCAGCGGCCGCCAGCGTCAGCTCGGCCCCGTGCCCGAACCGGGGGCGGGGCCGCGGCACGGGCCGTCCGGCACCGGCGAGGAAGCCCAGCAGGGCGTTCCACCCGACGGCGCCCAGCGCGACCACGACGCGCAGGGTCGGCGCCAGCAGCTCGAGCTCGCGCGCCAGGTATGGCGCGCAGCGGTGCCGTTCGGCCGGCGTGGGACGGTTCTGCGGTGGGGCGCACCGCACCGGTGCCACCAGCCGGACACCGCGCAGCCGCATCCCGTCACCCCGACCTGTCGAGGCAGCCTGGTTCGCGAAGCCGGTGCGGTGCAGCGCCGCGAACAGGAAGTCCCCGCTGCGGTCCCCGGTGAACATCCGGCCCGTCCGGTTGGCTCCGTGCGCCGCCGGAGCCAGGCCGACGACGGCGACGGCGGCCCGCGGGTCGCCGAACCCGAGCACCGGGCGCGCCCAGTAGGTCTCGTCGCGGAACGCCGCGCGCCGCTCGGCGGCCACCTGCTCGCGCCAGGCGACCAGGCGGGGGCACGCCCGGCACGTCACGACGTGGGCGTCGAGCGCGCTCAGCGTGGGCAGGGCTGCCGCACCGTCGGGGTGCGTGACGTCGTCGGCGACCATGGGGCCATCGTGGCCGGGCCCGCGCCAGGTCGCGAACCCTGCCGGGGCCCCGTCGCGCCGTCGCGTGGTACGCCGCTCGCGGTCCCGGCCGCACCACGGGTGCGAGGACCGGCCCCCAGGTCGGTACGATCAGGGGGCGCCGCCGTCAGACGGCGCCACGACGGCGCTCGCGTCGTCGACCGACCTGCCGACCAGCACAAGGAGCACCACCGTGTCCGACGCCGCCGTGCCGCTGCCCGCCGACCCCACGACCGCGGTGACGGTGGAGTCGACGACGACGGGCACCGAGCTCTTCGCGGACCGTCGCGACGTCGTGGTCATGCGAGTCGAGGGCGAGCTGCTCGACCTCTCCCGGGAGCTGGCGGCGGGCACCGTCGTCGAACCGGTGCTGGTCTCGGAGCCGGACGGACTCGCCGTGCTGCGCCACAGCGCCGCCCACGTGCTGGCGCAGGCGGTGCAGCAGGTGAACCCGGACGCGAAGCTGGGGATCGGCCCGCCCGTCAAGGACGGGTTCTACTACGACTTCGACGTCGCCGAGCCGTTCACGCCGGACGACCTCAAGAAGCTCGACAAGGTGATGGCACGCATCATCAAGGAGGGGCAGACCTTCCGCCGCCGTGTGGTCACCGAGGACGAGGCGCGCGCCGAGCTGGCCGACGAGCCGTACAAGCTGGAGCTCATCGGTCTCAAGGGCGCCGCGGGGCAGTCCGGGGACGACGACGCGGGTGTCTCCGTCGAGGTCGGCGCCGGCGAGCTGACCATCTACGACAACGTGCGCGGGGCCGGGCGCGAGTCCGAGACCGTCGTCTGGTCCGACCTGTGCCGCGGTCCGCACCTGCCGTCCACGAAGCTCATCGGCAACGGCGTGCAGCTCATGCGCAGCGCGGCGGCGTACTGGCGGGGCAGCGAGAAGAACCCGCAGCTGCAGCGGCTCTACGGCACCGCCTGGCCGAGCAAGGACGATCTCAAGGCTCACCTCGAACGGCTGGCCGAGGCCGAGCGCCGCGACCACCGCCGCCTGGGCAGCGAGCTGGACCTGTTCAGCTTCCCGGACCAGATCGGTTCCGGCCTGGCGGTGTTCCACCCCAAGGGCGGCATCGTGCGCACCGAGATGGAGGACTACTCGCGGCGCAAGCACATCGAGGGCGGTTACTCGTTCGTGGCGAGCCCGCACATCACCAAGGGCCAGCTCTTCGAGACCTCGGGTCACCTGGACTGGTACGCCGACGGGATGTACCCGCCGATGCACCTCGACGCCGAGCTGGACGACGACGGCACGGTGCGCAAGCCGGGGCAGGACTACTACCTCAAGCCCATGAACTGCCCGATGCACAACCTGATCTTCGACTCGCGCGGTCGCTCCTACCGGGAGCTGCCGCTGCGCCTGTTCGAGTTCGGCACGGTGTACCGGTACGAGAAGTCGGGTGTCGTGCACGGGCTGACCCGCGCCCGTGGCTTCACCCAGGATGACGCGCACATCTACTGCACCCGCGAGCAGATGCGCGACGAGCTCACGACCACGCTGAACTTCGTGCTCGACCTGCTCAAGGACTACGGGCTCGACGACTTCTACCTCGAGCTGTCCACCCGCGACCCGGAGAAGTCGGTCGGCACCGACGACGCCTGGGACGAGGCGACCCGCACCCTGGAGGAGGTCGCCACGGCCTCCGGCCTGGAGCTGGTGCCGGACCCGGGCGGCGCGGCGTTCTACGGACCGAAGATCTCCGTCCAGGCCAAGGACGCCATCGGCCGGACCTGGCAGATGTCGACCATCCAGCTCGACTTCAACCTGCCCGAGAAGTTCGACCTGGAGTACACGGCCGCCGACGGCACCCGGCAGCGCCCGGTGATGATCCACCGCGCGCTGTTCGGCTCCATCGAGCGGTTCTTCGCCGTGCTGCTCGAGCACTACGCCGGCGCGTTCCCGGCCTGGCTCGCGCCGGTCCAGGTGCTCGCAGTGCCCGTGGCCGACGCGTTCGACGACTACCTGGGTGACGTCGTGGCCCGGCTGCGCGCCGAGGGCATCCGTGCCGAGCTCGACACCTCCGACGACCGCTTCGGCAAGAAGATCCGCAACGCGGCCAAGGAGAAGGTGCCGTTCGTCCTCATCGCGGGCGGCGAGGACGCCGAGGCCGGCGCGGTCTCGTTCCGGTTCCGCGACGGCACGCAGGAGAACGGGGTGCCGGTGGCGGACGCCGTCGAGCGCATCGTCGCCACGGTGCGTTCCCGGAAGCAGGTCTGAGCGTGCCGAGCGACGCACCGACCCCCGAGGAGATCCCGGCGGACCGGTTCGGGCCGCCCGGGGACGACGTCGCGCGGCTGTGGACGCCGCACCGGATGGTCTACATCGGCGGTGAGGGCAAGCCGTCCGACGACTCGGCGGACCAGTGCCCGTTCTGCCGTATCCCCGCGGGCGCCGACGCCGACGGCCTGGTCGTCGCCCGCGGGGAGGACTGCTTCGCGATCCTCAACCTGTACCCGTACAACGGCGGGCACCTCATGGTGCTCCCGTACCGGCACGTGTCCGACTACACGGACCTGACGGCGGCCGAGACGCACGAGCTGGCGGCGATGACGCAGACCGCCATGACCGTGCTGCGCCGCGTGTACGCGCCGGCCGGGTTCAACCTGGGCATGAACCAGGGGGAGGTCGCCGGTGCGGGAATCGCCGCCCACCTGCACCAGCACGTCGTCCCGCGCTGGATGGGGGACGCGAACTTCCTGCCGGTGATCGGCCGCACCAAGGCCGTCCCCGAGCTGCTGGCCGACACCCGCGAGCGCCTCGCCACGGCGTGGCCCGGCGTGTGAGGTCCCGCGGGCGCTAGCCTGGCCCCGGCCGGTCCGACCGGCACGAGCGATCGATCCGAGGAGCACACCCATGTTCGGCCGTCTGCGCGCCACGATGCAGCGACTGTTCACCCCGCTGGCCACGCTGCTGAACCGGTGGGGCGTCTCGCCGGACGCGGTGACGGTGACGGGCACGCTCGTGGTCAGCGTCGTCGCGCTCACCCTGCTGCCCACCGGGCACCTGCTGCTCGGCGGGATCCTCATCGGGCTGTTCGCGCTGACGGACTCCCTGGACGGGATCATGGCGCGGGCCAGCGGCCGCACCGGGCCCTGGGGGGCGTTCCTCGACTCCACGCTCGACCGGGTCTCCGACGGCGCGGTCTTCGCCGGCATCACGCTGTGGTTCGTGCTGCACCTCGACGAGCCGTGGGCCGCCTGGGGGACCGGTGCGGCGCTGGCCTGCCTGGTGCTGGGTTCCGTGGTCCCGTACGCTCGGGCGCGGGCCGAGTCGGTCGGGGCGACGGCGTCGGTCGGCATCGCCGAGCGGACCGACCGGCTCGTGATCGCCCTGGTGCCGACGGGATTCGTCCAGGTGGGTCTGCCGGTCCCGGTGCTCGTCGTGGTGCTGGCCCTGCTGGCTCTGGCGAGCGCCGTGACCGTCGTCCAGCGCATGGCGACGGTGCGCCGCCAGCTCTTCGTGCCCGCCGACCCTGCACCGGGGGAGGTGTGATGGACGTCGCCGGTCTGTACACGTTCGCGTGGCGGCACGCGCCGAAGGTGCCCGAGCCGCTGCTGCGCGCCGCCTCGACGGTGGCGGCCGACGTGACGTGGCTGCGCCACGGCGCAGGGGTGCGCCGGCTGGAGGCCAACTACGCCCGGGTGCGCCCGGAGCTCGACGCACGCGCGGTGCGCCGCCTGAGCCGTGAGGGCATGCGCCGCTACTTCCGCTACTTCCGCGAGGCCTTCACCCTGCAGGGGTTCGACGCCGAGCAGGTCGCGGCGCGCGTGCGCACCGAGGGTGCCGAGCACGTCCTGGCCACGACGCGGACCGGTGGCGCCGTCGTGCTCGCGCTGGGGCACACCGGCAACTGGGACCTGGCCGGCGCCTGGGCCACCCCGCACCTGGCGCCCGTCCTGACGGTGGCGGAGCGGCTGGAGCCGGAGGCGCTGTTCACCGAGTTCGTCGGCTTCCGCCGGTCCATCGGCATCGACGTGCTCGCCCTCGGCGACGAGGGCGTGTTCCGCGACCTCGTGCGCGGCGTCCAGGGCGGGTCACGGATCGTGCCGCTCCTGTCGGACCGGGACCTGACCTCCGGGGGCGTGGAGGTGGACCTGTGCGGGCACCGCGCGCGCGTGGCCGCCGGGCCGGCGGCGCTGGCCGTGGCCACCGGCGCCCCGCTGGTGCCCGTGGGCATCTTCCACGAGCGGCTGCGCGGCGAGCGCCGTCGTCGTGCCGGCAGTGCGTGGGGGATCGTCATCCGCTTCCACCCGCCGGTGGAGCCGAGCGACGGCGGCTCGCGCCGCGAGCAGGTCGACCGGCTCACCCAGCGATGGGTGGACGCCTTCGGCGGGTTCCTGGCCGAGCGCACCGAGGACTGGCACATGCTCCAGAAGGTCTTCGTGGCCGACCTCGACCCCGACCGGTACGCCCGCACGCGGGCGAGGGCGGGGGAGGCGTGACGCGCCCCCTGCGCGTGGGCATCGTGTGCCCGTACTCGTTCGACGCCCCGGGCGGTGTGCAGTTCCACGTGCGCGACCTCGCCGAGGCGTTGCGCACCCGCGGGCACGAGGTCTCCGTGCTGGCTCCCGCCGGTGACGACACCGAGGTGCCCGACGTCGTCACCTCGGCCGGCCGGGCCGTGCCGGTGCGCTACAACGGGTCCGTGGCCCGGCTGGCGTTCGGGCCGCGGGCCGCGTCCCGCGTGCGCCGTTGGATCGACGCCGGCGACTTCGACGTGCTGCACCTGCACGAGCCCATGACACCGTCGGTGTCGATGCTGGCGCTGTGGGTCGCCCACGGGCCCGTGGTGGCGACGTTCCACACCTCCCAGGTGCGGTCCCGCGCGCTGCAGGTCGCCTTCCCGCTGCTGCGTCAGTCCCTGGAGAAGATCTCGGCGCGGATCGCCGTCTCGGAGGACGCCCGGCGCACGCTGGTCGACCACCTCGGGGGCGACGCCGTCGTCGTGCCGAACGGGGTGTACGTCGACGGGTTCGACGTCGCCCCCGACCCGCGCTGGCAGGGCACGTCCGAGGCCCCGACCATCGCGTTCCTCGGGCGGCTGGACGAGCCGCGCAAGGGGCTGCAGGTCCTCGCGGAGGCCGCACCGCGCATCCTGCGGTCCGTGCCCGGCGCCCGCTTCCTCGTCGCAGGTCGCGGGGACGCCGGACGCGCTGCCGCCGAGGCCGCGCTGGGCGAGCACGCACGCTCGGTGGAGTGGCTCGGCGGGGTCAGCGATGCCGACAAGGCCGCCCTGCTGCGGTCGGCAGACCTCTACGTCGCCCCGCAGACCGGCGGCGAGAGCTTCGGCATCGTGCTCGTGGAGGCCATGAGCGCCGGGACCGGCGTGGTCGCCAGCGACCTGGGAGCCTTCCGTCGGGTGCTCGACGACGGCGCCGCGGGGCGCCTGTTCCGCACCGGCGAGCCCGACGACCTGGCCGCGGCCGTCCTGGCGGCGCTGGCCGATCCCGCGGACACCCAGGCACGGCGCGAGCGCGCGAGCCGGTTCGTGCGGCACTTCGACTGGTCGACGGTCACCGACCAGGTGCTCGCCGTCTACGAGATGTCCGTCGCCGCCGGGGAGGCGCTCGGCGACGGCCGGGTCCGCCAGGACCTGCGCGCCGAACGCCCGGCGTGGCTGATCGGCAAGCGCTCCCGGGCCGACGTGGGTGAACGATGAGCTGGTCCGAGTCCGCGCTCCTCGCGGTCCTGATCCTGGGCGCCGCGCTCTGGGTGGTGTGGGTCGCGGCCTCGCGGCTGGACCGGTTGCACCACAAGGTCGTCGCCTCCCGCATCGCGCTCCAGGCCCAGCTCGAGCGTCGTGCGCGCACGGCGGTCGACCTCGCGGCCTCGGGGCTGCTGGACCCGGCCAGCGCGGTGCTGCTGGCGGACGCGGCGTTCGCCACGTCCGCGGCGGCGGAGCGGCCCCTGGGCGAGGCCGGGCCGTCGACGTCGGAGGCGTTCGCGCTGACCGGCCTGGCCCCGGAGCGCGAGCGTGCCGAGTCGGCGCTGTCGGTGACGCTGCGCTCGGTGCTCGACGACGCCGAGTCGGTGGCCGCGCTGCGGACGTCACCACCGGGTGACGAGCTCCTGGGGGACCTGGCCTCGGTCTGGTACCGGGCGCAGCTCGCGCGACGATTCCACAACGAGGCCGTCGCCCAGGCCCAGCGGGCTCGTCGGCACCGGCCGGTGCGATGGCTGCGGCTGGCGGGCCGGGCCCCGCTGCCGCGCACCGTGGAGCTCGACGACCAGATGCCGGGCGCCCTCGACCGGCCCTGAGCCACCGTAGGATGATGGGTACGGCGTGGGACCACGCCGACACGGCGGCGATCGACGCCGGCCGTGCACCCAGAACTTCTGTGAGGTTGCGTTGAGCGAGACCACCGGGACACCTGCCACCACGACGGGCGTCGGCGAGGTGGGCACCGCCCGCGTGAAGCGCGGCATGGCCGAGATGCTCCAGGGCGGAGTCATCATGGACGTCGTCACGCCGGAGCAGGCCAAGATCGCCGAGGACGCGGGCGCGGTCGCCGTGATGGCGCTCGAGCGCGTGCCGGCCGACATCCGCGCCCAGGGGGGCGTCGCCCGCATGAGCGACCCCGACATGATCACCGGCATCGTGGACGCCGTCTCCATCCCCGTCATGGCCAAGGCGCGCATCGGCCACTTCGTCGAGGCGCAGGTGCTGCAGTCCCTCGGTGTGGACTACGTGGACGAGTCCGAGGTCCTGACCCCGGCCGACTACACCAACCACATCGACAAGTGGGCCTTCACCGTGCCGTTCGTCTGCGGCGCCACGAACCTGGGTGAGGCGCTGCGCCGCATCACCGAGGGTGCGGCGATGATCCGTTCCAAGGGCGAGGCCGGAACGGGCGACGTCTCGAACGCCACCACCCACATGCGTCAGATCCGCCAGCAGATCCGCCGGTTGGCGTCGCTGCCCACCGACGAGCTGTTCGTCGCGGCCAAGGAGCTGCAGGCCCCGTACGAGCTGGTGGCCGAGGTGGCGCGCACCGGCAAGCTGCCGGTCGTGCTGTTCACCGCCGGCGGGATCGCCACGCCGGCCGACGCCGCGATGATGATGCAGCTCGGCGCGGAGGGCGTGTTCGTCGGCTCCGGCATCTTCAAGTCCGGGGACCCGGCGGCGCGTGCCAAGGCGATCGTGCAGGCCACCACGTTCCACGACGACCCGGACGTCGTCGCGAAGGTCTCGCGCGGGCTCGGCGAGGCCATGGTCGGCATCAACGTGGACGAGGAGCCGGAGCCCGTCCGCCTCGCGGAGCGCGGTTGGTGACCTCCGGCACGTCCTCGGCCGGTTCGTCCTCGCTGGGTCCCGACTGGGTGCTCGGCGAGGATGGCCTGCGCCACCGCAGCGCGGCCCGCGTCATCCTGCTGGACGACGCGGGCCGCGTGCTGCTGGTGCGCGGGCACGACGCCGACGACCCGGGCCGATCGTGGTGGTTCACCGTGGGCGGCGGCATCGACCCGGGGGAGTCCGACGTCGCGGCGGCCCTGCGCGAGACGCGCGAGGAGGCGGGACTGCACCTCAGCGCCGAGGAGCTGGTGGGCCCGGTCATGACGCGCGCGGGGATCTTCCACTTCTTCGCCGAGACGTGCCACCAGGACGAGGTCTTCTTCCTGGCCCGCGTCGACGGGCACGAGCCCTCGGACGCCGGCTGGACGGCGCAGGAGCGAGACGTGCTCGACGAGATGCGCTGGATGAGCCCGGCCGAGCTGCGCTCCCAGGGGCTCGAGGTGTTCCCGACCGTCCTGCCGGACGTCGTCGAGGAGCTCGCCGCCGGCTGGGACGGCACGGTCCGGGTGCTCGGCGTCGAGCACGACGACGAGACGGCCGGGTCCGAGGACCCGGTGCGCTAGCCGCGGTCCGCGACCGCGCCCGACGTCGCCCCCGCCGTGAGCGCGGTGAGCACGGCGTGGTGCGTGAGCCAGCCCACCACCGCGCCGGCGTCGTCCACGACGGCGCCGCCCGAGCCGTCGTCGTGCCGGTGGCGCAGCGCCTCGAGCCCGTCGCGCAGCGTGGCGGACACCGGGATGCGCGCGATGTCGTCCACCACCAGCTCCACCGTGGCCGCACCGGCCTCGTCGTCCGACTCGAGGGCGTCCGCCGCGCGGTCGGCCCGCAGCAGGCCGACCAGGACGCCGTCGTCGACCACGGGCAGCGACGAGCGACCGCTGGCCAGCAGGCGCTGGGCCGCCTGGGGCAGCGGCGTCGACGTCGAGACGACGGGGGGTGCCGCTTCCATGGCCTCGCGGACCGACCGGCTCGCCAGGGACTTGTCGGCCGGGTGCTCGTCGAGCTCGATCCCCCGCCGGCGCAGCTTGAGCGTGTAGACCGTGTCCCGGCTCATGAGCAGGTGGCTGACCCCGGCGGCGAGCGCCACCGCGAGCATCAGGGGCAGGATGATCGAGTACTCGCCGGTCAGCTCGAAGAGCATGACCACCGCCGTCAGGGGAGCGCGGGCCGTCCCGGCGAAGACCGCCCCCATGCCGACGACGGCGAAGGCGGCCGGCGAGGGCGCCAGGTCGGGCGCGATCGCGTTCGCCGCCTGGCCGAACGCGGCACCGAGCATCGCTCCGACGAACAGCGACGGCGCGAACACGCCGCCGGAGCCGCCGACGCCCAGCGTCAGGCTCGTGGCGACGAGCTTGCCGACCATGAGCAGCAGCAGGAACCCGATGACGTAGTCCCCGTGGACGCCGGCCGAGAGCGCCGGGTAGCCGACGCCGTACAGCTGCGGCAGGGCGAGCAGGATCAGCCCCACCAGGACGCCGCCCACGGCCGGGCGAGCCCACTCCGGCCCCCGCCAGACCTTGTCGCACAGGTCCTCGACGGCGTACAGCACCTTGACGAACCCGACGCCCGCGGCACCGGCCACGACGCCGAGCAGGGCGAACAGCAGGTACGTCCGCGCGTCGTCGACCGTGAGCGCCGGCATCTGCACGAGCGCCTCGGACCCGACGGCGGCACGGGCCACGACCGATGCCGTGACCGACGACAGGACCACGATGCCGAACGTCCGGGCGGAGAACTCGCGCAGGATCAGCTCGAGCGCGAACAGCACGCCGGCGATCGGGGCGTTGAAGGTCGCGGCGATGCCGGCGGCGGCCCCGGCGGCCACCAGGGTGCGCACGCGGTCGATCGGCATCCGCAGCACCTGCGCCACGGTGCTGCCCAGCGCCGAGCCGATCTGCACGATCGGTCCCTCCCGACCCACGCTGCCGCCGGAGCCGATGCAGATCGCCGACGCGAGCGCCTTGACCGCCGCCACCCGGGGCCGGATGCGTCCGCCGTGGCGGGAGACGGCCAGCATCACCTCCGGCACGCCGTGGCCGCGGGCCTCGGGGGCGAACCGCTGGAGCAACGGGCCGTAGATCAGCCCACCGACCACGGGGGCCAGGACGATGAACCAGATGCCGAGCCAGGGCAGGCCGGGGTGGGTCGGGTGCGTCCCGGGCGCGGCCGCGGCGACGTCGGTGGTGCCGCTGAACAGCAGGGTCGCGTGGCTGATCAGCCAGCGGAAGCCGATCGCCCCGAGGCCGGTGAGGGCGCCGACCGCGAGCGCGAGGGGGACGATGCCGAACGTGCCGGACCGGATGCTGCGCAGTGCGGGTTCGAGGACTCCGGGGCGGCGAGGATCTGGTGCGGGCACCACGGGAGGCTATCAATGTCGGCCCGGGCACCGGTCCGGGCGTCTCGCCGCGGGTGCCTAGACTGCGCCGGTGACCACGACGATCGGAGTCCTCGCCCTGCAGGGTGACGTCCGTGCCCATGTGACCGCGCTCGAGGCGGCCGGCGCGCGCGCCGTGCCCGTCCGCCGCGCGGCCGAGCTGGAGGCCGTCGACGGGCTGGTGCTGCCCGGGGGCGAGTCCACGACCATCGACAAGCTGCTGCGCCTGTTCGAGCTGCGCGACCCCCTGCGCCGCGCCGTCGCGGAGGGCCTGCCCGTGTACGGGTCGTGCGCCGGCATGATCCTGCTCGCCGACCGCGTCCTGGGTTCGATCGAGGGTCAGCAGACCCTGGGTGGCCTGGACGTCACCGTGCGCCGCAACGCGTTCGGGCGCCAGGTCGACTCCTTCGAGGCGGACCTCGACGTCGTCGGCGTCTCCGGCGACGCCGGAGGCGGTCCGGTCCGGACCGTGTTCATCCGGGCACCGTGGGTCGAGGACGTGGGCCCCGACGTCGAGGTCCTGGCCCGGATCCCGGAGCGTTCCACCGACGGCGCGGGACTCGGCGACGCCGCCGGTAGGATCGTGGCAGTTCGTTCCGGACGGCTGCTGGCCACCGCGTTCCACCCGGAGATGACCGGGGACGTTCGCGTGCACGCGCTGTTCGTCCGTGAAGCCACCGCATCGCGAAGGAGTTAGTCAGGCCATGTCCGGTCACTCGAAGTGGGCCACGACCAAGCACAAGAAGGCGGCGATCGACGCCAAGCGCGGCAAGCTCTTCGCGAAGCTGATCAAGAACATCGAGGTCGCCGCCCGCACCGGAGGCGGTGACCCGGCCGGCAACCCGACCCTGTTCGACGCCATCCAGAAGGCGAAGAAGTCGTCGGTCCCCAACGACAACATCGATCGTGCGCTCAAGCGCGGGTCGGGCGAGGGCGCCGACGCCGTCGACTACCAGACGATCATGTACGAGGGCTACGGCACCAACGGCATCGCCGTCCTGGTGGAGTGCCTCACCGACAACAAGAACCGTGCCGCGGCCGAGGTGCGCACCGCCTTCACGCGCAACGGCGGCAACCTCGCCGACCCGGGCTCGGTGTCGTACCTGTTCTCCCGCAAGGGCCTGGTCGTCGTGCCGAAGGCCGACGGCGTCACCGAGGACGACGTGATGCTCGCCGCCCTGGACGCCGGGGCGGAGGAGGTCACCGACCTCGGTGACTACATCGAGGTGCTCTCGGAGGCCACGGACCTGGTGGACGTGCGATCGGCGATCGTGGCGGCCGGGATCGAGTACGACTCCGCCGACTCGATCTGGCACCCCTCCATGCAGGTGGAGGTCGACGTCGAGGGCGCACGCAAGATCATGCGCCTCATCGACGCGCTCGAGGACAGCGACGACGTGCAGAACGTCTACGCGAACTTCGACGCCTCCGACGAGGTCATGGCCGCCCTCGACACCGAGGACTGAGCCGGAGCGCAGCGCAGGGTCGGTCCGATCGTGTGTCGGAGGACTGAGCCGGAGCGCAGCGCAGGGTGAGGGCCGAGGGACGAGGCAGCTCGCCCGCAGCGGAGCGCAGGGTCGGTCCGACCGTGTGTCCGAGGACTGAGCCGGAGCGCAGCGCAGGGTCGGTTCGACCGTGGACTCTCTCGCCCGCGCGCGCCTCGGAGCCGGTGTCGGTCCTGCGTGAGACAGTGACGCCGTGCGTGTGCTGGGAGTGGATCCGGGACTGACCCGGTGCGGTGTCGGGGTGGTCGACTCCCTGTCCGGGCGCCGGGCCGAGCTGGTGGGCGTCGGCGTCCTGACGTCGTCGCCGGAGACGAGCACCGACCTCCGCCTGCTGCGGATCTCCGAGGGTCTGGAGACGTGGCTCACCGAGCACACGCCGGACGTCGTGGCCGTGGAACGCGTCTTCGCCCAGAACAACCGCGGCACCGTGATGGGGACCGCCCAGGTCGCGGGTCTGGCCATGGTCGCGGCCGCCCGACGGGGCGTCCCGGTCGCGCTGCACACCCCGAGCGAGGTCAAGGCCGCGGTGACCGGATCGGGGCGTGCCGGCAAGGAGCAGGTGCAGCGCATGGTGGCGAACATCCTGCGGCTGCCGAGCGCGCCGCAGCCGGCCGACGCCGCCGACGCCCTGGCCCTGGCGATCACGCACCTGTGGCGGCCGGCGGGCGCGCTGCAGGGCGGTGACCGGCACCAGGTGACCCCGGCGCAACGCGCCTGGGCGGCGGCGGAACGCCGCGCCCAGACCTCGTCGCGGTACCGTACGGATGTTCGAGGAAAGGAGTCGCCCCGGTGATCGCATCCCTGACCGGCACGGTCGCTCAGGTGTCGCTGGACCGCGCCGTGCTCGACGTCGGCGGGGTCGGCTATCTCGTGCACGCCACACCGGCGACCCTCGCCGGGCTGCGCGTGGGGGAGGACGTCCGGCTGCACACCACGCTCGTCGTCCGCGAGGACTCGATGACGGTCTACGGGTTCGCGGAGGCCGACGAGCGCGAGGTCTTCGAGGTCGCCCAGTCCGTCTCCGGCGTCGGCCCACGGATCGCGTTGGCGATGCTGGCGGTGCTGACGCCGGACGCCCTGCGCCGCGCCATCGACGCGGAGGACACCGCGGTGCTGCGCCGCGTGCCCGGGATCGGGGCCAAGAGCGCGCAGCGCATCGTGCTCGAGCTGTCCGGCAAGCTCGCCGCTCCGGCGCCCGACGGCGGTTCCTCGGTCCCGCACGCGGCGGCGGTGCCGGACGGTCGCGGCCACGTCGTGGAGGCCCTCGTCGGGCTGGGCTGGTCGGCGAAGGTGGCCGAGGACGCGGTCGGCAAGGTGCTCGCCGAGGCCGGGTCCGACGTCGTGGTCGAGGCCGAGGTCCCCGCCACGCTGCGTGCCGCCCTGCGACGGCTGGGCCCTCGTGGCTGAGGGCGAGATCGATCCGCAGGAGCTCGGCGGCCGCCTCGTGGGGGCGGGCGCCGACGAGGTCGAGCGCGCGGCCGAGGCGGCGCTGCGCCCGAAGCGGCTCGACGACTTCGTCGGCCAGCAGGTGGTCCGCGACCAGCTCTCGCTCGTGCTGCAGGCCTCGCTCGGCCGTGACGCCGCGCCGGACCACGTCCTGCTCTCCGGTCCGCCGGGACTGGGCAAGACGACGCTGGCGATGATCATCGCCTCCGAGCTGGGCACGTCGTTGCGGGTCACCAGCGGTCCGGCGATCCAGCACGCCGGCGACCTGGCCGCCGTCCTGTCCTCCCTGGAGGAGGGGGAGGTGCTCTTCATCGACGAGATCCACCGCCTCGCCCGCCCGGCCGAGGAGCTGCTCTACGTCGCGATGGAGGACTTCCGGGTCGACGTCGTGGTCGGCAAGGGCGCCGGGGCCAGCGCGATCCCGCTGGCGCTGCCACCGTTCACCGTGGTCGGCGCGACGACGCGCTCCGGGTTGCTCCCCGCGCCGCTGCGCGACAGGTTCGGTTTCACCGGGCACCTCGACTTCTACTCGGCGGGCGAGCTGGAGCGGGTGGTGCTGCGCTCGGCCGCGCTCCTCGGCGTCGAGATCCGGCACGAGGCCGCCCACGAGATCGCCGGGCGCTCGCGGGGCACGCCGCGGATCGCCAACCGGTTGCTGCGGCGCGTGCGGGACTGGGCACAGGTGCGTGGCGACGGGTCGTTGGACCTGCGGGCGGCGCGCGCGGCCCTGGAGGTCTACGAGGTGGACCCGATCGGGCTGGACCGGCTCGACCGCGCGGTCCTGGAGGCGTTGTGCCGCCGGTTCGCCGGCGGCCCCGTCGGGCTGACGACCCTGGCCATGACGGTGGGGGAGGAGGGCGAGACGGTCGAGACCGTGGCCGAGCCCTACCTGGTGCGCGAGGGGCTGGTGGCCCGGACCCCTCGCGGACGCGTCGCGACGGCCGACGCCTGGGAGCACCTGGGGCTCGAACCGCCGCCGGGCACCTGGGCGTCCGGGGCGCCGACCGTGGAACCGGGAACCTCGCGCGGGTCGCGGACGTTGTTCGACGAGGCCTAGGTCCGCCACGCGGCACCTAGACTGTGAAGGACGATCCCGCAACCCCTCGGAACGAAGGACTGAACCCACGTGGAACTCATCATCCTCTTCGGCGTGCTCGCCGCACTCATGATCTTCATGAGCTCGCGCACGCGCAAGCAGCAGAAGCAGCAGGCGGAGTTCCGCTCCTCCCTCGAGCCGGGGCAGGAGGTCATGACGGGTTCCGGCATGGTCGGCACGGTGGTCGACGTCGACGAGGAAGCCGACATCGTCACGATCGAGTCCACGCCCGGCGCGCAGACGCGGTGGTTGCGCGCCGCGATCGCCAAGCGGACGGACACCTCCGTCGCGGACGACGTGACCGGGGTGGCGGACGACACCTCGGATGCAGGTAGCATCGCCTCCGCAGACGGTGACGTCGACGTTCCGGACGACCTCTCGGGCCTGGACACCGCCCAGCGGGAGTACCAGGAGAACAAGCGTCGGGAGAACGGCGACACCGAGGACAAGTGACCCATCGCGGCGGCCGGTACTGACCGGTCCGCCGCCATCACGCGTCCGCCATGGCGGCGGCGCGCACTACGGAAGAGAACCAAGTGGCCAACTCCAGCACGCGGCGCTCGCGTCCGGTACGCACGCTCGTGGTCTTCGCACTCCTGTCGATGGTGCTGCCGTTCGTGGCGCTCGTCGCGGGGACGTACCTCGATCCCAAGACCGACGAGAACCCCGGGGGAGCGAGTCTGGCCCCCGGGTTGGCGCTCGACCTGCAGGGTGGGACCCAGGTCATCCTGACCCCGGAGTCGACGGACGGTTCGGAGATCACCGACGAGGCGATCGACGAGTCCATCAACGTGATCCGGCAGCGGATCGACTCGTCCGGCGTCGTCGAGGCGGAGATCGTCAACCAGGGCGGCGAGAACATCGTCGTCAGCATCCCGGGTGAGGTCGACCAGTCCACGATCGACCTGGTGTCCCAGCCGGCGCAGCTGCGCTTCCGCCCCGTGCTGACCTACGACGTCGGGCTGCCGCCGGACGAGTCGACGGACGCGGCCTCCCCGGAGGCCGGCGACGACGCGTCCGGCGACGGCGAGAACGGCGACGCCAAGAAGGGCGGCGACGAGGGCTCCGACACCTCGGAGGGATCCGCCACCCCGGACATGGACGAGCTCGACGCCAAGATCGCCGAGGAGGCCGCCGACGTCGACCCGACCGACCCCTCGGACCTCGCGCAGATCACCCCGGCGGTGCAGGAGAAGTTCGACGCGCTGGACTGCACCGACCCGGCGAACCTCGTCGGCGGGGGCGGTGACGACCCCGACCAGGTCCTGGTCACCTGCTCCAACGACGGCAGCCTGCTGAAGTACGTCCTCGGCCCGATGGAGGTCGACGGCACCCACATCACCACCGCGAGCTCCGGCCTGGTCCCGGGGCCGAACGGCTCGGTCACCAACGAGTGGGGCGTCTTCATCGAGCTCGACTCCGAGGGCACCAAGGAGTTCGCCGCGACCACCGAGCGCCTGCAGGGCCTCGAGTCGCCCCGCAACCAGTTCGGGATCGTGCTCGACGGCCTGGTGGTCTCGGCGCCCTCGCTCGACCCCGGCGTCATCATCACCGACGGCAACCCGCAGATCTCGGGCAGCTTCACGCGGGACTCGGCCGCCACGCTGGCCAACCAGCTGAGCTTCGGCTCGCTGCCGATCGCCTACGAGGTGCAGAGCCAGGAGACGATCTCGGCGACCCTCGGTTCCGAGCAGCTCCGCAACGGCCTGCTCGCCGGTCTGGTGGGCATGGCCCTGGTCGTCGTGTACTCGCTCTTCCAGTACCGCACGCTCGGTCTCGTGACGGTGGGCTCGCTGCTCATCGCGGGACTGGTCACCTACGTCTCGATCGCGTTGCTCTCCTGGGGCATCGACTACCGGCTCTCGCTGGCCGGCGTCGCGGGTCTGATCGTGGCGATCGGGTTCACCGCCGACTCGTTCATCGTGTACTTCGAACGCATCCGGGACGAGATGCGTGACGGGCGATCCATGTCCATGGCCGTCGAGCGCGGCTGGCGGCGCGCCAAGCGGACCGTCCTGGCCGCCAAGTCGGTGACGCTGATCTCGGCGGTCGTGCTGTACTTCCTGGCCGTCGGCGGTGTGCAGGGCTTCGCCTTCACGCTCGGCCTGACGACGGTGATCGACATCGCCGTGGTCTTCTGGTTCACCCACCCGATGCTGCAGCTGCTGACGAAGGTGCCGTTCTTCCGCGACGGGCACCCGTGGTCCGGGCTCTCCCCGGAGCGTCTGCGCGCCAGCGGCGGGGTCCGGTACAAGGGCGCCGGGCGGGTCGAGACCGCGGAGCCCACGGGCACGACGGTCGACGTGCCGGAGCCCGAGCCCGCCCTGGCGGGTGCCGTCGGTCCGCGGCCCGCCGCGACCACCGACGACTCCGGTCGTCGCCTGACGATCGCGGAGCGGCGTGCCGCCGAGCGCAAGGCCGCGGCGGCCTCCGACGACGGACCCGGGGACGATCCCGGGGCGGTGGGCCGACGCATCGACGACGCCGTGTCCGGCGAGAACGAGGAGAGCCGCTGATGGCCGGCAGCATGACCTTCGCCCAGTGGGGCAACGACCTGTACACGGGTCGCCGCTCCTACCCGATCGTGCCCCGGCGGCGCGTCTGGTTCTCGATCGTCGGCGTTCTCGGCCTGGCCTCGATCCTCATCCTGTCGACGAAGGGCCTCGTGCTCGGCATCGACTTCCGGGGCGGTTCGGAGTTCACCGTCAACCAGGCGACCACCACCGAGCAGTCGGTGGCGATCGACGCCGTCGACGAGGTGCTGCCCGACGACGAGCCGCGGGTGGCCGTGGTCGGCGGCGACTCGGTGCGTGTGCAGACCTCGCAGGTGGAGGGCGACGAAGAGGCGGCCGTCGTCGACGCGCTGGCCGCAGGCTACGGAGTGGACCCGGCCGACGTCGACGCCTCGTTCGTCGGCCCGACCTGGGGCGCGGCGGTCTCGGAGCGCGCCCTGTGGGGCGTCGTCGTGTTCGTCCTGCTCGCCGCGGGGTTCATGGCGATCTACTTCCGCGCCTGGCGGATGTCGGTGGCCGGCATCGTGGCGATGCTGTGCGACCTGCTCATCTCGGCGGGCGTGTACGCGCTGATCGGCTGGGAGGTCACGCCGTCCACGATCATCGGCTTCCTGACCATCCTCGGCTTCTCGCTGTACGACAAGATGGTCGTCTTCGACAAGGTCCGCGAGAACACGACCGGCGTGCTGGAGCAGTCCCGGAGCACGTACTCCGAGCGGGCCAACCTGGCGGTCAACCAGACCCTGGTGCGCTCCATCAACACGTCGGTGGTGGCGCTGCTGCCGGTCGCGGGCATCCTGTTCCTCGGTGCGCTGTGGCTGGGGGCCGGCACGCTGCGTGACCTGTCGCTGTCGCTGTTCGTCGGTATCGCAGTGGGCGCGGCGTCGTCGATCTTCCTGGCGACGCCGCTGGACGTGTCGTTGCGCGAGCGGGAGCCCAAGTACCGCGAGCACACGCAGCGCGTCCTCACCGAGCGCGCGACGCTGGCCGCCTCGGGCGGCCACGACGCCGAGCTGGCCGCGGCGGCCGCCGGCCGGGCACAGCTCATCCCGGGCCACCACCAGGGGACCGCGGCCCAGCCGCGGCGTCGGCGCAGCGGCCGATGACGACACCCTTCGGGGGTGACGACATCTCCTCGGTCGCGCTGGACGGGCTCGGTCCCGTCCGCGCGGCCGAGATCCGGTCGCTCATCCGCGACGTCCCGGACTACCCGCACCCTCCGGTCGTGTTCCGCGACATCACGCCCCTGCTGGCGGACGGTGCCGCGTTGCGCGACGTCGTCGAGGCCTTCGCCCGGCTCGTGGAGGCCGACACGGACGCGGTCGACGTCGTGGTCGGGATGGAGGCTCGCGGGTTCCTGCTCGGTGCGCCGCTCGCGACCCGCCTGGGCGTCGGGTTCGTCCCGCTGCGCAAGGCCGGCAAGCTCCCCCCGCCGGTGGAGAGCGAGGCGTTCGAGCTCGAGTACGGGTCGGCCTCCATCGAGCTCTCGGCGGGAACACTGACCCCCGGTGCGCGTGTTCTGGTGGTGGACGACGTGCTCGCCACCGGGGGCACGGCACAGGCGGCCGTCCGGCTCGTCGAACGGTGCGGCGGCCTGGTGGCGGGGCTCGCGTTCCTGATGGAGCTCGCGGCGCTCGGCGGCCGCGAGCGGCTCGCCGGGCGGACGGTCGAGACCCTGCTGCGCGTGGAGTCGTAGACTTGCCCTCCCGGACGTCCGCTGGACGCTGGTCGAAGGAGGTGCCCGTGAGCGACGACATGCAGGTCAGGAGTGCCGCGGACGCGCCCCGGCCGTCCGGGACGGGCAACCGGGTGCGCAACCGTCTGGTACGGCTGGGGGTGCGTGGCGCCCCCGTGAGCACGCCCGCCCTGGAGCCGGTGCTGCAGGCCGTGCGCACCAATCATCCCAAGAGCGACCTGAGCGTGCTCGAGCGGGCCTACGCCACGGCCGAGGACGCCCACCGTGGTCAGCAGCGCAAGTCGGGCGACCCGTACATCACCCATCCGGTGGCCGTCGCGACGATCCTCGCCGAGCTGGGGTTCGACGGTGCGACCCTGGCGGCCGCGCTGCTGCACGACACGGTGGAGGACACCGAGTACTCCCTGGACGACCTCACGGCCGACTACGGCAGCGAGATCGCGATGCTGGTGGACGGCGTCACCAAGCTCGACAAGGTGACCTACGGCGACGCGGCCCAGGCCGAGACCGTGCGCAAGATGGTCGTGGCGATGGCCAAGGACATCCGCGTGCTGGTCATCAAGCTCGCCGACCGGCTGCACAACGCCCGCACGTGGAAGTACGTCTCCGGGGCCTCGGCGTCGCGCAAGGCTCGCGAGACGCTGGAGATCTACGCCCCGCTGGCGCACCGGCTCGGGATGAACACGATCAAGTGGGAGCTGGAGGACCTGTCCTTCCAGACGCTCTACCCGAAGGTGTACGACGAGATCGTCCATCTCGTGGCCGAGCGCGCCCCGGCCCGCGAGGAATACCTCGGCGTGGTGCGCGAGCAGATCTCGGCCGACCTGCGGGGCGCCAAGATCCGCGCGACGGTCACCGGCCGTCCCAAGCACTACTACTCGATCTACCAGAAGATGATCGTGCGCGGCCACGACTTCGCGGAGATCTACGACCTGGTCGGCACGCGTGTCCTGGTGGACTCGGTGCGCGACTGCTACGCGGCGCTCGGCGCGCTGCACGCGCGGTGGAACCCGGTACCCGGCCGGTTCAAGGACTACATCGCGATGCCCAAGTTCAACATGTACCAGTCGCTGCACACGACGGTCGTGGGTCCGGGCGGCAAGCCGGTCGAGATCCAGATCCGCACGCACGACATGCACCGGCGGGCCGAGTACGGCGTCGCGGCGCACTGGAAGTACAAGGAGCGTACCGGCAAGGCGGCGCCGAAGGACCCGCGGGCCAACGACATGGCGTGGCTGCGTCAGCTCGTGGACTGGCAGCGGGAGACGGCCGACCCCGGGGAGTTCCTCGACTCGCTGCGCTACGAGATCGGCGCCGCAGAGGTCTACGTCTTCACGCCCAAGGGCGAGGTCATGGCGCTGCCCGCCGGGGCCACCCCGGTGGACTTCGCCTACTCGGTGCACACCGAGGTGGGTCATCGCACCATGGGCGCGCGCGTCAACGGCCGCCTCGTGCCGCTCGACTCCCCGCTGCAGAACGGCGACGTCGTCGAGGTCCTGACCTCGAAGGCCGATACGGCGGGACCGTCGCACGACTGGCTGAACTTCGTGAAGTCCGGGCGGGCGCGCAACAAGATCCGTCAGTGGTTCACCAAGGAGCGCCGCGAGGAGGCGATCGAGCGCGGCAAGGACGCGATCACCAAGGCGATGCGCAAGCAGAACCTGCCGATCCAGCGCCTGCTGAGCCACGAGACCCTGGTGGGTCTCGCCAACGAGCTGCACTACGACGACGTCTCGGCGCTGTACGCCGCGGTGGGGGAGAACAACGTCTCGGCCCAGCACGTCGTCGAGTCGCTGGTGAAGTCGCTCGGCGGCGAGGACGGCACCGCCGAGGACACCGCCGAGGCCGCCCGGCCCGGCCACTCCGCCCGCCGCTCGCGCTCGACCGGGGACCCGGGGGTCGCGGTCAAGGGCGTGGAGGACGTCTGGGTCAAGCTCGCCAAGTGCTGCACCCCGGTGCCCGGGGACGAGATCCTCGGGTTCGTGACCCGCGGCGCCGGGGTGAGCGTGCACCGCCAGGACTGCGCGAACATCGCCCAGCTGCGTTCGCAGCCGGAACGGATCGTCGACGTCTCCTGGACGAACGGGGCGAACACGATGTTCCTCGTGCAGATCCAGGTGGAGGCGCTCGACCGCTCCCGGCTGCTGTCGGACGTCACGCGCGTGCTGTCCGACCATCACGTCAACATCCTGTCGGCGACGGTCTCCACGTCGACCGACCGCATCGCGATCTCGCGGTTCGTCTTCGAGATGGCCGAGCCGGCCCACCTGCAGCAGGTGCTCGCCGCCGCACGCAAGATCGACGGTGTGTTCGACGTCTACCGCATCACCGGCACGAAGGCCTCCGAGGTCGGCTCGACGGCGCAGGAGGCACCGGTCGGGTCGTGACGGCGGGCGACGTTCCGGGCGGAGGGCTAGGTTCGCTCCCATGAGCCTGCCGATCGAGTCACCCGTCCGTCCGATGCTGGCACGCTCGGTGGCGACGGTGCCTGATCAGCCCGGCGACGCCGCGGGCTGGGTCTACGAGCCGAAGTGGGACGGCTTCCGGGCGGTCGTGTACCGCGACGGCGACGACGTCAGGATCGACTCGCGCAGCTGCCGGCCGATGCAGCGCTACTTCCCGGAGATCGTCGAGGCCGTGCTGACGGCGCTACCGCGACGGTGTGTGGTCGACGGCGAGATCGTGCTGGCCCGTCCGGGTGCGGACGGGCAGGACGCCGCCCACCTCGACTTCGACAGCCTGAGCCAGCGCATCCACCCGGCCGAGTCCCGGGTCCGCCGGCTCGCGAGCGAGACGCCCGCCAGCCTGGTCGTCTTCGACGTCCTCGCGCTCGACGACGACGACCTCACCGACCGTCCCCTGATCGAGAGGCTCCGGGTGCTCGACGGCATGGAGCTGTCCGGTCCGCAGGTGCACGCCACGCCCCGCACCCCCGACGCCGGCACCGCTCGGCAGTGGTTCGAGTCGTTCGAGGGGGCCGGGCTGGACGGCGTGGTCGCGAAGCCTGCCGACGCCCCGTACCAGCCGAACAAGCGCGGCTGGCTCAAGATCAAGCACGCCCGGACGGCCGACGTCGTCCTGGCGGGCCTGCGTGAGCACAAGGCGTCGACGGCGCAGCGGCCGCTCGTCGGGTCGCTCCTGCTCGGCCTGTACCGCGACGAGGCCGCGGGACCGGCGTCATCGTTGCAGTTCGTGGGCGTGGCGGCGTCGTTCTCCGCCGCGCGGCGGGCGAGTCTGTACGACGAGCTCGCACCCCTCGTCGTGCAGCCCGGCACGGGCGGCGCGGCGGAGCACCCGTGGGCGGACTGGCACGACCCCGCGGTCGCGGACGGCACGGCGGGGGAGCGGCGGCCCGGAGCACAGTCCCGCTGGAGCGCGGGGAAGGACCTGTCGTTCACCCCGTTGCGGGTCGAACGGGTGCTCGAGGTCGGGTACGACCACATGGAGGGTGACCGTTTCCGGCACACGGCGCAGCTCAAGCGGTGGCGCCCGGACCGCGATCCGTCGTCGTGCACCTATGCCCAGCTCGCCGAGCCCGTGGGCTACGACCTGGCGGCCCTGCTGCCCGGTGCGCCCGGGACGCACGAGCGATGAGTCCGGTGGCCGCGGGAGGTCGGTAGAGGCATGGGAACGCTCAGGTTCGGGATGACGTGCTCGCTCGACGGCCGGGTGACGGACGCCGCCGGGAACATCGGATGGAGCGCGCCGAGCGACGAGATGCACGCCTTCGTCAACGGGCGGTTCCGCGCGGCGCGCACGCTCGTGATGGGCCGACGGATGTACGCCACCCTGCGCGTCTGGGACGACTGGCCGGCGGGTTCTGCCGTGGAGGAGGAGTTCGCCGGCCTGTGGGCAGCGACCGACAAGATCGTGTGCTCCGACTCGCTCGGCAGCGTGTCGGCGCCCCGGACGACGCTCGAACCGCGCCTGACCGTGGACCGGCTGGCCCAGATCGTCGCGGCGACGGACGGCGTCGTCGAGGTCTCCGGGCCGACGACGGCCGCCGACGCGCTGCGGGAGGGGCTGGTCGACGAGATCGACCTGTTCGTGCTTCCCCAGGTGCTCGGTGGCGGGCTGCACGCGCTGCCGGAGGGCATGCACACGGCGCTGGCGCTGGTGGACAGCCGCCGCTTCGCCGACGGGGCGGTCTACCTGGGCTACCGGCGGGCCTGAGCCGTCAGCTGCCCCCGTCGGCCTTGGCACGGCTCGGCTGGACGCGTTTCGGCTCACCGGGCTGCTTGGGGTACTCGGGCGGGTACGGCAGGTCACCGAGCCCGTGCTCCTCCTCGTCACGGTGCGCGAGCGCCAGCGCGGGCTCCAGCGAGCAGTTCGACGCCGGGTCGCGGTCGGAGCGCAGCGTCGCGAACAGGTCGCCGCGCTCGGCGAACCGGTCCGGCACGGTCGCGATCGTGAAGTCGTCGGGATGGACCTCGGTGACCTCGTCCCATGTCAGCGGCGTGGACACGGTGGCTCGACGGTTGGGGCGCAGGGAGTAGGCCGAGGCGATCGTCCGGTCCCGGGCCATCTGGTTGTAGTCGACGAAGATCTTCTCCCCGCGTTCCTCCTTCCACCACCTGGTGGTCACGCGCTGCGGCAGACGGCGCTCCAGCTCCCGCCCGACGGCGATCGTGGCGCGCCGTGCCTGCTGGAACGACCACCGGGGTTGCAGCGGGACGAACACGTGCAGCCCGCGGCCACCCGAGGTCTTGGGACAGCCGGTCAGGTCGAGCTCGTCGAGCACCTCCCGCAGCGTGAGCGAGACCTGTGCCGCGTCGGCGTAGTCGGTGCCCGGCTGCGGGTCCAGATCGATGCGCAGCTGGTCGACGGACTCGACGTCGTCCCGCCGCACGGGCCAGGGGTGGAAGGTGAGGGTGCCGAGCTGCGCCGCCCAGGCCACCACGGCCAGCTCGTGCGGCGCCACCTCGTCGGCGGTCCGTCCGGACGGGAACGCGATCCGCGCGGTGCGCACGAAGTCGGGTGCACCCTTCGGGACCCGCTTCTGGTAGAAGGCGTCGCCGTGGGAGTCGCTCCGGGTGGCCATGACCGCACCCTCGAACACGCCCCGGGGCCACCGTTCCAGCGTCGTGGGGCGGTCCAGCAGGGCGCCCAGGATGCCGTCGCCCACCGCGAGGTAGTACTCCACGACCTGTCGTTTGGTCACGCCCAGATCGGGGAACACGACCCGGTCGGGACTGGACACCCGGACGGTGCGGTCGCCGACGTCCAGCTCGACGGCTTTCGAGGTGGCCATGCCGGTCACGTTACGCCTGGCCGCGGGCTCGTGCGCGCGGTGTCGCCGGCGTCGGCCCGAGCGCTTCTCGCGCCGCCTCGAGGTGACGCCGGGCCCGCGGTCGACCGACCGCGCGGTGCCGCAGCTCGAGCCGGCGCCGGACGCGGTCGAGGTCCGTGCCGTGCTGCGCCAGGGCGACGAGCAACCGCACCGGGTCGTCGTCGTGCAGGGCGAGCTCGACGGCGGTGCGCTCGGCAACGGTGACGGGTGCGCCGGCGATGACGACGGTGTCCGCCGCGAGCAGCGGAGACTGCCACAGCCTGGCACCCACCGGCCGGTCCGGCCGGTGCCGCCCGGCCGCGCAGGTCAGGTCCAGGTGCTCGCCGTCGCCGGCGCCCGTGTGGATCCAGACGGCCGTGCGGCCGGTCACGACGGCGCCGGTCGGCACCTCGGACGCCACCAGACCGGCGCGCAGCGCGGGGCCGACGACGACGTCGGGCCGGCACCCGGCGTCGCCCCGCAGGACACGGACCGCGCCGTCGCGCACCAGCACCTGCCAGGCAGCCGTCCCACCGACGTCGGGCGGTCGCAGCACCGACCGCGGCGACGGCGGACCGGCGACCAGGTCGCGCAGGGGCCGTTCGGGGACGAGGACGGACATGGTGGCCTCCGCGGGCGGCGAGCTCGGACGTCCACCGAACCTAGCGCGCCGGACCCCCGCGCCCGGCAGCCGGGCGACCTGCTGTGGACGGCCTCGGCCGTCCACAGCGGTCGGGTCAGCCCCGGGAGTCCTCGGCCGCCTTGACGACCTGCTCCAACCAGGCGCGACGTGCGGCGATCGCCGTGGTCAGCTCCTCGACCGTGCGCTGGTCACCGGACTTCTGCGCGGCGGCGAGATCCGCCTCCAGACCCGAGATCGCGTCCTCGAGCTGCGCGGCCGCGCCCTCGGCGCGCGCCTGCGTCTCGGGGTTCGTCCGCTTCCACTTCGCGTCCTCGGCGTCACGCACCGCGCTCTCGACGGCCCGCATCCGCCCCTCGACGCGCTGCAGGTCACCCCGAGGCACCTTGCCGGCGTCCTCCCAGCGGTCCTGGATACCCCGCAGCGCCTCCTTGGCGGCCGCGAGGTCCGTGACCGGGAGCAGTCCCTCCGCCTCGACCAGCAGCGCCTCCTTGACCTTGAGGTTCTCGCCGTACTCGGCGTCGATCTCGGCGTTGGCCGCGTCCCGGGCGCCGAAGAAGACGTCCTGTGCGGCGCGGAACCGCGCCCACAGCGCGTCGTCGTCCTTGCGGTTGGCGCGTCCGGCCGCCTTCCACCGGGCCATGAGGTCGCGGTAGACACCCGACGTGGCCCCCCAGTCCGTGGAGTGCTGCACGGCCTCGGCCTCGGCGACGAGCTTCTCCTTGACCGCCTTGGCCTCGCTGTTGCGCTGCTCGAGCTCGGCGAAGAAGTGGCGTCGCTCGCGGTCGAAGGCGGTACGCGCGTGGCTGAACCGCTTCCAGAGCGCCTCCTCGGTCGGCCTGTCGATGCGCGGACCGTTGCGCTGCGACTCCTTCCAGCGGTCGAGCAGCGCTCGCAGCTCCTCGCCGGCCGGCCGCCACTGCATCTTGGCCGGGTCGGTCGCCGCGACCTTCTCGGCGGCCTCGACGATCTCGGTGCGTGCCTCGACGGCCCGCTCCTTGGCGGCGGCCCGCTCGCGCTCCAGCGCGGCACGGCGCTCGGCGGCCTGGGTGCGCAGCCGTTCGACCCGGTCCCGCAGGGAGTCGAGATCGCCGACGGCGGCGGGCTCCGCGGTCTCCTCGGTCAGCTTCGTCAGGGTCTGGTCGATCTCGCGGACGGACAGGTCCGCGCTGCCGAGGCGAGCCTCGAACAGGGCGACCTTGGCGACCAGGTCCAGGTAGCGGCGCACGTACAGGCTCTGCGCCTCGTCCCCGGACACACCCGGGTACTGGCCCACGGCGCGTTCCCCCGCGGACTCCCGGACGTAGACGGTGCCGTCGTCGTCCACGCGGCCGAACGCCGCCGCTGCGGCGACGGCCTCGGCGTCGTCGGCCACGGGTGGCACGACCGCGGCCGCGGCGGGCTTCGGCGCGGTGCGGGGCGTGGCCGCCTGCGGACGGATCGCCGACGGCTTGGGCACTCCCGGCCGCGGAGGCGCCGGCTTGGCGGGCCGGGGACGGGCGGGGCTCGGGGAGGTCGTGGTCGACTCCGCGGCCGGGGCGTCACCGGCGGTCTTGGTGGCCGGGGTGTCACCGGCGGTCTCGGTGGCCGGGGCGGGGGCCCCGTCGGCCGCCTCGGTCTCCGGTCCGGGAGCCGGCTCGGGCTCGGGGGGAGGAGTTTCGGCCTGCGCCTGCTCGGCGGCGACCTCGACGTCCTCGGGGCCGGTCGAGCCGGGGGTGCTCTCGCTCACTGGGTCTCCACTCCTTCGATGATGACGGGGCTGACGGGGGAGCCGTCTCCGGATCCCTCGGCCGTGCCCGCGTCAGCGACTGCCTGGACGGCGTCCAGGCCGGACGACACGGTGCCGAACACCGTGTACCCGCCGACTGCGTCGGACGGGATGGTCGAGTCCTGGTACACCAGGAAGAACTGCGAGCCCATCGAGGCGGCGTCCCCGCCGCGACGGGCCATGGCGAGCGTGCCGGCCGGGTAGACGTCGTCCTCCGGGGCGTTCTCCACCGGTCCGAACGAGTACCCGGGCCCACCGGTGCCGGTGGCCGTGGGGTCGCCGCACTGGAGCACGTAGATGCCCTGCGTGGTGAGGCGGTGGCACGACGTGTCGTCGAAGTAGCCCTGCTGGGCCAGCGCGACGAAGCTGGCGACGGCCTGCGGTGCCGCTGCCCCGTCGAGCTCGAGCCGGACGGTCTCGGCGGCACCGTCGACGCACAGGTCCAGGGCGGCGGTCCACGTGCGGTCCTCGGCGACCGACGGGTCGGGCAGGTCGCCGCCGTCGCGTGCCTCGGTGGAGCCGGGCGGGCAGGCGCCGCCGGCGGGCTCGGTCCCGGGGGTCGCGATCGCTGCGGGTTCCGACGACGAGGACGACAGCCCGGCGACGACGGCGCCGCCGGCCACCAGGGCGAGGATCGCGCCGATGGCGATGATCACGCCGATCCGGCGCTGCCGGTCCTTCCGGGCGCGCCGACGCTCGTCCCACTTCTCCTGGCGCTTGCGGGCGTAGTCGCGTTCGCGCTTGCTGGGCGCCACCGTCGGTCGTCCTCCTCGTGCCGTGCCTGCCGTACCTGCCGGGTGCGGGCCGTGCCCGCGCGCGGGCCGACCGCGCGTGCGCACAGTCTAGGGCGCGGCACCGGGGTCAACCGCTCGAGAGCCGTCACGGCGCCCTGTGGACGGCACGGACGGGGCCGGCGGGCACCGGCTACGGTGGTCGCCATGGAGCTGCACGTGGTCGTCGCTCCCGTGTTCGGGACCAACTGCTGCGTCGTGGTGGCCGACGCCGTCGATGCCGACGGACGCCGGGACTGCGTCGTGGTCGATCCTGGCGCGGGCACCGCCGAGGCGGTGACCCGGCTGGTGGTCCAGCACGGCCTGGCCCCGCGAGCGGTGCTCGCCACCCACGGCCACGTCGACCACACCTGGGACGCCGCCGAGCTGTGCGTGCGCCACGACGTGCCGCTGCGTCTGCACGCGGCCGACGTCCACCGCGTCACGGACCCGTTCGGCAGCCTCGGCCTGGGTGTCGCCGGGCTCGGCGGGCCCGCCACGAGCGTGAGCGCGGCGCTCACGCAGGCGCTGGCGGACTACGGCCGTACGCCACGGGACTACCGTGCGGCGCCGGTCGTCGAACCGTTCGACGGCGCCGTCGTCGACCTGGCGGCCGGTGCGGTGACGATCCGTGCTCTGCACGCGGCGGGACACACCGAGGGATCCACCCTGTACCTCCTGGCCGGGGCCGGTATCGGCCCGGGCCCGGGTCGGGGCGTCGTGCTCAGCGGTGACGTGCTGTTCGCCGGCGGGGTGGGACGCACGGACCTGCCCGGCGCGGACGTCGACGCGATGCTCGCCACGCTGCGCGACGTCGTCGGCGGCCTGGACCCCGCGTGGCAGGTCGTGCCCGGTCACGGCCCCACCACGACCGTCGCGCGGGAGCTGGCGACCAACCCGTTCCTGCCGCGCTGAGGCCGCCGCGGACGTGTCCGCGGCGCCGTCGGCGATCTGGCAGGATCGTGCCCATGGCTCGCGTCACCCCTCTCTCCGGCTTCCCCGAATGGCTTCCCGACGGCCGCGTCGTGGAGCAGCACGTCCTGGACGTGCTGCGGCGGACCTTCGAGCTGCACGGGTTCGCCGGCGTCGAGACCCGCGCCGTCGAGCCGCTCGACCAGCTCCTGCGCAAGGGCGAGACCTCCAAGGAGGTCTACGTGCTGCGTCGCCTCCAGGCGGAGGACGACACCGAGGCGGCGGGTCCGGACGCCGGTCGCGGGGAGAAGCAGCTGGGGCTGCACTTCGACCTCACGGTCCCGTTCGCGCGCTACGTGCTGGAGAACGCCGGTCGGCTCGCCTTCCCGTTCAAGCGGTACCAGATCCAGAAGGTCTGGCGTGGTGAGCGGCCGCAGGACGGCCGCTTCCGCGAGTTCGTCCAGGCGGACATCGACGTCGTCGGCGCCGGGGAGCTGCCCTACCATTTCGAGGTCGAGCTCCCGCTGGTGATGGCCGAGGCGCTGGGCGCGCTGCGGGAGATCGGTGTGCCCGAGGTCCGGATCCTGGTCAACAACCGCAAGGTGGCCGAGGGGTTCTACCGCGGCCTGGGGCTGGACGACGTCGAGGGTGTGCTGCGGCAGATCGACAAGCTCGACAAGATCGGTGCCGAGAAGGTCGCGGCGTTGCTGGTCGCCGAGCAGGGGGCGACGCCGGAGCAGGCGGCAGCCTGCCTGGACCTCGCCGCGATCCACGGCGACGACGTCGGGGTCGTCGACCGCGTGCGTGAGCTCGCCGCGGCACGTGGAGCCGTGACCGACCTGTTGGAGACGGGCCTGGACGAGCTCGGGGCGCTGGTGGCGGCCGCCGCGGTCCGGGCCCCCGGCGTCGTGGTGGCGGACCTGAAGATCGCCCGCGGGCTGGACTACTACACGGGCTCGGTCTACGAGACGTTCCTCGTCGGTCACGAGGCGCTCGGGTCGATCTGCTCGGGCGGCCGGTACGACACTCTGGCCTCGGACGGCAAGAACACCTATCCCGGCGTCGGGCTCTCGATCGGCGTGACGCGACTGGTCTCCCGGCTGCTCTCCGGGGGGCTGGTGACCGCCACCCGCGGGGTGCCCACCGCCGTGCTGGTCGCCGTGAGCGACGAGGAGCACCGTGCGACGTCGGACGCCGTCGCCGCCGCTTTGCGTTCTCGCGGCGTCCCGGCCGACGTCGCGCCGACGGCGGCGAAGTTCGGCAAGCAGATCAAGGTCGCCGACCGGCGCGGCATCCCGTTCGTGTGGTTCCCCGGTGAGGTGCACCAGGTCAAGGACATCCGGTCCGGTGACCAGGTGGAGGCCGACCCGTCGGCGTGGCAGCCGCCGTCGGCGGACCTGCACCCGCGGGTCGTCGCGGCGGACTGATCGCGCGGCACGCGTCCTGGTCGAGGGACCGCGTGGCCGTCAGGCCTGGATCAGACCGATGACGTTCCGCGCCGGGTCGGTGAACCAGGCGATCGTCGGACCGGAACCGGGGTCGTCGCTGCGCACCACCCCGGCGTCGTCGTGCGGGAAGTCCGGGTAGCGGAGCAGGTCCACGCCCGCGGCCGCCAGCTCGAAGACCGCGGCGTCGATGTCGGCCACCTGGAGGTTGAGCACGGTGTGGTTCGCCGGCCGGTGGGCCGCGCCCTTGGGGTAGACGAAGACCGGGGAGCCCCCGGTGACGTCGAGCTCGAGCCCCATGGGCGTGCGCCGCACCTCGAGCCCGAGGCGGTCGCGGTAGAAGTTCTCGGCGGTGTCGAGGTCGTCGACGGAGTAGCTGCTGAAGGCCTGCTGGACCTGGACCATGGTTCCTCCTCGTCGGTCGTGGCGGGGGATCGGCTCGTGTCCCCGTCCAGGAAGACCCGTGCGGGACCGGCAACTCATCGGCGTCCTTGACAGCAGTACGAACACCTGTTCGAATCGGTGCATGCGATGGGACGGGCAGGCAGCAGGTGCCGACGACGGCGCGTTGCCGGGACTGGAGAGGTCCGGCCTCGCACGCCTCGGGCTGGTCCGCAGCGTCCGCACACCCGACTTCGCCGGGGTGACGTTCCACGAGGTGCTGGCCAAGAGCGCGCTGTCCAAGGTCCCCGCCGCCTCACGGATGCCGTTCGGCTGGACGGTCAACCCGTACCGAGGGTGCAGTCATGCCTGTGCCTACTGCTTCGCCCGGCCCACGCACGAGTACCTCGACCTCGACGCCGGGGCGGACTTCGACTCGCAGGTCGTGGTCAAGACGAACGTCGACCAGGTGCTCCGCGCGGAGCTGGCCCGGCCCTCGTGGCGCCGTGAGCCAGTCGCGCTGGGCACCAACACCGACCCGTATCAGCGGGCCGAGGGCAGGTACCGCCTGATGCCCGGCATCATCGGGGCGCTCGCGGACTCGCGCACGCCGTTCTCGATCCTCACCAAGGGCACGCTGCTGCGCCGCGACCTGCCGCTGATCGCGGCCGCCGCGCGCCACGTCGAGGTCGGCCTCGGTGTGTCGTTGTCCTTCGCCGACGCCGCGCTCCAGCAGTCGGTCGAGCCCGGTACCCCCACACCCAAGGCGCGCCTCGACCTGGTGCGCGCGGTGCGGTCGGCCGGGCTGCCGTGCGGGGTCATGGTGGCTCCGGTGCTGCCGTGGCTGACCGACTCCGTCGGCCACCTCACCCGACTCCTGGACGCGATCGCCGAGGCCGGTGCCACGGGGGTCACGGTGATCCCGCTGCGTCTCAAGCCCGGCACCCGCGAGTGGTACCTGCAGTGGTTGGAGCGGGAGCACCCGGACCGGCTCGCGGGCTACGGGCGGGTGTTCGCCCGCGGTGCCGACGCCCACCGTGGGTACCGGGACTGGCTCTGGTCACGGGTGCGGCCGCTGCTCGAGGAGCGTGGCTTCGCGGGATCGGGCCACCGCGCCGGCTCGGGTGCGACAGGACGTCCCGAGGACGCGCTCCGTCCGCACGAGGACGCCGACTACCCTGCCGGCGCGATGGTGCCGGGGCGGCCGGCGAGCGGCTCCGTGGTCGGCACACGCGAGGAGGAACCGCTGTTCTGACCCGCTGGGACGCGACGGCCGCGCCATGTGCCATCGTGAGTCCATGCCGAGGCGAATCCACCTCCACGTCGGGGCCCCGAAGTCGGGCACCACGTATCTCCAGTCGCGACTGCTCGCCAACCAGCGCCAGCTGCGTCGTCACGGGCTGACCTACCCGCTGGGCCGCCTGCGCGATCCGCGCATCCACTACTGGGGCGCGCTCTCGGTGGTCGGGAAGGACCACGGGCTCGATCCTGAGTCGTTGCGCGACGCCTGGCCACGGCTGCTGCGCGCTTGCCGCCGGGCCGCGGGCGACGTCGTGCTCGGTCACGAGATCCTGTCGTCGGCGACCGCCGAGCAGGCGCGGCGCGTGCTGGACGACCTCCACGGCACCGGGGCGGAGGTGCACGTGGTCATGACCGCCCGGGACCTGTCGCGAGAGCTGACCAGCGGATGGCAGGAGATGGTGAAGTTCGGCAGCGTCATGCCCTTCGGCACCTACATGCGGCGGGCACGTCGCGGCCGGCTCGAGTTCATGCGGTCGTTCGACGTGCAGGGAGTGCTCACGACCTGGGGTGCCGACCTGCCGGCCGACCGGCTGCACCTGGTCACCGCCCCGGGACCCGGCGGTGCGCGAGGCGACCTGTGGAGCCGGTTCCTCGAGGCCGTCGGCGCCGAGCCCGGCTGGGGGCCGCTCGAGGCGACCCGTGCCAACGAGTCCCTGGGGGTGCCGGAGGTGAAGCTGCTGCGGCGCCTGAACAGCCGCCTCGGCGACGAGACCCGGCGGGGCGGGACGTACGCGCCGCTCCTGGAGACCGTCGTCGTGCCGGAAGGGCTGGCACCGCGGCGCTCGCCGCGGATCACCGTCGGCCCGCAGGACCACCCGTGGGTCGTCGAGCGCAGCGAGTCCTGGATGCGGTGGGCTCGGCAACGAGGCGTCCGGATCCACGGCGACCTCGCCGACCTGCACCCCGCCGAGCCCCCGGCGGACCGGGTCGACCCGGACGCACCCCTGCCGGGGCAGGTCACCGCTGCGGCCATCGAGGCGATGGTGGCGCTGCTCGCCGAGACGCGCTCCCGCCGTCCGGCGGTCAGCGAGCGCGCCCGCCGGGCCGTCGGACGTCTGCGCGGCTGAGCCTCGGCCCCGCCGGCCCGATCAGTCCTGCTCGGCGAGCCGTGCCGGGAACCCGCCCGTGGCGATCGGCCCCCAGCGCTCGATCGTGAGGCGCACCACGGACTTGCCCTGGGAGACCATCGCCGCGCGGTACTCGTCCCAGTCGGGGTGCTCCGTGCCCGCCGCCGCGCGGTAGTACTCGACCAGGGGCTCCAGCGAGTCCGGCAGGTCGAGGACCTCGGCGGTCCCGTCGACCTGGACCCAGGCGTCGCCGAAGTCGTCGCCCTGGGACATGAACGAGGCCTGGGGGCGCTTGCGCAGGTTGACCGCCTTGGCCCGCTCCGGGTACGTCGACACGACGACGCGTCCCTCGCCGTCGACGCCGTAGGTCACCGGGCTCAGCTGGGGCCGTCCGTCGTCCCGCGTCGTGACCAGCACGCCGTTGTGACGGGAGCGCAGGAACGCGAGCAGCTCGTCCCGGGACGCCGTGGTGTTCGTCGCAATCTGCCGTGCCATGAGAATCTCCTCGCTGCGGGACGGTGGTGCCGCACTAGGATGTCACGGGCGTCGCGTACGCCCACGCCGTCGGGACGCCGACGGCGGCACCCCGAACCGTTCGAAAGGACCCCTTCGTGCTCCGCACCCACACGGCCGGCTCACTGCGGGCCGAGCACATCGGCCAGACCGTCACCCTCACGGGCTGGGTCGACCGACGGCGGGATCACGGGGGAGTGGCCTTCATCGACCTGCGCGACGCCTCCGGCATCGCGCAGGTCGTCATCCGCGACGAGGCCGTCGCGCACCCGTTGCGCTCGGAGTTCGTCCTGCAGGTCACCGGCGAGGTGTCGGGGCGCCCCGAGGGCAACGCGAACGCCAACCTCGCCACCGGTGACATCGAGGTGATCGCCACCGACGTCGTCGTGCTCAACGAGTCGGCACCGCTGCCGTTCCAGGTCTCCACCGCCCTGGCCGACACCGAGACCATCGGCGAGGAGGCCCGGCTGGCGCACCGCTACCTCGACCTGCGCCGGCCCGCGCCCGCCGCCGCGCTCCGCCTGCGGTCCAAGGTCAGCCAGGCGGCGCGTCGCGTGCTGGACGGCCACGAGTTCGTCGAGGTCGAGACGCCGAC
Organism: Isoptericola aurantiacus; assembly: GCF_044769875.1. NCBI lineage: Bacteria > Bacillati > Actinomycetota > Actinomycetes > Micrococcales > Promicromonosporaceae > Isoptericola > Isoptericola aurantiacus. Next base: position 250,341 of record NZ_JBJBAE010000002.1, read on the forward strand.
GCTGACGCGGTCCACGCCCGAGGGCGCGCGCGACTTCCTCGTGCCTGCCCGGCTCGCGCCCGGCTCCTGGTATGCGCTGCCGCAGTCCCCGCAGCTCTTCAAGCAGCTCCTCATGGTCGGCGGCCTCGAGCGGTACTACCAGATCGCCCGTTGCTACCGCGACGAGGACTTCCGCGCGGACCGGCAGCCGGAGTTCACCCAGCTCGACGTCGAGATGAGCTTCGTCGACCAGGACGACGTCATCGCGCTGACCGAGGAGCTGCTCGCCGAGATCTGGAACCTGATCGACGTCCGGATCCCCACCCCGATCGAGCGCATGACCTACGCCGACGCCATGCGCCTGTACGGCACGGACAAGCCCGACCTGCGCTTCGCGAACCCCCTGGTCGAGCTCACCGAGTACTTCGCCGACACCCCGTTCCGGGTCTTCCAGAACGAGTACGTCGGCGCCGTCGTCATGCCCGGCGGGGCCTCGCAGCCGCGCCGGCAGTTCGACGCCTGGCAGGACTGGGCCAAGCAGCGCGGCGCTCGCGGCCTCGCCTACGTGACCTTCGCGGACGACGGCACGCTGGGCGGCCCGGTCGCGAAGAACCTCTCGGACGCCGAGCGGGAGGGCCTCGCCGCCGCGACCGGTGCCCAGCCGGGCGACGCCGTGTTCTTCGCCGCCGGCAAGACGTCCGACTCCCGTGCCCTCCTGGGTGCGGCTCGCGTCGAGATCGCCGAGCGCACCGGACAGATCGACGACGACGCCTGGGCGTTCGTCTGGATCGTGGACGCGCCGCTGTTCAAGTCCACGGGCGAGGCGGCCGCCGAGGGCGACGTCGCCCTGGGGACCTCCGCCTGGACGGCTGTGCACCACGCCTTCACCTCGCCCAAGCCCGAGTGGCTGGACTCCTTCGAGTCGGACCCGGGCCACGCCCTGGCGTACGCCTACGACATCGTCTGCAACGGCAACGAGATCGGCGGCGGCTCCATCCGTATCCACCGCCGCGACGTCCAGGAGCGTGTGTTCGACGTCATGGGCATCGGACCGGCCGAGGCCCAGGAGAAGTTCGGGTTCCTGCTGGACGCGTTCAAGTTCGGTGCCCCGCCGCACGGCGGCATCGCATTCGGCTGGGACCGGATCGTCGCGCTGCTGACGGGTGCGCCGTCGATCCGCGACGTCATCGCGTTCCCGAAGTCGGGCGGCGGGTACGACCCGCTGACCGACGCCCCGGCGCCCATCTCGCCCGAGCAGCGCAAGGAAGCGGGAGTCGACGCCGTCCCGGAGGCCGAGGAGGCCTGACGCCTCAGATCTCCGCACGCCGACCGTGAGAGCCCGCCCCGGCCGCGGGGCGGGCTCTCACGGTCGCTGCGGTGCCGAGGGCGCCGCGACGGCGGCCAGGTAGCCGTCCGGCCGCACGCGCCTCGGCGAGGTCGACGGTGTCGTCGAGGTCCGTCTCGCCGTGCCAGCCGATGAACCGGTACCAGCCGTTCCCGAACGGCGCCAGGAACCCGAACCCGTCCTCGCGCGCGGACACGGTCAGCACGTCCGGGGGTTCCTCGCGCAGCCGGACGTCGGCCAGGACCATCGCCGAGACGACGGTCTGGCCCGGGAAGTCGAGGCCGACGGCGGCGCGGACCGCAGCAACCGCTCCACCTCGTCCTGCGGGGTGACCAGGACGAACGGGAACCGGCCGGGCAGCCCGTCCAGGGGGACCTCGAGCCGGGAGAAGAGGCGGACCGTCGGCACGCGCGTCCCGGTGGCCGACAGCGGGTCGGCGAGCCCGCGGGCGTCGAGGACCTCGAGGCTGCGGGCGTGCACCGCGAAGGGGTCAGCCGCCCGCCGGCCACAGCGTCGGTACCAGCACCACGGTGGCGACGACGGTGAGCAGGGTCAGCACCCACCCGAGCCGCGCGTAGTCGGTGAACCGGTAGCCACCGGGTCCGTAGACCATCATGTTCGTCTGGTAGCCGATGGGCGACAGGAACGAGGCGGACGCGGCGACGGCGACGGCGATCGCCGCACCGCGTGGATCGAGCCCGGCCGCGGAGGCCGTGCTGACGGCGACCGGGAGCATGAGCAGGGCGGCGGCGTTGTTGGTCACCAGCTCGGTGAGCAGCACGGTCGCCAGCACGAGCCCGAGCAGCACCCCGTAGGGCGCGAACCCGCCGAACAGCCCCACGAGCCCGTCGGCGACGGACCCGGCCAGGCCGGAGGCGCTCATCGCCGCCGCCAGGCCGAACGCCGAGGCGATGACGATGATCACCTCGAGGTCGATCGCGCGCCGGGCCTCCAGGGGCGAGAGGACCTTGGTCGCCACGAGGACGATGGCGGCCACCAGCGAACCCTGCAGGATGGGCACGAGCCCGGTGGCGGCCAGCACGACGACGGCGGCCAGCAGCCCGACGGGGATCCAGCCCCGGGGCGTGGGGGACGGCGGACGCCCGTCGAGCTCGGCCACCAGCAGGAAGTCCGCGCGGTCGCGCCACCGGTCACGGAAGTCGGGGTCGCTGACGAGGATGAGGGTGTCGCCCAGCCGGATGCGTTCCGTGCCGAGGCGGCTCTCGACGAGCTGGCCGGAGCGGTGGATGGCCAGCACGGCCGCCTGGTAGGTGGCGCGGAAGCCCACGTCCTTGAGGGTGCGTCCGACCAGGGGGGAGCGGGACCCGACGACGGCCTCGTAGTACCGCACCGAGGGTTCGGCGAGGTCCAGGACGTGCTCCATCTCGGCCGAGCGCAGGCCGCGCAGCTCGTGCAGGTTCACCACGCGGTCGACGGGACCGACGAAGTGCAGGCGGTTGCCGCCGCGCAGCACCGTCTCGGGCCGGACCGGTGCGATCGTCGTGTCGCCGCGGTCGACCGAGGCCAGGAAGAGTCCGGACAGGTCCCGGAGCCTGGCCTCGCCGACTGTCCTGCCGTCGACGGGCCCGCCGGGTTCGACGATCATCTCGAAGGAGAACCGGCGCCCCTCCTCCTCGATCTCCGCTCGCGCCGAGCGGCGGTCGGGCAGCAGCACGGGGGACAGCGTGACGAGCGCGACGAACCCGACGAGCGCGATGGGCAGGCCGAGCTTGCCGATCTCGAAGAACCCGATCTCCTGGAGTCCCAGCGCGGACATCTGGCCGGAGACGACGAGGTTGGTGGACGTCCCGATGACGGTCAGCAGCCCGCCCAGCACCGCGGCGAACGACACGGGCATGAGGATCTTGGACACGGCCAGGCGCCGTCGGTTCGCCCACGACGTGACCTGGGGCACCAGCATCGCCACGATGGGTGTGTTGTTGAGGAAGGCGGAGGCCGCCATCGTCGGCGACAGCGTGCGCAGCAGCGGCAGCCGGTAGGTGCCCTTGTCCCCGAGGGTCCGTTGCATGAGGGGGGTGAGGGCCCCCGTCTTCTCGATGCCGGCCGCGAGCACGTAGAGGGCCGCGACCGTGATCGGCGCGGGGTTGGAGAAGCCGGAGAACGCCTCCTCGGGCGTCACCACGCCGAGGATCATGACGGCGACGGCGCCCGCGAACACCGTCACGGCGGGCGAGACCCTGCCCCGGACGAGCAGGGCGAGCACTCCGAGGACGACGGCGAGGGTCAGCCAGGCGTCGAGCGTCACGGTCACGTCCCCGTCTGTCGTGCGATGTGGAGGTGGCGGGCCCGCACCCCGGGGCGCCGGGTGGCCGGTGCCGCCGCGACAGGCTAGCAGCGGTGCCCACGCGGGGGCGCAAGGGCGCACGATCTCGGCGCGCCGGGATCGAACAGGTGTGCGACCGCGGGTGCACCGAACTAGGCTCCCGTCCATGGACCTGTTCGACACCGCGACCACCGGTCGGCACGGCACGCCGGTGACGACCCGCCCCGGGCCGGGGGCTCCGCTGGCCGTGCGCATGCGGCCGGCCCGTCTCGAGGAGGTGTCGGGGCAGGACCACCTGCTGGTGGCCGGTTCCCCGTTGCGCCGGTTGGTGGACCCCGCGGACGAGTGGGCCCGCCGCGCCGCGCCCGGGTCGGTCATCCTGTGGGGTCCCCCCGGGGTCGGCAAGACGACGCTGGCCTACCTCGTGGCGACCAGCTCCGGACGACGGTTCGTCGAGCTCTCGGCCGTGACCGCCGGGGTCAAGGACGTCCGGCAGGTGATCGAGGACGCGCGTCGTCGGCTGGCCACCGGCGGCGAGGAGACGGTGCTGTTCATCGACGAGGTGCACCGCTTCTCCAAGACCCAGCAGGACGCCCTGCTGCCGAGCGTCGAGAACCGGTGGGTCACGCTGGTGGCCGCCACCACGGAGAACCCCTCGTTCTCGGTCAACTCGCCCCTGCTCTCCCGCTCCCTGCTCCTGACTCTCAGACCCCTGACGGCCGACGACGTCCGTGCGCTGGTGCGCCGGGCCGTCGTCGACGAGCGTGGTCTCGACGGCGCGGTGGCGCTCGCCGACGACGCCGAGAACCAGCTGGTGCGCATGGCCGGGGGTGACGCCCGCAAGGCGCTGACGGTCCTGGAGGCCGCCGCGGGTGCGGTGCTCGGCGATGCGCGGCCCGATGCGTCGGCACCGGCCACCGTCGACCTCGCGGCGATCGAACGGGCGGTCGACGTCGCCGCGGTGCGTTACGACCGCGACGGCGACCAGCACTACGACGTCGTCTCGGCGTTCATCAAGTCGATCCGCGGCTCCGACGTCGACGCCGCGCTGCACTACCTGGCCCGGATGGTTGCGGCGGGGGAGGACCCGCGATTCATCGCACGCCGGCTGGTCATCTCGGCGGCGGAGGACGTCGGCATGGCGGACCCCTCCGCCCTGCAGACGGCCGTCGCCGCGGCGCAGGCGGTCCAGCTCATCGGCATGCCGGAGGGGCGGATCGTCCTGGCCGAGGCGGTCGTGCACCTGGCCACGGCGCCGAAGTCGAACCGGGCCTATGCCGGGATCGGCGCCGCGCTGGCCGACGTGCAGGCCGGGCGGGTCGGCGTCGTGCCCGCGCACCTGCGTGACTCCCACTACGCGGGGGCCGAGAAGCTCGGTCACGGGACCGGCTACCAGTACGCCCACGACGCCCCGCACGGGGTGGCCGGCCAGCAGTACCTCCCGGACGAGCTGGCGGGCCGGCGCTACTACGAGCCCTCGGACCGGGGGTTCGAGCGGCAGGTGGCCGAACGGCTGCGGGGGATCCGGGAGATCCTGGCGGGGGGCCAGGGGCAGCAGCGATGAGGTAGCATGGTGGGGTTGCCTTCACGGCGACCGCCTGGGACCTCGGCCCCGTGGGCACCCTGACGGACCGGCTGCACCGCCGGTCCCGAGCGCCCCGTCGGCTGGTCCCGCACCCGATCTCCTCGGCCGCCAGGTCGTGGTGCGTCTCGGGTGTGACCTTCATCCGCAACCACAGGACAGGAAGCACAGTGACCTCTGTCACCAAGTCGCGCCGCCAGGTGCGCCTCAGCCGCAAGCTCGGCATCCCCCTGACGCCCAAGGCCGTCAAGCACTTCGAGAAGCGTCCGTACCCCCCGGGCGAGCACGGCCGCGCCCGTCGCCGCACCGAGTCGGACTACGCGGTCCGCCTCCGCGAGAAGCAGCGTCTGCGCGCCCAGTACGCGCTGCGCGAGAAGCAGCTGCTCAAGGTCTACGAGGTCGCCCGCAAGCACCCGGGCCTGACCGGTGAGGTCATGGTCGAGGACCTGGAGACCCGCATCGACGCGCTCGTGCTGCGCGCCGGCTTCGCCCGCACCATCCTGCAGGCGCGCCAGGCCGTCACGCACCGCCACATCCTCGTCGACGGCAAGATCGTCGACCGCCCGTCGTTCCGCGTCAAGCCCGGCCAGACCCTGCAGGTCAAGCCGAAGTCGCAGACGACGACGCCGTTCCAGGTCGCCGCGGCCGGTGCCCACCGCGACGTGCTGCCGGAGCTCCCGGGCTACCTGGACGTCAGCCTGGAGAAGCTGTCGGCCACGCTGACCCGTGCCCCGAAGCGGGCCGAGGTCCCCGTGACCTGCGACGTCCAGATGGTCGTCGAGTACTACGCCCGCTGATCAGACCCTGATCGCGTACGGCCGACGGACGCCCCGCCCCGATCCGGGACGGGGCGTCCGTCGTTGGATAGGGTGGCGACGCACCCCGACCGAGGAGATGACAGATGTCCGTTGGCGACGTGGCCGGTCTCGTGGCCGCCATCGCGTTCGTCCTGCTCGTGGGCTTCCTGGCGGTCCCGCTCGTGAAGCTCGGCCGCGCCCTGGACGAGACCTCCCGCAGCATCCGTGAGCTGACGGAGCACTCGGTGCCGATCCTCGACGAGGCCGCCACCACGGTGGCCTCGACGAACGACCAGCTCGTCAAGGTCGACACGATCACCACCTCGGCCGCCCAGGTCAGCGAGAACGTCTCCGCGCTGACGGGGCTGTACGCGTCGACGTTCGGGCGTCCGCTCGTCAAGGTGGCGGCCTTCTCCTACGGCGTGCGCCAGGCGTTCGCGCGTGCCTGGGGCCGGCAGTCCTCCGACGAGGGCGGGGCCGACCGGTGACCCGCCGGCTCTTCTGGGTCGGCGTCGGTGTCACGATCACGATCGTCGTGATCCGGCGCGGCCGCCGGGTCGTGGCCCGCTACACGCCCGAGGCCGTCGCGGAACGCGCCGGCGACCTGGGCCGCGACGTCTCCCGCCGGTCGGCGACGTTCGTCACCACGTTCCGCCGGGAGTTCACCGCGGCCCGGTCCGCGCGCGAGGCCGAGCTCGTCGCAGCACTCCTGGCGGAGGGTCAGCCGCACCCGGACGAGGTCCGTGCGCGCCGCTCGGCCCACGGTCGGCACGCCGCCGCGCCGGACCCGGAGGCCGCCACGCGCGCCGACGAGGAAGAGCTCGGCTACTCGTTCTGAGCCCGGCCCGCGCCGGAGCACCCCGCAGCGCGCGGGACAATGGTCCCTGGACCGTTCCCGGCATCACCACACCCCACGAAGGACACCATGCGCACCGCCGACATCCGCCAGCGTTGGCTCGACTACTTCCGGTCCAAGGACCACGAGATCGTGCCCAGCGTCCCCCTGGTCTCGCCGGACCCGTCGATCCTGTTCACGATCGCCGGCATGGTGCCGTTCATCCCGTACATCCTCGGCACGGAGGCGGCCCCGTGGCCGCGGGCGGCCAGCGTGCAGAAGTGCATCCGTACCAACGACATCGAGAACGTGGGCCGCACGACGCGCCACGGCACGTTCTTCCAGATGAACGGCAACTTCTCGTTCGGCGACTACTTCAAGCGCGAGGCCGTGGACTTCGCCTGGGAGCTGCTGACCACGTCGCAGTCCGCGGGCGGCTACGGCCTGGACGGTGACCGACTGTGGGTCACCATCTGGGAGCAGGACGACGAGGCCTACGACGCCCTGACCAAGGGTGTGGGCCTGGACCCGAAGCACATCGTGCGCCTGCCGCGCGAGGAGAACTTCTGGGACACCGGTCAGCCGGGCCCGGCGGGCCCCTGCGCGGAGTGGCACTACGACCGGGGACCGGCGTACGGGCCGGAGGCCGAGGGCGGGTCGGTCGACCCGGGCGGCGACCGGTACCTCGAGATCTGGAACCTGGTGTTCGACCAGTTCGTCCGCGGTGAGGGTCAGGGCAAGGACTACCCGCTGCTCGGCGAGCTCGAGCACAAGAGCATCGACACGGGCGCCGGCCTGGAGCGCATCGCGTATCTCCTGCAGGGCAAGGAGAACCTCTACGAGATCGACGAGGTCTTCCCGGTGATCGCGACCGTCGAGGAGATGACGGGCAAGCGGTACGGCGTGAACGGCGAGGACGACGTGCTCATGCGCGTCGTCGCGGACCACGTGCGTTCGGCGCTCATGGTGATCGGCGACGGCGTCCGTCCGGCGAACGAGGGCCGCGGGTACGTCCTGCGCCGCCTCATCCGTCGCGCGGTCCGCTCGGTGCGCCTCCTCGGGGTCGACGACGTGGCGCTGCCGGCTCTGCTGCCGGTGTCCAGGGACGCGATGAAGGCGTCCTACCCGGAGCTCGAGACGGACTTCGCCCGGATCAGCGACGTCGCGTACGGCGAGGAGGAGGCGTTCCGCCGGACGCTGGCGGCGGGTACGACGATCCTGGACACGGCCGTGAGCCGCGCCAAGAAGAAGGCGGGCAGCGGCGCCGTCGTGCTGGGCGGCGACGAGGCGTTCGCGTTGCACGACACCTACGGCTTCCCGATCGACCTGACCCTGGAGATGGCGGCCGAGCAGGGCGTTCAGGTCGACGAGCAGGCGTTCCGCGACCTGATGGCGCAGCAGAAGCAGCGCGCCCGGGCCGACGCGCTGGCGAAGAAGACGGGGCACGCGGACCTGCGTGCGTACGAGGACCTGTCCAAGGACCTCGGTGCTCCGGTGGAGTTCCTGGGCTACACGGACACCCAGGCCGCCGTGCACGTCGTGGGTCTCCTGGCCGACGGCGGCGCGGCGCCCGCGGCCACGGCGCCCGCGGACGTCGAGGTCGTGCTGGACCGCACGCCGTTCTACGCCGAGGCGGGCGGTCAGCTGGCCGACCAGGGCACGATCGTGCTGGACACCGGTGCGGTCATCGAGGTCGACGACGTCCAGCGACCGGTCGCCGGGCTGTCCGTCCACCGTGGGCGCCTGACCGAGGGCACGGTGGCGCTGGGCGACCCCGGCACGGCGTCGATCGACACCACGCGCCGCGTGGCGATCAGCCGCGCGCACTCGGCGACGCACATGATCCACAAGGCGTTGCACGAGATGGTCGGCGAGGACCGCACGCAGGCTGGTTCGGAGAACGCGCCGAGTCGTCTGCGCCTCGACTTCCGGTCGCCGTCGGCCGTCTCGCCGTCGGCCCTGACCGAGATCGAGGAGCGGGTCAACACGCGCCTGACCGAGAACCTCGAGGTCACGGACACGACGATGCCGCTGGCGGAGGCCAAGGCGCTGGGTGCGATGGCGCTGTTCGGCGAGAAGTACGGCGAGAACGTGCGCGTCGTCTCGATCGGCGGGGACTGGTCCCGCGAGCTGTGCGGTGGCACGCACGTGCGCGCCACCGGCGAGCTGGGCCGGGTGGCGCTGCTCGGCGAGTCGTCGATCGGTTCCGGCGTGCGCCGCGTCGACGCCCTCGTCGGTGACGGCGCCTACGGCTTCCACGCCAAGGAGCACGCTCTGGTGGGACAGCTCACCGGGATGCTCAACGTGCGTGCCGAGGAGCTGTCGGACCGCGTGGGTTCGTTGCTGACCCGCCTCAAGGAGTCGGAGAAGGAGCTCGCCACGCTGCGCCAGGGCCGGCTGCTGGCGACCGCCGGCAACCTGGCTGCGGAGGCCCGGACGGTCGGCACGGTGCGCGTCGTGACGCACGACGCCGGGGAGGTCGCCTCGGCGGACGACCTGCGTGCGCTCGTCCTCGACGTGCGCGGACGGCTCGGCGAGGCCGATCCGGCGGTGGTGGCCGTGGCGGGCGTGGCGAACGGCCGTCCGCTCGTGGTGGTCGCCACGAACGCCGGGGCCCGCGACGCCGGCCTGCGCGCCGGCGACTTCGTCAAGGCCGCGGCCAAGACGCTGGGCGGCGGTGGCGGCGGCAAGCCGGACCTGGCCCAGGGCGGCGGCTCCGACGCGACCGCGGTGCCGATGGCGCTGCAGGGCGTGACGAACGGGGTGCGGGAGTCCGTCGGTGAGTGATGCGCTGCCGCGGGGCGCACGCCTCGGGGTCGACGTCGGCAAGGCTCGGATCGGGTTGGCCGGCTCGGACCCCGACGGGCTGGTCGCCACGCCGGTCGAGACGGTCGCGCGTGTCCTGACGGGGCCGACGACGCCGGACGGCACGCCGGCCGTCACCGCTGACGTCGCGCGGATCGCGGCCGAGGCTGCCGACCGGTCCGCCGCCGTCGTCTACGTGGGCCTGCCACGCCACCTGTCGGGCAACGAGGGCGCGGCCACGACGGACGCCCGCGGGTTCGCCGGGCGTCTGGCGCACGAGATCGCGCCGGTGCCCGTGTTCCTGGTGGACGAGCGGATGACGACGGTCACGGCGCACGCGCAGCTGCGGGCGGCGGGTCAGCGAACCGCCAAGCACAGGCCTGTCATCGACCAGGCGGCAGCCGTTATCATTCTGCAACACGCTCTCGACGTGGAGCGGGCCTCGGGCGACCGGGCCGGCGAGCACGTCGACGTGAGCTGAGAACGGCGGCGCGACCGTGAGCGAACCGACCCTGACCGCAACGACCCGAAGGATGATTCCGGCGTGACGGACCTCTTCGAGCCCTCCACCGCCCAGCGGCACGCGGCGCTGCCGCCGTCCCGGGGGCGATCGGCGGCGAGCAAGCGGGCGGCACGCAAGCGCCGGCGCAAGCGGCAGCGGCGCACCGCGTTCATCCTGGTGCTGCTGCTCGGCATCCTCGGCGTGGGCGGGTACTACCTGATCGACCGGCTCGGGGGCACGCTGGCCGGCTTCGACTTCTCCTTCGACTCCGCGCCGGAGGACTACCCGGGCCCCGGGGAGGACCCGGTCCAGATCGAGATCCCCGACGGGGCCACGGGCGCGACGATGGGCCAGGTGCTCGCGGATGCGGGCGTCGTGGCCAGCGTGGGCGCGTTCACCGACGCGTTCGAGACGACCCCCGGCGCGGCGGGCATCCAGCCGGGCACCTACGAGCTCAGCACGCGGATGAGCGCTGCCGGGGCGGTCCAGGCGCTCGTCGCCAACGAGAAGGTCGAGACGAACGTGACGATCCCCGAGGGATACACGGTCGACCAGATCATCGACAAGATCGCCTCGGTCACGCCGATCACCCGCAAGGAGCTCGAGGCGGCGCTGGACAAGCCGAAGAAGATCGGCCTGCCGGGCCAGGCGGACGGCAACGCCGAGGGCTGGCTGTTCCCCAAGACCTACACGGTCCAGCCCGACGACGACGCGGTGGACCTGCTGTCCACGATGGTCGACCAGACAACGGCCGAGCTCGACAACCTCGATGTCCCGTCGGAGGATCGCCAGGACGTGCTGATCAAGGCGTCCATCGTCGAGAAGGAAGCACCGGAGGGCTATCGCGGCGAGGTGGCGCGGGTCATCGAGAACCGCCTGGACCGCGATTCGCCGCTGGGGATGGACGCCGTCGACGCCTACGGCCGCGGCAAGCCGGCGTCCGAGATCACCGTCTCGGAGTTCAACGACGCCGACTTCCCCTACGCCTCGCGTCAGCGGGTCGGTCTCCCGCCGACGGCGATCAGCAATCCTGGGGCGGCGTCTGTCGAAGCAGTGGTCGATCCGCCTCAGGGGGACTGGATCTGGTATGTGACGGTGAACCTCGACACGGGGGAGACCAAGTTCACGGACAGCTACAGCGAGTTCGAGCAGTTCAAGGCGGAGTACCAGGCCTGGCAGTCGGAGAACGGCTGATGCCCGCGACCCGTCGCGCGGCCGTCCTCGGGCATCCGGTCGCGCACTCGCTCTCGCCCACCCTGCACACCGCCGCCTATGCGGCCCTCGGTCTGGACGGCTGGCAGTACAGCGCGATCGACACCACTGTCGAGCAGCTGGGCGAGCGGGTCCGTGACCTGGACCTCGGGTGGGCCGGTCTCAGCGTGACGATGCCTCTCAAGCACGCCGTGATGGACCTGGTCGACCACGTCGAGCCGTCCGCGCGGGCCGTGGGGGCCGTCAACACGGTCCTGGTCGCACCCGCGCAGAGCGGGGTGACCCTGACCGGCACGAACACCGACGTCTACGGGCTGGTCGCCGCGCTCCGGGAGGGGCTCGTCGAGCGCCACGGCTCCGACGGCGTCCCCGTGGGCGACGCCGTCGTGCTGGGCGGGGGAGCGACGGCGGCCTCGACGCTGGCCGCCCTCGGCGAGCTCGGGTGCACGACGCCGCGGGTCCTGGTCCGCAGCCTCGCGCGCACGGCCGGGTTGCAGGAGGCCGCCGCGCGGATGGGGGTGTCCCCGCGGTTCGAGGTGCTGGACGCGGCGTCTGCACCGGAGCTGCTCGCCGCCGCGGACGTGGTGGTCTCCACGATGCCCGCCCACGCCGCCGACCCGGTCGCCGAGGCGCTGCGCTCCCGGGGCGTCGGACCGTCCGGCGTGCTGCTCGACGTCGTCTACGACCCGCGGCCCACCGCGTTGTCGCAGGCCTGGGCCGCCACCGGTGGGACCGTCGTCGGCGGGGAACGCATGCTGCTGCACCAGGCTGTCGAGCAGGTCCGCCTCATGACCGGCCGCCCGGCTCCGCTCGCGGCGATGGACGCGGCCCTGCGGAGCGCGCTGTCCGTCCCGGCAGCCTGAACCCGGCAGGGCTGCCGTACCCGCCGTCCGGCATCCGGCCGGATGCGTGCCGGGCCGGGACGGCGTGAAAGAATCGCCACCATGCTGCGTTGGTTGACCTCGGGAGAGTCGCACGGCCAGGCCCTCGTGGGCGTCATGGAAGGGCTGCCCGCCGGCGTCGAGCTCCTCACCGCCGACATCCAGGACGCCCTGGCGCGCCGTCGGCTCGGCTACGGCCGCGGTGCACGGATGAAGTTCGAGAAGGACGAGGTCCGCGTCCTGGGTGGTCTGCGCCACGGCGTCACGCAGGGTGGCCCGCTGGCGATCGAGGTGGGCAACACCGAGTGGCCCAAGTGGGTCGACGTCATGTCGGCCGACCCGGTCGAGCCCGAGGCGCTCACGATCGACGCCGGCACGGGTGACGAGCGGGAGATCGCCCGCAACCGTCCGCTCACCCGCCCGCGCCCCGGGCACGCCGACCTGGTCGGGATGCGCAAGTACGGGTTCGACGACGCGCGGCCGGTCCTGGAGCGCGCGAGCGCCCGCGAGACGGCCACCCGCGTCGCGCTCGGCGTGGCCGCCGCGAAGTTCCTGGAGCAGGCGCTCGGCGTGCGGCTGGTCAGCCACGTCACGGCGATCGGCCCGGTGGAGGTCCCCGAGGACGCCGACCTGCCGACGCCCGACGACGTCGCGGCCCTGGACGCCGACCCGGTGCGCTGCTTCGACGGTGCGACGAGCGAGGCGATGGTCGCCGAGATCGACGCGTGCCGCAAGGACGGCGACACCCTCGGCGGAGTGGTGGAGGTCCTCGCCTACGGCGTGCCGACCGGGCTGGGCACCTACGCGCACTCCGACCGGCGTCTGGATGCCCGCCTGGCCGGCGCGCTGATGGGCGTGCAGGCGATCAAGGGCGTGGGCGTGGGGGACGGCTTCCGCACCGCCCGACGCCGCGGCTCGGCCGCGCACGACGAGATCGAGCGCGACGACGACGGCCGCATCCGGCGCCGCTCCAACCGTGCGGGGGGCATCGAGGGCGGGATGTCCAACGGTGAGGTGCTGCGGGTCTCTGCGGCGATGAAGCCGATCTCCACGGTCCCGCGGGCCCTGGCCACGGTGGACGTCGCCACGGGGGAGGCGGTCACGGCGCACCACCAGCGCTCGGACGTGTGCGCCGTGCCGCCGGCCGCCGTCGTCGTGGAGGCCATGGTGGCCCTCGAGCTCGCCCAGGCCGCCCTGGAGAAGTTCGGCGGGGACTCCGTGGCCGAGGTCCGGCGCAACGCCGAGGCCTACCTGGCCTCGATCCCCGAGCTGCTGCGATGACGGGCACCCGTCCACGCGTGGTGCTGATGGGCCCGCCCGGCAGCGGCAAGACGACCGTCGGCACCATCCTGGCCCGCAAGTTGTCCGTGGCGTTCCGGGACACCGACGCCGACGTCGAACGCACCGCCGGCAAGCCGGTGGCGGACATCTTCGTCACCGACGGCGAGCCGCACTTCCGCGAGCTGGAGCGCGAGGCCGTCACCACGGCGCTGGCCACCCACGACGGCGTCCTCGCGCTCGGGGGCGGCGCCGTGATGGACGCCCACACACAGAGCGCGCTGGCCGGGTACGTGTCCGACGGCGGCACCGTCGTCTTCCTCGACGTGTCGCTGGCGCACGCCGCGCCCCGGGTGGGGTTCAACCAGGCGCGGCCGCTGCTGGTCGGCAACCCGCGGGCGCGCTGGGCCGAGCTCATGGAGGCCAGGCGCCCCACCTACGAACGGTTGGCCACGCTGCGCGTGCTCTCCGACGCCCGCACGGCGCACGAGGTCGCCGCCGAGATCCACCAGGAGGTACAGCCATGACGGTCCGCGTGAGCGTGACCGGGGACGAGCCCTACGACGTCGTGATCGGGCGGCACCTGCTCGGCGAGCTGCCGGGACTGCTCGGCCCCGACGTGCGGCGGGTGCTCGTGATGCACCCGGCGTCGCTGGAGGCGACCGGCGAGGCGGTACGGGAGGACCTGGTGGCCTCCGGCTACCAGGCGTTCGCCGCGGAGCTGCCGGACGCCGAGGAGCAGAAGACCGCCCAGGTCGCGGCGTTCTGCTGGCAGGTGATGGGCCAGGCCGACTTCACACGCTCGGACGCCATCGTGTCGGTGGGCGGCGGCGCGACGACGGACCTGGCCGGGTTCGTCGCAGCGACCTGGCTGCGGGGGATCAAGGTCGTGCACGTGCCCACCACGCTGCTGGCGATGGTCGACGCGGCCGTGGGCGGCAAGACGGGCATCAACACCGCCGAGGGCAAGAATCTCGTGGGGGCGTTCCACCCGCCGGCGGGAGTGCTGTGCGACCTGGCCGCCCTGGAGTCGTTGGACCGGTGGGACCTCGTGGCCGGCATGGCCGAGGTGATCAAGACGGGGTTCATCGCCGACGAGCGCATCCTCGAGCTGGTCGCCGAGCACGCCGACGAGATCCGCGAGTGGGCCGGGGCCGGCGCCTCGGAGGAGACCTGGGCGGTGCTCACCGAGCTCATCGAGCGCTCCGTGCGGGTCAAGGCCCGGGTGGTGGGCGAGGACCTCACCGAGCAGGGTCTGCGCGAGATCCTCAACTACGGGCACACCCTCGGGCACGCGATCGAGCTCGTGGAGCGCTACCAGCTCCGGCACGGCGCCGCGGTGGCCGTCGGCATGGTGTTCGCGGCCGAGCTGGGACGCCTGGGCGGCAAGCTGGACGACGCCGTCGTGGACCGGCACCGCGAGCTGCTCACCGCCGTCGGCCTGCCGACGACGTACCGCGGCGACCGCTGGGACCAGCTGCTGGCCGCGATGCGCCGGGACAAGAAGGCCCGTGGTGATCTGCTGCGGTTCGTCGTCCTGGACGACGTCGCCGCGCCGGTGCGCCTGGAGGGCCCCGACCCGACGGTGCTCGCCGCCGCCTACGCCGAGATCTCCGCCGAGCCGCCGTCGGGCAACCCCGGCGTGCCGGTGACGCTGAGTCTCTGACGATCGGTGCCTGATGCGCGGCGCCCGGTCCCGGGCGTCGCGCGGATGCGGCACCATGGACGGGTGAACGGTCCGCTGAGGAGACTGCAGGTCCGCGCCGGCCGCGTGCTGTTCGAGCAGGTTTCGGGCGGCTCGGCCGGCCGCGTCGAGCGCGAGCGCATCCACGGCACACCCGGCCCGCGCTGGTTCGCCGCGGACTCGGCGATCGTGCGTGTGCACGGCGACGCCTCGATGTTCGTCGGCGGGCTGCGGGCCCTGCTGCTGCAGTCCCTGCACCCGCTGGCGATGGCGGCCGTCGCCGACCACTCCGGCTACCGGGGTGACCCGTGGGGACGGCTCGGGCGCACCAGCACGTTCCTCGCGCAGACCACGTTCGCCACCGCCGAGCAGTCCCAGCAGGCCGTCGACGTGGTCAAGGCGGTGCACCGGCACGTCCGGGGCACCGCCCACGACGGGCGCCCGTACCGCGCCGACGACCCGTGGCTGCTGCGCTGGGTGCACGTGGCCGAGGTGGACAGCTTCCTGGCCTCGCACCAGCGGTATGGCGCCCGGCCCCTGGACGCCGCCGGGTGCGACGCCTACCTGGACGAGGCGGCCGACGTCGCGGCGCGCCTCGGCGCGCAGGACCCGCCGCGGTCCGTGACCGCCCTGGAGCGCGCCCTGCAGGAGTACCGCGGCGAGCTCGAGCCCACGGCCGCGTCCGACGACGTCGCCCGCTTCCTGCTCGCCGAGCCGCCCCTGCCGTGGGCCGCCCGCGCCCCGTACAGTCTGCTCGCCGCCGCCTCGTACGGGTCCCTGCCGCGGTGGGCCCAGCAGCTGGTGCCCGCACCCTGGCCGCTGCGCGGCGAGCCCGCGCCGGTGCGCGGCGGAGGGCACCTGGCCACCCGGGCGATCCGGTGGGCGCTCGCGGGCGACCCGCCACCCCGTACACCTGACCCCGGGACGCGTGACGAGGCGCTCGGGCGGCCGTGACCTCAGGCGGCCCAGAGACCGCGTTCACGCAGGACGTCGCGCAGCAGGTCGGCCCGGTCGGTGACGAGCCCGTCGACGCCGAGGTCGAGCAGGCGACGCATCTCGGCCGGGTCGTTGATCGTCCAGACGTGCACGTGCCGCCCTGCGGCGTGCGCCGCGGCGACGGTGCGGGCGTCGACCACGGTGAGCCCGCGCTGCGCCACGGGGACCTGGACGGCGTCGACGTCACGCAGCGCGCCGCGCACCAGGGGCGGGCAGCGCAGCCGCCCGCCGGCGAGGAAGCCGATCACCTCGACCGTACCGGCGCTGGTGGCGACCGGCCGGGACAGCCTCGCGAGGGTGGCACGCCGCCGCCGCCGGGAGAACGACGTGACGCACACCCGGTCGTGGCTCGCCGTGCGCTCGATCGCCTCGGCCACCGGCACCACGCCCGAGGTGCCCTTGACATCGATGTTGACCCGCAGGTCGGGCCACGTGCCGAGCACGTCGGTCAGCAGCGGGACCGGCTCGGTGCCGCCGATGCGGGCCGTGGACACCTCGGCCCACGTCAGGTCCGCGACGAGCCCGCTGCCGTCCGTGGTCCGGTCCAGGGACGCGTCGTGCAGGGCGACGGCCACGCCGTCGTGGGTGCCGTGAGCGTCGGTCTCCACGTACCGGTAGCCCAGATCGACCGCGGCGGCGAACGCCGCCATCGAGTTCTCGAGGTTGGCGTGCCCGTGGGAGAACCCCCGGTGCGCCAGGGCGACGACCGGTCGCACACCCGGAGTGCCGTCGTCGGGCCGGCCGAAGTACGGGTGCGCCCGGGGCCTGGTGCTCACGCGTCCCGACCCAGGCCGGCGTCGAGGAACTCGGTGACGGCCGTCAGGTAGAGGGCGCGGGGTTCCTCGCGCGACAGGCACAGGTCGTGGACGCCGTCGGGCACCAGCAGCTCGGTGACGTCCGAGCCCACGCGCGGCGCCAGGTGCCCGATGCGCACGGTGTCCAGCACGGTGTCCTGGCGGTCCAGGTCCGGGTTGTCCAGGCAGTCGGGACCGGAGGAGGCCGACCGGGCCACCAGCACGGGCACGGTGATGCCCAGCCCGCGGACCAGCCGTCCGTGCGCGCGGCGCACCGCCCGCAGCCACCCTGCCCGCGCGGGCTGACCCTCCGGCTTCTTCAACCGTGTGTCGAAGTCCCACCGCCCCCCGTTGGCGGCGAGCTGGAACGTCGCGTACGTCGAGGGATGGGTGCTCAGGACCGCCAGGGGGCGCATCCGCCCCAGCACACCCAGCACCCCGGAGCTGACCTGTCGCGACAGCCACGACCCGGTCAGGTCCAGGAACGGCGAGTCCAGCACCAGCGCGTCCGGCCCGCCGCCGTCGCCGTCGGTGGCGTGCGCGTGCGCCCACATGGCGCTCGTCAGGCCGCCGGTGGAATGGGCGTGCACTGCCAGCGGCAGGCCCGGCTCGGCGTCGCGGACGGCGGCGCTCGCGGCGTCCAGGTCCAGGCCGAACTCCCGCAGCGACGTGGTGAAGTGCGGCGGCCGCAGCGGGCCGACGCCGCCGTCGGCCACCGGCACCGGGCGCAGCAGCGACCTGCCGGCCCGCCGCAGGTCCACGGCGTAGAACACGTAGCCGGCATCGTTCAGGGCGTCTGCCAGGTGGGCCTGGAAGAAGTAGTCGTTGTAGCCGTGCACGTGCAGCACGACGCCGCGCGGTGCTGCGGGGCGCCCGGTGCGCCGCACCAGCGTGGCGGGACCCAGGGGTGCGGACTCGTAGCCGTCGAGCAGCTCGTCCGGTGCCCAGGCCAGGTCCCGGTGGTCGATCTGAGGTCCGGTCGCGGCGGTGGTCACCCTCCGAACCTAGTGGCCCCGAGCGGTTGGCGACACCGAGACGTGGTGGGGCTACCCCCCGTTCACCCGGGTACGGCAGACTCGTCCGACATGAGCGACCCCACGCCCACGACGCCGTCGGGCCACGACACCGCCGTCCACCCGTTCGACGCGCTCGAGCCGCGGGAGCGCCGTCGTCGCGTGCGGTCCTGGGCGCTGTGGGACTGGGCCACGCAGCCCTTCAACACCGTGGTGCTCACGTTCGTCTTCACGGCCCTGTACCTGACCAAGGACTCGTTCATCGACCCGGCGGTCGCCGCGCTGGGCGAGGACGACCCGGCGTACGACCGGGCGCTGGCCGGCCTCACGAGCGGTCTGGGCGCCTGGATCGCGGTCGGCGGCGTGCTCGTGGCCCTGCTCGCCCCGGTGCTGGGCCGCCGGGCGGACGTGACCGGTCGCCGCAAGGCCTGGCTGGGCGCGGGCACGATCCTGCTGGTGGCCTGCATGTTCGGCCTGGGGTTCGTGCGTGCCGACCCGGCCTACTTCGTGCTCGGAGCGGTGCTGATCTCGCTGGGCAGCGTGGCCAGCGAGATCGCCGGCGTGAACTACAACGCGATGCTCACCCAGGTCTCCACGCCGAGCACCGTCGGCAAGGTCTCCGGGCTCGGCTGGGGCCTCGGCTACGTGGGTGGGATCGTCGCGCTCCTGCTCGTCGTCGTCGCGCAGGGTGCCGACTTCTGGGGGATGCCGACCGACGACGGCCTGGCCTACCGGGCCATCGCCGTGGGGTGCGGCCTGTGGGCGGTCGTGTTCGCCTGGCCGCTGTTCAAGAACGTTCCCGAGGCGCCACCGGCCGCGGACCGACCCCGCGTCGGGTTCTTCGCCGGGTACGTCGAGCTGTGGCACGACGTCGTGGCCCTCTTCCGCACCTCGCGCACCACGTTCTGGTTCCTGCTGGCCAGCGCCGTCTACCGCGACGGCCTGGCGGGCGTGTTCACCTTCGGGGCGATCGTGGCGGCCGTGTCGTTCCGGTTCTCCGACAGCCAGGTGATCACCTTCGGTATCGCCGCGAACCTGCTCGCCGGCGCGAGCACCATCCTGGCCGGCCGGCTCGACGACCGGCTCGGGGCGCGCAGCGTCATCGTGTGGTCCCTGACCGCCCTGGTCACGTGCGGACTGGTCGTCGTGGCGCTGCACCCGTTCGGCGCTCCGGTGTTCTGGGTGGCCGGTCTGGCCCTGACCTGCTTCGTGGGACCGGCGCAGACGGCGTCGCGGTCCTTCCTGGCCCGGCTGACGCCCACCGGGCAGGAGTCGGAGATCTTCGGGCTCTACGCGACCACCGGCCGAGCGGTGTCCTTCGTGACGCCGGCGTTGTGGGGCGCCGTCATCGCGATCACCGGGGCCACCATCTGGGGCGTGCTGGCCATCGTGGCCGTGCTCCTGGCCGGCCTGGTGCTCATGCTCGTGGTGACCGATCCCGCCGAGCGCTGAACCCCGCCGCGAACCGGTCCAGGTCCGCCAGCGGCCCGGTGTGGCCGAGCTTGTCGGGGTTGAGCACGCCGTGCACCGCGACGACGCGGCCGCCCGTGACCGCCACGGCGTAGACGCCGACGAGCCCCCCGCCCACGGACTCGTCGGCGAAGGCCAGCAGGCCGGGCCGTCCGCCGACGTCGCCCACCTCCAGACGGGCCGGGGCGCCGCGCCGGACGAATCCGGCGAGCAGCCGGGCCACCGGCACCGACCCGCCGACGGGTTTCGAGACCGAGAGGCCGGGCGGCACGTTCCCGTCGCCGTCGCCGGTGAAGGACACCCCGGCGTCGAGCACCTCCAGCAGCACCTCCGCGTCCCCGGTGGCGATCGCGTCGCGGAACCGTTCGACGACGGCACGCGCCGCCGCCGGTGCCGGCCCGACGTCGTCGCCCCGGACCGCCGCGACCTTGCGGCGGGCACGCGAGGCCACCTGCCGCGCCGCCGGCACCGAGGTCCCGAGGGCGTCGGCGACCACCTGGTGCGGGTGGCCCAGCACGTCGTGCAGCACGAACGCGGCCCGCTCCCGGGGCGCGAGCGTCTCGAGCAGCACCAGGAAGGCCACCGAGACGTCCTCGGCCAGCTCCGCCTGCGCCGCGCCGTCGCCGGCCACGGACCCGACGGCGACCGCGGGCCCCACCGCGCCGACCAGCGGCTCGGGCAGCCACGGGCCGACGTACCGCTCCCGACGTGCCCGCGCCGAGCGCAGCTCGTCCAGGGCCAGCCGTCCCGCGACGGTCGTGGCGTACGCCGCCGGACGGTCCACCGGTCCGGTCCGGTCGGCGTCGGACATCCGCACCAGCGTCTCCTGGGCCACGTCCTCGGCGTCCGCCACGGAACCCAGCATCCGGTAGGCCACGCCGAACGCGACGCGACCGAGGTCGGCCAGCACGGCATCGGAGGTCATGCCACCATCCTGGCGCGTCGGCGCACCGGTGGCACGTCCCCGCCCGGTTCACCGCGCGGCGCCGGCGACCCTGTGTCGATACTGGCGCGATGACCGAGCTCGTGCTGTTGCTGGTGGTGGTCGCCACGGCCCTCGCCTTCGACTTCACCAACGGGTTCCACGACACGGCCAACGCGATGGCCACCTCGATCGCCACCAGAGCGCTGTCCCCGCGCGCGGCGGTCGCGCTCGCCGCCGGCCTCAACCTCGTCGGCGCGTTCCTGTCCGTCCAGGTGGCCCTCACCGTCACCAACGACGTGCTGAACATCCAGGACGACGACGGCACCCCGGTGGACGGGCTCATGGGCGTCCCCATCCTGGAGATCCTGCTCGCCGGGCTCGTCGGGGCGATCGCCTGGAACCTCGTGACCTGGCTCCTCGGCCTGCCCTCCAGCTCCTCGCACGCCCTGTTCGGGGGGCTCATCGGCGCCGCGCTCGTGGCCATCGGCGTCTCCGGGGTCCAGTGGGAGGGCGTGCTCGACGACATCGTCGTGCCCGCCCTCGTCGCGCCGTTCGTCGCGATGCTCGTGGCCGCTCTGGCGATCTGGTGCGTCCTGCGCATCACCGCGCGCGTACCGGCCGGCACCCGGGCCGCCGGCTTCCGCTGGGGCCAGATCGGCACCGCCTCGCTCGTCGCCCTGTCCCACGGCACCAACGACGCCCAGAAGACGATGGGCATCATCACCCTGGCCCTGATCGGCTACGGCTCCTGGACCGACCTGGACGCCATCCCGGTCTGGGTCAAGATCTCGTGCGCGCTCGCGATCGCGTCCGGCACCTACCTCGGCGGCTGGCGCGTCATCCGCACGATGGGCAAGGGTCTCGTCGAGCTCACCCCGCCCCAGGGCATGGCGGCCGAGGCCTCCTCGGCCGCCATCATCCTGTCCTCCAGCAGCCTCGGCATGGCCCTGTCCACCACGCAGGTGGCCACCGGGTCGATCCTGGGGACCGGCCTGGGCTCGCGGGGCTCCGAGGTGCGCTGGGGCCTGGCGCGGCGCATGGGCGCCGCCTGGCTCATCACGCTGCCGGCCGCTGCGGCAGCCGGCGCCGCGTGCTGGCTGCTCATGACCTGGATCGGCGGCACCGCCGGACCCCTGCTCGTGTTCGGCCTCCTGCTCGCCTTCGCCACCGTGATGTGGCTGCGCGCCCAGCGCGAGAAGGTCGACCTGACCAACGTCACCGAGGACTGGGACGGCCGGCTCGCCCCCGCCTCGGCCCGGGAATGACCCGGAGGTGCCACCGTGGACCTGATCCTCGACGAGCTGGACGCGCTGTGGCGGGTCACCCTGGGCGGACTCGTCCTCGGGGTGGGCGCCCCCGTGCTCTTCGCCGCCGGCATGGCCGCGCTCGGGCTCGGACGGCCCCGGACCGACGACGGCGAGGCCTACGCCGCACCCGCCACCCCGCTCGGCGGTGCGCTCGCCGCCGGATGCTTCGGGCTCGTCGCGGCGCTCGCGGTCGGGGGAGTCGTGCTGATCGTCGTCGGTGGATGAGCCACGAGGGGCGCGACGGCGCCCCGACCTGCAGGATGGGGCCATGGACGAGGTCAGCGAGTACGTCGCGTCGTTGGACGAACCGGCACGGACGGCCGTCGGCGCGATCGTCGAGCGGGCGCGGACGATCGTGCCCGACGCCGTCGAGGGCACCAGCTACGGCATGCCCGCCCTGCGCTACCGGGACAGTCCCCTGATCAGCGCGGTGCTCACGAAGAAGCACGTGGGCGTCTACCCGTTCAGCCCGCCCGTCGTCGAGGCGCTCGCCGGCGAGCTCGACGGCTTCCGCGTCACCAAGGGATCGATCGGGTTCGCCCCCGACCGGCCGTTGCCCGACGACGTGGTCGACCGCCTCGTGACGCTGCGCCGCGACGAGATCGACGCCATGCGCGCACGGTGACGATGCCCGCGCTCGACCCCGACGAGTGCCGCCGCTGGTTCGCCGCCGCCCGCCACGCCCACCTCGCCACCGCCGACACCGACGGCGTCCCCCACGTCGTGCCCGTGACCTTCGCCCTGCTCGACGGACCCGACGGGCCCGAGGTGGTCTCCGCCGTCGACCACAAGCCCAAGACCACCACCGACCTGCGCCGCCTGCGCAACGCCGTCGCCAACCCGGTCGTCAGCCTGCTGGTGGACACCTACGACGACGACTGGTCGCGCCTGTGGTGGGTGCGCGCCGACGGCGTCGCGCAGGTCGAGGAGGCCGGCGCCCCGCGCGAGGACGCCCTGACGGCGCTCGCGGCCCGGTACGAGCCCTACCGCGCACGCCGCCCCGAGGGACCCCTGCTGCGGGTGGCCGTGCGGCGCTGGCGCGGGTGGACGGCGCGCTGACCCTCGGCCGCTGCTCAGGCGCTCCGGGACGGCGGCACGTTGAGGTTGCCGCGGAACAGGTTCTGCGGGTCGTAGGCGGCCTTGACCTGGGCCAGGCGGGTGCCCGTGCGCCCGGGGTAGGCCTCCGCGAGCAGCGCCGGGTCGCCGTCGGGGACGAAGTTCACGTAGGCGCCCGGCCGGCCGGCGCGGATCCGGTCGGCGAGGTCGCCCACCCACCCCGTGTGCTCGTCGGCCTGCTCGGGGGTCGGTGCGGCCGCCAGGACCGCGCCGGTGAGCACGGCGTCGCGGTGCGCGAACGCGGTCGCGTCCTCGGCGACGTCGGCCACGGCGCCGCCGAGCACGCGCAGCTGGACGGCCCGCATCGGCGCGGTGCCGGACTCCAGGGCCGCCACGAGCTCGGACGCGACGGCCTCGTCGAGGTCGTCGGCGAAGAACGAGCGCAGCCGCGTGGCGAAGGGCGGTCCCTCGGGCCCCTCGAGCAGGCCGAGGTAGGGACCGGTCCGGACCAGGTCGGCCAGCACCCCACCGGCGTCGGCGCCGATCGCGCGCAGCGGGGCCACTGCGGACTCCGCGGCGTCGGGTGCTCCGGACCAGCAGAGGTTGACCAGACAGATCAGCCGCCCGTGGACCTCGGGCGGCAGGAACGGCATGGGCGGGGCCACCATCACCATGACGACGGCGGCCAGCTCGCGGGGCGCCTCCCGCAGCGCGGTGATCACGCCGGCGACGGACGCGGCGGTGGCCGCCAGGACGAGCGGCCCGCCGACGATCTCGCCCTGCGCGTGCAGGTCGAAGGTGAGGCGGGTGACCACGCCGAGATTCCCGCCACCGCCGCGCAGCCCCCAGAACAGGTCGGGGTGCTCGCGTGAGTCGGCGTGCAGGGTCTCGCCGTCGGCGGTGACGACCTCGGCGGACCGCAGGGAGTCGACGGTCATGCCGAGGCGGCGGGACAGGAACCCGACGCCGCCGCCCAGGGTGATGCCGGCGACGCCGACGGTGCCGGTGTCCCCGAAGGGGGTGGCCAGCCCGTGCTCGGCCGCCGCCGCTGTGTAGGACGCCGCGGTGACGCCGCCGCCGGCGGTCGCGGTGCGGGTCGAGGGGTCGATCGTGACCGCGTCGAGCCCGCGCAGGTCGAGCACGAGCGCGCCGTCGTGCCGGCCGCGCCCCAGCGCGGAGTGGCCTCCGCTGCGGACCACGAGCTCGACGTCGTGCTCCCGGGCGAACCGGATCGCGCGGGCCACGCCGCCGGCGTCGGCAGGGCGGACGACGGCGCCGGGCGTGGATCGCACGCCGCCCGCCAGGATCTGCTGGGCGGCGTCGAAGCCCGCGTCCGCGGGGGCGAGGACGAGCGCGGCCCCGTCGGCGGCGGCCCGCAGGGCGGTGTGGTCGAGCGTGAGGGACATGTCTTCCTCCGGGGGAGCGCAGGGGAGCGGGGGACCTCTGGTGGACCATCGGGCGGGGGCGTTCTCATCGGAGCCGGCGCACGCCGCACCGTCGACGAGCACAGCGTCGGACCTCCACCACGCCCGAGGTCGAGGGTCCCGGCATCGGGGCGGATGAGTACGCTCACGCTCATGACTGTCGACGACGTGCGCGTGATGATCCTCAACGGCCCCAACCTCGGGCGGCTCGGTGTCCGTGAGCCCGAGATCTACGGGCACGCCTCGATGGCGGACCTGGAACGGGAGGGGGCCGGTTGGGGGAGCGCGTTGGGGCTGCAGGTCGAGGTGCGCCAGACCGACGACGAGTCCGAGCTGGTCGGCTGGTTGCACGAGGCGGTCGACACCCGCGCGCACGTGGTGCTCAACCCTGCTGCCTTCACCCACTACAGCTACGCGCTGCGCGACGCCGCGGCCCAGGTGACGTCGTCGGGGCTGCTGCTGGTGGAGGTCCACCTGTCCAACCCGGCCGCGCGGGAGTCGTTCCGCCACTACTCGGTGGTGGCAGGGATCGCCACCGGCACGGTGGCGGGCTTCGGGTTCGACTCCTACCGACTGGCGCTCGAGGCCGTGAAGAACAAGATCTGAGACTGGATACGGTCGTATCTAGTGCAGAGGCTTGATCCATTCTTATCAAGTCCCTATGATTGATACATGATCGTCATGACCGTGGACCAGCGCGCCAGCACCACCCGGGGCGACCTGGTGCCCCAGGTGCTCGAGCTGCTGGCCCGACGGACGCACGCTCGCGACGGCGCGGCCGTCACCGGGCTCGAGCGGCCCTTCGAGCGCACGGTGGGCGACGAGGTGCAGGCCGTGCTCGCCGGTGAGGACGGTGCCCGGTTGGCTGTCGACGTCGCCGCCGACCTGCTGCGCGACGGCGGGTGGACGGTCGGCGTGGGGGTCGGGGCGGTGGACCAGCCCCTGCCGCCGTCCTCGAGGGAGGCCGCCGGGCCCGCCTTCGTCCGGGCCCGTGCCGCCGTCGAGCAGGCCAAGGGTCGGGGGAGTGCCGTGCCGCTCGCCGTCGTCGGCTCCGACGACGAGCCGGCCGCCACCATCAGCGCGGACGCCCAGGCGTTGCTGCGGCTCCTGGGTGCGGTGGCCGCGCGTCGCTCCGACGCCGGGTGGGAGGCGGTCGATACGCTCGCGGCGCACACGGGGTCGAACGCGCCGCAGCGGGCCACGGCCGAGGCGCTCGGGGTCAGCGAGCAGGCCGTGAGCCAGCGGTTGCGCACGGCGCTGTGGGCCGAGGAGTCCGCGACACGGCCGCTGGCCGCCCGGCTCCTGCGGGCGGCCGACACCGCGGCCACCGCGCGCGACACGGACGACGAGGAGAGCGTGGATGAATGAGGTCCTGGCGGGCGTGCTGGTCGCCGTGGCGGCACTGGCGGTCAGCGTCGCTGCGGGGTCCTGGCTCGTGCCGCTCGTCCTGCGGCACGCCGAGTCCGAGGTGCAGGCCCGGGCGGAAGCCCTGGCCGTGCTGGGCAACGGCACCTGGATCGGCCTGCTGGAGCGGTTCGCGATCACCGGGACGGTCCTGGCCGGCTATCCCGAGGGTGTCGCCGTCGTCGTCGCGGTCAAGGCGCTGGGACGCCTGCCGGAGCTGCGGGAGCACCCGGTGGCGGGGGAGCGGTTCGTCGTCGGCAGCCTCGCCTCTCTGGTGTGGGCAGCCTCTCTCGGCCTGGCGGGCCACGCACTCCTGGTCTCGCTGTAGACTGTGCCGGGCCGTTCTGCGGCTTTCACCCGACCCCGAGACCTGCCGAGGACGTACAAGAACGTGGCTACCTCCAACGACATCAAGAACGGCACCGTGCTCCGCATCGACGGTCAGCTCTGGTCGATCCTCGAGTTCCAGCACGTCAAGCCGGGCAAGGGTGGCGCGTTCGTCCGCACGAAGATGAAGAACGTGCTCTCGGGCAAGGTCGTCGACAAGACCTTCAACGCCGGCGCCAAGATCGAGACGGCCAACGTCGACCGCCGCGACTACCAGTACCTGTACATGGACGGCGAGGACTTCGTCTTCATGGACACCGACACCTACGACCAGATCCCGGTCCAGCCGGGCACGGTCGGCGACGCGAAGAACTACATGCTCGAGGGCATGAGCGTCATGATCGCCCAGAACGAGGGCACGCCGCTGTACATCGAGCTGCCGTCGTCCGTGGTGCTGGAGATCACGTACACCGAGCCGGGCCTGCAGGGCGACCGCTCCACCGGCGGCACCAAGCCCGCCACCCTCGAGACCGGCGCGGAGATCCAGGTCCCGCTGTTCCTCGAGCAGGGCACCAAGGTCAAGGTCGACACCCGCGACGGGTCGTACCTGGGCCGCGTGAACGACTGACGTGGGCGCACGCACGAAGGCACGCCGGCGCGCCGCCGACATCCTGTTCGAGGCCGAGCAGCGCGGCGTCGACCCGCTGGTCCTGCTGGCCGACCGGGTGATCGAGCCGCACCACGAGGCGTCCGTCCCGCAGTACTCCGTCGAGCTCGTGGAGGGTGTGGTCGCGCACCGCGAGCGCATCGACGAGCTGCTGGAGACCTACTCGCGCGAATGGACGATCGCCCGCATGCCCGCCGTCGACCGGGCGCTGCTGCGCGTCGGTGCCTTCGAGCTGCTCTACAACGACGACGTCCCCGACGTGGTCGCCGTGGACGAGGCGGTCGACCTGGCGCGCGCGCTGTCGACCGACGAGTCCCCGGGTTTCGTCAACGGCCTGCTCGGCCGGCTGCTCGAGATCAAGCCCACCCTGCTCGACTGACCGCCCCGTTCGAGCGTTCGAGCGTTGTGGGCATGAAATATGCGGCCCTGCCACCCGGCAGGGCCGCATATTTCATGCCCACAACGCTCGCGGGGGCGGTTGTGACGCAGGCGACGCCCAGCATGCGGTCCTGCGGGCGTGGCACGCCGGCTCACGGGCTAGGGTGGGCCGAGACAGACACCCTTTAATCCCGTCCCGTGAGGCGGACAAGGAGTCCCGTTGAGCACTGAACCTGCCCTGCCCGCAGCACCCGGACCGGACGGCACCGTCGTCCTCGGCGCGAGCGACGTCGCACGCGCCCTGACCCGCATCGCCCACGAGATCGTCGAACGCTCCAAGGGCGCCGGCGACGTGGTCCTGCTGGGCATCCCCACCCGCGGCGTCCCGCTGGCCCGCCGGCTCGCCCAGCGCCTGGCGCAGATCGACCCCGACTTCGACGCCGAGGCCTGCACCGGCGAGCTCGACGTCACGATGTACCGCGACGACCTGCACCGCCAGCCGACCCGCGCCGTCGGCGTCACCCGCCTGCCGCAGGCCGGCATCGAGGGCCGCACGGTCGTGCTGGTCGACGACGTGCTCTTCTCCGGACGGACCATCCGGGCCGCCCTGGACGCCCTGGGCGACCTCGGCCGGCCCCGCGTCGTGCGGCTGGCCTGCCTGGTCGACCGCGGCCACCGCGAGCTGCCCATCCGCCCCGACTTCGTGGGCAAGAACCTGCCCACGGCCCAGGCCGAACGCGTCCGCGTCCGCCTCGGGGAGGTCGACGGCGACGACGACGCCGTGGTGATCTCCGGCCGGGACGCCGACGCGACGCCGGGGGGAGCGCGATGAAGCACCTGCTGTCCACGGCGGACCTGAGCAAGGACGAGGCCGTGCTGCTGCTGGACACGTCCGCGCAGATGGCCGCCACCCAGTCCCGCGAGATCAAGAAGCTGCCCACGCTGCGGGGCCGCACCGTGGTCAACCTGTTCTTCGAGGACTCCACGCGCACGCGGATCTCCTTCGAGACCGCCGCCAAGCGGCTGTCCGCCGACGTCATCAACTTCTCCGCCAAGGGATCGAGCGTCTCCAAGGGCGAGTCGCTCAAGGACACGGCGCTGACCCTGCACGCCATGGGCGCCGACGCCGTCGTCGTGCGGCACTGGGCCTCCGGTGCGCCCTACCAGCTCGCCAACGCCGGCTGGCTCGACGCCGCGGTCCTCAACGCCGGCGACGGGACCCACCAGCACCCCACCCAGGCGCTGCTGGACGCCTACACGATCCGCCGGCACCTGGCCGGGCGCGGCGGCGGCCTGCACGCCGGGGCACCCGACGGCGTCGGTGCCGACCTGGCCGGCCTGAAGGTGGCGATCGTCGGCGACGTGCTGCACTCCCGGGTGGCGCGCGCCAACGTCGCGCTCCTGCACACCCTGGGCGCGCAGGTGACGCTGGTGGCCCCGCCCACGCTCGTGCCCGTCGGGGTGGAGGCCTGGCCGTGCCAGGTCTCCTACGACCTGGACGCCACGCTGGACGGGTGGCGCCCCGACGCCGTGATGATGCTGCGCGTGCAGCGCGAGCGGATGTCCGGCGGGGCCGGAGCGTTCTTCCCCAGCACCCTGGAGTACACGCGCTACTACGGGCTCGACGCGCGGCGGCTCGGCATGCTGGACGACCACGCGATCGTCATGCACCCCGGCCCGATGAACCGTGGTCTGGAGATCTCCGCCGAGGCGGCCGACTCCGACAGGGCGGTCATCGTCGAGCAGGTCGCCAACGGCGTCGCGGTGCGCATGGCGGCCCTGTACCTGCTGATGGCCGGGGACACCTCGGCGGAAGGGAGCGACCTGTGAGCACCGACGCCACCCGCTACGTCCTGCGAGGGGTGCGACCGCTGGGCGGCGACCCCGCCGACGTCGTCCTGGCCGACGGCGTGATCACCGGCATCACCGCCCCCGGGGCCGCCGCGGTCGACGGCGCCGAGGTGATCGACGCGGCCGACCACGTCCTGCTCCCGGGGCTGGTGGACCTGCACACCCACCTGCGCGAACCCGGCCGCGAGGACGCCGAGACGGTCGCCTCCGGGACCCGCGCCGCCGCCGCGGGCGGGTTCACCGCCGTGCACGCCATGGCCAACACCTCACCGGTGGCCGACACCGCCGGCGTCGTCGAGCAGGTCCGCCGGCTGGGGGACCAGGCCGGCTGGGTCGACGTCCACCCCGTCGGGGCCGTGACCGTCGGGCTCGCCGGCGACCGCCTCGCCGAGCTCGGGGCGATGGCCGACTCCGCGGCGCGCGTGCGCGTCTTCTCCGACGACGGCAAGTGCGTGTCCGACCCCGTGCTGATGCGCCGGGCCCTGGAGTACGTCAAGTCGTTCGACGGCGTGGTCGCCCAGCACGCGCAGGAGCCCCGCCTGACCGAGGGCGCCCAGATGAACGAGGGCGTCGTGTCCGCCGAGATCGGGCTGACGGGCTGGCCCGCGGTGGCCGAGGAGGCGATCATCGCCCGCGACGTGCTCCTGGCCGAGCACGTCGGCTCCCGGCTGCACGTGTGCCACCTGTCCACCGCCGGGTCGGTCGAGATCGTCCGCTGGGCCAAGTCACGCGGGATCGACGTCACGGCCGAGGTGACGCCGCACCACCTGATCCTGACCGACGACCTGGCTCGCACCTACGACCCCGCCTACAAGGTCAACCCGCCGCTGCGCACCGCCGCCGACGTCGAGGCCGTGCGGGCCGGGCTGGCGGACGGCACCATCGACATCGTGGCGACCGACCACGCCCCGCACACCCGCGAGGACAAGGACTGCGAGTGGGGAGCGGCCGCGTTCGGCATGACCGGGCTGGAGACGGCGCTCGCCGTCGTGCAGGCCACGATGGTCGACACCGGACGCCTCGGCTGGAGCGACGTCGCCCGCGTCCTCTCGGCCACGCCCGCCCGGATCGGCCGTGTCGACTCCGGGCCGCACGCGCAGGGCCGCCCGATCGCCGAGGGCGAGCCGGCGAACCTGACCCTGCTCGACCCGGCCGCCACCCGCACCGTCTCCGGCGCCCAGCAGGTCACGGCCAGCGCCAACACCCCGTTCGCCGGGCGGGAGCTGCCCGGCCGCGTGGTCGCGACGTTCCTGCGCGGCCGCGCCACCGTCCTGGACGGCGCCCCGGTACCGGCCGGCGGGACGGTGAGCGCCCGATGAACCTCCCCGTCCCCGTGGCCGTCGGCATCTGGGTCGCCCTCGGGCTCGTGCTGCTGCTCCTCGTCCTGACGGGTCGCCGCCGGCTGGCCACGCGCACCCGCCGGGTGGTGCCGGCGCCCCCCGCCCCGCCCGAGGCCGAGGGCGCGCTCGGTGCGACGCTCCTCGGCCCGGTCGAGGCCACCTACGTCTCCAGCACCCTGTCCGGCGACTGGCTCGCCCGGGTCGGCGCGCACGGGCTCGGCGACCGCAGCGCCGCCGAGGTCACCGTCTGGTCCGGCGGCGTCGTCGTCGACCGCGCCGGCGGGACACCGCTGCTGGTCCCCGCCGCCGCGCTGCGCGACGTCGGCACCGCGCCCGGCATGGCGGGCAAGTACGTCGGCCGCGACGGCCTGGTCGTGCTCACCTGGGAGGTGCCCACCGACGGCGCCACCGACGCCGTCGTGCTCGACACCGGGCTGCGCACCCGCTACCGCGCCGACACCCCGCGTCTGCTCGAGACAGCTCGCAGTCTGCTCACGCCGAGCGCCCCGCCCCACCCGTCCACCCCGACCACGAAGGACACGAAGTGACCTCCAGCACCAGCACCGACCCGGCGGTCCTCGTCCTCGAGGACGGCACCGTCGTGCGCGGCGTCGCCTACGGCGCCCGCGGCTCCAGCGTCGGCGAGATCGTCTTCTCCACCGGGATGACCGGCTACCAGGAGACCCTCACCGACCCGTCCTACCACCGCCAGATCGTGGTGATGACCGCGCCGCACGTCGGTAACACCGGCATCAACGCGGACGACCCGGAGTCCCGTCGCATCTGGGTGGCCGGCTACGTCCTGCGCGACCCGGCCCGGCGCGCGTCCAACTGGCGCTCCACCGGCGACCTGGGTGACGAGCTCGCCGCCCAGGACGTCGTCGGCATCGCCGAGGTCGACACCCGGTTCCTCACGCGCCACCTGCGCGAGCTGGGCGTCATGCGCGCCGGCATCTTCTCCGGCGACGCCCTGGTCGTGGACGGCGCCGAACGCGCCACCGCCGACCTGGTCGCCGAGGTCAAGGGCGCACCGCCCATGGCCGGCGCCGACCTGGCCCGCGAGGTCAGCACCACGCAGCCCTACACGGTCGAGCCCAGCGGAGAGTTCGCCGGCGCCGACCCGGTGGCGACCGTCGTCGCCGTCGACCTCGGCATCAAGGCCATGACGCCGGCGCGGCTCGCCGAACGGGGCGTCCGGGTGCACGTGGTGCCGCAGTCGTCCACGTTCGCCGACGTCGAGGCCCTGCTGCCCGCCGACGGGCCGGCCGGCGTGTTCTTCTCCAACGGCCCCGGCGACCCCTCGGCCGCCACCGCCGAGATCGACCTGCTGCGCGAGGTGCTCGACCGCCGCATCCCGTTCTTCGGCATCTGCTTCGGCAACCAGCTGCTCGGCCGGGCCCTCGGCTACGGCACCTACAAGCTCGGCTACGGCCACCGCGGCATCAACCAGCCCGTGATGGACCGCACCACCGACAAGGTCGAGGTCACCGCCCACAACCACGGGTTCGCCGTCGACGCCCCCGTGGACGCCGTCAGCACCGCCCCGCACGACGACCGGCGCGAGGACGACGTCCGGTACGGCCGGGTCATCGTCAGCCACCTCGGGCTCAACGACCAGGTCGTCGAGGGGCTCACCGCGCTCGACCTGCCGGCGTTCTCCGTGCAGTACCACCCCGAGGCCGCCGCCGGACCACACGACAGCGCCTACCTGTTCGACCGCTTCATCGAGCTCATGACCACCCGCGAGCCCGTGACCGTGCCCGCCGAAGCCCTGGACGCCCTGGCCGCCCCCGGCGCCACGTCCGGCGAGAAGGAGAACTGATGCCCCGCCGTTCCGACCTCTCCTCCGTCCTGGTCATCGGGTCCGGCCCGATCGTCATCGGCCAGGCCTGCGAGTTCGACTACTCCGGCACCCAGGCCTGCCGCGTGCTCAAGGAGGAGGGCCTGCGCGTCATCCTGGTCAACTCCAACCCGGCCACGATCATGACCGACCCGGAGTTCGCCGACGCCACCTACGTCGAGCCGATCAGCCGCGAGGTGCTTACCTCGATCATCGCCAAGGAACGCCCCGACGCGCTGCTGCCCACCCTCGGCGGGCAGACCGCCCTCAACGCCGCCATCGAGCTGCACGAGGCCGGCGTCCTGGACGAGTACGGCGTCGAGCTCATCGGCGCCAACATCCCCGCCATCCGCAAGGGCGAGGACCGCGAGCAGTTCAAGGGCGTCGTCGAGATCTGCGGCGGCGAGTCCGCCCGCTCGAAGATCATCCACACCGTCGACGAGGCGCTCGCGGCCGCCGAGGACCTCGGCTACCCCATGGTCGTGCGTCCGTCGTTCACGATGGGCGGCCTCGGCTCCGGCCTGGCCTACGACGAGACCGACCTGCGTCGCATCGTCGGCCAGGGCCTGCACTACTCGCCGACCACCGAGGTGCTCCTGGAGGAGTCGATCCTCGGCTGGAAGGAGTACGAGCTCGAGCTCATGCGCGACCGCGACGACAACGTCGTGGTGGTCTGCTCGATCGAGAACGTCGACCCGGTCGGCGTGCACACGGGCGACTCGGTCACGGTGGCGCCGGCCATGACGCTGACGGACCGCGAGTACCAGAACCTGCGCGACATCGGCATCGCCGTCATCCGTGAGGTCGGCGTCGACACCGGCGGCTGCAACATCCAGTTCGCCGTCGAGCCCGACACCGGGCGCGTCGTGGTCATCGAGATGAACCCCCGCGTGTCGCGGTCCTCGGCGCTGGCCTCCAAGGCCACCGGGTTCCCGATCGCGAAGATCGCCGCCAAGCTGGCGGTCGGCTACACGCTCGACGAGATCCCCAACGACATCACCCAGGTCACCCCGGCGAGCTTCGAGCCGACGCTGGACTACGTGGTGGTCAAGGTGCCGCGGTTCGCCTTCGAGAAGTTCCCGGCGGCCGACGACACCCTGACGACCACGATGAAGTCCGTCGGCGAGGCGATGGCCCTGGGCCGCAACTTCACCGAGGCGCTCGGCAAGGCGCTGCGCAGCATCGACAAGGGCGGCGTGGACTTCCACTGGACCGGCGAGGCGCCCGCGGGCGACGAGCTCGCGGCGCTGCTGGACGAGATCCGTCGCCCCACCGAGCTGCGGCTCGTCGGCGTCCAGCAGGCGCTGCGCTCCGTCGTCGCCGGGCACGCGACGCTCGAGGACGTCTTCGAGGCCACCAAGATCGACCCGTGGTTCCTCGACCAGATCCTGCTGATGAACGAGGTCGCCGCGGCCACGGCGGCGTCGGAGACGCTCACGGCGGACGTCCTGCGCCGCGCCAAGCGGCACGGGCTGTCCGACGTCCAGGTGGCAGCGCTGCGCGGCATGGGTCCGGGCGGGGAGGCCGCCGTCCGCGAGGCGCGGCACGCCCACGGCGTGCGCCCGGTCTACAAGACGGTCGACACCTGCGCCGCGGAGTTCGCGGCGGCCACGCCGTACCACTACTCCTCCTACGACACCGAGACGGAGGTGGCCCCCCGCGAGCGCGAGGCGGTCATCATCCTCGGGTCGGGCCCCAACCGGATCGGGCAGGGCATCGAGTTCGACTACTCGTGCGTGCACGCGGCCCTGACGCTCAAGGGCACCTACGAGACCGTCATGATCAACTGCAACCCCGAGACGGTCTCGACCGACTACGACACCTCGGACCGGCTGTACTTCGAGCCGCTGACGTTCGAGGACGTGCTGGAGGTCTACCAGGCCGAGCTCGCCGCGGGCCCGGTCAAGGGCATCATCGTCCAGCTCGGCGGCCAGACGCCGCTCGCGCTGGCCCAGCGGCTCGCGGACGCTGGCCTGCCGATCCTGGGCACCAGCCCCGAGGCGATCGACGCGGCCGAGGACCGCGGGATCTTCGGCCAGGTGCTGGCCGACGCCGGGCTGCCGGCCCCCGCCTTCGGCACCGCCCGCTCGCTGGGGCAGGCCACCGAGGTCGCCGAGCGCATCGGCTACCCGGTGCTGGTGCGCCCCTCCTACGTGCTCGGCGGGCGCGGCATGGAGATCGTGTACTCCGCCGACCAGCTCACGGGCTACGTCGAGCGGGCGCTGGAGGCCGCCGCCGCACAGGCGCTGACCTCGCGCGCCCCGGGCACGCTGCCCGCCCCGCTGCTCATCGACCGGTTCCTCGACGACGCGATGGAGATCGACGTCGACGCCCTGTACGACGGGGACGAGCTCTTCCTCGGCGGGGTCATGGAGCACATCGAGGAGGCGGGGATCCACTCGGGCGACTCCGCGTGCGTGCTGCCCCCGGTCTCGCTGAGCGAGGCCGAGATCGAGCGCATCCGCCGCTCGACCGAGGCGATCGCGCGGGGCGTGGGCGTGCGCGGTCTGCTCAACGTCCAGTACGCCCTGGTCTCGGACGTGCTCTACGTGCTGGAGGCCAACCCGCGCGCCTCGCGCACGGTGCCGTTCGTGTCCAAGGCGACGGGGGCGTCGCTGGCCAAGGCGGCGGCGCGCATCATGGTCGGCGAGTCGATCGCTGACCTGCGCCTCGACGGCGTGCTCCCGGCCGAGGGGGACGGCGGCACGCTCGACCTGGGCGCCCCGCTGGCCGTCAAGGAGGCGGTCCTGCCGTTCAAGCGGTTCCGCACCGCCGAGGGGCACGTGGTCGACACCGTCCTGGGTCCCGAGATGCGTTCCACCGGCGAGGTCATGGGGTTCGACAAGGACTTCCCGCACGCGTTCGCCAAGTCGCAGACGGCGGCCTTCGGCGGGCTGCCGACGGCGGGCACGGTGTTCGTCTCGGTGGCCGACCGCGACAAGCGCTCGATCGTCTTCCCGGTCAAGCGGCTGGCGGACATCGGGTTCGAGATCCTCGCCACGGCGGGCACGGCCCAGGTCCTGGCGCGCAACGGGATCGCGGCGACCCCGGTGCGCAAGTACTCCCAGGGCGCGGGGGAGTCCGGGGAGCCGACGATCGTGGACCTCATCACGGCCGGCAGGGTCGACCTCGTGGTGAACTCCCCGTCGGGCCAGGGCGCCCGCGCGGACGGCTACGAGATCCGGGCCGCCACGACGGCCGCGGACCGCCCGATGGTGACCACGGTCGACCAGCTGGCGGCCGCGGTGCAGGGCATCGAGGCGGTGCGCGGCGGGCCGTACGACGTCGCCAGCCTCCAGGAGCACACCGCCGCGACCGTGGCGCGCCGCGCGGGCGAGGCACCGCCGCAGGCCGGGCCGCCCGCCCCGGTGCCGGCGGTCGCCACGGAGGTGCTCACGTGAGCCTCGCCTTCGGCGCTCGCCTCGCCGCCGCGATGGACAGCCTCGGTCCGCTGTGCGTGGGCATCGACCCGCACGCCGAGCTGCTGACGGCCTGGGGGCTGGACGACGACGTGAGCGGGCTGCGGGAGTTCTCGCTGCGCGTGGTGGAGTCCCTGGGCGGCCGGGTCGCGGCGTTCAAGCCGCAGGCGGCGTTCTTCGAGCGCCACGGCGCGGCGGGTCTGGCCGTCCTGGAGGAGGTCCTGGCGGCCTCGCGTGCGGCCGGGACCCTGACGGTGGTGGACGCCAAGCGCGGTGACATCGGCTCGACGATGGCCGGGTACGGCGACGCGTTCCTGGCGGACGGCTCCCCGCT
This sequence comes from Isoptericola aurantiacus, assembly GCF_044769875.1. Taxonomy (NCBI): domain Bacteria; kingdom Bacillati; phylum Actinomycetota; class Actinomycetes; order Micrococcales; family Promicromonosporaceae; genus Isoptericola; species Isoptericola aurantiacus. Next base: position 286,070 of record NZ_JBJBAE010000002.1, read on the forward strand.
CGCCGGGGACGCGGTGACGGTGTCGCCGTACCTGGGCTTCGGGTCGCTCGGGCCCGCGCTGGAGCGGGCCGCCGCGTCGGGGCGCGGGGTGTTCGTGCTGTGTCTGACCTCCAACAAGGAGGGGCACGAGGTGCAGCACGCCGTGGGCGCCGACGGGGTCAGCGTGGCGGCGTCGATCGCCGCGCAGGCGGCCGTGCTCAACAGCGGCGCCGCGCCGATGGGTTCGGTGGGCCTGGTGGTCGGGGCGACGGTCGGCGACGCGGTGCGCGCCACCGGCACGGACCTGGAGGCCGTCAACGGGCCGCTGCTCGCGCCGGGTGTCGGGGCGCAGGGCGCCGGCGCGGCCGAGCTCGCCGAGGTCTTCGGCGCGGCCCGCTCGCAGGTGCTGGCGTCGTCGTCGCGCGGCGTGCTGGCGGCCGGCCCGGACCCGGCGGGCCTGCGCCGGGCGGCGGGGGACGCCGTCGCGCAGGTCCGTGGCGCGCTGCGCGGGGCACGCTGACCTGTGCTCGCGCCGGGTCCGCGCGACCCGGTGCCGGCACCGACCGGGACACCGGGTCGTCCGGTACGGGCGACTACGGGGCGATTGTCCCGCGCCGACGGGTGGTCTTTCTCGCAGACGGGCCCCCAGCGATTGCCGCTTGCGCAGGTCGTGGCTACTTTCGAGGGAGCAGTACCCCCTATCGGCTCGACGAAGCAGGTGACTTGCGTGGCTCTTCCTCCCCTCACCCCGGAGCAGCGTGCGGCGGCCCTCGAGAAGGCCGCCGAGGCGCGGCGCGTCCGGGCGGAGATCAAGAACCGTCTGAAGTACTCCCAGGGCTCGCTCAAGGAGGTCATCGAGCAGGGCCAGAAGGACGACGTCGTGGGCAAGCTCAAGGTCGTCTCGCTGCTCGAGTCGCTCCCCGGAGTCGGTAAGGTGAAGGCTCGGGCGATCATGGAAGAGATCGGGATCGCCGAGACCCGTCGGGTCCGCGGCCTGGGGCCGCACCAGGCCACGGCGCTGATCGAGAGGTTTGGCTGAGATTTCCGCACCATCCGCCGGCGTGCCGGCTCCCCGTGGCCCCCGTGACGACGACGACGCGGCCCGCGGCCCGGCGCGGCTGACGGTGCTGGCCGGACCCACCGCGGTCGGCAAGGGCACCGTCTCGGCCGACATCCGCGCGCGCTACCCGCAGGTCTGGTTGTCGGTGTCGGCCACCACCCGACCCCCGCGCCCGGGAGAGGTGCACGGCGTGCACTACCTGTTCGTGCAGCCGGAGGAGTTCGACCGCATGGTGGCGGCCGGCGAGATGCTGGAGTGGGCCGTCGTGCACGGTCGGCACCGGTACGGCACTCCGCGCGGCCCGGTGGTCGAGCACCTGGCGGCCGGTCGGCCCACGCTGCTCGAGATCGACCTGCAGGGCGCGCGGCAGGTGCGCGACGCGGTGCGGAACAGCTCGCTGGAGGCCCAGTTCGTCTTCCTGTCCCCGCCCAGCTTCGAGGAGCTGGTGCGGCGGCTGGTGGGCCGGGGCACCGAGGACGCGGCCGAGCGTGAGCGGCGTCTGTCCACCGCACGCGTCGAGATGGCCGCGGAGGCCGAGTTCGACGTGACGATCGTCAACGACGACGTCACCCGGGCCACCGACGAGCTCGCCCGGCTGCTGGGCGTGGACGAGACGGGCGCCACTCGCACCGCATCGCAGGCAGCGCGCTGACGGCGGGTAGGATGGTCTGTCGATACCCCTGATGACTTCCCGGTGGCCACCGCCACCGGTCCGTACGTCTGCTTGGAGTGACACACATGGCCGGAACCGTGCCCCAGCCCATCGGCATCACCGACCCGCCCATCGACGACCTGCTGCAGCACAGCGAGTCCAAGTACGGCCTGGTGCTGTACGCGGCCAAGCGCGCGCGGCAGATCAACGCCTACTACTCCCAGCTCAACGAGGGCCTGCTGGAGAACGTGGGACCGCTCGTCGAGACGCGCAACCAGGAGAAGCCGCTGTCGATCGCGATGCGCGAGATCAACGAGGGCCTGCTCACCGCGGAGCCCGCGGCCGAGCCGGTCGACGTGCCGCTGCGGGTCTCCGCGGACGAGGCCGCCGGCGAGGAGCCGTCGGCCTCCGAGCACGTCGTGGGCGACGAGATCGTCTGACCTGCGCGCTGCGCCGATGAGGATCCTGCTGGGGGTCGGCGGAGGGATCGCCGCGTACAAGGCGGTGCTGCTGCTGCGCCTGCTGCGCGAGCAGGGCCACGCCGTGCGGGTCGTGCCGACGGCGGCCGCGCTGCGGTTCGTCGGCGCGCCCACGTTCGAGGCGCTGTCGGGAGAACCGGTCACCACCGAGGTGTTCGACGACGTGCCGGGCGTGCAGCACGTGGCCCTCGGCCGCGGCGCGGACCTGGTGGTGGTGGCCCCGGCGACGGCGGACCTGCTGGCGCGTGCCGCGTCCGGTCGCGCCGACGACCTGCTGACCTCGACGCTGCTGACGGTGAGCTGTCCGGTGGTGATGGCCCCGGCGATGCACACCGAGATGTGGGAGCACGCCGCGACCCGGGCCAACGTGGCCACGCTGCGCGCGCGGGGCGTGCACGTCGTCGACCCCGACAGCGGGCGCCTGACCGGTGACGACTCGGGTCCGGGCCGCCTGCCGGAGCCCGAGGAGATCGCCCGCGTCGCGCTGGAGGTGGCGGCGCGGTCCGGGCCGCCGTCGTCGCCGGACCTGGCAGGCCGGCACGTGGTGGTCTCGGCCGGGGGGACGCGGGAGCCCATCGATCCGGTGCGGTTCATCGGCAACCGCTCCAGCGGCCGCCAGGGTGTCGCCCTGGCCTCGGCGGCGCGTGACCGCGGGGCCCGCGTGACGCTGGTCGCGGCGAACCTCGAGGCCGCCTCGACGCAGCCCCTGGTCGCCGCGGGTGTCGAGGTGGTCGACGTCTCCAGCACCCGCGAGCTGCGTGAGGCGGTGCGCGCGGCCGCGGCGGACGCCGACGCGGTCGTCATGGCCGCCGCGGTGGCGGACTTCCGTCCGGCGCAGGTGCCGGGGGCCAAGATCAAGAAGGTGCCGGGCGGGTCGCCGGCCGCGATCGAGCTGGTGGAGAACCCGGACGTGCTGGCCGAGCTGGCGGCCCGCCGGGTGCGCGCGGGTCAGGTGGTGGTCGGGTTCGCGGCCGAGACGGGCGACGCGACCGGCAGCGTGCTGGACCACGGCCGGGCCAAGGCGCGTCGCAAGGGCGCCGATCTGCTGGCGGTCAACGAGGTGGGCGAGGCGGTGGGCTTCGGCACCGACGTCAACGAGGTGACCGTCCTGGACGCCCAGGGCGCGACGGTCGCGAGCGCGGCCGGGACGAAGCGCCAGGTGGCGGACGGTCTGTGGGACGCGGTGGCGAAGATCCTGTCCGACATGTGAGAAGTTCTCACCATGCGAGACGATTTCGGGTGAGGGGTGCGCTCCGCAGCGCCGCGCGGTCGTAGGGTGGTCCCCATGACCGATGCGCTGCGCCTGTTCACCTCCGAGTCCGTGACCGAGGGCCACCCGGACAAGGTGTGCGACCAGATCTCCGACGCGATCCTGGACGCCCTCATCGCGCAGGACCCGCGGGCGCGGGTGGCGGTCGAGACCATGGTGACCACGGGCCTGGTGCACGTCGCCGGGGAGGTCACCACCGAGGACGCCTACGTCGAGATCCCGCAGATCGTGCGCGAGGTGGTCCGTGGCATCGGCTACACCTCCTCGGCGATCGGGTTCGACGGCGACTCGTGCGGGGTCTCGGTCTCGATCGGCCAGCAGTCGCCGGACATCGCCCAGGGCGTGGACACGGCGCTGGAGCGACGCACGCGCGCCGACGACGTGGACCCGCTGGACGGCCAGGGCGCCGGCGACCAGGGGCTGATGTTCGGCTACGCCACCGACGAGACCCCGACCCTGATGCCGCTGCCGGTCTTCCTGGCGCACCGGCTCGCCGAACGGCTGTCCGACGTGCGCCGGACCGAGGAGGTCGTGGGCCTGCGGCCGGACGGCAAGACGCAGGTCACGGTGGGCTACGACGGCGACCGGCCGGTGCGCCTGGACACCGTGGTGCTGTCCACCCAGCACGACGCCGACATCGAGCAGGACAAGCTGGCCCGGGAGATCGCCGACCACGTGGTCGAGCCGGTCGTGGGGCTGGTGGCCGCGGAGATCGGTCTGGACGTGGCCGCGGCCAGCCTCATCGTGAACCCGACCGGGAAGTTCGTGGTCGGTGGGCCGCAGGGGGACGCCGGCCTGACGGGGCGCAAGATCATCGTCGACACCTACGGCGGCATGGCCCGCCACGGCGGGGGCGCGTTCTCCGGCAAGGACCCCTCGAAGGTGGACCGGTCGGCGGCCTACGCGATGCGCTGGGTGGCCAAGAACGTGGTGGCCGCGGGTCTGGCCCGCCGTTGCGAGGTCCAGGTGGCCTACGCCATCGGCCGGGCGCACCCCGTGGGCCTCTACGTCGAGACGTTCGGGACCGCCACCGTGGACCCGGCGCGGATCGAGGCCGCGATCCGCGAGGTCTTCGACCTGCGGCCGGCGGCGATCATCCGCGACCTGGACCTGCTGCGCCCGATCTACGCCGCGACCGCCGCCTACGGGCACTTCGGCCGCGAGCTGGACGCCTTCACCTGGGAACGTACGGACCGTGTCGACGCGCTGCGCGCCGCCGTCTGACGCGTGGCGAGCACCCGGTCGCCCCGCGGGTCGGTGGTCCGTGGTTGCATAGCGCCGTGACCACCCACGACGAGCCCGAGCAGCCCGCGCTGCTCGGGCTCGACGACGTCCCGGCCCCCCGGTCGGGCCGGCGTGCCCGCCGGCCGAGGGGCCCCGTCCCGCCGGCGGACGTCGACCCGGTGGCCCGGGTGGTCCTGGACCTGGCGCCGGCGCACCTGGACCGCGAGTACGACTACCTGGTGCCGGCCACGATGGCCGACGACGCCGTGCCCGGGGCGCGGGTGCGCGCCCGGTTCGGGGCGCAGGAGGTCTCGGGGTTCGTGGTGGCCCGCACCGCCTCCTCCGACCACGAGGGCCGCCTGGTGCCGCTCAAGCGGGTGGTCTCGCCCGACCCGGTGCTGTCCGCCGAGGTGCTCGCCCTGGCCCGGCAGGTGGCCGAACGGTACGCCGGGACGCTCTCGGACGTGCTGCGGCTGGCCGTGCCGCCGCGGCACGCCCGCGTCGAGGCCGAGGTCCTCGGCTCCCTGGACCCGGCGGCCCCGACCGCCCCGGCCCAGCCCACGGGCGAGGGCTTCGCGGGCACGTGGACGCCGTACCGGGGCGGGGACGCGTTCTGCCGACGGGTGCTCGCCGGGCAGGCGCCGCGGGCGGTGTGGAGCCCCCTGCCGGGCCTGGAGACCGCCCCGGGCGGCGACGGTGCCGCGGGCACGCCGCACTGGGCCGCCGCCGTGACGCAGGCGGTGCGCGCGAGTCTCTCGGGGGGCCGCCGTGCTCTGGTCGTGGCCCCCGACGCCCGGGACGTCGAGCGCCTCGCGGCGGCGCTGGCGGCGGCGGGGGTCGACGACGTCGTGCGGCTGCAGGCCGACGACGGGCCGGCCCCGCGGTACCGGGCCTTCCTGCGCGCCCGGCACGGGCTGGCCGCGGTGGTGGTCGGCACCCGGGCGGCGATGTTCGCCCCGGTGCCCGACCTGGGGCTGGTGGTGCTGTGGGGCGACGGCGAGGAGACGCTGACCGAGCCCCACGCCCCGTACCCGCAGGTGCGCGAGGTGCTGGCGCTGCGCTCCGAGGCCGCCGGGGCGGCGTTCCTGCTCGCCTCCCCGGGCCGTACGGTGCAGGCGCAGGCGATGCTCGCACGCGGCTGGGCCGCCGAGATCGCGGCACCCCGCGAGGTGCTGCGCGCGCGGGCCCCGCGCGTACGTGCCCTGACCTCGGTCGAGCTGGCCCGCGAGGGACCCGGGGCGGCCGCCCGGCTGCCCACGGCCGCCTGGCGGGCCGCCAAGGACGCCCTGACCCACGGCCCGGTGCTCGTCCAGGTGCCCCGCACCGGCTACCTGCCGGTGGTGGCCTGCGCCGCCTGCCGCACGGCCGCGCGCTGCGCGCACTGCCACGGCCCGCTGGGCCTGCACGGAGCGGGCTCGATCCCGCAGTGCACGTGGTGCGGGCGGCTGGCCGGAGGATGGCGCTGCGACGAGTGCGGTCACGACCGGGTGCGGGCGGTCCGGGTGGGGTCCGAACGCACCGCCGAGGAGCTCGGGCGCGCCTTCCCCGGCGTGCCGGTGCGGGTCTCGGCCTCCTCGGCGCCCGGCGGGGTCCTGGACACCGTGCCGGCCGCGCCCGCGCTGGTGGTGGCCACCCCCGGTGCCGAGCCCGTCGCCGCGGACGGCTACAGCGCGGCGCTGCTGCTCGACGCCGCGACGTCGACCGCGGGCACCTCGCTGGCCATGGCCACGAGCGCGCTGCACCGGTGGCTCGCCGCGGCCGCCCTGGTGCGGCCCGGCCCGGCCGGTCAGGTCCTCCTCGTCGGGGACGCGGCACCGGCCCCCACCGGAGCGCTGGTGCGCTTCGACCCCTCGGGCCTGGCCGAACGGGAGCTGGCCGAGCGGCGCGAGCTCGACCTGCCGCCCGCCGTGCGCGTCGCGGCCGTGACCGGTCAGGCCGACGCCGTGCGCGCCGTCGTCGACCGGGTCGACCTCGCCACCGGCGACTCCGTGCTCGGTCCCGTCGACCTGCCCGACGACGGCCGGCGGTTCGAGGCGTCCGTGCGCGTCGTGGTGCGCGTCCCCCTGGCCCACGGGGTCGAGCTCGCCCGCCAGCTGCGCGCCTCGATGGCCGTGCGATCGGCCCGTCGCGAGGGCGGTACCGTCCGTGTCCAGCTCGACCCCGCGGAGATGCTCTGATGACCGACCCCGTCCCGCAGCGCCCCACGGCGCCGCTCCCCGACGGCACCGTCGACGCCGTGCTCTTCGACCTGGGCAACGTGCTGGTCGGCTGGGACCCGTACGGGGCGTTCGCCGGCCTGGACCGCGCCGAGGTCGACGCCTGGATGACCGAGGTGGACTTCGCCCGCTTCAACCGGGCCCAGGACGCCGGCCGCAGCTGGTCCGACGCCGTCGCCCACCTGCAGGTCACCCGCCCGCACCTGGCAGGGCTCGCCGAGCACTACGCCCGCCGGTACCGCCGGACCCTGACCGGACCCGTGCCCGGCGCGGCCGACGTGGTGGACGAGCTCGACGCCGGGGGCGTGGCGCTGTACGGGCTGACGAACTGGGCCGCGGACACCTACCACCACGCCGAGCCCGCGGCGCCCGCCATCGGCCGCCTGCGCGACGTCCTGGTCTCCGGCCGGGTCGGCCTGGCCAAACCCGACCCCGAGATCTTCCGCCTCGCCGCGTCCCGCTTCGACCTGCGGCCGCAGCGCACCGTGTTCGTCGACGACACCGCCGCCAACGTCGAGGCGGCCCGCGCCGTCGGCTTCCGCGCCGTGCACTTCACCGGCACGCCCGCCCTGCGCACGGCGCTCGCCGACCTCGGGCTCCCCGTGACCAGGCCTCCGGCGACGCCGCAGCACGGGTGAGTGCCCGCGGCTCCCGCCTAGACTTGCCCGGTGCGTCTTCTCTTCGCCGGAACCCCTGAACCCGCCGTCCCCGCCCTGCGCGCCCTGCTCGACTCCGACCACGAGGTCGTCGCCGTCCTGACCCGGGCCGACGCCCGCGCCGGACGGGGCCGTCGGCTGGTCCCCAGCCCCGTACGGACCGCCGCCGAGGAGGCCGGCATCCCCGTGCTCACCGACGTCCCCCGCGGCGAGGAGTTCGTGGCGCGCCTGCGCGAGCTCGACGTCGACGCCGCCCCCGTGGTCGCCTACGGCCACCTGCTGCGCCCCGACGTCCTGGCCGTTCCCCGCCTGGGCTGGGTCAACCTGCACTTCTCGGTGCTGCCGGCCTGGCGCGGCGCCGCCCCCGTCCAGCACGCGATCCTCGCCGGGGACGAGGTCACCGGCGCCACCACCTTCCTGCTCGACCAGGGCATGGACACCGGCCCCGTGCTGGGCACCGCCACCGAGACGATCCGGCCCCGCGACACCTCGGGGGACCTGCTCGACCGGCTCGCCACCTCCGGTGCCGGGCTGCTGGTGGCCGCCCTCGACGCCCTGGCCGCCGGCACCCTCGCCCCGCAGCCGCAACCGGGCGACGGCGTCTCCGTGGCCCCCAAGATCACCCGCGAGGACGCCCTGGTGCGCTGGGCCGACCCGGCGCTCGCCGTCGACCGGCGCGTCCGGGCGGTCACCCCGGCACCGGGAGCCTGGACCACGCTGCCCCCGGGGCCCGACGGCGACGCCGCGCGGCTCGGGATCGGGCCGGTCACGCCGCGTCCCGAGACCACCGACCTCGGTCCCGGACAGGTGCGCGCGACCAAGGCCGAGGTGCTCGTGGGCACCGGGACCCACGCCGTCGCCCTCGGCACGGTGCAGCCCGTGGGCAAGAAACCCATGGCGGCGGCCGACTGGGCCCGCGGCGCCGGCCGCGCCGTCGTCGACGCCGTCCTGGGGGGCGACCGATGAGCGCGGACCGACGCGACGGGCACCAGGACGACCGACGCGACGCACGGGGCCGCCAGCGCGGCGCCGCCCGGTCCCGCGGCCAGGGCCACCGCACCGCCCGGGCGCCCTCGCAGCGCCGACGGACCACCGACCCGGCGCGCACCGCGGCCTACGACGTGCTGCGCGAGGTCGACACCTCGGACGCCTACGCCAACCTCGTGCTGCCGCCGCTGCTGCGCGAGCGCGGCATCACCGGACGCGACGCCGGGTTCGCCACGGAGCTCGCCTACGGCACCCTGCGGCTGCGCGGCCGCTACGACGCGATCCTGAGCCGGTGCGTCAGCCGCCCGCTGGACCAGCTCGACCCCGAGGTGCTGGACGTGCTGCGGCTCGGCGCGCACCAGGTGCTCGGCATGCGGGTGCCCGCCCACGCCGCCGTCTCCGAGACCGTGGGGCTGTGCCGCGACCGCGTCGGCGCCGGCCCCGCCCAGATGGTCAACGCCGTGCTGCGCGCCGTCGGACGGCGCCCGCTGGACGACTGGCTCGCCGAGGTGCGCGCCGACGCCCCCGACGTCGTCACCGAGCTCGCCCGGACCGGCTCGCACCCCGTGTGGATCACCCGCGCGCTGCGCGAGGCGCTGCACGGGCACGGCCGCGACGCCGGCGAGATCGCCGACCTCCTCGAGGCCGACAACACTGCCCCCCGCGTCACGCTCGTCGCCCGACCCGGGCTGACGGACCCCGAGGCGCTCGGCGACGGCGCCGCGGACGTGCGCCTGGAGCCGGGGCGCTGGGCGCCCACCGCACGCGTGCTGGGCTCGGGCACCGACCCGGCGGCGCTGGCCGCCGTCGCCGACGGCCGCGCCGGCGTCCAGGACGAGGGCTCGCAGCTGGTCACGCTCGCCCTGGCCGAGGTGCCGCTGGAGGGAGCCGACGCGCGGTGGCTCGACCTGTGCGCCGGCCCGGGTGGCAAGGCGGCGCTCCTGGGCGCCCTGGCGGCGCAGCGTGGTGCACGGCTCGTGGCCAACGAGGTGCAGCCGCACCGCACGCGCCTGGTGCGCCAGGGTCTGCGTTCCCTGCCCGACGGCGCGGTGGAGGCTGTCCGCACCGGTGACGGCCGGGAGGTCGGGGCCGAGGAGCCCGGAGCCTATGACCGCGTGCTCGTGGACGCCCCCTGCACCGGCCTGGGGGCGCTGCGGCGTCGACCCGAGTCCCGCTGGCGGCGCACCCCCGCCGACCTCGGCTCGCTCACCGGCCTGCAGGGCGAGCTGCTCGGCTCCGCCCTCGACGCCGTGCGCCCCGGGGGAGTGGTCGCCTACGTCACGTGCTCGCCCCACCTGGCCGAGACCCGGCTCGTCGTCGACGACGTCCTGCGCCGGCGCGACGACGTCGAGCGCCTCGACGCCCGCGCGGCCGTGCGCGCGGTGCTGGTACCCGGCGCGCCGATCGACCTCGGCGCCGACGACGGCGGTGCGGACGGCCTGGACGTCCAGCTCTGGCCGCACGTGCACGGCACGGACGCCATGCACCTGACGCTGCTGCGGCGCACGTCCTGAGGATCGACGGCTGACAGGAATTCCTTGCGTCTATTTCATTGTCGGGATACTCTGACACTCTACTCAGTCAGAAAAACCTGACAACGGAGGCGACGTGACCACCACCGACCGCTGGACCCACGCCCGCGGCCCCCGCGACCTCGGCCGCTACGTCCGACAAGCCCGCAAGCACCACGGACTCAGCCAGGCGGCGCTCGCGGACGAGCTCGGCCTGACGCGGCAGTACGTCTCCGAGGTCGAGTCCGGCGTCGGCAACCTCTACATCACGCGACTCTTCGAGATGTTCGACGAGCTGGGGATCGAGGTCCGCCTCGAGCAGCGGGGCAGCGATGATCGCGCCTGAGCTGGATGCCTGGCTCTACGGCCGCCGCATCGCCCGGTTCTCCGCGCGGGACACCGGTCGCGGCGCCCGGCGCGTGGAGCTCGAGTGGGACCCCGGCGCGGTCGACCGGTGGGGCTACGGCTCGCGGGTCCTGTCCCACCTGCTGCCCATGGATCCCGACGCCGCGCCCGCGCCGGCCCGGGTCACGGCCTGGCTCGACGGGCTGATGCCCGAGGGCCGTGTCCGCGACCACATGGCCATGGACGTCGGCGTCGACCCCGACGACCCGGTCGGCTTCTTCGGCGCGTACGGCGGGGACACCGTCGGCGCGCTCCGGTTCGTCGCCGTGGGGGCCGAACCGCGGGACCACGACCGCGAGGCGGCGCGTCTCGACGACGCCGGGGTCGCGGACCTGCTGCGCGCGAGCATCGCTCGCGCCGGGGGACAGGCTCGCAGCCAGCGCCTCACGAGCTCGTTGCCCGGGATGGAGCCGAAGATCGGGCTCGTGCGCGACGACGGCGCCTGGTGGCGCGCCGCCCCCGACGAGGCGACCACGCACATCCTCAAGGTCGCCCGCGACGCGGACTCGCCGACGGCCGACCTCGTGGACACCGAGGCGGCCGCCCTCGACCTCGCGCGCCGCATCGGGCTCACCACGATCCGGGCGCACGTGGAGACGTTCGAGGACGTGCGCTGCCTGGTGGTGTCCCGCTACGACCGCGTGCCCGACGCCGTCGCACCCGGCGGACTGCGCCGCATCCACCAGGAGGACGCCGCCCAGGCGCTCGGCATCAACACCCGCGACCCCGAGCGCAAGTTCCAGCACGGACGCGCGATCCCGTCGCTGCGGGCGATCGCCCAGGTGCTGCGCGACGACGGTACCCGCCCGGACCGGCTGCTCGCCCTGACGACGCTCAACCTGGCCCTCGGCAACACCGACGCCCATGCCAAGAACGTCTCGATGCTGCGTCGTGCCGACGGCACGGTGACGCTGGCGCCCGCCTACGACATCTCCATGCACCTGCACCACGACCACGCGTCCCGGGTCTTCGCGATGGACGTCGCCGGACGGCGGGACATGGACGCCATCGGCGGAACCGACCTCGTCGCGGAGGGCGTCTCGTGGGGTCTTCCGCAGCGTCGGTCGGCGCGCGTCGTCGCCACGACGCTGGACGACCTGCGCGCAGCGCTGGGAGAGATCGACCGCGACGCGCACCCCGGCGTGGGCGGTCCCGCCTGGCGCACGGTGGAGCAGCGCACGGACGCGCTGCGCGCCGACCTGCTCTGACCCCCGAGGCCGCTGCGCGTCAGCGCAGGGTGCGCTGCAGCAGCATCGTGCTGACCCGGCGGCCGTGCTTGACCCCGACGTCACGCAGCACGCCGGCCACCTCGAAGCCGAGCCGGCGGTGCAGCGGCAGCGACCCCGCGGCGGCGGGGTCGTCGGCGACCACGGCGATCACCTGCTGCACGCCGCCGAGCGAGCAGGCGTCCAGGAGGGCGGAGAGCAGTCGGGTGCCCACCCCGCGGCGTTGCGCGGCGGGGGAGAGGTAGATCGTGGACTCGACGGTGTGCCGGTAGGCCGCCTTGGGGCGCCACGGGGCGGCGTAGGCGTAGCCGACGACGTCGTCGTCGATCTCGGCCACGAGGAACGGCAGCCCGAGCTCGCGCAGCTCGTCCAGCCGGGTGGTCCAGGCGGAGGCGTCGGGCGGCACCTCGTCGAAGGTCACCGCCGTGCGGAGCACGTAGGGCGCGAGGATCTCCGCCACGGCGGGCAGGTCGCGCTCCGTGGCGGGGCGGATCGCCGGACGCGCGGCGTCGTCGGTCCGGCGGGAGGCGTCAGCGGTGGATTCCACGGCGCGAGCGTAGTCCCGGGACCTGCCGCGGCATTCTGGTGCCACGATGTCGAGTATGCGGCTGCGGCTCCGTCCCTGGGGTGAGACGGCCACCCTGGGCCGTACCGCCGAAGGAGATCCTGATGACCAAGTACCTGCTGCTCAAGCACTACCGCGGAGCCCCGGCCGCGGTGAACGACGTCCCGATGGACCGCTGGACGCCGGAGGAGGTCTCGGCCCACCTGCAGTACATGGACGACTTCGCCCGCCGGCTCGAGGGGACCGGCGAGTACGTCGACGGTCAGGCCCTGTCGCCGGAGGGGATGTTCGTGCGCTACGACGGCGAGGGGCGTCCGCCGGTCACGGACGGGCCCTTCCCGGAGACCAAGGACCTCATCGCCGGGTGGATGGTGATCGACGTCGAGAGCCAGGACAGGGCGGTCGAGCTCGCCGGCGAGCTCTCGGCGGCCCCCGGTGCCGGTGGCCGGCCGATCCACGAGTGGCTCGAGGTGCGCCCGTTCCTGGGTGCGCACACGACCACCACGGACTGACGCACGGTGGACGAGGACCGGCTACGGAGCCTCACCCCCACCGTCATCGGCGTCCTCTGCCGCCGCGGTGCGGACTTCGCGGCGGCAGAGGACGCGGTGCAGGAGGCGTTGGTCGAAGCGCTGCGCGTGTGGCCGGACGACCCTCCGCGGGAACCCCAGGGGTGGCTCGTGACGGTGGCGTGGCGCAAGTTCCTCGACGCCGCACGGGCCGAGACGGCTCGCCGGCGCCGCGAGCTGCGCGCGGGGGCCGAGCCGCTCCCGCTGCCCGGAGGGGAGTCCGACGACACGCTGAGGCTGTACTTCCTGTGCGCGCACCCGTCGTTGACCCCGGCCTCGGCGGTCGCCCTGACGCTGCGTGCGGTGGGCGGGCTCACCACGCGGCAGATCGCGCAGGCCTACCTGGTGCCCGAGGCCACGATGGCCCAGCGGATCAGCCGGGCCAAGCGCACCGTTGCCTCGGTGCGGCTCGACGAACCCGGCGACGTCGCCACGGTGCTGCGGGTGCTGTACCTCGTCTTCAACGAGGGGTACTCCGGGGACGTCGACCTGGTCCGCGAGGCGATCCGGCTCACGCGGGAGCTGGCGGCCCTGGTCGATCACCCGGAGGTCGCGGGCCTGCTGGCGCTGATGCTGCTGCACGACGCCCGCCGCGCAGCCCGGACCGATGCCGACGGCCGCCTCGTGCCCCTCGCCGAGCAGGACCGGAGCCGGTGGGACACCGCGAAGATCACCGAGGGTGTCACCGTGCTGCAGGCGGCACTAGCTCGTGACCGGCTCGGCGAGCTCCAGGCGCAGGCCGCTGTCGCGGCGCTCCACGCCGATGCCCCGTCGGTCGAGGAGACGGACTGGGTGCAGATCGTCGAGTGGTACGAGGAGCTGCTGCGACTCCACGACAGCCCCGTCGTCCGCCTCAACCGTGCCGTCGCCGTCGGGGAGGCCGACGGCCCCCGGGCGGGCCTGCGGGCGCTGGAGGAGGTCGATCCCGGCCTCCCGCGCCGGACCGCCGCTGCCGCGTACCTGCACGAGCGGGACGGTGACCCGGTGACCGCGGCGCGGCTCTACGCCGAGGCGGCCCGCGAGGCGACCAGCATTCCGGAGCGCGACCACCTCCTGCGACAGGCGTCCCGGATCAACGCCCGTGCGGACGGCCGGACGACGGACGCGAGCGCCGGCGTCGACGGCTCCTAGACGCCCGCCGGGGGCCACACGCCGATGATCACGGCCATGACGGCGAACGTCACCAGCTCGTGGGCCACGTTCATGGCGGTCAGCGCGACCGGCCGGCCCTCGAACGCGTCGTGGGTGACGAACCGTGCGGCGGTGAAGCCGGCCCACAGGAACCCCGCGGTCGCCAGAGCGGCACCGACGAACCCGCCGCCGTAGAACTCCCACGCGATGTAGGTCGCCCCGGCCAGCACCCACGCGGACACGAAGCTGACCACCACGGTGACGGCGATCGGTCCGACGGCGCTGCCCTGGGACTCGCGGTCGATCCGCGCCAGCCGCATCCACGCCGTCCCGAACACCCGGGGCGTGTACCAGACCGAGCCGACGACCATCGTCGAGACCGTGGCGACCACGACGGCCCAGTAGTTGATCTCGGGAACCATGCGGTGCTCCTCTGCGCACGTGCCGGCCGGTGACCGGCTCTACGCTGGGCATCATGGCAGCCCTGATCAACCCGAGCATCCTGTCGGCCGACTTCGCGAACCTCGAGCGCGACCTGCAGCTCATCGCGACCGCCGACGCCGCGCACGTCGACGTCATGGACAACCACTTCGTGCCCAACCTCACGCTCGGCCTGCCCGTCTTCGAACGGCTCACGCAGATCTCCCCGGTCCCGGTGGACGGGCATCTCATGATCGAGGACCCGGACCGCTGGGCCCCTGCCTACGCCGAGGCGGGAGCCTCGTCCGTCACGTTCCACGCCGAGGCCGCGCAGGCGCCGGTGCGGCTCGCCCGGGAGCTGCGGCGGCTCGGGGCACGAGCGGGGGTCGCGCTGCGGCCGGCCACGCCCGTGGAGCCGTTCCTCGACCTCCTGGCCGAGGTCGACATGATCCTGGTCATGACGGTCGAACCGGGCTTCGGCGGGCAGTCGTTCATCGAGGGCACTCTGCCCAAGATCCGGCGCGCGCGGGACAGGATCAGCGAGCTCGACCTGGACGTGCACATCCAGGTCGACGGGGGAGTGTCGCGCACGACGATCGAGAGGGCGGCCGAGGCGGGCGCGAACGTGTTCGTCGCGGGCTCCGCGGTGTACGGGGCCGACGACGTCCCGGCGGAGATCGGTGTGCTGCGGGACCTGGCGAGCCGGCACACGCACTGACGGCAAGGATCTGGTCCCGCAGGGGGCGGGCGGATCGAGGTGCTCTCGACCCCGCAGACCTGCCACGAGGGGAGCGGCGCGTACCCGCAGGGGGATCCGCTGGACGTGACGGGAGAGGTGGTCCTGATCCTGCATGACGACGCCGACCACGGGTTGCGCACGGTCACGCCCTTCGACGGGGTGGTCGCCCCGGGGCCGGCCGGCGATCTGCCCGCTCGCCGGCCCGCCGAGCACCGCAGAGTGTTCGATGAAAAATAGTGTGCCAAGCGTGAAACCACGACCCTGGCGTCCCGCACACCGGGACAAGGCCCTGACAGCCGGGGGTGGCGTCTAGGCTGGAGGGGTGAAGACCTTCGAGTCCCTGTTCGCCGAGCTGTCCGAGAAGTCCCGGACCCGACCTGCCGGGTCGGGGACCGTCGCCCAGCTGGACGCCGGCGTCCATGCGATCGGCAAGAAGATCGTCGAGGAGGCCGCCGAGGTGTGGATGGCCGCCGAGCACGAGTCGGACGAGGCGGCGGCGGAGGAGATCTCGCAGCTGCTGTACCACCTGCAGGTGCTGATGGTCGCCAAGGGGTTCACCCTGGAGGACGTGTACGCGCATCTGTGAGCGCCCGGTCCTGCGTCGTCCGACGCAGGACCGCCGCGCGCGCTCCGGTCCGCACCACCGCCGTCGTCCCACCCGATCCGAACGAGGTTCCCCGTTGCTCCGCATCGCCGTCCCCAACAAGGGCTCGCTGTCCACGCCCGCCACCGACATGCTGCGCGAGGCCGGCTACCGCCAGCGCCGTGACACCCGTGAGCTCGTGCTCGCCGACGCCGACAACGGGGTCGAGTTCTTCTTCCTCCGCCCGCGCGACGTGGCCGTCTACGTCGGCGCCGGGACGGTCGACGTGGGCATCACCGGCCGCGACCTGCTCCTGGACTCCGACGCGGACGCGGTCGAGCACCTGCCGCTCGGGTTCGCCGGCTCGACGTTCCGCTTCGCGGCGCCGGCGGGCACCGTCGACGACGTGGCGCAGATCGTCGGCAAGCGCGTCGCCTCGTCGTACACGACGCTCGTGCGAGCGCACCTGGCCGAGCGCGGCGTCGAGCCGGCCGCGATCGTCCACCTCGACGGTGCGGTCGAGAGCTCGGTGCGCCTTGGCGTCGCCGACGTCATCGCCGACGTCGTCGAGACCGGGACCACCCTGCGGGCCGCCGGGCTCGAGGTCTTCGGAGAGCCCATCCTGCGCTCCGAGGCCGTGCTGATCCGCCGCGCCGGCACCGGGCTGCCGGCCGGGGTGGACATCCTCACCCGCCGGCTGCAGGGCGTCATCACCGCCCGGGAGTACGTGCTCCTCGACTACGACGTGCCGATGGACCTGCTGGACGCCGCCGTCGCGGTCACCCCCGGCTTCGAGTCGCCCACGGTGTCCCCGCTGCACAACGGGCAGTCGGCGGCCGTGCGGTCGATGGTCCGTCGCGCCGAGACGAACCAGGTCATGGACGCGCTGTACGACGTCGGGGCCCGCGGCATCCTCGTGACCTCGATCCACGCCTGCCGCCTCTGACGATGTCCGACGACGGCACGCGGGACCGCTTCCGGACCTTCCGGCCGCTGTGGGCCCGCGTCGCTGTCGTGGTGACCGGGGCCGTCGCCGTCGGCGGGAGCCTGGTGGTGGGCCTCGGCGCCGACGACGGGATGCTGCTCGACGACGGCACACGCGTGGCGTTCGTGGCTTTCGCCGTCGGGGTCGCATGGTTGCTGTGGCGGCTCGGCGGCGTGCACGCCCGCCCGGACCCCGACGGTCTCACCGTGCGCAACGTGGTCCGCACCCGGCGGGTCGCCTGGGCCCAGATCGTGGGCGTCCGGCTGACCATGAACGATCCGTGGGTGACGCTGGACCTGTCCGACGGCGGGACGCTGGCCGTCATGGGCATCCAGCGCGCCGACGGCGAACGGGGGATGGCGGAGGCCCGCCGGCTGCAGGATCTGACCCGTCAGCTCGGCGAGGCCCCCGAACGACCCTGACCCCGCAGGATCTCAGCGTGCCGCGTGGGCGGGACGCCGCTCGGTGCGGGGTGCGCGGCGCTCCGGCGCACCCTTGTCGACCGAGATGCGCAGCTGGCGTCCGGCGACGTTGGCGCGGCCGATGCGGTGCATGGTCGCGTCGTCGAGCGGCTTGGTGATGTCCACCAGGGAGAAGTTCCCGAAGATGTCGATCTTGCCGATGTCGGCACCGCGCAGTCCGCCCTCGTTCGTCAGCGCACCGACGATGCCGCGGGGCTGCGCGCCGTGCGTGTGACCGACGGAGATGCGGTAGCGGGTGCCCTCCGCGGGCCGGCGGATGCCGCGGCGAGCGTGGTCGCTCTGGCGGTCGCCCCGCTCGGCGCGCTGGGTCTCGCGCGTGCGCCCGCCCTTGACCTCGGCACGCTCCTTCTCGTGCGCCTCCTGGGCGGCGAGGTAGGCGGGGCCGTCGTCACCGACCGCGAGCGCCAGGAGCGCTGCTGCGACCTGGGCGGCGTCGGGCGCGGTGCCGTCCTCGCGGGGCGCGAGGTGCTCGGCGAGGAGCTCGCTGTACAGGTCGAGGCGTCCGGCCTCGAGCCGGGCGGGCACGGTGCCGAGGATGGTGCGGGCTCGGTGGGCGGAGACGTCGCGGGGGGAGGGGATCTCGGCCTCGACGAGGCGGGTGCGGATCGTGCGCTCGATGTGCTTGAGCTTGCCGCGCTCGTGGGGGGTCACGAAGGAGAGCGCCTTGCCGGTGCGCCCGGCGCGGCCGGTGCGACCGATGCGGTGGACGTACGCCTCGGCCTCGCGGGGGATGTCGAAGTTGACGACGAGCCCGATGCGGTCGACGTCGAGCCCGCGGGCGGCGACGTCGGTGGCGACGAGGACGTCGAGGGAGCCGTTGCGCAGGCGCTCGACGATCTTCTCGCGCTCCTTCTGGGCGACGTCGCCGGAGATGGTGGCCGCGGAGACGCCGCGTTCGACCAGCGCGACGCCGACCTCCTCGGCGGCGGCGCGGGTGCGGGTGAACACGATGGTGGCGTCGGCGTCGGAGGTGGCCAGGACGCGCACGAGGGAGCCGACCTTGTGGCGGAACGGCACGACGGCGTAGGTCTGCTCGACGGTGGTGACGGTGCTGGACTGCCGGCTGACGGCGATCTGGACCGGGTCGGTCATGTGGGTGTCGGCGACGGCGCGGATCGCGGGCGGCATGGTGGCGGAGAACAGCGCGACCTGGCGCTGCGCGGGTGCCTGGCCGAAGATCTTCTCGACGTCCTCGGCGAAGCCCATGCGCAGCATCTCGTCGGCCTCGTCGAGGACGAGGAACTTGACGTCCTGCAGGGACAGCGCGGAGCGCTCCATGTGGTCCATGACGCGTCCGGGGGTGCCGACGACGACGTGGACGCCGTCGCGCAGGGCGCGCTGCTGGGGGACGTAGGGCGAGCCGCCGTACACGGGCAGGACCTTGACCCCGGGCAGGTGGGCGGCGAAGGACTCGACGGCGTCGGCGACCTGCATGGCGAGCTCCCGGGTGGGGGCGAGCACGAGGGCCTGGACGTGGCCGCGCGAGACGTCGACGGCGGTGTCGACGGCGGCGAGCAGCGGCAGCGCGAACGCGGCGGTCTTGCCGGTGCCGGTCTGGGCGACGCCGGTGATGTCGCGGCCGGAGAGCAGTGCGGGGATGGCCTCGGCCTGGATGGGCGAGGGGGTGGTGAAGCCCTGGTCGTCGACGGCCTTCTGCAGCGGTGCGGGCAGGTTCAGGTCGGAGAACGTGGGCTGGGCGTCGGTGGGCAGCGTGGAGTCAGGGGTGCTCATGGTGAGGTGACCGTTTCGTCGGTGCGGGGGAGTCCTGCCACGCCGGGGGCGGGGCGGTCGCTCGGTCCCGGACACACACCTGCACCTGGCTCGATACTGCTCGACTGCTGCCAGGGCCTACGAACACGCGGGAAGACGACGAACTCCGAATGGATTGGTCCCATCGTACGTGTCGCGCCCGGGACGTGGCAGGGCACGGCGCGGTGAGTTTGCCCACTGCGCCCCGTCGTGGCCCGTCATGCGTAGGATGTTTGGGGCAGTGGATCCGGTGGACGCGGGCGGTGGACGTGCAGGCAGGTCGGCAGGTGAGCTCGGCCGTGTGGACGGTCCCGAACGTCATCAGCATGGTGCGCCTGGCCATGGTGCCCGTGTTCGCCGTGCTGATCGTGACGGGGGAGGACCTGTGGGCGCTGGTGGTCCTCGCGGCCTCGGGAGCGAGCGACTGGCTCGACGGCTTCCTGGCTCGGCGGCTGGACCAGGTGTCGAGGTTGGGGCAGGTCCTGGACCCGGCGGCCGACCGGCTGTTCATCGTGGTGACGCTGATCGGTCTGACGTGGCGCGGCGTGGTGCCGCTGTGGGTGCTGGTGGTGGTCGTGGCGCGTGACGTGATGCTCGCCTGCCTGGCCCCCGTCCTGTCGCGGCACGGCTACGGTCCGCTGCAGGTCGGCTTCGTGGGCAAGGGGGGCACGTTCGCGCTGCTGTACGCGTTCCCGCTGCTGCTGCTGGCGCAGTCGCCCGGTACGGTCGGCGCGGTCGCCCAGGTGGTGGGCTGGGCCTTCGCCTGGTGGGGCGTCGGCCTGTACTGGTTGGCCGGCCTGCAGTACCTCGTGCAGACCCGACGCCTGGTCGCCGCCGACGCGGGCGGCCCGGGGCGGGTGGAGTCATGACGTCGACCCCGACGAGAAGGCCGGACGAGTCGATGACCCTGCTGGTCGAGGTGATGGAGAAGCCGCTCGACCCCGGTTACGCCGAGGCGGCTCGGCGGCGCGAGGCCGGCCAGCGACGTCCGAGCAGGCCGTCGCTCTTCCTGCTGGGTCTCGTGGCGGTGCTCCTGGGGCTGATGACGGTCCTGGCCGCCCAGCAGCTGCGGGTGCCGGCCCAGGGCCTGTCGGCCCGTGAGCTCCTCGCCGACGAGATCACCGACCGGCAGGCGGAGGCCGAGGCCCTGCGCGACCGGTCCGTCGCCCTCAACGAGGAGATCGACGCGCTGCAGGCCGATGCGCTGGCGGGCCAGGACCAGGCGACGCAGGACCAGATGCTGCTCGACGCGGTGGTCACCGGGTCGATGGCTGTCACGGGCCCGGGTCTCGAGGTCACGATGACCGACGGCGGCGCCGACCTGGGGGAGGACGCGGACGCCTCGGACGCCCGGGTGCAGGCCGTGGACCTGCAGACGGTCGTCAACGCGCTGTGGGCCTCCGGGGCCGAGGCGATCAGCGTCGGCGACCAGCGCCTGACGTCGTTGTCCGCGATCCGCCATGCCGGGGAGGCCGTCATGGTCGATCTGGTGCCGTTGCCCGGTCCGAGCTACGTCGTGCGGGCCGTGGGTGACCCCGAGGAGATGCAGGCCGCGTACGCTCGGACCGGTGCGCCCGCCTACACGCAGCTGTTGTCCTCCGGATACGGGATCACGACGACGCTGGGGACGGCCTCCGAGCTGACCCTGCCCAGCATCGGCAACCAGCTGTTGCGGTATGCGGAGCCGATGGGTAAGGACCCGTCGGACGACTCGACCCCGGAGGAGAACTCATGATCGCCGTCGTCGGTCTCGCGATCGGCGTGGTCGTCGGTCTCGTGCTCGAGCCGACCGTCCCGGTCTTCCTGCAGCCCTACCTGCCGATCGCCGTGGTCGCCGCCCTGGATGCGCTCTTCGGCGGCCTGCGGGCCAAGCTCGACGGCCTGTTCGACGACAAGGTCTTCGTCGTGTCCTTCCTGTCGAACGTCGTGGTCGCGGCCTTCATCGTGTTCCTCGGCGACCAGCTCGGGGTCGGGTCGCAGCTGTCCACCGCGGTGGTGGTGGTGCTCGGCATCCGGATCTTCTCCAACGCTGCCGCGATCCGCCGGCACCTGTTCAAGGCGTGACGATGAACGAGGAGCACGAGCCCGGACAGCACACCGACGAGTCCGCTGCGTCGGCCCGGACACCGGGTGACGACGTCGAGGCCCTCGACGTGCCGCCGGCTCAGGACCCGGGAACGCCGACGGACCAGCCGAGCGACGACGTGCCGAGCGACGACGACGACGTCGAGGCCGGCGCGGCGGGGCACGTCGCCGCCGGACCTGTCGCGGCGGATCGCGCCGTCGAACCGGACCAGGAGCCGCCGACGCCCGAGGCCGCGACCACCCCGGCGGACCCGCTGGATCTGTCCGTACCGGTCTCCGAGCTCGCCGTGGACGACGACCAGCTGTGGGACGCCTCCGCCGCGAGCGCCGCCGTGGCCGACGGCGACCCGGCGGACCCGCAGGGAGGTGTCGAGCAGGACGCCGCCGCGGGACCGGACCCACTGGCTGCCGGCCCGGACGACCGGGGCGAGCCGGACCCGTTCCCTGACGGGCTCGAGCGTCGATCCCCGGACGGTGACGCCGCACCCTCGGCGGCGGAGCGGCCCAGGGGCTGGCACGCCCTGCTGGGCACGACGCGACCGCGTGCGAACAGGTCCCAGGTGCTGGTGATGCTGCTGTGCGCGGCACTGGGGTTCGCCCTGGTGGTCCAGGTGCAGCAGTCGTCGCAGGATCCCTTGAGCTCGGCACGTCAGGACGACCTGGTGCGACTGCTCGACGAGGTCACCCAGCGCTCGGAGCAGCTCGAGGACGAGGTCGTCGAGCTGTCGCAGACCCGGGACGAGCTGCGGTCGGGCAGCGGCCAGGCGCAGGCCGCGGTGGACCTGGCCGAGGAGCGGGCCGCGTCCGAGGGGATCCTGTCGGGGCGGTTGCCCGCGACGGGGCCCGGGCTGGAGATCGTGATCTCGGACCCGGACGGTCTGCTCCCCGCGGCCAAGATGTTCAACGTCCTGGAGGAGCTGCGCAACGCGGGCGCGGAGGTCGTGGAGCTGAACGGACTGCGGCTGGTGACCTCGACGTGGTTCCTCGACGCCGACGGCGGGATCCTGGTCGACGGTGTCCGGTTGCAGTCCCCGTACCGGTGGACGGTGATCGGGGACCCCGCGACGCTGAGTCCTGCGTTGGAGATTCCCGGCGGAGCGTTGGCGACGGTGCGCACGGAGGGCGCCGAGGCGACCACGAACGCGAAGGACGTCGTCGAGGTCACCGCGGTACGCGAGCCTGCCGAGCCGCAGTACGCCACGCCGCAGCGCCCCGACGAGTGATCCTGTCCTGGCTTCCCGCGACGGCTTCCGACGGGGTAGGTTGAGCGGACGACGGTGCACGTCGGAACGCTCGATCCAGCAGGAGGACTGATGACGGACCCTGGCGCACTCCCGCCGCGTGAGGCAGGAGCCGACACCACGGCCCACCTCGGCAGGATCGGCGCTTCGGCGGAGGAGCAGAACCCGCGGATTCCGTTGACGGCGGAGGAGGCCGCGGCGGTGTCGGCGCTGCCGCGGCACTCGGCCCTGCTGGTGGTCCAGTACGGCTCCGGTGCGGTGGGGGAGCGGTTCCTGCTCGACTCGGACCGCACGGTGGCCGGCCGTAGCGAGCACGCGGACGTGTTCCTGGACGACGTGACGGTCTCGCGCAAGCACGCCGAGTTCGTGCGGGACGGGGAACGGTTCGTCGTGCGGGACATCGGTTCGCTGAACGGGACCTACGTGAACCGCGACCGTATCGACGCCGCTGAGCTCGTCACCGGCGACGAGGTCCAGATCGGCAAGTTCCGGATGTCCTTCCACGCGAGCCCGCAGGCGCCACGGGACGTCCAGGCGCCGACCCCGTGACCGGGAGGGCCGAGGCCCGGAGCAGCCCGGAGCCGGCGGACCTGCCTGAACCCTGGCCCCGGGGGATCTCCCGGCAGCCGGACATGCGGATCTCGCAGGTGCTGGCCCAGCTGCGGGGCGACTTCCCGGCGGTGTCGCACTCCAAGCTGCGGTTCCTCGAGGAGCAGGGACTCATCACGCCGGTGCGCACCGCCGCCGGCTACCGCCAGTACAGTGCCGCGGACGTCGAGCGGCTGCGGTTCGTCCTGGCCGAGCAGCGCGACTCCTACCTGCCCCTGAAGGTGATCAAGGAACGTCTGGCCGCGATGGACACGGGCGAGGACGGCCCACGGCCTGCCCCGCGGCCCGCGTCGGAGGGTGTGCCCGGTGATGCGGGCCGTCGGCGGTGGACCGTCGAGTCGGTCGCCGAGGCCACGGGGGCCACGACCTCACTGGTGCGCTCGCTCGTCGACGCCGGGGTGCTGCGGACGGTCTCCGGCTCGCTCGACGCCACCGCACCGGACGTCGTCCGGTTGGTGGTGCAGCTGTCCGAGCACGGCATCGAACCCCGGCATCTGCGGCCGCTGCGGGCGTCGGCCGAACGTCACGTGGGACTGGTGGACCAGGTCGTGGCCCCGTACCGCAGCCAGCAGACCTCCGCGGGCCGGGCACGCGCCGACGAGCTCGCCGACGAGCTGGGCGACCTCCTGGCCCGGCTGCACGGCACCTGGATCCGGCAGGGCACCGCCGACCTGGGTTGACGGCCCGGGCCGCCCGTTCCCGGCGCGGGTGCGCCCGCGCCGTCGTACCGTGGACGGGTGGGACGTGAGGACGAGGCGCAAGCCCCGATGGTTCCGGTCGAGGTGCTCGGGGTGCGGCAGCAGGAGCGCGATCAGGAGATCGTGGTGCTGCTGCTCGACACCGCGGCAGAGCTGGCCGTGCCCATCGTCATCGGCGCCCGCGAAGCCTCGGCGATCGCCATGGCCCAGGCCGGCGTCGCCACCCCGCGGCCCATGACCCACGACCTGCTGCGCGACCTGCTCGGCGCCGTGGGGGTCGACCTCGACCGGATCGAGATCGTGGCCCTGGACGGCGGGGTGTTCTTCGCCGAGCTGGTGCTGTCCACCGGCGTCCGGCTGGACTCCCGGGCGTCGGACGCGATCGCGCTGGCCGTGCGGACCGGGAGCCCCGTGCTGTGCTCGGCCGAGGTGGTCGCCGCGGCGGGGGTCGAGGTCGTCGACATGTCCCAGCAGCGGGAGATGGAGAAGTTCCGCGACTTCCTCGACCACGTCACCGCCGAGGACTTCACGGCCGCGGGAGGACCGCACGAGCCCGACGTGGGCGACGACACTCCACCGTGAGCCTCGGACGCGATCTCGTGACGGGGGCGTACCGTGGGAGCACGATCTTCGGCCGCAGGGTCGGGGCTGCAGGTGCGGACCACGACACGGACCTCGCCGGCGCGACACGCCGACGTGCTCAGGGGCGACGTCGTTGACGGCCCCCAGAGGGCGCCATAGCGTGGCAGTGACATCTCGGGAGGAACAGTGGACAGCACGGGTGAGGCCAGCGCCCAGGTCGGCGCACCCCCGGTCGGTGCTCAAGGGCTTCTCTTCGGCGAGGACCTCACGGAGCAGGACGCAGGGACCGGGTACCGGGGCACGACGGCGTGCCGCGTGGCGGGCATCACCTACCGTCAGCTCGACTACTGGGCGCGCACCGGCCTCGTCGAGCCGTCGATCCGTCCCGCCACCGGATCGGGCACCCACCGGCTGTACAGCTTCCGCGACGTGCTGGTGCTCAAGATCGTCAAGCGTCTCCTGGACACCGGCGTCTCCCTGCAGCAGATCCGCACCGCGGTGACACATCTGCGACAGCGCGGGGTCGAGGACCTCGCGCAGATCACCCTGATGAGCGACGGCGCCTCGGTGTACGAGTGCACCTCACCGGACGAGGTCGTCGACCTGGTCCAGGGCGGCCAGGGTGTCTTCGGTATCGCCGTGGGCCGTGTGTGGCGCGAGATCGAGGGCACGCTGTCCCAGATGCCCACCGAGTCGCTCGAGGACGAGGTCCCTGACGACCTGGTGCAGGCCGGCGACGAGCTCGCGGCCCGCCGACGGGCGCGCAACGCCGGCTGAGTCCGCGCGAGCGACGTCCCCAGGGGGACGTCCGTCGTCGTGCAGCAGCCGGCGGACGCGGGAACGGTGCCGTGCCCAGCGCGCCCGGTCGCGGTCCGGTCGACCGTCCGGCGGTCCGACTCAGAGCAGCGGCTCGAGCGGCTCCAGGACACGCTCGCCGATCTTCGTCAGGAACGATCGGCTCCGCCAGTCCTCGAACGTCAGCTCGTGACAGTTCGACTCGTCCATACGGAAGACGTCCTCGAGCGTGCGCGCCAGGTCGGCGTCGACGATCTCGAGATTGATCTCGTAGTTCCCCGTCAGGCTCAGCCGGTCGATGTTGGCCGTCCCCACCGTCGCCCAGCGGCCGTCGATCGTCGCGGTCTTGGCGTGGACCATCGCGCCCTCGTAGAGCATGATCCGCACACCGCCGCGCAAGAGCTTCGTGTAGCGGCCGCGGGCCAGCCAGTCCGCCAGCGAGTGGTTCGAGCGCTCGGGGACCAGGACCCGCACGTCGACACCGCGGGCGGCCGCTTCCAGCAGCGAGTCCAGGATGTCCCGGTCCGGGATGAAGTAGGCCTGCGTGATGTAGATGTGGCTGGTCGCCCGGTCGATGGCGTCCAGATAGATCCCACGGATGGGGAAGACCAGGTCGCTGGGTGAGTTGCGGGCCGCCCGCAGCCCCGGCTGCCAGTGTTCGGCACCCTTGTCCTGCAGCACCGGGTGCTTGCCGGTGCGCCACCTGTTCCAGAAGTCGACGAACGCGTTGCGCAGCTCCCAGGCGGCAGGCCCCTCCAGACGCAGGTGCGTGTCGCGCCACTTGGTGGCGTACTCCTCGCCGATGTTGTACCCGCCGACGAACGCGACCTCGTCGTCGACCACCAGGATCTTGCGGTGGTCCCGGCCCGAGCGGCGCAGGTTGAGCGTCAGCAGTCCCGCACGCAGGGCCGGGAAGCGCAGCACCTGCACCTGCGGAGGGAACGTGTAGAAGGCCTGCGGCACGACGAGGTTGGCGAAACCGTCGTAGATCACGTACACCTGCACGCCACGCCGTGCCGCGGCGGACAGCGCCTGCTTGAACCGCTCGCCGGTGGCGTCGCCCTTCCAGATGTACGACTCCAGGAAGACGGTGTGCTCCGCCGCCTCGATCGCCTCGATCATCGAGTCGTACAGATCCGCGCCGTAGGTGAAGACGATCGCCTCGTTGCCGTCGATCCCCACCGACTTCGGCTCGGCGGTGGGGAACTTCTTGTTCAACGGGTAGCGCTGGCCACGGATCTTGTCCGCTGCCATGACCGTGGCCCCCGCCGTCAGCGGTATCGCTGCCGCGACCACGGCGGCGCGTCCGGCCATCCTGCGGATGCGGCGCCAGTCGACCTGGATGTTGACCGGTGAGAGGGAAGCACGCTGCTGCGGTCTGGGCACGCACTCACGGTAGCGGCGACGGCGCGTTCGCGCCCGACGATTCGACCGAAAGGTCGTGTGAATCCTCCGACAGCGCGCCGGTCAGGGGATGGGTGCGGATCGCCGCGGCGAGCTCGCCGTCGATCCGGTCGAGGTAGGCACCCGTCGTGGCGATGGACGCATGGCCCAGCAGCTCGGCCACCACCTTGACGTCCCATCCGTCCGCCACCAGAAGCGTCGCGGTCGTGTGCCGGAGCGCGTGCGGGGTCGCCGGACGCCGGTAGGCCTCGGGCATGCGGCCCACGGCGCGAGTCAGCAGGCCACGGATCGCCTGGGTGTCGATGCGGCGGCCGCGCCAGGACAGCAGCAGGGCGCGCTGCGCGTCGGCGTCGTCCGGGCGGCGAGCGGCCAGACGGGGCCGCAGGGTGGTGAGGTAGTCCTCGAGCGCGTCGGCCAGCGGCGCGCTCAGCGCGACCGTGCGATGCGTGCCGCCCTTGCCCACGATCCGCCATCGGGTCTCGCCGGGCTCGCGGGCCAGGTGGGCGACGTCGGCACGAGCCAGCTCGGACACGCGGGGTCCGAGCACGAGCAGCAGAGCGACCACGAGACGGTCCCGGGCCGCGAGCCGCTGGTCGCCGCGCCGGATCGGAGGCTGATTCTCCGGCACGCCTCCGCCGGCCGACGGCGCCCGCACCGTGGTCAGCAGGGACTGGGCCGCCGAGGCGGACAGCGCGGTGCGTTCGACCCGCAGCTGTTCGCGGATCTTGGCCGGGGGAGCGGCCCACTGCATCGGGTCGGCCTGCACCCAGCACTGCCTCACCGCGTGGGAGAAGAACCGCCGCACGGACTGCCGGAACCGGTTGACCGTCGCGGTCGAGCGACCGGGGCCGGGCTTGCGACCCGGGTCCGCGTACCGACCGTCGTCGGCGGCCTGATAGCGCACCAGCGCGTCGTCGACGTCGTCTCCCGTGACGTCGTCGAGCACGCGGTCCGGTCCGAGCAGGCGGACGAGCTCGGTCACGTCGCGGCGGTAGGAGCGCTCCGTCGTGGGGGAGAGGACACCGCGCACCGACTCGACGTGGACGGAGGACAGGTACCGGTCGCCCGCGCGGGCGACGCTGATCCGTTCGAGCCGGGGAGGTGCGACCACGGGTGGGCTGTCCCTTCTGTGACCTGGGATGACGTGTTCCAGGCTAGGGCGGGCCACCGACATCGGGGTCTCGCACGAAACCATGGTGTTGCACTAAACACAATGGTTTGGGTCAGATGTCCGTTTCCAGGATAGCGCCACCCGCACCGGAGCGCGTGTGGTGGCGAGTCTCACCGGTCCCGGGGGTTACCGGGCCGGCAGCGCGTGACATCATCGGGGCAGGGCCCGACAGGACCCCCGGACGAGGGATGCCGTACCCGGAACGCGACAAGACGGCATCGGGGAGTGGATCTCATGTCCTGGCTCATCCTGGTCGCGTCCGGTGTGCTGGAGGCCGTCTGGGCGACGGCCCTGGGGCGCTCCGAGGGTTTCTCTCGCCTGGGACCGTCGATCGTCTTCGGCGTCGCGCTGGCCGCCAGCATGGTCGGCCTGGCGTACGCGCTGCGCGAGCTGCCCGTCGGCACGGCGTACGCCGTCTGGGTCGGCATCGGTGCGACGCTGACGGCCGGCTACGCGATGCTCACCGGGGCCGAACCGGTCACCGTGGTGCGCATCCTGCTGATCCTCGGGATCGTCGGCTGCGTGGCCGGCCTCAAGGTGACCGCACACTGACCGCGCAGGGGACCGCTTCCGGTCGTGTTCCCGTGCCGTAATGACATAATGTGCATTATCGGTTCGGGGTCGAATCCAGCGAGGAGCGCTGTCCGTCAGGCCTCGGCGTCCTCCCCGAACGCGCGAACCTCCTGGGCGCACCGACAGGCCGTCGCGATCTTCGCGGCCCACTCGAGCGCCGCGTCGTAGGTCGGCAGCTCGAGCACCGAGTATCCGCCGTCGATGTGCGTCGTCTGCGGATACGTGCCCGCGGACACCGTCCCGCGGCCGTCGACCCTGACCGGCGCGACGCTCTCGTCGATCCCGCCGCCGAACACCCACACGCCGGCGTCCTGGGCCTCGCGCACCACCGCGTGCGCCGCCTCGGCGACCCCCGGCAGCTCGTCGGGTCCTACGTCCATCGCCGCGCTCGGGAACGAGATCAGGTACTTGGTCATGACGTCTCCTCGGGTCCGCGTGAGAGCGACCTCCCGCCAGGATCCCGCGTGCGCCGCCGAATGTCCTGTCGTACGGGCTTGCGGGACCTGGGCACGTCGCGTGTGATGTCCGGATGATCCTGGTGTGGTACGCCCAGTGGGAGCACGACTGCTGCGGCGACGAGTTCTCGATCGGTGACCGCGTCGACTGGGCGCTCAGCCGCCACGAGGTCGACGTCGAGTACCTGACGGCGCTGCTGGGGGCCGACCTGACGGCGCAGGTGGGCGCGGTCCGCATGGAGCACGAGGAGCCGCCGCTCCCCCGCGTTCAGGGCGTCGTGACCCGGATCCGACGTGTCTCGTGTCGTGAACGGTTGCTCGAGGACGGCGTGTCGCTCGTCCGCGTCGGCGGTACGACGGTTCTTCGGGACGTCGCGACCGCGCCCCGGTTCCCGGACGACCGGCACGATCCCGGCGGACCTCTGCACGCGCGGGGCCACCTCGTCGCCCTCGACCTCGCCTGAGCATGCCCGGCACCAGCGGTGCACACTGGACCACGTCGTCGGTCCACGAACAGGAGCCCTCATGGACCTCGGAGCATTCTCCGTCAGCCTGGCCGTGCGGGACCTCGGGGCGTCGCGCGAGTTCTACGAGCGCCTCGGCTTCACCGTGTTCGGGGGGAACGCCGACGAGAGCTGGCTCATGCTGCGCAACGGCGACCGCGTCATCGGACTGTTCCAGGGCATGTTCGAGCGCAACATCCTCACGTTCAACCCGGGGTGGGACCAGCAGGCACGCCCCGTGGGTGAATTCACCGACGTGCGCGAGCTGCAACGCCGGCTCAAGGAGGCCGGTGCCGAGCCGACCAGCGAGGTCGACGAGTCCGGCAGCGGTCCCGGCAGCTTCGTCCTCGTCGACCCGGACGGGAACCCGGTGCTGGTCGACCAGCACGTGTGACGCCAGGCGCCCGGACTACTCGGCCGTCGCGGCGATCTGGACGAGGTTGCCGCAGGTGTCGTCCAGGACGGCCGTGGTCACCGGCCCCATCGACAGCGGCTCCTGGGTGAACCGCACGCCGAGCCCGCGCAGGCGCTCGTGCTCCGCGTGGACGTCGTCGACGGCGAACTGCGCGGCGGGAATGCCGTCGTCGACCAACGCGTCCTTGAAGGGGCCCACAGCCGGGTGGTCGGAGGGCTCCAGGAGCAGCTCGACGCCGTCCGGGTCCTCGGATGCGACCACGGTGAGCCACCGGTGCTCCCCCATCGGGATGTCGTGCTTGACGACGAACCCGAGGACGTCGGTGTAGAACTGCCGCGCCTTCTCCTGGTCGTCGACGAAGATGCTGGTCAGGTGGATCTTCATGACTCGTCCTCCGGGGTGTCGGGTACGGGCCACCGCTCGACGATCTGGCGTAGCGGTGCGGTGTCGAGGTCGTGGAACTTGTAGCGGCCTTCGCGGCGGGTGGTGACCAGACCTGCCGACTCGAGCACGGCGAGATGCTGCGAGACGGCCTGGCGGGACATGGACGAGCCGTGCTTCATGGTCAGGCGGGTGACGATCTCGAACAGGGTCTGGCCGGACTGCTCGGTCAGCTCGTCGAGGATCGTCCGCCGCGTCGGGTCCGCGAGCGCCTTGTACAGGCCGTCGGTCACGACGTCACGATAGGCAAGTTTATGCTTGCCTGTCCAGTGCTGCGGCTCCCCCGTTGTGGCCGCGGTGTCAGGCGCCCCCGGTCAGCGCCGGCTTCTGCAGCGCGCGGTGTGCGCGGGCGAGCGTTCGCCGGAGCTCGTCGGTGGGTCGCCGGTTCCGGACGCTGAACGCGACGATCTGCAGGGGGAACGTGCCGGCGAAGGCCCGCGCTCGCCGGGCAATGGCGATGGTGGCGAGGTGTTCGACCGAGGGCCACAGCCCGAATGAGGTGGCGGCGGTGGCGACGTCCTCGGCGGGGTCCTCGAGCGCGGTGAGGTCCCAGTCGAGCAGCGCACCGACGCGGTCGCCGTGCCACAGGACGTTGCTGCTGCCGAGGTCTCCGTGGTTGACGGTACGGGGTGCCTGCTCGACGGCGGCGAGCGCGTCGATGCGTCGGAGGGCCTCGTCGTGCAGATCGGCGGCGAGCAGGGGCACGACGCGGTCGCGGAGCGTCGCTTCCCAGTCCTCTCCCCCGCAGAACGCCCGGCGCGGGGCCAGGTGGGGCTCGAGCGCGGGTGCGTCGACGCCGTGCACGGCGTCGAGCACCTCGCGCAGCGCGCCGGCGTCGGGGCGTGTGGTCGGCTGGGGGCTGCCGAGCAGGCGACGAGTGGCGACGGCGACGTGGCCGTCGATCTCGACGGGCGCGGCAAGCGACCGTGGTACGTCGAAGGGCAGGTCGGGCAGGGCGTCCACGAGTCGTTGCGACCGGAGCACCTCTCCCCCGGCCTGTCGTTGCCGCGCGATGCGGACCGCCACCCGGTCGGTGAGCGCCACCAGGGTGTTCGATCCGTGCTCGACCCACTCGGGCTCGTGGGGCGGCGTGCCGAAGTCCGCGAGCGCCGTGGTGACGAGGGCGTCCAGCGTGGGCTGGTCGGGGCGGGGGTAGCGGGTCTCGTGTGCCATGTGGTCAGGCCGTCGGGATGCGCAGCATGCGCAGCTCGGTGACGCCGTCCTCGACGGTGCTGACGCCGTCGGGGGTGAAGCCGTGCTTGCGGTAGAAGGCCTGGGCGCGGGGGTTGGGATCGGCGACCCACAGTGCGGCGGTCTGGTGCGGGTCGAGGACGCCGTCCAGCAGTCCGGTGCCGGCGCCGCTGCCGTGGTGGGCGGCGTCGAGATAGAGCACGAAGATCTGGCGGTCCCAGGTCGCGTCGTCGTCGGACGGTGGTCCGGTCATGGCGATGCCGATGACGTGGCCGTCGGTCTCCGCCACGACGGCGCGGTTCGCGGCGTAGCGCTCGTCGGTCGTGACCGCCCGCCACAGCCGTTCGCGGGCGTCGACGAACCCGGGGTCGTCCAGGACGTGGTCGGGCACGAGCTCGCGGTATGCCTGCTGCCAGCAGCGCACGTGGATGCGGGCCATGGCGCCGACGTCGTCCGCGAGCGCCGGTCGGACGAGGAACGTGGGGGCGGGTGTGCTCATGCGTCGACGTACTCGGCGAGGTGCTCGCCGGTGAGGGTGGACCGGGAGGCGACGAGCTCGGCGGGGGTGCCTTCGAAGACCACGGCGCCGCCGTCGTTCCCGGCGCCGGGGCCGAGGTCGATGAGGTGGTCGGCGTGGGCCATGACGGCCTGGTGGTGCTCGATGACGATGACGGTCTTGCCGGCGTCGACGAGCTGGTCGAGCAGCGACAGCAGGTTGGCGACGTCGGCGAGGTGCAGGCCCGTGGTGGGTTCGTCGAGGACGTAGGTGCCGCCGGGGTCGCCCATGTGCATGGCGAGCTTGAGGCGTTGGCGCTCTCCCCCGGACAGGGTGTTGAGCGGCTGGCCGAGGTGCAGGTAGCCGAGTCCGACGTCGCGCAGGTGCGTCAGGGTGGTGGTGACGGCGGGTACCTTGGCGTCACCGGCGGAGAAGAAGTCGTGGGCCTGGGCGACGGAGAGGTCGAGGACCTCGGCGATGTTCTTGCCGCCCAGGGTGTAGTCGAGCACGGCGGCCTGGAATCGCTTGCCGCCGCAGTCCTCGCAGGGCGTCTCGACGGTCTCCATGAAGCCGAGCTCGGTGTAGATGCGCCCGTTGCCCTTGCAGGTGGGGCAGGCGCCTTCGGAGTTGGCGCTGAACAGGGCGGGCTTGACGCCATTGGCCTTCGCGAAGGCCTTGCGGATCGGTTCGAGCAGCCCGGTGTAGGTGGCGGGGTTGGAGCGGCGGGAGCCCTTGATGGCGCCCTGGTCGACGACGACGACGCCGTCGCGGCCGGCGAGGTTGCCGTGGATGAGCGAGCTCTTGCCGGAGCCGGCGACGCCGGTGACGACGGTGAGCACCCCGGTGGGGATGTCGACGTCGATCCCCTGCAGGTTGTTCTGGTTCGCGCCGCGGATCTCCAGGGCGCCGGTGGGCTGCCGGACGGTGTCCTTGACGGCGACGCGGTCGTCGAGGTGCTTGCCGGTGAGGGTCCCGCTGGCACGCAGGCCGTCGACGGTGCCCTCGTAGCAGATCGTGCCGCCGTCGGTGCCGGCACCGGGTCCGAGGTCGACGACGTGGTCGGCGACGGCGATGGCCTCGGGCTTGTGCTCGACGACCAGCACCGTGTTGCCCTTGTCGCGCAGGTCGACCAGGAGCTGGTTCATCCGGGCGATGTCGTGGGGGTGCAGGCCGATGGTGGGCTCGTCGAAGACGTAGGTGACGTCGGTCAGGGCGGAGCCGAGGTGTCGGATCATCTTGACCCGTTGCGCCTCTCCCCCGGACAGGGTGCCGGCGGGGCGGTCCAGGGAGAGGTAGCCGAGGCCGAT
Organism: Isoptericola aurantiacus; assembly: GCF_044769875.1. Lineage (NCBI taxonomy): Bacteria > Bacillati > Actinomycetota > Actinomycetes > Micrococcales > Promicromonosporaceae > Isoptericola > Isoptericola aurantiacus. The sequence continues at coordinate 318,924 of NZ_JBJBAE010000002.1, forward strand.
CTCGACGAAGGAGTCGAACAGGTGCTCCAGCGCCCCGGTCAGGGGTGCCACGCCGGGGTCGTCGATGCCGCGTACCCAGGCGGCGGCGTCGGTGATCTGCATCGCGGCGACGTCGGCAATGGTGCGGCCGGCGACGACGGCTGAGCGGGCCGAGTCGTTGAGCCTGGTGCCCCCGCACGCGGGACACGGTCCGAAGACGGCGGCACGCTCGACGAACCGGCGCACGTGGGGCTGCAGCGATTCGGGGTCCTTGGAGAACATCGACTCGCGCAGCTTCGGGATGAGGCCTTGATAAGTCATGTTCATGCCCAGGGCCTTGACCTTGCCCTTGTCCCGGTAGAGGAAGTCGTGCCGCTCGGTGTCGGTGTAGTCGCGCACCGGCGTGTCGCCGTCGACGAACCCGGACTCGGAGAAGCCCCGCACCATCCAGCCGTCGGCCTTGTAGCCGGGCACGAGGATGGCGCCGTCGTTCAGGGACTTCGACTCGTCGACGATCACCGACAGGTCGAGGTCGGAGACGGTGCCGCGCCCCTCGCACTCGGGGCACATCCCACCCAGGTAGACCTGCTCGCGCACGATCTTCTTCTCGGTCCCCCCGCCGGCCTTCTCAGTGCTCATCACCCCGGAGGCCCTGGAGGTGGGCACGTTGAAGGAGAACGCGGTGGGCGGGCCGACGTACGGGTCGCCGATGCGGCTGAACAGGCTGCGCAGCATGGCATGGGCGTCGGTGACGGTGCCGACGGTCGAGCGCACGTTGGCGCCCATGCGTTCCTGGTCCACCAGGATCGCCGTGGTGATGCCGGACAGGTGGTCCACGTCGGGACGCGGCAGGGAGGGCATGAACCCCTGCACGAAGGTCGAGTACGTCTCGTCGATCAGCCGGCGCGACTCCGCGGCGACGGTCGCGAAGACCAGCGAGCTCTTGCCCGAGCCGGACACGCCGGTGAACACCGTCAGGCGACGTTTGGGCAGATCGACGCTGACGTCGCGCAGGTTGTTCTCCCGCGCACCGGAGACGCGGATGACGTCGTGGGCGTCGGCGGGGTGGGTGCCGGTCGGTGGGGGCGGGGTGCTCGGGGCCATGCGCGGGAGTCTCCTTCGTCGCAGCAGCGGTGGGCTTCAGGCTAGCGGCGGACGGTCAGCGCACCTCGTCGATGCGGACCATGTTGCCGGCGGGGTCACGGAAGGCGCAGTCGCGCACCCCCCAGGGCTGCTCGGTGGGTTCGGAGACGACCTCGACGTCGGCGGCCTGCAGCTGCGCGAACGCGCCGTCGAGGTCGGCCGTGGCCAGGATGATCGACTGGTAGCTGCCCTTGGCCATGAGCTCGGTGATGGTGCGCCGCTCGTCGTCGGTCACGCCGGGGTCGGCGGCTGGCGGCGCCAGGACGAGGCGGACGTCGGGCTGGGAGGGCGCGACCAGGGTCAACCAGCGCATGGCGCCGGAGCCGACGTCCTGGACGAGGTCGAAGCCGAGCTGGTCGCGGTAGAAGGCCAGGGAGGCCTCGGGGTCGGTGTGCGGAAGGAACGTGGTGTGGATGGTGATGTCCATGTCCGTCAACCTAGGCACTCGTCGAAGGCGGCGCTTCTCGATTCCTGATCGGTCGGGTGACCTGCTTGGTCACGCAGGACGGCAGCTCGGCGGCCTGCGCGGTGCGGGCACGACGCCGGTACTCGCCGGGCGGCATGCCGACCAGCTCGGTGAACCGGGTGGTGAAGGTGCCCAGCGAGGAGGAGCCGACGGTGAAGCAGACCTCGGTGACGCTGAGGTCACCGCGGCGCAGCAGCGCCATCGCGCGTTCGACCCGCCGCGTCATCAGGTAGCTGTAGGGCGACTCGCCGAACGCCGCCTTGAACTGCCGGCTCAGGTGCCCGGCCGACATCCCGACGCCGGCGGCGAGCGCCTCGACGTCCAGGGGTGCTGCGTGCTCGCGGTCGATGCGGTCGCGGACGCGGCGCAGGAGCGCCAGGTCGCGCAGGTGCTGGTCGTGGGCGGTGCGGGCCATGTCCTGATGCTGCCACCTCGCGTGGCCCGGGCGGTGCCCGACCGGCGGGTTCAGTAGCCGGTGTAGCGCCCGGGGCGGTGGTTCACGGCCAGGATGAGGTTCAGCAGCACGGCGCCGAGGGCGGACACCAGCACGGTGGTGGCGGGCACGACGGTCAGTGCGGTGAGCACGACGGCGGTGTCCAGGGCCATCTGGACGTAGCCGGCGCGCCAGCCGAGCCGTTCCTGGGCGATGAGGGCCAGGATGTTGAAGCCGCCGAGGCTGGAGCGGTGCCGGAACAGGATGAGCAGGCCCACGCCGGCGAGGGTGTTGCCGGCCAGGACCCCGTACAGCGGGGGCAGCTCGAGGGTGCCGAACACGGCCGGGTGCAGCAGCGAGAACCCGGAGACCAGGGCGATGGCGGCGCCGGTGCGCAGCGTGAAGCTCCAGCCCTTCTTGGTGATGGCCAGCAGGAAGAACGGCAGGTTCACGGCGGCGAACAGCACGGCGAACGGCAGCGGGGCGACGTAGCTGACCAGCAGGGACAGCCCGGCGGTGCCGCCGGTGACCGCGGAGACGGACTCGAGCAGGAACAGTCCCAGCGAGACGACGAAGGTGCCGGTGAGGATCCCCAGGGCGTCCTCGAGCGGTGAGTGCTTGACCCCGGCGGAGGTGCCGGGCCGGTCGACGGGTGCGGGCGGCGTGGTGGGCATCGGTGCGTGTGGTCCTTGTGGGTCCGTGGACGGTCGGGGCGCGGGGTGACCGCGCCCGAGCCATGCTGCCACGTCCGGCGCGGCGCGCCGCCGGGGGTCAGGTGCGGGCGTCGATCTGGCGGCGCAGGTGGGCGGCGAGGCGCACGGACGCCTCGATCTCGGCGCGGCGGATCGAGACGGACTCCACGTTGAAGCCGTACGGGATGGCGTGCCGGGTGCAGAAGTCGGCCAGGTCGGCGGCGATGGCGACGCACTGGTCGTAGGAGGTGGCCAGGGGGTCGGCGGCGTGGCGCAGGTCGTTGCGCATCCAGCGGGGCACGTGCACCCCGAGCCACTCCAGGAACTCCAACGTCTTGCGCGAACCGCACACCGACAGGGTGAACACCACGGGCGCGGGGTCGGTGCCGTCGTCACGGCAGGCGTAGTGGTAGTCGGAGACCATGGACTTGGCGGCGCCGACGTCGTAGACGACCTGGGTGATGAAGAACCCGACCCCGGCGGCCTGCTTGCGCCGCATGCGCTGGTGCTCGTCGTCGCCGGACTCGTGGCGCTCGGGGATGGCCACTCCCCCGAGCGGGAGGCCGGGTGCGTGCCGGCGGCACAGGCGCTGCGCCTCGGGCAGGGTGGTGCGCACCGCGCTGTGGCGGGACGAGGCGCCCACCAGGACGGTGCTGACACGGGCGGGGTCCTGGGCGGCGAACCAGGCGGCGAGGTCGTCGGGGTCGTGCTTGCCGGCACTGCGGTAGACGACCACGGGACGGTCCCAGTCGGTCAGGTAGGTGGTGTGGAAGTCGCCGGGGTCCAGGGTGGGCAGGTACGGGAACGGCCGGTCCTCGGGGTTGCGGTCGGCCTCGTCGTCGATGTCGTAGAGCACCAGGGCGTCCAGGTCGAGGCCGTCGAGGCGTTCCACGGTGCGCCTGGCGATGCGGGCCGCGTCCGGGGGCGCGGTGGTGCGCCGTGGCGGGGTGATCGCGAAGCACAGCAGGGGGCGGTCCGCGCCGGGACGGCCGAGCGGCGCCCCGGGTGCGTGCCGGGTGCCCGTCACGAGGCCTCGGCCTCCTCGTCGAGCACGACGGTGGCCTCCGGTCCCGTGATCGTCAGCGTCTGCCCGTCGAGCTCGAGGGTGGGTCCGGCGCCCAGCAGGTCGCCGAACCAGGCGTCCTGGTCCAGGAGCGCGTCCGGGCAGGCCATCTTCGTCGAGCTCAGTGCGGCGGTGAGCTGCAACGTGCCGTCGTCCCAGGTCGCAGGCGCGGACATGCTGTTGCAGCCGGGGCGGGCGCCCACCGCGTCCTCGGTGAACGCCACCACGATCTGGGATCCCTCGGCCAGCTCGTGACCGGTGACGTCGGTGGACACGAACGTCTTGCCGGCGACGTCGGTGCCGGACGGGCTGCAGGCCGCGAGCGCGGCCAGGGCCACGAGGAGCAGGAGGGTGCGGTGCGGGGTGCGGGCGACGGTCACGCGCCCAGGGTAGTGGGGCTCAGGCGTCGGCGACGGCGCGCACCGCCTCGGCCACGGCCTCGGCCACGCGGTGGTCGAACACGCCGGGGATGACGAACGCGCTGTTGAGCTCGTCGTCGGCGACGACGTCGGCGATGGCCAGGGCCGCGACCCGCATGAGCTCGGTGGTGATCTCGGTGGCGCCGACGTCGAGCAGTCCGCGGAACAGCCCCGGGAACGCGAGCACGTTGTTGATCTGGTTGGGGTGGTCCGAGCGGCCGGTGGCCACGACGGCAGCGGTCTCGGCCGCCGCGACGGGGTCGACCTCGGGGGTGGGGTTGGCCAGGGCGAACACGACGGCGTCGGGCGCCATCGTGGCGACGTCGGCGCCGGTGAGGATGTCCCCCGCCGAGACGCCGATGAAGACGTCGGCGCCGGCCAGCCCCTCGGTGAGGGTGCCCTCGAAGCGTCCGGCGTTGGTGTTCTCGGCGATCCAGTTGCGGTGGGGGTCGCCGTTCAGCGTCCCGGGGTGCAGCGCGCCGCCGCGCCCGAACGCGACGATGTGCTCAGCACCCTGCGCCTTGAGCAGCCGGATGATGGCGGTGCCGGCCGCGCCGACCCCGGAGACGACGATGCGCACCTCGGCGAGCTTCTTGTCCACGACCTTGAGCGCGTTGACCAGGGCGGCGAGCACCACGATGGCGGTGCCGTGCTGGTCGTCGTGGAAGACGGGGATGTCGAGCTCGTCGCGCAGCCGCGCCTCGATCTCGAAGCAGCGCGGTGCGGAGATGTCCTCGAGGTTGACTCCCCCGTACACCGGTGCGATGGCCTTGACGACGGCGATGATCTCCTCGGTGTCGGTGGTGTCCAGGCACACCGGCCAGGCGTCCACCCCGGCGAACTGCTTGAACAGCGCTGCCTTGCCCTCCATGACGGGCAGCGCGGCGGCCGGTCCGATGTCGCCCAGGCCCAGCACGGCGGTGCCGTCGGTGACCACGGCCACGGTGTTGCGCTTGATCGTCAGGCGGCGCGCGTCCTCGGGGTTCTCGGCGATGGCGGTGCACACCCGCGCCACCCCCGGGGTGTAGGAGCGGGACAGGTCGCGGCGGTTGCGGATGGGCGCCTTGAGGGCGACCTCGATCTTGCCGCCCAGGTGCAGCAGGAAGGTCGAGTCGGACCACTTGAGCACGTGCACGCCCTCGAGCGCCTCGAGGGTGGCCACCACCTGCTCGCCGTGCTGGGTGTCGACGGTGTCGCAGGTGACGTCGACGACCAGCCCCTCCGGCGTGGAGTGGGCGATGTCGACACCGGTGACGGCCGCGCCGGCGTCGGCCACCGCACCGACCACGGTGCTCGTGGCGCGCTGGGAGGCGGGGACCTGCACGCGCAGGGTGATGGTGTAGCTGGGGCTGGGGAGTGCCACGGTGCCTTCCTTCGTCGGCGGCGTCGGTGCCGGCCGGTCGAGCGGGTGTGCCGGCTCCAGTATCCCGCGGCCGGGTGGCCGCCCGGACGATCCTGGGTCGTCAGGTCCCGCCGGAGCACGACGAGCGACGGCGTCTCACCGGTGGTGGTGGCCGGTAGCGTTCGCCCGATGAGCACCGATCTTCCCTGGCTCGACCCTGCCGGGCAAGACGTCGTCGCCTCCTGGTTCGGTCCGGTCGACCTGGTGGGCAGCTGTCCCGGCGGGCCGACCGGCACCCGGGTGCTGCACCTGCGCGCCGGCGTCGGCGACATCGCCCTCACGATCTACGGCGCCGACGTCCACCACGGCGACCGGGAGCTCGACGCCCACGAGCAGGTGCTGGCGCGGCTGGCGGGGCACGGCCGCACACCGCGGCTGCTGCACGCCGACCTCGAGCGCCGCCTGCTGGCCACGACGTGGCTGCCGGGTGACGTGGTCGAGGGTGCAGCCGCTGCCGGAGACCCGGAGACCTACCGGCAGGCGGGCGCCGTGCTGGCCCGCCTGCACGCCACCGGTGCGCGGGTGGACGGCGACTGGGAGGCGGCCCAGGACGCGCGGGCTCTGGCGCGGCTGGCCGGAGCGCACGGGATCGCCCCGCCGGTGGTGTCCCGGCTGCGGGAGGTGATCGGCACGCACGCGCACCCACCGGTGCGGGTGGTGCCCTGCCACGGCGACTTCCGGCCGCGCAGCTGGGTGATCGACGACGAAGGGATCGTGAGGGTCATCGACTTCGGCCGGTTCGCGTGGCGGCCCCCGGCCACGGACCTGGCGCGCCTGGACGCCCAGCAGTGGATCGGCCGCCCGGACCTGGCGGCGGCGTTCGTCGACGGCTACGGCGCCGACCCGCGGGGCGGACCGGCGTGGCGGCGCATCCTCGTGCGCGAGGCGATCGGCACCGCGGTGTGGGCCCACCGGGTCGGAGACGGGGCGTCCGAGGCCCGCGGTCGTCGGATGATCGCGGCGGCGCTGGACGCCGGGGAGCCTGCGGCGCTCTGACCGGCCGACGGGTCCGGTCAGCGCCAGCCGAGCGCCGGCGCCACGTGCGTGACGACGTTCTCCACGACGTGGGCGTTGTAGTCCACCCCGAGCTGGTTGGGCACCGTCAGCAGCAGCGTGTCCGCGGCGGCCACGGCGGTGTCGCCCGCCAGGGCGTCGACGATCTCGTCGATCTCGCCGGCGTACGTCTTGCCGAACCGTGCCCGCCCGCCGTCGATGATGCCGACCTGGTCGCTCGAGCCGGTCTCGGCGCCGAAGTAGGCGCGGTCGCGGTCGTCGGTGATCGGGAAGATCGAGCGGGAGACCGACACCCGGGGCCGGCGGGTGTGCCCGGCTGCTTCCCAGGCGTCGCGGAACCGCTGGATCTGCTCGGCCTGCAGGGCGTGGAACGGCACGCCGGTGTCCTCGGTCAGCAGCGTCGAGCTCATGAGGTTCATGCCCTGGGCGGCCGTCCACTCGGCGGTGGCCCGCGAGCCGGCTCCCCACCAGATGCGCTCGCGCAGCCCGGGCGAGTGCGGCTCCAGGCGCAGCAGCCCCGGCGGGTTGGGGAACATGGGCCGCGGGCTGGGTTCGGCGAAGCCCTCCCCCGCGAGCAGCTCCAGGAAGCGCGCCGTGTGCCGCCGGGCCATGTCGGCGTCCGACTCCCCCGCCGCGGGGTCGTGACCGAAGTGCCGGTAGCCCTCGACCACCTGCTCGGGTGAGCCCCGCGAGATGCCGAGCTGCAGCCGCCCGCCGGAGATCAGGTCCGCTGCTCCGGCGTCCTCGGTCAGGTACGCCGGGTTCTCGTAGCGCATGTCGATGACCCCGGTGCCGATCTCGATGCGGCGCGTGCGCGCGCCCACCGCGGCCAGCAGCGGGAACGGCGAGGCGAGCTGGCGGGCGAAGTGGTGCACCCGGAAGTACGCGCCGTCGGCCCCCAGGTCCTCGACCGCCTCGGCGAGCTCGATGGACTGCGTCAGCACGTCCGCGGCGCTGCGGGTGGCCGAGGAGGGGTGGTCGGTCCAGTGACCGAAGGACAGGAACCCGATGCGCTTCATGTCCATGACAACGGATGGACCGCCGGGGCATTCCCACGGGGTCGGGGACGGCCGCGCCGGGGCGCCGACGGCCGTGCGGGCCATGGCGTAGCCTCGGGCTTGTGATCCTCGCTCACGACGACTCCGGCGGCGGCCCCTCGGTCGTCCTGCTGCACGCCGGGGTGGCCGACCGGCGCATGTGGGACCCCGTCGTGGACGGCCTGAGCCAGGTGTTCCGCGTGGTGCGCCCCGACCTGCGCGGCTTCGGGGACTCCCCCCTGCCCGCCGAGGAGTACGTCGACGCCGACGACGTCGCCGCCGTGCTGGACCACCTGGGCATCGCTGACGCCGTCGTGGTCGGCAACAGTCTCGGCGGACGGGTGGCCCTCGAGCTCACCGCCCGCCACCCCGAGCGGGTGCGCGAGCTGGTGCTGGTGTCCCCGGCGCTGCGCGAGGCCGAGCCCGGCCCCGACCTGCTGGCCTTCGGGGCCCGTGAGGAGGCGCTGCTCGAGGCCGGTGACGTCGAGGCCGCGGTCGCCCTCAACGTCGACACCTGGCTCGGGCCACGGGCGGACGACGCCGCCCGGGCGGCGCTGACCGCGATGCAGCGCCGCGCCGTCGAGGTCCAGCTCGCTGCGGAGGCCGACGCCGCCGAACGCGGTCTCGCCCCGGGCCGACCGCGGCACGTGACGGTCCGCCCCGAGCACGTGGCCGTGCCGACGCTCGTGGTGTCGGGTGGGCACGACATGGGCCACTTCCGCGCCGTCGCCGACCATCTGGTGGCCACCGTGCCCGGGGCCGAGCGGCTGGACCTCGACTGGGCCGGGCACCTGCCCACCCTCGAGGACCCCGACGCGATCGAGCCGCTGCTGCTCGACGTGCTGCGCGACGACCCCACCGTGCACGCCCCCTGATCTCAGGCGGGCGGAGCACCCCACGTCAGGGCCAGCACGCAGGCGTCGTCGCGCCCGTCCCCGCCGCTCTGCACGATCCCGGTGCCCAGGGTGCCGGCACGCGCGTGGGTCACAGCGGCCAGCGCGAGCTCGTTCAGCCCGTCCGGCAGGGACTGGTCACGCCGCTCGACCACGCCGTCGGTGTACAGCAGGACCGTGTCGCCGGGATCGAGCCGGACCTGCCCGCGCGTGCGGGCGCCGACGGCGCGCACGCCCAGCGGTGTGGACCGTCCACCCCGCAGGAACTCGCAGCCGCCGGTGGCGCGCACGAGCAACGGCGGCAGGTGGCCGGCGCAGGCGTACGAGAACCGCGAGGACTCCAGGTCCAGCACGCCGTAGGCGACCGTGGAGCCGAAGCCGACGTGCCGGTCGGCCACGAACCGGTCCACGAGGTCGACGACGACCTCCGGGCCGCAGTCCGGCGCCGCCAGCGCCCGCGTCGCGGTGCGCAGCTGGCCCATCGCGGTCGCCGCGGCCAGGCCGTGCCCCACGACGTCGCCGATCACGACGGCCACCCGGGTGGTGTCCAGCCAGAACGCGTCGTACCAGTCGCCGCCGACCTCCAGGCCCCGCTCCGCCGGCCGGTACTCCGCCGCCATTCGCAGGCCCGGGTGCCGGGGCAGGTCGACGGTGAGCATGGCGTGCTGCAGCTCGTGGGCCACCGAGGCGTTCTGCTCGTGCAGGTGCGCGCGGTCCAGGGCCACCGCTCCCTGCTGGGCGATCGTGCCCAGCGCGTCCACGTCGAGGGACGCGTCACCGGCGCGGTCGTGCGTGGTCACCACCAGGTCTCCGTGGGACCCGGAGGCGCCGACGACCGCCACGACGATCCGTCCCGGCGTCGTGCGCTGCGGGGCACCGTCGGGGGCCGGGTCCGGCAGGGGGCGGCGCAGCGCGACGGCGGCCACCGACGGGTGGCGCGCGACGGCGTCCAGGAGGGCGTCGCGCACCTGCGGGACGCCGACGGCCCGCGACAGCGCCGCGGTGGCGTCCTGGACCCAGCGCAGGCGTTCGGCCCAGCGTTCGGCCGCGGCGTGCGAGCGCATCAGGGTCTGGTGGAACTCGGCGCGCTCGCGCACCGCCATCATCGCGACCTCCACGGTGCCGGCGGCCGCGTCGGTCCGCGCGGTCAGCATCACCGGCAGCGTCCCGGCCGCGGTCCGCAGGCCCAGGGCTACGGACTCCACCGTCCCGGCCAGCACCAGGGTGGGCACCACGTGCGTGTCCCAGTAGATCCGTCCCCCTGCGGTGAGCAGGTCCCCGACGCGCCGGCCCAGCACCCGGTGCGCGGCTCCCTCGGCGTCCTCGGGCGGGGCGACCCACCCGAGCAGCGTGTCGTTGGCCGCCAGGACGTAGCCGTCCGCGTCGAGCCGGGCCAGGCCCGCGGGTGACGCCGGCCACTCCTGCGGCGCCGCGGTCATCGACCCTGTCGGGCGTGGTCGCCGACTCGCAGGTAGTCGAGCATCGCGCCCAGGAGCGCCTGGGGGGCGCTGAGCTGCGGGCAGTGCCCCACCGCGTCGATCAGGACGAACGTCGATCCGGTCAGGCGCTCGTGGACGTAACGTCCCACCTGCGGCGGTGCGATGGCGTCGTCGCGGCACTGCACCACCAGGCTCGGCGTGGACACCCGGGCCAGGTCGGCCCGGTTGTCCGACAGGAACGTGGCACGGGCGAAGGCTCGCGTCGCGCGCGGGTCGGTGCGCACGAAGGACTCGGTGAGCTCCTCGCCCAGCTCGGGGCGGTCCGGGTTGCCCACGATCACCGGCGCCATCGCCGTCGACCAGCCGAGGTAGTTCGCCTCCATCGTGGCCAGGAGCTCGTCGATCTCGGCCGCGGTGAACCCCCCGCGGTAGTCCTCGGTGTCGATGTAGCGCGGGCTGGGGCCCACCAGCACCAGACGGTCCACCAGATCGGGGCGGTCCGCCGCCACCAGCAGCGCGATCGTGGCGCTCACCGAGTGACCCACCAGCACCACCGGGCCGAGCGCGAGGTCGTCCAGCAGCTCGGCGACGTCCTGCGCGTACCCCTCCAGCGAGCCGTGCCGCGACGGGTCGAACGCGGCGGGGTGCGCGGACCCCGAGCCGGCGTGGTCGAACAGCACCACCCGGTACTCGGCAGCCAGTGCCGGCACCACGCGGCGCCACATGGACTGGTCGCACCCCAGCCCGTGCGCCAGCACCAACGTCGGGCCGTCCGCCCGCCCGAGGACCTGCACGTGGTGCCGCTCGCGAGGACTCACGCGTTCACCCTAGACGCACACCGCTGACCTGCGCACGGGTTCGCCGGGGTGAAGCCGCGCGCGGCCGCGGCCCCGTGGTGCGGCCGCGCTCAGAGCGGACGTCCGGCGAGGCCGTCGACCGGTGCGTCGTCGGCCGCGACGGGCCGGTGCAGGGTGAAGGCGTGCGGCGTCGGCCCGTGCCGACGCAGGTGCAGCACCCGCTGCTCCGCCTCGGGCACGTCCGGTCGGTGCCCGGCCGGGACCCACCAGCAGGCGGTGTACGCCTGCGCCATCCGCTCGAACCACTCGCGTCGTCGGGCCAGGACCTCCCGGTGCAGCCCGCCGTAGACGAAGGCCGACAACGCCTCGACGTCCCGCCACACCGACATGTTGACGATCACGCCGGGCGAGCCGTCGACGTCGAAGCCGAACCCCTCGATGTCGGTCGCGTCGCCCCCCTCGCTCTGCAGCCGCCACACGAATCCGTCCGACCGCTCGGCGAGGGAGTTGACCGGGTCCAGGAGGTCCACGAAGTCCGCCAGCTGCGCGCTGTCGAGGGGAGCGCGCAGCCGCGCGACGTTGACCTGGGCGAGCTCGTGCGACGTCGACATGTCCCGAAGGGTGCCACACGTGACAGATCATGGGACCGTGAACATCGGTCCCGACTCCCCCGCGCGCGCCGACGTGCGCGCCCTGCTGGACGAGCACCTCGAGGAGATGCGCGCCACCAGCCCGCCCGAGTCCGTGCACGCCCTCGACGCCGCGGCGCTCGCCGCCGCCCACATCACGTTCGTCACGGCCCGCGACGACGACGGCACGCTGCTCGGGTGCGGAGCCCTCAGCGAGCTGCGGCCCGGCCCCGGCGGGCACGGCGAGCTCAAGTCGATGCGCACGGCGCTCGCGGCCCGCGGCCGGGGCGTGGCCACCGCCGTGCTGGCCCACCTCGTCGGGCTGTGCCGTGAGCGCGGCTATGCGCGTCTGAGCCTGGAGACCGGCGTCGAGGATCTGTTCGTCACGGCGCGGGGCATGTACGCCCGGGCCGGGTTCGTCGAGTGCGAGCCGTTCGCGGCCTACGGCCCGGACCCGAACAGCGTGTTCATGACGCTCGCACTGGCGCGCTCCGGCGCATCGCGCTGAGCTCCTGCGCTCCGGGACCTTGCCGGGGGCTCCCGGCATGGTGTTGAGTGCACCGATGCTCCGTGGGCACTGCATCGCCGCCGTCGTCGTCGCAGCGGTCCTTGCCGTGGCGGCAGCCTGCTCGCCGGCCGGGGGCGACGACGACGTGGCGGCGGCGCCGTCGCCCGAGTACCCGTCGTCCAGCGGCGAGCCGTCCGGCCCGTGCGAGGTCGATGCCTCGCTCCTGTCGGTGCTCGTGCCGGGCGAGCTCTCCGGTCCGCGTGACGCCACCGTGGTCTTCCCCGCCTGTCAGTGGGTCACGCCGGACGGTGACGGCATCGTGCTGAGCCGGTACTCGGTCTCGCAGTGGTTGCAGCAGGATCCCGGGGCCCTGGACGACCTGGCGGGCAGCGAACGCCGGACCGGGGTGGATCCGGGGGTGCTGGCCGAGGCGGGGCGACGCCTCAAGGCCGGCATGGATCTGGATCGCGTCACGGCCTGCGAGGTCTTCCAGGCCGTGGTCCTGGGCCGCGAGCTGCCGGATCACGTGGGGACGTACGTCGACCCCGCACGTTCGGCCACGGCGACGTTCATCCCGCAGGAGGCCGGCAGGCACTCCGTGATCGCCGAGAGCTGCCGCGCCGGCCGCGTGAGCTCGGTGCACGTGGTGGCGGGCGCCGCGGGCACGCCGCAGGAGCGCATGGAGCTGGCCGTCGACGTCGCCACGGAGCTGTCCGCGCTCGAGCGTTGACCCGATCCTGACGTCGTCGCAGGTCACCGCGCCGTCGGCGTCGGTAGTCTCGCGCCATGGCCTACACGGAGAAGCGCAGCGGCACCGGCGGGGCGACGTCGTACGTGGGGCGTTTCCGCGTCGACGGGCGGCTGCGCAGCACCCGGGCGTTCCGCGCCCGGCGCGACGCGCTGGCCGAGGCCCGCCGGGCGGAGGAGGCCGGCAAGCGCGGCGAGTGGGTCGACCCGCGCGCCGGCACGATCACGGTGGCCGAGTGGTTCGAGGCGTGGCAGGCCGCGCGCGCCGACCGGGCGCCCCGCACCCTGGAGTCCGAGCGCGAACGCTTCCGCTCCCTGGTGGCCCCCACCTTCGGCGGGGCGGCGTTGCGCCGGCTCGCCCACGACGACGTCGCGCGCTGGGCCGTGCAGATGCGGGGCCCGACGCGCAGCGAACCGGCCTCCGCGGCGCGGCGGCGCGATGCCGTGCGGCTGCTCGTGGCGTTGCTGGACGCGGCCGTGGACGCCCGCCGCCTGACCAGCAACCCGGCGCGCACGCCGTCGGGCCGGGTGCCGTCGCTGCCCCGGGCGCCGAAGACCAAGGCGCACCGCTACCTCTCCCACGAGCAGCTGCGTCGCGTGGCCGACGCGACGGCGGCGCAACAGTCCCGCACGCTGGTGCTGCTGGCCGGGCTGACCGGTCTGCGCTGGGGCGAGGTCTCGGCACTGCGCACCGGCGACGTGGACCTGCTGCGCCGCCGCGTCACGGTGGAGCGGGCCTGGACGCGGCTGGACGACGGCACCCTGCTGCTCGGGGACACCAAGACCCACGCCCGGCGCGAGGTGCCGCTGCCCGGCGTGCTGGAGCACGCGCTCGTCGAGCGCATCGGCGGCCGCGAGACGTCGGCCCTGCTGTTCACCGGGCGCGACGGCGGGCCGTTGCGGCGCGAGTCCTTCGACCGGCACGCGTTCCGCCCGGCGGTCCGTGCCGCCGGCACCGCGGTGGCCATCGCCCAGGAGCTGCTGGCGGTGCCCGTCACCGGTGTGTACGACACGACCACCCTGACCGCGGTGCGGCGTGTCCAGGCCGAGCATGGCCTGGCGGTGACCGGCGTCGTGGACGCCTCGACGTGGGCGGCGCTCACCACCGCCGACCGGGACCGCCGCGAGGCCATGACGCGCGGGGAGAAGATCGCCCGGACGCGCCGGCTGGCCGCGACGTCCCGGGTGACGCTGCGCGCCGGGGCCGAGGACTTCCCCACCCTGACGTTGCACGACCTGCGGCACACCGCCGCCTCGCTCGCGATCGCGGGCGGGGCGTCGGTCAAGGCCGTCCAGCGGATGCTCGGGCACGAGTCGCCCGTGCTGACGCTGCGCACCTACGCCGGGCTGTTCGAGGACGACCTCGACCGGCTCGGGGAGTCGATGTCGGCGCAGTTCGCGGCGCACGAACCGACGGGCCCTGCTCACGATGTGCTCACCGGCGACGGCACGGTGCCGCCCGGGGTGGTCGAACTGACCGCCCGTGTGGCGCGATGACCTGGGACGACACCCACTCTGGACCCGTTCGTGCCACCTGTGCACACCCGCTTTGGAAAAGCGGGTGTCTATGGATGAACAGGAGGAGTAGGAGTAGTTTGCGGCTATTCCTGCGACGACTACTGCTGGAGCACCATGAGCGTCCTGTCCACCTCCCCCGCGCCCGCAGCGCCCCGTGAGCCCGTGCCCCCGCACGACGCCGAGGCGTCCGAGGAGCCGGCAGCGCCGCGTACGGGGCGCGAGCGGGTCTTCGCGGCGGCCGACGCGCTGCTCGCCGCCGGCACGCCGATCACCGTGACGACCGTCCGTGACCGGGCGGGCTGCTCGAACGCGGTGGCGACCACCCACCTGCGGGCCTGGCGCAGCGAGCAGGCCGAGGCCCGTGCCGAGGCCGCCCGCCTGCCGGAGCTCCCGCGCGAGGTGGCCGCGCTCGTCGAGCGGGGTGTCGCGGGCCTGTGGCGTCAGGCCGTGCACGCGGCGCGCCGTGAGCACGACGACGAGCGCACGGACGCCGAGCAGCTGGCGACCGCCCTGCGCCAGGACGCCGACCGGCTGGCCGGCGCGCTGGACGCCGCCCACGCGGAGCGCGGCGCCGTCGAGGAGGAGCTGCGCACGACCCGGTCCGACGTCGAACGCCTCACCGGCCGGCTCACGGCGGAGTCGCAGGCGCTCTCGGCCGCCACCGCCGCCGGTGAGCGCGCGCTCGGGCGCGCCGACGAGCTGCACGAGGCCCTGGAGCGCAGCCGGGACCGGATCGAGGAGCTGCGACGGGAGGTCGGCGCCGCCGAGCGGGCGCGGGCCGGCGAGGCCGAGGCGCGCGCGCAGGCTCAGGGGACGGCGGCCGGCCTGCAGGAGTCCCTCGCCGAGACCCGGACGTCACTGGAGGCGGCCCGCACGGAGTCCGCCCGCGCGCACCACGACCGCGTGCGCGCCGAGAGCGAGCGCGAGGGCGCGCTGGGCACCGCGCGCCGCCTGGAGGGCGAGGTAACCGCGCTGCGCGAGGCGCTGCAGTCCGCCCGCGCGCAGGCGTCGGACGCCGAGCGTGACCGCGCCGAGCAGCTCGCCGCCCGGGCCCAGGCCGAGGGTGAGGCCGCCGGCCTGCGCGAGGCCCTGGCGGCCGCGGTGCAGGACCGGTGAGCGCCGCCCACGGCACGACCGCGGCGCAGGTCGGGACCGGTGTCGTGCTCGATCGGGTCTTCGCGTGGCGGGGCCGGTCGGTGGCCTGGACCGTGCTCGGGTCGGGTCCGCCGCTGGTGTTCTGCCACGGCACGCCGTGGTCGTCGTGGCTGTGGGAGCCGTACGCGCGGGCGCTCGCCGCCGACTTCACGGTCTACCTGTGGGACATGCCCGGCTACGGCGCCTCCTCACGGCACCCGCACCACGACGTCGACCTCGGCGTGCAGGGCGAGGTGCTGGCCGCCCTGCTGGAGCACTGGGGCGAGCACCACGCGAAGGTCGGGCAGGGCGCCTGGCGACCCCACGTCGTCGCCCACGACTACGGCGGGGCGGTCTGCCTGCGGGCGGCGCTGCTGCACGGGCACCGGTACGGCTCGCTGTGCCTGGTCGACGTCGTGGCCCTGCGCCCGTGGGGCTCGGACTACTTCCGGCTCGTGGGCGAGCACGCCGACGTCTTCGGTGACCTGCCCGAGGCTGTGCACCGTGGTGCGCTGTCCGCCTACGTCGCCGGCGCCGCCCACCGCGACCTGCGCCCCGACGACCTGGAGGCGCTGGTGTCCCCGTGGCTCGGCGAGGCCGGCCAGGCGGCGTTCTACCGGCAGATCGCCCAGGCCGACGAGCGCTGGACCGCCGAGCTCGAACCGCTCCTGGCCTCCCTCGACGTCCCGACCCGTATCGTGTGGGGCGAGCAGGACACCTGGATCCCCGTCGACCGTGCGCATCGGCTCGCCGCGGCGATCCCGGGCAGCACGGTGGTGACCGTCCCGGACGCCGGGCACCTGGTCCAGCTCGACGCACCCGTGGCCCTGGCCACCGAGCTGCACCGGTGGTTGGCGTCGGCGACCTGACCGGTGCCCGGCGTCGACCGGCCGATCAGTGCCACCCGCCACGGGTGTGGCGAAAGATGAGGTTGGTCTCGGTCAGCGCCACGCCCGGGTTGGCCGACAGGTTCTCGATGACGAAGTCGTTGAGCACGTCCGAGTCCGGTGCCGTCACGTGCACGAAGAAGTCGTGCGCTCCCCCGATGAGGTAGACGTCCAGCACGCCGGGGAGCCGGGCCAGCTCGCGGGAGAACGCCGGCAGGTGCGAGCGGGCGGCCCCCTGCATGCGCACCGCGATGATCGCCTGGAGAGGACGCCCGGCCAGCGCGGGGTCGACGTCCGCGTGGAACCCTCGGATGACGCCCTCCTCGCGCAGCCGCCGCACGCGTGCCAGGCACGTCGACGCAGCGATGCCCGCCCGCGCCGCCAGCGTGCTGTTGGGGATGCGGGCGTCGGAGGCCAGGACGGTCAGCAGCCGGTGGTCGATCGCGTCCAGGCGCACGGTGTCCCGCGGGCGACGTTCCAACCCGGCACCGGGGTCCGGCCGCAGATCCTGCGACGCAGGAGGCCCTGACGGCTCGGAACCGAAGATCTGGACGACATCTCGCCAGAATACCGAACGATCGACCAGCTGACCGTCCGCTGCCCGCCCGTCGTTCCACACTGGTGGTGAGCGCGGTCACACCCCCGACCTCGCACAGCGCTACCGACCCCACCCCACCGGAGGCGACACCCATGGACATCGCGGTCCCGCAGGAAGTCAAGAACCACGAGGACCGGGTGGCGATCACCCCGGCCGGCGTCCACGAGCTGGTCACCCGCGGCCACACCGTGCACGTCCAGGCCGGCGCCGGGCGCGGCGCCGGCATCGAGGACGCCCAGTACGCCGCCGAGGGCGCCCGCTTGGTCGACGGTGCCGCCGCCACCTGGGCCGCCGGCGAGATGGTGCTCAAGGTCAAGGAGCCCGTCGACTCCGAGTACGACCACCTGCGCCCGGGACAGGTGCTGTTCACCTACCTGCACCTGGCCGCGGACAAGGCGCTCACCGAGGAGCTGCTCGCGCGCCGCGTCACCGCGATCGCCTACGAGACCGTGCAGACCGCCGGCGGATCACTGCCGCTGCTGGCGCCGATGTCCGAGGTCGCCGGGCGGCTGGCCACCCAGGTCGGCGCCGCCACGCTGCAAAACGCCGCCGGCGGCCGCGGCGTGCTGCTCGGCGGGGTGCCCGGCGTCGCCGCGGGCCACGTCGTCGTCATCGGGGCGGGGACCTCGGGCATGAACGCCGCCCGTGTCGCCGTCGGCATGGGCGCACGCGTCACCCTGCTGGACACCGACGTCGACGTGCTGCGCGCCGCCGACCGGGAGCTCGGCGGCCGGGTGCAGACCCTCACCTCCAACCGGCTCAGCCTGCGCGAGGCGGTGCTCGAGGCCGACCTCGTCGTCGGCGCCGTCCTGGTGCCCGGAGCCAAGGCCCCCGTGCTGGTGCCGAACGAGCTGGTGGCCCAGATGCGACCGGGCGCCGTGCTCGTCGACATCGCCATCGACCAGGGCGGGTGCTTCGCCGACTCCCGGCCCACCACCCACGACCGCCCCACCTACCCGGTGCACGACACCGTGTTCTACTGCGTGGCGAACATGCCCGGCGCTGTGCCCCGCACCTCGACCTACGCACTGACCAACGTCACCCTGCCCTACGCGGTGGCGCTGGCCGACGCCGGGTGGCGCGAGGCCCTGCGCGCCGACGCGGCGCTCGCGAGGGGTCTGAGCACCCACGACGGACGCGTGGTGCACCCCGCGGTCGCCGCGGCGCACGGCCTCGACCACGTGGGCCTGGCACAGGTGCTGTGAGCCGGCCGCCGGCCGGTGGGTGCGTCGCGCCGGGGGGTCGAGGGGCTCAGCGCAGTACGCGCCCGACGGCCCGCACCAGCCCTGAGGTGTCCACGACCCCGCGGCGGTAGGCCCCCAGGACCGCGCCGAGGGCGGTGCGGGTGCCCGCCGCGCCGACGGGGCGCCACACGGGGCGGTCGAAGACCGCGGTGCGGTCGGCGGGGCCACGACGCAGGCGACCGGTCAGTGCCGACGTCGCCGGATCGGAGCGCGCCGCGACCGCCAGCCGCGAGGGCCGGTAGCGCGCGCCGGGGTCCCAGCGGTGGGCGGGGCGTGCGTCGTCGGCCATGGCCCCATGGTCCTCGCCGCCGGGTCGAGGTGCAAGCCCTGCCCGGCCGCGGAGACGAGGTCCGTGCAGGTCAGGCGTCCGGGAAGCCCTGCGGGTTGGCCTGCTGCCAGCGCCAGGTGTCGGCGCACATGTCGTCGATGGACTTCTCCGCGCGCCAGCCGAGCTCGGTGTTCGCGCGGGCGGGATCGGCCCAGAACGCCGGCAGGTCCCCGGCGCGTCGCGGGCCGACCTCGTAGGGCAGCTCGCGCCCGACGGCGCGCTCGAAGGCGCCCAGCATCGCCAGCACCGACGTGCCGGTCCCGGTACCGAGGTTGAAGGCCCGCACCGGAGTGGCCATCGCGTCCAGGTGCTCGAGCGCGGCGACGTGCCCGGCCGCGAGGTCCTCGACGTGCAGGTAGTCACGCTCGCAGGTGCCGTCCGCGGTCGGGTAGTCGTCGCCGAACACCGTCAGCTTCTCGCGCCGCCCGACGGCCACCTGGGCGATGAACGGCATGAGGTTGTTGGGGATGCCCTGGGGGTCCTCGCCGATCTGCCCCGAGGGGTGGGCGCCGACCGGGTTGAAGTAGCGCAGCAGCGCCACGCGCAGGCCGTCGGTGGCGGCCGCGACGTCGGTCATGATCCGCTCGATCATGACCTTCGTCTGCCCGTACGGCGAGGAGGAGGACAGGTGCTCGTAGTCCTCCCGGTAGGGCACGGGGGCGTGCTCGCCGTAGACGGTGGCCGAGGACGAGAAGACGAGCCGGTGCACGTCGTGGCGGCGCATGGCCTCGAGCAGCGAGAGCGTGGAGTCCAGGTTGTTGCGGTAGTAGGACAGCGGCTTGTCCACCGACTCCCCCACGGCCTTGAAGCCGGCGAAGTGCACCACAGCGTCGAAGTGCTCGTGGTCGAACAGCAGCTCGGTCTTGCGGGCGTCGGTCAGGTCGATGGCGTGCACGGGCACGTGCCGCCCGGACAGCGACTCCAGGCGCCCGATCACGCTCGGCTTGGCGTTGGAGAAGTCGTCGACGACGACGACGTCGTGCCCGGAGGCGAGGAGCGAGAGGACCGTGTGGGAACCGATGTAGCCGGCGCCGCCGGAGACGAGAACGCGCATGGCCGCCAGGATAGCGACCTGCTCCCGTGCTCCGGCGTCGCCGTCGGATGCCGGACCGGTCAGCGTCCGCCGTCGAGCAGGCGGGCGAAGTCCGGGGTGTCGCCGAACGGGTCGTCGGGGGCGGTGGCCGCCGGCCGTGCGGCGACCGCGTCGGCGAGCTCACGGCCGGCGCGTGCGATGCGGCGCGGCAGGGCGGCGGCGTCGGTCTGGCCGGCCCAGTCGTCGGTGGCGGCGAACACGGCGGTCGGCATCACCTGGGTGCGCAGGTAGGTCAGCAACGGCCGCATCGAGTAGTCCAGCGCGAGCGAGTGGCGCTGGGTCCCGCCCGTGGCGCCCAGCAGGACCGGCTTGCCGGTCAGCGCGTCGGGGTCGAGGACGTCGACGAACGACTTGAACAGCCCCGAGTACGTGGTGGTGAACAGCGGGCTGACCATGATCAGGCCGTCCGCGGAGGTCACCGTCTGCAGCACCTGCGCCAGCTCCCCGGCGGGGAATCCGGTGAGCATCGCGTCCACGACGGCGTGAGCGTGCTCGCGCAGCTCGACGACCTCGACGTCGACCTCCTGCCCCTGCTCCCGCAGGGCGTCGGCGGCCGCGCCGGAGAGCCGGTCGGCCAGGAGGCGGGTCGAGGACGGCTGGGACAGGCCGGCGGTGACGACGGCGAGGGTGCGGTGGGTGCTCATGCGCGGGCCTCCTCGGCGAGCGTGCCGGTGACGTCGTCGGTGCCGTCGCCCACGTGGGTGGCGGCGGTGTGCCCGCCGGCACGGGCGGCGGCGACGCGTTCGGCGTGGGTGGGCGGGTTCGCCGGGACGTCGGCGGGGCGCTCGGCCTCGACGATCCGTCGCAGCTCGGGCACGATCTCCTCGGCCAGCAGGTCGATCTGCTCCAGGACGGTCTTCAGCGGCAGGCCGGCGTGGTCGACGAGGAACATCTGGCGCTGGTAGTACCCGACCTTGTCGACGAAGGCGCCGTAGCGGTCGATGACCTGCTGCGGCGAACCGACGGTCAGGGGTGTCTGGGCCGAGAAGTCCTCCAGGCTCGGGCCGTGACCGTAGACCGGGGCGACGTCGAAGTAGGGTCGGAACTCGCGCACCGCGTCCTGGGAGTTCTTGCGCACGAACACCTGCCCGCCGAGCCCGACGATCGCCTGGTCGGCGCGCCCGTGCCCGTGGTGCTCGTAGCGCTGACGGTAGAACCGGACCATCTGCTGGGTGTGGTGCATGGGCCAGAAGATGTTGTTGTGCAGGAACCCGTCGCCGTAGTAGGCGGCCTGCTCGGCGATCTCGGGCGAGCGGATCGAGCCGTGCCACACGAACGGCGGCACGCCGTCCAGCGGCCGCGGGGTGGAGGTGAAGCCCTGCAGCGGGGTGCGGAACCGACCCTCCCAGTCCACGACGTCCTCGGTCCACAGCCGGCGCAGCAGCGCGTAGTTCTCCACGGCCAGCGGGATGCCGTTGCGGATGTCCTGGCCGAACCAGGGGTAGACGGGGCCGGTGTTGCCGCGCCCCATCATCAGGTCCATGCGGCCGCCGGAGACCACCTGGAGCATCGCGTACTCCTCGGCCAGGCGCACCGGGTCGTTGGTGGTGATCAGGGTGGTGGCCGTGGACAGCGTGATGTTCTTGGTCACGCCGGCCAGGTAGCCGAGCAGCGTGGTGGGGCTGGAGGCCACGAACGGCGGGTTGTGGTGCTCGCCCGTGGCGAAGACGTCCAGACCCGCCTCGTCGGCGTGCCGGGCGATGGTCAGCATCGAGCGCACACGCTCGGTGTCGTCGGGGGTCCGACCGGTGGTCGGGTCCGTGGTGACGTCGGAGACGGAGAAGATGCCGAACTGCACGATGCGCTCCCGAGGATCAATTACATGCGTTTGCATGTACCCGGCCCAACCGGGCCGCCCCCTCGATTGTTCCCGAGTCCCGTCCCCCTCGCGGGCAGGACAGGGTGACGTCACCCACAACGCGGGCCACCCGGCAGGGCTCGACTTGCGAGCGGCCGCCGTCCTGGCCAGCCTGGTGCTGCGAGCCGTCCTTCACCGAGGACCCGGTACGCTTCACCGGACCTTCACGCCCGGGCGGAACAACCGTCGTCGGGGGCGCGTTGGATCCCACGGCCCCTATCCCTCGACCAGTGGAGGACGACATGCCTGACCGCTCCCTGCGCGGCATGAGCATCGGCAGCAAGAGCATGGAGTCCGACGAGGGCGTGGACTTCGCCCCGCGGTTCCAGGCCCACTACGACTGCCCCAACGGGCACACCATCATCCTGCCGTTCTCCACCGACGCCGAGGTGCCGCCCGTGTGGGAGTGCCAGTGCGGCGGCGAAGCGCTGCTGCGCGACGCCGAGCGTCCCGAGGCCAAGCCCACCAAGCCGCAGCGCACCCACTGGGACATGCTGCTCGAGCGCCGCACCGTCTCCGAGCTCGAGGAGCTGCTCGACGAGCGGCTCGAGCTGCTGCGCGCCGGCAAGCTGCGCCGCTCCGCCTGAGACGGACACCCTCCGCCCTGCCGTTGTGGGCATGAATTCGGCGGCCCTGGATCGATCCAGGGCCGCCGAATTCATGCCCACAACGGGTTCGGGAGCTGTGGCCGGGGTCGTGCCGGGTGTGGGACCGGGTCAGCCACGCCCGACCAGGGAGCGCAGCTGACCCCACCGGTGCCGCAGCCCCCAGCGCGTCGTCTTGCCCAACGCCTCGGTGACGATGGCCCGGGACATCTTCGACACGCCGGCCGCACGCTCGACGAACGTGATCGGCACCTCGGCCACCGCTCCCCCGCCGCGCAGCACGCGCCACGTCATGTCCACCTGGAAGCAGTAGCCGTGCGACTCCACCGTCGCCAGGTCCACCGCGCGCAACGTCGCCGCGCGGAACGCCCGGTACCCGCCCGTGGCGTCCCGCACCCCGATGCCCAACGCCAGCCGCACGTAGGTGTTGCCGCCCTGCGAGAGCACCCTGCGGTGCCACGGCCAGTTCACCACCCGGCCGCCCGGCACCCACCGCGACCCGATCACCAGGTCCGGCGCGTCGTCGCCGGCGAGCCGCTCCAGCAGCCGCGACAGCTCCTCGGGACGGTGCGAGCCGTCGGCGTCCATCTCGCACAGGACGTCGTACCCGCGCTCCAGGCCCCAGCCGAACCCGGCCACGTACGCCGCCCCCAGCCCGTCCTTGCCCGAGCGGTGCAGCACGTGCACGGCGTCGTCGCCGGCCGCCCGCCGCGCCGCCAGCTCCCCCGTGCCGTCCGGGGACGCGTCGTCGACCACCAGCACGTCCACCTGCGGAGCCGACGCCCGCAACCGGTCCAACGTCACCGGCAACGACTCGATCTCGTCGTACGTCGGCACGACCACCAGGGTCCTCATACCGTCCTCTCCCAGGTCCGGCGCTCGCGGATCCCCGTGACCAGGCCGGCCACCGCGAGACCGGCGCCGAGCGCCCCGACGATCCAGCCGGGCCAGTACCCGGCCCGCACGGCGGGGGTGAGCGTGGTGCGCAGCGGCAGCGCCGCCACGATCTGGTCGGCGGTGAACAGCTCGGTGCGGGCCACCACGGTGCCGTCGGGCGCGACGACGCCGGAGACCCCGACCGTGGAGACCTGGACCGCGGCGCGGCCCGTGGTCATCGCCTGCATGCGGGTCATGGCCAGCTGCTGGGTCGACTCGGCGGTGTAGCCGAAGGAGGCGTTGTTGGTGGGGACCACGATCACCTGGGCGCCGCGCTGCACGGCGTCGCGCACGATCTCGTCGTAGGCGACCTCGAAGCAGATGACGGTGGCCATCGGCGTGGTGGTGCCGTCGTCGCGCGGCAGGTCGACGACGGCCGGCTCGGTGCCGGGCAGCATGTCGTTGGTGACGCGGTCCACCTGCGCCGAGAACAGCCGCACGAACCCGCGCAGGGGGATGTACTCGCCGAACGGGGCCGGGTGCTGCTTGGCGTACCGGTCGGTCACGCCCTGGCCGGCCTGCCACAGCAGCGCCACGTTGTACCGTCCGCCGGTCGCGGGGTACTCCTGGGCGCCCACCAGGATCGGGGCGTCGACGGCGGTGGCGGCGTCGTCGAGAGCGGCGGCGACCTCGGGCACCTCCTGCGGGTCCAGGTCGGAGCCGTTCTCGGGCCACAGCACCACGTCGAGGTCGGTGTCCCGCCCGGCCAGGACGTCGGTGCCGTCGAGGTGGTTGTTGAGGACCTCGGCGCGGTTGGCGAAGGACCCGAGGCCCGGTTCGGCGACGTTGCCCTGGACGGCTCCGACGACCAACGGTGGCCCGGGGGCCTCCTGGGTGGCCGTGTCCGCGTCGACGACCTGGTCGGCCAGGTCGGCGGTGGCCACCGGTTCCGCCGGGTCGGGGCCGGACGGCAGCGGCAGCGCGGCCGGTGCCGCCGCGACGACGGCGGCGGCCGCGGCGAGGACGACGCAGGCGACCACGGCGGTGGAGACCGGGCGCCCCGTGCGGGCCGCCCGCATCGCCCGCACGAGCTGTCCGACGGCCAGCGCGAGCAGGACGCCGACGACGGCGACCAGCAGGGAGACCAGCGTGGTGCCGCCGAGCCAGGCGGCGCGTCCCGTCGGGGCGTCGACCATCGTCCAGGCCAGACGGCCCCACGGGAAGCCGCCGAACGGCGCTTCGGAGCGCCACTGCTCGACGGCCACGAACACGACGGCGAACGCGGTGACGTGCGTGAGCGCACGGACCGGGCCTGCGGCCGGGGCGACGCCGTCGCGCCACCGGACCCCCGGCATGCGGCGCGCCCACGTCCAGAGCACGCCCAGCAGCGCGCCGAACGCGGACTCGAGCAGGGCCAGCGCCAGCCAGGGCACGGTGTCGGTGGCGAAGTTCGCCCACCAGATGTGCGGCAGCCAGAAGGTCAGCAGGGCGACGAACCCGACCAGGGCGTTCCAGGCGGCGGCATGCCTGCCCTGGCGGCGCAGGGCCGCGTACAGCAGCGCGACGGCGACGAACGCCAGCGGCCAGGCGTCCACGTCGGGGAAGGAGGCCCACAGCGTCCCGCCCGCGGCGAGGGCCAGCAGGAGGGTCGCCGGGCGCGAGGTCCACCGCCCCGCGGGGGGATCACGCCGCTCCTGGGGGCCGACCACGCCGGCGGGTGCGGTGGGCACGGCGGTCATCCGCTCAGCCGTCGAGAGCGTCGAAGAGCACGACGCCGTCGCGCACCGTGCGCAGGCACCGCGGTGCTGCGACGTCGTCGGACAGGTCGGGCAGGAGCGGCTGGCCCGCGCGCGCCTCGGGGTTCCACTGCGACAGCCGACCCGGTGCGGACTGCACGGCGAGCTGCTCGGCCCGCCACACGGCCAGGTGAGCCGGCGAGCCGACACGCAGCTCTCCCGCACCGGTGTGGTCCAGGCCCGCCAGGCGCCAGCCCCCGCGGGAGTGGGCGCGGAACGCGGCGCGGGCGCTCATGCGTTGGGCGGGATCTGCGTGCCCGATCGCGGCGCGCACCGCCTGCCACGGGTCCAGCGGGGTCACGGGTGAGTCGGACCCGAAGGCGAGGGGCACCCCGGCCCCGGCCAGGTCCGCGAACGGGGAGACGTTGGACGCCCGTGGGCCGCCCAGCCGGTCGGCGTACATCCCCTCGGGCCCGCCCCAGGTCGTGTCGTAGGCCGGCTGGATCGACAACCCCACCCCGTACAGCAGCAGGGCGGCCAGGGCCGCGGCGTCGACGATGAGGGCGTGCTCGACCCGGTGGTGCCCCGAGCGCAGGGCGCTCGGGTCGGCCTGCGCGGCCGCGGTCTCCAGGCCCCGCGTCAGCTCGTCCATCGCGCGGTCCCCGACGACGTGGAAGCCGCCCTGGACACCGGCCGACGAGCAGGCCAGCAGGTGCGTGGCGATCTGCTCCGCGCCGAGGTACAGCCGACCGGTGGTCGCCGCCTCGCGCCCGCCCGCCCACGGCCGGCCCGCATACGGCGAGCGCAGCGCCGCGGTGCGCGAGCCCAGGGTGCCGTCCACGGTGAGGTCGCCGCCGATGCCGGTCAGGAACGGCAGCTCGGCCAGCAGGGTGCGGGCGTCGTCGGGACCGCCGCACAGCTCGGCACGGTAGGCGGTCACGTGCGGCAGGCGCTCGTCGGGGTCGCCGGCCAACGCCATGAGCCGGGCAAGCCCGTCGCGGGTGTCCACGTGCGGGGTGCTCATCTCGTGCACCGCCACGACGCCGCGCGCTGCCGCCTGGCGCAGGGCGGTGCGATAGGCGTCCCGGCGTCGGTCCGGGCTCAGGTCGTGCGCCGCGGCGCGGGCCCGGGCGTACGCCTCGTCGGCGACGACGCCGGAGCCGTCCCACGCCGGTTCGCGGTCCAGGCCGGTGCGGGCGGCGAACGAGGACGAGACCAGGGCCGTGTGCCCGTCGACGCGGACCGCCAGCACCGGGCGGCCCTGCGTGGCGGCGTCGACCTCGCCGGGGTACGGCGCACGCTGCTCGGGCCAGGTGTGCTCGTCCCAGCCGAAGGCGAGCAGCGTCTGCTCGCCGGACGGGTCGGCGGCCGCGAGGCGGGCGGCCCCGGCGGCCAGGGCGTCCAGGGCCTGAGCCAGGCTCGTCACGGCCGGGGCGGACAGGTCGACCGACTCCGCGACCAGGCCGGTCTCCAGGGTGTGCACGTGGGCGTCGACGAATCCCGGGGTGACCAGCGCGCCGTCGAGATCGACGACCTCGTCGGCGCGGGCGGCCAGCCCGGCCGCCGTGTCCTCGGCGCCGAGCCAGGCCACGACGCCGTCGTCGACGAGGATCGCCTCGGCGAACGGGTCCGCGGACGAGTGGACGACTCCGTTGCGGTACAGGGTGGAGGTCACGGCCGAAAGCCTAGAGCACCGGGGCGGGCGCCCGTGGCGACGTCCGGCCGGCCCGCGTCATGATCGCTCACAGGCTGGAGTACGCGACCACGCCGCGCAGCACGCCGTCCTGTGCCCTGCGGGCCCGGGACCGGAGCTCGGGCCCCGGTGCGGCGGCCGCGAGCTGGTCCAGCACGTCGACGATCTGCTTGCACCAGCGCACGAAGTCGCCCGCGGCGACGTCCGTGCCCCGCAGCACCGTCTCCAGCCTGCGGCCCGAGGCCCACCGGTGCACCGGGCCGACCAGCCCGGCGTCGAGCGTGCCCGTGACCGACAGCCGGTGCGCGGACTCCAGGGCGCCGAGCTCCTCGGCGACGTGCGAGGTCGCGGTCAGCGCCGCCTGCAGCCGGGCCCCGGCCCCCGCGGCCGCGACCGGCTCTGACTCCTCACGCCGGGCGGAGTAGACCACCACCGAGACCGCCGCGGCCAGCTCCGGCGCGCTCAGCTCGTCCCAGATCCCCCGGCGCAGGCACTCGGCCAGCAGCAGGTCGTCCTCGGCGTAGAGCCGTCCGAGCCGACGACCGGGATCGGTGACCACCGTCTCGGTGCCCTCCACGGCGAGGTAGCCGAGCTCGGTCAGCACCTCGCAGGTGCGGTCGAACGTCCGGGCGATCGACCCGGTGCGCCCCTCGATGCGCCGCACGAGACGGGCGTGCTCCTCGGCCAGCCGGTCGGCGCGCTGCGCCCAGCGGGCGTGGTCCTCCCGCTCCGGGCAGGCGTGGCAGGGGTGGGCGCGCAGGTCCGCCCGCAACCGCTGCAGGTGCTCGTCCGAGGCCGAGTCGCCGCCGCGCCGCCCCCGGGGGGTGCCGCCCCGCCGCCCGGCGTCCGAGGCGCGAGCGCCCAGGGCGTTGCGCATCGAGGAGGCCAGGTCCCGGCGCGCGTCCGGCCGGCGCGGGTTGAAGCTCTTGGGCACCCGCACCCTAGTCACGGCGCGCACGCCGTCGGGCAGGTCGGCCAGCGTGAGCTTCTTGACCTGCTTCTCCTGGGTCAGGACCGTCGGCCGGGGCCCGTCGAACCCGCCCTCGTCCCGACCCGGGTCGAGCACCACGACGTAACCGCGGCGCCGGCCCGACGGCACCTCCACCACGTCGCCGCGGCGCAGCTTCTCCAGCGAGGCCACCGCGTCGGCGCGCCGGGCCCCGCGCGCCGCCTGCGACAGCTCCTTCTCCCGCTCCGAGATCGCCCGCCGGATGCCCATGTAGGCGGCGAAGTCCCCGCGGTCGCACGCCATCGCGCCCTGGTAGCCCTGCAGCGCCTCGGCGTGCGCCTGCGCCTGCTTGGCGAGGTCCACCACGCCGCGGTCCGCCTGGAACTGGGCGAAGCTGGTCTCCAGCACCTCGCGTGCCCGCGCCGCGCCGACCTGACCGACCAGGTTGACCGCCATGTTGTAGGTGGGGCGGAAGCTCGAGCGCAGCGGGTACAGCCGGCGCGAGGCCAGGCCCGCCAGCGCCACCGGGTCCAGCCCCTCGTGGTCGACGACGACGGCGTGACCCTCGACGTCGATGCCGCGCCGCCCGGCCCGCCCCGTCAGCTGGGTGTACTCCCCCGGCGTCACGGGCTGGTGCGCCGTGCCGTCCCACTTGACCAGCTTCTCCAGCACCACCGAGCGGGCCGGCATGTTGATGCCCAGCGCCAACGTCTCCGTGGCGAACACGACCTTGACCAGCCCCCGGGCGAACAGCTCCTCGACCGTCTCCTTGAAGACCGGCAGCATCCCGGCGTGGTGGGCCGCGATGCCGCGGCACAGTGCGTGCTGCCACGACCAGAAGCCCAGCACCTCCAGGTCCTCCGGCGGGATCGTCAGGGTGCGCTGCTCCACGACCCGCCGGATCTCGGCCTCCTCCTCGGCGTCGGTCAGCCGCAGACCCGCACGCAGACACTGCTCCACGGCCCCGGCGCACCCGGCGCGCGAGAAGATGAAGTAGATCGCCGGCAGCAGCGCGTCGTCGTCCAGGGACTCCACCACGGAGAACCGGCGCGGGGTGCGCCGCTGCGGCACCTGGGAGCCGCCCGCCGGGCGGCGACCGCCCCGGCCCCGGTAGCCCCGGTCCCCCCGTCCTCGACCGCCGCCCCCGCCCCCCGACCTGCCGTGGGTGCGGAACATGCGCGCCAGGTCCGGGTCGATGGGCGGGTTCGGCCCCGGGTCGGTCGGGTCGACGTGACCCGCGTACAGGTCGAACATCCGCGGCGCGCCCCGCGGCTCCGGCGGCGCGGTGACCACGTGCTGCCACAGCGGGACGGGGCGGCGCTCGCTGACCACGACGGCGGTGTCCCCGCGCACGGTGGCCAGCCAGTCGCCGAACTCCTCGGCGTTGGACACGGTGGCCGACAGCGAGACGAGCTGGACGTGGTCGGGCAGGTGGATGATCACCTCTTCCCACACGGGGCCGCGGAAGCGGTCGGCGAGGTAGTGCACCTCGTCCATGACCACGTAGGCGAGCCCGTCCAGCGCGCTGGACCCCGAGTACAGCATGTTGCGCAGCACCTCGGTGGTCATCACGACCACGGGGGCGTCGGCGTTGATCGAGGTGTCCCCGGTGAGCAGCCCCACGGACGCGGCGCCGTGGCGGCGCACCAGGTCGCCGAACTTCTGGTTGCTCAGCGCCTTGATCGGCGTGGTGTAGAACGTCTTGCCGCCGCTGGCCAGGGCCAGGTGCACCGCGAACTCGCCCACCACCGTCTTGCCCGCGCCGGTGGGGGCGGCCACGAGGACCCCCCGCCCGCCCTCGAGGGCGGCGCAGGCGTCGGCCTGGAAGTCGTCCAGCTCGAAGTCGAGCAGCCGGCGGAAGCGTCCGAGCTCGCCGGTGGCGTCGGCCTGGTCACGTGCGGAGCGGGCCCTGGCGGCGGCGTACCGCTCGGCCGGGCTCAGGTCGGCCGTCATGGCGTCAGCCTACGGCCCGGGCGCTCGTCGGGCCGCACCCCGCGACCTCAGGCGTCGGGGACGTCGGACCGCCGCGGGCCCGGCGCGGCACCCAGCACCCGCAGCGCGCCCGGGACGGCGCGCACCGTCAGCGGCAGCGGGCCGAGCGGCTCGCCGTCGCCGTGGGCCGGCGGGTGCTCCGCGCCGTGCGCGCCGGGGCGGCGGCGTGGGGCCGTCAGGGTGGTGCCCGACGGCGGGAACGGGGTGATCTCGAGGGCGCCGGCCCGCACGACGTGGACGTCCCGGCGGCGCAGGTGCCGTCCGGAGAACATCTGCGGGAAGATCGA
The DNA here is from genome assembly GCF_044769875.1 of Isoptericola aurantiacus. Lineage (NCBI taxonomy): Bacteria > Bacillati > Actinomycetota > Actinomycetes > Micrococcales > Promicromonosporaceae > Isoptericola > Isoptericola aurantiacus. The sequence continues at coordinate 348,383 of NZ_JBJBAE010000002.1, forward strand.
CGTGGCACCGGCCCGGGTGAGCACCGGGGCGACGAGGACGTCGAGCAGGCCGTCGTCGACCCGGGCGTGGGGTGTGACCCGGATGCCGCCGCCGATGCGGTCGGTGTTGGCCGCGGTGACCATCGCCGCGCGGCCGGCCCAGGTCGCGGCGCCGTCGACGTCGTGGACGAGGCCCCCGCCGTCGACGACGCCGGTGAACCGCAGGCGGTAGCCCCAGGCCCGGAAGCGTGCCAGCTCGGCCAGGGCCGCCAGGGTGTAGCGGCTCGAGCCGCGCGGCCAGGTCATCGCGTTGGCGCGGGCGTTGACGGCGGCGTCCAGGCCCGCGGACACGGCGCCGGCGACCCAGCGCGTGGCGCCGTCGGCCCCGGTCGTCGCCACGGCGTCGACGGTGCGTGCGCGGCCGGTGCGCAGCGAGGCGAGCACGGCCTCGACGGCGCGACCGCCGCCGCGACCCGTCGGCACGCCGAGGCAGGCTGCGAAGTCGTTGCCGGTGCCGACGGGGACGACGCCGAGCGGTGCGGGGGTCCCGGCGACGGCCTGGACGCCGAGGTGGACCATCCCGTCGCCGCCGACGACGACGAGGGCGTCGAGGTCACCGGCTCGTTCCAGCCGCGCGGCGGCGGCCACGGCGTCGGGCCCGGAGACGTCCAGCACGGTGTGACCGTCGGCGGCGAGCAGGTCGCGCAGCGCGGCGCCGGCGGTACGGCCCCGCCCGTGGCCCGCCGCGGGGTTGACCAGGACGCCGACCCGGCGCGGGGCGGCCGGCGCCGGGGGTGTCACTCGACCGCGGCGTCGACGGGGGCGACGCGTCGACGGTCGGCTCGTCGGTCGTGCAGGAAGCAGAGGCCGGTGGCCACGAAGTACAGCGCGCAGATGGGTGCGGCGATGCCGAACATGCTCAGCACGTCCATGGTGGGGGTGACGATCGCGGCGAAGAGGAACGAGATGAGGATCGCCCAGCGCCACCCGGCCAGCCACGTGGTGGCCCGGACCGTGCCCATGAGGTTGAGCACCACCATGAACACCGGCACCAGGAACGCGATGCCGCACGCCAGGATGAGACGCATCACGAAGCTGAGGTAGAGCTGGGCCCCCACGAGGTTGGCACCGCCCTCGGGCACGAAGTCGTTGAGGACCTCGACGACGTACGGCAGGACGTACCAGGCCAGTCCCGCGCCGGCGAGGAACATCGGCACCGCGGCGCACAGGAACCCGTAGACGTAGCGGCGCTCCTTGCCGGTCAGGCCGGGGTTGACGAAGGCGAAGACCTGGTACAGCCACCAGGGGCTGGAGACGATGACGCCGAGGAACAGCGAGACCTTGACGCGGATGTCCATGGCCGTGGCCACGCCGTCGAAGTTCAGGCCGATCAGGGCGCCGCGACGGTCGGCGGCTGCCTCGAGCGGCCGCATGAGGGCGTCCAGGAGCGGGTCGTAGATGATCCAGCCGAGGATCGCGCCCACCAGCAGGCCCAGGGCGATGCGCACCACCCGCTTGCGGATCTCGACCAGGTGCTCGCGCAGCGGCATGCGCCCCTCGGGGTCCCGGGGGGTACGGGACATGGGCGACCTCTCAGGTGTTCTTCGGGTCGGTCGTGCCGCCGGGCTGCGGTGCGGCGTCGCCGCTGGTCGACCCGGCGGACGTCGGCGTCCCGGTCGGCGGCTGCGGCTCGGTGGGCCGCGCGGGGTCGGTGGTGGTCGGCGTGGGGTTCGCTGCGGCCTGGCGCGGGGCGTCGTCCTCGTCGTCGCGCAGGTCCTTGACCTCCTTCTTGAAGATCTTCATCGAGGACCCGACGCTGCGGGCGACGTCCGGCAGACGCTTGGCGCCGAACAGCAGCACGATCAGCAGGATGAGTGCGATCAGGGCAACAGGGTTGTCGAACAGCTTCGCCAAGGTGGGCTCCATGTCGTCCGGTGCGCGCCCGGACGGGCGTGCACCGCCAGTCTAGGCCGACCGCCGCGTCCTCGGGACGCGCCCGGCGTGGGGCGGCGTCGCCACGCGCGCGGCCTGGCGCCGCTGCAACCAGGTGCTGGTGCTCCACCGCCGCCACACGACGGCCTGGCGCTCGCGACGCAGGCCGCGCCGGGCCCACCGGGCGGTGCGCAGGCCGTGCACCCGTGCGCGCAGCACCGCGGGGTCGTCGAACATCGTGGGTCCGGACTCCGTGCGGGCGGCCTCGGCGGCCGCGACCGCCTCGGAGGTGCGGGCCGCGGCCGCGGAGAGCTCCTCACCGGCGCGGGCGGCCTGACGCAGCGCCCGGTAGCCGGCACGCACCACCTGCCAGGCGAGCAGCCCCAGCACGACGAGCGCGCCGAGGACGAGCAGCGTCCACACCCAGCCCCACATGCCCGCCACCCTATCGGGGTGGGGCGGCGTAGGCGTCCAGCGCCGCCCGCGCCGCCGCGGCGACGTCCGCGGCGACCTCCGCCGGGGTCACCGCCAGCACGTCCGGCGCGTTGGTCAGCAGCAGCCGGCGCAGCCAGGCGGGGTTCGTCACGCGCAGCGTCACCTCGAAGGACCCGTCCGGCAGGTCGGTGACGTCCTCGACCGGCACCTCCTCGGCCACCCAGCGGGCAGCGGAGGCCAGGTGGAGCCGCGCCCGCGGTGCCGAGGGGCCGGCGTCGGCCACGACCTGGGCGAGCGGGTCGACCTCGGCGTCCACGGTGTGCGCGGCGACCGGTCGGTCGAGCAGATCGGCGCTCAGGATGCGGTCCACCCGGAAGGTGCGCCGGTCCGCGGCGCGGTAGCACCAACCGACGAGGTAGGTGGCCTCGGCCTGGGTGAGCAGCCGCAGCGGGTCCACCTCCCGCTCGCTCGTGGTGTCCGCGGCGTCGACGTACCGCAGCCGGACCCGCCGGCCGTCGGCCAGCGCCCGGGTCAGCACGGCCAGGGTGCGCTCGTCCTCGTCGCGTCCCAGACGCACGTCCACCGCGGCGGCGGCCTCCCCGGTGGCGGCCGTGAGCTTGTCCAGCGCGGAGACGACGACGGCGGTGCGGTCGGCGTCGGCGCGCACCGCGGGGGTGGTGCGCATCGCGCGCAGCGCGGCGACCAGGGCCACGGCCTCGCGGGTGCCGAGCCGCAGGGGTCGGGTCAGGCCGCGCCCCTGCACGAGGGTGACCAGGCCCTCCTCGAGGGAGAACGCGTCGAAGTCGATCAGGTCGTCCGGCATGTAGCCGGGGGTGCCGGTGACCCACAGCGCGTCGATGTCCTCCCGGATGCGCTCCGCCGTGACGCCGAAGCGCCGCGCCAGCTCCTCCAGGCCCACCGTGCCCGCGCCGTCCAGGTACGCCACGATGCCCAGGAGCCGCACCAGCCGGTCGTCCGCCCGCTCAGCCATGCGCCTGCTCCTGCTCCGCTCCGGTCGTCGCCCGCTCGCGACGACGGTCCAGGGCGGCGGCGGCCTCCAGCCGGCGCAGCACCTCGGTGCGCAGGTCGTCCGGCGCCAGCACCACCACCGCGGCGCCGTACCCCGCCACCTCGTCCGCCAGGCCCGTCAGGGTGCGGAAGGGCACGCTGATCAGGTCCCTGCCGGCGGGAACGGCATGCCCGGCCGCCGACGTGTCGTCCCCGGGCGTCGACCGTGCCCGCAGCGCCGTGGCCCGCTCGGGGGCCACGGCCAGCACCGCCGTGCGTTCGGCACCCACCCGCGAACCCAGGGCGGCGTCGACGTCCACCCGGTCGGGGATCTCGTAGGTACCGGGCGTCGGGCCGAGGCGCACCCGCCCGTCGATGCGGGACAGGCGGAACACCCGCACCGCGGCGCGGTCCAGGTCGTGGCCCACCACGTACCAGCCGCCACCGCGGGCCGCGATCCGCCACGGCTCCACCCGTCGGGACCGCACCTGCCCCGTGCTGGCCGCACGGTAGCGGAACGTCACCGCACGACGCTCCGAGATCGCCTCCAGCAGCGGCCCGTACGCGTCGCCGGCCGCCCGCACCCGTGGTGCGAGCCCCGCCACCAGCTCACCGGCGGCGTCCCCGGCCCCGGCCGCGGCCAGCTTCGTCATCGCCCGCGACATGTCCGTGCGCAGCGTCTTGTCCGACCACAGCTGGGCGGCCAGCGCCACCACGCCCAGCTCCGCGGGTGTCAGGTCGACCGGCGGCAGCGCGTACGCCTCGTTGTCGATGCGGTAGCCGACGTCCTCGCTGTGACCCGATCCCTCCACGGTGACGATCGGCACACCCAGCGCCCGCAGGGTGTCCTTGTCCCGCTCGAACATCCGCTCGAAGGCGTCCGTCGAGGACGCCGCGTCGTAGCCGTGCACGCGGGCGCGCACCTGCTGCTTGGTCATCGCGCCCGAGGTGTTCACCAGCGCGATCACGAGGTTCAGCAGGCGCTCGTCCGGTCGGGTGGCCGCGCCCGACTCGTTGCCAGCACTCATCGGGCCCCACGTTAGCCGCCGGTACGCTGTTCCGGGTGACGACAGGGCCGACGCCAACCTCCCCCGACCACCGCGCCGCGCACCTGACCTGGCGCAGCGGCACCGTGACCGCCCGCGGCCACGCCCACCCCGGGGCCCGCGAGCTCACCGTGCGGCTCACCGCACCGCTGCCCGACGGCGTGACCGACCAGGTGCGCGCGCTCGCCTACACCACCCTGGTGGGCGACCCCGACGTCGGGGACCGCCTCCAGCTCAACGTCTCCGCCCTCGCCCGGGGGCTCGGCACCGGCGGCTACGCCCTCGTCGTCGCCCCCCGCGACGGCCTGCCCGCCGACCCGCCCCCCGGACCCGGGCACCTCGTCAAGGCGCGGTACACCCCGCTGCAGGCCATGGTGCTCGGCGTCGACGAGCAGGAGTCCGAGCACCACAGCACGCTGCAGGACGCCGACGACCTCGCGGGGCTGCCCGTCGTGGTGGCCGACCTGCACTCCGCACTGCCGGCGATCGTCGCCGGCGCCCGCGACACGGCCGAACGCGCCGGCGCCCCCGCCCCGCGCGTCGCCTACCTCATGACCGACGGCGGCGCGCTGCCCGCCGCGTTCTCCCGCACCGTCGCGACCCTGCGCGAGACCGGCTGGCTGACCACCACCATCACCGCGGGGCAGGCGTTCGGCGGCGACCTGGAGGCCGTCACCGTGCACACCGGACTGCTCGCCGCCCGGCACGTCGCCCACGCCGACCTCGTCGTCGTCGCCCAGGGCCCCGGCAACCTCGGCACCGGCACCCGCTGGGGGTTCTCCGGCGTGGCCGCCGGCGAGGCCGTCAACGCCGCGGCCACCCTCGGCGGGCGGGCGGTCGCCTCCCTGCGCGTCTCGGGTGCCGATCCCCGCGACCGCCACCTCGGCGTCTCCCACCACTCCCTGACCGCCTACGGCCGCGTCGCGCTCACCCCCGCCGACGTCGTCGTGCCCCGACCCGACCCGCAGCTCGAGGACCGCCCCGCCTGGGGCGCCGACCTCACCGCCCGCATCCGCACCCAGGCCGCCACCCTCGCCGCCCGCCACCGCGTCGTGGAGCAGGCCGTCGACACCCACGCACTCGACGTCCTGCGCCGGACCCCCGTCCGCCTGTCCACCATGGGCCGCGACCTGGACGCCGACCCCGCGGCGTTCGTCGCCGCCTACGCCGCCGGCCGGCACGCCCAGAGCCTCACATGAGACCGCGCGACGCCGTCCGCCACCCCGCCGTCCTGTTCGGCCTCGTCGGGCTCGCCGTCCTCGGCGCCGCGGCCGCCACCCCCTGGACCGTCCACCTGCCCGACGCCCTCCTCGACAGCGCCGACCTCACCCCGCCCGCGGCGACCCAGCCCCCGGTCGCCCCCTCCCCCGCGCCCCAGGACACCAGCAGCGGCCAGGACCACGACGTCCTGCTCACCGCCCTCCTGGCGCTCGCAGCCCTCGCCCTCGCCCTGCTGCTCTGGTACGGCGGCCGACGCCTCGTCACCGCCCTGCGCGACGCACCCCCACCACCCCCCGACCCCGACCACCTCGACGCCGGTGAGGCCGCACCCGGCACCGACGCCCCCGTCGTCCCCCTGCCCGAGCTCACCGACGCCGTCACCCGAGCCCTCGCACACCTCGAGGACGCACCCACACCCGACGACGCCGTCGTCGCCGCCTGGATCGCCCTCGAGGAGGTCGCCGCCGAGCACGGCACCCGCCGCCACCCCGCCCAGACACCCACCGAGTTCACCCAGGACGTCCTCGGACGCACCCCCGCACCACCCGACGCCACCGCCACGCTGCGCACCCTGTACCAGCAGGCCCGGTTCACCGGCCACCCCACCCGACCCGCCCAGGTCGAGGCCGCACGAGCCGCACTGACCGGGATCGCCCGCGCCCTCGAGGACCACCGCACCGGGACACCGACATGACCCGCCGCCACCTGCCCGTCGCGATCACGCTCCTCGTCGCCCTCCTGCTCGCCACCACCGGAACCCTCGACCCCGTCCACGCCCTCGCCCTGCCCGCCGCCGCCCTCGCCACCTGGTACGCCTGGGCCGCGCTCGACCACGGCGAGCACCCCGACTGGCCCACCGCACCCGACGAACAGCGCGACGGCGCACGCCGCGACGTCTCCGACCTCGGCTGGGCCGCCTTCACCCGCGACGGCCGCGTCTCCCCCCGCGTCACCCGGCGCGTCGCCACCCTCGCCGCCGCACGGCTCGCCCACCACGGCATCGACCCCGACGACCCCGCCCAGCACGCCCGCGCCGCAGAGATCCTCGGCGCCGACGTCCTGGACGGACTCCGCTCCACCCACCCACCCACCCCACGCACCCTGCACCACTGGCTCGACGCCCTCGACCGGCTCACCGACCCCCCACGACGCTGAAGGCACGCATGACACCCCACCCCGCCGCCCTGCCCCTGCCCGACGTCGCCGCCCACGGCCGCGCCGTCCTCGACGAGATCGAGACCGCCGTCGTCGGCATGCGCGACACCCTCGAGATGGCGCTCGCGGCCGTGCTGGCCGGTGGGCACGTGCTCTTCGAGGACGTGCCCGGACTCGGCAAGACTCTGGCCGCGCGGTCGCTGGCCACCGCGCTCGGCCTCGACTTCACCCGACTGCAGTGCACCCCGGACCTGCTGCCCAGCGACGTCACGGGCTCGAGCGTGTTCGACCCGGCCACCCGGGAGTTCGTGTTCCGTCCGGGACCGGTGTTCACCGGGTTGTTCCTCGCCGACGAGATCAACCGCACCGCCCCCAAGACCCAGTCGGCGCTGCTGGAGGCGATGGCCGAGCGCCAGGTCTCCGCCGAGGGCGTCACCCGTCCCCTGCCTCGGCCGTTCCACGTGGTCGCCACCTCCAACCCCGTGGAGTACGAGGGCACGTACCCGCTGCCCGAGGCACAGCTCGACCGCTTCATGGTCCGGCTGGCCGTCGGGTACCCGGACCGGGAGCAGGAACGTGACGTGCTGATGCGCCGTGTCGCCCGGCGGCAGGAGGCCGCCCCGGTGCAGCGGGTGGTCGACGCGCCGACGGTGCTGGCGATGCAGGCCGGCGTCGAGGCCGCCGAGGTCGACCCGGACATCGCCGCCTACTGCGTGGACCTGGTCGCCGCGACCCGGCGGCACACCGCTCTGGAGGTCGGGGCCTCACCCCGGGGGTCGCAGAACCTGTTGCTGATGGCCCGCGCCGGTGCGGCGCTCGACGGGCGGGACTTCGTGCTCCCCGAGGACGTGAAGCGCGTGGCCGTCCCCGTGCTGGCGCACCGGCTCACGCTCACCCCGACGGCGTGGGCCTCGGCGGTGCGTCCCGAGGACCTCGTGACCGAGATCCTCGGGACGGTGCCCGGTCCCGCCACCGTGAGGACGTCCCGGTGACGTCCCCCTCCCCGGTGCCCGCGGCTCGGGACGGCGAGGCCCCGCCCGGGGACGGCGAGGTGTGGCGCACCACCCGGTACGGCGTCCTCGGCGCCGCCGTCGGCATCGTCCTCGTGGCCCTCGGGCTCGTGGCGGGCCGAGCCGACGTGGCGCTGCTGGGAGCGCCCGTCCTTCTCGGCGCCGTGTGGCGGGGCCGGCCCGGTGCTCCGACCGCGACCGGCGGGGACAGGCCGACGCGCGTCGAGATGGTCTCCGGGACCGCTCCGACGGCGCCCGGGGAGATCCGGTCGACGCTCGTGCTGGACCCCACGCCGGGCACGGAGCTGCTGCAGGCCCGGGTCTGGGCGCCGGGGCACCGGCGGACCGAGGTGGTGGTGCGGGCGGAGCGTCGCGAGCTGGGGCTGCGGCTGGTCACCCGGCGCACCGGACCGCAGCCGACCTTCGTGGCCGACGCCCGCGGGCACGGCGCGGGCGGTGCCACGACCGAGGACCCGATGCGCGCGACGGCGCCCGAACGCCTCGTCCTGCCGACGGCCATGCCGCTCGGTCGCGTGCCGCTGCCGTACCGGCTCCGGGGTCTGACCGGGCCGCACACGTCGCGGCGCCTCGGCGACGGCGACGAGCTGCGGGACGTCCACCCGTTCACACCCGGCGACCGGCTGCGCCGGATCGACTGGCGGACCACGGCACGGCGGTCCCCCGAGCTGGACGAGATCTACGTCCGCCGGACGTACGCCACCGCGGAGGCCACCACCATGCTGGTGCTCGACTCGCGCGACGACGTCGGCCCCGACCTCACGACCTGGCGCGGCAGCGGGCCGCAACGGGTGGACGAACCGACGTCGCTCGACCTGGCGCGCCACGCTGCGGCGTCCGTCGCCACGGCCGTCGTCGACGCCGGCGACCGGGTCGGTCTCGAGGACCTCGGCCGCCGCCGCCGCCCGGTGCCGCCCACCGGAGGACGCCGACAGCTGCGTCGGATCCTGCACGCCCTGGCGACGAGCAGCCCGCACGGCGTACCCGCCCGGCGGCTGCGCGCACCTCAGGTGCCCGCCGACGCCATCGTCTACCTGTTCACGACCGCGCTGGACGACGAATCGGTCGACCTGGCCCGCACCTGGCACGACGGCGGGCACCGCGTGGTGGTCGTGGACACCTTGCCGGTGGTGCGCCCCGTCCACGGCGAGCACCTGCGGATCGCCTGGCGGGTCACCTCGATGGAGCGGGCCGACCGGCTGAACCTGCTCGCCGCCGAGGGCGTCCCGGTCGTGCCGTGGGCCGGTCCGGCACGACGCAGCGCCGCGGCGCGACTGGAGCTGCTGGTCAAGGCGGCCGAGCGGCACCGTTCGGCCCCGGTGCACCTGGCCGGCGGTGGCGGCCGATGAGCCTCCTCGCCGAGGTGCGGGACCTGAACCGCCGCCGCCAGGAGCGTCCGCTGCCGCCGGTCGAGGTCGAGCACGGCCCCGCGCTGCCCGGCGGCGTCCTGAAGACGGCCGCGGCCCTGGCCGTCGCGGGCCTGGCGTGGGCGGCCGGGTCACGCACCGAGGTCCTGCCCGCGCTGTGCACGGTGATCGCCCTCGGCCTGGCCGTGTGGACGGTGCTGCGACCCGGACCCGTGCCGTCCCACCTGGCCGTGGTCCTGGCGGGCGTCACGCTCCTGGGTTCGTCGGGGCCGTTCGACGTGGCGGTCCTGGGGATCGCGCCCCTGGCGTACCTGACGGTGCGGCTCGGGTGGTGGGCCCAGCACGTGGGATGGCGTACGCGGGTCGAGACCGCGGCGTGGGGAGCAGCCGCCGGCCGGGACCTCGTGGTGGTCGGCGCCACCGTGGTGCTGGGCGGGGCCGCGTGGGCCCTCGGCGCCGCAGCGGTGGGCGGGCTCGTCGTCGTCGGCGGCACGGCGCTGGTGGTCCTGGGGTGGTCCCTGCTGCCACGATGACCCGATGGCCGCCATCACCATCCGCCCCTACCGTCCCACCGACCGCGGCGCCGTCGCAGAGATCTGCGTCCGCACGGCCGCTGGGGGCGGTGACGCGCGAGGGGTCTACTCCGACGACTCGCTGATGCCGGAGGTGTACGCCCTGCCCTACGTCGACCACTCCCCCGAGCTGGCCTTCGTCGTCGTGGACCAGGAGCCCGGCACGCCGAGCGACGTGCTGACCGTCGACGACGGCCGTGCGCTGGGCTACGTCCTCGCCGTGGCGGACACCGCGGCGTTCGCGCTGTGGTGGGAGCAGGAGTGGACGCCGGGCTTCGTGGAGCGACACCCCGGTCCGGGCCCGACGACGGGCGCGAACCCCGGCTACAGCGAGGCCGCGCTGCTGCACGACGGCGCCGACCCGCAGCGGATGGTGCGGAGCCTGGTGCGCGGGGAGCTGGTGACGCATCCCGCGCACCTGCACATCGACCTGGTCCCGGAGGCGCAGGGACACGGGCTGGGCCGACGCCTCATCGACACGATCCGCCACGCCCTGGCGGAACAGGGCGTGGCCGGTGTCCACCTGGGCTACGACCCGGCCAACACCGGAGCCCGGGCCTTCTACGACCGGCTGGGATTCACCGAGCTGCCGTCCCACCGTCCGGCGGCTCCCCTCCTGGGCATCGCCACGAGCTGACCCCGGGCCGTCGGGGCTGTGGCCGCGGTGCACCTGCGAGGTCATCGTGAGGTGCTTGGCACACTATTTATTTCCCAGGTCGCCCGCGTCGGACCACGGAGGCAGCATGGGCGCGTCACCTCATCCCACTCAGGACGGAGCGCGCCATGGCCGACCAGTCGCCGGTCCCCACCTACACGGTCCCCTCGATGTCCCCCGAGGACGGCGGCGCGGTCGCCGCCATCCTCCAGGACCGTCTCAACTCCCTCACGGACCTCCACCTGACCCTGAAGCACGTGCACTGGAACGTCGTCGGACCGCACTTCATCGCGGTGCACGAGATGCTCGACCCCCAGGTCGACGCCGTCCGTGCGATGACCGACGCCGTCGCCGAGCGCATCGCCACCCTGGGGGTGGCACCGGTGGGCACCCCTGGTGCCCTCGTCGCACAGCGCAGCTGGGAGGACTACCACCTCGGCCGGGCCACCGCCATCGAGCACCTCGGCGCCCTCGACGAGGTCTACCAGGGCGTGATCAGCACCCACCGCCAGGCCGCGAAGGACGTCGCCGATCTCGACGACGTCACCAACGACCTGCTCATCGGGCACCTGCACGAGCTCGAGCTCTTCCACTGGTTCGTCCGGGCCCACCTCGAGAGCGCCGGCGGCGACCTGTCCACCGCGGGCGCCACGAGCGAGAAGGCTGCGGCACGGCAGGCGCGGGAGGCCTGAGCAGCCCTCAGCCGGTCGACGGCGGGTCGAGCGGCGTCCCCGGGTCGACCAGGCCCGCCGAGGTCCACGCCCGCCGCACCTGCTCGAACCGGGTCGGGAGCGGCGGGCGGGTGGCCCCGTGCCGCGCGTTCGTCCGCAGCACGAACCGACGCCAGGACAGCACGAGACCCTGGCGCGTGATGGGCAGGCCGCTCGAGACGGTGGTGCCGTTGTCGTGCGTGTGGTGCACGGTGAGCAGCAGCGCGCGGGGCACCGACCCCTCGAGATCGGCGGCGAGCTCGGTCCGCACCACCATCCAGTGCCGCAGGACCACCATCACCTCGGTCGGGACGCGGTGCCGGCGCAGCGTGCGGTGCTTGCCGTGGCGCACCAGCACGCTGCCCTCCCCCACCGGCCGGTCGCCGGCCACCCGGCCGCGGGGCGAGACCACCCGCGGGCCCAGCTCGAGGTCCTCGGCCCGCACGCGCAACAGGTCGCCGTAGCGGGCTCCTGTGGCCCTCGTCAGCCCCGCGACGACGGCGAGCCGCACCGTCTCCGGCTTGCCGTCCGGACGCAGCGCCTCGACGGACAGCTGCTGCCAGACCCACTCGGCCTCGGCGAGAGACACCGTGGGGCGTGGGTAGCGGTCGGCAGTCCCGGCTCCGGGTGCGCGCGGTCGATCCTCCATGGGTCGATCCTAGCCGCTTGGCACACTATTTCTCAACGGCGTGTCGCGGCGTGTCGAGCACGGCCCCGACCGCCGGTTCACGCTCGGACGGCCAGCGCACCATCGCCGACGCGCCCAGGGCGAGCACGGCAGCCAGCACGCCGAGACCGACGGCGGTCGTGGACGCCTGGACGAGAGCACCGACACCCAGGCTCGCCACCACGCCGCCCGACTGCAGGGCCATGGACCTCACCGAGAGCACCGTGGCCCGCTCCCCCGACGTCACCGCCCGGTGCGTCAGCTCGTCCAGCAGCGGACCGCCGGCACCGAGCGCGAGGTAGAAGATCACGAACGCCGTCGCCGCGACGCCGAGCACGGGCGTCGCGAGGACGGCGAGCGCCACCGCCGCGAGCAGGAGCACGGCGAGCACGCCTCTCGGCGCGGACCCGGCGACCCGTCCCAGCCACGGCGCGAGGCCGGCACCGACCGCGGTGCCCGCGAACCCGCCCGCCACGAGGACGGAGTACGTCGCCGCTGCTCGGGACTCGCCGCCGAGCAGCGCGGCCATGCCGGTGGGCGCGAGGAGCTCGATACCTGCCAGCGCCACCCCCAGCGCGGCCGTGCCGAGCACGATCCGCCGCAGCACGGCACGGCGCGTGGCGAGCCGGGCACCGCGGACGACGGTCGAGGGGACGTCGGCGAGGACGCTCCGCCAGGTCGCGCGCGGTCGGTCGCCGACCGGCGACACCCAGAGCAGCACCATGACCAGGTGCACGGCACCCAGTGCCGCGGCCACGAGGAACGGGGTGGAGAGCGCGACCAGGACACCTCCGTCGTCGGGGAAGGGCGAGACCGCCACGAGGAGGCCGCTGAGCACGGAGCCGACGCCCAGACCGAGGGCCTCCGCGACCCCGGCGCGGGACAGTCCGCGGCGCAGGTCGGCCGCCGGGTCGACGGCCTGCACCGCGTCGACGTACCAGGCCTGCAGCGGCCCGGAGTCGAGCGCCCTCGAGACGCCGAGCGCCACGTACGCCACGACGAGCAGCCCGGCGGACGGGGCGACGGCGAACAGGGCGGTGGCCAGGACGCCGAGCACCGAGGAGGCGGCCAGCACCGGACGCCGACCCACCACGTCCGCCAGGCCGCCGGTCGGCAGCTCCAGCAGCAGCGTCGCGACACTGTAGACGGCGACCAGCGCTCCGGTCGTCGCCAGGTCCATGCCCCGTTCGCGCAGCAGCAGGACCAGCACGGGGACGACCAGCCCGAGGGGGAGCCACCGCCACGCCGTCAGGACGACGAACCGACGTCGCGTCCGGACCAGCGCCTCGGCCCGGGTCGCGCTCACGACGGGTCTCCGGCTGCCTCCGCATCGTCGTCGGCACGCCCCGCGCCGCCTGCCCAGGCGTAGGCGAAGAACCGGACGGCGCGGGCGCCCGCGGGGCGTGCGGCCGCGTCGTGGTCGCGGTGCTCGAACGCCGCGAACAGGTCGTAGATGCCCTGGGTCACCTGCCGGAGCTCCTCCGGCGTGAGCCACGAGACGACGTCGGTGGACAGCGCCGCGCGCCGCCACGCGTCGGGCTCGAGGTGGCGCCGGTGGCGATAGCTGCGCCACGAGTCGAACCGGAACCGGTCGACCATCTCGCCCAGGGCCGTGGCCGCCGCCTCGGCAGCGGGGGACGTCTCGTCCCACGTGATCCCCTCGTCCCTCGCGCGCCACGGTCGCTCCCGGCCGTGACCACCCTCGGCCGGACGGACGTGGCCGTACCTCGCGAGCTGTCGCAGGTGGTAGGAGCAGTTCGAGGGCGTCTCCCCCAGCCGCTCCGCGCACTGCGTGGCGGTGAGCGGGCCCTCGGCGAGCAGGTCGAGCAGCGCGAAGCGCACGGGATGGGCGAGCGCCCTGAGCTCGCGCGGATCGGTGATCTCTCGCGCCGGCCACGGCAGCTCGGGCCCGGTGTCCCGTCGATCGTCGGTCATCCATCGAAAGTACTCTTTCGAAAGATCTCTTTCAAGATAGGATCGGCTCATGTCCTCACCGCTGCCCCGCAGCCTGTCGCGGCCCGTCGACCGCGAGCTGGTGATCAAGCGGTCCCGGTTCCTGGCCCACCTCGCTCCCGCCTCCGACGCCGCCGCGGCCGACGCCGTCGTCGGCCGCGTGCGCACGGAGCGCTGGGACGCGCGCCACCACTGCCTGGCCGTGGTGCTCGGCGTGCAGGCCGACACCCAGCGTTCCAGCGACGACGGCGAACCGACGGGCACCGCGGGGGTGCCGATGCTCGAGGTGCTGCGGCACCGCCGGATGACGGACGTCGTCGCCGTCGTCTCGCGCTACTTCGGCGGTGTCCTGCTCGGCGCCGGCGGGCTGGTGCGCGCCTACTCCGGCGCGGTGGCCGCTGCGCTCGACGATGCCGAGCAGGACGGCGCGATCCTCGCCCGCCGCCGTCTGGTCGAGGTCACGCTGGACGCACCGCACGCCGACGCCGGACGGCTGGAGCACCTCCTGCGCGACTGGGCGGCCGCGCACGGGGCGGTGGTGGCGCACACGCAGTACGGCGAGTCCGCGAGACTGACCCTCCTCGTGCCGCCGGGCGACGTCGACCGCCTGCGCCACGACGTCGCCGCGGCCACCGCGGGGAGGCTCACGCCCACGGCGGGCGGCGAACGGGTCGTCGACGTCCCCGCGTGACCGTCAGACGATCCCGGAACCGGTGACCGTGGCGCCGTCGGGCACCGTGCCCGCTCCCCCCTCGGGCTCCGCCAGCGCGGCGTCGCCCTCGGCCACCACCCCGCCGCCGAACGTCCAGTCGCCCTGGACGGCCAGCCCGGTGGCTCCGCGCAACGACGGCGGACCCGCGGGGAAGCGTTCGTCGAACGCGCCGATCGTCTTGTACGTCTTCGACAGCTGCACCAGAGGGGCCTCGACCTGGGCGACCAGGCGGTAGTCGTCGGTGAGCTCGTAGACGTCGGACCGCAGCAGCAGCAGGTCGCTCGTCGTCTTGACCGGCAGGAACCGCTCCCGCCCGACCTCGATCGCCGTCGCCCCCTCGAACACCGCCACGGCCGCGCCCATCGCCGACTCGATCTGCACGACCTCGGGTGAGGAGGGGTCCGTCGGGTCCACCGTCTTGGCGTTGCGGATCAGGGGCAGCTCGAGGACTCCGCCGGTCCGGTCCAGCTCGGCGGCCAGGGCCTCCAGGTCGAACCAGAGGTTGTTGGTGTGGAAGTAGCGGTGGCGCTGCGGGTCGAGCGAGACGTCCATGTCGTCCGGGTGCGTCTGCGCCGTCTCGCGCTGGATGATGCGGCCGTCCGCCGTGCGCACGACCAGCTGGCCCCCCTTGACGTCGGCGGGCGTCTTGAGGCACATCTCCGCGGCGTACGGTGCGCCGGACGCCGCGAACCAGGCGGCGATCTCCGCGGTCGGGGCGGCACCGAGGTTGTCCGAGTTGGAGACGCTGGCGTACCGGAAGCCGGCGTCCAGGAGCGCGTGCACGACGCCGTGGGCGTGCAGCGCCGGGTAGAGGTCGCCGTGCCCGGGCGGGCACCACTCCAACGTGGGATCGGCGGGCCAGTCGACCGGTTCCAGCGTGTCGGCCCGCAGCTTGGGCTCGCGGTTCTGCAGGAAGTCCAGCGGCAGCCCCTCGACCGCGACGTCGTCGTAGGCCGACAACGCCGCCAGCGTGTCGTCCTGGGTGCGGAACGAGTTCATCAGCACCAGCGGCAGCCGGGCGCCGGTGGCCGCACGCGCCGCGCGCACCTGGCGGACGATGACGTCGAGGAACGTCAGGTCCTCGCCCTGCGCGGAGCGTCGCACCGTCAGCAGCGACTTGGCCCGGTCCATGCCCATGGACGTGCCGAGGCCGCCGTTGAGCTTGATGACGGCCGTCTTCGCCAGCGCGTCGGCCGCCTCCTGCGCGCCGACCTCGAGGTCCGCGTGGCGGGTCAACCCCGTCAGCGGTTCGACGTCGTCCTCGCGGACGTACCCGCTGGCCCCCTCCTCCAGCAGCCGGTAGAAGCGGGTGAACACGTCGACGGCAGCCGGTGCGACACCCGCGTCCTGCATCTTCTCTCGGGCCAGCTCGAGTCCCTGATCGCTCATGGTCAGCACCCTAACCGGGGCCGGTGTCGGGCGGATGAACGATCCGCGACGTGGGCGTAGGTGTGGGCTCGGGCCGCGGGAGGAGACCGTCGCCGCCGGGCACCCCGGCGGACGACCTACTCGAAGGGCTCCGGGTCTCCCGCGCCCACGCGGACCACCTCCGGGTATCCCGCCGACCAGTCCACGACCGTCGTCGGCTCGGCGACGACGTCACCGGCGTCCACGATGACGTCGACGACGCGGTCGAGCGCCTCGGCGACCTCCCACGCCTGCGTCATCGGCTCGGTGTGCTCGGGAAGGATGAGCGTGGAGCTGAGCAGCGGCTCACCGAGCTCGCGCAGGAGCGCCTGGACGACGCGGGAGTCCGGGATCCGCACGCCCACCGTCTTCTTCTTGGGGTGGGCCAGACGCCGGGGTACCTCGGAGGTCGCCGGCAGGATGAAGGTGTACGGCCCGGGCGTGGCCGCCTTGATCGCCCGGAAGGCCGAGTTGTCGAGGCGGACGAGCTGGCCGAGCTGGGCGAAGTCGCAGCACACCAGCGTGAAGTGGTGCTTGGCGTCGAGGCGGCGGATCTGCCGGATGCGCTCGGTGCCGTCGTGCTGGCCGATCCGGCACCCGAGCGCGTAGCCCGAGTCGGTCGGGTACGCGAGGAGTCCGCCGCCCTCCAGGCTCTCGACGACCTGGGTGACCAGGCGCGGCTGCGGGTCGACGGGGTGGATCTCCACGAGGCGAGCCATCCCGTCAGACTACGCCGGCACCGCCGTCGCGTCGCAGGTCAACGCCCGCCGGAGCTCGGCCTCGCTCGCGTTCCCGCCCGAGCAGACCACGCCGGTGCGACGTCCGGCGAACCGCTCGGGGTGCGTCAGCACGGCCGACAGCGCGGCAGCACCGGCGCCCTCGGCGACGGTGCGCGCCGCGGTGAGGTAGGCGTGCTGGCCACGGGTGATCGCGTCGTCGTCGACGAGCAGGAAGTCGCTCAGGTGCCGACGGAGCACCCCCTGGGTCAGCGCGAAGCCCCGCCCGACGGCGAGCCCTTCCGCGCGGGTCCGGTTCGGTCGGGCGACCAGCTCGCCGGCACGCCACGAGTCGTGGGCCGCCGGGGACGCCGCGGCCTGGACGGCCACGACCTCGAGGCCCGGGGCCAGCGCCGCGGCGACGACGCACGCGGCCGCCGCACCGGAACCGCCGCCGACCGGGACGACGAGGACGTCGAGGTCGGGCACCTGCTGGAGCAGCTCGAGGGTCGCGGTGGCCACGCCGGCCACCAGGTCCGGTTCGTCGGCGGCGCTGACCAGGCGCGCTCCGCGCGCGTCGGCCAGCGTGCCCGCGTGGGCGCAGGCGTCCTCCAAGCGCTCACCGTGCAGCACGACCTCGGCCCCGAGGTCCCGCACGGCGCGCTCCTTGACCGGGTTCGGGTCGGTCGGCATCACGATGGTGCAGGGCGCACCCACGTGCCGGGCCGCGTAGGCCAGCGCCTGGGCGTGGTTCCCGGTCGAGTAGCCCACGATCCCTGCGTCCCGGGCAGCCGGTGGCAGCTGCAGCAGGAGGTTGAGGGCCCCACGCACCTTGAACGCGCCGGTGTGCTGCAGGTTCTCCTGCTTGACGACGACGCTCGCCCCGACGGCCCCGGCCCGGTGCACGGCGCGGTCGAGCGCCGTCCAGGAGGAGGCAGGGGTACGGACGACGAGCCCGGCCAGGCGACGCTGGGCGGCGACGACGTCGGTCACGGTCGGCGCGATGAGTTCCATGTCTCCATGGTCGACCGGGTCGGATACATAGGTCCAATGTCAAGTTTCTGCCGGTGACATCGCATCCGTCGATCGATGGGCGGTAGCCTGGATGCATGGCCGACGTCCCGCCGCCCACCGCCCAGCTCGACCTGACCCGCCTGCGGGTGCTCGCCGCGGTCGCACGGACGGGATCGGTCACCGCTGCCGCGCGCGAGCTGCACTACGCCCAGCCGTCCGTGAGCCATCACCTGGCCCGTCTGGAGACCGAGGCGGGCATCCCGCTGCTCGAACGCGTGGGCCGCGGCGTGCGCCTCACGGAGGCGGGCCGACTGCTCGCCGACCGGGCCGAGGAGATCATCGCGCGCGTCGGCAGCGCGCAACGCGAGCTCGACGCCCTCGCCGGGCTGCGGGCCGGTCGGGCTCGTCTCGCCGCCTTCCCGTCGGCCCTGGCCACGATCGTGCCCGACGGCGTCACGCGGCTGCGCGACGCCCACCCGGGACTCGGCGTGGGCCTGGTCGAGGCGGAACCGCCGGAGGCCATCGCGGCGCTGCGTTCCGGCGAGGCCGACGTCGCGCTCGTGTTCGAGCACGACGACCCCGGGCACCGCGGGCGCAGGACCGAGGACCTCTCCGGCTTCGACAGCACGCACGTGCTCGACGACGTCGTGCACCTGGTCACCCGGCGCGCTGCGGTTCCCACGGCCTCCGGCCCGTCGGCCCGCCGCGCGGCCTCGTTGCTGCGCACCGTCGAGCCCGAGGCCTGGATCGCCGGTTGCGAACGGTGCCGTGCCGACCTGGTGTCGCGGTGCGCCGCCGCGGGCTTCGCCCCGCAGATCGCCTTCGAGACCGACGACTACGTGGCGGTGCAGGCCCTCGTGGCCGCCGGCGCGGGAGTCAGCCTGCTCCCGGGTCTCGCGCTGCGTGCGCACCGGCATCCCGACGTCGTGGCGACGCCGCTCCCCGGCGCCGTCCGGCGGGTGCACGCGCTCACCGTCGGCGCACCGGCCCCGCCGGCGCGAGCGCTCGTCGAGCACCTGGTGGCGGCCGGCGCGCCGTAGATCCCGCGGGGCGCACCGACTGCACGGTGCGTGCGTCGGCACGCGGCAGGCCGGCGCGGTCAGCGCGAGAGCAGGACGGTACGGCGCAGATCCTCCCCCAGCCGCCGGTCGGGCTGGATCCCGGCCAGCATCGACCCGTACACGATGGACTCGCCGATCCGCACGAACGCGAACGCGGTCTCCGGGACGGAGAAGGGCAGCGAGTCGATCTCGCCGGCGTCCAGCTCCCGCCGCAGCAGTGCGACCCAGGCCTCCACGTTGCGCACGTGCACCCCGGCGGTGGCGCCGAAGAGGATCCGCGTCGCGTCCCCGGGGTCCACGGCGAGGTACTTCTGCAACGGCTCGAACTCGCCGACCTCGTCGTCGAACCGCCGCGCGACGTCCAGCAACCGCTCGACGCCGCGCAGGCCCGCGCCGTCGGCCGCCGCGCGCGCCAGGTCGAGCGTGCGCGCGGCGAGCTGCCAGAGCACGTCGCCCAGCAACCGGTCGCGGCTGCCCACGACCCGGTAGAGCGTCGCCCTGCTGACCCACAGGTCCTCGGTGAGCTGCTCCATCGCCAACCCTCCGGATGCCAGGAACCGGCGTCGGGCGGCGCGCAGGGCCACCGGGTAGGTGATGACCCGGCCTCGGGCGCCGGTGTGCTGCTCTCGGACGTCGACCACGATGTCGCACCTCTTCCACGAACGGGTGGAGCGAGCATACCGTCCGGTCGGTCTGCTGGGAAGCCTAGACGAGCGAGTCCTGCCAGGCGGCGTTCATGGCCGCGAACCGCCCCCGGCCGGCCACGAGGTCCGCCGGGGTGCCGTCCTCGACGATGCGTCCGTGCTCCATGACCAGCACCCGGTCGGCCACGTCCACCGTCGAGAGCCGGTGGGCGATGATGATCGCCGTCCGGTCGGCCAGCAGCGTCTGCAGGCCGCGCTGCACCAACCGCTCCCCCGGCACGTCGAGCGAGCTCGTGGCCTCGTCCAGCACCAGCACCGCAGGATCGGCCAGGAACGCCCGGGCGAAGCTGAGGAGCTGTCGCTGTCCGGCGGACACCCGACCGCCGCGCTTGTTCACCTCGGTGGCGTAACCCTGCGGCATCGACATCACGAAGTCGTGCACACCGACGGCTCGAGCGGCCGCCTCGACTTCGGCGTCGCTGGCGTCCGGGCGCCCCAGCGCGATGTTCTCGCGCACGGAGCCGCTGAACAGGTAGGCCTCCTGGGTCACCATCACCACCGCCCGCCGCAGGTCCGACGTCGAGAGGTCGCGCACGTCCACCCCGTCCAGCTGCACCCGGCCCGAGCTCGCGTCGTAGAACCGGGTCACCAGCTTGGCCAGCGTGGACTTGCCCGCACCCGTCGACCCCACCAGCGCGACCGTCTGCCCGGCGGGGATGGTCAGGTCCAGATCGGGCAGCACCACCGGGCCGTCACCGTAGGCGAACGTGACGTCCTCGAGGCGGACGTCGCCCCGCGCCGACGGCAACGGCGTCGGCTCCTCCGGCTCGACGACCGTCGGCTCCTCCGCCAGGAGCCCGGAGACCTTCTCCAGGGCCGCCACCGCCGACTGGAGCGCGTTGTAGAACATGCCGAGCTGCTGGATCGGCTGGAAGAAGCGCTTGACGTAGAGCAGCACCGCCACCAGCGCACCGACGTCGAGCTGCCCCTCCACGACCCGCCAGCCCCCGTAGGCCAGCGCGACCGCGACGGTGACGTTGCCGATGAGCACCAGACCGGGCTGGTAGCGGCCGTTGACGCCGAAGATCCTCAGGTTCGCGTCCCGGTACTCCTCGCCGAGCCGCTCGTAGGCGGCGCCGCTGACGGACTCGCGGCGGAACGCCTGGACGGCCCGCATGCCGGTCATCGTCTCGACGAAGGTCACGATGAGCCGGGCCGACGCCGTGCGCTGCTCACGGTAGTAGAGCTGTGACGTGCGCTGGAACCAGCGTGTCAGCAGCCACGCCGGCACGAGAGCCACCGCCAGCACCAGACCGGAACGCCAGTCCACGTAGAACAGGGCGCCCGCGGTGAAGACCATGAGCATCAGGGAGGACACCACGCCCGTCAGGCCGCCGTCGAAGAGCTCGCGCAACGCCTCGAGGTCGGAGGTCTGCCGGCTGATGACCCGCCCCGAGGTGTACGACTCGTGGAACTCCAGCGACAGGCGTTGCGTGTGCCGGAACACCCGGCGTCGCAGCTCGAACAGGACGCTCTGCGCGACCCGCGCCGCGGCGCGCACGTACGCGCCGGCACAGATCCCGCCCAGCACGGCCGCCAGCACGTAGGCGCCGCCGACGGCGACCAGCCGCCCCGGGTCGCCGTCACGCAGCGCGGGCAGCGCGGTGTCGATGGCGGCCTGGACCAGCAGGGGCCCGGCGACCTGGCCGAGCGTGCTGACCACCACGAGCAGCCCCGCCCACGCCAGCATGCGCCCCCGGGGCCGCAGCAGCTGACCGAGCAGGCGCAGCGACCGGCTCCGCACCGCCCGGGAGGCGTCCTGGTCGAGTCCGGTCGTGTCGTCGGCCGCGGCGTCGGTCGGACGGCGCCTGGCGGTGTGCTCGTCGCGGCTCATCGGGCCACCTCCTCCTCGTCGGCGTCCTGGGTACGCTCCTGCTCGTGCTCGACCCAGTCCTCCTCCAGGGAGGCGATGACGTAGCGGTAGTGGGCGTCCGTGGCGAGCAGCTCGCGGTGCGTCCCCACGGCGGTGATCCGGCCGCCGTCGAGCACCGCGACCCGGTCCGCGAGCGCCACCGTCGAGGGACGGTGGGCGATGACGAGGTTGGTGGTGCCGGTCAGGACCTGGTGCAGCCGGGCGGTGACGGCTTCCTCCGTGGTGACGTCGAGCGCGGAGAGGGGGTCGTCGAGGACCAGGACCCGCGGCCGGGCGGCGATGGCCCGGGCCAGGGCGAGGCGTTGTCGCTGCCCGCCGGAGAGCGACAGGCCTTCCTCACCGATGCGCGTGTCCAGGCCCTGCGGCAGGTCGTGGACGAACCCTGCCTGGGCGACCTCGACGGCTTCCTGCAGGAGGTCCTCCCGGGCGGCGTCCGGCAGCGCGGGGTCGACCCCGAGCAGGACGTTCTCCCGCACCGTGGTGGAGAACAGCGTGGGTTCCTCGAAGGCGACGGCGACGGCGCGACGCACGTCCTGGCGTCGCAGGTCCCGCACGTCGACGCCGTCGAGCAGGACGGCGCCGGAGGTCACGTCGTGGATGCGGGGCAGCAGCATCGCCAGGGTGGACTTGCCGGAGCCGGTGAGGCCGACCAGCGCGGTGGTGGTGCCGGCGGGCAGGTCGAGGTCGAGGTGTTCCAGCACCGGCCGGTCGTCGTCGGCGTGGCGGAACCCGACGTCGCGTAGCGTGACCTCGCCCCGCACGGCTCCGAGCTCGCAGGGGCGGTCGGGGTCCGTCAGGGGGTTGGGTGTCTCGACGACCTCGAAGAAGCGGTCGACGGCGGTGCGGGCGTTGAGCGTCATCGACAGCGTCATGCCGAGCTCGACCACGGGGCCGTTGATGACGGCGGCGGTGAGGAAGAAGGCCGCGAGCGCCCCGACGGTGATCTGCCCCTCGGCGGCGAGCCAGACGCCCAGGACGAGGCACACCGCCAGGGTGAGCTCGGGGATGAGCTGCAGGGACGTGGTGACGGTGGCCTGGTTGCCCGCCTTGCGGATCTCGGTGCGGCGCAGCTCCTCGGCCTGCCCGGAGAAGGAGTCGAGGGCGTCCTCGCCGCGCCCGAAGGCCTTGAGCACCCGGATGCCGTGCACCGACTCCTCGACGGTGTTGGCCAGGTCGCCGTTCTGGTCCTGGGAGAGGCGTGCGATGACCCGGTACCGGCGGGAGAAGCGGAAGGCGATGATCGTCACGGGGATCGCACCGGCGAGGTAGACCAGACCGAGCCAGCCGGCCGTGGCCAGCAGGATGCCGACGCCGACGACGATGGTGATGCTGGACACGACCAGCTGGAGGAGACCGAAGACGAGCCAGCGGCGCAGGAGGCCGAGGTCGCTCATCGAGCGGCTGAGCAGCTGTCCGCCGGGCCAGCGGTCGTGGAAGGCGGCGGGCAGCTGGAGCAGGTGCCGGAACAGGACCATGCGCAGCTCGGCCTCGACCCGGGTGCCGGGGTACATCACGAGGTTGCGACGCAGCAGGATGAGGCCGGCCTCGGCGAGCCCGAGGCCGAGCACCGCCAGGGTGGGCCACACGAGCGAGGTCAGGTCGTGCGCGGCCACCCCGGCGGCGAGCGGGCCCTCCACCAGCACCTGCAGCACGCGCGGGATGGCCAGTGCGGCGAGGCTGGCCCCGAGGGCGGCGACGAGGCCACCGACGAGGCGTGGCAGCACGGGACGGACGTAGGGCAGCAGGCGCAGGACGGACGAGATCGTGCCGAGGTGCGATCCCGCGGGGGCGCGGCGGTCTTCGGTCGGGCTGGTGGGCATCGCCGTCCATTGTCGCACCGGGCACCGACATGTTTGCTCCGGGCACGCTCCGGCACGTCAGGGCCGCAGCCTCACGAAGTGGTCCACCGGACCGTGCCCGCGCCCGACCTCCAGCTCCTCCCCGGCGGCGATCGCGGCCGTCAGCCACTCCTTGGTCTCGCGCAGCGCACGGCACCAGTCCCCGCCGGCCGCGTAGCGGGTCGCCAGCCCGCTGGACAGCGAGCACCCGGTGCCGTGCGTGCTGGACGTGCGCACGCGAGGCGCCGCGAGCTCGGCGACCGACCCGGTCGGCCCCACGAGCGCGTCGAGCACCGTGCTGCCGTCCAGGTGACCGCCCTTGGCGACCACCAGGACGCCGTGCCGCGCGGCGAGACGGGTCGCCTGCTCCAGCACGCCCTCCCAGTCGACGGCCTGCGGCTCGGCCAGCAGCACGGCGAGCTCGGGCACGTTGGGGGTGACGACGTCGGCGTGGTCGAGCAGGTCACGCACGGCGTCCTGGGCGGCGGCGTCGAGCAGGCGGTCCCCGGAGGTGGCGACCATGACCGGGTCGAGCACGACGGGTGGCCGCCCCGCCCCGGGCTCGACGCCGGGACCGGAGGCCAGCCAGTCCGCCACCACCGCCGCCACCTCCGCGGAGGCCAGCATCCCGATCTTCACCGCGTCGATCGCCACGTCGGCGCTGAGCGTGGCGAGCTGCTGGGCGAGGAAGGCGGGCGGCGGCACGTGCACCCCGGTCACCCCCCGGGTGCTCTGAGCGGTCAGTGCCGTCACCGCGGCCATCCCGTAGCCGCCGGCCGCGGCGACGGACTTCAGGTCGGCCTGGATCCCGGCGCCCCCGCTGGGGTCGGAACCCGCGACCGCCAGCACCCGGGGCACGGGGCGACGGCCCGGTACGGGCACCCGTCGGGCGGCAACTCCCGGTGCGGCGGGCCGGAGGTCGGTGGGCACGGCGTCGGACACCGGCGACATCCCTTCGTCAGTACGGACTGCATCAGGTTCGACGGGTGTGATCTCAGCTCCCTGGCGGGCGCACCCCGTGTCGTGCGGCCACCGTAGCGCGACCCACGCCGCGCGAGATGCCGTCTCACCGCCGCTGCGGAAGCCGCGCACCGGTGATCCTGCCGATGCCGTGGCCGCCGACCGCGTCCGATGGTGATCGAGCAGCAACGGCGCCCGTCGAGCGCCCGGTCGTCGCCGACGACGGCCGGGTGGCGGACGCCCCGTCAGAGAGGACGAGCCATGCAGCACACCCTGAGCAGGTCCCGGACGCGTCAGCGCCTCACCGGCGTCCTGGCCTCCCTCGCCGTCGCCGTGGGCGTCGGCGTCGCGGCCGGCCCGGTGGCCAGCGCCGCGGACAACCCCTACGAGCGGGGACCGAACCCCTCCGAGTCGAGCATCGAGGCCACGCGCGGTTCCTACTCCGTGTCCCAGCGCAGCGTCTCGAGCTGGGTCCGCGGGTTCGGCGGCGGCACCATCTACTACCCGTCGACGACGTCCGACGGCGACTTCGGCGCCGTCGTCATCTCCCCCGGGTACACCGGCACGGAGAGCTCGATCGCCTGGCTCGGCCCGCGCCTGGCCTCCCAGGGCTTCGTCGTCATGACGATCGACACCAACACGATCTACGACCAGCCCGACTCCCGGGCCGACCAGCTCCAGGCGGCGCTGGACTACCTGACGGACTCCAGCGACGTCGCCGACCGGATCGACCCCGACCGCCTCGCCCTGATGGGTCACTCGATGGGCGGCGGCGGCACCCTGCGCGCCGTCGACGACAACCCGGCGATCAAGGCGGCCATCCCGATGACCCCCTGGCACCTGAAGAAGAACTGGTCCTCGATCACCACCCCGACGCTGATCTTCGGCGCGGAGAACGACACGATCGCCCCGCACCAGTCCCACGCGGAGCCGTTCTACGACTCGCTGTCCGGTTCGCTCCCCAAGGCCTACCTCGAGCTGGACGGCGCCAGCCACTTCGCGCCGAACCTGTCCAACACCACGATCGCGAAGTACTCGATCTCCTGGCTGAAGCGTTACGTGGACGACGACACCCGCTACACGCAGTTCCTCTGCCCGGGGCCGTCGACGGGACTGTTCTCCGACGTGCAGGCGTACGAGAGCTCCTGCCCGCTCTGAGCCACGACGCACGACGCCGCGGGCGGTCGCACCAGGTGCGGCCGCCCGCGGCTGTGCGTCGGCACACCGCCCCGGACGGGCTCAGGTGCCGGCACACAAGGACGGGTGGCGGCCGGCACCCGGGGACCTAGTCTCGCGGGATGAGGACGACGGCGGCACAACGAGGACGCACGGAGCTGGTGCGCGGGCTGCGGCTCCAGGCGGACGGTCCCGCACCCGACGCCTACGCCAGCCTCTGCCTCGCGCGCGCGTCCCTGGCCGCCGATCCCGTCCCGGCGCTGGCCGCCACGGTCGCCGCCGTCGGGGCCGCCTGGACGGCGGGCGACCACCCCGCCTGCGTCGAGGCACTGACCGCGGCGCTGTCCCGTCCCGGAGCGCCCGACGGGCCGCGCGAGGAGTACCTCGCGGGGATGCTCGCGCTGCTCGTCGAACGCCCCGGCGACGCGGCCCCGCTCCTGGCCGGCGTGGTCGAGCAGGTCCGTGCGACCTCGGACGGCGAGTCGCTGCTGATCGGCGTCGCGGCGGCGCTGCTGGCCGGGGACGTGGGCAGCGCCTGCCACACCGGCGCCCGGGCTCTCGCGGCAGCCCGCGCGGACGGTGACGAGGCCATGGTCGCGCGGGCCACCGAGTACGTCGCCTACGCCGAGCTCCGCGCCGGACGGCACGCCCTGGCCCGTGAGCACGCGTCACGAGGCCTGCGGGCGGCCCTGCGCACGGGCCGGGCCAACACCGCCGCGCACCACCACGCGGTCCTGGCGCTGACGGCGTCGGTGCAGGGAACCTCCGCCGAGGTCCGCGAGCACGCGCACGCGGCACTGGCCACGGCACGGCGGCACGGACTGGCCCAGCCCGTGACGCTCGCCGAGTGGGCGCTCGGCCGTGCCGAGCTCGCGCAGGGCCGGGCGGCCGAGGCCGCGGCCCGGATCGGCTCGCTGCTTGCGGACCCCGACGGCGGGGCGCACTTCGCCCTGCGGGGGCTGGTGCTGCCGTTGCTCGTCGAGGCAGCGATGCTCGCCGGCGACGACGCGACGGCCCGCGCGGCGATCCCGGAGCTGACCCGATGGAGCCGTTCGGCCGCCGATCCCCACGGCCCGGCGCTCGAGCTGCGGTGCCGCGCCCTGGTGGCGTCGGCGGACGCCGAGGCCGACGACCTCTACCGCCGGGCGCACGCGGCGCACCAGCAGGTCGGTGGCGGCTTCGAGACGGCTCGCACCCTGCTGCTGCACGGCATGTGGTTGCGCCGGCACCGCCGCCCGGGTGACGCGCGCGATCGCCTGCGCGACGCCCTGCGCCTGCTGGAACGGTGCGGCGCCGAGCCGTGGGCGCGGGGCGCCCGCACCGAGCTGCGCGCCGCCGGCGCGGTCCAGGACGCCCCCGCACCGGACGCCGTCGGGTCCCTGACACCCCACCAGCTGCGCGTCGCGCGCTGCGTGGCGGCCGGGGACACGAACCGCGAGATCGCCGAGCGCCTCGCGGTCTCCGTACGGACCGTCGACTGCCACCTGCGCAACATCTTCGTCGCGCTCCAGGTGCGTTCCCGGGTCGAGCTGACCCGGCTCCTGCCTCCGGAGCACGACCCGCCGTCGACCTAGAGACCGACCGGGCGGTATGCCATGCTGTGCCCTGGTGGACGACACCGGCGTCGTCCGCGAGGAGGAGTCATGCCCGACGTCACCGCCCAGCTCACCGCCGTGCGTGCGCCCGCCCTCGCCGCGCGGCCCGGGGCCTCCCGCTCCCCCGCGCGCCCGGCACCGCGCCGCGACGCCGACCGGTCGCGCCACCGGCTCGTCGCCTCGCTCCTGGACGGTTCCTGCCTCGTGGCCGACCTGCGTGCGGCGTCCGCCCTGCTGGGGCTTCCCGTCGACGGTCTCTACCAGGTCGTGGCGCTCGACGGCGGCGGTCCGGCGGCGCGCGCCGCCGGACGGGCCACGGTCGGCGGGTCCGGCCTGCGCGTGCACTGGCACAGCTCGCGACCGGTCGAGCACGCCCTGGTCCTGCTCGCCGAGGGCGGCAGCTCGTCGACGCCGCCCGCCCGGTCGGCGACGGATCGGGTCCCGCACCTTCCCCCCGGCGTGCGACTCGGGGCCGGGTTGCCCGTGCAGGGCCTGGCCGGCCTGGCCGACGGCCGCCGTCAGGCGCACACCGCCCTCGCGCTGTGCGCCGCCGACGGTGGCCGCACCGACCTCGCGGACCATCTGCCCACCGCCCTGCTCACGGCGGACCCGGAGCTCGCCCTCCAGCTCGGCACGCAGGTCCTCGGACCGCTCGCGACCACCGACCCGGCCGAGCGCGAGGTGCTGCTGGACACCTTCACCGCCTGGCTGGCCGCCGACGGGTCGACGCGCACCGCAGCGGCGGACCTCGGCTGCCACCGCAACACCGTGACGAACCGGCTGCGGCGCCTCGAACGCCTCACGGGCCGTCGGGTCGACAGCCCGCGGGACCTCGTCGACCTCACCCTCGCCGTCCGTGCGCACCGTCTGCCGGGGACGTCCTGAGACGACGCCCGCCGGCCGCGGGCCCCGCGCCGTCAGCCGTCGGCGCGCACCGGGTGCGACTGCACCAGGCGCAGCACGTTGCGCGCCGTGCGCTGGAGCTCGCCGAGCGTGATGCCGTCCGGTCGTGCGAGCGAGGCGAGCAGCGAGCCGTCCCCGTGGTCGTCCTCGCGGCTCCAGGCACCCGGCATGTTGACGTCCACCTGGGCGCGCACGCGATAGGCGTCGTTGCTCAGGGCCGGGAAGTCCGGGTCGACGCTCTCGCGCAGCCACCAGTCGGTCATCACCGCGCCCGTGAACCCCCACTCGCCGCGCAGCACCGTGGTCACCAGGTCGTGGTGGTAGTGCCCCCACGTGCCGTTGATCTTGTTGTAGGAGGTCATCAGGGTGCGGGGCGCGGCCTGCGTCACGCAGATCTCGAACCCGCGCAGGTAGATCTCGCGCAGGGCGCGTTCGGACACCCGGGAGTCGTTGTACTCGCGGTTGGCCTCCTGGTTGTTGGCCGCGAAGTGCTTCGGGCAGGCCGCCAGCCCGTCGTGCTGGATGCCGCGCACGGTGGCGGCCGCCATGGTGCCGGTGACCAGGGGGTCCTCGGAGAAGTACTCGAAGTTGCGTCCGCACAACGGGTCGCGCTGGATGTTCATGCCCGGTGCGAGCAGGATGTCGGAGCCCTTCGCGGCCATCTCGGCGGCCAGCAGCTCGTTGAGGCGTTCCACGAGCCCGGGGTTCCACGTCGAGGCGAGCGCCGTGCCGCAGGGCAGCAGGGCCGTGTGCGTGGCCAGGCGGATGCCGGCCGGCCCGTCGGTCGTGGTCAGGGCGCGCACCCCCTTGTCCCGCAGAGCGGCGACCGTCCCACCCAGGGCACCCGCGTTCCCGGCCGCTCCGAGCGGCGAGTCCATGACGAAGTCGCCCCGGCTCAGGGCCTCGAGCTCGTCGTCGTCGAGCTGGGCCACGAACGCGTCGAGGTCGGCCCGGCCCGCCGTGACGTCGTCGAGCGTGATGCCGAGGTCGCCGGTGCGCTCCAGAGCGGGCGGCAGGCCGTCCAGGACGCGCTCGCGACGCGAGACGGTGGCGGTGGGGGTCTTCTCGTGGCCCGCGGTCGCCCGGCCGTCCTCGCCGGGTCGCGCCACCAGCCGCTCGAAGGCGTGCTCGGGGCGCACGGCGGCGACCTCGGTCAGCTCGCGCACCACGCGCAACGCGTCCAGGTCGACGGCGCCGACGGCCCGGGCGGCACGGACGTCGGTGCCCAGCAGGATCTCGTAGCGGCCCGCCTCCAGGACGTGGGCGGACCGGTGGCCGGTGACGCCGGCGTCGTCGTAGGCGGCGACGTCGTCCAGGTCGAACCGCAGCTCCAGCTCCTGGGACGCGCCCGGCGCCAGCTCACGGGTCTTGGCGAACGCCGCCAGGTGGCGGGCGGGCCGGCCGAGGAGGCCGTGGGGGGCGGCGACGTAGGCCTGCAGCACCTCGGTGCCGGCGTGCACGGCGCCGGTGTTGGTGACGGTGGCGCGCACGACGACGGCACCGCCGTCGGACTCCACGTCCACCCGGCCGACGTCGAAGGTGGTGTACGACAGGCCGAAGCCGAACGGGAAGAGCACGTGCTCCGGCGCGAACGTCTCGAAGTAGCGATAGCCGACGTAGACGTCCTCGACGTACTCGTTGACGTCCGCGTCGCCGAAGTGACCGGCGCTCGGGTAGTGCTCGTAGGCGTCGGCCACGGTGGCCGTCAGCCGCCCGCCGGCCGGCACCGCGCCGGTCAGGACGTCCACCACGGCCCGGCCGGACTCCATGCCACCCTGCCACGCCAGCAGCACGGCGTCGACGGCGTACTCGCGCGTCCAGGACAGGTCGACGACGTTGCCGGTGTCCACCACGACGACGGTGCGCTCGAACGCCTCCGTCACGCGGGACAGCAGGTGGCGCTCGTCGTCGGTGAGGTAGAAGCTGCCCGGTTCGAGGGCCTGCTCCCGCGCCTCTCCGGCGGCGCGTCCGACGACCACCAGCGCCAGGGGGCACCGGCTCGCGGCGGCCGCGACGTCCTCGGAGCTCAGGGGCATCTCCGGGTGCGAACGCGGCCAGGTGCCCCACTCGGGCGCCGGGTCCACGGGGTGCTCGGCGCACCAGTCGGCGTACCGGCGGTCGAGCTCGTCGTCCACGGTGATCCCGTCGCGGTCGCGCAGCGCGTCGATCAGGTTCCACTGGTACGGGGGGCGCACGTCGCCGCCCGAGCCGTAGCCGACGGCGAAGTAGTCCTGCTGCACCCGCCCGAAGACGGCGATGGTAGCGCTCCCACTCAGAGGGAGCACCGCGCCGTCGTTCTTCAGCAGGACGATCCCCTCGGCCGCCGCACGGCGGCTGACCTCACCCATCGCGTCCGGGATCCACGTCTCGCTGGACCGCAGCTGGACACGTCCTTGCGCCAGCTGGTCGGAGCTGTGGACCTCGCCGATACCTGCACCTCGTTCACTCACGCGGAACACTGTACGCGGTGCGTCGCACGGCGAGCATCTCCGCCCGCGGCCGGGAGGCCTTGACCTCCCGGCCGCGGGCGGAGCCGACCTCAGCCCTCGACGACGGTGACCGTGACGTCGATGTTGCCGCGGGTGGCGTTGGAGTACGGGCACACCTGCTCGGCCGCGTCAGCGAGCGCCTGGGCCTGCTCGCGCGGGAGCTCGGGCACGACCACCTCGAGCTCGACGGCCAGCTCGAAGCCGCCCTGCCCGTTCGGGCCGATGTGCACCCGCGCGCCGACGGAGGTGTCGGCGATCGCGATCTTCTGCGAGCGTGCGACGCCCTGCAGCGCCGAGTGGAAGCACGCGGCGTAGCCGGCGGCGAAGAGCTGTTCGGGGTTGGAGCCCTCCCCCGAGCCACCCATGGGCTTGGGGATCGCCATCTCGAGGTCGATGCGGCCGTCGTCGCTGCGCACGTGGCCGTCGCGGCCGGCCCCGGTGGACAGGGCCTCGGCGGTGTAGGCGGTGGTCTGCGGCATGATGCGGTTCCTCTCGTCGTGCTGTGGTGGGTGTCCCCCGGCGTGGCCCTCGCGATCGGGCCCCGCCGGGCGGTCGTAGCAGCCCGGCGCGCGCGGTGCGGTCAGCGCCGGTGCGCCAGGAACTGGTTCGCCTCGTGCAGCCGGGCCCTGAGGTCGGCTGCCGCCGCGGTCTCGGGCGGCAGGCGGTCGGCGAGGCAGCGCTGGACGTCGGCGAGCTCGGCGTGCATCGCGCGCCCGGCGTCGGTGAGGTGCACCGACACGATGCGCTCGTCGCGCGCGCTGCGCTCCCGACGCACCAGATCGCGACCTTCGAGGCGTTTGACCAGGGGCGACAGGGTTCCCGAGTCCAGGTCCAGCAGCCGACCGAGCTCGCCCACGGTGAGCGGCACGCCGTGGTTGGACCCGAGCATCGTGATCACCAGGTACTGGGTGTAGCTCAGCCGCCAGGGCGCCAGCAGGTCGGCGTACAGACGTCCGATGCGGCGCTCCAGCGAGTACACGGCGAAGCACAGCAGCGGGTCGAGGGCCTTCGAGGCGCCGGCGTCGGGCATGAGACGAGCATGGCATGCAATTCAATTGCGCGCAATGCATCATCGCCTGTGCGACGTGCCTACGCTGGACGCATGACCACCCGCGTCCACGCCGTCGTCCGAGGTCGTGTCCAGGGCGTCGGGTTCCGGTACGCGACCGCACGGCTCGCCGAGGAGGCCGGCGTGGCCGGGTACGTGCGCAACCGGCCCGACGGCGCGGTCGAGGCAGAGGTCGAGGGGCCCGACGACGCCGTGGCACGCGTGGCGGACTTCCTGCGGTCCGGGCCGCGCGGCGCGCACGTCACCGGGGCCGAGGTCCGGGCCGTCGCCCCGCGGGGCGAGCACGGGTTCGCCGTCCGCTGAGCACCTCCGGCCGGCAGGAGCGCCCACCTGCCGCTACGCGCTGAGCCCGCCCTCCTGCGCCGCGTGCAGGGCGGCGTAGCGACCACCGCGCGCGAGCAGGTCGGCGTGGGGGCCGACCTCGACGATCCGGCCGTGGTCGAGCACCACGATCCGGTCGGCCTGCCGCACCGTGGACAGCCGGTGGGCCACCACGAGCGTGGTGCGGTCGGCCATCAGCCGGTCCAACGCGTCGCGCACCGCGACCTCGGACTCGGGGTCCAGCGCGCTGGTCGCCTCGTCGAGAAAGAGGATGTTCGGGTCGCGCACGATCGCCCGCGCGATGGCCAGGCGCTGGCGCTGCCCGCCCGAGATGCGCGCGCCGCGCTGCCCCACCACGGTGTCCCAACCGTCCGGCAGTTCGTCGACGAAACCCAGGGCGTTCGCGTCGCGCAGCGCCGCACGGACCCGGACGTCGTCGGCCTCGTCCAGGCCGTAGGCCACGTTGTCACGGATCGACCCCTCGAAGAGCACCGACTCCTGCGGGACGACCGACACGTGCCGACGCACGGTGCGCAGGTCGAGCTCGCTCATGTCCTGGCCGTCGAGCAGGATCCGTCCCCCGGTGGGCCGCACGAAGCCGAGCACGAGGTTGAGCAACGTGGACTTGCCCGACCCGGACGGCCCCACGAAGGCGACCGTCTCGCCCGGTCGGATCTCCAGGTCGATGTCCCTCAGCGCGTCGGACCGCGCCTCGGGGTAGCGGTGGAAGACGTGGTCCAGCTCGAGGCGACCCGTGACCTCCTCGACGGGCCGGCGCCCCTCGTTCTCCTCGAGGTCGGGTTCGGCCAGCACCTCGGCGATCGACCGCATGGACTCCACACCGCGTGCCGTCACGGGCACCAGGTTGAGCACCTGCGTCAGCCCCTGGGTGAGGAGGCTGAAGTAGGTGGACAGCAGCACGACCTCACCCGGGGTGATGGCGATGACGCCGGACAAGGACACGGTCGCGGCGAGCACCAGGCAGAAGACCCCGAGGAACTGCATCGACACCCAGGACAGGGACTGCATGCGTCCGTTGAGCATGTCGAGGTCCAGCCCCGCACGCCGCACGTCGTCCGCGCCGGTCGCCACCCGGGTGGTGGCGGTGCGCTCCAGGCCGTGCGCGCGGGTGACCGGGATCAGGGAGGCCATCTCGCCCACCTGCGTGGCGAACCCCTCCATCTCCCGGCGGAACTGCTCGTTGCGGGTCCGGGACCGCCGGGCCATGGTGCGGCGGATGAGCAGCGCCGTCGGGATCACCAGCGCGTAGACGGGCAGGAACTCCGGGACCCGGATCGCGGTCATCGAGATGGCGCCGACGAGCACCATGACCGCGGAAAGCAACGGGTGGGTGACCTGCTGCAGCATCATCTCGACGTTCTCGACGTCGCGGACCACCTTGGACTGCACCAGTGCGGCGCTGGAGCGCGCGTAGTAGCCGATCGACAGCGTCTGCAGGCGTTCCACCAGCGCGTTGCGCAGCCGGACGCCGGTGTCGCGCACCACCGTCATGAAGCTGCGCGTGTACAGGATGTGGTGGGGATAGTTCTGCGCCAGCAGCACGACGGCGACGCCGAACCAGATCAGCACCGAGCTCACGTCGCCGTCGTCGGCGACGATGTCGATCACGGAACCGGTGATCACCGGCAGGAACCACAGCGGGATCTCCTTCATCGCGAACGCGTAGAGGGCCACGCCGAGGCGTCGTGGCTGCGCGGTGAGCAGCCGCAGGATGGAGCGGATCGGATGGTCGCCGTCGACACCGTCGATGCCGCGCGGGGCGGTAAGGGCTTTCCTGCGCATGGGTGCCATCGTATCGATTCGGACGCCCGCGCGCGCACGTGCCCGTCCACGGTGCCCCTCCGTCAGGGGATGTCGTCCTGCTCGCCGACCGTCCGCGGGACGAGGTCCTGCGTGCCGACCACGCCCAACAGCCGGATCCTCTCGGCAGCGACCGTCCCCGGGGCGGCCGTGAGCACCAGGAGGGCCTGGAGACGGTCCTCGGTCAGCAGCACCTGGCAGTCCACCTCGATCTCGCCGACCACCGGGTGGATCAGCACCTTGTGGTCGACGAACCGCCGCGCCACCTCCTGACGCTCCCACAGCGCGGAGAACTCCTCGCTCAGTCCCGTCAGCACGTCCACCAGCGCCGCGGCCCGCGAGCGCGGACCCAGCAGTCCCAGCGCTGCCCGCAGGCTCGCGACCAGCGCCCTGCCCTGGCGGTCACGGTCGTCGACCGGGTAGACGGCGCGTGCCGTGTCGGGGTGGGCGAACCACCGGTAGATCTCGCTGCGCTCCCACCCGCGCAAGGTCTCGACGTCGCCGTACAGGGCCCGGGCGAGATCGTTCTGCGCGAGCGTCTCCCCCAGCGGCCCGAGGATCAGCGCCGGGGTGTCGTCGAGCCGGTCCAGCACCCGTTGCAGCGCCGGCGCCACGCGACCGGCGTCGACGGTTCGCACCGGAGCGGGATGGCCCGCGGTGCGGAACAGGTAGTCGCGCTCGTCGTCGGTCAGCCGCAGGGCGCGGGCCAGCGCACCGAGGATGTCCGTGCTGGGCTGCGGGCCCCGCTGCTGCTCCAGCCGGGTGTAGTAGTCGGTCGACATGGTCGCCAGCAGTGCCACCTCCTCGCGCCGCAGCCCGGGGGCACGACGCCGTAGCCCGGGCGCCAGACCGACAGCGGCCGGCTGCAGCACCTCTCGGCGACGCCGGAGGAACTCGGCGAGAGCGGGACGGTCCATGGCCCCATCGTCGCCGCCCGGCCGGCCCGGTGCCAGGGATCGCGGGTCCCCCGTTCCGTGAGGCCTGTTCCGGACCCGTCGGCGCGTCCAGGCTCGAGCCATGGACATCACCCGCAGCACCGTCTTCATCCCCGGCGCCACGAGCGGCATCGGCCTCGCCCTCGCCGTCGCGCTCCACGACCAGGGCAGCACCGTCGTCGTCGGCGGACGCCGCACCGACCGGCTCGCGCAGATCGCGGCCGAGCACCCCGGGATCGACACCGTGACCATCGACACCACGGACCCGGCGAGCATCGACGACGCCGCCCGCACCGTCCTGGGACGGCATCCGGACCTCGACACGATCGTCGCGATGGCCGGGATCATGCAGGTCGAGGACTGGCACCGCCCCGAGGGCTTCCTGGCCAGCGCCGAACGCACCATCGTCACGAACGTGCTCGGGCCGATCCGGCTCATCGGCGCGTTCGTCGAGCACCTGCAGCGCCGCCCCCGCGCGACGATCGTGACCGTCTCCTCCGGCCTGGCGTTCGTCCCGCTGGCGGCGACACCCTCCTACGACGCGTCCAAGGCGGCCGTCCACCGGCTCAGCGAGGCGCTGCGCCTGCAGCTCGCGGACACCGGTGTCGACGTCGTCGAGATCGTGCCGCCCGCCGTCGCCACCGATCTGATGCCCGGCCAGCGCGAGAACCCGATCGCGATGCCGCTCGAGGAGTTCGTCACCGAGGTGATCGAGCTGCTGCGCACGCAGCCGGGCGCCCCCGAGGTCCTCGTCGAGCGGGTCGGGTTCCTGCGCCACGCCGAGGCGCGCGGGACCTACGACGAGGTCCTGCGCACCCTCAACGCGCACGACCCGCACGGGCGGTGACACGCAGCGCGGGTCAGGTCCGCCGGCGCGCCAGGTGGGCGTCGCGGATGTGGGGGCGGCGCTGCGGCGTCACCACGGCGAAGGCCTCCCGCAGGCCGTCGACGGCGAGGTCCCCCAGGCCGTCCCCGCGTGAGAGGTGCGAGATCACCTGGGCCGCGGTGTCGCGCAGTCCGGCACCGGTGACCCCGGACTCCCGCACGAGGATGTCCTCGGCCCTGTCCTCGTCGATGCCGTGCACCGCCATGAGCACGCCCTTGGCCCGCTCGATCGAGGCGGCGGAGACGTAGGCGGCGTCGATCGCGCGACGCGTCTGCTGCTCCACGGCCTCCTGGCGTACCGGGGTGACGTCGACGACGTACCCGACGATCCGGCTCGGACCGGTGCCCGAGCTGCGCGCCTGACCGGTGACGAGGAGACAGTGGTTGCGGCCGTGGGCGTCCACGATCCGGTGGGAGCAGGCGAAAGCCCGCCCGGAGTGCAGCGAGTGCAGCGCATCCTTGATCACCCGGTCCCGTTCACCGGCGTGCTGGTGCCGTCGCAGCAGGTCCAGGCCCGGCTCCAGCTCGCCGGGGCGGTAGCCGTACATGGTCCAGATCTCGTCCGACCACCACCAGCGGCCGGCCGTCAGGTCCACGTGGTACCGACCGACCAGCAGTCCGGTCCCGACGGCGACACCGGAGGCGAACTCCTCGACGGTGATCGGTCCGGTGCCGGGTTCCCGCGGCACCACGAAGGGGTCCGAGCCTCGCGTCGAGGTCGTGGGTACAGGGGTGATCGAGGCCATGGTCCGGTCTCCGTCCGTTCGAAGTCCGAAGCCGCTTCCTGACCTCGCCCACCGACGCTAACCCCCGTCCCTGCGGCGCGCCAACCCGTCGCACGGCTGGTTGTCCGACCCGGAGCGTCCGGCGTATCGTCGGACCACCATTCGTGACACGGCCGTTGTGCCACTGCCCGCAGGAGAGACGATGACGACGGTCCCCCAGGACGGCACGCTCGAGAAGTCCCGGTCGCGCGCGGACGTGTCCACCGCCGTCGGTGAGTTCCGCATCACGGTGCGGACCGGTGCCTGGTGGTGGTCCGACCGGCTCTACCGCCTGCACGGGTTCGATCCGGGCGAGGTGGTGCCGACGACGGAGCTCGTGCTGTCCCACGTCCACCCGGACGACCGGGAGCGCATCGCCGCGGCGCTCGAGAAGGCCGGGTGCGCGGACGAGCCCTTCGGTCTCATCTATCGCGTCGTCGACGCCCAGGGCACCGGTCACGTCGTCTCGACGGTCGGATCGGCCCGGTGCGACGAGGCCGGGCGCGTGGTCGAGCTCGACGGCTACACCCTCGACCTCACGGCGTCCGTGCGGCAGATGGCCGCCGCGGAGGCCGACGTCTCCATCCGCGCCGCGGCCCTCAGCCGTCGTGACATCGAACAGGCCAAGGGCGTCCTGATGATGGTCCTCGGCGTCGACGACGAGAAGGCGTTCGGGATCATGCGTCGCCTCTCGAACGACTCCAACACCCCGCTGCGGGAGCTGGCGTCCGACCTCATGACCA
This sequence comes from Isoptericola aurantiacus, assembly GCF_044769875.1. Taxonomy (NCBI): domain Bacteria; kingdom Bacillati; phylum Actinomycetota; class Actinomycetes; order Micrococcales; family Promicromonosporaceae; genus Isoptericola; species Isoptericola aurantiacus. The sequence continues at coordinate 385,097 of NZ_JBJBAE010000002.1, forward strand.
CCGCGCGCGAGGCCGAACCGCCGGCGCGCGAGGCGGTCCTGGAGTACCTGCGCACCCTGCGCCAGGACTCCGGCCCGGCGTCGTGAGCGCAGCCGTGCCCTCGCAGCGGACGAGCGGTCACCGCGGGACGAGCCGGAAGTAGGTGCCGCGCCCGTCCTCGCCGTCCGCGCCGGGCCGGTACACGAGCTCCAGACCCGCGGCGTCGAAGGCGGTGAACCACGTCGACCAGTCGACGTGCTCCGGCTGTTCCTCGGCTGCGACGCCCGGGAAGTCGATCCTGAGCGCGCACCCACCGGCCACCGCGCTCCCGCGTGCGCGGGCCGGCACTCCGCCGTTGCTCTCGACCCACCGCCGGATCTCCTGGCGGTCGGTCGTCCTCCTCGCAAGTACCGTTCCGGTCACCTGTGCTCCTGAGAGTTGCCTACGGCCTCCCTGCTGGACCGGACGACTGCCCAGCATGTCACCACCGCACCGGGTGCGCGCGGCGAGAGTTCGCGGTCGAGGAATCGGGCGGCGGCTGGAACCCTGGTGCGGTGCCCGGCGACGGCACGGCCGCCGCGGCACGACGAAGGAGGACACGTGACGCACCACGCGACACCCGCACCACGGTCGGCACCTGTGCACGGCACGCGGGTCGTGCACGGTCCGGCGGGCGAGCTGCTGGCGCGCCTGGACGGTGATCTGCTGCGCGCCGGCGCGGTGCGCTACGCCCGCGCGGACCGGTTCCGCCCGCCGGTGGACGAGCCGCGCTCGACCGAGCCCGTGGACGCCACCGGCTGGTCGCCGTCGGCACCGCAGCCGCCCGATCCCCTGGGGCTCGACGTGTTCGGTCCGGACTCGTCCCGGCCGCTGCCGCCGTCGGAGGACTGTCTGCGCCTGACCGTCACCGCACCGGCCGACGCCGCCCCCGGCGAGGACCTCCCGGTGATCGTGTGGATCCACGGCGGCTCGTACGTCAGCGGTGCCGGGGACGCCATCAGCTACGACCCGGCGTCGCTGGTCCGCGAGCAGCGGCTCGTCGTCGTGGCCGTGACCTACCGGCTGGGGGTGCTCGGGTTCCTCGGCGACGAGGTCCGACCCGCCAACCTCGGCCTGCTCGACCTGCTCTCGGCCCTGCGGTGGGTGCGACGCAACATCGCGGCGTTCGGCGGTGACCCCGCGGCCGTCACCGCGATGGGAGAGTCGGCCGGTGGCGACGCCGTCGCCCACCTGCTGCTGACCGCCGAAGGCCCCGGGCTCTTCCACCGCGCGATCATCCAGAGCGCACCCCTGGGCATCTCCCGGCGGCGGGCCGCCATGAACGCCACGATGGCCCGCGCGCTGCGGCAGGTTCCCGACGACGCACCGCTCGGTGTGCTGCTCGCCGCCCAGCAACGCGTGACGCGCCGCGTGCTCCCGCGCCACGGCCTGCGGGGCGCGATGCCGTTCGGCCCGCAGTACGGCTTCGCACCCCTGCCGTCCGAGGACCGGCGCGAAGCGGTGTGGGCCCGCGTGGCGGCTGACGTCGAGGTCCTCGTCGGCACCAACGCCCGGGAGGCGGCCTTGTTCCTCGCCGGACGCACCCCGGGCGAGCGGGCCCCCGTGGTCGGGGGCCTGCTGCTCGAGGGCGCCGTGAGCGCCCTCACCGCGGCGGTGTACGGCCGGGCCGCCGACCGGTTCGTCGACCGCCACCGGCGCGGCGGCGGCCGCGCGGTGCGGTACACCTTTCTCGGTGGGCCCGGCCACCACCCTCTGCGCGCGGCGCACGCCACCGAGCTGCCGCTGCTGCTGGGCGACGCCGCCGCATGGCAGGGCGTCCCCGTCCTGGCCGGGCGGGAGGACGCCGACCTGCGCACCTGGGGACCCCCGCTGCGCGCCGCGTGGGCCGAGTTCGCCCGGTCGGGTCGCCCACCGACGGACGTCCCCGACCTGCTGCACGTCGACTGAACCCCCTGGAAGGACCCGCATGCCCGACTCCCCCGCGATCAGCGCCGCCCCCGAGGTTCCCGGCTGGGTCGCCGACGCCGTCCGCGACGCCGGCGCGCGGCTCGTCCCGCTCGGCGAGGAGACGGCGGGGCTGCTGTGGTTCGGACCCCTCGGCGTGGACGGGCTCGGTCCCGCCCTGGCCGCCGCACCGGCGGTGCGCTGGGTCCAGCTCCCGTCCGCCGGTGTGGACGCCTGCCTCGAGGCCGGGCTCCTGGACGACCACCGGACGTGGACGTCGGCGAAGGGGTCCTTCGCCGAACCCGTCGCCGAGCACGCGCTCGCGCTGACCCTCGCCGCGCTCCGCAGGCTGCCCGAGCGGGCCCGTGCCCGCTCGTGGGGCACCGAGGCGGGTACGTCCCTCTACGGAGCCGACGTGCTCGTCCTCGGCGCCGGCGGCATCGCCCGCTCGTTCCTGGAGCTGATCCGCCCGTTCCGCACCCGCAGCGTGGTGGTGCGCCGACGCGCCGACCCCGTGCCGGGGGCCGACCGTGTGGTCACGGCGGAGCACCTCACCACCGAGCTCGCCCGGGCCGACGTCGTGGTGCTCGCGGCCGCCCTGACGCCCGCGACCCGGTCGCTGGTGGGAGCCCCCGAGGTGGCCGCCATGCGGCGCGGGGCGACCCTGGTGAACGTCGCACGGGGCGGTCTGGTCGACACCGACGCCGTCGTCGCGGCCCTGCGGTCGGGTCACCTCGGCGCCGCCGCGCTCGACGTCACCGATCCCGAGCCGCTGCCGGACGGCCACCCCCTGTGGGATCTGCCCGGCGCCCTCGTGACGCCGCACACCGCGGACACCCCCGAGATGGTCGAGCCGCTGCTGCGCGACCGCATCGAGGTGAACCTGCGCCGGTTCGTGCGGGGAGACCCGCTCGACGGCGTCGTCGACCCGGTCGCAGGGTACTGACCCGCCGCGGCTACGACGGTTCTGCGGCCCCGATCCGCGTCTGCCGGACCGCTTCCACCGTGTACCAGACCAGCCCGACGGTCAGCAGCAGCCTCTCCGTCACCCCGGCGCCGGCCGGCATCGTCTCCGCGGCGAGCGCCAGCACCACGGCCGCGGCCAGGGCGGCGACGTCCAGGACCCCGACGGGGCCCGGCCGGGTGCCACGGCGGATCCGTACGGCCAGCACACCGACGACGAAGGCGGCCACGGCGACGGTCGCGGCCCAGGTGTGCAGCGAGGCCTCGACGGCGTCGCTCGCGCCTCCGCGCCCCGGGCTCGCCGAGAAGACGGCCATCGAGACGGTGGCCGCGCCGAAGACGGCGTGCGCGGCCCGGCCGGCGGGTCCCCAGGCGTCGCCGTCGCGGGCGGCCTCGGCCAGGACGGCGGCCCCGAGCAGCACGAACCCGGTGCGGGCCAGCCAGGCTCCCGGCACGCCCTGGGCGCCCGCCAGGGTCACGGTGTCCCGCACCACGTCGGAGGAGTCGGGCACGACCACGGGCACCAGCGCGAAGCAGAGCGCGCTCGCGACCAGCAGGAGCACGACGACGACCGAGACGAACCTGGACACCCTTCAGGGTCCCACCGCGGACGCCGTGAGACGAACGTCGCACCGCCGGACGCGCGCCGTGCACCCGCAGGCCGCCTGGCGCTCAGGTGGGTGGCCTAGTCTCGCAGCATGGCCACCTTCAGCTCCGTCACGCGTCCGCACGTCCTCTCGGCGATCGCCGAGCACGACGACCGCGGCGCGGGTGCGTTCCTCAAGCTCTACGGGTTCACCCCGACGCCGGGCGTCACCCTGACCCACGCCGGGGCCACCTACGACGCGACCGCGATCCTCGCTGTCGCGCACCGCTACGCCACCGGACGCGCGGCGCTCCCCGAGGAGATGGGCGGGGGCAAGGTCGCGGTCGGGACGCTGCTGGGCAAGCGCGGCTTCGAGGTGAGCGGAGCCCGGGCGGCGGCGCCCGCCCGGCGGTCTCCGCAGCGGGCCCCGCGCGCCACCAGGCCGCGCCAGGCCGCCGAGCCGGAGAAGCCGACCCCGGTGTGCCCCACGTGCTTCATGGCGCTGCCGGCGACGGGCGTCTGCGACAGCTGCGGGTAGGACGCCCGCGGGCGTCGGGACCTCACCCGACCGCTACTTGACGGCGCCGCCCAGCGCGCCGGCAGCGATGTGCCGCTGGGCGAGCACGAGCAGCACGATGGCCGGCACGGCGGACATCACGGCCGTGGCCATGACCGGTCCCCAGCTCTGCACGTTGCCCTGCAGGTAGTCGTAGATCCCCAGCGTGATCGGCTTGATGTCCGCGCCGGTCGTGAGCGTCAGGCCGAACATGAAGTCGCTCCAGGCGAAGAGGAAGCAGAACAGCCCGGCGGTGATCAGGGAGTTCTTGCTCACCGGCACGATGATCGACCAGAACGCCCGGAAGTGGCTCGCGCCGTCGACCCGTGCCGCCTCGGTCAGCGCCGGAGGGATCGAGCGCATGAACGCGCTCATGATGAGGATCGCGAACGGGATGCCGTGGGTCGCGTTGGCCAGGATCAGTCCCGGGTAGGAGTTCAGCAGCCCCAGGTCGTTGAACAGCGTGTACAGCGAGTTCGCGATGACGATGCCGGGGATCATCTGCGCCAGCAGCAGAGCGAACAGGAAGACGCCCATGCCGCGGAGCCGGAACCGGGACAGCGCGTAGGCGGCCGGCGTCGCGACGACCAGTGACACCACGACGGCCCCGAGCGCCACGACGATGCTGGTCAGCAGGTTGCCGGTCTGGTCCGCGACGGCAGTCCGGTACCCGTCCAACGTGATGTCCGTCGGGAAGAACGAGCTGCTCGCCGCGGTGCTGCCGCCCTGCAGGGAGACGTTCACCATCCAGTAGACCGGGAACAGCATGAAGGCCAGCAGCACGATCCCGAGGATCGTGTTCGGCAGGGTGCGGGACGTGGTCCTGTGCAGCATCGGGAACCTCACTCATCCTCGGCGTGCCGGTTGGCCCGCAGGTAGACGACGGCGAACACCAGCGAGACCACGATGAGCACGTTGCTCACGGCGGCACCGGTGCCGAACGAGAACTCCTGGAACGAGCGGCGGTAGGAGTCGGTCGCGAGCGTCTGCGTCGCGTTGGCCGGCCCCCCGCCGGTCAGGCCCAGGATGATGTCGAGCACCTTGAGCGTGTAGATCACGCCCAGCACGAGCACGACGTTCACCACCGGGCGCAGGCTCGGCCAGGTGATGTGCCGGAACGCCTTCCAGCCGGTGGCGCCGTCGAGGGCGCCGGCCTCGTACAGCTCGTCGGGGATGTTCTGCAGACCGCTGTACAGCAGCGTCATGTTGAACGGGATGCCGACCCAGACGTTGACCAGGACCACCGCGACCAGCGCGATGTCCGGGCTGGTCAGCCACTGGATCGGGTCGTCGACGAGCCCGATCGAGCGCAGCGTCTCGTTGAGGATGCCGCCGTCCTGGTCCAGGATCCACCGCCACACGGCGCTGCCGGCGATCATCGGGAGCAGCCACGGGAGCAGCAGCAGGGAGCGCAGCACGTTGCTCAGCGGGAACCGGCGCTTGAAGAACAGCGCGAACAGCAGGCCGATCACGAACTGCCCGGCGATCGACCCGAGCGTGAAGAGTGCCGTGTTGACGACCGTCGTGCGGAAGATCCCGCTGCCCACGACCTCGGCATAGTTCGCCAGGCCGACCCACGGCGCCTCCCCGGTGACGAAGGTCCGCACCGAGTAGTCCTGGAACCCCATCACGAGGTTCTTGACGATCGGGTAGCCGAAGAAGATCAGCACGTAGGCGATCGCCGGCACGAGGAACAGCCACTGGGTGGTCCGCTCCCGCCGTCGGGCACGCCGCCGTGCCGGGGGGACGGACCGGGAGGACGTCACGACGCCCTGCGGTCCGGCAGCGAGGGTGGTGGTCATCGTCGTCCGTCCTCTCGATCGGTCCGGGTCGGCCCGGTGGGTGCGCCGCGCATCAGTCCTGCGCCGCCACGCGCTCGAGCGCGTCCGCCGGCGACTCGGTGTCGGTCAGCGCAAGCTGTTCGGCCGTGTAGATCTGGGTGGCCGCCTGCGGCCAGTCGGGCCCGAGCAGGGCGGTCCGCGCCCGCGCGGTCTGCACGGAGTCCACGAAGGTGGCCACCGTGGGGTTCTCACGCGCCGCCTCCGCCGCGACGTCGCTGTCGGCCGGCACCGCACCCCGGCCGGTCGCCATCGTCAGCTGGTTCTTCCCGGTGGTGACGCACTCGACGAACGCGCCGGCGCTCGCCATCTTGTCGGGGTTGCCGGTGTCCGGGACCGTGAAGGCCTCGCCGCCGAGCGGGGCGAGGAGCGTGTCACCCTCCTCGGGCACCGGGAGCGGGACCGAGGAGTAGTCGAGCCCCTCGGCCTCCTCCAGGCTCGGCATGTTCCACGGCCCGTTGACCATCATGGCGGCCTTGCCGGCGATGAACTGGTCGTTGACGTCGTTCTGCGACCAGTTCACGACGCCGGAGGAGGCAGAGCCGTCGTCGACCAGGTCGTCGACGAACTCGAGGGACTCCACGGCTTCGGGCGCGGCGAGGTCGTCCTCCGATCCTCCGTTGCTCCACAGGAACGGGAGGAACTGCCAGGTCCCCTCGAACGTGTTCGTCGCGCTGAACGCGATGCCGTAGCGGTCCCCCTCGGTGAGTGCCGCCGCCGCCTCCCGCAGCTCGTCCCAGGTGGACGGCGGCTCGATCCCGGCCTCGTCCAGCGCGTCGACGTCGTAGAAGAGCCCGATCGTGTTGACCACCGGGGCGATGCCGTAGAGGTCACCGTCGTAGGTCCCCGCGTCGAGCACGCCCTCGGGATATCCCGCACCCGTGATGCTGTGGTCGGTCAGCGGGCTCAGCGCCCCCGACGAGGCGATCTGCTGCACGTCGGGGTTGTCCAGCATCAGCACGTCGGGCAGCGTCCTGGAGGAGGCCTGCTGCAGCACGGTCGCGATGAGCCCGGAGCCGGCGACGTGGTTGGCCTGCACGTCCATGCCGACCTCTGCCGCGCAGGCGTCGTAGATCTCCTCGTAGATGGGCGCGCTGGTGGCCGACATGGTGTCGGTCACCACGAGGGTGTCGTCGCCCGCCCGTGCCTGGCCGCTGCAGGCCGACAGGCACAGGACGACGGCAGCGGCCGACGCCGCACCTGTCGCGCAGTGGTTCCGTCGCACTGTCGAAGCTCCTTCGCTCGGTGGTGTGCTGTCGAGGGTAGGCACGGGTGCCGCCTCGGTCAAAGCGCTTTACCTCCGGTACGGTAACGTGGATCAAAGCGCTTTACCAGCCCGCCTCCGATGTGTGATCATCGAGGCCGGAACCGACCGACGACCCCGACGAGAGGACCCGCCGTGGTGACCATGCAGGACGTGGCTGACCGAGCCGGGGTCTCCCTGACGACGGTCTCGTTCGTCGTCAACGGTGCCAAGCCCGTGGCGGCGAGCACCCGCGCCCGGGTCGAGACGGCGATGGCCGACCTCGGCTACCGGCGCAACGTGCTGGCGCGGGCGCTCGCCAGCCAGCGCAGTCGCATCCTCGCGCTCGTCTTCCCCGCCCTGGAGCACCGGCTCGGGAGCGCGGCCCTCAGCATCGTCACCGCGGCGGCGGCCGCGGCGACCGAGCGGGGTTTCAACGTCGTGCTGTGGCCCGTGACCGGCGCCGCTCAGCTCGACGACTACGTCTCCGGCGGCCTCGTGGACGGCGTGCTGCTCATGGAGGTCACGGCCGAGGACCCTCGCGTCGACGTGCTGCGGGACCGCCAGGTCCCGTTCGGCCTCGTCGGACGGACCGAGCGCCCCGACGGACTGGCCTTCGTCGACATGGACTTCGAGGGGATGGTCGCCGTCGGCCTGGAGCACCTCGCCGATCTCGGTCACACCCGGACGGCCCTCTTCCTCGGCGACCTCGGCTCCCCCTCCTGGTCCGGGTACGGTCCGATCACCCGGACCGAGGAGGCGTACCTCCGGCTGGCTGCGGAGCGAGACCTCGGTGCCGTCGTCGTCCGGGCACCGCAGGACCCACGCTCGGGCCACCGCGCCGCCGACGGCCTGATCGCCGCGCATCCGGACGTCACGGCCGTCCTGGCGCTCAACGAGGCCGCGCTGTCGGGGTTCGTCAACGGACTCGTGGCCGGCGGCCGTTCCGTCCCCGACGACGTCTCGGTACTGGGCGTGGCGACCTCGTCCGAGGCCATCTCCACCGCCGACCCGGCCGTCAGCGCCGTCGTCGCACCCGGGCCCGAGCTGGGCCGACGCAGCGTCGACGCCCTCATCGACCGGCTCGCCGAACCCTCGCTGCCGGCGTTGCAGCTGCTGCTGGGAGGCGAGCTGCGGCTGGCCGGATCCACGGCCCCACCGCGCTGACGCGGCCCACCCCCTCCGACACATCACCGAACCACCACCGGGAAGGTCCCCGCATGAAGTTCACCGACGGTTTCTGGCACGCCCGGCGAGGGGTCGGCATCCACTACGCCCGGGAGATCGACCGCATCACGGCGGGCGAGCACGCGCTGCGTGCCATCGCGCCCACCCAGGTCGTCCGCAAGCGCGGCGACGTGCTCAACCTCCCGGTCCTGACCACGGAGCTGTCCGCGCCGATGGACGGCGTCATCCGCGTGCGCCACACCCACCACCGGGGCACGGCCGAGCCGTTCCGCTTCGCGCTGGACACCGAGGAGGGCGTGGGCGAGGCCACCGTCACCGACGGTGAGGCCACGTTCACCGCCGGTGAGCTCAGCGCCCACCTGGCGGTCGGGGCGTCCTGGGAGCTCTCCTTCCGCGCACGGGGCGAGCAGCTCACCCGCAGCGGCGGCAAGTCCGCCGCGTGGGTCGACGTCTCCGCCGACGCGGCCGTCGACCACGGCCCCGTCCAGCTCGAGCGCGACGGTCGGACGAGCTACATGTTCGACCAGCTCGACCTCGGTGTCGGCGAGCACGTCTACGGGCTCGGAGAGCGGTTCGGACCCGTCGTCAAGAACGGCCAGACCGTGGACATCTGGAACGAGGACGGCGGCACGTCCAGCGAGCAGGCCTACAAGAACGTCCCGTTCTACCTGACCGACGCCGGCTACGGCGTCTTCGTCAACGACCCGGGTCACGTCTCCTACGAGGTCGGGTCCGAGGCCGTCGAGCGGGTGCAGTTCTCCGTGCCGGGCGAGGTGCTCGAGTACTTCGTGATCTACGGACCGGACCCGAGGACGATCCTCGAGCGCTACACGGCCCTGACCGGCCGGCCGGCCGAGATCCCGGCCTGGACCTACGGCCTCTGGCTGTCCACCAGCTTCACCACCGACTACGACGAGGACACGGTCACCTCGTTCATCGACGGCATGGCTTCCCGCGACATCCCGCTGAGCCTGTTCCACTTCGACTGCTTCTGGATGCGCGAGTTCAACTGGTGCGACTTCGAGTGGGACGACCGGGTGTTCCCCGACCCCGAGGGCATGCTCGCCAGGCTCCACGACCGGGGCCTGCGGGTCTGCGTGTGGATCAACCCCTACATCGCCCAGCAGTCCCCTCTGTTCGACGAGGGCATGGCGGGCGGCTACCTGGTCAGGAACCGCGACGGGAGCGTCTGGCAGTGGGACCGGTGGCAGGCCGGCATGGCGCTGGTGGACTTCACCAACCCTGACGCCACCGCGTGGTACCAGAACCACCTGCGCCGCCTCGTGCGCCAGGGCGTCGACGCGTTCAAGACGGACTTCGGGGAGCGGATCCCCGTCGACGTGGCGTACTTCGACGGCTCGGACCCCGAGCGCATGCACAACTACTACACGCACCTGTACAACAAGGCCGTCCACGAGGTGCTGGCCGAGGAGCGCGGCACGGGCGAGGCCGTGCTCTTCGCGCGATCCGCGTCGGCCGGCGGGCAGCAGTTCCCGGTCCACTGGGGCGGCGACTCCACGGCGTCGTACGCCTCCATGGCGGAGACCCTGCGCGGCGGGCTCTCCCTCGCCTTCAGCGGGTTCGGCTACTGGAGCCACGACATCGGCGGGTTCGAGATGACACCCGACGCCGGGGTGTTCAAGCGGTGGACCGCCTTCGGCCTGCTGTCCAGCCACAGCCGCATGCACGGTAGCGGGTCGTACCGGGTCCCGTGGATGTTCGGCGAGGACGAGTCCGACCCGACCAGCGCCGTGGCCGTCACGCGGAAGTTCGCCCGGCTCAAGAACCGCCTCGCGCCGTACCTGGTCGCGGCAGGGACGACGGCGCACCGCACCGGCGTGCCGATCATGCGCCCGATGCTGCTGGAGTTCTCCCACGACCCGTCCGTGCCCCACCTCGACCGGCAGTACATGCTCGGTGAGGACCTCCTGGTCGCACCGGTGTTCAACGCCGCGGGCGACGTGGACCTCTACCTGCCGGACGGCGACTGGGTCGGCCTGCTGACCGGAGAGGTCGTCCGAGGCGGCCGGTGGGTGCGGGAGAACCACGCCTTCGACTCGTTGCCCGTCTACGTCCGGCCCGGTGCGGTGATCCCGTTCAGCCGGCACGAGGACCGGCCGGACGCCGACCACCTCGACGGCCTGACCCTCCTCGTGCACCCCGGCCCCGGGGCCGACTTGACCCGCACGATCGAGGTAGCCGGGGTCGACGGGTCGACCGTCGCCTTCACCGTGCGGACCGACGGCGGCGCCCTCGTCGCCGAGTCCGCCCAGGAGGCCGGCTGGTCGCTGCGGATCCTGGGAGGCGACCACGCCGAGGCCACCTCCGGGCGCGCACAGGTGTCCCGATGAGGCAGGCAGCTCCCGCGATCAGCGCTGCGCCGCACGCCCCGGACTGGCTCGAGGACGCCGTCCGGGAGGCGGGGGGCCGCTTCGTCGACGTCGGTGCCGACACCGACGGGCTGTTGTGGTTCGGGCCCGGGGGCGCCGCCGGGCTCGCCGAGACGTTGACCCTCGCACCGCGTGCGCGATGGGTCCAGCTGCCCTCGGCCGGGGTCGACGCCTACCTCGACGGCGGAGTCCTGGATCCGAGGATCCGGTGGACGTCGGCCAAGGGGGCGTTCTCCGAGCCGGTCGCCGAGCACGCGCTCGCCCTGGTGCTCGCCGCACTGCGGCGCCTGCCCGAACGTGCCCGCGCACGGTCCTGGGGCACCGAGGCGGGCACGTCGCTGTTCGACGCCCACGTCCTCGTCCTCGGCGCGGGCGGCATCGCACGATCGCTGCTCGACCTGCTCGCCCCGTTCCGAACCCACAACGTCGTGGTGCGGCGGCGGCCCGACCACGTGCCGGGCGCGGTCCGGGTCACCACCGGCGAGCACCTGGTCGAGGAGCTGGCACACGCGGACGTCGTCGTGCTCGCGGCGGCCCTGACGGCCCGGACCCGCGCCCTCGTGGGCCCGGCCGAGCTGGCCGGGATGAAGCCGGGAGCGGTCCTGGTCAACATCGCACGGGGCGAGCTGGTCGACACCGACGCCCTGGTCGCCGCACTGCGCTCGGGGCAGGTGGGCGCGGCCGCGCTCGACGTCACCGACCCCGAGCCGCTCCCGGACGGCCATCCGCTGTGGGACCTGCCGACGGCCCTCGTCACGCCGCACACGGCGGACACCTCCGCGATGGTGGAGCCGCTCCTGCGCCGCCGCGTCGTGGAGAACCTGCGCCGGTTCGTCGACGGCGAGCCGTTCGTGGGCGCCGTCGACCCAGCCACGGGGTACTGACGTGCTGGGACGGCACGACGCGCACGGCGTCGTCGTCATGGGTGTCTCCGGCAGCGGGAAGTCCACGGTGGGCGCGTTGCTGGCCGCACGCCTCGGCGGCTCCTTCGTCGACGCCGACGACCTGCACCCACCGGCGAACGTCGCCAAGATGTCGTCCGGCGAACCCCTGACGGACGGCGACCGCGAGCCCTGGTTGACCCGGGTCGGTGCCGCGATCTCCCGAGGAGCCGACGCCGGGACCCCCGTCGTGACGGCCTGCTCGGCGCTCCGCCGGCGGTACCGTGACACGCTGCGGGCAGCCGCCGGCGGCGACCTCGTGCTCGTCCACCTGACCGGCGACCGCGCGGTGCTCCACGAGCGCACGGCCGCCCGGGCGGACCACTTCATGCCGACGACGCTGCTCGACTCCCAGCTGGCGACCCTGGAACCGCTCGAGGCGGACGAGACCGGCATGACGGTGGCGATCACGGACGCTCCGGACGTCGTCGTCGAGCAGGCGGCCACCTGGATCCTGGGAGCGCACCCGGGGTCGAGCAGACCCCGGTCCGAGCAGTACCGGGTGTGACGTCGCGGGAGGCTCAGCCGACCGCGTCGTCGAGCGCCGGACCGAGCTGCGGCCAGCGGAACGCGAAGCCGGCGGCCTCGAGACGCTCGGGCACCACCCACCGGCTCTTGAGCACCAGCTCGGACTCGTTGCGGAGCACGAACATCGCCGGTTCGAGCAGCCACCGGGGTGCCGGCAGCCCGATCGGCATCCCGACGACGCGGCGCAGGGGGGCCATGAGCGCGCGGTTGTCGACGGGACCGGGCGCTGCCAGGTTGACCGGCCCGTCCAGATCCGCTCGCGCGACGAGGAACCGGACGGCGGTGACGACGTCGTCGATGTGGATCCACGAGAACCGCTGCGTGCCGTGCGAGCGGTGCATCGGCACCGGTCCGCCGGTCGGGTCGGCGCCGATGCCCCGGTAGCGCCGGTGCTGGAACCACCGGCCGTCGAGCTGGGGGCCGCCCGCCCCGAGGCGGGTCACGCGCGCGAGGAGGTCCGAGGCGGGGCCGCCGAGCACGATCGCCATGCGCAGCGCCACCCGGCGGGTGCCCGGCAGCTCACCCGCGAACAGCTCGCGCTCCCAGGCACGGGCGACGTCGACGGAGAACCCCTCGCCGAGCTCGCCGTCCGACTCCGTCTGCGGACCGTCGACGGCGTACCGGTAGATGGTGGCCGTGCTGGCGTTCAGCCACACCGACGGCGGGTGCTGCGCGGCGGTCACGGCGTCGTGCAGCTGCCGGGTCGTCTCCACCCGCGAGCGCAGGATCTCGTCCCGGTTGGCGTCGGTGTACCGGCACCCGACGCTCCTGCCCGCCAGGTTGACGAGCAGGTTCGCGCCGTCCACGAGCCGGGCGACCGCGGCCGGGTCGTCCCACCGGGCGTCCGGTCCGCTGCGGCCGACCCGGGCGACGTCGTACCCCTGCTCGGCGAGGTCGGCGACGAGGCGCCGCCCGATGAATCCGGTCCAGCCGGCGACGACGGCTCGGGGGCGCTCGGTCATGTCCGCACGGTAGCGACGCGCCGCGCCGCTGTCGCCGCGGCGCGTACGTGATCTCCCCCACCCCGGGCGGAAGGTCGCGGGAATTCCCTCATGGTCCGGCGCCCGGGGCACCCGTAGCGTCGAGGAGTCCCGCCCCGGGCGCACCCTGCGCCGCAGACCCGAGGAGAACCATCGTGAGGATCCGCTCGACCCGACGTGGCCGCCGAGGGGCGCACCCGGTGCGTTCGACGGCGGCGACGCTCGGCGCGATCGCCGTCCTGGCGGCCGGCACCACGACCGCCGCTGCGACCACCCCTGCCGCGCCCGCCGCCGCCTCCGCGACGGCGTCGTCAGCCTCGTCGGACCACCAGTGGCTCACGGGCTACTGGCACAACTTCGACAACGGCTCGGTCACCCTGCCGCTGTCGGACATTCCCTCGGCGTACAACCTCGTCGCGGTCGCGTTCGCCGACAACCTGCCCGGCACGCCGGGCGGCATCACGTTCGACCTCGCGTCCGAGGAGCTGGGCGGCTACACCGCGGCGCAGTTCACGGCGGACATCGCGGCGATCCAGGCCGAGGGCCGCAAGGTCGTGCTGTCCGTGGGCGGCGAGAAGGGCAACGTGGTGGTCTCGAACGCCACGGAGGCGGCGAACTTCGCCGACACCGCGTACGCCCTGATGCAGCAGTACGGGTTCGACGGGGTGGACATCGACCTCGAGCACGGCATCCAGGCGACGTACATGGCCGACGCCCTCCATCAGCTCGCGGACCGTGCGGGCCCCGACTTCGTGCTGACGATGGCCCCGCAGACCATCGACTACCAGGCCACGACCATGGGGTACTACCAGCTCACCCTCGCCGTCCAGGACATCCTGACGATCGTCAACACGCAGTACTACAACTCGGGCACCATGCTGGGCTGCGACCAGCAGGTGTACGGCCAGGGAACGGTCGAATTCCTGACCGCGCTGCCGTGCATCCAGCTCGAGATGGGCCTGCGGCCCGACCAGGTGGGCATCGGCGTGCCGGCAGTCCCGAGCGCCGCCGGGGGTGGCTACCAGCCGATGGCCGACGTCGTGCGTGCCGTGGACTGCCTGGAGGTCGGCACCGGGTGCGGGTCGTTCGTCCCGGGGTCGCCGTACGGACCGATCGGCGGTGTGATGACCTGGTCGATCAACTGGGACGCGACGAACGGCTACGAGTTCGCCGACGTCGTCGGCGACCGCCTCGCCACCGGTCCCGGCACGACGCCGTCGCCCACGCCCACCCCGTCGCCCACAGCCACGCCGACGCCCACCCCCAGCCCGGAACCGGGCGACTGCACCGCCCCGACGTGGTCGGCGTCCGCGGTCTACGTCGGGGGCGACCTCGTCACCTACTCCGGCCACCACTTCCGGGCCAAGTGGTGGACCACCGGGGAGAACCCGACGCAGAGCGGGCAGTGGGGCGTCTGGCAGGATCTCGGAGCCTGCTGACCACCTGGTGCACGCACGGTGACGGCGGCGCGACGCCCGAGGTGTCGCGCCGCCGTCACCGTCGTACCGTGGCGTCATGGCAGAGATCGTGCTCTTCCACCACGCCGCAGGCCTGACCGACGGCGTCCTCTCCTTCGCGCAGACCCTGGGCGATGCCGGGCACACCGTCCACACCCCCGACCTGTTCGACGGACGCACGTTCGCCGGGGTCGAGGACGGGGTCGCCTTCGCCGAGACCGTCGGCGAGGGAACGTTCGCGCACCGGGCGGCCGCGGCGGTCGAGGACCTGCCGACGGACCTGGTCTACGCCGGGATGTCGATGGGAGCCGCCCGCGCCGCCGAGCGCGTGCTCGAGCGCCCGGGAGCCCGCGGGGCCTTCTTCCTGTACGGCGCCGTCGCCCCCTCCTGGTGGGATGCGACCTGGCCGCAGGGCGTGCCGTCGCAGGCGCACGTCAACGCGGACGACCCGTGGCGCGAGCCCGAGGCCGAGGCCGAGTACGCGGCCACCGTCCCCCACGGTGAGCTGTTCGTCTATCCCGGGTCCGGGCACCTGTTCGCCGAGCCGGGCCATGCCGACTTCGTGGCCGAGTCCGCAGACCTCGTCGCGAACCGGGTGCTCGGCCTCCTGGAACGTCTCTGAGCCGGGGGCCCGGCAGAGGTCTCAGGACACCCGCTCGCCGGCCACGGGGCCACGCAGGATCGACGTCATCCTCTTGCCCCGCGCCACCTCGTCGACCAGCTTGTCGAGGTACCGGATCCTGCGCATCAGCGGGTCCTCGATCTCCTCGACCCGGTGGCCGCAGATCACCCCGGTGATGAGCGAGGCGTGCGGATTCATGCGCGGGGCCCGGGCGAAGAAGGTCTCCATGTCGACCTCGTCGTCGAGGGTCTGCCGCAGTCCGGCGTCGTCGTAGCCGGTCAGCCACTCGATGACCTGGTCCACCTCCGCCTGCGTGTGTCCCTTGCGCTCCACCTTGGCCACGTAGAGCGGATAGATGCTCGCGAAGCTCATGGTGAAGATCCGGTGACCCGCCATGGTGTCCCCCTGCGTCGAGTGTGCTCAGGTCCGTCGGGCACCATCGTGGCACGAGCCGTCGGTTCAGCCCACCACCTTCACGGTGACGGACTGCTGGCCGCCGACGACGCGGGGCAGGGGGTCGGACGTCCGTTCCCGCTCGAACGCCGCCTTGCCGCGACCGATGCGCAGGCTCAGCCCGACCTCGTCGTTGCGCAGGTTCGTCCGCAGGAGCGTCTTCATCTCCGCGAACGTCCGGGGGCCGGAGAAGTCGTCCCAGACGCGGTTGCCGCCCACGATCGTCGCCGAGCCGCTCGTGCCACGCAGGCTCTTCGGGATCTTGACGTCCTCGCGAACCGTCCGGGTGGACCCGTCCGACCCCTGGAGCGTGGTCCTGAGCTTCAGGGTCGCACCGGCGCGGACCTTCGCCGTGCGGTCCGTGACGTCCCTCCAGCGCCCCTCGGAGCGCTGCTGGATCTTCACGACGCGATACGTGTGCTTCGCATCGCGCGTGCGCACGTCGTTGGTCACCGCGGTGACCTTGACACCGGGACGCGTCGACAACCGGTCCACGACGGTCGCCAGGTCGAACACGCCGTCGAACCCGATGTCGTACCCCGACCGGTATCGGTCGGCGTACCGCAGCACGAACGGCTCGCCCGAGACCGTCCCCTTGATCGTCCAGGACTGCGTCTGCGACCCCGCGATGATCCCGTCGACCACCCGGTCGTGGTTGGCCAGGGCGCCGAGCAGCGTGACGTCGGCGAGCGCGGACCGATGCAGCACCTCGGTCGAGCCCGCGCGCGACCTGCCCTCGTACGCCACCTTCGACGTCACCACCGCCGACGTCGGCACGGGCCCGAGCGTCCCGGCGATCCCCGCGAGGCGGTCGTCGGTGACGGTGCCGCCCAGCTCGCCCAGGTTGGCCACCTTGAACGGCACACCGAGGGGGTCCTCCTGCACGTACAGCGCGTCCGCCGCAGCCAGACCGAGTCGGGTCCTGCCGGTGAAGGACATCGGGTGCCCGAACGCCACGACCCGGTCGCCGCAGACCGACGTCGCGGTCCCGATCCCGGCCAGGGTGACGTCGCCGTAGGACAGCACGGCCGCCACGTTGCCGCCCGCGACGACGGTGTCGACCGTGGCCGCGGACGATCCGCTGGACCGACCGATCCGGTAGGAGTCCGCACCGATCAGCGCGCTCCCGCGCGCCGTCGCCGCCTTGTCCGCCCGTCCCAGGTCCACGCCGCTCACCCCGACGGGCATCGGCAGCTGCGCCAGCCCGCGGGCGGCCTGGGACGTCGTCACCTCCGTCTCCGCCGCGATCCGGGCCGCCATCCGTGGGCCGATCTCCACGGTCGGCGCCGCGGCGGCCACCCCGAGATAGCCCTGCATGTCCTCGAACGGGGTGATTCCGGCCACCGGTGATCCGCCCCAGGCCAGGCCGTAGGCGACCGCGCCGATGAGGCGGCCGTCCTCGGCGTACACGGGAGAACCGGACATGCCCTGCCAGATCCCGCCGGCGGCGTCGATGGCGGGCGAGTCGAGGTCGGCCACGATCATGTCCAGCCCGGGACCGATGCCGTCCTTCAGGACGCCGATCAGCTCGCCGGTGAACGCCTCCGGCGTGGTGCCTCGGCTCACCGTCAGCCCGTGCACCGCCATCCCGGCGCCGAGGTCCGCCACCGGGTAGGCCGTCGCGCAGTCGGGGGCCGGTGCGGCAGCGGCGGGCAGAGCGGTCACGAGGATGCCCAGCGCGAGTGCGCCGGCCGCACCCGAGGCGATCGGCGCGGCGACACGGTGGTGACGCAGCGCGGTACGACGCCGGGGCCGCCCGGAGCCGTCGCGCCTGACGGTGGCTCCCTCGCCACGCGTCGCGGGTGACGGTGCGGTGCCGCCCCCGGGAACGATGTTCATCATGAGCACAGCATCCGCCCTGGCGACGGCCAGGGACCCGCGACGCGCGGGTGAAAAACCACGCCGACGGCGCGCTCGTCGCCGACGACCGGGCCGATGCAGACGGAGGTGCTAATCGCGTCCCTCCTCCAGGGGCACGAGCAGGGTGCGGAACTCCCCCGGCGTGGTGTGCAGCTCCCAGATGCGCTCGGCGACGTCGTCGATGCCGTTCTCGAGCTGGAGCTTCGGGATCGCCCCCGGGATGACGAGCTGGGCGACCCGGATCCCCTCGTCGGCCAGCGCGTCGTGCAGCATCTCGCCGTAGGCGCTCTCGGCGGGGAACGCGACCGAGGTCCCCGCGAACCCCGCGCGCGCCCTCACGGACGTGCCGCCGTTGATCAGGACGACGCTGCCTCCCTGCTGCTCGCGCATGCCGGGCAGCACGGCGCGCACGGCCGTGACGAGGCCCAGCGCGGAGAACCGCAGCGCGTCCAGGGCGAGCTCCGGGGTGAGGTCCAGCACCGGCTCGAGGTACTCCCGGGCCGGCAGCGGGCTGTACTGCAGGGCGGTGACCGTGCCCAGCTCGTGGGCGGCCTGCGACAGGGCCGCCTCGAGCGCTGCGCCGTCGCGCACGTCCGCGGCGTACCCGCGTGCCGTCACGCCGTCGTCCACCAGCGCGGCGGCCAGCGCGTCGAGCTTCTCCCGGTCCCGGGAGACCAGTGCGACCGAGAAGCCTTCCCGGCCGAACCTGCGTGCTACCGCGGCTCCCAGTCCGGGACCCGCTCCGACGATCGCCAACGTCGCCATCATGACCTCCTGTGCGCTCGACGTCCTGCGGCGACCGTACTGCGGTGCGTCGGTTCGGGCCTCACGAGTTGTTGCGCTGCGGGTTGACCTTGCGGATCCAGTCGATGAAGTCGTTGCTGGAGCGGGTCTGCAGCCACACCCGGCCGGGTCCGACGAAGTCCGTCACCAGTCCTTCGCCGCCCAGGAGCGTCGACTTCCAGCTCCCGGCCTTGCGCACCGAGAAGTTCACCGAGCCGTCGAACGCGACGACGTGCCCGGTGTCGAGCGTGAGCGTCTCCCCCGGCGCGAGCGTCGAGGCGATGATGGCACCGTAGGACGCCAGGAGCAGCTCGCCGGCACCGGCGCAGCGCAGGAGGATCAGGCCCTCGCCGGAGAAGAAGGACTTCCCGCCGCCCCACTTCGAGTCGACCTGGATCTCCGGGTCGGAGGCGATCCAGGAACCTGACTGGACGAGCAGCGGTTGCGAACCGTCCAGGGAGACCTCCGCCATGTCCCCCGGCAGGGTGGCGGCCACACCCACCTGGCCGCCGGTGCCCGAGTGGAAGTCGTTGACGAAGAAGCTCTCACCGCCGAAAGTGCGCTTCAGACCGCTCATGAAGCCGCCCCGCGTGGACGTCTCCATGCTGATGTCACCGCGCGTCATGGCCATGGCACCTGCCTCGACGCGGACCGACCCCCCGGGCGGTACGGCGATCGTGCCCATCGCGAAGGCGGGACCTGCGCTGATCGTGACGTCCATCGGTGTGCTCCGTCTCTCCGGGTCGAGGCTGCGGCTCGCAGCTACCGTGCAACGTAGCGGGCCGGGCGGCACCGGCAAGCGCAGGCGGCGAGGTGGTCGCCTGCCCCGCCCGGAGACGACGAATGGCTCGGAACCGCTCAAGCGGTTCCGAGCCATCTGCGATGTCCAGCGACATCACGACGTCGGGCTGACAGGATTTGAACCTGCGACCCCTTGACCCCCAGTCAAGTGCGCTACCAAGCTGCGCCACAGCCCGTCCGGCCCGACGGCGCGCCGGAGCACGACGAGAAGGACCGGTTCGGCCCCGCAGGGCCGACCGAAATACTACCCCAGACCGGGCGTTGCTCGTCCACCCGGACGACCGGGTGTGTCAGGGGTCACCGCGGGTCCGTCCGGCCTCCCTCGGCCCGACCGGCCGGGGCGGGCACCGACGCGCGCAGCGATCCCACGACCCGGGCCGTGGCCAGGGCCGCGGCCGTCGCCTCGTAGCCCTTGTCCTCGGAGGACCCGGGCAGCCCGGCCCGGTCGAGCGCCTGCGCCTCGTCGTCGCACGTGAGCAGCCCGAACCCGACGGGGAGGGTGTGGTCGAGCGCCACCCGGTTGAGGCCGTCGGTGGCCGCGGCGCACACGTAGTCGAAGTGCGGCGTCCCGCCGCGGACGACGACGCCGAGCGCCACGACCGCGTCGAACCCGCCCGCGGCGGCGGCCTGGGCCACCACCGGCAGCTCGAACGAACCCGGCACGCGCAGGACCTCCGGCGTCACCGCGTGGTCCGCGCACGCCCGCAGGGCGCCGTCGAGCAGGCCGTCCATGACGTCCCGGTGCCAGGAGGCGGCGACGACGGCGACCCGCAGGTTGGAGCAGTCGACGGCCTGCGTGGTGGGTGCCCCCGCGCCGCTCACCGCACACCCTCGCACGCGATTCCAGCAGTCATCGGTCCTCCTTCAGGTTCAGGTCGAGGGTGAGGTCGGGCGTCCGCCCGAGGTTCGACCTCGGGTTCAAGGTTGGCCAGGTCGTGGCCCATGCGGTCGCGCTTGGTGCGCAGATAGGCCACGTTGTCCGGGGCGGGGTGGATGGCCAGCCCGACCCGCTCGGCGACCGTCACGCCCCCGCACCGCAGGCCGTCGACCTTGGCCGGGTTGTTCGTCAGCAGCCGCACCGCACCGACGCCGAGGTCACGCAGCACGTGCGCAGCCGCGGTGTAGTCGCGCGCGTCCACGGGCAAGCCCTGCGCCAGGTTCGCGTCGACGGTGTCGTGCCCACCGTCCTGCAGGCTGTACGCGGCCAGCTTGGCCACGAGTCCGATCCCCCGGCCCTCGTGCCCGCGCAGATAGACGACGACCCCGCGTCCGGCCTCCTGCACCGCGCGCAGCGCGGCGTCGAGCTGGGGGCCGCAGTCGCACCGCAGGGACCCGAAGGCGTCGCCGGTGAGGCACTCCGAGTGCACCCGGGTCAGCACCGGCTCGCCGTCGTCGAGGTCCGCGAGCGGCCCGGCCACCAGGGCGACGTGCTCGGCACCGGTGAGCCGGTCGCGGTAGCCCACGGCGGTGAACGTCCCGTGCCGGGTGGGCAGCCGCGTCACGGCCAGGCGGTCCACCAGCACCTCCGTCTGCCGACGGTAGGCGGCCAGGTCGGCGACGCTGATCAGCTCGAGGCCGTGCTCGGCCGCGAACTCCTCCAGGGCGGGCCGCCGCATCATGGTGCCGTCGTCGTGCGTGAGCTCGGCGAGCACGCCGGAGGTGCCGCGACCGGCCAGGCGGGCCAGGTCGACGGCGGACTCGGTGTGCCCGCGCCGCACCAGCACGCCTCCGTCGCGGGCGCGCAGCGGCAGGACGTGTCCGGGTCGGGTCAGGTCGGTGGGCACCGTGCCGGCGGCGGCCAGGACGCGGGCGGTGCGCGCCCGGTCGCTCCCGGAGATGCCGGTGGTCACGCCGTCGGCGGCGTCGACCGTGACGGTGTACGCGGTGCGGAAGGCGTCCCGGTTCCGGGCGACCATGAGGGGCAGGCCCAGGCGGTCGAGGGTGGCCCCGTCGGCTGCCACGCAGACGAGGCCGCTGGTGTGCCGGACGGTGAATCCCATGAGCTCCGGCGTGGCGGCCTCGGCGGCGAAGATCAGGTCGCCCTCGTTCTCGCGGTCGGCGTCGTCGACCACGACGACGGGCCGCCCGGCGGCGACGGCCGCCACCGCCCGCTCGACGCGGGCTCGCAGTCCCGCCTCGGGCGCGGTCATCGGGCCACCTCCACGTCGGCGCCGGCCACAGCGGACGGCCCGGTGAGGCGCCCGTCGAGCAGCCGCTCGACGTGCCGCGCCAGCACGTCGGTCTCCAGGTTCACCCGGTCGCCGACCATGCGGCGGCCGAGGGTCGTGCGTGCCAGCGTCTCGGGGATGAGGCTCACGGTGAAGCGGCCCGCCCCGGCGTCCACGACCGTCAGCGACACGCCGTCGACCGCGATCGACCCCTGGGCCACGACGTACCGTGCCAGGTCCGCCGGCAGCGAGATCTCCACGACGTCCCACCGCTCGCCGGGCGTGCGGGCCAGGACGGTGCCGACGCCGTCGACGTGACCCTGCACGATGTGCCCGCCGAGCCGGTCGCCGACCGCGAGCGCCGGTTCGAGGTCGACGCCGTCGCCCGGAGCCAGCTCGCCGAGGGTGGTGCGCCGCAGCGTCTCGGCCATCAGGTCCGCGGTCCAGATCCCCTCGTCGAGGCTCGCCACGGTGAGGCAGCACCCGTTGACGGCGACGGAGTCGCCGGGCCGGGCCCCGTCGAGCACGGTGGTGGCGGCGATCGTCAGGCGCGCCGCGTCGGTGGTGGTCTCCAATGCCCGGACGGTGCCGAGCTCGGTCACGATGCCCGTGAACATCAGGACTCCTTCCGCGGCCGCAGGGTGAGCCGCACGGTGGGGGCGGCGGCGCCCGAGCGCGCGCCGTCGGGGAGGTCGAGGTCGTCGGGGGACGGCTGCAGGACGGTGACGTCGGCGACGTCGAGCCGGACCGCTCCGGTGATGGACGTGATGCCGAGGTCCCCGACGGCAGCCGGACCCGCGCCGAGGAGCACGGGCGCCACGTAGGCCACGACCTCGTCGATCATCCCGGCGCGCCAGAACGCGGCGGCCAGGGTGGCACCGCCCTCCAGCAGGACGTGGCGGCGGTCGTGGTCCCACAGGTCGGCCAGCGCCGCGCGGGGATCCCGGGTGCGCAGGTGCACCGTGGCGGCGCCGTCCGGTCCGGGGGCGGCCAGCCGGGATGCCTGCGGCAGGTCCCGCAGCCCCATGACGGCGCGCGCCGGCTGCGGCCCGCCGAGGTCGGCGTCGCGCACCGTGAGCGAGGGGTCGTCGGCGGCCACGGTCCCGCTGCCCACGAGCACGGTGTCGGCGGCCGCTCGCAGGCGGTGGGCGTCCCGGCGCGCCGCGGCGGACGTGATCCAGCGCGAGGTGCCGTCGCTCGCGGCGGTGCGCCCGTCGAGCGTCGTCGCGACCTTCCAGGTGACGACGGGTCGGCCGAGCTCCATCGCGGCGGTCCACGTCGGGTTCAGGGCCCGTCCCCGGGCGGGCTGCACGTCGCCGACGACGTCGACGCCGGCGTGCCGCAGCAGCGCAGCTCCGCCGGTGGCCACCGGGTTGGGGTCGGCCTGGGCGTACACGACGCGCGCGATGCCGGCGTCGCGCAGCGCCTGCGCGCACGGTCCGGTCCGCCCGGTGTGGGCGCAGGGTTCGAGGGTGACGACGGCGGTGGCGCCGCGCAGCGCGTCCGGCCCGACGGCGCGGCGGGCGTTCTCCAGCGCGACCGCCTCGGCGTGCGGGGTGCCGGCACCACGGTGGAACCCTTCGCCGAGGGTGGCGCCGTCCGGGGCGAGGAGCACGCAGCCGACGCGCGGGTTCGGCCCGAGGACGAGCCCGTCGGTCGCGGCCAGGTCGAAGGCACGCCGCAACGCGTGCTGCTCGGCCGGTCTCACCGCGGGTGCCGCCGTGGCGGTGGTCATCTGCTGCCCCTGTCGTCCGGTCGCGGACTGCTGGGGCGGCACGGCGTCGTCGCCGCTCACCGGTCAGGGGGTGCACGCACCCCGGCGTGGACGGGTCCACGCCACCGGCGAGCGGACGATGCCGTCGCGTGCGTCTTCCCATCCGGACTTTGACCGTCGGTCCAGGAGTTCCACCTGGTCAACCGGTCACTGGTGGTGACCGGGTCGCGGACTTTCACCGCCGGTTCGGAATTGCACCGACCCCAGAGCACGCGAGCATCTGCTCGTTGCGGCCGACACTACCGCACCGGCCCGCCCGCGAGTTGCGACGCCCGTCACACCTGCGCCGTCCGAGGACGTGGCCGTCAGCGGCGACGCTTCTGGCGGACCCGCACGCTGATGCGCAGCGGCGAGCCCTCGAACCCGAACTCCTCGCGCAGGCGGCGTTCGATGAACCGTCGGTAGCCCGCCTCGAGGAACCCCGAGGCGAAGACGACGAACCGCGGGGGCCGTGTCGCGGCCTGGGTCGCGAACAGGATGCGAGGCTGCTTGCCACCGCGCACCGGGTGCGGGTGGGCAGCCACCAGCTCACCCAGGAACCCGTTGAGCCGACCCGTCGGGATGCGCGTGTCCCACGAGTCGAGCGAGGTCTCCAACGCCCGGACCAGCTTGTCCGTGTGCCAGCCGGTGCGCGCCGAGACGTTGATGCGCGGCGCCCAGGTCACCTGCACCAGGTCCCGCTCGATCTCGCGCTCCAGGAACGGGCGGCGGTCGGAGTCCATCAGGTCCCACTTGTTGTACGCGATCACCAGCGCCCGGCCGGCGTCGACCACCTGGGAGATCACGCGGGTGTCCTGCTCGGTCAGCGGCACCGAGGCGTCCACGAGCACGACGGCGACCTCGGCCTTCTCGATCGCGGCCTGGGTGCGCAGCGAGGCGTAGAAGTCGGCACCACGGGACTGGTGCACCCGGCGCCGGATGCCGGCGGTGTCGACGAACCAGTACGGCATGCCCTTGATCTCGACGAGCTCGTCGACCGGGTCGCGCGTGGTGCCCGCGGTCTCGTCGACGACGACCCGCTCGGCACCGGCGATCTTGTTCAGCAGCGACGACTTGCCGACGTTGGGCCGGCCCACCAGCGCCACCCGGCGCGGACCCTCGGGACGCAGGGTCCCGTGCGCCGACTCCTCGGGCAGCATCTCCAGGACGGCGTCGAGCATCTCGCCCAGCCCGCGGCCGTGCAGCGCGGAGACCGGCATCGGCTCCCCCAGGCCCAGACCCCACAGGTAGGCCGCGTCCGCCTCGCCCGACGGCCCGTCGACCTTGTTGGCGCACAGGACCACGGGCTTGCCGGCGCGGCGCAGCATCTCCACGACCCGCTCGTCGGTCGCGGTGGCACCCACCTGGGCGTCCACGACCAGCACGACGGCGTCCGCCAGCGAGATCGCGACCTCGGCCTGGACGGCCACCTTCGACTCGATGCCGGCGACGTCGACCTCCCAGCCGCCGGTGTCCACCAGCGTGAAGTGGGTCCCCGACCACTCCGCGGGATAGCTCACGCGGTCACGGGTCACCCCCGGGGTGTCCTCCACGACGGCTTCGCGACGCCCCAGGATGCGGTTGACCAGCGTCGACTTCCCGACGTTGGGACGGCCGATGACGGCCAGCACCGGCAACGGGGCCTCGGCGGGCTCGACGTCGCCGTCCCGCCACTCGGCCTCGAGGAGCTCGCGGTCGGACTCGTCGAGGTCGAACTCCTCCAGACCGGCGCGCAGGGCGCGCTCGCGGTCGGCGTCGTCCACGAACTGGGTGACGACGGGTCCGAGGTCCTCGACGGGACCGGCGTCGGCGTCGGCGGGCGTGGTCTCAGGACCGTCGGCGGGGGTGGTCATGCAGCCATTGTCCCAGGTCCGCCGCCCCGGGCACGTCGACGCGGCCCGCGGAGGGCGAGAGACCCGTCACGTCGAGCGTCCCGCGGGCTCAGACCGTCGCGCGTTCGGCCACCACGAGGACCGCCGCGACGGTCTGGTCGAAGTCGAGATCGCTGGAGTCGACGGTGACCACGCCGTCGGCGGCGGTGTGGAAGGTGCTGACCGTGGCGTCGTCGCGGTCGCGGCGCAGCACCTGGTCCTTGGTCGCCTCCACCGAGGTGGCGTCCGCGGTGCCGTGCACCTCCAGGGAACGACGGCGCAGGCGCGCCTCCTCGCTGGCGGTCAGCAGCACGCGGGCGTCGGCGTCCGGAGCCACCACCGTGGTGATGTCGCGACCCTCGGCGACGATCCCGCGACCGGACGAGAACCCGCCGTCCTGCTCGGCGGCGATGATCGCGCGCTGACGGCGGCGCAGCTCGGCCCGCACCTCGAGGTTGGTGGCCACCTGGGACACCGCGGCCGTCACGTCGCCGGTCCGGATCGCCGCGGCGACGTCGTCGCCGTCGAGCACGATGCCCGGGGCGGCCGGGTCGAGGCCCATCTCCAGCGGCATGGCGCGCACGGCGGCCGCGACGTCGGCAGCGTCGGCGAGGGGGACGCCGGTGCGCACGCACCACAGGGTCGCGGCACGGTACATGGCGCCGGTGTCGAGGTAGGCCAGTCCCAGGTGGGCGGCGACGGCTCTCGAGACGCTGGACTTGCCGGAACCGGAGGGGCCGTCGACGGCGATTGTGACCACGGGTTTCTTCGCTCTCGTTCGGGGGTGGGGGGGAGGGGACGCGCGGGAATCTACAGGTCGACGGCCTTCATGAGGGTCCCGAGCTCCGTGCGGCCCAGGACCCGGGTCCGACCGACCTTGAGGTCGCCGAGGGCGATCGGGCCGATGCGCGTGCGCACCAGCCGCGTCACCGGGAACCCGACCGCGTCGAACATCCGACGCACGATCCGGTTGCGGCCCTCGTGCAGCACCACCTCGACCAGCGTGCGCCCCGGGACGGCGTCCACGACCCGGGCCTTGTCCATCGCAGCGGGCCCGTCCTCGAGCTCGACCCCGGTGGTGAGCTGCTTCAGGACCCGGGGGTAGACCTCGCCGCCCTCGACGGTCACGAGGTAGGTCTTGGGGATCTCGTAGCTGGGGTGCGCGAGGCGGTTGCCGAGCTCGCCGTCGTTGGAGAGCAGCAGCAGTCCCTCCGAGTCGGCGTCCAGGCGCCCGATGTGGAACAACCGCTCGGGGCGGTCCTTGACCAGCTCGGCCACCGTCGGGCGGCCCTCGGGGTCGCTCATCGCCGAGATCATGTCCACGGGCTTGTTCACCGCGACGGTGATCTTGGACGGGTCGAGCTGCACCCGCATGCCGTCCACGTGCACCACGGAGCTCGCCGGATCGACACGGACGCCCAGCTCGGTGACGATCTGGCCGTCGACCTCGACGCGCGCCTGCGAGATCAGCTCCTCGCACGTGCGCCGCGAGCCGAGGCCGGCCTGGGCCAGCACCTTCTGCAGCCGGACGCCGTCGGCGACGTGGACGTCGACCTGCGGGGTCCGGGAGGAGTTCGACTGCTGGGGGCGGCGACGGCCGCCGCGACGAGAGGTGGGCATGGGCCCATTGTCGCAGGCCCGCTCGCGCCCGCGCGCCTCAGTCGGCGTCGACGCCGCCCGACAGGCCGCCGAGGCCGCCGTCCAGGGCGCCGACCGCCTCGACACCCGGCAGATGGGGGGACAACGGCGGCAGCTCGGACAGCGACGTCCAGCCCATCCGGTCCAGGAACTCCCCCGTGGTCCCGAACAGCACCGCGCCGGAGGTCGGGTCCTGGCCCATCTCGGCGATCAGCCCCCGGGCCAGCAGGGTCCGGACGACGCCGTCGACGTTCACGCCGCGCACCGCGGAGACCTGACCTCGGCTGACCGGCTGGCGGTAGGCGATCACCGACAACGTCTCGAGCGCCGCCTGGCTCAGCCGGGACGACTGACCCTCCAGCACGAACCGGCTCACCACGTCGCCGAGCGCCGGGGCGGAGTAGACCCGCCAGCCCTCGGCCCCCTGGCGCAGCTCGAACCCGCGGGGCCGCCCCTCTCCCTCACCGGCGTACTCCGCGGCGAGCGCGTCCAGCACCTCGGCAACCTGCGCCGTCGGACGCTCGACCGCGGCCGCGAGCCGCTCGGTGGCCACCGGGGCCTCGGTGACCATGAGGATCGCCTCCAGCGCCGCCGCCAGCCCACCGGGCAGGGCGTCCACGTCCAGCGGAGCGGCGGTGTCGGTGCCCGGTCCCGTGCTCATGCTGCTCCCTCCACGGCGCCCTCGAACTCCTCGACGTCGACGACCGCGTCGTCCGCTCCCCCGGTCCAGCGCACCGTCAGCTCACCCAGCGCGACCATCTGGTCGAACGCCACCTGACCGGCCCGGAAGAGCTCGAGCAGGGCCAGGAACCGCGCCACCACCACCAGGCGTTCCTCCCCGCCGGTCAGCGCCCGGAACGTGGCCACGTGGTCGCGACGGAGCCGCCGGGCCAGCACGCCGGCCTGCTCCCGCACGCTCACCGCAGGGGCGTGCAGGTGGGTCAGGCCGACCACCGGTGGCGCCTTCGGCTCCAGGGCGCGCGAGGCGAGCTCGGCCAGCCGCTCGCCGTCGAGGCTCCACACCAGCTCGGGCAACAGGGCCGCCAGCCGGGGCTCCATCGGCGTCGATCGCGGCACCCGGCGCCCTTCGGTGGCCAGGCGCTCGGCGAACACCGCCGAGATCTCCTTGTAGGCGCGGTACTGCAGCAGACGTGCGAACAGCAGGTCGCGCGCCTCCAGCAGCTCGAGGTCCTCCGCATCCTCCTCCACGAGCCCCGGCAGCAGACGTGCCGCCTTGAGGTCGAGCAGGGTGGCGGCCACCACCAGGAACTCGCTCGCCGTGCCCAGGTCCCACGACGGGTGCTCCTCACCCCGGTCCGCGGCCTCGGCGGCGGCGGCCTCGGCGGAGCGGATGTGGGCGACGAAGTCGTCCGTCACCGCCGCGAGCGCCACCTCGGTGACGTCCAGCTCGCGGGCCGTGATCAGCGAGAGCAGCAGGTCGAACGGGCCGTCGAAGTTGTCCAGGTGCACCTGGAACGCCCCGGCACGCGGCGTCTGCGCAGCGTCAGCGGGAGCAGCCACGGGCCACGAGCTCGCGGGCCAGGTGCCGGTAGGCCGCGGCGCCGGCGTGCGAGGGGGCGTAGGCGGTGATCGGCTCCGCGGCGACGGAGGCGTCGGGGAACTTCACGGTGCGCCCGATGACCGTGTGCAGCAGCGTGTCCCCGAAGGCCTCGTGCACCCGCTGGACGACCTCGCGCGAGTGCAGGGTCCGTGCGTCGTACATGGTCGGCAGGATGCCGTCGACGGCGAGGTCCGGGTTGAGCCGGTCGCGCACCTTCTCGATGGTCTCCACGAGCAGCGCCACGCCGCGCAGCGCGAAGAACTCGCACTCCAGCGGGATGAGGACGCCGTCCGCGGCGGTCAGGGCGTTGACGGTGAGCAGGCCCAGGGACGGCTGGCAGTCCACCAGGATCACGTCGTAGTCGTCGCGCACGGGCCGCAGCGCGCGGGAGAGCACGGACTCACGCGCCACCTCGCCCACGAGCTGCACCTCGGCGGCGGAGAGGTCGATGTTCGCCGGGACCACGTCGAGGCCCTGGATGGCCGTCGGACGCACGACGTCCGCGACGTCGACGTCACGCTCCATGATGACGTTGTAGATGCTCAGGTCGAGGTCGTGCGGGCTCACGCCCACCCCGACCGAGGCGGCGCCCTGCGGGTCGAAGTCCACGAGCAGCACCCTGCGCCCGTACTCCGCCAGCGTGGCGCCCAGGTTGATCGTCGTGGTCGTCTTGCCGACGCCACCCTTCTGGTTGCACATCGCCACGATGCGCGCCGGCCCGTGCGACGTGAGGGGCGCGGGTTCCGGGTACTCGGGCAACGGCCGGCCGACGACGTCGGTCGGCGGATCCTCGTCCGTCGCCTGGCGGCCCGGGATCCCGGGCAACGTGCTCTCGGCGGTCGCCGGCTGCGTCATCGTGTCGCTCCCCCCGGGTGCGTCGGTCACGTCCGTCACGCTACACCGCGCCTCCCCTGGTGCCGGGCCGCGGGCTCGGCGCGCCGTCCTTTGCCCGAGGCGCCTACAGCGCCCGCGGGTGGGCCGCCGCGTAGACCTCGCGCAGCGCCTCCGGCGTGACCATCGTGTAGATCTGCGTGGTGGTCACCGAGGCGTGACCCAGCAGCTCCTGGACCGCGCGCACGTCCGCGCCCCCGGCCAGCAGGTGGGTGGCGAACGAGTGCCGCAGCGTGTGCGGGGAGACGTGCTCGGCCAGCCCGGCACGGTCGGCCGCCCGTCCGAGCACCGCCCACGCGCTCTGCCGCGAGAGCCGGTTGCCCCGGGAGTTCAGGAAGAGTGCGGGGGTGCTGCGGCCCCGCGCCGCGCCGGCGGACGTCAGCACCGGCCGGGCCCGCACGAGGTAGGCGTCCACCGCGGTGCGCGCGAAGGACCCCACGGGCACCACCCGCTCCTTGCCGCCCTTGCCCAGCAGCCGCACGATGCCGTCGGTGCCGACGTCGTCCACGTCCAGCCCGACGACCTCGCTGATCCGGCCGCCCGTGGAGTAGAGCATCTCCAGCAGCGCCCGGTCGCGCAGTCCGGCGGGGCCCTCCCCGGCCGCCGCGGCGTCCAGCAGGCGGGCGACCGCGTCGACGCTCAGGGCGTGCGGCAGGCGCCGGGTCTGCGTGGGTGCCGTCACCTCGGCGGTCGGGTCGGCCTCGCTCAGCCCCTCGGCCCGGGCGAACCGGTGCCAGCCGCGGACGGCGGCCAACGCGCGAGCCGTGGACGACGGCGACAACGGGCGACCGCCGTCGGCCCCCTCCCGGACCGCCGTCAGGTAGGCGCCGACGTCCGCCTCGCGCACGTCGGCGAGGCGCTCGCGCCCCGAGGCCGTCAGGAACGTCGCGTACCGCGCCAGGTCCCGGCGGTAGGCGGCCACGGTGTTGGCCGAGAGTCCCCGCTCGACGCGCAGATGGGCGAGGTAGTCGCGCAGCGCGCCGTCCAGGGCGGGGCGCAGCACGTCGGCAGGAGCGGTCACCCGCCCATCATGCCCCGGCGGAGACACGCTCCCGCAGGAACCGGCGCAGCGCGTCGACCGCTCTGCCGCCGTCCCGCCGCGGCCCACGAAAATCCGTTGACCCGATCGGGCCCCCGGGGCGACGCTGTCAGTGGCCGCTGGTGGACGCCACGAGCGGCTCCCACCGGTCACCGTGCCGTGCCGGACATCTCCCGAGACCAGGTCGCCATGACGGCGTTCACCACGTGCGTACGACGCACGACCACCCCGCAACGGAGACGGTCGTGAGACCGCCCGGGACCGTCGTGTTCGACGTGTCGGCCCCCGGCGCCGAGCAGGGTTCCAGCGCCTCGCGGATCGTCCCGGAGCCGTCGCCGCCGGTCGCCGCGCCCGCGCCCACCGGGCAGCCCGTGCCCGTCCGCACCGGGCGCGAACCTCGGCACCTGCCCACCGCGCTGGTCCTCGCCCTCGGGACGCTGCTCGGCTCGGCGAGCGCGGCGACCGCGTTCGCCCTCGCCGGTCTCCTGGGCCCGTCGGCGGTGGACCCCGCGGCCGAGGTCGGCACCCGTCCCGAAGGATTCGGGGGCGGCGGCGGGTCCTGGGGCGTCGTCGCACCGGGCGAGCCGGCGTCCTCCGTCGTCGTGGCCCGGTTCTCCGGCCGCGTCGTCACCGTCGAGGTCCTCCCGGCGGACACCCGGAGGACGCCCGGTGCCAGCCTGCCGAGGCTCGCGCCCGGCTGTCCGGAGTCGATCCCGCCGCACGGCACGCCGCCTTTCTGCTGACGGGTCGGGGTGACGTCAGAACGGCAGGAAGACGTCCACCGCGACGGCGACGAACAGCAGGGTGAGGTAGGTGATGGACGCGTGGAAGACCTTCATCGCGCCCGGACCGCCCCGCGTGCTGCCTCGCGCCTTGCGCAGCATCGCCACGGTGAGCCAGAGGAACCAGCCACCCAGTCCGGCGGCGACGGTCGCGTACACCCACGTCATGCCGGCGAGCGGGACCAGGGCCAGCGAGCAGACGATCATCGCGATCGTGTGGCCGACCATCTCGGTGGCGACCCGGCGGTCCGACGCCACGACCGGCAGCATCGGCACCCCGGCGGTGGCGTAGTCCTTCTTGAACTTCACCGACAGCGGCCAGTAGTGCGGCGGGGTCCAGAAGAAGATGACGCCGAACAGCGCCAGTGCGGACCAGCTCAGCGAACCGGTCACCGCGGCCCAGCCGATGAAGACGGGCATGCACCCGGCGATCCCGCCCCAGACGATGTTCTGCGAGGTGCGGCGCTTGAGGATCATCGTGTAACCGACCACGTAGATCGCGATGGCACCGAACGTCAACCAGGCGGCGGGCACGTTCACCAGCCACGCGAACCACACCAGCGCCACCACGCCCAGCGCCGTCGCGAAGACCAGCGCGTCGCGCGGGCGGATCTCGCCGGTCACCAGCGGACGTCGCTTGGTGCGGTTCATCAGCTCGTCGATGTCGCGGTCGAGGTAGCAGTTGAACGCGTTGGCCGACCCCGCCGCGAGCGCCCCGCCGACGAGGGCGGTGACCACGAGCCAGAGATCGGGCAGACCGCCCTGCGCCAGGATCATCGTCGGGACCGTCGTGACCAGCAGCAGCTCGATGATGCGCGGCTTGGTCAGCGCCACGTAGGCGCCGACGCGATCCCGCCAACCGTCGCCGGGTCGAGCTGCGGACCGGCGCGCGGCGGCTCGGGTCGGTGTCGACGAGGTGGTCGTCGTGCGGCTGGTGGTGCTCACGCGCGGTCGGGTTCCGTTCGGGGCGGTCTGCAGGGGGCGGGACCATGCTACGCCGGACGCGGACCGTCCTCGCCCGCACACGCGCCCGGGCCGCTGTGACAAATGCCGCCCCACCGGGGCGGTCGCCGTGTCGAGCGCTCACATCGTGGGACGTTCCGTCGTCGTGAACGCGCCCGGCGGCCCGCCCCGCTAGTGTGGAGACGAACAACGCAG
The DNA here is from genome assembly GCF_044769875.1 of Isoptericola aurantiacus. Taxonomy (NCBI): domain Bacteria; kingdom Bacillati; phylum Actinomycetota; class Actinomycetes; order Micrococcales; family Promicromonosporaceae; genus Isoptericola; species Isoptericola aurantiacus. The sequence goes on from NZ_JBJBAE010000002.1 coordinate 417,070, forward strand.
GGCACCGGTGCCGCCGCGTGCACCGGTCCGTCCGCTGCGCCCGGCGTCCGTCCCCGCCCGTCGGCGGCGGGGCCCGCGCCCGGCACCGGCCAAGCAGCACACACCCCGGGGCAGCGCCTCGGGCAGGAAAGAGGCATTCGTGAACGCGTTCGACCCCGCACTGTCGCCGCTCGAGTGGAACGAACTCGACGAGCGGGCGGTCAAGTCCATCAAGGCGCTCGCCGCCGACGCCGTCGAGAAGTGCGGCTCGGGTCACCCGGGCACGGCGATCTCGCTAGCTCCCGCCGCCTACCTGCTGTTCCAGAAGACGATGCGGCACGACCCGAGCGACGCCACCTGGGTGGGCCGCGACCGCTTCGTGCTGTCCGCCGGCCACTCGTCGCTCACGCTGTACCTGCAGCTCTTCCTGGCCGGCTACGGCATGGAGATGGACGACATCGCCGCGCTGCGCACCTGGGGCTCGCAGACGCCCGGACACCCCGAGTTCCGCCACACCCGTGGCGTCGAGATCACCACGGGCCCGCTGGGCCAGGGGCTGGCCTCCGCCGTCGGCATGGCCTTCGCCTCACGGCGCGAGCGGGGTCTGCTCGACCCCGAGGCGGCCCCGGGCACCTCGCCGTTCGACCACCACGTCTACGTGATCGCCTCCGACGGCGACCTGCAGGAGGGCGTGACCTCCGAGGCCAGCTCGCTGGCCGGCACCCAGCAGCTCGGCAACCTCGTGGTGATCTGGGACGACAACAAGATCTCGATCGAGGACGACACGGAGATCGCGTTCACCGAGGACGTCCTCGCCCGCTACGAGGCCTACGGGTGGCACACCCAGCGGGTCGACTTCACCCAGGGCGGCACCGGCTACGCCGAGGACACCGAGGGACTCGCCGCAGCGCTCGACGCCGCCCGCGCCGAGACCGGCAAGCCCTCGATCATCGCGCTGCGCACCATCATCGGCTGGCCGGCACCCACCAAGCAGAACACCGGCGGGATCCACGGATCGGCCATGGGCGCCGACGAGGTCGCCGGCATGAAGAAGATCCTCGGGCTCGACCCGGAGAAGTCCTTCGACATCGACGACGAGGTGCTGACCTACACACGGGCGGTCGCCGAGCGCCAGTCCGAGCAGCGGGCGGCCTGGGACACGGCCTTCGAGGCCTGGAAGACGGCCAACCGCGACGGCGCGGCCCTGCTCGAGCGGCTGCAGTCGCGCGAGCTGCCCGAGGGCTGGGCCGACGCCCTCCCCGAGTTCGAGGCGTCCGCCAAGGGCGTGGCGACCCGCGCGGCGTCGGGCAAGGTCCTCACCGCGCTGGCCGACGTGCTCCCCGAGCTCTGGGGCGGCTCGGCCGACCTGGCCGGCTCGAACAACACCACGATGGACGGCCAGCCGTCCTTCATCCCGATCGAGCACGCCACCAAGAAGTTCCCCGGCCACCCGAACGGCCGCACGCTGCACTTCGGCATCCGCGAGCACGCGATGGGCTCGATCCTCAACGGCATCGTGCTGCACGGCCTGACCCGCCCCTACGGCGGCACCTTCCTGCAGTTCTCGGACTACATGCGCGCCTCGGTCCGCCTGGCCGCGCTCATGGAGATCCCGTCGACGTTCGTCTGGACGCACGACTCGATCGGTCTCGGCGAGGACGGGCCGACGCACCAGCCGGTCGAGCACCTGGCCGCCCTGCGCGCCATCCCGGGCCTCGACATCGTCCGCCCCGCCGACGCCAACGAGACCGCCTTCGCCTGGCGCGGCATCCTCGAGAACACCGCCAACCCGGCCGGCCTGGTCCTGACCCGTCAGGGCGTGCCGACGTACCCGCGCGGCACCGACGGGTTCGCTCCCGCCGACGGCACGCTGCGGGGCGCGTACAGCCTCCTGGACTCCACCAACGACGCGACCGACCTGCCCGACGTCATCCTCGTCGGCACCGGCTCCGAGGTGCAGCTGGCCGTCGAGGCGCGCGAGCTCCTCGCGGCCGACGGCGTCGCGGCGCGCGTGGTCTCCATGCCCAGCCGCGAGTGGTTCGACCGCCAGGACGAGGCCTACCGCGAGTCGGTGCTGCCGCCCGCGGTGCGGGCCCGCGTCTCCGTCGAGGCCGGGGTCTCCCTGGGCTGGCGCGAGATCGTGGGCGACGCCGGCCGGTCGGTGTCGCTCGAGCACTACGGGGCGTCCGCCGACTACCAGACGCTCTACCGCGAGTTCGGCATCACCGCCGAGGCCGTCGCCGCCGCCGCGCGCGAGTCGATCGCCGCCGCGCGCGGCGGCGACACGCCCGGTGGCCCGGCCGCCCGCACCGAGGGCGGCGCCGGCGACGTCGCCTGACCGGATGCCGTCGCGTGGTGGGGCACCGTCCGTCGGTGCCCCACCACGCGACGGCACCCGACCCGCACGGCCAGCACGAGGAGAGGACTTCTGATGACGCAAGCGACCGACCGCCCCACCCGCCGGCTCTCCGAGGCCGGGGTCTCGATCTGGCTCGACGACCTCTCGCGCGAGCGGCTCGACACCGGCAACCTGGCGGACCTCGTCGAGACCCACGACGTCGTCGGGGTGACCACCAACCCCACGATCTTCGCCGGCGCCCTGGCCGGCGGTGACGCCTACGACGGGGTCCTCGCCGAGCTGGCCGGGACCGACGTCGAAGCCGCCGTCGAGCGCATCACGACCGACGACGTCCGCGCCGCCGCCGACGTCCTGCGCGGCGTCCACGACCGCACCGACGGCGTGGACGGCCGGGTCTCCATCGAGGTCGACCCCCGGCTGGCGCACGACACCGAGGCCACCGTCGCCACGGCCCGTCGGCTCTGGGACACCGTGGACCGCCCGAACGTCTTCATCAAGATCCCGGCGACCCTCGAGGGCCTGCCGGCGATCACGCGGACGCTGGCCGCGGGGATCAGCGTCAACGTCACCCTCATCTTCTCCATCGAGCGGTACCACGCCGTCATGGGGGCGTTCCTGACCGGTCTCGAGCAGGCCCGGGCCAACGGTCACGACCTGGGGCCGATCGAGTCGGTCGCCTCCTTCTTCGTGTCCCGGGTGGACTCGGCCGTCGACGCGGCGCTGGAGGAGGTCGGCAGCGACGAGGCCCTCGCCCTGCGCGGCCGAGCGGCCGTCGCCAACGCACGGCTCGCCTACGCCGCCTACGAGCAGGTCTTCTCCGGCGAGCGCTGGGAGGAGCTGCGCTCCGCCGGGGCCCGCCCGCAGCGGCCCTTGTGGGCGTCCACCGGGGTGAAGAACCCCGACTACCCCGACACGATGTACGTGACCGAGCTGGTCGCCCCCGGTGTGGTCAACACCATGCCGCAGGCCACGCTGGACGCGTTCGCCGACCACGGCGAGGTCACCGGCGACACCGTGACCGGGACCGCCGACGACGCCGCCACCACGATCGCCGCCGTGGAGGCCCAGGGCGTGTCCCTGGCCGAGGTCACGGCGCGCCTCGAGTCCGAGGGCGTCTCCAAGTTCGAGGTGAGCTGGGACGAGCTGCTGACGACGACCAAGAACGGCCTGGACGCCGCCGGCTCCTGATCCCGCGGCGTCCCGACGACCGCACGCCAGCATTCCACCCGAGAGAGAGACGGGGTCCCGTGAGACCGGCCAAGATCACCGCAGAGCACAATCCCCTCCGTGACCCCCTGGACCTGCGGCTGCCGCGGATCGCCGGCCCCTGCGGGCTGGTCATCTTCGGCGTCACCGGCGACCTGTCGCGCAAGAAGCTCATGCCCGCCGTCTACGACCTCGCCAACCGCGGGCTGCTGCCCCCGGGGTTCGCCCTGACGGGCTTCGCGCGGCGCGACTGGGAGGACGAGGACTTCGCCCAGGTGGTCCACGACGCCGTCAAGGAGCACGCGCGTACCCCGTTCCGCGAGGCGACGTGGCAGCAGCTCGCCGAGGGGATCCGCTTCGTCCAGGGTTCCTTCGACGATCCCGAGGCGTTCGAGGAGCTGCGCCGGACGGTGGAGGACCTCGACGCCGAGCGCGGCACGGGGGGGAACCACGCGTTCTACCTGTCCGTGCCGCCGAGCGCCTTCCCGCTGGTGTGCGAGCAGCTCGCCCGGTCGGGTCTGTCCGAGTCCGCCGAGGACGCCTGGCGCCGGGTGGTCATCGAGAAGCCGTTCGGGCACGACCTGGCCTCGGCCCAGGAGCTCGACGCCGTGGTGTCGAAGGTCTTCGAGCAGGAGTCGGTGTTCCGCATCGACCACTACCTCGGCAAGGAGACCGTCCAGAACATCCTGGCGGTGCGCTTCGCCAACCAGCTCTTCGAGCCGCTGTGGAACAACAACTACGTCGACCACGTGCAGATCACGATGTCCGAGGACATCGGCATCGGCGGGCGGGCCGGCTACTACGACGGCGTCGGTGCGGCGCGCGACGTGATCCAGAACCACCTGCTGCAGCTCCTCGCGCTGGTCGCGATGGAGGAGCCCGTCGACTTCGACGCCGACGCCCTGCGTGCGGAGAAGATCAAGGCGCTGTCGTCGGTGCGCCTCCCCCGCGACCTGAACCGCCACACCGCCCGCGGGCAGTACACCTCGGCGTGGCAGGGCGGCGAGAAGGTCGTCGGGTTCCTCGAGGAGGAGGGCTTCAACCCCGACTCCACGACGGAGACGTACGCGGCCGTGCGCCTCGACATCGACAACCGCCGCTGGGCCGGTGTCCCGTTCTACCTGCGCACCGGCAAACGCCTGGGCCGGAGGGTGACCGAGGTGGCGGTCGTGTTCAAGAAGGCACCGCACCTGCCCTTCGAGTCGTCCCTGACCTCGGATCTCGGGTCCAACGCCCTGGTCATCCGCGTGCAGCCGGACGAGGGCGTCACGCTGCGGTTCGGGGCCAAGGTGCCCGGCACGGCGATGGAGGTCCGCGACGTCACGATGGACTTCGGCTACGGGCACTCGTTCACCGAGTCCTCCCCCGAGGCCTACGAGCGGCTGATCCTCGACGTGCTCCTCGGCGACCCGCCGCTGTTCCCGACGCGCGAGGAGGTCGAGCTCTCCTGGAAGATCCTCGACCCCGTCATCGCGCACTGGGCCGGCCACGGCGCCCCGGAACCCTATCCGGCGGGCACCTGGGGCCCCGCGTCCGCCGACGCCATGCTGGCCCGCGACGGCCGCACCTGGCGCCGTCCCTGACCCGCCGGCACGACGAAGGAGCACCCATGATCATCGACATGCCGGACACCACCACCAACGCGGTCAGCAAGCGGCTCGACTCGCTGCGCGACGAGGGCGGCGCCGTCGCGCTCGGCCGCGTGCTGACCCTCGTGGTCGTCGCGATCGAGGCCGACATCGAGGCAGCGGTGGTCGCCGCCAACGAGGCCAGCCACGAGCACCCCTGCCGCGTCGTCGTCGTCGCGCCCGGCGCCCCGCACGCCACGTCGGGCCGCCTCGACGCCCAGATCAGGGTCGGTGGCGACGCCGGAGCGTCCGAGGTGGTCGTGCTGCGTTGCGCCGAACCCCTGCAGGACCACACCGACACCCTCGTGATGCCGCTGCTGCTGCCGGACGCCCCCATCGTGGTCTGGTGGCCCACGGGCGGGCCGGACGCACCCGTCGAGGACCCGCTGGGGGCCATGGCGCAGCGTCGCATCACCGACACCACCAAGGCGGCCGACCCCGTGGCGATGCTCGCCCGGCTCGCGTCGGCGTTCACCGAGGGGGACACCGACCTCGCGTGGGCGCGCGTGACCCTGTGGCGCGGGCTCATCGCGGCGGCCGTCGACCAGCCGCCGTACGAGCCGGTCACCTCCGTGCGCGTGGAGGGCGAGGCGCAGCACACCTCGCTCGACCTCCTGGCCGCCTGGCTCGGCCTGAAGCTGCGCTGCCCGGCGACGGTCGTCCGCACCGACGGTTCCGACGCGATCACGCGGGTGGTGCTGGAGCGCAAGAGCGGTGAGATCGTCCTGGATCGCCCTGACGGGCGCGTGGTGACCATCACCGAGCCGGGCAAGCCGGCGCGCCACATGGCGCTGCCCATCCGATCGCTCTCGGAGGCACTCATCGAGGAGCTGCGCCGGCTGGATCCCGACGAGATCTACGGACAGGTCCTGGGCAAGGGCCTCGGTCGCATCGCCACGGTGGAGGCGAGCGCATGAGCACCCGGCTCGTCGTCGTCCACCCCGACGCGGCGATCCTGGCGGACGCCGCGGCGGCCCGGCTGCTGACCCGCGTCCTCGACGTCCAGTCGGTGCGCACGCCCGTGCACCTCGTGCTCACGGGCGGCACCGTGGGCATCAGGACGCTCGCCGCCGTGGCCGCCAGCGAGCTGCGCAGGGCCGTGGACTGGTCCGGCGTCCACCTGTGGTGGGGCGACGAGCGTTTCCTGCCCGCCGGGGACCCCGACCGCAACGAGACCCAGGCGCGGGACGCGCTGCTCGACGGCCTCGTGTCCTCCGACGGGCTCCCGGAGGCGAACATCCATGCGGTTCCCGCACGGGGCGACGGCCCGGGCGAGGCCCGCACCCCCGAGGCGGCGGCCGAGGCCTACGCCGCCGAGCTCGCCGCCTTCGCCGACGACGGGACGACACCCGCGTTCGACGTCCTGCTGCTGGGCATGGGTCCGGACGGGCACGTCGCCTCGCTCTTCCCCGAGCATCCCGCACTCGGGGCGCCCGGCTGGACGGTCGGGGTCCACGGATCGCCGAAGCCCCCGCCCGAACGCGTCTCGCTGACCTTCGCGGCGATCGGGCGCGCCGAGGAGGTCTGGGTGGTGGCCGCAGGGGCGGAGAAGGCCGAACGCGCCGCAGCCGCGCTGGCGGACGGTCCCGTCACGCAGGTCCCGGCGGTCCGGGCCGTCGGCCGGCACCGCACGCTGTGGCTGCTCGACGCCGCTGCCGCGTCGGCACGGGGCTGAGCGCGACGGCGGACCGCGGCGGCGTCGTGTGACGCCGTGTCCCGCCTCATCGCCGGGCGGTCCGCAGCGACGCGAGCGCGCCGCAGCGTCGGTGCGCAGAGCCACGACAGGGGGCAGGCCGTCATGGCCTGCCCCCTGTCGTGCGAACTGCGACGGACGGGGCGTCAGCGACCCCGTCGCGCCCGCAGCGACGCCAGCGCCTCGTCGAGGAGGGCGGCGCCGTCCTCCTCGGAGCGACGCTCCTTCACGTACGCCAGGTGCGTCTTGTACGGCTCGTTGCGCAGCGGGGCCGGAGGCTCGGACGGGTCCTGGCCCGCGGGGAACCCGCACCGCGGACAGTCCCAGGTCTCGGGCGGTTCGATCCCCTCTCCCAGCGCGAAGCTCGGCGAGGTGCAGTGCCCGTTGAGGCACCAGTAGGAGACCTGCGTGCGCGGCGCAGCCTCACCCCGTTCCTGCTCCCCCATCGGTCCCGCACCGACGCGGGAGCCACGGATCGCGTGTCCGGCAGATGCCACGTGTCGTCCTCACCTTCGAGTCTGTGGGCCCGCTCCCACCCGCGGCGCCGATAGGTGGGGAGGGCCCTCGTCATGCCCGGCGCCGCCGTCCGGGCGACTCCCGTCAGCTCACCTTGGTGGCGATCCCGAGGAGCACCACGGTGACCGACCACACCAGGGCGATGCCCACGGTGATGCGGTTCAGGTTGCGCTCGGCGACCCCGGAGCTGCCCGCGGCGCTGGACATCCCCCCGCCGAACATGTCGGACAGACCGCCGCCCTTCCCCTTGTGCATGAGGATGAGCAGGATCAGGAACGCGCTGGTGAGCACCAGCAGTACGTTCAGGAGGATGGTCAACGCGGCGAACATGGATGTCCTCGGCTCTCGGCCGCCTCACGGCGGGCTGTCGGTGCCGGACCTACCCGGCGGGGTCAAGACTAGGTGACGAACGCCTCCCGTGGCCAACCCCTGTCTTGACCGGGGTCCGACCACCACGGGAGGCGTTCGGGAGGTCCGGCGGGCGTGCCCGCCGGACCGACGCGGCCTCAGGCCACGTGCGACTGGTAGCGCGCGATCTTCGCGAACTCCTGCGGGTCGAGGCTCGCGCCACCGACCAGCGCGCCGTCGACGTCGGGCTGCGCCATGATCTGCGCGACGTTGCCCGACTTGACCGACCCGCCGTACAGGACACGCACCCCCGCGGCGAGCTCGGCGTCGTACAGCTCCGCGAGCCGGGAACGGATGGCGCCGCAGACCTCCTGCGCGTCCTCCGGCGTGGCGACCTCACCCGTGCCGATGGCCCAGACGGGCTCGTAGGCGACGACGAGGTCCTTGGCCTGGTCGGCCGGCACGCCCTCGAGGGCACCGTCGAGCTGCGCCAGCGTGAAGGAGACCTGCTCGCCCGCCTTGCGGACGTCCAGGCCCTCGCCGACGCAGAGGATCGGCGTGATCGACCGGGCGAACGCCGCCTTGATCTTGGCGTTCACCTGGGCGTCGTCCTCGGCGTGGTACTCACGCCGCTCGGAGTGCCCGACCGCCACGTAGCTGCAGCCCAGACGGGCCAGCATCGCGCTGGAGACCTCGCCGGTGTAGGCGCCCGACCCGTGCTGCGAGACGTCCTGCGCGCCGTACCGGATCTCGAGCTTGTCGGCGTCGACGAGGGTCTGCACCGAGCGGAGGTCGGTGAAGGGCGTCAGGACCGCCACCTCGACCGCTGCGTAGTCGTGCCCGGCGTCCTTGAGCGTCCACGCCAGCTTCTGGACCGTGGCGATCGCCTCGGCATGGTCCAGGTTCATCTTCCAGTTGCCCGCCATCAGCGGCGTGCGGTTCGTGGCCACAGTCATGTCCTTCGTGTCGTGGGAATGGTGTCGTGCAGGGGCCGGATCGCCTCAGTCGGCCAGGACCGTCAGGCCGGGCAGCTCCTTGCCCTCCAGCAGCTCGAGGCTCGCGCCACCACCGGTCGAGATGTGGCTGAAGCCGGCCTCGTCGAACCCGAGGATGCGGACGGCGGCCGCGGAGTCGCCACCACCGACGATCGAGAACCCGCCGTTCGACGTCGCGTCGACGATGCCCTGGGCGACCGCACGGGTGCCGCCGGCGAACGCGTCGAACTCGAAGACGCCCATCGGCCCGTTCCAGGCGATGGTCCGCGCGTCGGCGAGCTTGGCCGCGAACAGCGCACCCGAGTCCGGGCCGATGTCCAGACCCATGGTGCCGTCGGGGATCGCGTCGGCGGCGACGGTCGTGTGGGGCGCGTCCGCCGCGAACGAGTCGGCCGCCACGATGTCCGTGGGCAGCACGATCTCGACGCCGTTGGCCTCGGCCTCGGCCAGGTAGCCGCGCACGGTCTCGACCTGGTCCTCCTCGAGAAGCGAGGATCCCACCGAGTGCCCCTTGGCGGCCAGGAAGGTGAAGACCATGCCACCGCCGATGAGGAGCCGGTCGGCCTTGGTCAGCAGGTTGGCGATGACACCGAGCTTGTCGGAGACCTTGGAACCGCCCAGCACGACGGCGTAGGGGCGCTGCGGGTCGGTGGTGGCGCGCGAGAGCGACTCCACCTCCTTCAGCACGAGCTCGCCGGCGGCGGCCGGCAGCACCTGCGCGACGTCGTAGACCGACGCCTGCTTGCGGTGCACGACTCCGAAGCCGTCCGAGACGAACGCGTCCGCCAGCTCGGCCAGCTCGGAGGCCAGCTCGGCGCGCTCGGCGTCGACCTTCGAGGTCTCCCGGGCGTCGAAACGGACGTTCTCCAGCAGCGCGACCTGGCCGTCGGACAGCCCGGCGACGGTGGCACGGGCCGACTCGCCGACCAGGTCGCCGGCCAGCGCGACGTCCTGACCCAGCAGCTCGCCGAGACGCTGGGCGACGGGGGCCAGCGAGAACGTCGGGTCGGGCGTGCCCTTCGGCCGGCCCAGGTGAGCCGTGACGACGACGCGGGCGCCGGCGTCGACCAGGCGCGTGAGCGTCGGCAACGCGGCGCGGATGCGGCCGTCGTCGGTGATGGTGGTGCCGTCCAGCGGCACGTTGAAGTCGGAGCGGACCAGGACGCGCTTGCCGCGCAGGTCGCCGAGAGAGTCGATCGTCTTCATGAGCTCACCTCGTACGGAGGGGACGGGAGGGTGGACGTGCGGTGACACGACGACGTCCGCGGGAGGGCGGTCCGCACGTCACGAGGACGGGCGGGCCGCGCTCCCGCGGACGTCGTGGTCACGCTCTGACGAGCCTGTTCGTCAGAGCTGGGAGCCGACGAGCTCGGTCAGCGAGACGAGCGAGTTGGAGTAGCCCCACTCGTTGTCGTACCAGGAGACGACCTTGACCTGGTTGCCGATCACCTTGGTGAGCTTCGCGTCGAAGATGCTCTGGTGCGGGTCCGTCACGATGTCGGAGGAGACGATGTCGTCCTCGACGTAGGACAGCACGCCCTTGAGCGGGCCCTCGGCGGCAGCCTTGACCGCGGCGTTGACCTCCTCGACCGTGACCTCCCGGGGGGCCTCGAAGGTGAGGTCGGTCGCCGAGCCGGTGATGACGGGCACGCGCAGGGCGTAGCCGTCGAGCTTGCCCTTGAGCTCGGGGAGCACCAGCGCGACGGCCTTGGCCGCGCCCGTCGTGGTCGGCACGATGTTCTGCGCGGCCGCACGGGCGCGGCGCAGGTCCTTGTGCGGACCGTCCTGCAGGTTCTGGTCACCCGTGTAGGCGTGGATCGTGGTCATGAGGCCACGCTCGATGCCGATCGAGTCGTTGAGCGCCTTGGCCAGCGGGGCCAGGCAGTTGGTGGTGCAGGACGCGTTCGAGATGACGTGGTGCGCGGCCGCGTCGTACTGGTCGCTGTTGACGCCCATGACGAACGTCGCGTCCTCGTTCTTCGCCGGGGCGGAGATGATGACCTTCTTGGCGCCGGCGTCGATGTGCGCCTTGGCCTTGGTCGCGTCCGTGAAGAAGCCGGTCGACTCGATGACGACGTCCGCGCCGAGCTCGCCCCAGGGGAGGTTCGCCGGGTCGCGCTCGGCGAGCGCACGGATCTTCGCGCCGTCGACGATGATGTTCTCGTCGTCGAACTCGACGGTCTTGCCGAAGCGGCCGAGCGTCGTGTCGTACTTGAGCAGGTGGGCGAGCGTCTTGTTGTCCGTCAGGTCGTTGACGCCCACGACCTCGATGTCCGCACCCGACTCCACGAGAGCCCGGTAGAAGTTACGTCCGATGCGGCCGAAGCCGTTGATACCGACGCGGATGGTCACGATAGCCCTCCTCAGGGCGCGCCGGATCGGGACCGGCGCACACGGTTGATGCCATTCTCTGGCGCGCCGGCGGCGCGCTCCTGGTCACGGCGCAAGCCCTGGGAAAGCCCGCGACGTAGAGGTCCGGGACGTCTGTCCAGGGTCACACCGTCGTCACCTGACGTCGACGAGCCTATACCCATCCGTTGACCGTCGCCGAGCACGGTACTCCGTGAGACGTGTGGTCCGACCTCTGGACGGGCCACCGGTCACAGGTCCAGGAGGTCCGGGGACAGACCTGCCTCGGTGTCCGGGACACCGAGCTCCAGGGCGCGCTTGTCCGCCGTCGACAGCAGCCGGCGGATGCGCCCGGCCACCGCGTCCTTCGACAGCGGCGGGTCCGCGAGCTGGCCCAGCTCCTCCAACGACGACTGCTTGTTCGCCAGCCGCAGCTCACCGGCCTGGCGCAGGTGATCGGGCACCTCGTCACCGAGGATCTCGAACGCCCGTTGCACCCGGGCGCCCGCCGCGACGGCGGCGCGCGCGGAGCGGCGCAGGTTGGCGTCGTCGAAGTTGGCCAGCCGGTTCGCGGTCCCCCGGACCTCACGACGGGCCCGACGCTCCTCCCAGACGCGGCGGGTCCGCACGGCGCCGATGCGCGCGAGCAGGTCGCTGATCGCGTCGCCGTCACGCACCACGACACGGTCGACCCCCCGCACCTCGCGGGAGCGCGCCTGGACGCCGAGCCGTCGCGCCGCGCCCACCAGGGCCAGTGCGGCCTCCGGGCCCGGGCAGGTCACCTCCATCGACATCGAGCGCCCCGGCTCGGTCAGGGAGCCGTGCGCCAGGAAGGCTCCTCGCCACACGGCCTCCGCCTCGTCGACGCCGCCGGAGACGACCTCCGGTGCCAGTCCACGGACCGGGCGCCCTCGCATGTCGAGCAGCCCCGTCTGGCGCGCCAGCGACTCACCGTCGCGGACCACCCGCACCACGTACCGGTCGTTCTTGCGCAGACCACCCGCACGGACCACGATCAGCTCGCTGGCGTGCCCGTAGAGGTCCGCGATCGCTCGGCGCAGCCGGGCCGCGACCTCCTCGGAGTCGAGCTCCGCCTCGATCACCACCCGCCCGGAGATGATGTGCAACCCGCCGGAGAACCGGAGCATCGCCGACACCTCGGCCTTGCGGCACGACGTCCGGGTCACCGTGTACCGGGACAGCTCGTCCTTCACCTCTGTCGTCAGCGCCATGGCGTCATCCTGCCACGACACGCCGGGCACGCCGCGCCGGGAGCGGGAGCGCCGGGCGTCGTCACCCCGGGCGCCCGGCGCCGTCGTCGGCCCCTTCGAAGACGTCGCGGTAGGCCGCCGCCAGCCGCAGCGGGTCGTGCCGCGGCGACCCGTCCCCGCGCCGCACCCGACGCACGTACAACCGTGCGCCCAGGGACCGTGCGGCGCTCTCGAGGGCGTCGGCGTCCGCGACGGTCGAGGGGTCGGCCAGCACGGCGTCCACCTGCAGCTCCGGGGCGTGCCGGTGCAGCGCCTCCAGGTGCGCCGGTGCGGACAACCCGTGGGTCTCTCCCTGGTCGGCGCTCAGGTTCAGGGTCAGGCACCGACGCGCGCTCGTGGAGTGCAGCGCTGCTGCGAGACCGGGCACGAGCAGGTGCACGAGCACCGACGAGTACCAGGACCCCGGCCCCATCACCACCCAGTCCGCGTCCCGCACCGCCTGGACCGCCTCGGGGCACGCCGGAGGGTCGACGGGCACCAGGCGCAGCTGCTCGATGCGGCCGTCCGTGACGGCCACCCGGCTCTGCCCCACCACGGTCGAGGCCACCCCGTCCCGGGTGACGTCGGCCTCGACCACGAGGGGCACCGAGGCCATCGGCAGCACGCGTCCGCGGGCACCGAGCAGGCGCCCGACCCAGTCCAGACCGGCCACCGTGTCCCCCAGGCGTTCCCACAACGAGACGATCAGCAGGTTGCCCATCGCATGGCCGTCGAGGTCGCCCCCGGAGGAGAACCGGTGCTGCAGCAGGTCGCTCCAGGTGCGCCCCCACTCGGAGTCGTCGCACAGGGCGGCCAACGCCATGCGCAGGTCACCGGGAGGCAGCACCTCCAGCTCGGTGCGCAACCGGCCGGACGAGCCGCCGTCGTCGGCGACCGTCACGACGGCCGTCAGTCGTTCGGAGAGCAGGCGCAGTGCCTCCAGGGTGACGGAGAGACCGTGCCCACCGCCGAGGGCGACGACCGCGGGGCCGGCGTCGCCGGCGCGGGCACGAGGTGCCCCGGGGAGCCGGCCCGGTGTGCTCGACGTCAGTGTCTACTCCTTCCCGAGGTCCCGTGCGTTCACGGTGACGCGGTGCCCGGCCGCCTGCAGGCGGGCCGCGATCTCCCCCGCGATCGCCACGGAGCGGTGCTTGCCCCCCGTGCACCCGACGGCGATGGTCGCGTAGCGCTTCTCCTCGGCGAGGTAGCCGGCCAGCACCGGCTCCAGGGCGGCGACGTACCGTTCCACGAACTCCAGCGCGCCCGGCCGCGCGAGCACGTAGTCGCGCACGGCGTCGTCCTGTCCGGTCAGGTGCCGCAGCTCGGTGATCCAGTACGGGTTCGCCAGGAACCGGACGTCGGCGACGTGGTCGGCGTCCAGGGGCAGCCCGTATTTGAAGCCGAAGGCCAGGACGTTGATGCGCAGCGAGTCGACCGAACCGCCCGCGACGGCGTCCCGGACCTCCTTGGCGAGGTCGTGCACCGACAGGCCGGAGGTGTCCACGACGACGTCGGCGCGCTCGGCGATCGAGGCCAGCATCCGACGCTCGGTGCCGATGCCGTCCAGGATGCGCCCGTCGCCCTGCAACGGGTGCGGACGCCGCACGCTCTCGAACCGGCGCACCAGCACCTCGTCGGTGGCGTCGAGGAACAGGATCCGGTAGCTGACGCCGGACGAGCGCAGGTGGTCCAGGGCCTGGGCCAGCTCGGAGAAGTACTCGCGCCCCCGCACGTCGACGACGACGGCGAGCCGCTCCACCGACGACCCCGCCTTCGTCATGAGGTCCACGAGCGGGACGATCATCATCGGCGGGAGGTTGTCCACCACGAACCAGTCGAGGTCCTCCAGGACGCCGGCCGCGCGGGTGCGACCGGCCCCGGACATGCCCGTGATGATGAGCACCTCCGGGTCCGAGCGCTCGGGGGTGTGCGAGGCGGCCTCGATCTCGGGGATGCCCTGCGGGACGGTGATGGGCGACGGTTCGCTCATGGGTCCAGCATGCCAGTCCCGGGCCCCGCCAGGGCGTCCGCCACGGCCTGCGCCGTCCGCCGTCCCATCCCCTTGACCTCGGCGATCTCCGCCACGCTCGCCGAGCGCATCCGCTTCACGGAGCCGAACCGGGCCAGCAGCGCCTTCTGCCGTGCCGGTCCGAGGCCGGGGACGTCGTCGAGCACCGAGACCGTCATGCCCTTGCTGCGACGCCGCCGGTGCTGCGCGATGGCGAAGCGGTGCGCCTCGTCACGCACCCGCTGCAGGAGGTAGAGCCCCTGGGAGGAGCGTTGGAGGATCACCGGGTAGTCGTCGCCCGGCACCCAGACCTCCTCGAGCCGCTTGGCCAGCCCGCACAGCGCGACGTCGGTGATGCCCAGCTCCGCGAGCGCACGCGCCGCTGCCGCCACCTGGGGCGGACCGCCGTCGACGACCACCAGGTTCGGCGGGTAGGCGAACCGGCGCTTCTCCTCGGGCTCGGCGGCCGCCCGCACCTCGCCGCCCGGGACGGCGCCCTCGACCGCGCCGATCTCGCCGTGGGCGTGCTGCTCGGCGAGGTACCGGCGGAACCTGCGCGTGATGACCTCGTGCATGGCGGCCGTGTCGTCGGCCGCACCGTCGCCATCGGGTCCGCGGACCGAGAACGAGCGGTACTCGCCCTTGCGCGGGAGCCCGTCCTCGAACACGACCATCGAGGCCGACTGGAAGGACCCCTGGGTGTGCGACACGTCGTAGCACTCGATCCGCAGCGGTGCCTCGTCGAGCCCCAGCGCGTCCTGCAGCTCCGACAGCGCCTGGCTGCGGGTGGTCAGGTCCCCGGCGCGGCGGGTGCGGTGGAGGACGAGTGCCTGCTCGGCGTTGGCGCGCACGGTCGCGGCCAGCTCTCGCTTGTCGCCCCGTCGCGGTACGCGGACGTCGACCCTGGCGCCGCGCAGGCCGGTCAACCAGGTGGCGATCTCCTCGACGTCCGGCGGCAGCACCGGCACGAGGACCTCGCGGGGCACCGCGTCCCGGGCCGCGGCACGAGTCTGACGGTCCGAGGTCCGCGGATCACGCGTGTCCTCGACCACGCCGTAGACCTGCTGGAGCAGATGCTCCACCAGCTCGCCGTCGCTGATGTCCTCCACACGCTCCACGATCCAGCCGCGCTGGCCGCGGATCCGACCACCGCGCACGTGGAAGACCTGGACGGCGGCCTCGAGCTCGTCACCGTCCAGGGCGAAGACGTCGGCGTCGGTGGCGTCGGACAGCACGACGGCGTTCTTCTCCGTCACACGCCGCAGGGCAGCCAGGTCGTCGCGGAGTCGTGCAGCCTGCTCGTACTCCATC
The DNA here is from genome assembly GCF_044769875.1 of Isoptericola aurantiacus. NCBI lineage: Bacteria > Bacillati > Actinomycetota > Actinomycetes > Micrococcales > Promicromonosporaceae > Isoptericola > Isoptericola aurantiacus. The sequence goes on from NZ_JBJBAE010000002.1 coordinate 432,712, forward strand.
TCCGCCGCCGCCTGCGCCATCTGCCGCTCCAGACGCTTGACGAAGCGACCGGTGTCCCCCGCCATGAAGTCGCACAGGTCGTCGGCCAGCGCACGGTGCTCGTCCGGGCCGATCCGTCCGACGCACGGCGCCGAGCACTTGTCGATGTAGCCCAGCAGGCACGGCCGGCCCGACTGCTGGGCCCGACGGTAGACACCGGCCGAGCAGGTCCGCACGGGAAACACCCGCAGCAGCAGGTCCAGCGTCTCGCGGATCGCCCAGGCGTGACCGTACGGGCCGAAGTACCGGGTCCCGGGACGCTTGGTCCCGCGCATCACCTGGGCGCGAGGGATCTCCTCGCCCATCGTCACCGCCAGGTAGGGGTACGACTTGTCGTCGCGGTACTTGACGTTGAACCGCGGGTCGTACTCCTTGATCCACGTGTACTCGAGCGCGAGCGCCTCGACCTCCGTCTCGACGACGGTCCACTCCACGGAGGCGGCCGTGGTGACCATCTGCTGGGTGCGGTGGTGCAGGTTGGCGACGTCCTGGAAGTAGCTGGACAGCCGCTGGCGGAGGTTCTTCGCCTTGCCGACGTAGATGACGCGGCCGTGCGGGTCGCGGAACCGGTACACGCCCGGCGACGTCGGGATCTCCCCCGGCTTCGGTCGGTAGGTCGCTGGGTCGGCCATGGGCACAGACTAGGTCAGCGCGCCGACACGGCAGGAACGGCCGGGGCCGTCCGACCGGTCAGGTCGCGTCCGAGGTGAGGTGCAGCGGCGCGGGCTCGACCAGGACCCGGAAGTTGACGCTGCGGGACAGGAAGCAGAGCGCGTGGGCGCGCTCGTGCAACGCCGCGACGTGCTCGTCGTCGGCCTTCTCCCCCGGATCGACGACGATGCGCGGGTGGAGCGTGACGTCGGAGAACTGCCCCTCACCACGGCCCTCGACGCGCATGGTCCCGGTGGCGTCGTCGGAGTACTCGCGCACGACGACACCGGCCTCGGCCGCCAGGTGCAGGAACCACAGCATGTGGCACTGCGCCAGGCTCGCCACGAACAGGTCCTCGGGGCTGAACCGCTCGGGATCCCCCCGGAACGCCGGGTCGGCACTGCCGGGGAGCACGGGCCGGCCGGGCAGGGCGACGTCGTGGTCGCGGGTGTACGCGGTGTACGACGACGTCGCGCCGGCCGGGCTGCCGGCGTCGAGCGAGGCGGTGGGCCAGGTGACGGTGACGGCGTACGAGTGGTGGGCTCCCATGGCGACACCGTAGGGGGTCAGGCTGCGCGGCGCTTGGCGGCGCGTGCCCGGCTCCCGGCCTTCCCGCGTGCTCCGGTCGGTGCGGACACCGGCGGTGCCGGAGGGTCCACGGGCACGTCGGGGAGCGTCTCGAGGATCTCGGCCAGGAAGCGCCCCGTGTGGCTCGCCTCGACCCGGGCGACCTCCTCCGGGGTGCCCTCGGCCACGACCAGCCCGCCGCCCGAGCCGCCCTCGGGACCCATGTCCACGATCCAGTCCGCAGACTTGATCACGTCCAGGTTGTGCTCGATGACCAGCACGGTGTTGCCCTTGTCGACCAGGGACTGCAGCACACCCAGCAGCTTGCGGATGTCCTCGAAGTGCAGCCCCGTCGTCGGCTCGTCGAGCACGTAGACCGTGCGCCCCGTGGACCGCTTCTGCAGCTCGCTGGCGAGCTTGACGCGCTGCGCCTCGCCCCCGGACAGCGTCGGTGCGGGCTGACCCAGCCGGACGTACCCCAGGCCGACCTCCACCAGCGTGGTCAGGTGCCGGGAGATCGCCGGGAACGCGGCGAAGAACTCCGCGGCCTCCTCGATCGGCATGTCGAGCACGTCGGCGACCGTCCTGCCCTTGAAGTGGACCTCGAGGGTCTCCCGGTTGTACCGGGCGCCGTGGCACACCTCGCACGGGACGTAGACGTCCGGCAGGAAGTTCATCTCGATCTTCAGCGTGCCGTCACCCGAGCAGGCCTCGCAGCGACCGCCCTTGACGTTGAACGAGAACCGGCCGGGCCCGTAGCCGCGGACCTTGGCCTCCTCGGTCTCGGCGAAGATCTTGCGCACCCGGTCCCAGACCCCGGTGTACGTGGCCGGGTTGGACCGCGGCGTGCGGCCGATCGGCCCCTGGTCGACGTGCACCACCTTGTCCAGGTGGTCCGTGCCGGTGACGCGGGTGTGGCGCCCGGCCACCTGACGCGCCCCGTTGAGCTCGTTGGCGAGCACCGTGTGCAGGATCGAGTTCACCAGGGTCGACTTCCCCGAGCCGGACACACCCGTGACGGCGGTGAGCACCCCCACGGGGAACGAGACGTCGATGTCACGCAGGTTGTTCTCGCGCGCTCCCACGACGGTGAGCTGACGCTTGCGGTCGACGCCACGCCGGGTCGCCGGCAGCGCGATCGCGCGGCGTCCCGCCAGGTAGGCACCGGTCATCGATCCCTCGGCCTCGAGCAGACCGGCGTAGTCGCCGGAGTGCACGACCTGCCCGCCGTGCTCCCCCGCGCCGGGGCCGACGTCGACGATCCAGTCGGCGGAGCGGATCGTGTCCTCGTCGTGCTCGACCACGATGAGGGTGTTGCCCAGGTCCCGCAGCCGGCTCAGCGTGTCGATGAGGCGCCGGTTGTCCCGCTGGTGCAGGCCGATGCTCGGTTCGTCGAGCACGTACAGCACGCCCACCAGTCCCGAACCGATCTGCGTGGCCAGGCGGATCCGTTGCGCCTCGCCCCCGGAGAGCGTGCCGGCCGCGCGCTCCAGGGTCAAGTAGTGCAGACCCACGTCGAGCAGGAACCCGAGCCGGGCGTGGATCTCCTTGAGGACCTCGGCCGCGATCGCCCGCTCCCGCGTCCCGAGCTCGAGGGCGTCCAGGTACTCCTTGGCGTCGGCGATCGGCAGGCGGCAGACGTCCCAGATGGACTTGGACCCCACCTTGACGGCCAGGACCTCCGGCTTGAGCCGGGCGCCCGAGCACGTCGGGCACGGCACCTGACGCATGAACGCCTCGTAACGGTCCTTCGACCAGTCCGACTCCGTCTCGGAGTGCCGCCGCTCGATGAAGGTGATGGCCCCCTCGAAGCCCGTGGAGTACTGCCGTTCGCGGCCCCAGCGGTTGCGGTAGCGCACGTGCACCTTGTGGTTGCGCCCGTGCAGGATCGCCTCGCGTGCCCGGGCAGGCAGCGCGCGCCAGGGGACGTCGAGGGAGAACGTCATCTCCTCCGCGAGCGCCGTGAGGACCCGCTCGAAGTACTCCGACGAGGTCTGCGCCCACGGCGCCACCGCGCCCTCGCGCAACGTCCGTTCCGGGTCCGGGACCACGAGCTCCGGGTCGACCTCGAGGCGGAACCCGATCCCGGTGCACTCGGGGCACGCCCCGTACGGCGCGTTGAACGAGAACGTCCGCGGTTCGATCTCGTCGAGGCTCAGCGGGTGGTCGTTGGGGCAGGACCGCTTCTCGGAGTACTTGCGCACCCGGTCGAGATCGTCGATGCCGGCGTCCACCAGCTCGACCATCACCAGACCGCCCGCCAGGCCGAGCGCCGTCTCGACGGAGTCCGTCAGCCGGCGCTGGACGCCCTCCCGGGCGACCAGCCGGTCGACGACGACCTCGATGTCGTGCTTGAGCTTCTTCTCCAGCGCGGGCGGGCTGGCGAGCTGGACCACCTCGCCGTCCACGCGCGCCCGGGCGAACCCCTGGGTCTGCAGCTCGGAGAAGAGCTCGGCGTACTCCCCCTTGCGCCCCCGCACCACCGGGGCGAGCACCTGGTATCGCGTCCCTTCGGGCAGCTCCAGGATCTTGTCCACGATCTGCTGCGGGGTCTGCGCCTGGACGGGCTCGTCGCACACCGGGCAGTGCTGGGTGCCGGCCCGCGCGAAGAGCAGCCGCAGGTAGTCGTAGACCTCCGTGATGGTGCCGACCGTCGAGCGCGGGTTGCGGTTGGTCGACTTCTGGTCGATCGACACCGCAGGGCTCAGCCCCTCGATGAAGTCGACGTCGGGCTTGTCCATCTGCCCGAGGAACTGCCGCGCGTACGCGGACAGCGACTCGACGTAGCGACGCTGACCCTCGGCGAAGATCGTGTCGAAGGCCAGCGAGGACTTGCCCGACCCGGACAGACCGGTGAACACGATGAGCGAGTCGCGCGGCAGGTCGAGGTCGACGTTGCGCAGGTTGTGCTCACGGGCACCGGAGACGACGAGGCGGTTGCTCACCGCAGCATCCTACGGCGCCGCGCCGACATTCGTACAGGTGTTCCATGCCACAGCGTCACCCCGTCGGTGGGGTGCGGACGCCCACCGGCCCCGGGCGCATCTGCTTGGATGTCGGCCATGGCCATCATCGCTGTCACCTACACCTACGCCGCCGAACCCGAGCGGCTCGACGCCGTGCGACCCGAGCACCGGGAGTTCCTCGGCGACCTGCACGCCACCGGGGTGGTGGTGGTCTCCGGCCCGCTGCCCGCCACCGCGGCGCGGTCGGCCGGGGCGCTCCTGATCCTCGAGGCACCGGACGCCGAGGTGGCGCTCCACCTGCTGGACGCCGACCCGTTCGTGCGCGCCGGGCTCGTCACCGAACGGTCCGCGCGCGAGTGGGTCCCGGTGATCGGCAGCCTCGGCGGCTGAGACCGTGGCGACCCGCACCGTCAGGACGCGTCCGGGCCCCTGCCGACGTCGGACGGCGTCGTGCTGCGGGTCGTGAGCAGGCTCGCCACGGTCGCCACCGCCAGCGAACCGACGATGACGACCAGCGAGAGCCAGAGGGGGACCTCCGGGACCCAGCGGATCGGCTGCCCGCCGTTGATGAAGGGCACGGAGTTCTCCGCCATCGCCTCCAGGACGAGCTTGATCCCGATGAACCCGAGGATCGCCGCCAGCGCCATCGGCAGGAAGACCAGCCGCTCGAGCAGCCCGCCCAGCAGGAAGTACAGCTGACGCAGTCCCATGAGAGCGAACACGTTCGCGGTGAACACGATGAACGGGTCGCGGGTGAGGCCGAAGATCGCCGGGATCGAGTCGAGGGCGAAGAGCAGGTCCGTCGAACCGATCGCGAAGAACACCACGAGCATCGGTGTCCAGGTCCGTCGACCGTCCACGACCGTGCGCAGCCGGCCGCCGTCGTAGCGCTCCGTGACGGGCAGCACTCGCCGCAGGAGCCGGATCGCCACGTTCTCGGAGTACTCCTCGTCGTCGTCGCCGACCACCAGCTTGACCGCCGTGTAGACCAGGAAGGCACCGAACAGGTAGAACACCCACACGAACTGCTCGATGATCGCCGCACCCGCCACGATGAACCCGGCGCGCAGCACCAGGGCGACGATGATGCCGACCATCAGGACGCGTTGCTGCTGCTCCCGCGGCACGGCGAACCGCGACATGATGATGACGAACACGAACAGGTTGTCCACGCTCAGGGAGTACTCCGTGAGCCAGCCGGCGTAGAACTCCCCGGCCGGCGCCGAGCCGCCGACCGCCAGCAGCACCAGCCCGAACGCCAACGCCAGGGCGACGTAGAACGCCACCCACAGGCTGCTCTCCTTCATCGTCGGCACGTGCGGGCGGCGGGCCACGATCAGGAGGTCCACGACGAGCAGCACGCCGATCGCCGCGAGCGCCGTGACCTCGAACCACAGGGGAAGCTCGTGGGTCACGCGTCACGCTCCGGCGTCCGGCTGCCGACCCGTGCGTCACGGCGCGACCTGGCGAGCGATGCGACGGTCGTGATGGTCAGCACGACGACGATGAACGACAGCGACACGGTCGTGGAGATCTCCGGGATCGCCTCGACGTGCTCACCGCCGTTGACGAACGGCAGCTCGTTGGTGTGCAGCGCGTGGATGACCAGCTTGACGCCGATGAACCCGAGGATCGCCGCGAGACCGTAGTTGAGGTAGACGAGCCGGTCGAGGAGCCCGTCGACGAGGAAGTAGAGCTGGCGCAGCCCGAGCAGCGAGAACGCGTTGGCGGCGAACACCAGGAACGTCTCCTGCGTCAGGCCGAAGATCGCCGGGATCGAGTCGACCGCGAAGAGCAGGTCGGCGCTGCCGATGGCGATCATGACGATGAGCATCGGCGTGATGTACCGCTTGCCGTCGATCGTCGTGACCATGTGGTGGTCGACGTAGTCGTCGGTGGTCGGGAAGATCCGCCGGGTCAGGCGCAGGACGCCGTTCTCGGTGTACTCCTCGTCGTGGTCGGTGCCCGCGCGGGCCTGGGCGATCGCCGTCCAGATGAGGAAGGCGCCGAAGAGGTAGAAGATCCAGGCAAAGTTCGCGATGAGTGCAGCGCCGGCGAAGATGAAGATCGTGCGCAGGACCAGGGCGATGGTGATGCCGATGAGCAGCACACGCTGCTGATGCTCCCGCGGCACGCGGAAGCTCGTCATGATCAGCACGAAGACGAAGAGGTTGTCGACGCTGAGCGACTTCTCGGTGATGTACCCGGCGAAGTACTCGCCACCGTACTGCGGGCCCCAGGCGGCCAGCACGATCAGTCCGAAGATCATGGCGACCGCGACGTAGGCGACGGACCACCACGCCGACTCCTTGAGGGTCGGCGCGTGCGGTGTCCGCACGTGTCCGACGTAGTCGACGGCGAGCATGGCCAGGATCGCGAGCACGGTGACGATCCAGGCCCAGACGGGCACATCCACGGGAAGACTCCTCCGGTACGCAGGGCAGGGCACCGGAGGTCTCTCTCACCGCGGCCGCGGACGGCTCGGTGGGTGGGCCGGACCCGGCGTCCACGCCGGCCGTGATGACGACCACACCGCTTGGGAGATACTCCCCTCCTTGGGAGGACCATACGGGAACGCGGCCTGACCTGCGAGTTCGCAGGTCAGGGGCAGAATCAGAAGTCGGGCCACGTCGGCCTGTGTCAGAGTGAATCAGGCTCATCTGTTGACCAGTCAACATGGAGGACCCCGTGGCATCGCTTCGCACCCGCACCCTCAAGGACGGCACGCAGACGCTCACCGTGCTGTTCCGGGCGCCCGACGAGCACGGGGTCAAGCGGCAGACCTCCGAGACGTTCGACAACCCCGAGGCCGCATCCCGCTTCATGCGCGACATCGACCGCCACGGCCCGCAGATCGCCCGCAAGATCCTCGACGCCCACGACGACGCCGCCCCGGCCACGCTCGACGTCGTCGGCCTGCTCGACCGGCACATCGGCGCCCTGTCCGGGATCAAGGGCGGCACCCGCAAGCGGTACGAGTCGATCCGGCGCACCATCGCGACGCACCAGCTCGGCGCGCTGCCCATCACCGCCGTGTCACGCACCGACGTCGCCGAGTGGATCGGCGACCTCGAGAAGCAGGGCCTGTCGGGAAAGACGATCGGCGGCCGGCACCAGCTGCTCTCGGCGGCGTTCAAGCGCGCCGTGCTCGACGACATGCTGACGAAGAACCCCGCGACCGGCGCCAAGATCCCGCGCACCGAGACACGGCCCAAGGTGTTCCTCACGCCCGAGGAGTTCTCCCGCGTCTACGCCGTCGTGCCGGACCCGTGGCGCATCCTGGTGCACACCCTGGCCGCGACCGGGCTGCGCATCGGCGAGGCGCTGGCGCTGCGCGTGGGAGACCTGCACCTGCACGACGCGCACCCGCGCATCGACGTGCGCCGCACCTGGGAGTGGACCGAGGGCGGGCCGCGCAAGACGGGCGCACCGAAGACCGCCCGAGGTCTGCGCTCGGTGAGCATCGGCCCCTCGCTCGTGGCTCACCTGGCCGAGCACACCGCGGACCTACCGCCGCACGCCTGGGTGTTCGGCACGCAGGACGACGGAGAGCCCACGACGGCCACGATGTTCGGGCAGCGGTGGAAGAAGTGGGTGGCGGCCTCGGGGATCGCCAAGCAGCCCACCGTGCACTCGATCCGGCACTCGCACGTGACGTGGATGCTCTCGTCGGGCCGGTCGCTGGACCAGATCCAGCGGCGCCTGGGCCACGCGTCCATCAAGGTCACGGTCGACGTCTACGGCCACCTGATGCCGGACGACCTCGACACGATGGCCGCGGCTTCCGAGGCAGCTCTGGCCGGGTCGCTGTCACCCGTGGTGGCCGAGATCGAGCCCTAGCGGGTGAAATCGGTTCACGCCTCCCCTGTATCCGGTCAATCTGTCGGTGGCCCGAGGCAAGGTGTCGGAATGGAGATCGTCTGCAACGTCGCACACTGCCCCGCCCGATGCCCCTTCAACGCCGACCCGGCCGCGAGCGCCGACGTCGCCTGCCTGATCCACGGGGACCTGGCCGACGCGATCCTCAGTGCGACATCCGCTCTGTCAGCTCGACCATCAGCGCGCGGGGCGTGATGTGCGCGAGCACGGCGACGGCGCCGATGATGTCGGCGCTGAGCTCGTTGCGACCCGTCAGCCGGCCGTGCACGTAGTTCTGGGAACGACCCAGGTAGTCGCCAACCTGGGTCTGCGTGATCCCGTGCTCCGTCATGAAGGACCGGAGGGCAGCGGTGAGCGAGGATCCGAAGGTGTTCACACCGGTCATGAGGCCCAGCCTAGCCCGGTGATACACGAAATGAGGAAAAAGTTTGCGCGTCGCGGTTGACGCGCTACCCCATATCGTGTTTCATGGTCCACATGCACCACATCGACCAGGCCATCGGAGACGAGGTGAGGGCAGCCCGGCACCGCCGCCGGCAGCGGCAGGCGGACCTGGCTCGGCTGCTCGACATCACGCCGATGACGTTCTCGCGCAAGGAGACCGGCAAGGTGCCGTTCACCGCCCGCGAGCTCTCCGTCATCGCCGAGACCCTCCACCTTCCCGTGGCCGACCTGTACCCGAACCACGTCCCGACGCCTGCCGCCTGATACCCGATATCGGGTATCGCTCAGTCGACAGCGGCCCCCGCCAGTCCGACCAAGAACCGGGCGAGGGCCACGTACCGAGAGGAATTCTACCGTGAGCACCAGCCTCACCCCCTTCGACTTCGACGGACAGGCCGTCCGAGTCGTCACCGACGAGCAGGGCGAGCCGTGGTTCGTCCTCGCGGACCTCTGCCGCATCCTCAGCATCGCCAACGTGGGCAACGTCCTCGCGCGCCTCGCTGACGACGAGAAGGGTTCCATCCGCCTGACGGATGGAACCCCCGGCACCCCGAACCGCGCCACCGTCAACGAAGCCGGCATGTGGACGGTCATCCTGCGCAGCGACTCCCCCGCCGCCGAGCCGGTCCGCCGCTGGGTCACCCACGACGTGCTCCCCGCGATCCGCAAGACCGGCTCCTACGCCGTCGCCCCCGCGCTCCCCCAGGACTACGCCACGGCGCTCCGGGCGCTGGCCGCCGAGGTGGAGCAGCGCGCCGAGCTGGAGGCGAAGGTCGCGGCCGACGCGCCGAAGGTGATCTTCGCCGACGCCGTCGCGACGTCCCAGACGAACATCCTGGTCGGCGAGCTCGCGAAGATCCTGCGCGGGAACGGCGTCGAGGTCGGCGGGACCCGGCTGTTCGAGTGGCTGCGCCGCGACGGCTACCTGATCCGCCGCGAGGGCTCCGACTGGAACACCCCGACCCAGCGGTCGATGGAGCTCGGCCTGTTCCGCATCAAGGAGACGGCCGTCACCCACTCCGACGGTCACGTGACGATCTCGAAGACGCCGAAGGTCACCGGAAAGGGCCAGCAGTACTTCCTCAACCGGTACGCCGGGGCGGGGGTGCCCGCGTGAGCTCCTACATGACCCGCGACGAGGCGGCCGAGTACCTGCGGGTGAAGCCGTCATGGCTCCGGGACCACCCCGAGGTGCCCCGCGTGAAGCTCGGCGGCCACATCCGCTACCGCCGCGACCACCTCGACGCCTGGACCGACCGTCAGCGCGTGGCCGCCAGCACCTCCGGCCGCAGCTCCAGGTCCCGCAAGAAGTCCTGACACACCAGCGGCGAGCGCCCGATCCGCCAAGACCAGCACTCGCCACCGACACCCGAAAGGTACCGCACCGATGCGAACCACCGCCGCACTCCCGCCCCTCACCGTCGAGCCGGTCGAGCTGACCGCGACGATGCCCCGCCAGGAGGACGACCAGCCGACGCCCGAGTGGGACGCCATGGTCGCCGAGCACGGCAACCCGCTGCTCGCCGGGCCCGACCTGACGGAGGCGACCCGATGAGCGCCACCCTGACCTCCCGCACCTGGACGTTCGACGCCCCGAACGGGTCGGTGCCGATCACGCAGGACGAGAGCGGCCGGCAGATCACCGTCGAGCCGATCACGCTCACCGTCACCCGCCACGAGCGCTGGGGCCTGCGCGTAGCCGTCGAGGGCCGCTGGATCCTCCGCGACGGCACCTACGGCCGCCACCGCAAGAGCGTCGCGTGGGGCGGCGACTGGCAGCCCCCGCTGTCCGAGGCTCCCGAGTGGGTCCGTGAGGCCGTGACGGAGGTGGCCCGATGATCGCCCGCCTCCTGGCCGCCATCGGCCGCAAGATCGTGCAGCCCGACCCGCACCCGCAGCGCAAGCCGGCCCCGTCCGCCGTCGAGGACTTCATCTCCGCGCAGGTGGAGCCCGCCGCGCCGCTGTCCGAGCACGAGCGGTCCGCGCTGGCCCTGTCCTGCCGCGTCCCGGCCGCCTACGACACGAGCGACCAGGGGCCGCGGCGTCGGACGCTCCTGGAGTTCGCCGAGGTGCAGCAGCTCCAGGCCGACGCCGAGGGCATGGAGATCGCCCACCACGACCTGCTGCTGGTCTCCGCGAAGTCCGGCACCCCCATCCCCGACGTGCTCGCCCTCGAGGCGACCGCGTACCTCACCGCCGAGGAGCAGTCATGACCCATCACTCCCCCGAGCGCGACACCGACGCGCCCTACCCGCGCCTGGTCCACACCGGGTCCCCCGCCGCCGGGCACGTGCCCACACCGGTCCCGGCGGCGGGCTCCACCGAGATGGACGACCTGCGCGGGTACGGAGAGCTCGACGCCCGTGCGCTGGACATCCCGCTGCGGGAGACGGTGCCGCCCCAGGCCGCACGCGACCTCATGGCGTCCGCCGGCATCGACATGGACGGCTTCGACCGAGCGCTGGCCGACGCCCGCACGCAGGCCGAGGCGCCGTCGCTCGTGACGCTCGACCTGGCCGACGCCGCCTGCGCCGTCGTGGACCGGTGGAAGTCCGGCGCCGACCCGGCGCAGCTGCTGCGCGACCTGGCCGCGTCCGTCACCGAGTACAGGGAGGCGGTCCGATGAGCGCCGACCACTACGCCGAGTGCATCACCTGCGGCGTCACGTTGCAGACCCCCGCCGATCGCGACGCCCACCTGCGCGACACGTTCACGGCGGCGAAGGAAAAGGACGGGTACGCCGCTAAGAGCCACGCGGCCCGCACCGTCAACCCGACTCCCGAGGAGATCGCAGAGTCGGACGTTCGCCGCAAGGTCGAGAGCGCGCTGGACGACTGCATGGACTCCCTCGACCGCCTGGTCTATCGCGACCGCGTGACGCCGGAGCAGGTCCGCGAGGCACTGCGGTGGTTCCCGGACTTCGCGAACGCCTGGGACGAGTACACCGCGGAGGCCACGTCATGACCCGCATCGACCACCCCGCCCGCGTGCGCCAGGTCCTCGGCGACGCGCACGACGCGGCGAAGTACGGCGTGGGCCTGTCCGGGCTGGCCGCGTGCGTCGGCATGGCGCCCCGCTCGCTGCGCCGGTTCCTGACCCGCCACGGCCGCGACGACCTCGTGGCGCCGCTGCAGGCCAACGACGAGACCCTGCGCGTCGGCGGGCCCGGCGCGGACTCGGGGCTGCGGGGGGTGATGAGCTGATGGGCGCCCACCACTTCGAGTTCTCCCCGCGGTTCCGCAACGGGCACCGCATCTGCGCTGCCTGCGACCGCGACTACGACCACGGCGAGCACATCGAGATCACCACGCTCAAGCCGTACACGTCCTACGTGTGCCCGAACGACACCGGCCGCGGCCACTCCGCGATCTGGACCGGCGCACACCTCCCCGCGAACCGCACCCCCACCCAGCACCTGTGCGACTGCGGGGCCGAATTCATCGAGGAGGACCGCGAGACATGGCGCCTCACCTGGGAGATGCAGACCCCCGACCGGCCCGACTGGCACACGGTCTCCAAGGTTGCCAGCGGACACGAGACCGCCCAGCAAGAGTCCGGCCTGCGGCGCCTCGCCGAACAGGGCGACGGCGTCCGCAACGTCCGCCGCACCCGCCTTGTCGAGGAAGCGTCATGACCGCCCCCAAGCGGATCCAGCTCCGCCGCACGAAGGGCTGGCGCAAGCCCGAGGGCACGGTCAACGTGGCCCGGCCGACGAAGTGGGGCAACCCGTTCACCATCGGCGGATCGTCCGGCCTCGCCCGCACGCCCGCGATCCACCACCGCGGCAAGCCGTGGGAGTACGAGGGTCGGATCAGCGCCGAGGGGATGCGCCACGACTACCACCACGGCAACGGCCGGGTGACCGAGGTTCACGTGCGGGCCATGACGCGCGCCGAGGTCGTCGAGTGCTACCGCGCCTGGGTCACCGGAGGCGGCTGGCCGATCGACTGGCGACCGCAGACCGCGCCCACCGTCGCCGAGATCCGTGCTCGGCTCGCCGGCCGCGACCTGGCCTGCTGGTGCCCGCTGGACCAGCCGTGCCACGCCGACGTGCTCCTCGAGATCGCGAACGGCGGTGCGTCATGAAGTCCCCCACCGACTCCCGCCTCCACGCCGAGGCCGAGCGCCGCTCCCAGCCCGTGGCCACCGAGGCCACGCTCGAGGACGCCGTGTGGTGGCTCACCCACGACGCCCTCGTGAAGCCAGAGCGGATCAGCGGCCTGGTCATCGACGGCGAGGTCTACGACTTCACGTACCGCGTCGAGTGGGCGCCCTGCATCCGCGAGCCGCAGCACGCCGACGGTCACCAGCCGGGCGCCGTCGCGGCGACCCGAGCCGGAGCCCTCGCGGCGGCCGAGCGCGTGCGAGACGTCCACCTCGCCTGCGGCCGCGTCCTGTCCCGCATCGTCGCCGACACCGGATGGAGGGCCGCGTGATGAGCCTGTCCGACGCGAACCGCATCAACCCGGACTGCGCCCAGGGCAAGCACGCCGCCTGCGCCGGCGACGCCTGGGACGACCTGACCGACGCGCCGACCGAGTGCCGGTGCGACTGCCACGAGAGGAGCGGGCGATGAGCCTGTACACCTTCCCCGATGTCATCCAGGGCACGGACGAGTGGCACGACCTGCGCCGCGGCATCGTCACGGCGTCGACCGTCGGCAAGCTCGTCACCACGAGCACGCTCAAGGTGGCCCGCAACGAGACCTCGCGCGGCCTCGTGACGTCCCTGGTCGCCGAGCGCATCACCGGCCACACCGAGCCGTCGCCCATGACCGACGACATGTGGCGCGGCGTCGAGCACGAGCCGCACGCCCGAGTCGCCTACGCCAAGCACACCGGTGCCGACGTCGCCGAGATGGGCTTCATGGCCCGCGAGGAGGACGGCTGGCGGCTCGGCTACTCCCCCGACGGACTCCCCGGCGACGACGGCCTGATCGAGATCAAGTGCCCCCGCCAGAAGGGCCACCTGCACACGATCCTCGAGGACGCCGTGCCGCCGCAGTACATGGCACAGGTCCAGGCCGGGCTGTTCGTCTCCGGCCGCGCCTGGTGCGACTACGTGTCCTTCTGCGCCGGGATGCCGCTGTTCATCAAGCGGGTGCACCCCGACGAGCAGTGGCACCAGGCGATCCAGTCCGCGGTCGAAGCCTTCGAGCAGGCCGCCGCCGACATGACCAGCAACTACACCCGCGCCGTCGAGGGCATGCCCGCGACCGAGCGCATCGACTTCGAAGTGGTGATCTGACCGTGGACCTCTCCAACACCATCCATCCCGACTCCGACCAGCTCGACGCCGTCGACCTCGCCGCCGGGCCCCGAACCTTCACCATCGCCGCCGTCCGTCAGGGCAACGCCGAGCAGCCCGTGCAGGTCGACCTCGCCGAGTTCCCCCGACCCTGGCGCCCCGGCAAGTCCATGCGCCGCGTGCTCGTGGCGCTCTGGGGAGCCGACGGCAGCCAGTACGTCGGCCGCCGGGTCCGCCTCTACTGCGACGAGCGCGTCCAGTTCGGCGGCATGGCCGTCGGCGGGACCCGTGTCGCCGCCATGAGCCACATCGGCGGCAAGAAGCGCTCCGTGCCGCTGCTGGTCTCGCGCGGCAAGTCGGCCATGTTCACCGTCGAGCCGCTGCCCGACGACGTCGAGCCGACCGCACCCGAACCGACCGCCGATGAGGTCGCCGAGATCACCGACCGCGACGAGCTGCGGCGCATCTGGCAGGCCGCCAGCCCCGAGATCCGCGCGCTGGTCGAGGCCCGCAACGCCGAGCTCAAGGCCGCCGACGGCGCGACGGGCGGTGAGGAGTCGTGAGCGCCCGGGTCTCGCAGCAGGTGCGCCAGCAGATCGCCATGCTGGCCGCGCAGGGCGTCTCCGACGTCCAGATCGGCAAGGAGCTCGACCGCACCAGCAACAACGTCCAGCTGATCCGACGCCGCTACGGCATCGCGGCAGCGAAGCCAGCCAAGAGGCGCGGGGTCGCGACCTCGGCGCTCACCCATGACGAGTCCGCCCAGGCAGCCTGCCGGGTCGACGTCGCCGCCGACCTCACCGAGGCCGACGACGCGTTCTTTCACCCGGAGCAGGAGCGCGGGCTGGCGCGATTCGAGCGCGAGCAGCGGGCCAAGGCCGTGTGCGCCGCCTGCCCGATCCGTTGGCGCTGCCTGGAGGTCGCCCTAGCCAACCGGGAGCCCTACGGCGTCTTCGGCGGCTTCACCCCCGAGGAGCGCGACGGGTACGACCGCGTGGAGGTGGCGGCGTGATGTTCAGGTACAGAGCGATCACCGCGACCGCACCGCTGACCTACCGCCAGCTCGACCACTGGTGCCGTCAGGGCATCCTCCACCCCGTGCGGCTCCAGGGATCCGGCACCGACCGCATCTTCTTCGGCGCCGAGGTCCACCGGGCCCGCGACATCGCCCGACTGGTCGCCGCAGGGTGCTCCCCGACCCTGGCCGCACGCATGGTCGACGACGGAGAGGTGCCCGTCTCGGGCAGCCGCGCACTCGCGCTGCTGGTGACCTCGTGATGCGCTTCATGGCCGTCTGGCCCGTCGTCGACGACACCGTCGCCCTGGACGACCTCCTGGCCGAGGCTCGCTCCGACGTCCGGGACGTCGCCTGGCGCCACGGCTTCGAGCTCGTCGCGGCCGGGAGCCCCGTCCTGCGCGAGGGTCGCACCGTCGCCGGTTCCGGTGGCGCCGAGTTCGTCGTGACCGTTTCCGCGTTCGTCCGGGCCCGCACCACGGAGCTGGGGGTGCCGGCATGACCCGCAACCGAGCCTCCGCGAAGGCTGCCGGCACGCGCTTCGAGTCCTCCGTCGTCGGCTACCTCGCCGAGCACGTCGACGACCGCATCGAGCGTCGCCGCCAGAGCGGCGCGAACGACCGCGGGGACGTCTCCGGCCTGCGCCACATGGGCGCCCGCGTCGTCGTGGAGGCCAAGAACGTGTCTCGTCTGAGCCTGTCCGCCTGGGTGGAAGAGGCCGACGTCGAGCGCCGCAACGACGACGCCCAGGTCGGACTCGTCGTCCACAAGCGCCACGGGCGCGGTGACCCTGGCGATCAGTATGTGACCCTCACCCTTCGCGACCTGGTCGCCCTCCTGACGGGAGGCCGTCCGTGAGCAACCTCAACAACTGGCAACGCAAACTCATCAACCCGTGCGCCTGCGGGTGTGGCGTCAAGGTCGCCAAGAAGTTCAAGAAGGGTCACGGAAGGCGGAGGCCCGTAGGCGCCCGCATGGCCGAAATGCTGGTCCAGTCCGGCGACTGCATCGAGTGGACAGGGGCGACAAGCGCGAACGGCTATGGGCGGATCGGCATCGGGGGATCCCGAACGGCCCAGGTTCACCGCGTCGCCTACGAGGCCGCGCGAGGCCCCATTCCTGCCGGCCTCCACATCGACCACCTGTGCCGCAACCGCCGGTGTGTGAACCCGGACCATCTGGAACCGGTGACGCAGTCCGAGAACAACCGCCGCGCGAACGCTCTTCGGTGGCACGGCCGCGGCACCACCGACCCCGGCGACCAGCACGTGCTCATGACGCTGCGCGACCTCGTGGCGCTGATGACCGGGCAGCGGCCGGGAGGTGAGGGCTCGTGAAGCTCGACCTGGACGCGTTCGACGCCGCCATGCGCGACTCCACCCGCCGCGTCGAGAGGGTCGCCGCCAAGCGCGACGACGTCGTGCGCACCGCCGAGGCGTGGGCCAACGGGCAGGCGTCGGACGGCGACCTGTACTCCGCGGTCGCCTCCCTGCGGGCCGCGCGACGTCGGGCGAGGAGGGCGTCATGAGCGACAGCACCTACCCCTGCCCACGGCCCACCGGATGCCCGCGCGACGGCGCCCACCCGAGCCAGGCCAACGCCGTCTGGTGGGGGTGCGAGCCGCGGCCCCCGCGCCCGTTCCGCAGCGGCGACACCGTCGTGCGATTCGGCAGCGAGCACGTCGTCGACAAGGCGTGGTGGGACGTCGGCCAGGGCTGGCTCGCCTGCCTCGACTGCGCCCACGGCTACCACGGCGCACCGGCGCCCGCCGAGCAGCTGACCGTCAGGAGCGCGGTGCCCTGGACCGAGCCCGACCTGTTCGAGGTGTGCTCATGACGCGCGATCAGGGACACCTGGATCTCGACCTACCGCCCGAGCAGGTCGGCAAGCGTGTCGAGCGCGTCGAGTGGGGGCTGCGCCAGACGGTCGGGACCGTGCTCATGGATCGCGGCGAGGTCGACATGAGGCCCAGCGAGGAGAACGCCCGCGCTCTCGTCGGGGACGTCTACTCCGGCCACCGAGGAACCGAGGTCGTCCGCCGCGTCGTGGTCACCTACACGACCCCCTGGGAGGCGCCATGACCTGCGTCTCCTGTGGTCGCCACGTCATCGACACGCCCTGGGGGCGGTTGTGGCACCAGCAGATCCATCACGACGACCGAGAGGAGACCCCCTGATGGGGTGGGCCAAGATCGACGACAAGCTGCACTCGTCGCCGAAGTGGCTGGGCGCCACGAAGGGCGCGCGGGCGCTCTGGGTGTCCGCCGCGAGCTGGTGCGCGGCCCAGGAGAACGACGGCTACGTGCCTTCGTCTGCCCTCCGTCTCTTCTCCGGCACGCGTCGCGAAGCCGCTTGTCTCGTCTCCGTCGGCCTCTGGGATGTCGACGAAAACGACGGCTGGCACTTCCACGACTGGACCGACTACAACCCCGACGCCGGGTCCCAGAAGGCGAAGCGGAAGGCTGAATCCGCAGGTGGGAAGCGTGGGAACCATCGGCGGTGGCACGAGAAGCAGGGCCTGTACGTCGAGGGCTGCGAGTTCTGCGAGGCATCGGGTACCCGATCAGGTGGCCGAGTCGCCCCCGAATCCTCCCGGCCCGGCCCGACCCGTCCCCCTACTACTACTTACGTAGGTACACCGGCTACAGAAGGTGACGCGCGAGCCGACGAGCCGGCGCCGAGCGAGCCCGAGCTCAACGCGAACTCCGTCCTCGCCAGCCACGGGCTGAGCGCCGACGAACGCCGCGCCTTCCTCGCCGACCTCAAGGCCGACCCCGGCGTGCGTTCCATCGGCGGACTCCTCACCGGCCTGCACCGCAAGGGCACACTCCGCGCTCGCATCGACGAGTGGCGCGAGCTGCGCGACATCGAGCCCGCCCACCGCGACCCGCCCCGCGACCGCCAGGGCCAGATCCTCGCCGCCGAGATGCAGCGAGCCCAGGCCGCCGACCAGGCAAACGTCATCCACCTGCAGCAGATCGAAGGAGGAGCCCGGTGAACCAGACCGAAGCCACCCAGCTCGTCACCGTCCTGAACCGGGCCGCGCTCGTCAACGCCATGGAGGGGCAGGGGGCCGTGTGGCACATGGCCCTGACCGACGTCCCCTACGTCACCGCGAAGGAGGTCGCCACGTCGATGATCGCGACGCGGACCAGCGACCAGCGGTGGGTCACGCCGGGCGACGTCCGGGCGGCTGTCGCGGCCAAGCGCCGGGCACGCCTGGCCGACATGCCCGGCGTCCAGGTGCCCCAGGCGCTCGACGGCGACCCTGCCCGCGAGATCCCGTGGCGGCGCGCCTTCATCGAGACGTTCGCCGACACCGGGGACGCCAAGGCGGCTGAGCAGGCCGCGTGCGAGCTCGCCGGCATCGAGGTGCCCGCACCCGTCGTCGAGGCCGCCCGCAAGCCGCCCGAGCTGACGATCGCCCACGGCCGCCAGTGCACGTGCGGCTGCCTCGAGAAGCCGGTGCGCGCGAGCGAGGGGGCGCCGCGATGAGCCGCTGCCCGGACCACCACCACCGCGAGCCCTGCCCCATGTGCCGCTCCGAGCACCTCGCCGAGCACCGCGACCCCCACCCCGGCTGCGGCTGGTGCCCCCCGATGCCCGACACCACCCCCGACGCCGCGAGAGCCGCGGCACGAGACCTGGAGGACGCATGACCACCACCGACCCGATCGACCGGGCTGCCGAGGCGGTGAAGGTCGTCATCGGCACTGCTAGCCCGACCATGCCGGTCATCACCCTCAACGACTGGGATCTGTCGGCGGCGAACGAGATCATCGCGCAGGTGCAGGGCAACCCTGACTCGCTGGTCTACATCCCCGGCGAGGGTCTCCGCACCTACATCGCTGCCCGGCACATCGTCCGCATCGACGTCGTGGGAGGTGCGTCGTGAGCGACCTGGTGGACCCTCAGGACATCGAGGCGATCGTCGGGGTCAAGCGACACCCGACCGACCACTACGGGCGCGCCGTCTCCGCCGAGGAGCAGGTGTACGTCCTGCACTCGGCGGCGTGCAAGGTCTCGACGCCGGACCTGCGTGACTGCCCGTACTCGATCGCGCTCGACCGCGGCATCACGGCGAACGGCACGTGGAACTCGTGGCGGCGTCTCCTCGACCGCCCGGTCGTCCTGCACATCCGCTACGACGGAACGCTCGTCCCCGACCTCGTGGTGCACGCGGGCGACCTCGACGCACCCGGAGGCGCGTCGTGAGCGCGCCGGGGCGGGTGGTCACCACCGCGCGGAACGCCTGGCACTCCTGGCAGTGCCACGCCTGTGGTGAGGACCGGAAGTCGCTGCCCTGCCACCGCGCGTTCCTGGAGGTCGGAGACGCCGCCGACGCCCTGCGCGAGCACCTGCGCACCGAGCACCCGGACCTGTTACAGCGGTGCGAGGAGTGCGAGGGGTCCGGCACCTGGGCGCACTACCCGGCCGGGCCGATGTGGGGGCCGGAGATCCTCGGCTGCCCCACCTGCCACGGCAACGGCTGGACCTTCACCGACGAGAGGAGCAAGCCATGAACAAGCCGACCTTCGATGACGTCGCCAAGGCCCTGGAGCAGAACCTCCGCGACACCACCGGTGACTGCATCTGCGACGAGGCGTACGCCGGACGCGGCATGGCTGACCCGCACTGCGGCTGGCACAACGCCGCCGGGACCGCTGACTACGACTCTGTCCGTCGCGTCCTCGCCCTGTTCGAGCCCGAGACCGTCACCACGGCAGCGGGGGTTCGCGCGGCGGCGCAGGCGCTCGAAGAGGTCGAGCACAACATCCGGTGGGGTGACTACTGGGTCGAAGGTGCTCGGCGGTTCGGCGCGCACGTTCAGGAGGTGGCAAACCCCGACTCGAAGCCCTACCCCACATTTCGGAGCGTCCCGATTGCGGACTGGCTCTACAGGCACGCCAACCGGATTGAGAACGGAGAGACCCCGTGACCATCGACCTGGACGCGATCCGTCGTCGCGCCACCCAGACCCGGCCCGGACCCGACGGCGTGCGACCCGTGCGCCCCGGACTCCCCCGCGCCGCCTACGAGGACCGCGAGGCGCTGATCGAGGAGGTGGAGCGGCTGCGGGGCATCGAGGGCGCGATCCGCGCCGACATCGAGCAGATCCGGCGCGAGGCGTCCGAGGAGGCGTACCGGGAGCCGGACCACCTCGACGAGCTGCTCGGGATCGACCCCAACGACGACGCGACGCGACTCGCCGCCCGTGCCGTCGAGTACCGGAGGCAGCGGGGCGACCTCGCTCGGCTGCTCGCGGAGGCGAAGCACGACCTGCGCCGCGCTCGCTACAGCCACAACCTCACCCGCGACCGCGCGGAGGACGCCGAGGCCGCCATCGAGCAGGTGCGGGCGCTGGCGGACAGCCCGGTGGAGATCAAGGTCCACACCGGGGGCGGCAACCTCGTCACGCAGAAGTGGGTCGTGTGGCCCGGAGCCATCCATGCCGCCCTGGACGCGCACACGGCCCGTGGAGACGCGCACAGCGCTCCGGAGGGTGACGGGGCGACTGAGGGTGCGGGAGGCCGGGAGAGGGGCAGGGAGCGCGTCACGCTCACCTCCAGCGCTGGAGTGACCGTGCGCGGATCTCGATGGCTCGAGGCGCCCATCGACTTCCCCCCACTTATCGAGGTCGACGGCGAGGCTGCGATCGACGGCCCGACTCGCGGACTCAAGCGGGCCTACCAGGAGGTCTGGGAGCAGCGCGGCTGGACCGTGAGCGGTGAGCAGCCATGACCCCCCGCGAGATCGCCGCCGAGACCAGCACCTGGGCCTGGGCAGCCGGAGCCGTCGCGTTCGTCGTCGGCATGGAGATCGCCGCCGGGATCATCTCGATGGCGCGCGGCCTGCGAGACCAGGGCATCGACCCGTGGTCCGCGTTCGACCGCGGGTGCGACGAAGGGGAGGAAGCGTGAGCGACCGCAAGCCGATCGGCGACACCCTCGACAGCCTCGGCGTCCGCACCAACCTGCGCGACGGCGAGCTGATCTCCGGGGCGTTCGTCCTGCTCAAGACCGTGGACGAGGACGGCGACGTGAACGTGCGCGCCATCTGGTCCGACGGCCTGTCCTGGTTCGACCGCCGAGCCCTCATCGAAGTCGCCCGAGACGGCGAGATCGACCCCGAGCGCAGGGAGCAGCCATGACCAGCCGACGACCGTGGGCGATCCGGATGGACCAGATGCTCGCCGCCATGAAGGCCGACCCCGAGGCCTACCTCGACGACGCCCGACGCGAGGCCCAGGGCAAGCCGCACGACCACACCGAGCGTGTGCCGGGGTGCTTCCGGTGCGACCTCGCGGCCGACGAGACGGAGCAGCCATGAGCCTCTGCCTCGCCCGGCCGCGATATCCGGTGCCCGGCCTCGACGCCATCGCCTGCCAGCTCGACGCCGACGGGCACGAGTGGCACGAGGCGCTCATCGGCACCGACCGCATCGCCACCTGGCGCGACCAGGCGCCACCCGAGATCACCCCACGGACGGAGACGTGATGAGCAGCACCCACGAGACCCATGCCGTGCTCGTCACCCGGCAGCGCGTGCACGACGTCGCCGACGCCTATGACGAGCTCGAGGACCGGCTGCTCGGCGACGGACAGCGCGGTGGGCACTCGGCGCCGTCGTCACGCCTGCCGCTCGACGCCAATGCCGTCGTGGTGCGCACCGAGATCAGCGCGTGGGCGACCTGGTGCGCCAGGGCCGTCATGGACTACCGCGACGAGGCCAAGCAGCCGTGGACGCCGAGCACGTCCGACCCGGCCGCGCTGCTGCGGGAGATCGCCGAGGACCACCTCGGGGTGTTCTTCGCCGACCCGGTCGAGGCCGGTGAGTTCATCGACGAGGCCAAGGACTTCGCGGGCCGGGCCAAGAGCGCGGCGTGGCCTACCGGTGCCCGCTGGATCCGGCTGCACGTCCCGTGCCCGGAGGCTGGCACCGACGACCTGGGCCGGCGCGTGGACTGCGGCGGCGAGTACCGGATGTGGATGCAGCCCGAGCAGGACGTCCTCGGCGACATGGTGTGCGACCGGGACGGCACCCACCGCATCACGCCGGCCGAGTGGCAGCGGGCCATGCGACGGCGGCCGGTGGACGAGGAGGCGGCGGCCCGGCTGGTCCGCACGCTGCGACTTGGGAGGATGAGCGCATGACCATCACCGAGTTCCTGACCGCACGGCTCGACGAGGACGAGGCTGCGGCGCGGGCCGCTGCCACCACGGCGGAGCGCATACACGAGCGGACCGGGCGGCGCGATCCGCGCGCCACTCGCGCCTGGACCGAGCATGGTGTGATGGGCCCGCACGTCGCGCTCTCGCCCGCCCGCGTGCTGGCCGAGGTCGAGGCGAAGCGGCGGATCGTGGAATGGTTCAGCGATCGGCAGATGATCTTCACCGGCGGCATGGGTGACGACCGGACCGACCCGACGAACTACACGCCGGGCCCGCTGGTGCACGAGGCAGACACCCCCGTGCTGCGGATGCTCGCCCTCCCTCACGCCGACCATCCCGACTACGACGAGGCGTGGCGACCGTGACCAGCGTGTCGGTGGCGAAATCGCGCGACTTGACATAGCCTGTGGCTGAATCGAAGTCGTGTCGAAAGGCCCGGGTGCAACAGCGCTCGGGCCTTCGTCGTGCGGGACTACCGCTCGCGGGACTCGCGCAGCTCGGTCATCAGCTCGTCGTGCTGACGCTGCCGCTGACGCCCGTACTTCTGGAACAGCCCGACGCCCAGCATCACGGCGCCGATGACGACCACGATCAGCGCGGCTGGGTTGCCAGCGACGATCGCGACGATGCCGAGCAGCATCACGCCGACGCCGATGCCACCGAGCAGCGGTAGAGGTGCCTCGCTCTTCTCAGCCATCCATCCATTGCACCATCGATTGACGCACGATGGCGGGTGAACCTCATGCCGAAGCCTGGGAGCACCAGCCAGCGCGGCTACGGCGCCGAGCACCAGCGCCTCCGAGAGGGGTGGGCGCCGCAGGTCGATGCTGGCGAGGTCGACTGCGCTCGGTGTGGCGGCTGGATCGAGCCGGGCACTCCCTGGGACCTCGGTCACGACGACTACGACCGGTCCGTCTACACCGGGCCAGAGCACCAGGCGTGCAACCGGGCGACGTCAGGACGGCGCCCGCGTCCGCACCTCATCACGTCCCGCGAGTGGTGATGTCCGATTCGCGGGTTTTCTGAGGCCCTGAGCCAGTGACCCGCGCCCAGTCAGCATCCTCCCTCCCCGGGGCCCCCTCCCCCCCCTCCCCCTGACGTCGAGAGGTGGTGCGCCATGACGCGTGAGCACCTACGCGCCGTCTCCGAGGGCGAGCAGCCGACCGAGCGGGCCGAGCCGCCGACGCTCATCGAGGCAGTCGAGTCCGGCGACGTTCTGCAGATGCTGCTGGCCCAGCGCCGGCTCATCGTCGACAAGCTCGCGAACGCCGGGGACAACACGGCGCCGCAGCTCAACAACGAGCTCAACAAGCTGCACGGCCTGATCGCCACCGAGGAGAAGCGCCGGGCAGCCGAGGAGCACGAGGAGCGGCAGCGTGGCGACAACCACCGTGGCGACCGTCGAACGTTCCGAGCTTCGGCTATCTGAGGTCGCCCGGCACGTCGTGATCCCTTCGGGGATCGTCGACACCCTGTGGTTCGAGATCGAGCAGCAGTGCCGGGAGTTCGGAGTCGTCTTCGATGTCTGGCAGGACGGGCTCGGGCAGGTCACCTTCGGGCTGCGCGATGACGGCCTGTACGCGGCCACGGTCGGCGGCATCACGCTCTCGATCCCGCGCCAGGTCGCCAAGACGTTCTTCGTCAGCCGCGCGATCTTCGCCCTGTGCGTCCTGTTCCCGAACCTGACCGTTCTGTGGACGGCTCACCGCACCCGGACGGCCACGCAGACCTTCCAGAAGCTCCAGGGTTTCGCGAAGCGGAAGAGGGTCGCCCCACACCTCGCCCCCGGCCGGAACGACGGAATCCGCACGACGAACGGCGAGCAGGAGATCCGGTTCCGGAACGGGTCGGTCATCATGTTCGGCGCTCGCGAGGACGGCTTCGGCCGCGGCTTCGACGAGGTCGACGTCGAGGTCTTCGACGAAGCGCAGATCCTCACAGAGAAGGCGCTCGAGGACATGGTCGCGGCGACCAACCAGTCGCGGTTCCCTCACGGCGCGCTCCTGTTCTACATGGGCACGCCACCACGTCCCGTCGACGGCAGCAAGGGCGACGTCTTCAAGGCGAGGCGCAAGAAGGCTCTCGCGGTCAAGCCTGAGGGCGTGGTCGTCGCCGAGCAGGGTGAGGCACTGTATGTCGAGTGCTCGGCCGATCCTGACGTCGGCATGCCGGGCGGGCCCGACCTGTACGACGTGGCGCAGATCGAGAAGGCGAACGCGTCCTACCCGCACCGAACGCCGCCCGCGTCGGTAGATCGCCTCCGCGAGAACCTGCCGTCGGACGAGGCGTGGCGACGGGAGGGCCTCGGCGTGTGGGACGACGAGACCGACACCACGACGCGCCTCGACCCGGGCAAGTGGGACGACGCTCGCGACCGGGAGTCGGAGATTGTCGGCCCGCTGGCTTTCGGGCTCGCGATGTCGCCGGACAAGTCGACCGTGGCTGTTGCCGCCGTCGGACAGCGCCCTGACGGGCGGTATCACGTGGAGGTTGTCCGCGCCGAGCGGAAGTCCACCTGGCTGTTCCTGCCGGACGATGCCGGCTCGCCCTGGCTCGCCGCCCTCGCTGACCGGCACCTCCCCCTCGCTACGGTCGTAGACCCGGCGTCCGCTGCGGGATCGCTCCTGCCGGACATCGAGGCCGCGATGGTCGACGTGCACGTGGTCACGGTCGGCGAGCTCAGCCACGCATGCGGGCGCCTGTACGACCTGCTGGAGGGCGACCGGCTGCGACACCTCGGCCAGGGGCCGCTCGACGCGGCGGTACGCGAGTCGAAGGCGCACGTCCTCGCTCGTGGCGGCTGGATCTGGCGCCCCTCGGGTGACCGACACATCGCCGAGCTCAACGCAGTCACGCTCGCACTCGCAGGCTTCGACGACAACGCCGAGACCGACTACGACGTCATGGACTCCCTGGGATAGGCGGTGATGAGCATGCGACCTGCGGTGACGACCCTCATGGACCTGATTGGCGCCGGCGCCATCATCGTTGGCCTGGCGCTGCTTGTTGGCATCCCGGTCGCCCTGATCGCCGGTGGCGCGATGACGCTGTTGGCCTCGTGGAGGCAGTCCCGGTGAGCATCTTCTTCAAGCGTGCCGAGGCGCGCTCAGTCGACGACCTGCCCTGGTCCGCTGGCGGCTCCGCTGCCTCGACAGGGGCTTACAGCCTCGGACTGATCCCGCTCTACTCCGCCACCACCGGCATCGCCGACGACGTCGCCGTGACGCCGTGGCACGCCTACCAGCGTGGCGAGCAGATGGCCGTCGCGCCGGAGCTGCTGCGCTCACCCGCCTACGGGATCGACTTCATCACGTGGATGCAGCAGGCCGTCATGTCTGCACTGCTGCGCGGATACGCGTTCGGCATGGTCGTCGCCCGCGACCGCGCCGGCCTGCCGGCCAAGGTCATCTGGGTGGATCCGGACCGCGTCGAGATCGACGACACGAACCTCGCCCGACCGCTGTTCCGTGTCGACGGCAGGGCGCTCGACGAGCATGACGTCATCTACGTGCCCGGCCCGACGCTTCCCGGGAGCATCGTCGGACTGTCCCCAGTCGCGCTCTTCCGACTGCAGATCACCAAGGGCATCAACGCCCAGCGGTACGCCGCCGAGTTCTACGACCGCGGCATCATGCCACCTGGCGTGCTGCGCAACAAGGCGCGCGTGCTGCCGCCCGGATCGTCCGACAAGGCCAAGAAGTGGTTCAAGGAGTCCGTCTCTGGGCGCGACATCCTCGTCACCGGCAACGACTGGGAGTGGTCCCCGCTCGAGGTGCCGAAGGATGACGCCGCGTTCCTGGCCACGATCAAGGCCTCCGCCACCGAGATCGCGGCGATCTACCGGGTCGCCCCCGAGGACATCGGCGGCGAGACCGGCTCGAGCAACACCTACAACACCGTCGAGCTCAACGAGCTCAAGCGGAACCGGCGCGCGCTCATGCCGTGGGTGCGCCGGTTCGAGGCCGCTCTCACGGCCGCGCTGGACCCGTTCGGCGTCACCGGCGTGTACGTCAAGGCGAACATGGACGCCCTCGTCCGCGCCGACCTGCGCACGCGGATGCTCAGCCACGCGGTAGCGCTCAAGTCGGGCGTCGAGCGCCTCGACGAGGCCCGCGAGCTCGAGGACCGGCCGGCGCTGACCGACGAGCAGGTCGAACAGTGGCAGCAGTGGTACTCCCCCGCAACGAACACCTCCGGCCTGGATGCCGGCGGCACCGACCCCGACCGAGAGGCGTCATCATGACGACGGAACCAGAGATCCGCACCGCGGCGCTCGGCCCCGTGGAGCTGCGCGAGGGCGGCTCGGGGATCGGGCAGCTGACGGGCTACGCAGCCGTGTTCAACCGGCACTCGCAGAACCTCGGCGGCTTCGTCGAGATGGTTGACCCTGGCGCCTTCACGAAGTCGTTGGCCGACCAGGTGCCGGTGATGGTCCGCGGAAACCACGACGATGCCCACCTGCTCGGCACTACCTGGGCCGGCACGCTCAAGCTCGAGGTCGACGGCACGGGCCTGCGCTACACGGTCGACTTGCCGGACACCTCGTCCGGGCGGGACTGGAAGGCGCTCGCGGCTCGCGGTGACGTGAAGTGGTCCTCGTTCGCCTTCCGCACAATCGACGACGAGTGGAGTGCCACCGAGCAGGGCTTCCCGCTGCGCACCCTGCGCGCAGTGCAGCTGGTCGACGTCGCCCCCGTCAACTCCCCGGCCTACCTGGACACCACCGTCGCTGTGCGCTCGTTCGAGGCGCACCAGGAGGCCGACAAGACTCCCGAGGGCGAGCCCCTCGGGCAAGACGCCAAGGACGGGCAGCGCGCAACGCACCCGGCCCTCGACGTCCGCGCGATGCTCCTCGAGCTCGACGCGCAGCAGTAGCACCCCCGCTCGGGCAGGGCGCCACCCACCCGGCACACCTGAAACCACAGGCGACACGTGATGCGTGCCGCCCCTTCGTCATGCCCAGAGCGGGCAGGAAGCGAGCACATCATGGAGTACCTCAAGAACCTCATCGAGGCGCGGCAGAAGACCTGGAACGAGGCCAAGGCCCTCCTGGACACGGCTGCCGGCGAGAAGCGCGAGCTCACCGCCGAGGAGACCCAGTCCTACGAGCGCATGACCACCGACCTCGACGAGAAGCGGAAGCTCATCACCGCGCTCGAGGAGCAGGTGCGCCAGCAGGACGAGGCCGAGGAGAGCCTGCGCAGGCTCGGCCTGGAGAGCATGGGCGGCGAGGAGAAGCGCAAGGTCGACCTCGCCGACCAGTTCCGGGCGCTGGCCAAGGGACAGGGCGACGCCGTCGCCCTGTCGGCCCGCGAGGTGACCGACGGGCTCGCCGAGATCCGCGCGCTCGGTACGTCGCCGGCGACGGCGGGCGGCAACACCGTCCCGACGTCGTTCCGCAACGTGCTCCTGCAGCACCTGGTCGAGACCTCCGGCGTCCTGCGCCTCGGCCCGACCGTGCTGTCGACGGCCAGCGGCGAGCCCTTCGAGGTTCCGACCACCACGTCGCACGGCGCGGCGGCCCAGGTCGACGAGAGCGGGACGATCGGCGGCACCGACCCGACGTTCGCCAAGCGGACGCTCGGCGCCTACAAGTACGGCCAGCTGGTCATCGTGCCCAGCGAGCTCCTGGCCGACACCGGTGTGGACCTGACGGGCTACATCGCCGAGGCCGCGGGGCGCAACCTGGGCCTCGCCTACGGTGCGCACCTGATCACCGGCGACGGGTCCGGCGAGCCGACGGGTGCCGCCACCACGGCCACCGCCGGCAAGACGGGCGCGGCCGCGGTCGCGGGCGCGTTCACCGCGGACGACCTGATCGACCTCATGTTCTCCGTGATCGCCCCCTACCGCGCCTCGCGCTCGGCCGGGTGGCTCGTCAAGGACTCGTCCCTCGGCGAGATCCGCAAGCTCAAGGACGGTGCCGGCCGGTACCTGTTCGAGCCCGCCCGCACCTACGGCGAGCCGGACATGCTGCTCGGCAAGCCGATCGAGTCCGACCCGAACGTCGCCGCCGTCGGCGTCGCCGCGAAGTCGGTGCTCTTCGGCGACTGGTCGCGGTACTTCGTCCGCATGGCCGGTGGTGTGCGGTTCGACCGCTCCACCGACTTCAAGTTCGACACGGACGAGGTCGCCTACCGCGCCCTGGTGCGCGTCGACGGCCTCACGGCCGACCAGACGGGCGCCATCAAGGCGTTCGTCGGCGGCGCCGCGTCCTGACCCGGCCCCGGCGGGCGGGAGCAATCCTCGCCGCCCGCCGGGCCTCCATCTGAGAGGGGATGAGCATGGCTGCACGCAAGCGCACCCAGGCCGCCGCAACAGGCGGATACGTCGTCCGGGCGTCGATCTCGGGCACCCGTGACGGCAAGGACTGGCCCAAGCCCGGCGAACGGATCGACCTGCCCGAGGTCGAGGCGTCCGACTACCTCGCCGCCGGCTTCATCGAGAAGGCCGTCACGGACACCACTCCGAAGGCGCCCAGTACTGACGCCGACGAGGGCGGCGCTTCCGAGTGACCGCCGACGGCCTGGCCCTCGTCCCGCCCCTGAGCGTCGACGAGTTCAAGAACGCCATCAACCTCACGGACGAGAACCAGACCGACGAGGCGGAGCAGTGGCTCCGTGCCGCCGTCCGGACCGTCGAGGGCCGGGTCGGGGCGCTCAACCCCCGCAGCATCACCGTCCAGCTGGACGAGGGTCACGGCGGTCGGTACTGGCATCGCACCGACCCCGTGCTCGAAGTGACCGCGGTCGACGGCGAGACCCCGACGGCCGTCCGAGTGTCCAGCATCGGTGTCATCACAGGACTGCCGACCAGCGCGGCGGCAATCACGCTGCGGATCGGCCAGGAGCCCGTGCCAGACGACCTCGTGCTGGCTGTGTTCTTCCTCGGCTCGCACCTGTGGGAGATGCGTCGCGGGAGACAGGGTCGCCGCGGCGCCTACGCGCGGGACGACGAGCCTGCGCCTCAGACCGGCTTCGCGATTCCCCGGCGGGCGCTCGAGCTCATGGCTGACCATCTGCTGCCCGGGATGGCGTGATGGGTGCCGTCACTCGGGTCGACGCCGTCGTGGCACGACTCATCAAGATCTTCGGCACCGCCACCGGGCTGCAGGTCGAAGACGGGCCATCGATCGGCGAGGTCATGTTCGAGGCGATCGTCGTCGGCATGCCGTCTGGGTCGTCGGACCCCGGCTACACCACGAAGGCGACACGGCTGCCCGGCCTGGGTCCGGCGCGCTATCGCGAGGACTCAACCGTTCGATCAATGCTCACCGTGACCAGCGGAAACACCGTGGCTGCAGAGGTTCGCAACGCTTGCGCCGGATACCTGCGCACGATCGACGCCGCGTTGCGCTCCGACCAGGTCGTCGAGGATGTCTGGCAGCGCGTCGAGCTCGACGGCGACATGGACTGGGTCGTCATCCAGCACGAGGACGGCGTCACCTGCACCGTCTTCTTCTCCGTGTCCGCGGAGTCTCTGCTGTGAGCGACGACGGAATCGACCTCCAGGAGATCCGCGGTCTGGCCTCCCGGCTCGCTGCGATCCCCAAGGAGTTCCATCGGGAGGTTCGCAAGCCGCTGCGCGCTGCGGGCCAGGGAATGCTCAACGAGGCCCGGGCGAACGCAGCCTGGTCGTCACGCATCCCCGCCTCGCTCTCACTGCGCGTCACGCTGTCGGGCCGCCGGCCCGGCATCTCCGTTCGTGCCTCGCTCAAGGCCGCACCGCACGCGCGCGCCTACGAGGGAATCCTCGACAACCCGTTCAAGCACCCGCTGTTCGGCGACTTCGAGTTCTGGTACTCCCAGGCCGCGCGCCCGTACCTGCTCCCCGCAGTCCAGGAAGGGACCGAGCAGGTCGTCGATGCCGTCACCCGGGTCGTCGACGACGTCCACGCACGAGCAGGCCTCACCTGAGGAGAGGAGGCGCAGCCATGCGCCACGAGACCGTCACGATCCACCACCCCACCACCGACGCGACGTCGACCGTCGACGGCCGCTCGGTCCCTGGCTGGCAGCGCGCCGGCTGGAGCGTCGGCGAGAAGCCGGCCAGCTCGACGCGGCGCCGCCGGCGCAGCGACACCCAGACCCCGGCGGACCAGCCGGAGACCCCGGACGCGGGCGCGTCCACGACCGAAGAGGAGTAGCTCATGGCTGCCACCCCCATCCCCACCTCGGAGCGGTTCTTCGCGCCCGAGATCTCCAAGGTGTTCTTCGCGACCACCCTCGCGGACTACACCGCCTACACCGACACCGAGGTGACCGCCGCGCAGGACCTGACCGGTGAGATCGCCGACCTGTCGGGCTTCATGGTCTCGTCCGGGATGATCGACACCCCGGACCTCGACTCGCGGTTCACCAAGCAGATCGGCGGCCGGACGAGCGTGGACGCCTCGTCCATCACGTTCTACGCCGACCTGGCCGGCGACGACGTGCGCACCGTGCTGCCGCGCGGCACGAAGGGCTACCTGATCTTCTGCGACGGCGGCTACGTGCCCACGCAGATGTCGGACGTCTACCCGGTCGAGGTCACCTCGGTCGGCAAGGTCCGCTCCGTCGGCGACCAGGCGATGCAGGTCACCATCGGCTTCGCGATCAGCGACGAGCCGGCCGAGGACGTCGAGATCCCGGCGGCGGCGTGACCGTGAGCCTCAAGGAACGCCTCGCGGCGAAGGCTCGCCGCACGGTGACCGTGCCGGTCCAGGTGTCCGACCCTGGGCCGGCGCGGGCCGCCTACGAGAAGGCCGAGAAGGACCTCCTGTTCGCCGAACTGGCCAAGTCCGGCCAGAAGGGCACCGCGAAGCAGGTCGCCACGGCCAAGCGCACCCGCGACGCGGCCTCAGCCGAGCTGCGGGACCACTTCGCCGAGGTCGAGTTCGCAGCGGGCGACCCTGCCGACGTCGAACGGATCCTGGCGGCGCACACCGACGACGAGGGCGAGTGGTCGATCGACGCCCTGCCCGAGCTCGCGGCGCTGTGCGCGACCGACCCCGAGCTCCAGGACGCCCCGTGGTGGTCCGACCAGGTCGGCCCCGGTACGACCTGGTCGCTCGGTGAGCGTCAGGACCTGTGGATCCGGCTGCTCAACCTGAACACCAACCTGCCGCCGGAGCAGCTCCCAAAAGACTGACCGGCGACGCGCTGTTCGCGGCCCGCATGGCGTACTGCGGGCCGAAGGGGCTGCCGCTGTCGGAGTTCCTCTCGTGGGACCAGGCAGACCAGGACGCCGCGCTGTCCTGGCAGGCCTACGAGGCCCGCCGCTGCTCCGGCTGCGGCACCCACCCCGACGAGGGCCCGAAGCACTTCCACGTGGACGTCTGCGCGACCTGCGTCCAGCTCGAGAAGGTCAGTCGCTCCGAGGACGCCAAGGCCGCTGGTGCGCACGTCGTCCCCCGTTCCGGAACCCATGCCACCTGCAGCCGCTGCCGGGGCGAGATCGAGGCGAACAGCCACGGGAGGTGAGCGCCGGTGAGCAACCCCCGTGACGTCAACGCTCGGGTCGGACTCGACCCGAGCAAGTACGTAGCCGGCGCCGAGAAGGTCAACTGGGCCACGAAGCAGATGCTTCGCCAGCAGGAGACCGCGGACCGCAAGTGGCGGGCCATGCAGGGCGCGCACCAGTCCGCCCTGGACGAGGAGGCGCGCCGCCAGGCTGCCGTCGCGAGGGCTGTCGCCGAGGGGGAGGCCAAGAAGCAGGCCGCCATGAAGGCGACCGGTCGCGTCCTGGTCACGGGGGGCGCGGCCATCGCCGCCGGGCTCGGCCTGGCAACGAAGGCCGCCATGGACTGGGAGTCCGCCTGGACCGGCGTGGCCAAGACGGTCGACGGGACGCCCGAGCAGCTCGACGCCATCGAGACCGGCCTGCGCGGCCTCGCGCGAGAACTGCCGGCCACCCATGAGGAGATCGCAGGAGTGGCGGCCGCGGCGGGCCAGCTCGGCATCTCGACGGGCGGCATCGTCGAGTTCACGCGCACGATGATCAACCTCGGCGAGACGACGAACCTCTCGGCCGAGGAGGCGGCGACCACGCTCGCGCGCCTGGCGAACATCACCGGCACCTCCGAGGGCGAGATCGACAACCTCGGCGCCGCGATCGTCGGCCTCGGCAACAACTTCGCGACCACCGAGGCAGAGATCTCGGCCATGGCGCTGCGCCTGGCCGGCGCCGGTCAGCAGGCGGGCATGACCGAGGGCGACATCCTCGGCCTGGCCGCCGCCGCGTCGTCGGTCGGCATCGAGGCTGAGGCCGGCGGCACCGCCCTGTCCAAGACCATGACCACCATCGGCATGGAGATCGACAACGGCGGCGACAGGCTGGCCACGTTCGCCCGTGTCGCCGGGATGTCGGCCGAGGAGTTCTCCACCGCCTGGCGCGACGACGCGGGGTCCACGCTGGCCGCATTCATCACCGGCCTGGCGGACACCTCGGCCATGGGGCAGACCACGAACCAGGTGCTGTCCGACCTCGGCATCACGGGGATCCGCGAGGCGGACACCCTGCGCCGACTCTCGTCCGCCCAGGACGTGCTCAACGACGCCCTCGCCACCGGCAACACCGCGTTCGCCGAGAACACGGCCCTGGTCGAGGAAGCAGCGAAGCGGTACGACACCGCCGAGGCCAAGGTGGCGCTCGCGAAGAACGCGATCGTGGACGCCGGCATCGGGATCGGCGAGACCTTCCTGCCCGCGCTCGCCGGCGCAGCGGAGGGTGTCGCCGGTGTCGCCGAGGCGTTCGCCAGCCTGCCGGAGCCGGTGCAACGCACCGTCGGCGTCCTGGGCGCGGTCGCTTCGGCGGCGGGCCTGGTGGGCGGCGGCTTCCTGCTGATCGCCCCCAAGGCGCGCGACGCCCTCGGGGTGTTCCGCGACCTGCAGACCTCCTCGCCACGGCTGGCATCGGGGCTGAGCAAGGTCTCCAGGGCGGCCGGCGTCGCTGCGGGTGCGTTCGTCGCGCTCCAGGTCGCCGACTCCCTCGCGAAGAGCTTCCAGGAGATGCCTGAGGGCGTCGAGGAGACGACACAAGCGCTGCTCGACGGCGGCGTGGCCGGGCAGTCGATGGCGGATGTGTTCGCCGAGCTGAACAACGGCACGAACAAGTTCGGCACCACCGACATCGACAGCCTGACGGGCGCGATCAACCGGCTGGTCAACCCTCGCCTCATGGACCGGCTCAACGACTTCGGCGCCGAAGGCCTGTCCTTCGGCGGCGCCGAGGGCGCGTCAGACCGCGAGGCCGCGATCGCCCAGCTCGACAACATCGGCAACGCCATGGCCACCCTGGTCAGCACCGGGAACGCCGAGCGCGCCGCCGAGGAGTTCGACTCCCTCGCGGAAGCCTGGACGAAGGCCGGGGGCAACGTTGAGGATCTGCGCGACCTCCTGCCCGGCTACACCGAGGCCCTCGCGGCAGCCGACACTCAGCAGCAGCTGACCGGAGACTCTGCCTCGCAGGTCGCCGACGGCCTCGGCGAGGTCGACCCGGCCGCCGAGGAGGCGGCCGAGGCGCTCGAGGATTTCTACGAGCGCGCCACCGGCGCCTTCGAGTCCTTCATCGACCCCGGCGGCGCCTTCCAGGCTGCGATCGACAAGAACGTCGAGATGGCCGAGGCTGCCGCCGACGCCAGCGACGACGCCGAGGACTCGTGGGAGGACTTCTACGACGGCACGTCCGTCAGTGCGAAGGACTACATCGCCCAGCTGCGTGAGCAGGTCGAGGCCCAGGAGAACTGGGCGTCGAACATGGAGCGCCTGTCCAAGCGGGTGAACAACAAGCTGCCCGCCGACATGCGCGACACGGCCAACGCGATGATCGACGAGCTCATGGAGCTCGGCCCGGAGGGCGCGGCGCAGGTCGAGGTCCTCGAGGGGATGTCGAACAAGCAGCTGGAGAAGGTCGTCGGCCTGTACGGCCGCAAGGGGGCCGCCGCCAGCAAGGGGTTCGCGGACAACGTCAACTCGACGCGCCCGGACCCGATCCCGGTGGACTCCGACACCTCGAAGGCTCGCGACGAGGTGGCGCGCACCAAGGCGTACATGGACGAGCAGGACGGCGTCATGGGCGTCGACGCGGACACGTCCGACGCGCGGGCCGCGGTGGCGGAGTTCAAGACGTGGACAAACCTGCAGTCCGCGGTGCTCAACCTGCACTCGAACATCACGCGCACGATCACCGAGCGCAGCGTGACGGCCAAGCACCTCGGCAAGGCCACCGGCGGCTCGGTCGTCGGGCCAGGCACCGGCACCTCGGACTCGGTCCCGGCGATGCTCTCGAACGGCGAGCACGTGTGGACGGCCAAGGAGGTCGACGCCGCCGGCGGTCACGGTGCTGTCGAGGCGATGCGTGCCGCGGTGCTCGGGCAGCGGCTCGCGCAGGGCGGCGCGGTGGGGTCGGCATCCCGGGCTCTCAAGCGGGCCCGGTCCCGGCGCGATGCGACTCGCGGTCAGCTGCGCGGCGCTCGCCGTGCCGGGCAGGAGGCTCGCGCAGACCGGCTCGAGCGCGAGCTGGACAGGCGTCAGAGTGAGGTCGACGACCAGCTGGCACGCCTGGAGCGGCTGCGGGAGCAGCGTGCGGACCTGCGACAGGCGAGCCGCCGCCGCGAGGTCGTCTCGCAGGCTCGCAGCGGCCTGTCCGGGGCGTACAGCGTGGTGGACGACATGCTGGGCCTGGCGGACTCAGGCGACCTGTCCGGGCGCCAGGAGAGCCGCCTGGAGAAGCGTGCGCGCGGCGCCGAGAAGGCGATGCGCCGCCTGTACAACCAGGCGGAGAAGCTCGAGAACCGGCTAGCCAAGGCGCGCGACCGGGTCCAGGAGCTGTCGCAGATCAAGGCGGGCGTGCAGTCGGCGCTGGCGGGCGGCTTCTCCCTGGGCTCGGTGACGGGCGTGACGAACCCGTGGACGGGCGAGACGGCGGCGGCCTCCAAGCGGGACTACCTGTCCTCGGCCGAGGGGTACGCCTCGAAGGTGCGCACGTTCGCGGCGCGGCTCAGGTCGCTGCGGGACGCCGGGTTCTCCGGGGTGATCGTGCAGGAGGTCGCGAGCCTGGGCGTCGAGGCGGGCATCCCGGCGGCGGACGCCCTGCTGTCGATGGGCAAGGGGCAGCGCGGGCGCCTGAACGACGCCTACGCCGACATCTCGCGCTTCAGCGGCCAGGCCGGGGGCGCGGTCGCGGGGGCCTTCTACGAGGGCGGCGTCGCGGCGGCGAAGGGCCTGACCCAGGGCCTGGCCTCGAAGCAGTCCGCGATCGAGTCGCAGATCACGAAGGTCGCCAAGGGCATGCAGTCGGCGCTCAAGAAGGCGCTCGGGATCAACTCGCCGTCGAGGGTGTTCCGTGAGCTCGGCCAGCACACCGGCGAGGGGATGCGCCTGGGCCTGACGGACAAGCAGGCCGCGGTGACCTCGGCCGCCGCGAACCTGCTGGCAGTGCCCTCGGCGGTCCCGGCCTCGGTGTACGCGAACCCAGCAGCCGGCAAGCAGAACGTGTCGGTGTCGCTGGACGAGGGGTCGATGGCCAAGGCGATGGACGGTGTCGCGATGACGCTGCTGGTGGACGGCAAGCCGGTCTCGGCGATCGTGCGCACGGAGATCGGCGCCGCCGCCTCCTCGGCCGCGGCGACCATGCGAGGGGGGCGACGGTGACCACGATCACGGCGACGGTCCTGACCACGGACGAGCCGGCGCCGGTGCAGGTGCTGGTCTCGGACGTGCCGGCCGACACGGACTACGAGGTCGTCGGGTCCACCCTGGACGGGCGCACGTGGCCCCTGCCGGGTGGCGTGGGCACCTCGGACGGCGGCCAGGTGCGGCTGATCGACTACCGCGCGCCGGTCAACGCCGTCGTGCAGTACGTCGTGACGGTCGAGCAGGCGCAGATCACCTCCGACCCGGTGACGGTCCCCTACTCTCCTGCCGGTGAGGTCTCGCGCCGGTACCTGATCCAGTCCCTGGACGGTCAGGTCGTCGTGCCGGTGCGCTCCTGGCAGGACAACGGCCTGCCGCGCACCCGACCGCTGCACACGGGCATCTTCGAGGTCCACGGCCGCCGGCGTCCGGTCGTGGTGCTCTCGGCGGCCGGCGACGGGTCGACGACGGCGACGGTGCTGCTGGACCGGGACGCGGGCGACCAGCTCGACGCGATCCTGGCCCAGGGCGGGGCCGTGTGCGTGCGCACCAGCGGTGACGTGCGGGACCTGCCGCCGTCGGACATCGCGATCATCACCGCGGCGGACGACGTGCTGTGGGGCGGCGACAACGGCACCTCGTCCTCGCGCCTGTGGACGCTGACCCTGACGTGGATCGACGACCCGGAGCCCGGGACCGTACCCGTGGTGTGGACCTGGGGCGACGTCACGGCGATCCTCGCGGGCCAGACCTGGGCCGACGTCGCGGCGCTGTTCGCCGGGCAGACCTGGGCCGAGTTCGCCGCCACGGACTGGGGGCAGCTGTGAGGGACGGCGCGCCCGACGAGGTGATGGGCACGGCCTACCGGTGGCGCTCGACGATCCAGTCGTGGGGCCCGACGGGAGACCTCCTGGCCGAGGACGTGCCGCTGGTCGCCGGCGACCTGTCGTGGGACGTCGCCAGCCGCGGCGTGCCTGAGCAGCTGACCCTGACGGTGCCGCGCTACTCGACGGTCGACGGCGATCGGTTCGACTGGCTGCCGCAGGAGGACGTGACGCACCCGCTGGCGACGTTCGGTCAGACGTTGACGATCTCGGTCACGATCGCCTCGACCGTGACCGGCGAGGAGTACGTGACGCCGCTGGCTCGCGTGCGGGTGCAGTCGTGGGACGAGGACGAGGCTGGGCAGGTGACCGTCACGGGCGTCGGGATGCTACAGACGGCCGCGGACGACGTGCTGCAGGTGCCGCAGAGCCCGGACGAGGACTCCACGATGGTCTCGGAGTTCGCGCGGCTGCTGCCGGGGTCTCTGGCGGTCGCGGTGAGCGACGACGTGACCGACCGCGCCTGCCTGCCGGGCACGCAGTGGGCGGGCCCGCGCCTGGACGCGCTGTACGACATCGCGGACGCCCTGCCCGCGCGACTGCGCACCGACGAGGACGGCAACGTGGTGATGCTGCTGCCCCAGCTCGAGGACGTGCCGGTGCCGGTGCAGACGTACCGTGAC
This sequence comes from Isoptericola aurantiacus, assembly GCF_044769875.1. Classification (NCBI taxonomy): domain Bacteria; kingdom Bacillati; phylum Actinomycetota; class Actinomycetes; order Micrococcales; family Promicromonosporaceae; genus Isoptericola; species Isoptericola aurantiacus. Next base: position 469,810 of record NZ_JBJBAE010000002.1, read on the forward strand.
GGCGAGATCGACGCGGGCACGGGCATGGCGACGCTGATCTCTGCGCCTCGGGCCGACACCCGCGACGGCATCGTCAACTCGGTCACGGTGCTGTCGAACTACACCAGCGCGGACGGCACGGTGGCCAACGTGGTGGTCGAGCAGACCACCGGCCCCTTCGCCGTGGACTCCTACGGCCGCGTCTCGGAGGCGTGGACCTCGGAGCAGATCGGGTCGGAGGTCGAGGCGATGGCGGCCGGGAAGGCTCGCCTGGCCGCCGGGCTGCGACCTGCGCGCACCGTGGCCGTCCAGGTCGCCCCGGATCCGCGTATCGAGGTCGACGACCCGCTGGCCGTGGTGCGCGACGGCATCGAACGCCGCGGCTACGTGCTGGCGGCGTCCCTGGACCTGACCGGGCAGACCGCGACGACCCTGACGGTCGGCATCACCTCGGAGATCGGGAGTGTGGCGGCGTGACCGACGACCTGCTGGCCCCGCTGCTGGCCGCGCTGCCCTACGGCGTGCCCGCGGGCACCGACCTGCGCGCCGTGGTCGTGACCGACCTGCTGGACTGGGACGAGGACTCCACGCGCGGCCTGGTCGAGATCGACGGCGGCGACGGCGTGTGGCTGCTCGGCCTCGCGGACGCCTACTGGCCCGACGTGGTCGGCAACCGGGTCATCGTGCTGCGCAACGCCTGGACCGGGAAGGCCGCGGCGATCGGCGGACCGGTCGGCCACTTCCCCTTCCCCGAGGACGAGCCCGACGTGCTGCCGGTGCGCGGCACCGTCACCGCGACCGCCACCGGCCGCGTCACCGTCTCGGCCGGCGGGCAGTCCTACGTGGCCCGCGTCGTGCAGTCCTACACCTCCCCGTCCAGCGGCGACGTCGTCGGACTGTCCTGGGAGTCGGACGGCTCGGAGGTCGTGGCCACGGGACGCCTGGCCTCGACGACGATCTCCGCACCGTCGACCCCCTCGGCGCCGAGCCTGTCACGGTCGGGCAGCACCCTCACCGTGTCGTGGTCCAAGCCGGGCAGCGTCAACACCACGCGGGTCCGCTTCCGGTACGGCTCCAGCTCCTGGACCGTCCGCAAGGGCTTGACCGGCACGAGCACGACCATCCCCATCAGCGAGGGCCGCACCCGCGAGGTGCAGATCGCCCAGTCCAACGCCGGCGGCACCAGTCCGTGGTCCTCGATCGCCGACCTGACCTACCCCTCGGGCGGGGCGCCGCCGAAGCCGTCGCAACCGAAGTACGAGACCGTCACCACCACGATCACGCCGACATCGACCGGCACCTACCGGACGGCCAGCACGTGGAACCGCTGGAACGGCAACCGGTACGGCGGCTTCTCCACGCTCTATCAGGGCGCCGACTACGGCTCCGGGACCCTCATCGGGCTGGCGACGTACGGCTCGAAGATCAAGGACCTGCGCGCCGTGGAGATCGTCAAGATCGAGGTCCGCCTGGTCGACGCGAACCCGGGCGTGTACTCCCCCGGCCAGCCGGTGCGCGTGCGCGCCACGACGCATGGATCGCGCCCGTCTGGTGCCCCGGATGCCTCGGCCGGCGCCACCGAGACCACCAGCCTCGCCAAGGGGGGGTCGAAGTGGCTCACCCTCGGCTGGTCCGCCGGGGTCCTGGAGCAGTACCGCACCGGCGACCTGCGCGGCCTGATCCTGGACGGCCCGCCCTACCGCGGCCTGCGCGGCAAGGGCACCTCCGGATTCACGATCCGCGTCAAGTATCGACGGAGGGTCTGATGACCGAACCGACGCCCGACCCGCCGCCCGAGCCGGACGCCCTGTGGGACGTCTGCCCCTTGTGCTTCTGCGTCGTGGCCGGCCTCGCCCAGCACGCCGCCGCAGTCCACCCCGAGCCGGACCCCGGCACCGACCCTGAGGAGACCTGATGGCCACCGACGTCGCCCGACACGTCATTCCCGCGGACGGGGAGAGCTTCCTCCCGGTCGACGCCTTCGAGGAGCTGTCCAAGTCGATCCGCGACGTGCGCACCGCCGCCGACCTCACCACGGCCGAGACGCTGCGTGGCGCCCTGGAGACCGCCGGCGTGGACACCGACGGCACAGCCTGGTGGGTCGTCGCCGAAGAGGCGCTCTACGTCTACCGCGCCACCGCCGACGCCTTCTCCAAGATCCGTGACGAGGCGATGGGGACCCGCCCGCAGCGCGGCGTGGCCCAGGCCTCCGCCATCATGAACTCCGGGACGGGCATCGGGAGCTCGGCTGACACGGCCCGCGTGGCGGGCGTGATCACCGTCGGAACGGCGCCGTTCCCCCGCCTGGTGACGTACACCTTCAACGTCGGCGTCACCATGCAGTCGACCGACAACACTCTCGCTCAAGCCCGACTTGTCGTCGGCTCCTCGACTGACCTGCCTGCCGACCCGGGAGCGATGGCCTTGATCGACACCACCCTTGGGGCATGGTCCACCCGCCAGGCGGCCTACTACGTCTTCCGCAACCCGGCCGTAGTGGACACCCGGTCTGGATTCATGACCCACACCGAATTCGTCCCCGCCGACAGCGAGGTCGGGAACACTGCCATCGCGGCGGTCTACCGCACCGCTGGGTCCGGCACCATTCCTATCGTCGCAGACCTGGTCGGGAACGCTGCCGAGGTGTTCTGGATCGAGGTGGATGAGGCCGACGGGTTCGCCACACTCGGCGGCGAGGTCTACTAGCGCCGGACCGATGCCGGCCGGGGCGCCGTCCTCGCCGCGGCTGGCATCGCCACACCCCACCCAGCCCGTCGCCGCCCGGCGCCGGGCCCGCACGCATGCCCAGGAGGCACACCGATGGCCAGCGACGACGTCCACGGCGAGGTGATGCGCCCGGGCCTGGCGGACCCGACCACCTTCGCCCTCGACATGATCCGCCGCGACCTGCGGGACCGCTTCGACGGCCTGGACAAGCGGCTCGACCAGATGGTCACCCGCGAGGCCCACGAGGCCACGGTGCGCCGCCTGGACGACGCGGACTCCCAGCTGCGCCGCGCCCAGGAGCAGCACGAGAAGGAGGCCGAGGCGCGGCACGAGCGGCTCGCGGGCGAGGTCCGCGACGCCGACGACAAGGTCCTCAAGCAGCTGGAGGCGGACCGCAAGCAGCGGGCCGCCGAGATCGCGAAGGCCGCCGCGGACCGCAAGGCCGACCGGCGGTGGACCGTCGGCGCCGTCCTGGCGGCGGCCGGCATCGCCGTACCGCTCGCCGCCTTCATCCGCGACGCCTTCGGCTTCTGACCACACCCCACCCAGCCCGTCGCCGACCGGCGCCGGGCCCGCACGCATGCCCAGGAGGCACCTGATGTCTGCCCGTTCACAGATCAGCGCGGCGCTGGCCCGGGAGATGGAGTCCAACCCAGGCTTCTACCTGCGCCCCGACTCCGCCGTCGCGTGGGACCGTGCCACGAAGGCGTTCGGCAAGCAGGTCATCATCACCGGCGCCCTGCGCTCCCTGGAGACCCAGACGCGGCTCTTCACCGAGCGGTACGACGAGAACTACACCTCCGCCGGGCCCTTCGGCGACGTCCGCTACTGGAACGGGCGCCGCTACGTGCGGATGCGCGGGGCGGCCGCCGCGGTGCCCGGCACCTCGAACCACGGCTCGGGCGACGCCGTCGACGTCAAGACCCGGCGCGACGGCGACGACCCCGGCCACGACAAGGCCGTCGTCTTCACCTCCTGGTCCGACCGCGACCGCGTCCGCTTCCTCGAGGTCGCCGCCGAGTACGGCTGGCGTGACGACGAGGGACGCCGGGTGGGCGAGCTGTGGCACCTGACGTACTACCCCGCCCTGGACAGGCACCGCGGCACGGCTCCGGCGTCGACCTCGACGAAGAAGCGCAAGCCGAACCGGATCAAGACGCTGCGCCGCGGGTCCCGCGGATTCCCCGTCGGACTGGCGCAGCATCGCCTCCGTGGCGCCAAGGTCTTCACCGGCAAGACGGACGGCATCTTCGGTCCGAACACCGAGGAGGGCGTGCGGGCATTCCAGCGCAAGCGCGGCCTCACGGTCGACGGCGTCATCGGCCCGCACACCTGGTACGAGATGGCCCAGGGCGCGAAGTACCGCCGCGGCGGGAAGTGGCGCAACCGAGTCGCCCAGCGCGTCGTCGGCCTCAAGGGCAAGCAGGCCGACGGCAAGATCGGCCCCCAGTCCGTCGAGCGCATCCGCGAGGTCCAGCGGTGGCTCGGCGTGAAGGACGACGGGGTCCTCGGCAAGAAGACCGTCAACGCACTCAAGAAGAAGGGCTGATCCCTGATGAACGACAAGGTCACCTCCTGGCTCCGCACCGCCGTCCCCGCCCTGTGGGGCTCGGCCGTCGCGTGGCTGCTCGCCCGGTACGCCCTGCCCGTCGAGGTCGCCGACCTGCTCCAGTCGCCGGTGGCGACCTCGGCGGTCGTCGCCCTCGCGATCGGCGCCTGGTACGCCCTGTGGCGCTGGCTGGAGCCGCACCTGCCCGCATGGGCCACGCGGCTCGTGCTCGGCTCCAACAGCGCGCCGACCTACGGCCAGCCATGACCCTCTGCCCGGGCTGCGACCTGGACGGCCCGTGCGCTGCCGACGACTGCAGCGCGCGGGCCCCGGGCGTGTACCGGTGCGCCTCGTGCACGGCGCCGTTCCCGTCGCCCGAGGCCGCCCGCCAGTGCGCCGAGCTCGACGACGACCCCCGCTCGCTCTACACCGACTGACCCCAGGAGCTCATCATGGCCGGACTGACCAACGCGGAGTCGAAGGCGACCCTCGACGCGCGCTTCCCCACCAGCGGCGGGACGGACTACCTCGCCTACAGCGATGACGGCAGCTCGGAGTTCGCCGGGCTCGCTCGGACCGCCATCGGCGCGACCGGGTGGGAGGCTGCCACCACGGCCGACCCGTCGGTCAAGGCCAACGCCAACGCGCTCACCTCGGCCGCCGCGACCTCGGGCGGCACGATCACGCACGTGGCCGTGTTCTCGGCGAGCACCGCGGGCACCCAGCGCACCGACTGGCAGGCCGTCGACACGTCCAAGGCGGTCGGCGTGGGTGACCAGGTCACCGTCGCTGTCGGGGCGTTCCAGATCACGCTCTCGTAGTCCCGATGGCCATCCCTGGGATCGTCGGCACGGGCGGCGGTGGGCGTGTCGGCAGCGGCGCGTTCACCGTCACCCTGCCCGGCGGCGCGTCCGGCTACGTCGCCATCGCCAACTGGCGCGGGTCGACCGGATCGCTGACCCCACCTGCCGGGTGGACCGCGCTGGACACCGGGCAGGGCACGGACGAGTACGCGACCTGGGGCGTGTGGATCGGCACGGCCTCGGCGGGCACGTCCTGGACCCAGGCCACCGGCGGCGGCACCCACGCCACCGCGGTGGTGACGGTCGGCTACGACGGCCCGGTCGACGTCGACGTCTGGGGCGACGCGAACAGCATGGTGTCGCCCACGGTCACCACCACCGAGGAGGCCCTGGTCCTACGGGCCGTGGCGGCGCAGAACTTCGACGGCACCTACTCGGGCGTCACCTACCCCGCGGGGTCTCCGGACGGACAGGCGGTCCACACCGAGGTCGACGGCGAGCGGTGGACGGCCGCCGTGGCGCACGCCGACGACACCACGCCCGGCGCCACCGGTACGGCCACCTGGGCGATCCCCGGCGTCAGCCTGTGGTCGCCGCAGGCGTTCACCATCGCGCTCACCACCGAGGGCGGCGGCCCGGTCCTGCACGCGATCGCGGCCACCATCGCCGCGGCGAGCACCGTGGCGGCCGACGTCCACGCCCGCCTGGCGCTCGGCGCGACGACGCCCGCCACTGCCGGGCAGGCCGCCGACCTCGGCGCGCGGCTCGGGCTGGCCGCCACCGTCGAGGCGACGACCCAGACCGCGGCCGACCTCGGCGTCGCACCCAAGGACCTGTCCGCCACGGTCACGGCCACCAGCGACCAGTCCGCGGCGATCGGCGCACGCCTCGGCGTCGCCGCCACGGCGGAGGCGGCCACCGACATCGCGGCGGCCATCACCACCGTCGCCTACCTCGAGGCCACCGTCGCCGCCACGTCGAGCACGAGCGCCGACATCGGCGTGTCTGAGGCCGGGTCGCTCGACCTGGGCGCGACCGTGCCGGTCACCAGCACCACCGCGGCCGACATCGGCGCGCACGTCGGCATCGAGGCGACCGTCACGGCAACCGCTCAGACGACGGCCACCCTGGGCGCCACGCACACCCTGACCGCGACCGTCGCGGCCGAGACGAGCACGTCCGCCACCCTGTCCGTCCCGGTGCCCATCGCGGCCACGGTCTCCGCCATCACCACCGTCGCCGCGGCGATCGATGCCTACGACCCGAGCGACGGCGACGACACCCTGACCATCGGCCGCGGGCCCTACGGCTCCAGCATCGACGTCGGGGAGCCCTACGGCCACCCGATGGACGCCAGCACCCCGCGCGGGCACCAGCTCGCCGTCAGCACCCCCAGGAGGTAGCCGTGAGGATCGACCGCAGAGGCCGCGAGGAAGTCTTCTGGGACCTGACCGACGCACCCGCCGGCGCCGTGGAGGTGACCTTCGACGGCCAGACGTGGACCGCGATGGACCGCACGGGCGACACGGTGTCCGTGCTCGTGGCCGGGCCCGACGCGACCGACCCGGCCGCCGTCGTGCTCGACGAGGGCCGCCACTTCGCCCTCCTGCGCGCCACCGCCGCCCCCGAGGTGCTGGTGCGGTCCGCCGGCGTCATCGACATCGTGACTCTGCAGCCCGCGCCCGTCTGACCGCTCAGTGACCTGCACTGAGGTGCAGTGACCACGGCCCCCTCTCGCTTCGGCGGGAGGGGGCCGCTTCGTCATGCGTCCATGCTGGCGCCAACCGAAGCGTGAACGAGATCTGACCCGTGCAGCGTACCCCAGGATTCTGACGGATCAGGGGTGTCGTGTCGGAGCGATATCCACAGGGTGAAGGTCGGTATACGTCGGCCCTGAGGGTGAAATCTGCGGGGTCTCGTCGGTCCTGATGTTGACCAGGTCAGTTGACCAACGCTGAAAATCACCGTCTGACCAGGAGTACTATTGGAGTACTCCCCTCCAACGTCGGGCCAGCATACGGCACCGGGTGATCCGGGGCCGCCGACCGGTCTACTGCAGGCAGAACTCGTTGCCCTCCGGGTCCTGCATGACGATCCACACGTCGCCCAGCTCGCTGCGCTCGTCGACCCTGCGGGCGCCGAGGCCGGTCAACCGGTCGGCCTCGGCGCGCAGGGTGGCGAGGCGGTTGTCACCGGTCCGGCCGGCCGAGACGTTCAGGTCGAGGTGGACGCGGTTCTTGCCCGCCTTGGGTTCGGGGACCTGCTGGATGAAGATCCGCGGGCCGACGCAGTCCGGGTCGCTGACGGCGTTCTTGCTGTTCCACAGCGCCCGCGGGACGCCCCACGCCGTCAGGGCGTCCTCCCAGGAAGGGAATCCGGCCGGGGGTGCGTCGCGCACGTAGCCCAGCGCGGCGCACCAGAACTCCCCGAGCGCTTGCGGGTCGGCGGCGTCGAACGTCACCTGGAACGTGGTGGCCATGCTCGCGCTCCTTCACCTCGTCGGTCCACCGGCCGTCCCCACTCCGAACCGGCGGTCGTCAGGCCGTCGCGGCCTGCATCTGGCGCAGCTCCTTCTTCAGCCCGCCGATCTCGTCGCGCAAGCGGGCCGCCACCTCGAACTGGAGCTCCGCGGCCGCCGCGTGCATCTGGTCGCTGAGCTCCTGGATGAGCTCGGCGAGCTCCTCGGCCGCGAGCCCGGCCAACCGGTTGCCGGACGTCGACGCCTCCTTCGGCGAACCCGGCAGGGGCGCTCCCCCGCGCCCGTCGCGCGTCGGCGACTTGCGGTAGCCACCGGCCAGGAGCTCCGCGGTGTCGATGTCCTCCCGGGCCAGCATGTCGGTGACGTCGGCGATCTTCTTGCGCAGCGGCTGCGGGTCGATCCCGCGCTCGGCGTTGTAGGCCTGCTGCTTGGCACGTCGCCGGTCCGTCTCGTCCAGCGCGAACCGCATCGCCGGGGTGACCTTGTCGGCGTACATGTGCACCTGTCCCGTGACGTTGCGCGCCGCGCGGCCGATCGTCTGGATGAGGGAGCGCTCCGAACGGAGGAAGCCTTCCTTGTCGGCGTCGAGGATCGCCACGAGCGACACCTCCGGCAGGTCGAGACCCTCGCGCAGCAGGTTGATGCCCACCAGGACGTCGTACTCGCCCATCCGCAGCTCGCGCAGCAGCTCGACGCGGCGCAGCGTGTCCACCTCGGAGTGCAGGTACTGGACGCGGACGTCCTTGCCCAGGAGGTAGTCGGTGAGGTCCTCGGCCATCTTCTTGGTCAGCGTGGTGACGAGCACGCGTTCGTTCCGGTCGACCCGGTCGCGGATCTCCCCGAGCAGGTCGTCGATCTGCCCGGTGGTCGGCTTGACGACGACCTCCGGGTCCACCAGACCGGTGGGACGGATGATCTGCTCGACGACGCCGTCGGACATGGAGAGCTCGTAGTCGCCGGGGGTGGCCGAGAGGTAGACCGTCTGCCCGATGCGCTCGACGAACTCCTCCCACCGCAGCGGTCGGTTGTCCGTCGCGCTCGGCAGCCGGAAGCCGTGGTCGACCAGGGAACGCTTGCGCGACAGGTCACCCTCGAACATCGCGCCGATCTGCGGCACCGTCACGTGCGACTCGTCGATGACGAGGAGGAAGTCCTCGGGGAAGTAGTCCAGGAGGGTGTGCGGCGGCGTCCCCGCCTCGCGGCCGTCGATGTGCCGCGAGTAGTTCTCGATGCCGTTGCAGGTGCCGATCGAGCGCATCATCTCGATGTCGTAGGTGGTCCGCATGCGCAGCCGCTGGGCCTCGAGCAGCTTGTTCTGCCGTTCCAGCTCGGCCAGCCGCTCCTCGAGCTCCGCCTCGATGCCGGCGACGGCGCGCTCCATGCGTTCCGGCCCCGCCACGTAGTGCGTGGCCGGGAAGAGGTAGATGCTGCGCTCGTCGCGGACCACGTCGCCGGTCAGCGGGTGCAGGGTCTGGATCGACTCGATCTCGTCGCCGAACATCTCGATGCGGACGGCGAGCTCCTCGTAGACCGGGATGATCTCGACCGTGTCGCCACGGACCCGGAAGGTTCCCCGGGTGAACGCCGTGTCGTTGCGGGTGTACTGCATCTGCACGAAGCGCCGCAGCATGTCGTCGCGATCGACCACGTCGCCGACGTCGAGCCGGACCATCCGGTCGACGTACTCCTGCGGCGTGCCCAGGCCGTAGATGCACGACACCGACGCCACGACGACGGTGTCCCGCCGCGTCAGCAGCGAGGACGTCGCGGAGTGGCGCAGCCGTTCCACCTCGTCGTTGATCGAGGAGTCCTTCTCGATGTACGTATCGGTCTGCGCGATGTACGCCTCGGGCTGGTAGTAGTCGTAGTAGGAGACGAAGTACTCGACGGCGTTGTTCGGCAGCAGCTCGCGGAACTCGGTGGCGAGCTGGGCGGCGAGGGTCTTGTTCGGCGCCATGATGAGCGTCGGGCGCTGGAGCTCCTCGATGAGCCAGGCCGTGGTGGCGCTCTTGCCGGTGCCGGTGGCACCCAGCAGGACGGAGTCCTTCTCCCCCGCACGCACGCGCTCGGCGAGCTGCGCGATCGCGGTGGGCTGGTCACCGCTCGGCACGTACTCCGAGACCACCTCGAAGGGGGCCACGGTCCGCTGCAGGTCGGTCACAGGACGCATGGGTCAACGGTACGACGCACCGGTGACACCGCGTCGGCGGGGCCCGCGACGGCGGCGCACCGCGTCAGTGCTCGAGGCCCGCGGGAGTGCGGGGCTCGGCTGCATCTCCGCGCGCGACGCGTGCTGTCGCCTCCACGACGACACGGAGCCCCTCGGCAGCGGCGGTGCCGTCGACGACCTCGGCGCGCGGAACGTGCACGAACCCGGACGGGACGCCGGACCGCTCGGCGAGCGCGTGCTGGAGCTCGTAGAAGAGTGCGTTGCAGACGTAGGTGCCGGCGGTGTTGCTGACGGCTACCGGCAGCCCGACATCCCGCAACGCCGTGAGCGAGGCCTTGAGCGGCAGCGTCGAGAAGTAGGCCGCCGGCCCGCCGGGGACGACGGGGACGTCCACCGGCGCGAGTCCGTCGTTGTCCGGGATCCGTGCGTCGACGACGTTCACGGCCACCCTCTCCAGTCGGATCACGTCGGTGCCGGCGGCGAGCCCGACGGCGATCACGGCGTCCGGCGCATGGCGGTCGAGGAGGTGACGGCACTCCGCCGCGGCGCCGGCGAACGTCACGGGCAGGCACGCCGTGACCACCTCGACCTCGGGACCGATCCGCGAGGGAACGCCGCGCACGGCCTCCCACGACTCGTTGACCGTGTCGCCGCCGAACGGCTCGAACCCTGTGAGCAGCACCTTCATGGCTGACAGCCTAGGCGCGCGAGCGCGGTCCTGGCCGCGGCTCCGGTCCGGCTCGGCGCCCTGGGCGTGGTGGGCTCCCGACGCCGGAGGTCGTGACCGGTCCGACCGCGCGCAGGACGGTCAGTCGGCGAGCTCGTCGGCGGACAACTCCTCGGCGACCTCCTGGCGGACCCGCACCCACAACGCGTCGACCTGCGCCCGCAGCTCCTCCTCGGTGCCGGTGCCGTCCAGGACGATGTCGGCCGCGGCGAGGCGGACCTCGTCGTCCGCCTGAGCGGCGACCCGGGCCTGCGCGTCCTGCGGCGTCATCGACCGGGACGCCACGAGCCGGGCGCTCCGCTGCTCCGCGGGTGCGTGCACCACCACGAGCAGGTGGAAACCGCGGTCCTGACCGGTCTCCACGAGCAGGGGGACGTCGTGGACCACGACGACTCCCGGGTCCGCGGCCCCCGCGGCCGCTTCCCGCTCGGCCGCCAACCGGCGCACCTCAGGATGGATGATGCCCTCCAACCGGGAGCGTGCGGCGTCGTCGTCGAAGACGACACGGCCCAGGGCCGCCCGGTCGAGGCCGCCGTCGGCGTCCAGCACACCGCGTCCGAAGGCCTCGGCGACCTCCTCCAGCCCGACGGACCCCGGCGCGACCGCCTCCCGTGCCAGGACGTCGTGGTCGACGACCACGGCACCCAGCTCGCCGAGACGACGTGCGACGACGGACTTGCCCGCGGCGATGCCGCCCGTGAGACCCAGTCGGAACATGGGGACCATCCTGCCCGCACCGTAGGCTTCCCGCCATGAGCATGAACCGGCCGGCCGGGGGCCGACCCCTGGGCGGAGGCATGGGCGGACCGATGCGGTCGTTCCTGCAGGACCGTTCCGTCCGTGACCGACGCCTCGGTCGGGACACGCTGCGGCGCATCCTGGCCTTCGCCCGCCCCTACCGTGGGCACCTGACGGTCTTCGTGGTGCTCCTGGTGCTCAGCGCCGCAGCCGGGGCGGCCACTCCCCTGGTCTTCCGCCGGATCATCGACGACGGCATCGCCACCGGCGACCGCTCCCTCGTGCTGACCATGGCGGCGCTCGCCGTGCTGCTCGCCCTGGCCGTCGCCGCGCTCTCGCTGGCCGAGCGGTGGGTCTCCGCCGTCGTCGGCGAGAACCTCATCGTCGACCTGCGCACCGCCGTGTTCGACCACGTGCAGCGCATGCCGCTCGCGTTCTTCTCCCGCGCGCGCACCGGCGCGCTGGTGCAGCGCCTCAACGGCGACGTCCTCGGTGCCCAGCAGGCCTTCACCTCGACGCTGCAGACCGTCGTCTCCAACGGGCTCACCATCGTCTTCACCCTGGCGGCGATGTTCGTCATGTCCTGGCAGCTCACGCTGCTCTCGCTGGTGCTCGTGCCCGCGTTCGTGCTCCCTGCCCGCTGGTTCGGACGCCGGCTCGCGGCCCTCGCCCGCACCGGGTTCGAGCTCGACGCCGACGTCGGGCAGACGATGAACGAGCGCTTCAACGTCGCCGGTGCCCACCTCGCGAAGGTGTTCGGAGACCCCGACCGGGAGTCCGCGGCCTACGCCGAGCAGGTCGGTGCGCTCCGCGACGTCGGGGTGCGCCGCGCCCTGTACTCGACGTGGTTCCGGGTGGGGCTGACCACGCTCGCCTCGGTCGCCATCGCGACGGTCTACGGCCTCGGCGGCCTGCAGGCGATCTCGGGCCAGATCACCGTCGGTACCGTCGTGGCCCTGACGGCCTATCTAGGCCGCCTCTACGGACCGCTCACGGCGATGTCCAACGTGCAGGTGGACGTCATGACGGCGCTGGTGAGCTTCGAACGCGTGCTGGAGGTCCTCGACCTGCGTCCCGGGATCGCCGAGCCGGAGCACCCCCAGGATCTGCGCCGCGCGGTGGCGACCCGCGGGGCGGACGTCGAGCTCGACCACGTCGGCTTCCGGTACCCGCGGGCGGACGAGGTCTCGCTCGCGTCGTTGGAGTCCGTCGCCGCCGCACGCAAGGACCCGACCTCGGACACGCTGACCGACGTGACCTTCACCGTTCCCGCCGGGTCGATGGTCGCCCTGGTGGGGCCCTCCGGAGCCGGCAAGACCACGTTGTCGCAGCTCGTCTCGCGCATCTACGACCCGACGTCGGGTGCCGTGCGCATCGCGGGCACGGACCTGCGGGACGCAACCGCTGCCGCCGTCCGTCAGACCGTCGGTGTCGTGTCGCAGGAGGCGCACCTGTTCCACGACACGATCGCGGCCAACCTGCGTTATGCCCGGCCGGAGGCCACCGACGAGGAGCTCCACCGGGCGCTGCGCCGGGCACAGGTCTCCGACCTGGTCGCCGCGCTGCCCGACGGGCTGGACACCGTCGTGGGTGACCGCGGGTACCGGCTCTCCGGCGGCGAACGCCAGCGGCTCGCCATCGCTCGCCTGCTGCTCAAGGCGCCGGACGTCGTCGTGCTCGACGAGGCGACGGCGCACCTCGACTCCGAGTCCGAGGTCGCCGTGCAGGCGGCGCTCGAGACCGCACTGAGCGGACGCACGTCCCTGGTGATCGCCCATCGGCTCTCGACCGTGCGCCACGCGGACCACATCGTCGTCCTGGACGCCGGCCGTGTCGTCCAGCAGGGGACGCATGCCGAGCTGCTCGCCGCCGGCGGGCTCTACGCCGAGCTCTACCGCACGCAGTTCGCCGACCGCACCGTCGGCTAGGTCCCGTCCGCGGTTCCCGGCACGGCCGGGAACCTGCCCGCCGTCCGCGACCGGCCCCGCGGATCGACGGGAACGACGACGGCCCGCCGCCCCCGGAGGGACGGCGGGCCGTGGACCGGACCGGGCGGCCGCAGCAGCGGCCGCCCGGGAGCGATCAGTTGCCGGTCAGCTTCTCGCGGAGCGCGGCGAGCGCCTCGTCCGAGGCGAGGGTGCCGCCGTTGTCCTCCTCCGGGGCCGGAGCGGCCGAGGAGTAGGACGAGCTCGCGGTCGAGCTGGAGCTGGAGACGACGTCCCCGGCCGCGGCCTCGGCGTCGGCCGAGAGGGCCGAACGCACCTGCTCGCGGTGCGACTCCCAGCGGGCGTGCGCCTTGGCGTACTCCGCCTCCCAGGCCTCACGCTGCGTCTCGAAGCCCTCGAGCCACTCGTTGGTCTCCGGGTCGAAGCCCTCCGGGTACTTGTACTCGCCGTTCTCGTCGTAGTCGGCAGCCATGCCGTACAGGGCCGGGTCGAAGTCCTCGGACTCCGGGTCCATGCCCTCGTTGGCCTGCTTGAGCGACAGCGAGATGCGGCGACGCTCGAGGTCGATGTCGATGACCTTGACGAAGACCTCGGCACCCACCTGGACGACCTGCTCGGGCAGCTCGACGTGGCGGACCGCCAGCTCGGAGATGTGCACCAGACCCTCGATGCCGTCCTCGACGCGGACGAACGCACCGAACGGCACCAGCTTGGTGACCTTGCCGGGCACGACCTGGCCGATGGCGTGCGTGCGGGCGAAGGTCTGCCACGGGTCCTCCTGCGTCGCCTTCAGCGACAGGGAGACGCGCTCGCGGTCGAAGTCGACGTCGAGCACCTCGACCGTGACCTCCTGGCCGACCTCGACGACCTCGGACGGGTGGTCGATGTGCTTCCAGGACAGCTCGGAGACGTGCACGAGGCCGTCCACGCCGCCCAGGTCGACGAACGCACCGAAGTTGACGATCGAGGACACGACACCGGGGCGCACCTGGCCCTTCTGCAGCGTCTGCAGGAAGGTGGAACGGACCTCGGACTGCGTCTGCTCGAGCCAGGCGCGGCGCGACAGGACCACGTTGTTGCGGTTCTTGTCGAGCTCGATGATCTTGGCCTCGATCTCCTTGCCCACGTAGGGCGCGAGGTCGCGGACGCGGCGCATCTCCACCAGGGAGGCGGGGAGGAAGCCACGCAGGCCGATGTCGAGGATGAGGCCGCCCTTGACGACCTCGATGACGGTGCCGGTGACGACGCCGTCGTCCTCCTTGATCTTCTCGATCGTGCCCCAGGCGCGCTCGTACTGGGCGCGCTTCTTGGACAGGATGAGGCGACCCTCCTTGTCCTCCTTCTGGAGGACGAGAGCCTCGACGGCGTCGCCGACGGTGACGACTTCGCCCGGGTCCACGTCGTGCTTGATGGAGAGCTCGCGCGACGGGATCACGCCCTCGGTCTTGTAACCGATGTCGAGGAGGACCTCGTCGCGGTCGACCTTGACGATCGTGCCTTCGACGATGTCACCATCGTTGAAGTACTTGATGGTCGAGTCGACGGCGGCAAGGAAGTCCTCCTCGGTGCCGATGTCGTTGACGGCAACCTGGGGCGCGGACTTCGTGGTGGAGATGGTCATTGAGTGGATGCTCCGATGTGGACAGGGCGTAGTGACGGACAGGGTCTTGGCGCAGCTTCCCGCGGCCGGCCTCCGGGTCCCGGAGACCGGGAAACGCCGACGGCGCCTGGATCTGGGGCGGAGGTCGCACGCTCACAGGCGCACTGCACCAGCAGCCATCTTAGCGACGCAGGACGCACAGGGTCAACGCGACCGACAGCGCCCCGCCGAGATCCCTGTCACGCGAGCGTACCCGCCACCTCCAACAGGTCGGACGGCACCTGCTTGACCTTCCCGGCGATCTCGGCGAGCGGCACCAGGACGACCTCGTCGCCGCGCAGCGCGGTCATCACCCCCGAGGCCCCTGCCGAGACGGCGTCCACGGCGGCCACGCCGAAGCGGGAGCCCAGGATCCGGTCGGACGGTGTCGGGGTGCCGCCTCGCTGGACGTGGCCGAGCACCGTGACCCGCGTGTCGAACCCGGTCCGCTCGGCGATCTCGGCGCCGAGGCGCTCGCCGATCGCACCGGCGACGATCTCGCCGAACGGCCCGAGCTGTGTCTGGTAGGTCATCGACGAACCCTCCGCCGGCACGGCCCCCTCGGCCACGACGATGATCGAGAAGCTGGCGTGCGCCCGGTGCCGGTGCCGCAGGAAGCGCACCACCCGGTCGATGTCGAACGGCTCCTCCGGCGCGAGGACCAGCTCCGCGCCCCCCGCGATCCCCGAGCACGCCGCGATCCATCCGGCGTGCCGGCCCATGACCTCGACGATCATGACCCGGTTGTGGCTCTCCGCCGTGGTGTGGATGCGGTCGACCGCCTCCGTCGCGATCGTCACCGCCGTGTCGAAGCCGATCGACCGGTCGGTCCCCCAGACGTCGTTGTCGATCGTCTTGGGCACGGCGACGATCCGCACGCCGGCCTCGGCCACCTTGCTGGCGGCGTGCAGGGTACCGTCGCCGCCCACGCAGATCAGTGCCTCGATCCGCTCCTCCTCCAGGGTGGCCAGCACCGCGTCGATGCCGCCGTCGTCGGCATGAGGGTGGTAGCGCGCCGTCCCGAGCAGGGTGCCTCCCGTCGCGAGCACGTTGCGGATGTGCGGACGGGTCAGCGGCATGACGTCGCCGTCGGCCAACCCGCGCCACCCGTGCCGGAACCCGACGACGGTGTGCCCGTGCTCGCCCTCACCACGCTTCACCACGGCACGGATCGCAGCGTTGAGGCCGGGGACGTCCCCGCCTCCGGTCAGCAGTCCTACACGCACGGCGTCTCCTGAGGGGTCGGTCACGGGCGGGCACGCCGAGGCTACCGAGGACATGTGTCGCCCAGGTGTCCGGTGACACGATGTGGACGTGAACGCGACCTGGTTCGGCTACCGCGACCTGTCCCGCGACGACGATCCCGCACGCCGGTGGTGGGACGTGAACGCCGAGGAGTACCTCGAGGACCACGGGGCGTTCCTCGGCGACGCCGGATTCCGCTGGGGGCCGGAAGGGCTCACCGAGGCGGAGGCCGGGCTCCTCGGCGACGTCGAGGGCGCGCGGGTCCTGGAGGTCGGCGCCGGCGCGGCCCACTGCTCGCGATGGCTCGTCGGGCGGGGCGCCCGGGTCGTCGCCAGCGACGTCGCCCCCGCGATGCTCGACGCGGCCCGGCGGATCGACGCCCGCACCGGGACGACGGTCCCGCTGGTCGAGGCCGACGCCCGTCGACTGCCGTTCGCCGACGCCTCCTTCGACGTGGCCTTCACCTCCTTCGGCGCGATCTCGTTCGTCCCGGACCCCCACCGCGTCCACGCGGAGGCCGCACGCGTGCTGCGCGACGGCGGCCGGTGGGTCTTCTCGGTCACGCACCCGCTGCGCTGGGCCTTCCCCGACGACCCGACACGGCGTGGCCTGACGGCGGAACGCTCCTACTTCGACCGCAGACCCTACGTCGAGGCCGACGAGGGCGGCCGGGTGGTCTACGCCGAGCACCACCGCACGCTGGGCGACCACGTGCGCGACCTGACCGCGGCCGGTCTGCGGCTGCGCGACGTCGTCGAGCCGGAGTGGCCCGCCTGGAACGACCGGACGTGGGGCGGGTGGGGGCCGGAACGCGGGGCGCTCCTGCCCGGGACCGCCGTATTCGTGACGACGAAGGACTGACGTCCGTCCCTGGCCGGCCCGGCCCGTCAGTGCGCCGCGTCGTGCCAGGTCTGGCCCGAGCCGACGGAGACGTCGAGCGGCACGTCGAGGTCGACCGCGGAGCCCATCTGGCTCCGCAGCACCTCCTCCACCTCGGCGCGCTCGGCGGCGACCACCTCCACCACCAGCTCGTCGTGCACCTGCAGCAGGAGCCGCGACCGCAGACCGCGCTCGTCCAGCTCGCGCTGCACCCCGAGCATCGCGAGCTTGATGATGTCGGCCGCGCTGCCCTGGATCGGCGCGTTCAGCGCCATGCGCTCGGCCATCTGGCGACGCTGCCGGTTGTCGCTCGTCAGGTCCGGCAGGTAACGGCGCCGGCCGAGGATCGTCGCCGTGTACCCGGTGGTGCGGGCCTCGGCCACGACGCCCGTGAGGTAGTCCCGCACCCCGCCGAACCGGGTGAAGTAGTCGTCCATGAGGCCCTGGGCCTCCCCGGTGGAGATCGTGAGCTGCTGGGACAGCCCGAAGGCGCTCAGGCCGTAGGCCAGCCCGTAGCTCATCGCCTTGACCTTGGCCCGCATCTGGGGCGTGACGCCGGAGGGGTCGACGTCGAAGACCCGGGACCCCACGTACCGGTGCAGGTCCTCCCCCGAGCGGAACGCCGTGATGAGCCCCTCGTCCCCCGACAGGTGGGCCATGATCCGCATCTCGATCTGGCTGTAGTCGGCCGTCACGAGCTCGTCGTACCCCGTGCCCACGCGGAAGGCGCGTCGGATGCGCCGGCCCTCCTGGGTGCGGATCGGGATGTTCTGCAGGTTCGGGTCGGTGGAGCTCAGCCGGCCGGTCGCGGCGATCGTCTGCTGGAACGTGGTGCGGATGCGGCCGTCCGGCTGCACGGACTTCAGCAGACCCTCGACCGTGGTGCGCAGCCGCGCGGCGTCGCGGTGGGCCAGCAGGTGGGCCAGGAACGGGTGCTCCGTCTTGGTGAACAGGTCCTGCAACGAGGCGGCGTCGGTGGTCCAGCCGGTCTTGATCTTCTTCGTCTTCGGCATCCCCAGCTGGTCGAAGAGCACCTCCTGGAGCTGCTTCGGGCTGCCCAGGTTCACCTCCCGTCCGATGACGTCGTAGGCCTCCGCGGCCGAGGCGGCCACCGCCTCGGCGAACGACCGCTCCAGCCCCTCGAGGAACTCCGTGTCGGCGGCGATCCCGGCGGCCTCCATCCGGCCCAGGACGGCCGACAGCGGCATCTCGACGTCGTCCAGCAGGCTCCGGGCACCGCGGTCGTCGAGACCGCCGTCGAGGGTGTCGGCGAGGTCGCGGACCGCCACCGCCCGGGCGGCCGCCTCGGAGCCGGGCGCGGCGGAACCCAGCTCGAGGTCGAGCGCGCCCTGGGCATCGTCCGGCGCGGCGGACAGGTCCCGGCCGAGGTGGCGCAGCACCAGGTCGGCCAGGTCGTAGCCGCGCTGGTCCGGGTAGCACAGGTACGCGGCGAGCTCGGTGTCGAACGCGACCCCGGCCAGCTCGAGGCCACGGGCCCTGAGCATGTGCCACGCCGCCTTCGCCCCGTGCACGGCCTTCGCCGCTCCGGAGTCGGCCAGCCAGGCCGTCAGCGCCGCCTCGTCGTCCGCCGACACGTCCGCCAGGTCGACGACGACGGCGCTCGCCGGACCGTCCGCGCTGCCGGTGGCCACGGCCACCTGCCAGGCGTCACCGGATCCCGGACGGGCGGTGCCCACCACCTCGAGCCCCAGCCGGCGTCCGGACCGCTCGGCCAGCCAATCCGCGATCGATCCCTCGTGCACCTGGACCTCGACACCCCTCGCCGGGGTCTCCTCGGAGCTCTCCCCCGCGGGATCCACCGCCAGCAGCCGGTCACGGAGCGCGCCGAACTGCAGCGTGTCGGAGACGCGGTGGACCGCTTCGCGGTCGAACCCCGCCAGGGCCAGCTCGTCGACCCCGAGCGGCAGGGCGACGTCGGTGAGCAGGGCGTTGAGCTCGCGGTTGAGGCGGACCTGCCCCGCGTGCTCGCGCAGCGCCTCTCCGCGCTTGCCCGTGACCTCGTCCTGGCGTTCCAGGATCTCCTCCAGACCCCCGAACTGCGCGATCCACTTGGCGGCGACCCCGGGCCCCACGCCCGGCACGCCCGGCAGGTTGTCGCTGGTCTCGCCCACCAGCGCCGCGAGGTCGGGATAGCGCTGCGGGGTGACCTTGTACTTCTCCTCCACCGCCGCGGGCGTCATCCGGGCGAGCTCCGAGACGCCCTTCTTCGGGTACAGCACGGTGACGTCGTCGTCGACCAGCTGCAGCGCGTCCCGGTCGCCCGAGCACACCAGGACCTCCATCCCGGCCTCCCGGCCCTCGCGGGCGAGCGTCGCGAGGATGTCGTCGGCCTCGATGCCCTCGCGCTGCAGGGCCGGGACCCTCAGCGCCTCGAGGACCTCGTGGATCAGCGGCACCTGCGAGCGGAACACGTCGGGGGTGGCGTCGCGGGTCGCCTTGTACTGCTCGTACCGCTCGGTGCGGAACGTGACCCGACCGGCGTCGAACGCCACGGCGAGATGCGTCGGCTGCTCGTCGCGCAGCAGGTTCGTCAGCATCGAGAAGAACCCGTAGACGGCGTTCGTGACCTGGCCGCTGGTCGTGGCCAGGGTGTCGGGCAGGGCGTAGAACGCCCGGTAGGCCATCGAGTGACCGTCGATGAGGAGGAGCCGCGCTCGCTCGTGCTGTCCGGTCCCGGTTCGCGCTGAGGTCGTCACGAGTGCCAACCTACAGTCCATGACCGACACGAGACCGCCCCATCCCCGGACCCCCGACGAGTGGCAGGCGGCCGCCGTGGGCACGCTCCTGGAGCGCACCGGCATCGCGCTGGGAGAGGTGGGCCCCGATCGCGCCACCGGCAGCATGCCCGTGGCCGGCAACACCCAGCCCGCCGGCCTGCTGCACGGCGGCGCCACGGCGGCGCTGGCCGAGACGCTCGGTTCGGTGGCGGCACAGGTGCACGCGGGCCCCGACCGGGCCGCGGTCGGCATCGAGCTCAGCATCACCCATCATCGCGGGGTGCGCGAAGGCACCGTGCACGGCACCGCGACGGCCGTGCACCAGGGGCGTTCGACCGTGTCCTACGAGATCGTGGTGGTCGACGACGTCGGCCGTCGTGTGGCGACGGCTCGCCTCACCTGCATGGTGCTCGAGGCGCGCTGAACCCTCAGGAGGCGCTCGAGGTCGGCGTACGACGCTCGTCGAGACCTGTCGCGGCCTGCTGCGCCTGGAAGGCTCGCAGGTCCACCGGGCCGGTCGGCAGTCCTGCCTCCCGGGCACGACGACGGCGGGCCACGAGATCCTCGATCGCCGCGCGGGTGGCCTCCCGCCGGCGTCGGGCGCCGTCCCGACGTCGGATCACCGTCGACCCCGTGGCGGCGGGCTCCTGCGCCAACCGCCGTTCCAGCGCGGCGACCGCGACGACACGATGGCCGGCGGCCGGGGCGAACCCGAGTCGCGCCAGGAAGCGGTGCATCTCCCGGTCGCCGAGCGCCGGTGCGCAGTAGATGTTCTCGGCCCCGGCGCGTACCGCCGTCGCGAGCGCGGCACCCAGCAGGGCCCGACCCACGCCGCGACGCCGGGACGTGGGGGCCACACCGATCGCGTCCACGGACAGGCTCGGGGTCGCGGCGAAGAGGTGGGGGCCGATCACCCGTTCGAGCAGGAAGCCCACCACGGAGCCGTCCTCCCGGGCGACGAGGACCTCGCCGCCGGACGCCAGCAGCACACTCAGGTGCTCGCAGAGCCGTGCCGGGTCGGCGGTCGCCACGTTTCCCGCGTCCGGACCCAGCCCGACGGCCAGGTCAGCGACCTCGCGCAGGTCGTCCGCGGTGGCGGTCCGCACCTCGACCACTGCACGCATCGACAGCTCCCCTCGACGGCGCTCGACGTGACCCGGCGTGACAGGTCACGAAAAGATCACGACTCCCTGGCGACCATAGCGGCCACCAGGGAGTCGCACAACGTGTCTCAGGCACCCACCTGGTCGATGACCGCGTCGGCGACCTCACGCATGGTCAGCCGGCGGTCCATGGACGTCTTCTGGATCCACCGGAAGGACTCCGGCTCGCTCAGGCCCATCTTCGTCATGAGCAGGCCCTTGGCGCGGTCCACGCGCTTGCGCGTCTCGAACCGGTCCTGCAGGTCCGCGACCTCGGACTCCAGGGCGCCGATCTGCTGGTAGCGGGAGATCGCGATCTCGACCGCCGGCAGCAGGTCCGCCGGCGTGAAGGGCTTGACGACGTAGGCCATGGCACCGGCGTCCCGGGCACGCTCGACGAGCTCGGTCTGCGAGAACGCCGTGAGCAGCACGACCGGCGCGGCGTGCGCCTTGCCGATGCGCTCCGCCGCCGAGATGCCGTCGAGCTCGGGCATCTTGACGTCCATGACGACGACGTCGGGCTTGAGCTCCGTGGCCAGGTTCACCGCCGTCTCACCGTCGCCGGCCTCGCCCACGACGTCGAATCCCGCCTCGCGGAGCGTCTCGACGACGTCCATCCGGATCAGGGCCTCGTCCTCGGCGACCACGGCACGCCGCGCGGGCTTCGAGACGGGGGCCTCGGGCTTCGTCTCGGTGTCCTCGTCGATGAGCGGGGGCAGGTCGAGGGGCAGCTTCTCGTCGGTCACGCCTCACATCGTAGTCCCCACAGCCCCAGGTCGCGCACATTTCCCCGGCCGCACGGATGTGACCGTCCGCACCCCCGCCGTCGTCCGGACCGGTTGGGCGCAGGCCCGTCGGGTGTGGTTCGATGAGGCCGCGCGCCCGCCCCGGTAGCCCAACCGGCAGAGGCAATCGGCTCAAACCCGATCCAGTGCGGGTTCGAATCCCGCCCGGGGCACGCACGACGAAGGGCCCGGCCCGCCACGACGGCGGTCCGGGCCCTTCGCACGTTCAGCGGTGCGCCGTCACTCGGCGATCGCGTGGACGTCGTGGTGGCTGCCCACCTTGTGCACGAGGATCGAGTTCGTCGTGCCCGGGACACCCACCGGCGCACCCGAGACGATGACCACGCGGTCCCCCACCTCGGCGACGCCGTTGGCCTGGAGCGTCTGGTCGACCTGGCCGACCATCGCGTCCACCGACTCGACCTGCGGCACCTGGTAGGTCGTCGTGCCCCAGGTCAGCGCCAGCACGTTGCGCACCGACTCCACCGGGGTGAAGGCCAGCAACGGGATACCGGAACGCAGACGGGACATCCGCTTGGCCGAGTCGCCCGACTGCGTGAACGTGACGAGGTACTTGACCCCGAGGGCGTTGCCGATCTCCGCCGCCGCGCGGGTGATGACCCCACCGCGGGTGTGCGGGGTCGAGCCGAGGGGGGCGATGCGCTCGCGGCCCATCTCCTCGGTCGACTCGATGATCGAGGCCATGGTCTGGACGGTGATGATCGGGTAGTCACCCACCGACGTCTCGCCGGAGAGCATCACCGCGTCGGCGCCGTCGAGGATCGCGTTGGCGCAGTCGGAGGCCTCGGCACGCGTCGGACGCGGGCTCGTGGTCATCGACTCCAGGACCTGGGTGGCGACGATGACCGGCTTGGCGTTCCGGCGGGCCATCTCGACGATCCGCTTCTGGACCAGCGGGACCTGCTCCAGCGGCATCTCCACGGCCAGGTCGCCACGAGCCACCATGAAGCCGTCGAACGCGTCCACGACCTCCTCGAGGTTGTCGACCGCCTGCGGCTTCTCGATCTTGGCGATGACCGGGACGACCCGGCCCTCCTCCTCCATGATCTGGCGGACGTCGTCGTAGTCGGCGGCGTTGCGCACGAACGACAGCGCGATGAGGTCCGCGCCCAGGCGCAGCGCCCAGCGCAGGTCGTCGGTGTCCTTGTCGCTCAGGGCCGGGACCGACACGGCCACGCCCGGCAGGTTGAGCCCCTTGTTGTTGGACACCGGGCCCGGGACCTCGACCGTGGTCACCACGCGGGGACCCTCGACGGCGGTCACGCGCACGCGCACCTTGCCGTCGTCGATGAGGATCGGGTCGCCCACCCGGGCGTCCTGCGGAAGCCCGTGGTGCGTGGTCGAGACGAGCTCGCGCGTCCCGACGACGTCCTCGGTGGTGATGGTGAAGGTGTCACCCTCGTTCAGGAAGTGCTTCTCGTCGCCGTCGAACCGGCCCAGACGGATCTTCGGGCCCTGCAGGTCGACCAGCACGGCGACGTTGCGTCCCGCGTCCTTCGCCGCCGCGCGCACCCCGTGGTAGACGGTCTCGTGCTCCGACTGCTCTCCGTGGCTCCGGTTGATCCGAGCCACGTCCATACCTGCGTCGACCAGCTCCCGGAGCTTCTCCGGGGACGCCGTCGCGGGTCCGATGGTGCACACGATCTTCGCTCTGCGCATGTCTCCAGCCTCGTCGTCGTACGGCCCCGGTGCGACCGGGGCCGGGCCCGGGCGCCCGACGGCGCCCGGGATCGTTCTCATCCTCGCAGGGCGAACGTGCGCGGGCCCACCGGAGAGGGGAGCTCGGTGCTGCCCTGGAGGAATGCGTCCACGGCCGCGGCCGCGGCGCGGCCCTCGGCGATCGCCCAGACGATCAGCGACTGGCCACGCCCGGCGTCGCCCGCCACGAAGACGCCGGGCAGCGTCGTCGCGTAGTCGTCGCCGCGCCGGACCAGACCCCGGCTCGTCGTCTCGGCACCGGTCTGCGTGGTCAGGCCGTCGGTCTCGGGGCCGGTGAAGCCCATGGCGATGAGCACCAGGTCGGCCGGGATCTCCCGCTCGGTACCGGCCTTCGGGGCACGTCGCCCGTCGGGCAGGTACTCCGTCTCGGCCACCTTCAGGGTCCGCACCCGGCCCGCGTCGTCGCCGACGAACTCCACGGTCGAGGCCAGGAAGCTACGCTCCCCACCCTCCTCGTGCGAGCTCGACACCTCGAACAGGATCGGGTCGGTCGGCCACGGCTGGTGGTCCGGACGCTCGACCGGCGGCTTCTTGCCGATCGCGAGCGTGGTGACGCTGGCTGCTCCCTGACGCAACGACGTGCCCACGCAGTCCGAGCCCGTGTCGCCGCCACCGATGACGACGACGTGCTTGCCCGCGGCGTCCGGCGCACCCTCGACCGGGTTGCCGCCGACGGCCTTGTTCGACGGCGTCAGGAAGTCCATCGCGTAGTGCACGCCGTCCAGCTCCCGGCCGGGCAGCGGCAGGTCGCGGGGCACCGTGGCACCCGTGCAGACGACGACGGCGTCGAACCGACGGCGCAGCGCGTCCCAGGTGATGTCCACGCCGATCTCGACCCCCGCCCGGAAGCGGGTGCCCTCGGCCTCCATCTGCGCCATGCGACGGTCGATGTGGTACTTCTCCAGCTTGAAGTCAGGGATGCCGTACCGCAGCAGGCCGCCGATCGCGTCGTCCCGCTCGTAGACCACCACCGTGTGCCCGGCGCGCGTGAGCTGCTGGGCGACGGCGAGCCCCGCCGGCCCGGAGCCCACGACGGCGACGGTCGAGCCCGTCAGCCGCTGCGGCACCTGCGGGGTCACCAGACCGCGCTCGAAGGCCTCGTCGATGATCGAGACCTCGATGTTCTTGATCGTCACCGCGGGCTGGTTGATGCCCAGCACACAGCTGGTCTCGCACGGGGCAGGGCACACGCGCCCGGTGAACTCCGGGAAGTTGTTCGTCGCGTGCAGACGCTCGATCGCGTCCGCCCACTGCCCCTGGCGCACCAGGTCGTTCCACTCCGGGATGAGGTTCCCGAGCGGGCAGCCCTGGTGGCAGAACGGGATGCCGCAGTCCATGCAGCGGCCGGCCTGCTCCGTGAGGAACGGCTGGCCGTCCTGGCGGACGGCGTGCGTGTCGCGCCAGTCGCGCAGCCGCACCTCCACGGGTCGGCTCGGCGGCAGCTCTCGCTCCCGCACCTTGAGGAATCCACGGGGATCAGCCACGAGCCACCTCCATGATGCGCTCCCACAGCGTCGGATCGAAGTCGTCGCCCTCACCCAGGGGCGTGCCGGCGGAGTCGGCCTCGGCGAGCGCCTCGCGCACCTTCGCCCAGGCGGGCGGGACGACGCGGGAGAACCTCGCCCGGGTGCCCGGGTCGTCCAGCAGCTCGGC
The DNA here is from genome assembly GCF_044769875.1 of Isoptericola aurantiacus. Taxonomy (NCBI): domain Bacteria; kingdom Bacillati; phylum Actinomycetota; class Actinomycetes; order Micrococcales; family Promicromonosporaceae; genus Isoptericola; species Isoptericola aurantiacus. The sequence goes on from NZ_JBJBAE010000002.1 coordinate 494,749, forward strand.
GGCCACCGGCGACCCGGTCTCGGCCAGGTGCTGCTCCAGCAGGGAGCGCACCCGGTCCCAGTCCTCGTCGGGCAGCGCGTCGACGACGAGCTCCCCCTTGGCCACGGCCGCGCCGTTCATGGCGGCGGGCCGCAGGTCCAGGACGTAGGCGACGCCGCCCGACATGCCGGCGCCGAAGTTCCGGCCCGTCGGACCGAGCACGAGCACCTCGCCGCCGGTCATGTACTCGCAGCCGTGGTCGCCCACGCCCTCCACGACGAGCGTCGCACCGGAGTTGCGGACGCCGAAGCGTTCGCCCACGCGACCGCGCAGCAGGATCTGCCCCGTCGTCGCGCCATAACCGATGACGTTGCCTGCGATCACGTTCGCGGCGCCCTCCAGCACGGCGGCCTTGTCGGGACGCACGACGATCCGGCCGCCCGAGAGGCCCTTGCCGACGTAGTCGTTCGCGTCGCCGAAGAGCCGCAGCGTGATACCCCGCGGGACGAAGGCGCCGAACGACTGCCCGGCCGAGCCCGTCAGGGTCACGTCGATCGTGTCGTCGGGCAGACCCTCGCCGTGGTACCGCTTGGTCACCTCGTGGCCGAGCATCGTGCCGACGGTGCGGTTGACGTTGCGGACCGGGACCTCGATGCGCACCGGGAGAGCGTCCTGCAGCGCGGGGCCGGCCTGGGCGATGAGCTGCTGGTCGAGCGCCTTGTCCAGCCCGTGGTCCTGGTCCTGGGTGCGGTGCAGGGCGGAGCCCTCCACGGCGGGCACCTGCTCCAGCACCGGCCCGAGGTCGAGACCCTGCGCCTTCCAGTGGTCGACCGCCTTGCGGGTGTCGAGCGCCTGGACCTGACCCACGGCCTCGTCGATCGACCGGAACCCGAGGGACGCGAGGTGCTCGCGCACCTCGGTGGCGATGTACTCGAAGAAGTTGATCACGAACTCCGGCTTGCCCGTGAACCGGCGCCGCAGCTCCGGGTTCTGGGTGGCGACGCCCACCGGGCAGGTGTCCAGGTGGCACACCCGCATCATGATGCAGCCCGAGACCACCATCGGCGCGGTCGCGAAGCCGAACTCCTCGGCGCCCAGCAGGGCAGCCACGACGACGTCGCGACCCGTCTTCATCTGCCCGTCGACCTGGACCGTGATGCGGTCGCGCAGGTTGTTCAGCACCAGCGTCTGCTGGGTCTCGGCGAGGCCGATCTCCCACGGCGTGCCCGCGTGCTTGAGCGAGGTCAGCGGGCTCGCGCCCGTGCCGCCGTCGTGCCCCGAGATGAGCACCACGTCGGCGTGCGCCTTGGACACGCCCGTGGCGACCGTGCCGACGCCGAACTCGGAGACGAGCTTGACGTGGACGCGGGCGGCCGGGTTGGCGTTCTTGGCGTCGTGGATCAGCTGCGCCAGGTCCTCGATCGAGTAGATGTCGTGGTGCGGCGGCGGCGAGATCAGGCCGACCCCCGGCGTCGAGTGACGCGTCCGGGCGACCCACGGGTAGACCTTGGGGCCGGGCAGCTGACCGCCCTCGCCGGGCTTGGCACCCTGGGCGAGCTTGAGCTGGATGTCGTCGGCCTGCGTCAGGTACTCGCTGGTCACGCCGAACCGGCCCGAGGCGATCTGCTTGACGCGCGAACGCCGCGAGGGGTCGTAGAGCCGCTCCGGGTCCTCGCCGCCCTCACCGGAGTTGGACCTGCCACCGAGCTCGTTCATCGCCACGGCGAGCGTCTCGTGCATCTCCTGGCTGATGGCCCCGTAGGACATCGCGCCCGTGTTGAACCGCTTGACGATCTCGCTGACCGGCTCGACCTCGTCGATCGGCACGGGTTCGCGCTCCGGCTCGAACCGCAGCAGGCCGCGCAGCGTCATGAGCCGCTCGGACTGTTCGTCGACCCGGCGCGTGTACTGGCGGAAGATGTCCATCCGGCCGGACCGCGTGGCGTGCTGCAGGCGGAAGACCGTCTCCGGGTCGAAGAGGTGCTCCTCGCCGTCCCGGCGCCACTGGTACTCGCCGCCCGTCGTCAGCCGCTCGTGCGGCGCGTGGTTGCCGGAGGCCGGGTACGCCTCGGCGTGCCGTGCCGCGGTCTCGGCGGCGATGACGTCGAGGCCGATGCCGCCCAGCCGGCTCGTGGTGCCGGTGAAGAAGTCGTCCACGAGCTCGTGGGACAGGCCGACGGCCTCGAAGACCTGCGCGCCCCGGTACGACATGATCGTCGAGATGCCCATCTTGGACATGACCTTCAGCACGCCCTTGCCGAGCGACGTGATGAGGTTCTTCACGGCCACGTCCGGCTGGACCTCGAGGTAGCCGCGCCGGGCGAGGTCCTCGACGGTCTCCATCGCCAGGTAGGGGTTGACCGCGGCCGCGCCGTAGCCGATCAGCAGCGCGACGTGGTGGACCTCGCGCACGTCGCCGGCCTCGACCACCAGGGAGATCCGCGTGCGGGTCTGGCGACGCAGCAGGTGGTGGTGGACGGCGCTGGTCAGCAGCAGCGACGGGATCGGCGCACGCTCGGCGTCCGAGTCGCGGTCCGAGAGCACGATGTGCGTCACGCCCGCCTCGATCTGCGCGTCGATCTCGGCGAAGATCGCCTCGAGCCGGTCCTGCAGCGCCCTGCCGCCGCCCGAGACGTCGTACAGGCCGCGCACGATGGCGGCACGGAACTCGCCCTCCAGACGCTCGTCCCGGTCGATCCGCACGATCTTGGCCAGGTCGTCGTTGTCGAGGACGGGGAACGGCAGGATCAGCTTGCGGGCGTGCTGCGGGGTGTCGTCCAGCAGGTTCGGCTCCGGGCCGATCGCCCCACCGATGGAGGTGACGAGCTCCTCGCGGATCGCGTCCAACGGCGGGTTCGTGACCTGCGCGAACATCTGCGTGAAGTAGTCGAACAGCAGGCGCGGACGCTTGGACAGCACCGCGACCGGCGTGTCGGACCCCATCGCACCCAACGGCTCCATGGCGTTGTTCGCCATGGGCGACAGGATGATCTTCAGCTCCTCGGACGTGTAGCCGAAGGCCCGCTGACGCCGCTGGACCGATGCCGGCGAGTGCGCGACGTGCTCGCGCTCGGGCAACGACTCCAGGCTGATCGAGTTCTGCTCGATCCACTCCGCGTAGGGACGCTGGGTGGCGAGCTGGGACTTGACCTCGTCGTCCTCCACGATCCGGCCCTGGGCCGTGTCGACGAGGAACATGCGGCCGGGCTCGAGACGCCCCTTGCGCACCACGGTCGACGGGTCGAGGTCGAGCACGCCCGCCTCGGAACCGAGGACGACCAGGCCGTCCTCGGTGACCCAGAACCGGCCGGGCCGCAGACCGTTGCGGTCCAGGACCGCGCCGATCAGCGTGCCGTCGGTGAAGGTGAGGCAGGCCGGGCCGTCCCACGGCTCGATGAGGTTGGCGTGGTACTGGTAGAACGCCCGGCGCGCCGGGTCCATCTCGGCGTGGTTCTCCCACGCCTCCGGGATCATCATCAGCACCGCGTGCGGCAGGGAGCGCCCGGACAGGTGCAGGAGCTCGAGCACCTCGTCGAAGCTGGCCGAGTCGCTGGACCCCTCGCTGCACACCGGCAGCAGGGAGGACAGGTCCCCGATCGCCTCGCTGGCGAGGCTGCCCTCGCGGGCGGACATCCAGTTCCGGTTGCCGCGCACCGTGTTGATCTCACCGTTGTGCGCGATGAGGCGGAACGGCTGGGCCAGCGGCCACGACGGGAAGGTGTTGGTCGAGAACCGGGAGTGGACGAGCGCGATCTCCGAGGCGTACCGCGGGTCGGACAGGTCGGGGAAGAACGGCTCGAGCTGCGCCGTCGTCAGCATGCCCTTGTAGGTCACGGTGCGCGCCGACAGCGACGCCAGGAACAGTCCCAGCTCGTTCTCGGCACGCTTGCGGACCCGGTAGGCCCGCCGGTCCAGCGCGAGACCGGACAGCTCGCCGGCCGGGTCGGCGACGACGACCTGACGGAACGTCGGCATGGAGGCACGTGCGGTCGGACCGACGAGGTCGGCCGTCACCGGGACGTCGCGCCATGCCAGCACGTCGAGCTTCTCCTCGGCCGCGATGGCGTCGAACCGGCGCGCCGCGGCGTCGGCCTCGGCGGCGTCCTGGGGCAGGAACGCCATGCCGATCGCGTAGTGCCCGGCGGGCGGGAGCTCGGTGGCGATCACGTCGCGGACGAACGCGTCGGGGATCTGCGTGAGGATCCCCGCGCCGTCGCCGCTGTGCTCCTCGGCACCCACCGCGCCGCGGTGGTCGAGGTTCAGCAGCGCGGTGAGTCCGGCATCGACGATGTCGCGCCCGGGGGTCCCGCGCAGCGTCGCCACGAACGCGACACCGCACGCGTCGTGCTCGGCCGAAGGGTCGTAGAGGCCCTGCGCTCCAGGGGGCGCGACCCAGTGCTGCGGCGTGGTCATCAACACCGTCCTCCTGCGCCCGCACGCGGGCACGTTGCTTGCAAGGTGGTTCGGGACGTCGTCGGCCCGTCGGGACTGGTCGGGTGAACGCGTTCCGGGGGTCGCCCGGTCGACGTCACCTCAGGTGCGCGACGCCGGGTCCTGGTCTGACCCGGTGGCCGACGCATCCGTGTCGGTCGTATCGGTGGCGTCCTCGCCGGTGGCGGACGGGTCCGCACCGGAAGGGCCGCCGTCGGTCTCGTCCTGCGCATCGCTGACCTGCTCGGCGCGGGGTGCACGCCCGGGCAGGGCGACACCGTCCTCGCGGCCCGGTCGCAGCCGACCGATGACGACGAAGGCGACGAGAGCACCCAGGCCCACGACGATCGACGTCCACACGTTCAGCCGCAGCCCGAGCACCGTCTCGGCGGTGTCGATGCGGAGCATCTCGATCCACACCCTGCCGAGGGTGTAGAGCGCGACGTAGGCCCAGAATACCCGCCCATGACCGAGCCTGTACCGGCGGTCGAGCCAGATCAGCAGAGCGGCCGCCGCGAGGTTCCACAACGACTCGTACAGGAAGGTCGGATGGAACAGGGTGCCCTCGGCGTACTGCACGCCCGTCGCAGGGTCCACCGGCAGGTAGGCGGCGTCGATCTCGAGCCCCCACGGGAGCTCGGTCGGGGAGCCGAAGAGCTCCTGGTTGAACCAGTTGCCGAGCCGGCCGATCGCCTGGGCGACGAGCAGGCCGGGCGCGAGGGCGTCCGCGAACGTGGACAACCTCACACCCATCCGACGGCAGCCGATCCAGGCACCCACGGCACCGAGTGCCACGGCCCCCCAGATGCCGAGGCCGCCCTGCCAGATGTACAGGGCCTGGACCGGGTCGCCGTTCTCGCCCCAGTACGGCTCGGGCGTGGAGATCACGTGGTAGAGCCGGCCGCCCACGATCCCGAACGGCACGGCCCAGAACGCGATCTCCAGCACGTCGTCCGGATCACCGCCCCGTGCCTTCCAGCGACGCATCGTCATCCAGACCGCCACGACGATGCCGGCGAGGATCGCCAGCGCGTAGGCCCGGATCGGGACCGGCCCCAGGTGCCAGACACCCTGGGAGGGACTGGGGATCGAGGTGGCGAGCAGCCCGGCGACGGTCACGAGTCCCCTCCGGCGGCGGCACGGGAGCGCGCGACGCCGTCAGCGAGCTCGGCGGTCACGGCGCGCAGGGCGTCCAGGCGCTGCGTCCAGGGATCCTCGGACAGCAGGGTGCGCACGAGCACCGAGCCCACGATGACGCCGTCCGCGTACCGGCCGACCTCGGCGGCCTGGTCCCCGGTGGACACGCCCAGACCGACGCAGACGTGCTCGGCGCCGGCGGCGCGGGTGTCGGCCACGAGCTGCTCGGCCCGCCGGCCCACGGCGGCGCGGGCGCCGGTGACCCCCATGGTCGAGGCCGCGTAGACGAACCCGCGCGAGGCGGTGGCCGTCATCCGCAGACGCTCGGGGGTCGAGCTCGGCGCCACCAGGTAGACCTTGTCGAGTCCGTGGGCGTCCGCCGCGGTGCTCCACTCGCCGGCCTCGTCGGGGATGAGGTCAGGGGTGATCATCCCGGCCCCGCCGGCGCCGGCGAGGTCCCGGGCGAACGCCTCGACGCCGTAGCGCAGCACCGGGTTGTAGTAGGACATCACCAGGGCCGGGACGGTGCCGCCGGACCGGTCGGCGACCGCCTCGACGACCGTCAGGACGTCCCGCACCCGGGCCCCGGCCACGAGCGCGGCCTCCGCGGCCCGCTGGATCACGGGTCCGTCCATCACAGGGTCCGTGTAGGGCACACCGATCTCGACGACGTCCACGCCGGCGTCGACCATGGCGGTGACCGCCTCGACGGACCGGGTGACGTCCGGGAACCCCACGGGCAGGTAGCCCACGAGCGCGGCGCGGCCCGCGGCCGTCAGCTCTGCGAGCCGGGCGGACGTCGCCGAGGTGGTCGCTGTCGGGCTCACCGGTTCCCCTCCACTCACTGGTCCCCCTCCGTGGTGTCCTCGTCGAGCAGGCCGAACCAGCGTGCCGCCGTCGCCACGTCCTTGTCCCCGCGGCCGGAGAGGTTGACCAGGATCACCTGGTCGGTGCGACCTGCGTCGACCATCCGGCGGCCCACGCGCAGGGCGCCGGCCAGGGCGTGCGCCGACTCGATCGCCGGGATGATCCCCTCGGTCCGGCACAGCACGCGGAAGGCGTCCATCGCCTCGGCGTCGGTCACGGGTTCGTACGTGGCACGCCCGATGTCGTGCAGCCAGGAGTGCGCCGGACCGACGCTGGGGTAGTCCAGGCCGGCCGAGACCGAGTGGCTGGGCCGCGTCTGACCGTCGTCGTCCTGCAGCAGGTAGGAGCGGGCGCCGTGCAGCACCCCGGGGGCGCCGCCGGAGAACCGGGCGGCGTGCCGCCCGCTCTCGATGCCTTCCCCGCCGGCCTCGAACCCGAAGAGCGCTACACCCTCGTCGTCCAGGAACGCGTTGAACAGGCCGAGCGCGTTCGACCCCCCGCCGACGCAGGCTGCCAGCGCGTCCGGCAGGCGCCCGACGCGCTCCAGGACCTGCGCACGGGCCTCGTCGCCGATGATGCGGTGGAACTCGCGCACCATCTCGGGGAACGGGTGCGGACCCGTCACCGTCCCGAGCAGGTAGTGGGTGTCGTCGACGTTGGTGACCCAGTCGCGCAACGCCTCGTTGATGGCGTCCTTGAGGGTGCGCGTGCCGATCGCCACGGGGACGACCTGGGCGCCGAGCAGCTCCATGCGCGCGACGTTCAACGCCTGCCGGCGCGTGTCCTCCTCGCCCATGTAGACGACGCAGTCGAGACCCAGCAGCGCCGCCGCCGTCGCGGTGGCGACACCGTGCTGACCAGCACCCGTCTCGGCGATCACGCGGGACTTGCCCATGCGCTTGACGAGCAGCGCCTGACCCAGCACGTTGTTGATCTTGTGCGAGCCGGTGTGGTTCAGGTCCTCACGCTTGAGGAAGATCCGCACGTCGCCGGGACGACCACCGACGTGCTCGGCGAACCGTGGCACCTCGGTCAGCGGCGAGGGACGGCCCGTGTACTCGCGGTGCAGGCGGTCGAGCTCGGTGGCGAAGGACGGGTCCTGCTGCGCCTTGCGGAACTCCGCCTCCAGCTCGTCGAGCGCCGCGATGAGCGCCTCGGGGACGTACCGTCCGCCGAACTGCCCGAAGTACGGGCCGTGGACGTCGGCCAGGTGCCCGACGTCCTCGTGGACCAGCGTCTCGGTCAGCGCGTCACGAACGGGCCGCTCGGGGCGCTCAGGCTGCTCGGGCACGGTCGCTCCTTACTGCTGCGGGAAGGGGGCTGGGGGGGTGGGACGAGGCGCGGCGGAACGCGCTCAGGGCTGCACGGCGGGGCGGACCGACCACAGCGACGGGTGCTGCCCCGCCGCGACCAAGTCCGCGACCGACCGTCGCGGTGCGCCGTCGGTGACGAGCGCCTCGCCCACCAGGACGGCGTGGGCACCGGCACGGGCGTACTCCATCACGTCGTGCGGGCCGCGGACACCCGACTCGGCCACACGGGCGACGCCGTCCGGCACGAGCGGTGCCAACCGGGCGAAGGTCCCCCGGTCCACCTCGAGCGTCTTCAGGTCCCGGGCGTTGACGCCGACGACCTTGGCGCCGGCGTCCAGGGCGCGGGACACCTCCTCGGCGGTGTGCACCTCGACCAGGGCGGTCATGCCCAGGGAGTGCACCCGCTCGACGAGCGAGGTGAGCACCGTCTGCTCGAGCGCCGCGACGATGAGGAGCACCACGTCGGCGCCGTGCGCCCGCGCCTCCCACACCTGGTACGGCGTCACGACGAAGTCCTTGCGCAGCACCGGGACGTCGACCCGGGCGCGCACGGCGTCGAGGTCGGCGAGGCTGCCGCCGAACCGGCGCTGCTCCGTCAGGACCGAGATGACCCCGGCGCCGCCGGCCGCGTACTCGGCGGCGAGGGCTGCGGGGTCCGAGATCGGGGCGAGAGAACCCTTGGACGGGCTCGAGCGCTTGACCTCGGCGATGACGGCGACCTTGTCCTCCGACATCAGCACGCTGCAGCACTCGAGGGCGCCCGGCACCTTGGCCGCGCGGTCCTTCAGGTCGTCGAGCGAGGTGCGTGCCTGACGCACGGCGAGGTCCTCACGGACTCCCGCGACGATGTCCTCCAGGACTGTCATGCTCTCCCCTCCCCCGGTCGTGGTCCTGCCATCGTAGGCCGGACTCGTCGTGAGGTTGACCACCGACCGCGCTTCGAGACGGCCGGAGCGCGCCCTGGCGCCGGATCCGACCCGCCGTCGGGTCACATCGTTATCCCCCCGTGACCACCTCCCGGAGCCCGGACGCGACGGTGCCCGGCAACCCCTGGAGGGATGCCGGGCACCGTCGCGTGCGGGAGGTGTGCGGCGTCAGTGGCCGGTGCTCGCGCGTCGCGGCTCGACGCCGTCCTTGGGCTGGCCGTACCCCATGTTCCGCATGACCAGACCGACGACGAGCGCTGCGGCGGCGACGACGAGCCCGGCCCAGAAGACCGCGAACGGGACGCCGGGCATGCAGCCGATCGCCGAGACGAGAGCCCCGACCATCACGCCGATCATCGCGGTCCAGGCCGCGACGGTGTGGCCGTGGTTGGTGGGCGGGACCGCCAGGGGGAGGTAGGAGTCCTCGGCGGTGCGGTTGTCGGTCATGGGCAGGGCATACCTTTCGTCACGTGATGCTGGGCTCAGACTACCGGTCGGAGGACGGGTCCGTACCCCGCGAGAGGGCGTCCCAGTCGGCCTGCGCGTCGGGTCCGGCGTCGGCGGCGCCGTCCGTCGCGTCCTCGCGCGGCCGGTCACCGGCGCGATCCACGACGGTCCTGGTGTCCGGGCGCTCGTGCCGGCCGCCCGTCGCCGCCCACGACCCGGCCCCGAGCAGGGCGAGCACGGCCACACCGACGACGACGACGCCCGCGGCGAGCGTCGCGGCCGGGAGGACCGTGACCTCGACCGGGGAGCTCAGGGTGGTCACCCCGGCCGCCTCCGCGGCACCCGCCACCGCGGGCCCCTGCGCGTCGCCCAGCACGCCGGCCGCCGCGACCGCGACGACGGCGCCCCCGATGCCGGCCACCACCAGGGCGACCGTGCGCGCCACCCGCCCACCGAGCGTCGTCGCCAGGGCCCCCGCGACGATCACGAACGCCGCCGCGCTGACGGCCGGGGCCGCCGCGTTCCCCGTCACCTCGACGGCGACCTCGGGCTCGAGCGCGGTGGCCACCGTCGTGCGCAACCAGGTGGGCGCGGCGAGCGCCAGCACGGCCGCACCGAGCGCGAGCAGCGTGACGACCGCCCGGGGCCGGGAGCGGATGACGGGGCTCATGCCCGCCCCAGGTCCGTGAACCGGGCGGCCAGCTGGACCGCGCGGACGGCCGCGGCCGCCTTGTTGCGCGACTCCTCGTACTCCAGGGCGGGCACCGAGTCGGCGACGATCCCGCCACCGGCCTGCACGGAGGCGCGCCCCTCGCGCAGGAACGCCGTCCGGATGGCGATGGCCATGTCCATGTCCCCGCCGAAGTCGAAGTAGCCGCACGTCCCGCCGTAGATGCCGCGCGACGCCGGCTCGAGCTCGTCGATGAGGGCGATGGCGCGGGGCTTGGGAGCCCCGGACAGGGTGCCCGCGGGGAACGTCGCCCGCAGCGTGTCCAGGGCGCTCGCCCCGGGCCGCAGCCGGCCCACGACGGTGGAGCACAGGTGCATGATGTGGCTGAACCGCCGGGTGGACATGAACTCCACCACCTCGACCGACGTCGGTTCGCAGACCTTCACCAGGTCGTTGCGCGACAGGTCCACGAGCATGAGGTGCTCGGCGCGCTCCTTCGGGTCGGCGATGAGCTCCTCGGCGAGGGCCACGTCCTCCTCGACCGTCGCGCCCCGTGGCCGGGACCCCGCGATGGGATAGGTCGTCACATGGCCGGAGGCGACCTTGACCAGGGTCTCCGGGCTGGACCCGACGACGGCGAAGTCCCGGTCGGCGTGGTCGCGCAGCTGGAAGTAGTACATGTACGGGCTCGGGTTGATGGTCCGCAGCGCCCGGTAGACGTCCAGCGGCTCGGCGGGGCAGTCCAGGTCGAGCCGCTGGGAGAGGACGACCTGGAAGACCTCGCCGTCGCGGATCGCCTCCTGCCCGGCCCGCACGGCGTCCTCGAACTCGTCGCGGGTGGACCGGAACTCCAGCTCCGGTGCCTCGGCGCCCGGGGCGACGACGGTGCGGACCGGCGCAGCAGGGGCGGCCAGCCGGGCGGCCAGCGCGTCCAGGCGGGTCACCGCGTCGGCGTGCGCCTCGTCGACGCGCTCGTCGGTGCCGTCGCCGTTGATCGCGTTGGCGATGAGCCACACGGACCCCGAGTGATGGTCGATCGCCACCAGGTCGGTCGCCAGGGACATCGCCACCTCGGGCGCGTCGAGCTCGTCCGGCGCCGTCGACGGCAGGGAGGGCTCCCAGTGCCGCACGATGTCCCAGCCCATCGCGCCCACGAACCCGCCGGTCAGCGGAGGCAGGCCCTCGACGGGTTCGGTACGCAGCGCCTCCAGCGCGGCGCCGAGCACCTCGAGGACGTCACCCTCCCGCGGGATGCCCGCCGGGACGTCGCCGGACCACACGGCGCGGCCGCCGTCGGACAGCAACGTGGCCCGTGCCTCGACGCCGACGAACGACCAGCGCGCCCAGGCGCCTCCGGCCTCGGCGGACTCCAGCACGAACGTCCCGGGCCGCCCCTGGGCGAGGGTCCGGTAGAGGCCGACCGGCGTCACGTCGTCGGCCAGCACGCGGCGCACCACGGGGATGACGCGTCGGTCGCGGGCGAGGTCGCGGAACGTGTCCAGGCCCGGCCACGTGGCTCCCCAGGTGAGCTCCTCGGCCGTCGGTGCGGCGGAGCGTGCCTGAGCGGACGTGGGGGTCGTGGTCACCGGTTCTCCTTGACGTCGTGGTCCGGGTTCTCGTGCCGGCCCGTGCCGACGACCGCGTGGAGGTCGCCGCCGGCCTCGAAGCAGGTGCGGGTGCCCGTGTGGCAGGCCGCACCCACCTGGTCGACCCGCACGAGCAGCGCGTCGCCGTCGCAGTCGAGCGCGACGGAGCGCACGTGCTGCACGTGCCCCGAGGTGTCTCCCTTGCGCCAGTACTCCGAGCGCGAACGGCTCCAGAACGTCACGCGACCCTCGGTCAGGGTGCGACGCAGGGCCTCGTCGTCCATCCAGCCGAGCATCAGCACCTCGGCCGTGTCGTGCTGCTGGACGATCGCCGCGACGAGTCCGTGCTCGTCACGCTTGAGCCGGTCGGCGACGGTGGGGTCGAGAGCTGCGGGGGTGTGCACGCCTGCATCTTTTCACGTCACCGCGCGGCCACGGTCCCCGTCCGGCACCTCAGCGGGTCTGGGCGACCCAGCTCGCGTGCATCTGCGCGTACACGCCCCCGGCGGCGACCAGCTCGGCGTGCGGGCCGACCTCCACCACGTGGCCGTCGTCCACCACGACCACCAGGTCGCTCGCCTCGGCCGTCGAGAGCCGGTGCGCGATCGTGAGGGTGGAGCGGCCCGAGGTCAGGGCGTCCAGCGCACGGGCGATGCGCACCTCCGCGGCGGGGTCGACGGCGGAGGTCGCCTCGTCGAGGACCAGCAGGTCCGGTGCCGCCAGGTACGCCCGGGCGACGGCCACCAGCTGACGCTCCCCGGCGGACAGCGCCTCGCCCCGCTGCCCGACGTCGGTGTCCAGACCCGCCGGCAGACCGGCGACCCACTCCGTCAGGCCGAGCGCCTCGAAGGCGCCAGCCACGCGGGCGCGGACCTCCGCGGGCACGGCGCCGTCGCCCCCCACGCCGTCCGCGGATCCGTCGTTCTCGAGCCCGCCGCCTCCGGACCGCAGCCCGTAGGCCGCGTTGGACAGCACGGTGCCGTCGAAGAGGAAGCCCTCCTGGGGCACGAGGACCACCCGCTCGCGCAGCCGCGCCAGCGGGATGCGGCGCAGGTCCACGCCGTCGAGCGTCACGCTGCCGTCGGTGGGGTCCATGAGCCGGGCGACGAGCTTGGCGATCGTCGTCTTGCCCGACCCGGTGCGCCCCACCACGGCCACCTTGCGCCGTGCGGGCAGCTCGAGGTCGACGTCGTGCAGGACCTCCGGCCCACCCGGGTAGGCGTACCGCACGCCGTGCAGGGCCACCCGGGCCGGGCCGGGCGGGCTCGGCGCCGCGGCTCCTGCGGCCACCGCGTCCCCCGGGGCACTGGGATCCGTCACGTCGAGCGGCGTGTCGACGACGGCGATCACCCGCCGCCACCCCGCGACGGCGTTCTGCAGCTCGTTGAGGATCTCGGTGGCCATCTGGACCGGGCCGGTGAACAACTGGACGAGGAAGAGGAAGGCGACGAGCTCCCCCGCGGTCAGGCCGCCGCCGATACCCAGGTAGGTGCCGACGACGACCACCACGGCCAGCACGAGGTTGGCCAGCAGGGTCCCGGTCGAGAACACGCTCGCCACGAGCAGCTGTGCGCGTCCCTGGGTGCGCCGCGTGTCCTCGATGGCGGCGTCCACGCGCCGCCCGGTGCGGTCCTGCACGCCGTAGGCACGAACGGTCTCCGCGCCGACGACCGCCTCGGAGACCGCGCCCAGCATCGCGCCGACCTTCTCGCGCACGGCGGCGAAGGCCCGGCCCACCGAACGCTGGGCGTAGCGCAGCACGAGGAACAGCGGGACGAAGCACAGCCAGACGACGACGGTCAGCAGCGGCGAGTAGACCGCCATGAGCACCGTGGCGACCGCGATCTGCAGCGAGCTGACGAGCAGCATGATGCCGCCCCACTGCACGAAGTGCGAGATGGTGTCGACGTCGCTGGTGACCCGCGAGACGAGCGACCCGCGCCGTTCGGACCCCTGGGACAGCGTCGACAGGTCGTGCACGTGCCGGAACGCACGCACGCGCAGGCTCGCCAGCCCCGCCTCGGTGGTACGGAAGAGCCGGATGTTGACCACCGCCGTGCACAGCCCGGCCACCACGACCGCACCGGCGGCCAGGGTCACCAGCAGCGCGACGCGACCGGCGTCGGGACCGCCGTCGGCCAGGATGCCGTCGTCGACCGTGCGCTGGACCGCGAGCGGCACCACCACGCGTCCGGCCGCCGCCAGGACCGCCAGCGCGAGCGTGATCCACCACCCCTGGACGATCTGCGGCGAGATCTGCACCCCGCGGCGCAGGGTGGCGAGCACCCCGAGGTCGCTGGTGGCCGCGATGCGGGAGTCGCTCATCGGGTCGCCTCCTGCGGCTCGTCGTCCCAGGGTTCGGCCACGGTGGTGCCCACCGCGCGCTCGTCGGCCAGCTCACGCCCGCGGCGCGCCGTCTCCGCCTCGTAGGCGGTGGCCAGCTCGTGGTACCCGGCGTCACGAGCCAGCAGCTCGTCGTGCGTGCCGACGTCGACGACCCGGCCGCCGTCGAGGTGGACCACGACGTCGGCGGTCGTCACCGACGACATCCGGTAGGCGACCATCACGACCGTCGTGGCACCCTGCCCGTCCGCCGCGGACCGCGCCAGGCCGGCGAGGATCTCCTGCTCGACGCGGGGGTCGACGGCGCTCGTGGCGTCGTCGAGGACGAGCAGCCGGGGGCGCCGCACCAGGGCGCGGGCGATGGCGAGCCGCTGGCGCTGGCCGCCCGAGAGGTTCGCGCCCCGCTCCCCCAGCCGGGCGTCGATCCCGTCGGGCAGCGCGCGCACGACGTCGTCGACGTGCGCCCGGGCGAGCGCCTCCCAGACCGCGTCGTCCACGGCGGGCGAGATCTCGTCGGCGAGGGTCACGTTGGCGCGCACCGTGTCCTCGAAGACGAACGTCTGCTGCGCCACCAGGGCCACCTGGGCCGGGACGGCGCCCTCGGCGAGCGAGCGCACGTCGAGGCCGTCGAGCTGCACGGTGCCGCGCGTGGGGTCACCGAGACGGCTGAGCAGGGAGACCAGCGTCGTCTTGCCGGCACCGGTCGGCCCGACGACCGCCACCGTGCTGCCGGGCGCGACGTCGAGCGACACGTCGTCGAGCAGGGTGGCCGTGCGGCCCGCGGCGGACACGTCGAGGCCGACGTGCTCGAGCCGCACCGCGATGCCGCTCCCGCCGTCGGGCAACGTGCCGGTGCCGGACCCCAGGCTCCCGCGCGCGTCGAGCACGCGGGTGATCCGCTCGTAGCCGACCAGGGCGCGCGGCAGCTCGCCGAGGACCCAGCCGAAGGCCCGCACCGGCACGGCCATGACCGTCAGGAGGTAGGCGGCGGTGACGACGTCGCCGACGTCGACGGCGCCCGTGGCGGCGCGCCACGCCCCGACGCCCAGGACGAGGAGCGTGCCGAGGTTCGGCAGCAGCTCGATGACGGGGTCGAAGACCGCGCGCACCGTCCCGACCCGGACGTTCGCGGCACGCAGCGCGTCGGTGCGCTCGGCGAACCGGGCCTCCTCGCGGTCGGCGGTGCCGAGCGACTTCACCAGCAGCGCCGCCTCGAAGGACTCGTGCGCGACGTCGGCGACCTCGGCGCGCAGCTGCTGGGCGCGCGTGGCGGCCGGTGCCATGTGGCGCTGGAACACGAGGTTGGCCACGACGGCGGCGGGGATCACCACGAGCGCCGCGGCGGCCAGCCACGGGTCGGTCGCCAGGAGCATCGCGGCGGCGACCGCGATCATCACGACCACACCGAGCGCGAACGGCAGGGGGTTGAACACACCCGTGGCCGCCTCGACGTCCGCACTGGCGTTGGACAGCAGCTGCCCGGCCGGGTGCGCGCGGTGCCAGGACAGCGGCAGCCTCAGGTACTGCCGGGTGACGCCGCGGCGGTGCCGCGCCTGGATGCCCACGTTGCCCCAGCCGGCCCAGATGCGCCGACCGGCGACCGACAGGGCGAGCGTGAGCGCGACCAGCGCCAGCACGCCGCCGGCGACCCAGATCTGCCCGCGGGCGACCGCGTCCCCCGCGACGGCCGGCACGACGACGGCGTCGGTCGCCCAGCCGACCGCCCGGCTCACGGCGACCGTCGCGGCGCCGAACACCGCGGAGGCCACCACGGCCAGGACGTACAGACGCGGTTCGGAGCGCATGCCCCGCCACAGGAGCACGACGCTGCGGCGCAACCGCGACCCGGTCAGGGTGACCGGGCGGTCGTCGTCGGGCACAGGAGGACCTCATGTTCTCGGGGGGATCGAATCGATCCTAACGTGCCCGCGACCGGCTCCCGGCCTCGTCCCCGGGGGGAGACCGGACGACGCTCGGGTGCGCTCAGCGCACCTCGACCCCGGCCTCCCGCAGGGCCGACTTGACCTCGCCGATGCTCAACGCGCCGAAGTGGAAGACGCTCGCGGCCAGCACGGCGTCGGCGCCCGCCCGGGCCGCCTCGACGAAGTGCTCGACGCTGCCCGCCCCGCCGGAGGCCACCAGCGGCACGTCCACCCGCGCCCGCACGGCGGCCAGCATCTCCAGGTCGAACCCGCCGGTGGTGCCGTCGGCGTCCATGGAGTTCAGCAGGATCTCCCCCGCGCCCAGCCCGGCGGCCCGCTCGGCCCACTCGACGGCGTCGATCCCGGTGCCCCGGCGCCCGCCGTGCGTCGTCACCTCGAACCCCGAGGGCGTCGTCACGTCACCGGTGACGCGGCGGGCGTCGACGGAGAGCGTGAGCACCTGGTTGCCGAACCGCTCCGCGATCTCGGCGACGAGCTCCGGGCGCGCGATCGCCGCGGTGTTCACCCCGACCTTGTCGGCTCCGGCCCGCAGCAGCCGGTCGACGTCCTGCGTGGTCCGCACCCCGCCGCCCACGGTCAGGGGCACGAACACCTGCTCGGCCGTCCGGCGCACGACGTCGACCATCGTCTCCCGGCCGCCCGAGGACGCCGAGACGTCGAGGAAGGTCACCTCGTCCGCACCCTCGCCGTCGTAGCGGTCGGCGAGCTCGACCGGGTCGCCGGCGTCGCGCAGGTCGGTGAAGTTGACGCCCTTGACCACCCGGCCGGCGTCGACGTCCAGACAGGGGATGACCCGGACGGCCACGGTCATGGAAGATTCACCCTTCGTCGGCGGAGTCGCCAGGAGCGGGGACCTCGTCGGTCTCCTGCGTCCGTGCCGCCAGGATGTCGACGACGTAGACGAGGGTCTCGTCCGCCAGCTCGCTGCTGGTGCCACCGTAGCCCAGGTGGGGCGGGACCACGAGCATCACCTGCGAGCCCACGGACTGCTCCAGCAGACCCTGGTCCCAGCCCTCGACGAGCCGGCCGATCCCGATCATGGTCGACTGCGGTGCCACGCCCGGCTGCCAGCTCGAGTCGACCACCGCCCCGTCGCTCCACCGCACCGCCACGTACCGGGCCGTGACCACCTGGCCGACGTCGACCTGCGGTCCCGTGCCCCGCACCAGGGGCTGGACCACGAGCTGGTCCGGGGGGTCCGAGTCGGGCACCCGGACCGTCGGGGTGCCGTCGGGGTCGCGCAGGACCTGGGGCAGGCCCTCGGCGGGTTCGACGACGTCGCCGTCGGCCCGCGTGGGCAGCACGTCGACGACCAGCACCACCGGCACGCCGTCGTCCTCCTCGACCACCAGCACGCGCGCACCGACCCGCTGACCACGCAGCGACTCGTAGAGGTTCTCACCGAGGGACTCGGCGTCGAAGGTGTACCAGGCCGGGGCGTCCAGGTAGGTGGAGGTGATGACCGTGCCGTCGCGCCCGTCCTCGGCGTACATGTGCAGCATCACCGGTCCGCCCCGCTCCAGCCGGTCCCCCGTGCCCGCCGTGATCGTGCGGGACCCGGCACGCACCACGTCGTACGGCTGGGGGTACTCCAGCTCCGGCGGTTCCCCCGCAGGTCCGGAGACCTGCACCGGGACCTGCGTCGGCACCGACGTCGGCGCGATCTCGTCCAGCAGGTCCGTCGAGCACCCCGACAGCGTCAGCACCACCGCGGCCACGGCGGCCACGAGGGCGGCGAGCGGGCGGGGTCGAGCGGGAAGCACCGGGACAGTCTGC
The DNA here is from genome assembly GCF_044769875.1 of Isoptericola aurantiacus. Taxonomy (NCBI): domain Bacteria; kingdom Bacillati; phylum Actinomycetota; class Actinomycetes; order Micrococcales; family Promicromonosporaceae; genus Isoptericola; species Isoptericola aurantiacus. The sequence goes on from NZ_JBJBAE010000002.1 coordinate 512,167, forward strand.
CACGGCCGCACGGCCTGCCGGCCGTGCGGCGGAAGCCTCACATGGACTCGATGAGCCGCTCCACCCGCTCGTCGACGTTGCGGAACGGGTCCTTGCACAGCACCGTGCGCTGGGCCTGGTCGTTGAGCTTCAGGTGGACCCAGTCGACCGTGTAGTCGCGGCGGGCGTCCTGGGCGGCCCGCACGAAGTCGCCGCGGAGCTTGGCCCGCGTCGTCTGCGGGGGGATGGCCGTGGACTCGAAGACCTCGAGGTCGGTCACGACCCGCTCCACCATCCCGCGCGCCGCCAGCAGGTTGTACAACCCCTCCGTGCGCGAGATGTCGTGGTAGGCCAGGTCGAGCCGGGCGACGCGCGGGTCGTCCAGCGACAGGTCGTGCTTGGCCCGGTACCGGTCGATCAGCCGCAGCTTGATCACCCAGTCCAGCTCGCGCTCGACCAGCGTCAGGTCCCCCGACTCCAGCGCCCGGAGCCCGCGCTCCCACAGGTCCAGCGTCGCCTTGACCTGCGGCGTCGGGTCCAGGTGGGCGTCGACGTGCTCGCGCACCCGCTGGAAGTACTCGCCCTGGACGTCCACCGCGGTCGCGGTGCGCCCGTTCGCGAGCTGGACGGGCGCCAGACCCGTCGAGTCGTGGCTGATCTCCCGGATCGCCCGGATGGGGTTCTCCAGGGTCAGGTCCCGCACGGGTACACCCGCCTCCACGAGCCGCAGCACCAGGTCCGTGGCGCCGACCTTGAGCATCGTGGTGGCCTCGGACATCGAGGAGTCGCCCACGATGACGTGCAGGCGGCGGTAGTGCTCGGCGTCGGCGTGCGGCTCGTCGCGGGTGTTGATGATCGGGCGCGACCGGGTCGTCGCGCTGGAGACGGCCTCCCAGATGTGGTCGGCCCGCTGGGACAGGCAGTAGGTCGCGCCCCGCGGCGTGGCGAGGACCTTCCCGGCCCCGGTCAGGACCTGCCGGGTGATGAGGAACGGCACCAGCACGTCGCTCAGGCGCGAGAAGTCGCCCTGCCGACGCACCAGGTAGTTCTCGTGGCACCCGTAGGAGTTGCCGGCCGAGTCCGTGTTGTTCTTGAACAGGTGGACCTTGCCCGGCAGCCCCTCGTGCTCGAGCCGCTGCTGGGCGTCGGCCACGAGCCCCTCGAGGATCCGCTCTCCCCCGCGGTCGTACGCCACCAGCTGGCGTACGTCGTCGCACTCCGCGGTCGCGTACTCCGGGTGCGACCCGACGTCCAGGTAGAGCCGCGACCCGTTGCGCAGGAACACGTTGGACGACCGGCCCCAGGCCACCACCTTGCGGAAGAGGTATCGCGCCACCTCGTCCGCGCTCAGCCCGCGCCCGTCGTCGGACGCGCAGGTCACGCCGTACTCGGTCTCGAGGCCGAAGATCCGCCGGTCCATCGCGTGCTCCCTAGTCCTCGCCGTGCGCCAGCAGACCTGCCAGCGCCTCACCCTGCAACCGACGGAACGCCCGGCGGGGTCGTGATCGTTCCAGCACCGCGACCTCCAGGCCGGACGCCGGGATCTCCCGTTCCGCACCCGGTGCCGCCACGCTGCCGTCGGGACCGACGGCGCCGAGGGTCCTGACGGCGAGCTGCAGCACCGCCGGCAGGTCCATCCCCTCGTCCCAGGCCTCACGGACCCGGGTGGTCAGCTGGTCCGCCTGGCCGCCCATGACCACGAAGCCGTGCTCGTCGGCCACCGAACCGTCGTACGACAGCCGGTAGAGCTGGTCTGACTGCGGCGTCTCGCCGACCTCGGCCACCACCAGCTCCACCTCCAGCGGCTTGGACTCGGTGGTGAAGACCGTGCCGAGCGTCTGGGCGTAGGCGTTCGCCAGCCCGCGGGCGGTGACGTCGGTGCGGTCGTAGGAGTAGCCGCGCAGGTCCGCGTACCGCACGCCCGCGACCCGCAGGTTCTCGAACTCGTTGTACTTGCCGACGGCGGCGAACGCGATGCGGTCGTAGATCTCGGAGATCTTGTGCAGCGCACGCGACGGGTTCTCCGTGGCGAACGCGATGCCGCCCGCGTAGGCGAGCACGACGACGGACCGACCGCGGCCGATCCCCTTGCGCGCGAAGTCCGCGCGATCCTTCATCAGCTGCTCGGGCGAGACGTAGAACGGCATGCTCATGCGCGACCACCCCCCGCGTCGCCGACGGTGCGCGCCGCCACGATGCGCTCGACGACGGCGGCGAGCGCATCGTCGTCGACCCTGCGGTAGCCGTCCGCGGTGACCGTGGCGACCACCGGCCAGATCCTGCGGACCGTGTCGGGACCGCCGGTGGCGCTGTCGTCGTCGGCCGCGTCGTAGAGCGCCTCCACGGCCACGTCGACCGCGCCCGAGGCCTCCAGGCCAGGACGCCACAGCTTCTTCAGCGCGCCGCGGGCGAACACCGAGCCTGAACCGACCGAGTGGTGGTCGTGCTCCTCGTAGCGCCCACCGGTGACGTCGTAGCTGAAGATGCGGCCCGTCGACCGGTCCAGGTCGTACCCGCCGAAGAGGGGCACGACCGCCAGGCCCTGGAGAGCCATCGGCAGGTTGCCGCGGATCATGGTCGCCAGGCGATTCGCCTTGCCGTCCAGCGACAGCAGCGAGCCCTCGATCTTCTCGTAGTGCTCGAGCTCGAGTTGGAACAGCCGGACCAGCTCGACAGCGATCCCGGCAGAGCCCGCGATCCCCACGGCGGAGAACTCGTCCGCCGCGAACACCTTCTCGATCTCACGGCTGGCGATCATGTGCCCCATCGTGGCGCGGCGGTCGCCCGCCATCACGACGCCGCGGCCGCCGTCGGAGGTGCCGAACGTCAGGGCGACGATGGTCGTGGCGTGCGGGGCGAGGTCCGCCGTCGCCGTCGCGCCCGGGGTCGAACGGTTGCCGGGCAGGAGCTCCGGGGCGTGCGCCCCGAGGAAGTCCACGAACGAGCTCGACCCCGGACGCAGGAAGGCGTCCGGCAGCCGTCCCGAGGTATCAGCAGCAGTCATCGGCGCTCACTGCCCGCCCTTCTGCACGAAGCCGCGCACGAACGACTCGGCGTTCGACTCGAGGACCTCGTCGATCTCCTCCAGCAAGGAGTCCACCTCCGCGTCCCGCTCGGAGGCCTGCGGCGCGGCGGGGGCCGGGGCGTCCGCGTCGTCGTCGGGCGTGCGGTCGTCGCGCTGCGGGTTGATCCGTTCCTGACCAGCCATGGTCCGCCTCCTTCGTCGTTCCCGGTGAGGGTGGTGTCAGCCTATGCCGTCGGCGACGCCTCGTGCCCCGCGACTCACGTCTCTCCGCGCAACCCGTTCAGCAGCGCGGCCGCGTCCGGGCTCGCGTCGAGCAGCGCACCGATGTGCGCCTCGGTCCCCCGGGTCGGGTCGAGCATCGGCACCCGCTGCAGCGAGGCGGCACCGGGGACGTCGAAGATCACCGAGTCCCAGCTCGCCGCCGAGACCTGGTCCGCGTACCGCTCCATGACCTCGCCGCGGAACCAGGCCCGGGTGTCGGTGGGCGGGTGATGGACCGCCCGCTCGACCTCGGCGTCCGTGGTCAGCCGTTCGACCGCGCCGGAGGCGACCAGGCGGTGGTACACGCCGCGCTCGGGTCGCACGTCCGACCACTGCAGGTCCAGCGCCCCGAGGCGCGGGTGGTCCCAGGCGAGGCCGTCGCGGGTGCGCATCCGGTCCAGCAGCCGCAGCTTGGCCACCCACTCGACCTCCCGGGCGCACGACCCCGGGTCGGTGGCCAGCCGGGAGAGCACCGACCGCCAGCGGTCCAGCACGTCGTCCGACTCGGTGTCCGACCCGAGCGCGGCCAGGGACCGGGCCACGACGTCGGCGTAGCGCTCCTGGATCTGCAGCGCCGTCGCCGTGGTCCCGTCGGCCAGCTCCAGCGCCGTCGTCAGGGCGAGGTCGCGCGAGACGCGCCGCACGTCCCCCACCGGGTCGGCGAGCCGCAGGGCGGCCAGCTCGGCACGCGCGGGGACCCCGGCCTCGGCCAGCTCGTCCAGGTGCTCGGCCACCCACAGGACCGACGAGGTGGTACCGAGCTTGAGGTAGGTGGCCACCTCGAGATGGTTGGCGTCGCCGATGATCAGGTGCAGCCGGCGCCACCGCGCCCGGTCCGCGTGGGGCTCGTCGCGGGTGTTGACGATGGGCCGGCGCAGCGTGGTCTCCAGACCCACCTCGGCCTCGACGTAATCGGCCCGCTGGGAGAGCTGGAACCCGGCCTCGTCGCCGGTGGCACCGAGACCGACCCGGCCCGACCCGGTGAAGACCTGCCGCGTCACCAGGAACGGCGTCAGCAGCTCCACCAGGGTGCCGAAGTCGAGCCGGCGGTCCACCAGGTAGTTCTCGTGCGTGCCGTAGCTCGCGCCCTTGCCGTCGACGTTGTTCTTGTAGAGCACCACCTCCGATCCCGGTACCTGGGCCAGCCGCCGGGTGGCCGCCAGCATGACCCGCTCACCGGCCACGTCCCACACCACGCCGTCCCGCGGGCCCGTGACCTCGGGCGAGGAGTACTCGGGGTGCGCGTGGTCGACGTAGAGCCGGGCGCCGTTGGTCAGGATGCAGTTCGCGGCGCTCGGGTCGTCGTACTCCTCGACCTCGGGCCGGTCCAGGGCCTCGGGCTCCGACACCGTCCCGTGCCCGGCGCGGACCACGACCCGCGCCGCGGCCGGACCGTCCGGCGTCGGCCCCGACGGCGCCGGGGCGTCGGGACGGTCGGTGAGCAGCGACGGGTGCGCCGAGGCCCGTTCCAGGCGGAACCCCCGGGCGTCGGCCAGCGGGTCCTCGTCGTCGTAGTCCCAGCGCGCCGGCGCCCGGCCCGGCCGCCCACCCTGCACCGAGGCCCGGTAGGTGGTCACCACCTGGGAGCTCATCAGCATCGGGTTCGCCGTCGGGCGCCCCGGGGACAGCACCCCGTACTCCGTCTCGATCCCCATCACGCGTCGCACCGTCACATCGACCACCCTATGCGTCGGTGGACCTGCCCCGTCGCGGCAGCGGACCGGGTGGGGACGCGGCAGAGAACGCTCCACCGTCGCGTCCGACGACCTAGGATCGTCCCGTGTCCGAGTGGTTCGAGTCCGCGCTGCGCGACGGAGAGTGCGCGGCGGCAGCGCGCGCGGTCGACTGGTCGCGAACCCCCCTCGGCGACCCGTCCACGTGGCCCGCACCGCTGCGCCGCGCTGTCGAGCTCTGCTTCAGCACCCGGTTCGCCGTGCTGGTGACGTGGGGTCCCGAGCTGACGATGATCTACAACGACGGCTATCGCGAGATGCTGGGCACCGACCTCCATCCCCGGGCGATGGGCACGCCGGCGTCCGAGCTCTGGGGCCATATCTGGGACGACATCGGCCCGCTCTTCGCCGAGGTGATGACGACAGGCAGACCCACGTGGGACGTCGACATGCTGCTCTGGATGCAGCGCTCCGGGTTCGTCGAGGAGACCCGCTTCACGTTCTCCTACAGCCCGCTGCGCGACGACGACGGCGTGGTCCGCGGCGTCATGGACATCGCCACCGAGACGACCGACCAGGTGGTGGACCGACGCCGCCTCACCACGCTCGGCCGGCTCTCCGCCGCCCTGCAGGCCCACCGGGGCCTGACCAGCGACGTCGCCCGGATCGCCACCGACGCGCTGCGCGACAGCGAGGACGTCACCGGCGCGCAGCTCTACGTCGACGACACCCTGATCGCCTCCACCGGGGACGACCTCGCCGAGCCCTCCGGCACCACCCTCGCGGCGGGTCGCGGCGGGACGCCCTCGTGGCAGGACGGCGTGCTGGTCTCCCCCGTGGGCGACGGTCCGGACCCGGCCGTGCTCGTGCTGCACGGAAACCCGCGCCGACCGGACGACGAGTCCCAGCGCACGTTCCTCGGCCTGATCGCACGGACGATCGGGACGGCGCTCACGGAGGCCGCGGAGTCCCGGCGACGCATCGCGAGCGTCCGCACGGTCAGCGACGCCCTCCAGCTCGCCATGACCCCCGACACCCCCGCCTCACCGCGCTGGCAGACCCGCTACCGGCCCGCGGACGACAGCCTCACGGTCGGCGGCGACTGGTTCGACGTCGTCGAGCTCCCCGGGGGCAGGTCCGGGCTCGTGGTCGGAGACTGCGTCGGGCACGGGGTCGGCGCGGCGGCCAGCATGGGACGCCTCAGCAGCGCCGGCCGCGCGCTGATGCTGGCCGGGGCGGGACCGGCGCAGACCTTGGAGATGCTCGACACCTTCGCCCGGACCGTGCCCGGGTCGGAGTTCACGACCGTCTTCTGCGGGGTCGTCGACCCCCGGACCATGACGCTCACGTATTCCAGCGCCGGGCACCCGCCCGGCCTGCTGGTGCACGACGACGGCGCCACCACGTGGCTCGGTGAGGCCCGCAGCATGCCGCTGACGCTCCCGGCCGGACGCCGACCCGAGCACAAGGCCACCCTGACGAGCGGCGACACCGTGCTGCTGTACACCGACGGCCTGGTCGAACGGCGCGGTGAACACCTCCAGGACGGACTGGGCCGGCTCGTCACCGTCGCCCGCGAGGCGTGCTGCGCGACGGCGCTCGCCGGCGTGCCCGACCGGTTGCTCGCCGGGATGCTGCCCGACGGCGCCCGGGACGACGTCGCGCTCGTGGTGTACCGCGCCGGCTGAGCCGTCCGCGGACCGCGTCCGGCGACCTACAGGTACTGGCCGGTCGAGCTGACCGTGTCGATCGTCCGCGGCGTGCCGTTCTCGCCCTTCTTCGTCACGATCGTGCGGATGAACACGATGCGCTCACCCTTCTTGCCGCTGATGCGCGCCCAGTCGTCGGGGTTGGTGGTGTTCGGCAGGTCCTCGTTCTCCTGGAACTCGTCGACGCAGGCGGTCAGCAGGTGCTCGACCCGGATACCGCGGTTGCCGGTCGCCAGCAGGTCCTTGATCGCCGACTTCTTCGCCCGGTCCACGACGTTCTCGATCATCGCGCCGGAGTTGAAGTCCTTGAAGTACAGCGTCTCCTTGTCGCCGCTGGCATAGGTGACCTCGAGGAACTGGTTGTCCTCGTCCTCGGCGTACATCCGCTCCACCACCGACTGGATCATCGCGTCCACGGCCTCGTCCCGGTCGCCGCCGTGCTCGGCCAGGTCGTCGGCGTTGATGGGCAGGTCCGTGGTGAGGTACTTGGCGAAGACCTCCTTGGCCCCCTCGGCGTCCGGACGCTCGATCTTGATCTTCACGTCCAGCCGGCCGGGACGCAGGATCGCCGGGTCGATCATGTCCTCACGGTTGGACGCACCGATGACGATGACGTTGTCCAGACGCTCCACGCCGTCGATCTCCGCGAGGAGCTGCGGGACGATCGTGGTCTCCACGTCGGACGACAGCCCCGTGCCGCGGGTACGGAAGAGGGACTCCATCTCGTCGAAGAACACCACCACGGGCATGCCCTGCGAGGCCTTCTCCCGCGCCCGGGCGAAGATCAGGCGGATGTGTCGCTCGGTCTCCCCGACGTACTTGTTGAGCAGCTCGGGGCCCTTGACGTTGAGGAAGAAGCTCTTCGCGTTCGGGTCCCCGCCGCGGTTGTCCGCCACCATCTTGGCCAGGGATGCCGCGACCGCCTTCGCGATGAGCGTCTTCCCGCATCCCGGAGGGCCGTACAGCAGCACGCCCTTGGGCGGGCGCAGCCCGTGCTCCCGGAACAGGTCCGGGTGGGAGAAGGGCAGCTCGACGGCGTCGCGGATCGCCTCGATCTGCGGTCCCAGACCGCCGATGTCCTCGTACGCGATGTCCGGGACCTCCTCCAGGACGAGCTCCTCGACCTCCGACTTCGGCACGACCTCGAAGACGAAGCCGCTGCGCACGTCCACCGTCAGGGCGTCCCCGACGCGCAGGGTGTCGGCGACCACGGAGCCGGCGAGCCGGACCACGCGCTCCTCGTCGGCACGGCCGACCACGAGGACGCGCTCGGTGTCGAGCACCTCCTTGACGGTGACGAGCTCGCCGGTGCGCTCGAACCCACCCACGCCCACGACCGTCATCGCCTCGTTGAGCTTGACCTCCTGGCCCGGCGCCAGCTCGTCCAGGTCCAGGCCCGGGCTGGCCTGCAGGTGCATCTTGCGACCGGACGAGACCACGTCCACCGACCCGTCCTCGTGCGCGCCCAAGAACGTGGCGTACGTCCCGGGAGGCTTGGCGAGGTCGTCGATCTGCTTCTTCAGCTCGAGGATCTGATCGCGCGCCGCGCGCAACGCCTCGGCGAGGCGCTCGTTCTTCGCGGCGAGCAGGGCGACCTGCGCGTCGCGGCCCGAGGGCGCGCCCGCGGTCGAACCTTCCGGGCGGACAGGGTGGTCGGTCATCGCGTCCCCTCTCGTACGGCCCGGGAGTCCCTCCGGCGAGAAGGGTCCCGAGACACAGCACCATACGGGTCAGCGCCGACATCGCGCGGTCCATTCCACGCCGGGTCGCCCGAGTTCACACGATCCGAACCGGACCGTGACCGGACCGAGACCTCGCCGCGTCCTACGGACCCGTTCGGGTCACGCCGGTCAGTCGGTCGGAGGCCGGCCGACCTCGCGCCGCACCTTGCGCAGCTTCTTGTCCGAGACCGGCCGTTCGCCCAGGTCCTCCTCGGTCCAGGTCTCGTCCGTGGCCTCGGCGCGCGCACCCTTGGCCGGACGTCGTTTCCGCTCCGGCGGGGTCACACCGTCCGCCAGGCGGCGGGAGCTGATCAGGAACCCGGTGTGCCCGATCATGCGGTGCTGGGGCCGCACGGCCAGACCTTCCAGGTGCCAACCGCGCACCATCGACTCCCAGGCCGTGGGCTCGGCGAACCGGCCGTCGGCACGCAGGTCCTCGGCGGTGCGGGAGAGCTGCGTGGCCGTGGCGACGTAGCAGACCAGCACGCCGCCGGGGGCGAGCGCACGCGCGACGGCGTCGACGTTCTCCCACGGGGCGAGCATGTCGAGCACGACGCGGTCGACGGTGCCGGGCTCCACGACGTCGTCGACGCGGTCGGCGAGGTCACCGACGTGCAGCTGCCAGGCCGGGTGCGGACCGTCGAAGAACGTCTCGACGTTGCCGCGCGCGATGGCGGCGAAGTCCTCGCGCCGCTCGATCGAGTGCAGCTCACCGGTATCGCCCACGGCGCGCAGCAGGGACATCGTCAGCGCGCCCGAGCCCACCCCCGCCTCGACGACGCGTGCCCCGGGGAAGATGTCGGCCATCTGGACGATCTGGCCGGCGTCCTTGGGGTAGACCACCGCGGCGCCACGCGGCATGGACAGCACGAAGTCGCTCAGCAGGGGGCGCAGCACCAGGTACTCGATCCCCGCGGTGTTCGTGACCACCCACCCCTCGGGCTTCCCGATGAGGTCGGCGTGGCGGAAGTAGCCCTTGTGCGTGTGGAACGTCGCGTCCTCGGCGAGCGTGATGGTGTGCATCCGACCCTTGGGGTCGGTGAGCTGCACCCTGTCGCCCACGCGCAGGGGGCCTCGTCGGGCATCGGCACCGGTGGCGGCAGAAGAAGTCACGACCGACGAGTCTACCGGCGACCCTGCGGGCGCACCGCGGCGGCCACCCGGGCGACGTCGAGGACCCCCGTGACCCGTCCGCCGTCGAGCACCGGCACCACCCGTGCGCCGCCCGAGGACTGCGCCAGGTGCTCGAGCAGCGCGGGTCCCGACGCGTCGGCCGAGACCTGCGACCCGGCCGGGAAGGGCACGAGCACGGCCTCCACCGGCGTGCTGCCCGCCTGGTCGGCCGGGACGGACGCGGCAGCGCGGGAGTCCACCCACCCCCGCGGGGCGCCGTCCGCGTCCACGACGACGACGGCGACCTCGCGCCGCCCGTTCGCGGCGCGTCCGGCGTCCGTCAGCGACGTGCCCGTGGGGACGACGACGGCGGCGATCGCCAGGGACCGCACGTCGATGCGCGCCACCGTCTCGCGGCGTCGTCCGGCCCTCATCGCCTCGGTGGCTCCCGACCACAGGAAGGCCCCGATGAGGGCCGCCCACATCACCGTGACGAGGTCCGGTCGGCCGCCCTGGGCCAACGGCCACAGCAGCGCCCCGGCCACGACGCCGACACCGACGACCCGGCCGACCCACCCGGCGGCCACCGTGCCCCTCGCCCGGGATCCGGTCGCGGCCCAGACGGCAGACTCCAGTACCTGACCGCCGTCGAGCGGAAGACCGGGCAGCAGGTTGAACGCCCCGACGAACGCGTTCGAGAAGGCACCGGCGTACAGCAGCAGGGCCGGGATCGAGGCGACCGGCTGCGCCTGGAACGCGACCCAGAAGACCGCCGCGAGCGCCAGGTTGGTCAGTGGGCCCACGACGGCCACCAACGCGCTGTCCAGCGGCCGGCGCACCTCGCCGGAATAGGCGGTGTGCCCGCCCATGAGCGTCAGGGCGAGCTCGTCCACCCGGTGGCCGCGCGAACGCGCCACCAGTGCGTGCGAGACCTCGTGGCAGAAGACCGAGCCGAAGAGCAGCAGCACGAACGCGAAGGACACGATCAGGACGCCCAGGATGTCCATACCGGGCGCGTACGAGCGGACCGTCGGGGCGAACAGCACGGTCAGCACGACGGCGGCCAGGAACCACGAGGGCGTCACCAGCACGGGGGCGCCGGCGACGCGGCCGATCGTCCAGCCGGAGGAGCGTTGGGTCACCGGCCCAGGCTATCCGGGACCGGCTGGCTCGCGGCCGCGCAGGAGCACCTCGGCGCCGACACCGAGGAACCATCGCCCTGATCGAGCCCCGCGGCAGGCGTCGCGCCGCCGGGCTCCACGACGATGTGGGCGGCCCGCCGTAGGGTGGCCGCCATGACGACGACGGCGGACCTCACCACGGGCTCCCCGGACCCGGCGACCGAGCGGGTCCGGTCGCGACCGGCCCTGTCGCCGTCGCGTGCCAACGACTTCCTGCAGTGCCCGCTGCTGTTCCGCTACCGCACGGTGGACCGGTTGCCCGAGCCGCCGTCGTCGGCCGCGGCGCGCGGCACGCTCGTGCACGCCGTGCTGGACCGGCTCTACGACGCCCCGCTCGGCGAGCGCACCCGCGAGGCGGCACTGGCCCTGCTGCCCGGCGAGTGGGACCGGCTGGTGGACGCCGAGCCGCGCTACGCCCGGCTGTTCACCGAGGGCGGCGACGCCGCGGAGCAGCCGGTGGACCGGTGGCTGGACGGGGCCGGAAAGCTGCTCGGCACCTACTTCACGCTGGAGGACCCGAACCGCCTGCAGCCCGAGGCCCGCGAGCTGCGCCTGGAGAGCCAGCTCGACGACGGCCCGTTGCTGCGGGGGATCGTCGACCGGCTCGACGTCGCCCCCGACGGCGCGATCCGCGTCGTGGACTACAAGACGGGCAGGTCGCCCCGTCCCGGGTTCGAGGCGTCCGCGCTGTTCCAGATGCGCTTCTACGGGCTCGTGGTCTGGCGCGAACGCGGCGTGCTGCCCAAGATGCTCCAGCTGGTCTACCTGGGTGACGGTCAGGTGCTGCGCGCCGAGCCGCGCGAGCGCGAGCTGGAGGTCACCGAGTCCAAGGTGCGCGGCATCTGGGACGCCGTCGAGACCTCCGCGCGGCGTGGTGAGTTCGTCCCGAAGCGCTCGAAGCTCTGCGGATGGTGCGCGCACCAGGCCGTGTGCCCCGAGTTCGGTGGCACTCCCCCGCCGATCCCCGAGGGCGCGCTGCGTGGCCGCCTGGGGCTGGACATCCAGGCATGACGCGCCGCCCGGTGCGGACGGCGCGGCGGCCTACCGTGACGCGGGCAGGAGGTCCAGCACGTCGCCCGCGACCATCCGGCGCAGGACGCCCAGGTCGACGTCGGCCAGGCTCGCCGCCCGGCTGAGGCCGTCGCGAGCCTCCACGGGCAGCACGGCCTCCACGCCGAGGGTGCGTGCGCCGGACGCCAGCGCCGAGGTGATCCCGGCCGGTGAGTCCTCGATCGCGACGCAGTCGGCCGTCGCCACCCCGAGTCGCTCGGCCGCGATCAGGTACGGCTGCGGGTCGGGCTTGCCCCGCTCGACCTGGTCGCCCGTCACGAGCGTGGCGAACGCGCCGGGGACGTGGGCGGTGACGGCCTCGGCCAGGGTCGCGTAGCTCATGGTCACCAGGGCACACGGGACGCCGGCGTCCCCCAGGGCGGCCAGGAGCGTGCGGGCGCCCGGACGCCAGGGCACCGACGTGGCCACCTGGTCGTGCACCCTGGCGAGCAGGTGGTCCACGATCGCGGGCACCGGCAGGTCCACGCCCGCGTCGTGCAGCATGCCTGCCGAGACCGTCAGCGGGTTGCCGACCAGCTCGAGGGCCTGCTCGTGCGACCAGCTCCGGCCGTGGGCGGCCATCAGTTCCTGCTCGGCACGGATCCAGTACGGCTCGGTGTCGACGAGGGTGCCGTCCATGTCCCACAGGACGGCGGCGGGCAGCGGCGGGAGCGGGGAGGTCGGTGGCACCCGATCATCGTAGGTACCCGCGCGGTCTGCCGCGGACGTCACCTCGGCGCTGTATAGGCTGACCAGATGAGCACCGAGCAGCCGGTCGGCCGTCACGCCGCACGTCAGACCGTCATGATCGCTGCGTTCGAGGGCTGGAACGACGCGGGCAGCGCCGCGACGGACGCCCTGGAGCACCTGTCCGAGGTGTGGGAAGCCTCACTGCTGCGCGAGCTGGACCCCGAGGACTACCACGACTTCCAGGTGAACCGTCCGATGATCGGACCCGGTCCCGACGGCCGTCGCATCATCGCCTGGCCGACCACGACGATCTCGATCGCCGACCTGCCGGACCGCCGCGTGCTGCTGGTGCACGGCATCGAGCCGTCCTTCCGGTGGAAGGCGTACTGCCGCGAGCTGCTCGACCTGGCCGAGGAGGAGGACGTCCGCACGGTGGTCACGCTCGGGGCGCTGCTGGCCGACGTGCCGCACACCCGCCCCATCCCCATGTCCGCGACCACCGAGAGCGACGGGCTCCAGGCCGTGTTGGACGTCGAGTCCAGCACCTACGAGGGCCCGACCGGCATCGTCGGCGTGCTGCAACACGAGGCGGCGGCCCGCGACTTCCAGTCCGTGTCGCTGTGGGCCGCCGTGCCGCACTACGTGGCCAACCCGCCCTCGCCGAAGGCGACGCTGGCCATCCTGACCCGGATCGAGGAGCTGGTGGCCGCCGCGGTGCCCCTGGGCGAGCTGCCCGAGGACGCCGAGGCGTGGCAGCACGGCGTCGACGAGCTGGCCGGCGAGGACTCCGAGATCGCGGAGTACGTGGCCCAGCTCGAGGAGGCCAAGGACACCGCGGACCTGCCGGAAGCCTCCGGGGACGCCATCGCCCGGGAGTTCGAGCGCTACCTGCGCCGTCGGGACCACGGTCCCGGCAGGGGCGCGCCGGGCAGCCCCGACAAGGGTTGACCGGGGCGGCACGACGCCGTCGCCCCGACCCGGCCGGGACGGCTCAGAGCCGCACGCCCAGCAGCGCGTCGACGGCCCGGGCCACCACGCCGGGCGCGCCCTCCTCGTCGTGGGTGGTGTCGCGTCCCGGTTCCAGGGACCGGTCGGCCCAGGCGTCCACGGCCGTGAGCGCCCGCGGGGCGTCCAGGTCGTCGGCCAGCGCGGCGCGCAGCTCGGCCAGGAGCGCCGTCACCGCCGGCCCACCGTTGCCGGAGACGGCGGCGCGCCAGTGCTCCAGCCGGGCCACGCCGGCGGCGAGCACGGCGTCGGTCCACTCCCACTCCGTGCGGTAGTGGTGGGCCAGCACGGCCAGCCGGACGGCCATGGGGTCGACGCCGTCCTGGCGCAGCGCGGAGACCAGCACGAGGTTGCCGCGGGACTTGCTCATCTTGTGCCCGGCGTAGGAGATCAGCCCGGCGTGCACGTGGGCACGCGGCGCGGCGTCGGGCCCGGCGAGCATCCGGCCGTGAGAGACGGACATCTCGTGGTGCGGGAAGACGAGGTCCGCTCCCCCGCCCTGGACGTCGAAGGGCAGCCCGATGCCGTCGCGCGCGATGACGGCGCACTCCACGTGCCACCCGGGACGGCCGGTCCCCAGAACGCCCGCCTCCCAGGTGGGCTCCCCGGGGCGTTCGCGCCGCCACAGCAGCGGGTCCAGGGGGTGCTTCTTGCCGTCGCGGTCGGGGTCGCCGCCCCGCTCGGCGAAGAGCTCCGCCATCGTGGCGTCGTCGAACCGGGACACGCTGCCGAAAGCCGGGTCGGCGGTCAGGTCGGCGTAGACGTCGCCGAGGTCGGGGTCGGCTCCGCCGGCTCCCGGCTCGACCGGGACGCGGTAGGCGGTGCCGTCGGCGAGCATCTGCGCGACGGCCTCGGCGATCGGACCCACGTGCTCGACGACGCCCGTCCACGGCTGCGGCGGCACGACCCCCAGCGCCGTCATGTCCTCGCGGAACAGCGCCGTCTGGGAGGCCGCGAGCTCGCGCCAGTCCTGGCCGGTCGCGGTGGCGCGCTCCAGCAGCGGGTCGTCGACGTCGGTGACGTTCGAGCAGTAGGTGACGTCCTTGCCGGCGTCGGTCCACGCCCGGTGCAGCAGGTCGAAGGCGAGGTAGGTCGCCGCGTGCCCGAGGTGGGTGGCGTCGTAGGGGGTGATGCCGCACACGTAGGTGCGCGCCGTCGTCCCCGGTGCGGCGTCGACGAGCCCACCGGTGGTGGTGTCGTGGACGCGGACCACGGGACGGTTCCCGTCGAGGGGTGCGGGCAGCTCGGGGATGCGCGGGGCGGGCCAGGAAAGCACGTGCCCAAGGCTACCGGTGGATCGCGACCGTCCTGACGCTCCGGTCATGCCCCGGCGCCGGGATCGGCCTCGAGGACGCCGGTCAGCAGCAGCACGACGACGACGGCGGCCAGGCCGTACCGGTAGTAGACGAACGGCTTGTAGGAGTACGTGGACACGATCTTCAGGAAGCCGATGAGCACGACGTACCCGAGCGCGAAGGCGACCACGGTGGCCACGAGCGTGGGCGCCCAGCCGGCCGAGCCCGGTGCCGGGTCCCCTCCGGCGGCCTTGGCCAGCTCGTAGAAACCGGAGCCGAGCACGGCGGGGACGGCGAGCAGGAACGAGTAGTCGGCGGCGGCCTTGCGGGTGAAGCCCATCGCCAGACCGGCGGTGATGGTGCCACCCGACCGGGAGACACCGGGGATGAGTGCGAGCGCCTGCGCGAACCCGTAGCCGAGCGCCCGCCGGGTGGTCATGTCCTCGACCTGCCGGGACCGTGCCCCGTACCGGTCGGCGAGGTCGAGAAGCACGCCGAAGATCACCAGGGTGACCACCGTGATCCACAGGTTGCGCAGCGTGGTCTCGATGGCGTCGTCGAACAGCACCCCGAGCACCACGATCGGCACCGACCCGATCACGATGTACCAGGCCATGCGGGCGTCGACGTCGTGCGCGCCGAAGCGGGCGCGGCGGTCCGTCCCGTGGTCCCCGCGCAGCGAGGTCCACCAGGCCACGCAGATGGTCCGGATCGTGCGGCGGTAGTAGAGCAGCACCGCGACCTCCGTGCCGATCTGCGTCACCGCGGTGAACAGCGCGCCGGGGTCGGCACCTCCGACCAGCTCCCCGACGATGCGCAGCTGCGCGCTGGAGGACACCGGCAAGAACTCGGTGAAACCTTGGACCAGGCCGAGGAGGATCGCTTCCCACGTACTCACGGGCGGCCACACTACCGGCGCTCGGGTGCGTCGCGGCGCGTGACCCGCCCGCGCCGAGGGTGCGCCGGTAGGGTTCGCGCATGGATCGACGGCAGGTGGGCACCTCCGGGTTGCGCGTGTCCGCGCTCGGACTCGGCACGATGACCTGGGGGCGGGACACCGACGCGGTCGACGCGGCCGAGATCCTGCGCACGTTCGCCGACGCCGGGGGCACGCTCGTCGACACGGCGGCGTCGTACGGCGACGGCGACGCCGAGCGCGTGCTGGGCGAACTCCTCGACGGCAAGGTCGCGCGCGACGACCTGGTGCTGTGCACCAAGGCCGGCGTGCGTCACGGCCCCGACGGGGCCCTCCGCGACGCCTCGCGCGGCGGCCTGCTCGGCGAGCTCGACGGTTCCCTGGAACGGCTCGGCACTGACCATGTCGACCTCTTCCTCGTCGCGTGCCCGGACCCGACGACGCCGCTGGAGGAGACGGTCTCCGCGCTGCGCCTGGCGGTCTCCTCCGGCCGGACGCGCTACGTGGGCCTGTCGAACTTCCCGGCCTGGGCCTCGGCGCGGGCGGCGACGCTCCTGGCGGCCGCCGACGGCGTCGGTCTGACGGCGCTGGAGCTCGAGTACTCGTTGCTGCAGCGTGGCGTGGAGCGGGAGGCGGTCCCGGCGGCCGAGGCGCTCGGGCTGGGCCTGCTCGCCTGGTCGCCGCTCGGGCGCGGCGTCCTGACCGGCAAGTACCGCAGGTCGGTGCCGGCGGACTCCCGTGCGGCGTCGGACCACCTGGCCGGGTTCGTCGCGCCGTACCTCGACGACGACGGCGCCGCCTCGGTGGTCGAGGCGGTGGCCACGGCCGCCGAGGGGCTCGGCCGCACACCGCTGGAGGTGGCCCTCGCCTGGCTGCTCGCGCGGCCGACCACGGCGTCCGCGCTGGTCGGCGCACGGACGCCGGCCCAGCTGCACGGCCCGGTCGCCGCGGCGGACCTCGACCTCCCGGCCGAGGTCCACGCCGCCCTGGACGACGTCTCGGGGATCTTCCTCGGCTACCCCGAACGCTGGTAGCGGCGACGGATCAGCGCACCCCGGCCCGGTCGTCGTCGTCGCTGTCCTCGTAGTCGTCGCCGTCGTCGTCTCCCTCGTCCCCGTCGTCGTCCTCGTCGTCGTCGAGGTAGAACGGCGTCACCTCGGTGTACACCTGGGCGAGGGAGTCCTCGTACACCTCGAAGGCGTCGGCGAGCACCTCGTAGGCGTCGTCGACGGCAGGGTCGTCGTCCCCTCGGCGGGAGGCCACGGCGTGGAAGTGGCCCTCGAGTGCGGCGACGAAGCGGTCCAACGCGGCGCGCGGGTCAGCGGTCATGCTCTGACGGTAGCGCCATGCGGGGCAGAATGGGCACACGAAAACGGCCGACGACCTTTCCGGAGGGCGACAGATGGCATCGAGCTGGCGCAAGCACGGGCAGTACGAGTACCGCGTGGTCACGATCGACCGGGGCACCTCCGTGCCGGATGCCCGCAAGATGCTCACCGACGAGGCCGAGTACGGCCGGTGGGAGCTGGCGCGCACGCGCCTGTACCTGGGAGGTGAGCGGCGCGTGTGGCTGCGGCGCAAGATCATCAAGGCCACCGCGACCTTCTGATGGCGTCGTTCCGCAAGGCGCGTCGTGACGCGCCGGAGGGGTTCTTCGCCACCGAGGCGGCGGGGCTGCGCTGGCTCGCCGTCGACGGCGGGCCGCGGGTCGTGCGCGTGCACGACGTCCAGGACCATCACCTCGATCTGGAACGTCTCGCGCCGGGCGAGCCCGCACCGCGGGCCGCCCGGGCGTTCGGACGGGCCCTGGCGAGGATGCACGACGCCGGCGCCCCGGCTTTCGGCGTGCTCCCACCGGGTGCGCGGCGTGGGTTCTTCGGCCCGCTGGACGACCCGTTGGAGATGGTCGCGGGCTCGTGGGACACCTGGCCCACCTTCTACGCCGAGGCACGCCTGCGCCCGGTCCTGCGGCAGGGGCGGGGGCGAGGCGTCTTCGACGACCGCGACGAGACCGCCGTGGAGGCGGTGTGCGAACGCCTGGTCGACCTGGCCGGTCCGGACGAGCCGCCCGCGCGCCTGCACGGCGACCTGTGGTCCGGGAACCTGCAGTGGACCGCCGGAGACGACGGCGGCAGCGAGGTGGTGCTCATCGACCCGGCGGCGCACGGCGGGCACCGCGAGACGGACCTGGCGATGCTGGCGCTGTTCGGCGCGCCGTACCTGGACGAGATCCTCGCCGGGTACGAGGACGCCCACCCGTCGGCCGCAGGGCGGCGCGACCGAGTGGGCCTGCACCAGCTGTACCCGCTGGCCGTGCACGCCGTGCTCTTCGGCGGCGGCTACGTCGAGCAGACGCGGCGCCTGCTGGCCGACCTGGCCGCCTGACCGGGCTCAGCAGGTCGCGAGCAGCCGGTCCAGCACGCGGGTGCCGAACCGCAGAGCGTCGGTGGGCACCCGCTCGTCCACGCCGTGGAACATCCCGGCGAAGTCGAGGTCGTTCGGCAGCCGCAGCGGGGCGAAGCCGTAGCCGGTGATGCCCAGACGCGCCAGCGACTTGTTGTCGGTGCCGCCCGAGAGCGTGTAGGGCAGCACCGCGGCCTGCGGGTCCTCGGCGTGCAGCGCGTCGACCATCGCGTCCACCAGGCCGCCCTCGAACGGCACCTCGAGGGAGCGGTCGGCGTGGATCGTCTCGACCCGCACCTGCGGGCCGGCGAGCTCCCCCAGCACCTCCATCGCCTCGGCCTCGTGGCCCGGCACGGTGCGCATGTCGAGCGTGGCCGACGCCGAGCCGGGGATGACGTTGGCCTTGTACCCCGCCTCGAGCCGGGTGGGGTTGGTGGTGTGCCGCACCGTGGCGCCGACGAACTTCGCCGCCGGTCCGAGCGCGTCCACGAGGGCGTCCACCTGGTCGGGGTCCGCGCCTCCCTGCGTGTCGAACGGCAGCCCCGTGAGGTCGGCGACGCCGCGGAGCAGCTTCTCGACGGTGGGTGTCAGGGTGTACGGCCAGGCGTGGGTGCCGATGCGCGCCACGGCGGCAGCGAGCTGGGTGACGGCGTTCTCGTGGTTGACCTGCGACCCGTGACCGGCCCGGCCGTCCGCGACGAGCCGCAGCCAGGCCAACCCCTTCTCGGCGGTCTGCACGAGGTAGGCGCGCCGCCCGCCGACGTCGACGGAGAAGCCGCCGACCTCGCTGATCGCCTCGGTGGCACCCGCGAAGAGCTCGGGCCGGTGGTCGACGAGCCAGCGGGCACCGAGCACTCCTCCGGCCTCCTCGTCGGCGAACATCCCGATGACGACGTCCCGCGCCGGCTTGCGCCCCTCGCGCGCCATCTGACGGACCACCGACAAGATCATGGCGTCCATGTCCTTCATGTCCACGGCCCCGCGTCCCCACAGGAGACCGTCGATCTCCTCGCCGGAGAACGGGTCGACGGACCAGTCCGCGGCGGCCGCCGGCACGACGTCCAGGTGGCCGTGCAGCACCAGAGCGTCCCGGGCGGGGTCGCTGCCCTCGATCCGCGCGACGACGGAGGCCCGGCCCGGCTCCGACTCGATCAGCTCGGGCTCGATCCCGACGTCGGACAGCAGTCCGGCGACGTACTCGGCGGCCTTGCGCTCGCCCGGCCCCTGGTTCTCCCCGTAGTTGGAGGTGTCGATCCGCAGCAGGTCCTGGCAGATGCCGACGACCTCGTCGGAGGCGGTGGGCAGGTTCTCGGGGCGCATGGCAGTCACGGGGACACCGTACCCAGGCCGGGGCGCGCCGGTGGTGGCCGGCGGTGGACGACGTGGCGGCCGAGGGCCCGCGCGTCGTCGGGCCGCGAAACGTTTAGGCCCTCGTGCTCGCCGCCGGGCTGCGGCAGCGTCGGCAGGGTCCGACATCGGGAGCAGAGGAGCTCGACATGCGAAGACTTGCAGCCTGGGCCGCCGCGGCGGTCCTCGGCGCGGCCGGACTGGTGGTGGCGGTCGACCCGCCCGCGGCCGACGCCCACGGCGCCGAGGTGTTCCCCGGCAGCCGGCAGTACTTCTGCTGGGTGGACGGGACCACCGCGTCCGGCGCCATCGACCCGCAGAACCCGGCGTGCGCCGACGCGGTCGCCGCCAGCGGGGTCACGTCGTTGTACAACTGGTTCGGCAACCTCGACTCGAACGGGGCGGGACGGACCGAGGGCTACATCCCCGACGGTCGCATCTGCGACGGCGGGGGCAACGGGCCGTACGACTTCTCGGCGTACAACGAGCCCCGCACCGACTGGCCGACGACGCACCTCACCGCCGGCGAGACCTACGAGTTCCAGCACAACAACTGGGCCCAGCACCCCGGCCGGTTCGACGTCTACGTCACCACCGAGGGGTTCGACCCGCTCCAGCCCCTGGGCTGGGACGACCTGAAGCTCGTCGACTCGGTGACCGACCCGCCCGACACCGGCGGGCCCGGGGGCACGAACTACTACTACTGGGACGTCACGCTGCCCGCGGACCGCACCGGCCGGCACATCGTGTTCACCCACTGGGTGCGTTCGGACAGCGCCGAGAACTTCTACAGCTGCTCGGACGTGGTGTTCGACGGCGGTGACGGCGAGGTCACCGGCCTCGGCGACACCGACCCCGATCCCGACCCGACGCCGTCACCCGACCCGGTGTGCCCCGACGAGGCGCCGGGAACCCCGGGAGACGTCATGGCCATGGACGTGACCGCCACCGGCACCCATCTGATGTGGGGCGTCGCGGAGTCGGGCTGCGTGACGGGCTACGACGTGATCGACCCCGGAACCGGCGCGGTGATCGTCGCGACCGACGGCGCGCCGATGGTGGACCTGACCGGGCTGGAGCCCGAGACCACGTACTCGGCCTCGGTGCGTGCGCGCAACGACAGCACCGGGGCGGTCTCGGCCACCACGGACGCGGTGTCGTTCACGACGCTCGCGGAGGACGGCGACCCTGACCCCGACCCGACCCCGGACCCGTCCGGGGCGTGCGAGGTGAGCTACGCGGCGTCGTCGTGGGGCGCGCAGCACCCCGGCTTCACCGCGTCGGTCACCGTGACCAACACCTCCGACGCCGCCGTCACCGACTGGACCGTGGCGTTCGACTACCCGGGGGGCCAGGTGGTCGACGTGCCCGGCTGGAGCGCCTCCGTCAGCCAGGACGGCACCGCCGTGACGGCCACGCATCCCGCGTGGTCGAGCGACGTGGCACCGGGGGCGTCGGTGACCTTCGGGTTCAACGGCGCCGCGGCGGTGGCTGGCGAGCACCCCGCGCCGACCGGCTTCACCCTGAACGGCTCGGCCTGCACGAGCTGACGCCCGTCCGGGTCGGCGAGCCGCACCGACGCGCCCCGCCCGGGTGCGTCGGTGCGGTCGCGCGTGCGTCAGTCTCGCGTTCCCCGGCGGTCCTCCGTCAGGCGGCCGTCCGAGTCCAGCACCAGCTCGACGTCGATACCCACCCGGTCCAGGAACGCCCGGTCGTGGCTGACCACCAACAGCGCACCGCGGTAGCCCTGCAGCGCCTCGACGAGGCGGTCGACGCTCGCGAGGTCGAGGTTGTTCGTCGGCTCGTCCAGCAGCAGGACCTGCGCGGGCGGGTCCGCCAGGAGCAGGCGTGCCAGGTGCACCCGGAAGCGCTCGCCACCGGAGAGCGACGAGAACGGACGGCTGACCCGCTCGCCGCGCACCAGGAACCGGGCCAACCGTCCCCGCAGCTCCCCCGGGGAGACCTCCGGGGCGCCGGCCCGGACGGCGTCCAGGACGGTCACGGCCCCGTCCGGGCCGTCCGCGTCCAGCCCTTCGAGGCGTTGCGGCAGGTAGCCCACCCGGTCGGTCAGGAGCTCTCCGGAGGCCGAGGACCCGGCCAGCAGCCGCCGCAGCAGCGTCGTCTTGCCGACGCCGTTGGGCCCGGTCAGCGCCACCCGCTCCGGGCCGGCCACGATCACCTCGCGCCCGTCGGTCCCCCGCAGCACCGCGATGCGGCGGCCGGCGGCCACGTCGGGGTCGGGCAGGTCGACGACGATCCGGTCGTCGTCGCGCACCGCCCGTCGCGCGGTCTCCACCGCGGCCCGGGCGGCGCTCTCCGCGTCCGCGGCGGCACCGCGGCGGGCACCCTGCGACTTCTGCGCGGCGTTGCGGCGGTCGTTCACGACCGCTGTGACGTACCGGCGGTTGGCGACGTCGGTGCGTCCCTGGCGCTCGGAGTGCGCGATGCGTTCCTCGGCCTTGATGCGCTCGCGGCGCTCGCGGCGCCACGTCTGCTCGGCGTCGCGGACGGCGCGCCGCGCGGCGTCCTGCCGGGCGGCCAACCACTGCTCGTAGGCGGCGAACGTACCGCCGAACGTCGTCAGGGACCCAGCGCTCAGCTCGGCGGTGGTGTCGACCCGCTCGAGCAGGTCGCGGTCGTGCGAGACGACGACCAGCGCGCCCCGCCAGGTGCGCACCAGCTCGCCGAGCCGCTCCCGGCCCTCGGCGTCCAGGTTGTTGGTGGGCTCGTCGAGCAGCGCGACGTCGGCGCCGCGCAGCCGCACGCCCGTGACGGCGGTGAGCATCGCCTCCCCGCCGGAGAGGGCGCCGACCCGCCGGTCGAGGACGCCGTCGGTGTGGGGCAGGCCGACCGCCGCGAGCGCGGCGACGGCCCGTTCCTCGACGTCCCAGGCGTCCCCGACCGCGTCGAAGAGCTCGGGGCGGACGTCGCCGTCGGTGATGGCGCGCACGGCGTCCAGGGCGGCACGCACCCCGAGCAGGTCCGCGACGGTGGAGCGGGCGTCATGGGTGAGGTGCTGGGGCAGGTGGTCGATGGTCCCGGCGACGGTGACGGTCCCCGAGGTCGGCGTCAGACCGCCGGCGATCAGCCGCAGCAGCGTGGACTTGCCCGTGCCGTTGTCCCCGACGAGGCCCGTCACACCGCGGGGGAAGGTCCCGGAGATCCCGGCGACCGGGGTGTCGCCGTCGGGCCAGGTGAAGGTGAGGTCGTGCAGGGTGACGGACGGCTGGGCAGGAGTGGAGGAGGTCATGGTGCTCCCGGGGGCGCGGCGGGTGCGCCGACGTCGTCCTCCACCGGGGGTGCACCGGTCCGGGTGCGGGTGGGGGTGTCAGCGCGAGGTCGCGGGACCGTGCACCGTGTCCGTCACCGCTGGATCCTTCCGTCCGCCCCTTCTCACACGCGGCCTGCCCGCAGGGACGCCGACCAGGCTGGCACACCGGCCCGAGGACCGGCAACGGATATGACGCAGCTCACGTGCGCAC
Source organism: Isoptericola aurantiacus (assembly GCF_044769875.1). NCBI lineage: Bacteria > Bacillati > Actinomycetota > Actinomycetes > Micrococcales > Promicromonosporaceae > Isoptericola > Isoptericola aurantiacus. The sequence continues at coordinate 535,017 of NZ_JBJBAE010000002.1, forward strand.
GCGCAGCCACTCCTCGAACGCCTCGCGGCTCGTGCGCCGCGGGACGTAGCCGAGCACCTCGCGCAACCGGGTGTTGTCCAGGACGGGGCGGTAGCGCAGGAACCCGACCCGTTCGGGTCCGTGCACGGTCAGGTGCAGCGCGCGTGCCACCCGCAGGACCGCTGCGAGCAGGCCCGCCGGGACATCGACCGTCCTCCTGCCGAGCCGGTCCGCGATGTCGCCCACGGTCATCGCCCCGTCACCGCACACGTTGAAGGCACCCGTCGCGGTCCCGGTCGCCCCGGCGACGATCGCCCCGGTGACGTCACCGACCCACGCGAAGACGAACGGGCTGTCCGACCCCCGCACCCGCAGCAGCCGCGGTGCGTCCCACAGGGCGGTGATCTGGTTGGCCACCCCGGGTCCGAGGATGGTGCCGATGCGCAGGATCACCTGCCCGAGGTCCGGATGCTCGGCGCGGTAGGTGGCCAGCATCTCCTCCACGAGGCGCTTGTGCCGCGAGTAGGTGAACTCGTCGTTGCCGCGCAGCGCGTCGGTCTCCCGCAGCGGCACGGGGTTGTCGGCGTGGTAGCCGTAGGCGGCGCCCGACGACGAGACCACGACGCGCCGCACGCCGGCGGCCACGCACGCGTCCAGCACGTTCCGCGTGCCGTCGACGTCGACCCTCCGCTCGGTGGCGGCGTCGAGCGTGCCGGGGTTCACGATGGCCGCCAGGTGCACCACGGTGTCGACGCGGTGCGCGGTCACGGCCGCGTGGACCGCCGCGGCGTCGGTGACGTCGAGCGTGACGGCGGTGACGCCGTCGGGCAGGGCCGGTGCGGGCCGCAGGTCGGCGCTGACGACCGCTGCGACGTCGTCGCGCGCCGCGAGCGCCGCCACGGCGTGGGAGCCGAGGAATCCCGACCCGCCGGTGACCAGGATGCGTCTCATGCCGCGGCCTCCTGCCGCGCGCGGGCGCGCGTCCGCCGCGCCCAGACGGTCGCGAGCGTCAGCCCGGCGATGATGTCCCAGATCCCCCACCAGCCGGCGACGACGGCCATCCCGCCGATCCCGCCGAAGAACGCGAAGACGAGGCCCAGGCCGAGGGCGGCGTTGCGGATGCCGACCTCGAACGTGACCGCCTTGAGCTCGCGGGTGCCGAGGCGTCCCGCCCGGCCGGCGAGGTAGCCCAGACCGAGCGCGGCGGCGTCGTGCAGGAACACGGCGAGCAGGACCACGCCGACGTAGGCGACGAACACGGAGAAGTTGCCGGCCAGCGCCGCGACGATGAACCCGACCAGCGCGACGAGGCTGAACCAGTGCACCGGCTTGTGCACGCGTGCCGCGACGGCGGGCCACCGCGAGCGCACCAGCAGCCCGACGGCGAAGGGCAGGCCGATGACGAGCAGGATGTCGAGCATCATGGAGCCCGGGTCGAGGCTGACGTCGGCGACGATGTCGCGCGCCGTGGGGTGCAGGCCGCCCCACAGCGCGATGTTGACCGGCATCGCCAGCAGGTAGATCGCGTTGCCCACGGCCGTGAGCGACACCGACAGCGCGACGTTCCCGCCCGCGCGGTAGGTGAGGATCTGCGAGACGTTCCCCGGCGGGCAGCAGGCCACCAGGATCATGCCGAGCGCGACCGAGGCCTGCACCCCGAGCAGAAGCGTGAGCCCGAAGGTGACCGCGGGCAGGAGCACGACCTGCGCCACGAGCGCGAGGACCGCCGCCCGCGGGGCGCGGCGCAGGGCCCGGAAGTCGGCCGGCGACGTGTCCAGCGCGATCCCGAGCATGATGAGCCCCAGCACCACGTCGAGCAGCACGAGCGATCCCGGCGAGAAGTCGACGGCGACGTCGTCGATGTTCATCGCGTCGTCCCGCTGCCGGCCGGAGCCAGCTCGTCGGCCAGCCGCCGCACGGTGCGCCGGTAGGCGTCCTTGTTGACGTAGTAGCTCATCCGCTCCAGGCCGAGGTAGCGGTACCCACCGGTCAGGTCGGGCCAGGGTTCGACGGCGCGACGGCGGAACCGGGCCGCGCGGTCGCGTGCGGCGGTGTCCCCGGCCTCGCCCGCGGCGTCGGCGGCGAGGTAGCGGGCCACGAGCTCGGCCTGCTCGGCGCGTCCCTGCCAGCCGATGCCGGAGGCCTCGAGCATGCCGACCACGAACAGGCCGTTGAACGACGCCGGGACGATGTTGCAGTACAGCGCCGGTGCGCCGCCGGAGCCCGGACCCGCCCACGCGAGGTGGGCGGGGTCCACGAACGGGTAGTCGAGCCGGTACCCGGTGGCCAGCAGCACCAGGTCGTACTCCCCGGAGGTGCCGTCCACGAAGTGCACCGTGCCGCCGTCGAAGCGGCGGACGTCCCGGCGCACCCGTAGGTCGCCCTGCCCGGCGTGCTGCAGCACCAGGGAGTTCACCACGGGATGGGACTCGTAGATCTTGTGGTCCGGCGCGGGGAACCCGAAGCGCTGCGGGTCACCGTTCAGCGCCGTCAGCACGCGCGAGTCGACGGCCTGCTTGATCCGCGCCGGCAGCGGACGCCCCTGGTTGAGCGTGTCGGTGGGGCGACCCAGCAGGTACCGCGGCACGAACCAGTAGCCGCGCCGCACCGACAGGTCGACCGTCGTGGCCCGGTGCACGGCGTCGACGGCGATGTCGCAGCCGGAGTTGCCCCCGCCCACCACGAGCACCCGCTTGCCGGCGAACACGTCGGCGCTGCGGTACTCGCTGGAGTGCAGCAGCTCGCCGGTGAACTCGCCGTCGAACCGCGGCACGTTCGGCTCGGCGAGCGTGCCGTTGGCGACGACGACGTGGCTGTACCGGTCCACGGTGGTGGCGCCGTCGGGCCCGCTGGCGTGCACGTCCCAACCGCGAGCGCCGGTCGTGTCGCCGTCGACCGGCTCGACGGCGGACACCGCCGTGCCGAAGCGGTAGCGGCGCCGCAGGTCGAAGGTGTCGGCGTAGGTGCGGAAGTACCGCAGCAGCTCGCGATGGCTCGGGTAGTCGACGCCCGTGTCCATCGCCAGCTCGGAGAACTCGGTGGTGGTGCGCGAGGAGATGAGGTGGGCCGACTCGTAGACGGTCGAGCGGGGGTTGTCGATGTCCCACAGGCCGCCCACGTCGCCGTGCGCCTCGTAGCCCACGACCTCCAGTCCGTGCCGGTCCAGGGCGCGGACGGTGGCCAGACCTGACGGTCCCGCCCCGATCACCGCGACTCTGCGTTCGAGCGTCATCGTCTCTGCTCCTGCCCTCTCACCGCGCCGGGTACGCGCGGACCGCAGGGAGTGTAGGCGCCCGGTGCGCCGACCGGTCTCAGCAGATGTCCAGCCTTCTCCCGGGTTCAGGGTGCGGGCGCCTCGGCGGGCCACGGCTCGGACGGCTCGCGCGGGTCGCCGGGCAGCAGGGAGCCGACCCAGTCGTCGCGCAGCACGCCGCGCTGGGAACCGTGCCGCCGCATCGTCCCCTCGAAGCGGAACCCGAGCTTCCACGCCACCCGGCGCGAACCCCAGTTGCCGACGAACGCGAGCCACTGAAGCCGCACGAGCCCGAGGCCGTCGGGGTCCAGGGCCCAGTCCGCCACCAACCGGCCCGCCGCCGTCGTCAGACCCTGGCCCCGGGCTTCCGGGGCCGTCCAGTAGCCGATCTCCCCGGCCCGCTCGGCGCCGGGTACCGACGGAGCACAGGACACACCCATCATGCCGAGCACGGGACCGTCGACCTGACCGGCCGGGCGCACCGCCCAGGTGTGGTCCGTGCCGTCCGCCCAGCCCCGCGGCACGAACCCGGTGACGAACTGCTCGGCGTCGGAGCGGGTGTACGGGGCGGGCACCGTGGTCCACTCCGCGACGGCGGGATCCGCGCACGCCGCGGCGATCCGGTCGATGTCGGCCGTGGTCGGGGCGGACAGGGTGACGCGCGCACTGCGCAGGACGAACGGTTCCATGGCCGGATCCTGCCACCGAACCGCACGGGCGTCAGGCGCTTTCTGCGCGTTCCTCCGTGGTACCCCCGTCCGACGCCCCCGCGACGTCCTCCTCCTCCGGCCCGTGCTCGTCGGGCGGCGACGGGCTCGCTCCGGAGTCCGGTGGCAGGGGCACCGGCCGGTCGCCCCGCAACGTCGAGAACACCGTCCAGACGACGGCCACCAGCGGCACGGCGACCACGGCGCCGAGGATCCCGGCGAGCACCGTCCCGGCGAACACGGCGACGGCGACGACGACCGGGTGCAACGAGACCTGCTTGCCCATGATGAGCGGCTGCAGGACGTGACCCTCGAGCTGCCCGATCGCCGCGATGCCCAGGGTGACGATCAGCGCCGTGACGAACCCCTGGGCCGCGAGCGCCACCACGGCGGCGATGATCATCGCCAGGGGCGCACCGATGAGCGGGATGAACGCGCCGATGAGGACGAGCACCGCCAGCGGGGCGGCCAGCGGCACGCCGAGGATCTGCAGCAGGACGAACGCCAGGACACCGTCGATGAACGCGATGATGACGGTGCCGCGGGCGAATCCGGAGAACGTGTACCAGCCGGCGCCGCCGGCCTCGCGCCACCGGTGGCGGAACCGTGCGGGCATCTGGTGCAGGAACCAGCTCCACATCCGGTCGCCGGAGTTGACGAAGAACACCGTCAGGAAGAGGGCGAGGGCGATGACCAGGAGGGCCTCGAACACCGAGCCCGCCCGCTCGGCGGCCTGCCCCGCCAGGCTCTCCGCGTTGTCGGACACCCACTGCCCACCGGTGGCGAGCCACTCGTCGATCTGGTCGCTGGTGACGGACAGGCCGAACGGCAGGTCCCGCAGGAAGTTCAGGATCTGCTGCACGCCCGTGTCGAACTGCCCGGCGAGCTCGGTCCACTGCCCCGCCACCGAGGCGACCACGTAGGTCAGCAGGCCACCGAACACCACGACGCCGGTCAGCAGCGCCAGGGTGGTGGCCAACGGCCGGGGCATGACCCTGTCGTACAGGTCGGCCAGCGGGCGGAAGACCGAGGTGATCACCAGCGCCAGGAAGAACGCGACGAAGACCAGCTGGATCTGCGCCGTGGCGTACACCACGAGAGCGACCACCACGACCACCGCGATCATGCGCCACGACCAGCCCGCCGTCGTGCGCAGCCACTGCGGGACGTTCTCCTGCACCTGGGCCACCGGGGCTCCCTCCGCCGTCGGGTGGTGCCAGTGTCTGCCCGTGGGTGCCTCAGTGCACGGAGAACCCGCCGTCGACGTGGATCGACTGCCCGGTGACGTACCCGGACGCGGCGCCCGCCAGGAAGACCGCGGCGCCGGCGAAGTCGGCCGGGACGCCGTTGCGCCCGACCAGGGTGCGGTCGGCCAGCGCCGCCACCCGCGCCGGGTCGCCCTGGAGGCGCTCGTTGAGAGGAGTCAGGACGAACCCCGGGACCAGGGTGTTCGCCGTCACGCCGTACGGCGACCAGGCCTCGGCCTGCGAGCGCGCCAAGGACTCCAGGCCGCCCTTGGACACGCCGTAGACGCCGCTGGTGACGAAGGCGCGGTGGGCCTGCTGGGAGCTGACGTGGATCAGCCGCCCGTAGCCGCGCTCGGCCATGCCGGGGCCGAAGCGCTGGCCGAGCCAGAACGGCGCCTCCAGGTTGACGGCCATGGTCGCGTCCCAGACCGCCTCGTCGATCTCGCCCATCGGCGGACGCAGGTTGATCCCGGCGCTGGACACGACGACGTCGGGCTCACCGAACGGTTCGACCACGGCGTCGGCCACCGCGTGCACCCCGGCCCGGGTGGACAGGTCTCCCTGGACGGCAGCGGCGGTGGCGCCGAAGGACTCGAGCTCGGCCACGGTGGCGTGCAGCGCCTGCCGCCCCCGGGCGACGACGACGACGGCGGCGCCCGCACGGGCCAGAGCGGTGGCGATCCCGCGGCCGATGCCGGAGCTTCCCCCGGTGACGACCGCCGTGCGGCCGGACAGGGAGAAGAGCTCTTCCAGGTAGGTCACGTCCGCAGGGTATCCGCGACGGCGGCCGAGGCCGACAGCAGTCCCCACCTGCTCCCTGTTCCTTCGGCGAGACCCGCAACAACTAGGAGGTGCGCCCTGCGGACTGTCGCACCGACGAGACGTGAGGGCGTGGTGGAATCAGCAGGAGCACACCGAGCACCACGGCGACCCCGAGGACGACGGTCTGCGCGACGGCGTCGGACGTCGACATGTGCCCGAGGTGCGTGACGTGGTAGGCGAAGTGCAGGATGCCGAAGACTGTCCAGGCGACCCCCAGCAGTCGGAAGCCGACGCGCGTGCGCCAGACCACACCCGCGACGCTGGCGGCTCCGAGCGCAAGGTACATGGCGCCGTGGTCGCGCACGAGGTGCTCGTTGTAGGGGCCGTCCTGGGACACCCATTCGCCGAGCACCGACGGGAAGTGATCGAAGAACTCCTGCGGGAGCGCATACGACCAGACCCCGACGACGGCGGCGATCACGATGCTCGCGCCGAGGGCGGCCGTCTGCCACCACCCCACCTCGTCGGGCGATGACGTGCGTGGTGGGGCGGCTTGCGGTTCGGCGGTCATGCGCTGCTCCTTCAGGCTGTGGGAGGCTGACGAGGCCGAGACACCGGCCCCGGCATCGCCCTCGACAGGAACGACGACGCGGCGGGGCGGAACGTGAGGGCCCGAGCCGTTCAGCGCCAGCTGGTGAGCTTGTCGGGGTTGCGCACGAGCCACACGTCCGAGACCCGGTCGGCGCGCACGCCCAGCACCATGACGGTGTCGACCACGCCGTGCTCGCTGACGACGAACCCGAGCCCGTCGGCCGTCCGGATCGGGTCCACCCGCGCCTCGGGGCGCCGGGTGAGGACGCCCAGGACGAAGCGTGCGACGTTGTCGGGTCCACGCACCGGGCGGCGGGCGGCACTGACCTTGCCCCCGCCGTCCGAGGTCAGCGTGACCCCCGGGTCGAGGAGCGCCACCAACGCGTCGAGATCGCCTGCCCCGGTCGCCGCGGCGAACGCCGTCGCGACGGCGTCGTGGCGTTCGCGAGTTGCGGCACCATCCGTCCGGGTACGGACCTTGCGACGGGCGGAGGACGCCAGCTGGCGCGACGCCTCCACCGACCGTCCCAGCGTCTCGGCGATCTGCGCGAACGGCAGCTCGAACACGTCGTGCAGCACGAAGGCCACGCGCTCGGCGGGGGTGAGGGTGTCGAGCACGACCTGCAGCGCCATGCTCACCGAGTCGTCGATGGTGACGCGGTCGAGCGGATCCGTCACCTCCGCCCCGTCGGCGTGCGCGGTCACGGGTTCGGGGAGCCACGGCCCCACGTAGGTCTCACGCCGTGCGCGGGCCGACCCCAGCATGTCGAGGCAGATGCGTGACGTCACACGCATCATCCATGCGCCCGGGTTGTCGATCGCGGTGCGCTGGGCGTCGCTGAGGCGCACCCAACGCACGAACGCGTCCTGCACCGCGTCGTCGGCGTCGCTGAGACCACCGAGCATGCGGTAGGCGAGCCCCCGCAGCGCCGGGCGCTCGGCCTCGAGTGCTGCGGCCACGGCGTCGTCCCTCACGGCCCCGCTCCCTCCTTCGTCACTCGGTCGTCTCCCCCGGTCGTGCCCCGAAGGCGCCGGCGAGTCGTCGACCCCGGCAGCAGCATGCCGGAGGCCGTCGTCGGACGCGACGCCGACTGGATCGGTGCGCTGGGCTCGGCGCGGTCACCGACGTGCACCGAGCTCACGAGCGCCGCAGCAGGCGGTGCGACAGCGTCCAGAGGCGGTCCGCACCATCGGGGTCGAGCGCGTACCGCGCAGCGCTCCGACCGATGTCCTCGGGTGCGGCAGGACGCGCGTCCACGATCTCGGCCTCGACGTTGTCGGCGAAGTACCGGCCCCCGACGCCGTGCAGGAGCGGCGAGACAGCGGCGAAGACGCTCGCCGACGCCCCCTGCTGCACCGTCTTCCGCAGGTGGGTCGGGGTAGCCAGCGACCCGCCCACGTGACGCTGCAACCTGGTCGCGATCGCGCCAGGGTCGACCGCGTTGGCGACGATGCCGTCACCTGCCCACCGCTGGGTGATCGCCACGGCGAACAGCGCCTCGGCCGTCTTCGACTGCGCGTACGCCGCGAGCGGGTCGTAGGGCCGGAACCGGAAGTCGACGTCGTCGAACACCACAGGGCTGAACAGGTGCCCCGACGAGCTCACCATCACGACGCGGGCACCGTCCGACGCCGAGGCGAGCGCCCCGTGCAGGCGCGTCGTCAGGTCGACGTGCCCGAGGTGGTTCGTCGCGAACTGCATCTCCCTGCCGTGTGCATCGCGCGTGAGGTCGGGGAGTCGCATGACCCCGGCGTTGTTGATCAGCAGGTCGAGCGGCCCGTCCCAGGCATCGGCGAACTGCGCGACGGACGTCCGATCAGTCAGGTCGAGCGCGGCGGCGTGCACGCGCCGAACGTCGCTGTGAGCACCGATCTGCGCGGCGACGACGGCTGCTGCGTCCGGCCGGCGGGCGGCGATCGTCACCTCGGCACCGCGCTCGGCGAGGACGCGTGCGGTCTCGGCGCCGATTCCCGACGACGCTCCGGTGACGACGGCGCGCTTGCCGGTGAGGTCGACGCCCTCGCTGACGTCCTCGGCGGTGTGGTGGCGGCCGAACGGGCTCTTGACGGGTGAAGTCATCCAGTTTCTCCTCTCTTCTGCACGACGACGCGGCAGTCGTCATCGTGAGGCTCACGTCCGCTGCGGCTGTGTCGTCGGTCCAGCAGAGGCCCGCCGGGGCGTCCTGAGGAGAGAGGGATCACATGAGAGTCGCTATCGCCGGAGGTACTGGACTCATGGGCGGTCTCGTCGTCGACGAAGCCGAAGCCCGTGGGCACGAGGTCGTGGTGCTGGCGCGTTCGCGGGGCATCGACCTGACCACGGGCAGTGGTCTGGACGCCGCGCTGCGCGGGACGCAGGCCGTCGTCGACGTGACGAACGTGGGAACGATGAAGGCGAGCATCTCGACAGAGTTCTTCGAGACGACGACGCGGGTCCTGCTCGCGGGCGAGGAACGGGCCGGCCTCGAGAGGCATGTCACCCTGTCGATCGTCGGCGTCGACCGTGCGCCGTTCGACTACTACGCCGGCAAGCGGGCGCAGGAGCTCGTGATCGAGTCTGCCCCGGCACCGTGGACGATTCTCCGGGCGACACAGTTCCACGAGTTCGCAGGCCAGGTCTATGCCACGGCCGCGGCCGGGCCGCTGCACCTCGCGCCGAAGATGCGCACCCAGCCGATCGCGGCACGCGAGGTGGCCTCGCGACTCGTGGACCTCGCGGAGTCGCCGGCGCGCCGTGGCTACGTCGAGCTCGCCGGGCCCCGCGAGGAGTCGCTCGTCGACATGGTGCGCCGGTGGGCACGCGCCTGCGGGCACCGCGGGTGGATCCCCGCCGTCCCGTTGCCCGGTCCGCTGGGGAAGGCTCAGCGTGACGGGACGCTGCTGGCCGGCGACGGGGCCGAGATCGGCTCGGAGACGTTCGACGACTGGCTGAGGCGCACGACTGGCTGAGGCGCACGGACGACCGGCCCGGGGGGCCCTCGCACCGCGACCCGGAGGGGCCGGCACGTCCTCGACGTGCCGGCCCCTCCGTTCGAGAAGGTGCGCGGAGCCTGCGGCGGTCCCCGGCGTGCGACCCTGCACGCTCAGCGGGTACCGAGGGCCTCGCGCAGCGTCCCGATGGCCTGGGCGACGGCACCGGACGCGGCAGCGGTGGTGCGCAGCGGATTCAGCATCATGAAGTCGTGCAGGATGTTGTTGTAGCGCACGCTGGTGACGCGCACCCCGGCCTCGGCGAGCCGCCGAGCGTAGGCCTCGCCCTCGTCACGCAGGACGTCGTTCTCGTCGACGACGACCAGGGCGGGCGGGAGCCCCGCGAGGTCGGCCTGGGTCGCGCGCAACGGCGAAGCGGTGACGTCGGAGCGGGCGTCGACGTCGGGCAGGTAGCAGTCCCAGAACCACGCCATGCTCTTGGCGGAGAGGAACGGCCCCTCGGCGAACTCACGGTACGAGGCCGTGTCCTGACCCGCGTCGGTCACCGGGTAGTACAGCGACTGGTGCAGGAAGCGCACATCCCCACGGCGCTTGGCGAGGATCGCGAGCACAGCGGCCATGTTGCCGCCGACGGAGTCGCCGGCAACCGCCAGACGGGAGGCGTCGAGGCCGTACCGCGCCCCGGCGGTGGTGACCCATCGGGCGACGGCGTAGCCCTGTTCGACGGCCACCGGGTGCCGGGCTTCGGGCGACCGGTCGTACTCGACGAAGACGACGGCCGCGCCGGCGCCCACGGCGAGTTCGCGCACGAGTCGATCGTGGGTGCCGGCGTTGCCGAGGACCCAACCGCCGCCGTGCATGTACAGCACCACGGGCAGGCCCCCGGTCGAACCGACGGGCCGGACGATCCGCGCGCGAACGTTTCCGACCGCAGCCGGGACGGTGACCCATTCCTCGTCGACGTCCTGCAGGTCGACGGGCTCGGCCTGGACGTCGTCGAGGACCTTGCGGGCCTTCTCGGGTCCCAGCTCGTAGAGGAACGGCGGAGAGGCCGTCGCCTCGGCGAACTTCTGCGCTTCCGGTTCGAGGACGTGCTGCGACATGCTGGTGCTCCTTGTGGTGAGTGGTCGGCCCGGTTGGGCCGTGCAGCGGTCGGTCGACCTGCCGCTGCCCTGTCGACCGTGCAGCGCCCCCGTCCGTGACAACCGCGGGAGTCGTCCGGACGAGGCGGGTGTCAACGGTCCTGGCCCGCAGAGGTGTCGACGTAGTCCCGGTGGCCCGCGACGTCTTCGGGTGGAACGGCGGAACCGAGTCGGCTCAGGTCGTCGCCCGTGAGCCGAAGCGTTGCGGCCGCCGCGTTCTCGTCGAGCCGCTCTCGGCGGCGAGTCCCCGGGATCGGGACCGCACCCTGCGCGATGACCCAGGCGAGCGCGACCTGCGCCTCCGTGGCCCCTCTCTGCTCCGCGATCTCACGGACCCGGTCCGCCAGCTTCAGGTTCGCGGCGAACGCCCCCGGCTGGAACCGGGGCAGTCCGCGACGGGCGTCGTCAGGTGCGAGGTCGTCGAGCCTGCGCACGCTGCTCGTCAGGACACCGCGCCCCAAGGGCGAGAACGCGACGAGACCGATCCCCAGCTCGTCCATGACCGCCTTCTCCCCGTTGTGCAGCAGGTCCGGGGAGAAGAGCGAGAGCTCCGACTGGACCGCCGCCAGGGGATGCACGTCGTGCGCTCTGCGGATCGTGGCGGCCGACACTTCCGACAAACCGATGTGGCGGACCTTGCCGGCGCCCACGAGCTCGGCCATCGCTCCGACCGATTCCTCGATCGGCACCTCCGGGTCGGCACGGTGCAGGTAGTACAGGTCGATCACGTCTGTACCCAGATGCCGCAAGGACCGGTCCGCCGCCCGCCGGATGTACTCGGGCGTGCCGTTGCGGCCGTGAACCGTCCCGTCGTCGTCGGTCTCGGCGGATGCCTTCGTGGCCAGGACGATGTCCTCGCGCCGTCCTCCCAGCGCCCGGCCGATGAGCTTCTCGTTCTCGAACGGCCCGTAGGCCTCGGCGGTATCGATGAACGTCACGCCGATGTCAACGGCATGACGCAGCGTGGCGATCGCCTCTGCCTCGTCGGTCGGTCCGTAGAAAGCGCTCATCCCCATCGCGCCGAGGCCGATCGACGCGACTCGCAGTCCGTCGCCGAGGTCGGCGACCGGACGGTCTGTCGTCGCGTTCGCGGTGGTGGCACTGGTGCCCTGCTCGGTCATCGGTCATCGTCTCCGTCAGGATGGTCGGTCTCGTTCGTGGCGCCAGCAGCGCCCGTCACGTCGCGGTAGGTCGAGATCTTGGCGTCGAGCGCCGCCAGATGACGGCGTGTCCTCGCGAGATCGGCCAGCACACGGTCGCGGTGCTCCTCGAGCACCAGCAGCCGCTGCCTCTCGGTGCCGGGGCGCCTGCTCAGATCTGCGATCACCCGCACGTCGGCGATGGCCATTCCCGTCGCGCGAAGCATCACCAGGCCGGAGAGCCACGCGAGGTCGTGCCGGCCGTAGCGCCGTCGTCCGACCCCGTCGCGAGGCACGGGGCCGAGCAGCAGACCCGCCCTCTCGTAGTAGCGCAGCGTGTCGACGCTCAACCCGACCGCGACAGCGGCTTCGCCGATGGTGAGCCCCTCAGGAGGTACCTCGGCGCTCACCGCCGGGATCAGGAGCTCGGAGTTCTCGTCGGTCATGGCATCAGCGTCCGCCCTGGAGTGCGCTCCCGGTCAAGGGTCGACCACTCGTGACGTACGACACGTCACGAACCCGGACCGTGCGCGGTCGAGAGGGTGAGAGCGCCCGGACGGGCGCCGGAGAGGAAATGATGGAACGCATCGTCGTCGTCGGCGGAGGGTACGCCGGGTTCACCGCGGCGCAGAAGCTCGAAAAAGGGCTGCGACGCGAGCTGCGAAGGGGCGAGGTCGAGCTGGCACTCGTCGACCCCCGCCCCTACATGACCTATCAGCCCTTCCTGCCGGAGGTCGTGGCGGGCTCGGTCGAGGCGCGGCACGCCGCCATATCGCACCGCAAGCACCTGCACCACACCCGACTCGTCGACGGCACCGTCGAGCGCATCGACCACGCCACCCGGTCCGTGATCGTGCGGCCCCGTTCCGGCGACCCGTACCGGCTGCGCTACGACACCGTCATCGTGACCGCGGGCGCGGTCACCCGGGTCTTCCCCGTGCCGGGCGTCGCACAGCACGCGATCGGCATGAAGCATGTCGAAGAGGCCGTGATGATCCGCGATCGGCTGCTGACCTCCTTCGATCGCGCCGCGAACCTTCCCCGCGGGCCAGAGCGGGCACGGCTGCTCACGACGGCTTTCGTCGGAGGCGGCTTCTCCGGCGTCGAGGGCTTCGCCGAGCTGATGTCGCTCGCCCACGACCTGTTGCGCAGCTACCCCGAGATCGACGAGTCCGAGCTGCGCTTCCACCTGGTCGAGCGCAACGACCGCATCCTGCCCGAGGTGTCCGACCGCCCGGGCCGCTGGGTCGTCGAACAGCTCGAGCGACGGGGCGCGTCCGTCCACCTCGGTGCCGGGCTCGTCTCGGCCGAGGCCGGTGCCATCACCCTGTCCACCGGTGAGTCCTTCCCGACCGGCCTGCTCGTGTGGACCGCCGGCAACGCGGCCAACCCCGTGATCGCGACGCACACCGACCTGCCGGTCGACGCACGAGGCTACGTGGTGGTGCGTCCTGACCTCGGGGTCGGCACCACCGACGACCCCGTCGACCACGCCTGGGCGGCCGGTGACGGCGCTGCCGTGCCCGACCTCGCCGCCGGAAGCCCGGGCGCCCTCGTCGTCCCCAACGCTCAGAACGCCGTCCGCCAGGGGCGCCGCCTGGCCCGCAACCTGCTCGCCGCCCGCCGCGGACGGCGCACCACGGCGTACGTGCACCACAGCCTCGGCGTCGTCGCGACGCTCGGCCTCGGCTCCGGGATCTCCGAGTACCGCGGGCTGGTCGTCCGAGGCCGGCTCGCCTGGCTGATGCATCGCGGTTACCACGTGCTCGCCATCCCCACCTGGGAGCGCAAGGTACGGGTGCTCGCCGTCTGGCTCACGGCGTGGATGTTCGGACGAGACGTCGTCTCCCTCGCCTCGGTCCAGCACCCCCGCGCGGCATTCGTCGCAGCGACCCACCCTGTGCCTGCACCCCGGGACGAGGCACCGGAGCGCGCCGCCTGAACACCGGCGCAGGGTCAGGCCGGGCGAGCGAGCCCTCCCAGCTTGTCCGGGTTGACCTGGACGTACACGTGCGCGACCCGGCCATCGACGACGTCGAGCGAGACGACGGCGAGAGGCGCGCCGTCGGTCTCGACCACGAGAGCCGGAGCACCGTTCGCCTCGACCAGCCGCACGTCAGCGTTGTTCCAGTACTTGCGCCAGACGTTGTCGAAGAACAACGACACCCGCTCGACACCGACGATCTCCATGCGCGAGGCGTGCACCCTGCCCCCGCCGTCCGGACGGACGACGACGTCGTCGGCCAGGTACCGCTCGAACTGGGACAGATCACCCTGGTGGGCCGCCGCGACGAACTCCTCGAGCAACCGCCGATGCTGGCTCTTGTCGACCTGGGCCGTCCGCCTGGTCCCGAGCCGCACCTTGGCCCGCCGTGCGAGCTGGCGCGCGTTCGCCTCCCCGAGATCGAGCACGTCGGCGACCTTGCGGTAGGGATAGCCGAACGCCTCCCGAAGGACGTACACAGCCCGCTCGAGCGGGGTGAGCCGTTCCATGAGAAGCAGGGTCGCGGTCTCCAACGCCTCGGCACGCTCAGCCCCCAACGACGGGTCGTCCGAGGTGTCCACCGGCTCCGGCAGCCACGGGCCTACGTAGCTCTCCTTGCGCGCCCTGGCAGACGTGCTCGCGTTGATCGCCAGCCGGGTCGTCACCGTGGTGAGGAACGCCGCCGGGTTACGCACCTGCGCACGATCCGTCCCCTGCCAGCGGATCCACGCGTCCTGCAGGACGTCCTCGGCCTCCGCCGCGCTGCCCAGCACGCGGTACGCGATGCCGAACAGGCGTGGGCGAACGGCCATGAAAGCGTCGAGCGCCGCACCGTCATCAAGAGCACCCAGCCGCTCTGCTGCCGGGTCGCGTGTCGTCACATGCCAGAGGTTACGCCCGCATCGCTCGGCTGCACGGTCAGGACGCAGGGCCGCATTCCAAGGAGGCCGAACAGTGAGCGTCGCAGAGCGCCACTCCTGCCGCGTCGCGTGGTCGGCCACGCACGGCGGCATCCCTACCCGGCCACCCGTGGGCACGCCAGATCGGCTGACGTCCACCCACCCGTGCAGCAGTCCCGAGTTTCGTTCCGCGCCGCCTTTGCCCGGGCCACGAGCTGCTGCGCCAGCCTGCTTCCCGTGCTCGTCGAGCGCCACGGGCTCGATGGTCTCGGTCGTCCTGCCTTCCTCCCCGCCAAGCCCACCCTCCGTCAATCAGACAGACCCGGACCACGCGTTCCCGGCGAAGGCGAATACGAACGGAGACGCTTTCGAGTCGCCGCACCCGGGACGCAATGTCATGGTAATGATGCCTGGGTCAACCGTCGCGAAGGGAACGAGTCATGGCCGCCTTGTCGATCGTCTACTCGGGAGGGGCCTACGAGCTGGTGATCCCGAACTCGGGAGGAGCCGTCGTCAAGATCGTCGATGCGCTCGACAACCCGGCGTACGGGGTTGAGAACCTCGCTGCTGCCATGCAAGACGGAGCGGAGCAGGTCGTGGCGGACTCACAGTACATATTCGGCGATGACGTCAGCCTCGACTTCGTCCAGACGATCTTCGCCTCGGCGGACAGCCTGGAACTGGGGTCCGCGACGATCTTTGCGGTCGAGAACCTCGGTGAGACGCTGTTGGAGTTCCTGGCAGAGGCCGGTGAAGCCCTGGCCGCAGCGCTGGCCTGATACGCGCGGCCGAGGCCGCCATTCATTTGCAAGGAGGAGGCGCACTATGGGGCTCACCGTCTCGATCGAGAACTTCTCGAATCTCGCATGGGCGCGCAACAACTGGCATGTCGGAGCCGGAAAGAGCGACGACGTCAACTGGACCGACGAAGTGACGCAGGTGCCTGCGGAGCACATCGAGGCTCACGACGGTGCGACGACAGCGGCCGCCAGCTCGGAGCACCTCAGTTGGTTGGTGGAGGACGCGCTGTGGATAACTGTGGGATATGGGAGCAGCGAGGGTGACTTCGCGGTGAATCTCGAGCAGTACTTTCACCTGTTCGGCATCGGTGGTCAGTGTGGCTGGGACGTCTGGGAAGGTTCCAGCTGGCGAGGATCCACCACGCGCGCCGAGCCGTACACCTGGCACTTCGCCAGCTGTCGCGTCCTGGCGGTGCCGACGCTCTCGGACTCGGGAGCCAGCGTGAACGTCACCATCGCCGATACCTAGGGCATGCCTCCCAGATCATGGGTGAGACGCGGCGCGCGCTCTCGGCCCAGCAGGCGTCGACGCGCGTGGCGTCGGTGGACTGGGGGGGCAGACCCATCCGCCGACGCCCCGGGGAAGACAACGGTCTGATCTTCTGCCCCGGGACGGCAACGCATCATGCACCGGCCCGTTCGCAGGTGGCACCGCAGTCACGGAATTCGGGCAGGAGCGTTTGCCCCTTCGTCAGGGCTGCAGGGCGGTCATCAGATCAGCCGCGCGGTGCGGCGCCGTGCTGAAGACGACGAGATGGGTCGCGGTACCGGTGGCGAGCAGGGTGCGCAGCTCGCTGAGGTCAGCGTCGGCGGTCGACACCGACATGCCGCTCGCCGCAGGAAGCGCGCTCGCATCGATCAGCTCGGCGGCGCCCAGGCCGCGCCAGATCGAACCCAGTCCCACCCGCGGGGACAGCGCGTCGGTGACCGTGATGTCCTCCGGCGGGGAGCCAGGCTCCAGGCGACGCAGAACCCCGGGCAGCCCGGACTCCAGCCCCCAGGTGACGTACTCGGTGAGGAACTCCACGGCCTCTGCACCAGCCTGCCGCACCGCTGGTGTCGCCAGCAGCCGGCGCGTGCCGGACGCCGCCTCCGCCTCGTCAAGCGCTTCGGGCACCTCGTCGGCGAGCTGCCCGACTGCCTCTTGGTCTTCCGCCTCGATGGGCACGGCCGTCACGGCACGGGACACGGCGCGCAGCGCCGGGGCGTCGTCCGCGCCGAGGGGGAGCACGCGCCACACGATCTCGCCCCCGAGGCTCGCGGCAACGAGATTCCTCTTCAGCGCGTCGAGTGCGTGCTCGGCGTCGAGGCGCACCTCGGTGCGGCGCGCCTCGACCTGCGAGTAGTTGATGGCCCAGTGCCGAGCGGTCGCGATGACCTTCCGAGAATCCACAGGGAAACTCTCCCACCTCGTCCAGCGTGCAGCGAAAACGCGTCGGTGGCTGTAGACCCTGAGGGTCTTTGTCGACGTCATCGGGTGGTCTTGAGCGGCGTCTTGGTGCCGGTGGGTCGCTCGTCGCTGCCGTCCAGCGCACACGCACCGCGATGTGTCCACGATCGGTCTGAGGCACCGCCACGGTGAACGTCCGGTCGGACCGGTCCACGCCACTGGGGCAGCCCCACCGCGTCAGGACGCACGACGGCCCTCCCCGGGTTGTCAGTGGTCCGTCGCTGTTCCCGAGGGGAGCATCCTCTGCTGCACCGGCGTCGCCCACGGAACCATCAGCTTCCCGACCCTGCCGCATCGACGTCACCTCTTGGCAGGTCCCCGCGATTCCCGATGACGGTCAGGGACACACGCCAGTAGGCCACGAGCATGTCTTCGCTGGAGCGCATCGTCGTTGACCCAGACGTCGTCCCACGGACGCCCGCGCGTGCGGGGTACTGGCGTGCGCGTGACCGACGTGCTCTCCCTGCTCGCCGCCGGCGCGGCCGAAGCAGAGATCCTTGCGGACTACCCCTACCTGACGGCGGACGACATCAGGGCGTGCTTGCAGTATGCCGCCGCCCTGGCGGACCATACCGTCCTGATCGCCTCGTAGGACCGTGCGATTACTCGACGACGCGCAACTGCCGCCTGCGCTCGGGGCGGATGTTGTCCGAACACGGTCACCACGCCGAACATGTCATCGACGTCGGTCCGGGCGACGCGCCCGACGGCGACCTGTGGCGGTGCGCGCTGGACAACCAGGCCGTGATCATCAGGAAGGACGAAGACTTCTCGGACATGACCACGGTCCGCAGCCCAGCGCCGGTCATCGTCTGGGTCCGCATCGGGAACACCACGCGATGAGGCCTCATCAAGTGGTTCCAACCGTTGCTCAGGCAGGAACGGTACGAATGCGCATGGGCCGAACTATCTGGTTGCCCGGCGCCGACTGGCTGCGTCGGATCGTGCACGGGCGACCCGTGCCCAGGCGCCCGGCGGGGGGACGAGTTCCGTCGCACCGGGTTCGCTGAACGCCTGCAACATGTACTGCCCGAACCTGCGCCAGCTGTCGGGTGCCGTACGCCCCATGCCCCGGACGATGCCCGCGTTGGCGTTCAGCATCAGGTACAGGTCGCTGTGGTCGAAGTCGTCGCGCACGACTGCGGCGGCCTTCGCTCGCTCGACGAGCAGGATGCTGGCATCCAGCGCACGCCCGATCTCGCTGCGGAACGACTCGCTCGCCCCACGGGGGCTGAGGATCAGGTCACTGAAGGCGAGATCCGTCGCCTGCTGCTGCAGCATGAAGAAGACGAAGTCCGAGAACGCCGCGCGGGCATCGCCCTTTGCCTGTGCGGCGGCCTGCTCGCTGCGGTCGGCGTAGAGCCGGATCTTCTGCTCCATGACGACCGTCACGAGCGACTCCACCGACGGGAACCTGCGGTAGATCGTGCCCACGCCCACCCCGGCGACCGAGGCGACGTGCTCCAGCGTCACGGAGGTGCCCTGCTCGGCGAAGACCCGTGCCGCGGCACTGATGATCGCCTGTCGGTTGCGCTCGGCGTCTGCTCGCAGCGGTTTGGCGACGTCCCCGGTGGTCGTTCTCATAGGGGCATCCTAGCAATCTGGAATGGATCCTCCAGTTGTGTGGTTGAATGGCTAAGCGGAGCGACGGTTCCGCTCCGACCCGGTGACTGCATGGAAGGCAGGATCAAGATGAAGGCTGTGGCGCTGAAGGACTTCGGTCAGGCTGTGGAGCTCCTCGACCTGGACGTCCCCGCCCCCGGCGCCGGTCAGGTGCTGGTGAAGGTGAAGGCCGCGGCGGTCAACGGCTTCGACGTCGCCGTGTCCAACGGCTACCTCCAGGGGATGATGGAGCACCGCTTCCCCGTGGTGATCGGCAAGGACTTCGCCGGTGTCGTGGAGGCGCTCGGCGAGGGCGTCACCGAGCCCGCCGTCGGAGACCGGGTCTTCGGTGTGGTGGCTGGCGAAGCTCTGGGCGACGGCTCGTTCGGGGAGTACGTCGTGGCCTCCGCCACGTCCGGGATCGCCCGCATCCCCGAGGGCGTCGACTTCGCGCACGCGGCCGCGCTGGGCCTGGCCGGCAGCGCCGCCACGGACTCCGTGGGCGCCGCGGGCATCACTTCCGGCACCGTGGTCCTGGTCGCGGGTGCGACCGGCGGTGTCGGCCAGCAGGCCGTCCAGCTCGCCGCCCAGGTCGGCGCGACGGTGATCGCGACGGCACACTCCCCCGAGGAGGTGGCGAAGGTCCGCGAGCTCGGCGCGACCTCGACCGTCGACCACACGGGAGACGTCGTCGCCCAGGTCCGCGCGGAGCACCCGGACGGGATCGACGTCGTGCTGCACTTCGCCGGCGACCCCGTCGCGCTGACGGGCGCACTGACGACCGGTGGTGCCCTCGTCTCGACCCTCGTCATGGACCCCTCCCAGGTCCAGGTCGACGACGTGAACGTCGTGCCGATCTTCGCGCAGTCCACCACGGCCACCCTGGAGCGCATCGCGCGCAACCACGCCGACGGGCTGACGAAGGTCACCCTCCAGCGTGAGTACCCCCTGGAGGAGGCGCCCGACGCGCTGCGCGACTTCACGCAGGGCACGCTCGGCAAGCTCGTCATCACCGTCGACTGAAACCCACCGACTGGGCCGACGCGGCACTCACGACCGCGTCGGCCCAGTCGCGCGCAGAAGGGCTGCCCTCATGGAACTCGGAGTGTTCTCCCTCGCCGACGTCTTCCCCGGCGACGGCGACACCGTCGCGTCCCGCACCGACGACATCACCTCCTACGGCATCGCGGCCGAGCGCGCCGGGCTGGACGTCTTCGGCGTCGGCGAGCACCACTCGCGGCAGTTCGCCGTCTCCTCCCCCGCCGTCAACCTGGCGGCGATCGCGCAGGCCACCTCCCGCATCCGTCTGACCAGCACCGCCACGGTGCTGTCCACCCTCGACCCCGTGCGGGTCTACCAGGACTTCGCGACGCTCGACCTGATCAGTCGTGGCCGCGCCGAGATCTACGCCGGACGCAGCGCGTTCGTCGAACCGTTCGCGCTCTTCGGCCACGACGTCCAGGACCTCGACAGCCTCTTCAGCGAGAAGCTCGACCTGCTGCTGCGACTGCGCGGCGAGGACGCCGTGACCTGGCACGGTTCCCACCGCCCACCCTTGCGGCTGGCCGCGGCGAACCCCGCGATGCGCCGCGACTTCCCGATCTGGGTGGCAGTGGGTGGTACGCCGGCCAGCGCGCAACGCGCCGGCGAGCTCGGCCTGCCCATGGCGCTCGGCCTGATCGGCGGGACACTCGACCGCGCCAAGCGGCTCGTCACCCTGTATCGCGCCGCGGGACGCGCAGCAGGCCACTGGGACGACCAGCTCCGGGTGGGGATCACCAGCCACTTCTACGTCGGCGAGTCCCAGGAGGCCGCCGTCGAGGAGTTCTTCCCCTACTACCAGCGCTACCTGTCCCCCGACACCAACAACGGGCGCGGCTGGCACGTCGACCTGGCCAGCACCCACCAGCTGGCCGCACGCCGTGGCGCCCTGATGGTCGGCGGGCCCCGCGAGATCGCCGCCAAGATCCTCGACCGGCACGCCGAGCTCGGAGCGGTCCGCTTCCTCGGCCAGGTCGACCTGGGCGGACTGCCCCGCACGATGGTCAGCCAATCGATCCGCCGCCTCGGGGAGATCGTCGCCCCCGCCGTCCGCAAGGTGCTCACGCCATGAACGTCACCGTCTTCGGCGCCACCGGCGCCATCGGCTCCCTGACCGTCGCCGAGCTTCTCGCCCGCGGCCACACCGTCACCGCCTACGCCCGCAACCCCGCCAAGGTCCCGGCCTCCTGGGCCGAGCGCGTGCGCGTGGTGATCGCCGAGATCTCCGACGTGCAGGCCATCGACTCCGCCGTCGCCGGCGCTGAGGTGGTCGTCAGCGCGCTGGGGCCCAGCATGGACCGCACGGCCACCGGCCTGCCGCTGGTCGACGGCACCCGGCACATCCTTGCCGCCATGGCCACCCACGGCGTCACCCGCTACATCGGGCACGGCACGCCCAGCGTGCTGGACCCCGAGGAGACACCCACGATCCAGACCCGCCTCATCGGCCTCATGGGTCGCACCCTGCTGCCTCGCGCCTACGCCGAGCTGCTCGGGATGACCGATCTCGTCACGAGCTCCGCCGCCCGCTGGACCATCGTCCGCTTCACCGCCCCGAAGAACACCCCTCGCCAGCGCCACCTGCGCGTGGGCTTCTACGGCACCACCAGGATCGGCTTCGCCGTCGGCCGCGCCGACATCGCGGCCTTCACCGCCGCGCAGGTCGACGACGACACCTACGTCGGACGCGCACCCGCCATCAGCCACTGAACCCTGCCGAACACCACACACCCGAGGAACCCATGTTCATCGCACTCATCATCACCACTGCCCTGCTCGCCCTCGTCGCCGTCAACTCTGCCGCGATGAAGCTCCGCAGGAACGAGCAGGTCGTCGCGACCATCAGCGGCACCGTCGGCCTGCCCGAACGCCACATCCCCACCCTGGCCGTCCTCGAGATCGCCGGCGGCCTCGGCATCGTGGCCGGCCTGTGGTTCGCGCCGCTCGGCGTCGCGGCCGCAGCCGGCCTGACCGCCTACTTCATCGGAGCCGTCATCGGCCACCTTCGCGTCGGCGACACCAAGGGCGTGGCCTCCCCCATCATCCCGCTCGTGCTGTCCGTCGCGGTCCTCGTGCTGCGCGTCGACACCGCCTGAGGCCCAGGAACCTCACCCTCTTCGGGGAGGGACCGCGTTCACCGCGGTCCCTCCCTTTCTGCCTCCTGCGGTCCGGCGAGCTCGCGGGTCAGGCAGCGAGGTGGTCGGTCAGGGCGGTGACCGCGTCCAGCTGCTCGGAGGTGAGCTCGACGTCGGCTGCCGCGGCGTTGGCGCGCATCTCGTCGGGAGTCTCGGCCCCGACGATCACCGAGGCCACCGCAGGTCGGGACAGCAGCCAGGCCAGCGAAACCTGCTGCATGCCCAGGCCCCATGCGCGGGCGAGGCGGTCCACCTCGCGGGCGACGGCGATCTCCTCCTCGGAGAACCCGGGGCCGCCGTACCGCTCGTCGCCGGCGACCTCCCGGTCCAGGACGGACAGGCTCGCGAGCAGGCCACCGTGCAGCGGCGCGTAGGGCACGATCGACAGACCGAAGTGCTCGCACGCCGGAGCGAGCTCCCTCTCCGCGCGGCGGTCCAACAGGCTGTACATGACCTGCGCGGCCACCGGTGCGGAGACCAGGCGGCGGTCGTCGGCGATCCACAGCGCCTCGGTCATCTGCCACGCCGGATGGTTCGACAGCGCGGCGTAGCGGATCTTGCCCTGCCGGATCAGGTCGTCGTAGGCGGCCAGCGTCTGCTCCAGCGGCGTGCGTGGGTCCGGGAAGTGGCCGTAGTAGACGTCGATGTGGTCGGTACGCAGCCGTCGCAGGCTCCGCTCGACCTGCTCGACCACGTGTCGGCGCGAGAGCCCCGCATCCGGGTCCCAGCGCCGCTCACCCGACTTCGTCGCCAGCACCACGTCGTCGCGGCGGCCCTCGAGGGCTCGGCCGAGGATCTCCTCGGCAGACTCCCGCTCCGACGCCGGCGGATGACCGGGACGGTCGAAGATCGGCGTGTTGCCGTAGACATTGGCCGTGTCGAAGAAGTTCACCCCGGCCTCCAACGCGGCGCCCACCACGGCGTCAGTGTCCCGGGCGACCGGGGCGACACCGAACGTGGCACTGCCCAGACAGATCTGCGAGACACGGATCCCGGTCGGTCCGAGGACGGAGTACTTCATCGAGCTTCCCTTCATCAGGAATCGGCGGGACAAAGCGGTCGGCGGGTCCATCCACCATCCCTCAACGCTAACCGATCGGTTATGTTTGGGCGACGGCAGGGAGAGGACGGCGAGCATGCCCGAGGTCACGGAGACCCCCGACGCGACGCGGGGCAGCCCCCATGCCCGCGCACGCGGCCCGTACCGAACCGGCGTACGCCGACGCGCCCAGGTCATCGACGCGACCATGGAGGTCTTCGCCCAGCACGGCTACGCCGGCGGGTCGATCCGCGCGATCGCGGAGAGGGCCGGCGTCTCCCACGCCACGCTGATCCAGCACTTCGGCAGCAAGGAGCGGCTGCTGATCGCAGTACTGGAGGAATGGGATCGTCGCACGGTCGCCGAAGGCCTCGCCGACGCTAGCGGACTGGACTACTTCCGGCGACTACCGGAAGTCATGGCCTCCCACCAGGCCAACCGAGGCCTGCTGGAACTGTTCACCACTCTCGCCGCCGAAGCCTCCAGCCCCACCCACCCCGCACACGACTTCATCGAGCATCGCTATGCGACGAACCTCGCCACCCTCGCCGGCCATCTGGGCGACGCTGTCCGCGACGGCGACGTCGTCCCGATGACCGACGCGCAGATCATGATCGAGGTCCGCCTGCTCACCGCAGTCATGGACGGCATCGGACTGCAGTGGCTGCTCGATCCCTCCACCGATGTCGCGGGAGCGATGAGCGCATGCGTCGAACGAGCGGTGACCGCGTGGCGGACCCAGGACTGAGCTGCACCACCCGTCGGGGCCACACGGCTCCGGTCGCGGCGGCATGCCGTCCGAGCGCGACCCGCTTGACCTAGAGTGCTCTAGGTTCTGAGACTGGTTGACGTGACCACCACCCCTTCCCTCATCGGGTCCAGCGACATGTCGATGCGCCAGATGGTGCAGCTGTCGGGGCTGAGCGAGCACGCGCTGCGCTTCTACGAGAAGGTCGGGCTCGTCGGCCCGATCGCCCGGGATGCCTCGAGTGGGCACCGGCACTACGACGAGGGCGACGCGATCCAGATCGTCACGATCGCCTGCCTGCGCGCCACCGGCATGTCCATCGACGAGATGCGCCGCTACTTCGAGCTCAACGAGATCGGCCTGCCCGCGGCAGCCGAACAGATCGAACTCTTCGAGCAGCACAAGGCGTCCGTGCGGCAGCAGATCACCCGCCTCGAGCATCAGCTGGAGTACCTCGACGGGAAGGTCGCCTACTGGCGGGCCCTCGAGCGCGGCGACCAGGTGCAGGCGAAGGCCATCGGCACCCGCAACCTCGAGAAGGCTCTCGAGATCAACAACGAGATCAAGCAGGAGAACGCATGAAGACCTGGTTCATCACCGGCACGTCCAAGGGCTTCGGCCGTGTTTGGGCCGAGGCAGCCCTCGAGCGCGGCGACCAGGTGGTCGCCACCGCCCGCAACCTCGACTCGATCGCCGACCTGGCCGAGCGCTACCCCGACACCGCGCTCACCGTCACCCTGGATGTCACCGACCGCGACGCCGTCCTCGCGGCCGTCGCTCAGGCCAAGGACCGCTTCGGCCGCATCGACATCGCCATCAACAACGCGGGCTTCGGCGTCTTCGGCACGGTGGAGGAGGTCAGCGACGCCCAGGCACGCGCCCAGATGGACACCAACGTGTTCGGCGCGCTCTCCGTCACCCAGGCGGTGCTGCCGATCATGCGCGAACAGGGCGCAGGTCACATCATCCAGGTCTCCTCCGTCGGCGGCGTGCACGCGTTCCCCAACCTCGGGATCTACCACGCGAGCAAGTGGGCACTCGAGGGCTTCAGCCAGAGCCTCGCCGCCGAGGTCGCCGGGTTCGGCATCAAGGTCACGCTCGTCGAGCCCGGCGGCTACGGCACCGATTGGGGCACCGCCTCCGCCGTGCACGCCGACCCGAACCCGGCCTACCAGCCGCTGCGCGACGCCATGGCCGCCCGCCGCGGCAGCACCCCCCAGGGCGACCCCGTCGCGACCGGCCCCGTCATCCTCCAGCTCGTCGACATGGACCAGCCGCCCCTGCGGTTCTTCCTCGGCAAGGGCCTCGCCCAGATGATCCGCGCCGAGTACGACAACCGCCTCACCGAATGGGACACCCACGCCGAACTCTCCCAGCAGGCCTGACCGACGCTGAGCCGCGATCCACGGCCCTCGACGAGCGCCTTGCCCGTCGAGGGCCGTGCTGCGGCGGCGCCCCCGTCGGATGGCGGCGTTGCCAAGCCCTGCGCGCCGGGGTGTCCTTCCAGGAACAGCGAGACTTCGCCATCCTCGGCATGGGGTCACCGGTCCCCCTCCGGACACCGCTCCCACCTGGGAGAACGCCGGCATCCGATGCATGTGGGAACACCCGTGGGAACGCAGAGACCTTCCCGCGGGAACACTCAGGGGAACATCCCGAACCGCGGAAGCACCCGGAGACGACAGAAGGCCCCCTGGTTGTGGACCCAGGAGGCCTTCGTCGTCGCTGTCTCAACGAGTGTCCGGAGGGGGACTTGAACCCCGCACCGCCAGCACCTCTACCAGTGGCGACACCTCCTGACCTGCGTCAACCCCCTCACTAGAGGTTCTGAACGGGCCCCGAGTGGTCCAATCCTGTTCCCGCCGGGAACAACTGCTGCCACCGCCTCCCCGCGCGCGAGGCTGCTCTTGGCTCCAGTGTGAGCCACTGCCGAGCTCCCGCACGCTCCAGGCGGGCGACGCACTGA
Organism: Isoptericola aurantiacus; assembly: GCF_044769875.1. Lineage (NCBI taxonomy): Bacteria > Bacillati > Actinomycetota > Actinomycetes > Micrococcales > Promicromonosporaceae > Isoptericola > Isoptericola aurantiacus. The sequence continues at coordinate 560,432 of NZ_JBJBAE010000002.1, forward strand.
AGATTGGCATCACGCGGTGGGCCCGACGAGCGACAACGGAACTCCATCCTGGGAGACCTCGACCCGACCCCGGCCAGTTCAGCCAACCGGCGCGGCTACATCTTCATCTGCGCTGAGCCCGAAAACTGCACAGACCCCGATCCGGGGTCAAGGCCCAGTGCTGGTGCGGCCGGCGTCGTACGACGTCAGCTGTCAGTCAGCAGACCCTGCCGGCCAGAGTGAAAGCCACGCGCTCGTTGCTCATCAGAACGGAGGCTCCTCGCCGGTCCGCGCGTCGCTGCCGGCAAGATCCTCCCAGGCGTCGGAGGGGTCAGTCGGGTCGTCCGCCGCCGCGCCCGAGCCACTGTCCTGTGGGTCGGTGCCAGGGATCCAGCCGTCTGCCAAGGTCATCGTCTTGTTGTTCGGCTCGTACACGGCAGGCAGTTTCTCGATGTCGACGACGACCGGCACCTGGGTCGACAGCCCAGAGAGGACGCACGAGCCTGTAGGAAGGATCGGCAGGGACTCAAACGACACGCGGTCCAGGTATGCGACAGCTCGCTCGATAGCCATAATGTCGAGGTTGTTGACCAGGCGATGCAGGAAGTAGTTGTGGAGCTGGGAAATGATCGTCTCGGAAATGTCGTGCGGCCGCTGGCTCGCGATGGTCAAGAAGACGCCGAACTTCCGACCCTCTTTGATGATTTCCTCGAACGTCTCCAGCCGGTAGTCCTTCCAGGCCTCGCTCTCGCGGGACGACACGTTCGACAGAATGTTGTGCGCCTCGTCGACGACGATGTTGAGATAACGCGAAGGATCGCTATCGCGCTTCTTCTCGTCGTAAAGCTGACGGCAGATTAGAAGCGGAATGACCTTACGCATCTCGACATTGACGTCGCGCAATGAAATCACGGTAAGCGGGTTGTCCAACAGTGCGCTGTCCGAGACTTCGATCAGGCGCTTCACTCGCGGCATGCGCGACTCCAGCCGCTTGATAAGCGGGCCCAGGTGTTCGCGGTTCGCGTAGCCGTTGAAGATGTCGGAGTAGTACTGCAGCACGAGTTTGAACCGGATGCGGTCAACACTCTGCAGGGCGCTCGGATCGATGCCAAGCCTACCGATGCGAGTGTAGGTGAGCTCTTTGAAATTGCGGTCGCACGACGGGTCGTTGGCGTAGATCTTGGTGCCGTCGGCTTGGCAGTAGTAGAAGCACTTGCTCTGCCCGTGGTAGCCGAGGTTTGATTGGATGTCGCGAATGTAGTCGCCCAGGGCGTAAGGTGACTCCCCGCCCATGCAGCCTTCGACCTCCTCGAGAAACTTAACGACCAGGCCCTTGTCAAGCGCTGGGTCGGAGCTGCGAATAGCGGCGTAGGCGATGCCGGCGACTGCGTCGGCGAGATCGTTGCCCGTCTCCAACCGAGACTCCCAGTAGTCGCTCTGGAGCGTGCGCTGCACGAACGGCGCTTGGGTCTTCTCCGTTGCGTCAAGAAGCACCGTCCAGATGACCGGGTCCTCCATCGCCTCCTTGCTCAGAGGAAGGCGGTCGCCTGCGTCGGTCCGAGTCGAAAGCACGAACTCGACCTTTAGGTCGTTGTCGGTGAGTACCGAACTGCTCTGCTCTCCGGAAGCGGCACCAACCCGGTTGATGTACTCGCCGTTGAAGTCGATGACGAGTACTCGCGCCCGCTTATTGAACGCTTCGGACTCGCCGTAGGCCGCGAAGAGTTCGTGGTAGAGCTTGGTCAATGTGTAGGACTTGCCACTGCCGGTGTTGCCGAAAATGCCGATGTGGCTGGCGAAGAGGCTGTTGACGCCAACCCGAACGTCCTGTCCCTTCTCCATCGCAAGGCGGCCGATCGTGAGCGCGCGGTCCTTAGGGTCGACGAAGCTATGGATGCGATCGAACTCGTGCTCGTCGAGCAAGAAGCACTCGTTGCCAACGAGCGGCAGCTCGCGTACTCCGCGGCGAAACTGGCCGCCCGACATGAAGCCAATGAGACTTACAGTCAGGATTCGTTCGACTCGGTCTCGGGAACTGCGGTAGCTATCGTCACCGCGCGCCTCAGCAACCTCTTCACCATCTACCTTGCCGACCAACTCGGCGAATCCCTTGCTGATCTTGAGGAAGCCACCGACTCCAACGTTGCGCAGCAGCCGGCCTTGGTAGATCAGGTGCGCACCGTTCTTGGCCTTGTCAACGCGGATGCGAACCGTCCGGCCCTGGATGCCGACAACCTCGCCGACGCGAAAGACGGCATCGCGCATAAGCAGCTCGTGGTCAATCATCGAGGTCGACCAGCGGCTCTTGCAGTGAGAACTTCACTTCTACCGACTGCCTGGGAGCCGACGAAGATGGCGCGACCTTCGCGAAGAACTCGGATGTGACGGTGGCCAGGTCGTAGCGCAGAGGCTCTTCGCCCTCCGCATCCGCGGGCGGCGCTATCAGCCAGATGTTGCTGTTGGTGATCGGATAGCCGTCGAAGGCTTGCTCGATCTCCGTGGCCGCGTGCGGGCTGTAGGCGAAGATGACGATCTGGAGCGTCGGGTTGGTGCGGGCGGCGCGGATAATAAGCTCCCGGATGTGCTCGTCTCGGCATGAGAAGCCGATTACGAAGAGGGCGCTATTCTCCTTCTCCAGCTCGTTGGAGAAGAGCCGAAGCACGTCGTAGTAGTTCTGGTTCAGCACGGTCTGCTGAAACTTCGCCTTCGTCGGATTGACGATGGCCAGCTCGCTGTACGCGTCGAGGAACGGCGACAGCAAGGCCGCAGCATCCGAAGAAACCGGGCCTTCGAGCAAGGTCTCCAAGGTCGTCTCGGCGGCAACCTCGGTCAAGAGCGCGTCGACCTTGTCCAGCTCTTCGGCGACCGCGGCAACCTGTCGCAGATGGGTGTCGAGACCGATCTCGGGGCGACTCGCCTTCTCCCCAGTAGCTGACCATCCGACAGAGCCATGGAGCTTGAGCAGGTTGAAGGCCGGAACCTCGGACAGGTTGTCGTACTGGAGGCTGCGCCGCGAGACGACCGAGCCAAAGTTGGACGTGCTGAAGCGCGGCCGCAGCCGTCCTCCGAAACCATCGTTGAGGTGGACCTGGAGGCTCTCCGCGGCGATCTCCGTCGCCAGGTCGACATTCGTCGTGAAGAGGTTGACCTGCTTGTTCAGCAGCGAACTGCGGCGCTCCAGAAGCAGCCGGTTGATCGTCTGGAGGAACGCCTCGTACCGCTCCAAGAGTTGGGGCGCCTCAGTCCCGCTCCGGTCGAGCAGGTCATTGTTCTTTAGCACCACGCTACGGAAGAAGCCCGAGTAGATGGAACCTCGGGCGAAGGCCTTCGCGTCTTCCGCGGCGTCGGAGGAGTCCAGGCTCGTTAGCAGGTTCTCGATGTCGCCCAGCAAGCGGAACATGGGAGCCGAAGCGCCAGCCCCGAACAGGAATGAGAGATGGGCATCCTGCACCAGATCACGCAGGCGCTCTACCGTCAGTTCCTTGGCGACGAGGGTCATGCGGACGCTTCCCCGTCCACTGAGGCGTAGAGCCCTGCTTGCTCATCCAACGTTTTGGCCAACGCAGCCATCTTGGCTGCGCGCGCCATCAGAGCCACACCCCCGCCGTCGCGAGCGCGGTCGTCTGCGTGGTCATGCCTGTGTCCTCCTGGGATGTGACAGAGAAGAGCCGAGGAAGGCGACACAACACCTGCTTCCCCGCACAGATGACCCTACCGGGGCAGCCGATGGTTCGGGGACTCACCTTGCGCGCGGCCGGGAGGTGTCGCGCGTCAGACGTAGAAGTAGGGCCGTTGCGTGCGAGCCCGACCTGTGAGGAGTGCCCATGGCACGATCGTGTGCACGCCCCGATCGTCACCCGCCGCCGTTCCGGGTGTCCTTTGGTGTCAGGATCACGGCGTCTGGCAGGGCAAGTCCCCGCCCACGCCAACGAGCACGACTTAAGCATGCAGCCGCGGTGGCACCCCTTGAGTGGCCGACGTCCCGCCCGACCAAGGAACCCTGCAGCAGTCCCCATGAGACGGCCAACCGCGCGACCGCCGCCCACATCCTGGCCTTTTCAAGCCTGTGGCGCCCGGAACAAGCGGCGCTTGAGCAAGTTGACCGAGATCCCGAATATTGGACGCAATGTCATAGGTAGCTGCTCGGTCCCGATTCCTCGGTCGTCTTGAGTGGCATCTTCAGAGTCATGTCTGCAGCTGGGGTCTTGCGGTCGAAGTCTAGGTAGTAGCCCACGAACTCGGTCGGCGTCTTGACGGTGATCCGGTATCGGCCCGGTTCGTCGAGCGGCGTCACATCGACGAGTGCTGCTGCCGACTGCTTGCTGCCGACCGGGGTCGTGAATACCGCGCTCGGCGTCTCCCCTTGGGCCGCTTGAATGCCATGGGCGATGCGCTCAACGGCAGTAGTGAGCAGGAGCTCAAGGTCGCCGCTCGGATCCAGGTCGTACGCACACCAGATGGCTGCCTCATCGAGCCGGCTGCCCTCTGTTGCAGCTGCCACGCGGGCTTGATCGGCGTCCTTCTGGTTGAGGTCCAGGACGTCTTCGAGGGTTCCCTCCTGGTGCAGCCAGACGCCGGCGTCGCGCCAGATACCGCGCAGTCGTGCGCCCAACGTTACGTCCACTCCCTCGGCTGCGGTCGCGAGCCACATTGCCCGGCCCTTGGGGTCCTGGCTGAAGTTGGCCATGTTGGCACCATCCACGAGTGGACGCACCATGGTGCTGGTACGCGGGTCGCGCGCAAGGAACGCATCGACGTAGGCCTGCTGGACGGCTGGGTTTTCATCCATCTCGGTTTGGGAATCCGGCGAGAACATGGCATCGAGGTCGGCGATGGCTCGCACGTCGTCGAGTCCGAGCCTGCGCGTGATGCCATGCCACGCCGCCACCTTCCCCACTCCTCCGCACTCAACTAAGTCGGTCTGCGCGACGACCTCGGGTGGGCAGACCCTCTGCAGCGCAGCGGTGAGAGCAGCGACATCGGTTGGGCCCTCCACCAGCACCGGGCGTGGGGAGAACGCGAGCAGACTTACCAGAGACGGGTTCTGTGCGAGCGACGAGGTCACCCTTTTCTGGTCTTTGGCGCGGACGGCGTCGCTGAACCGCCTCGGGCGTTCACCCGGTCGGAACAGCCAGACAGCATCAAGATCGTCGTAGGACTTGGGGCGTAGCAACGTTGGTTCGTGAGTTACGACCACGGCCTGCCGAGCAGTTCTTGCGCACTCTCGTGACAGCTCGGTGAGCCACAGGCGAGCCATCGAAGGGTGTAGGTGGAGCTCTGGCTCGTCGACGATCAAGATCGGCCAGTCGCTCTGATACGTCTCGACGAGGAGCAGGACTAGCTCCCGCAGTCCGTGACCCTCATCGCGGAACAGCGAGTACTCCAGATCGTTCATCCGTACGTACGGATCCAAGTACCCAGCGGTCTCACGCAGATCGATCGTGCGTCCCAATGCCCTCCGCAAGAAGGCTGTCACGCGAAGCGCCACGTCAGGCCGATCATGGAGCGCGTGCATGCTGAACAGCGCTTCGCCGCCGCCGTAGGTACGCGACATCTGATGAGCCTGCTCGAGACTGTCCTCCCCCAAAGGAACGCCGCGGTACTTGCCGCCGTAGTTGCCCCCGTCGCCAGAAGAGAAGGCCATGATTCCGGTCAGGCGATCCGTGGACAGGTATCGCCCGCCGGTGCGATCAGCAACCACCCGGGCCGTCCGAGACTTTCCGCTTCCGTTGCGACCGACGAAGAACTGCACTCCAGGCCTACTCGGCGGAAGGGAGAAGTAGGGGTCCGCACGATCTGCCCCACTGTGCCCAGGAAATACGTCCATCCAACGGAGTGTCGTCAGCGATTCGCCCTCGGGCCCCTTTGGGTTCACGGTCATGGGTTGATGGTGGCGGAGCGTCCGTCTGTAGGCCAGCCCCCACGAGTCCTCGGCGAGCCGGAGTCCCCTTGCCAGGCCCGCCGACCCCCATCTGTCCTGTCCCGGGTCAAGGAATCCTTGGAGCTTCGGCATCGCGACTCACGGCATTGAGGTGGAGGGACGCTTGAGACAGGTCTTGCAGGTGTCCTCGCCCGCCGGGAGGTCGTCGGATCCCTCCCATGAGCGGGGATCCGCTGCAGTCCGTGTGGTTCGGCACCCGGCCTTGTGCCACTTCCCCGGGGGTATCGGTGGGTATCCGTCCTCGCCTTGGCGACGCACGAAGGATCCAAGGCCAGCGATCTCATCGCGGATCGCGTCACGCACACGGTCGGCCTCCGCCGGTGGCAGCCCAGATGGGTGCAGCTCCCTACGAGGCCTGCACGTGGGACATGTGCTCCCTACCTCGGGGCGATCATCTGTCCCCTCCCACCGGTACACGTCTACCGCGCGTGCTACGAATGGACAGCCTGCCTCGTGCCATGGTCCCGGTCCTGCATCGACGCCACCGCGGAACGTGTCCCTGCGGCGGACGAAGGCTCCGAGACTGGCGAGGTGGGCGCGCTTCTCTGCCTGTTCCTCGAACCGCAGGTCGATCAACTCCGGGTCTTCGACCAGGGTCCGCAGCCAATCTGCGGTGTCGTCGTCGCCGAGCGAACGCGCGATGTCCCGGGCGTCGAGCAGGGCCTCTCGGCTGATGTGGTCATCCACCAGACGGACCACGGCGCGGACAACGTCGGCCCAGCCGCTCATCTGCAGGTCGAACTCGACGCGCAATCGGCCGGCGAGAACTTCAACTGTGTCGTCGTCGAGCTGCCATGGCTCGGTGTGGAAGAACCTGCTGGTGATGGGCACGTCGCACATCGTGCCGCAAGTCCCCAGCGGCTGGCGAATGACCTGGGACGCTCCTCGGGACCGACGTGGGAGTCGCCGTGCGGACCATGTTGCGGCGTACCGACCTCTACAGACGACGTCCGTCCGCGGCGAGCGCACAGCGCCGTCGTGTGCTCGCCGTCGACCTGGTGCTGACCGAAGTCGCGTGACGGGTGCGGGCGTCGGCCGCGACATCTGCGCCGGGGCGCCAGTCCCCCTCCGAACATGTCTCTCACCTGGGTGAACGCCGCCCACCGAGACACCTGGGAACACCCTTGGGAACGCGGAGGCACAGCCGTGGGAACACTCTCGGGAACATCCCGAGCCCAAGAAGCACCCGGATACGACAGAAGACCCCCTGGTTGTGGACCCAGGAGGTCTTCGTCGTCGCTGTCTCAACGAGTGTCCGGAGGGGGACTTGAACCCCCACGCCCGATAAAGGGCACTAGCACCTCAAGCTAGCGCGTCTGCCATTCCGCCACCCGGACAGGTGGACCGTCCACGGTGCAGGCCGAAGCCTGCTCCCCTGTGCGGTGCGGTGAAAAACATAGCACGAGCGGGCCCCTGACCTGCAAACCGCTGCGCCGTGGCGCAGGTCACGCCGCTGTCCTAGCGTGAGGGGCGATGACCCAGCGCATCGAGGACTACGGCATCATCGGCGACCTGCAGACGGTCGCCCTCGTCGGCAGCGACGGGTCGATCGACTGGCTGTGCCTGCCCGACGTCGACTCCCCTGCCTGCTTCGCCGCCCTCCTGGGCGACGAGCGCAACGGATCGTGGCGGCTGGCGCCGGCCTCGGGCGGACGCTGCACACGGCGCCGGTACCGGGGAGAGACGCTCGTGCTCGAGACCGAGTGGGAGACTCCGGACGGGCATGTCCGTGTGACCGACCTCATGCCACCTCGCGGTGACGTCCCCGACGTCGTGCGCGTCGTCGAGTGCCTGCGCGGGCGCGTCCCGATGAAGAGTGTTCTGAGGCCCCGCCTCGACTACGGCAACGTCGTGCCCTGGATGTCTCGCTCCGCCTCCGTCCTGGGCCCGCGACGACCCGGATGCGTGCGGGCCATCGCCGGCCCGGACGCCCTGATCCTGTCCACGCCGGTGCCGCAGGAGGTGTCCGACGGCACGATCACGTCCCGGTTCGAGCTCTCCGCGGGGGACGAGGTGGCGTTCGTCCTGACCCATCACCCCTCGCACCGACCCGAACCCGCACCCGTGGACGCCCGCGACGCCCTCGCCGACACCCTCGACTTCTGGAGCGACTGGGTGGGGCAGACCCGGTACGACGGCGAGTGGCCCGAGGCCGTGCGCCGCTCCCTGATCACGCTCAAGTCCCTCACGTACGCACCGACCGGTGCGATCGCCGCGGCGGCCACGACCTCCCTGCCCGAGCTGGTCGGCGGGGTGCGCAACTGGGACTACCGGTTCTGCTGGCTGCGGGACGCCTCCTTCACCCTGCTCGCCCTGCTGAGCACCGGCCACACCGGGGAGGCGAAGGCCTGGCGCGAGTGGCTCCTGCGGACCGTGGCGGGCGATCCCGCCGACCTGAAGATCATGTACGCACTGAACGGCCGCCGTCGGCTCCCCGAGACCACGCTCGGCTGGCTGCCGGGGTACGAGGGCAGCGCGCCCGTGCGCATCGGCAACGGGGCGGCGGACCAGCTCCAGCTCGACGTCTGGGGCGAGACCCTCGTGGCCCTGCACCTGGCGCGCACCAACGGCGTCGACGAGGACGTCGACACCTGGCAGCTGCAGCGGTCCCTGCTGGACTTCCTCGAGGGGCACTGGGACGACGTCGACAACGGGCTGTGGGAGGTCCGCGGGCCGCGGCGAGCGTTCGTGCACTCCCGCGTGATGGCCTGGGCCGGCGTCTCGGCCATGATCCGCGCGGTCGAGTCCACCGGGCTGGAGGGGCCCGTGGATCGCTGGCGCTCGCTGCGCGAGACGATCCGTACCGACGTCCTCACGCGCGGCTACGACGCCGAGCGCAACACGTTCACCCAGTTCTACGGTTCCGAGGGACTGGACGCCGCCCTGCTGCTGATCCCTCGGGTGGGGTTCCTGCCCTGGTCCGACCACCGCGTGGTCGGCACGGTCGAGGCCGTGCAGCGAGAGCTCAGCCACGACGGCCTGCTCCTGCGCTACCGCACCGAGCACGACGGCGGCGTGGACGGACTGCCGGGCACGGAGGGCACGTTCCTGGTCTGCAGCTTCTGGCTCGTCGACGCACTGCACGGCATCGGACGCCACGACGAGGCCAGGGATCTGTTCGAGCGGCTGCTGGGGCTGCGCAACGACCTGGGCCTGCTGGCCGAGGAGTACGACGTCGCGGCGGGCCGCCAGCTCGGCAACGTGCCCCAGGCGTTCAGCCACGTGGGTCTGGTCAACTCCGCCCGCATCCTGTCCGCGGGTCCGGCCGATGGCACCGGCCTGCCCGGGATGCCGAACTCCGCCCTGTGAAGGAGCTCTGATGAGAGCACTGACCGTGGTGCCCGGCCGTTCCGGAAGCCTCGCCGTGACCGATGTCCACGACCGCACGACCGCACCCGGCGAGCTGCTCGTGGACGCCGTGTCCGTGGGCGTGTGCGGCACCGACAAGGAGATCGCGGCCGGGGAGTACGGCGCCGCCCCGCCCGGCCACGAGCGGCTGATCATCGGCCACGAGTCCCTCGGCCGCGTCCGCGAGGCGCCGGCCGGGTCCGACCTGTCCCCCGGCGACCTGGTGGTCGGCGTCGTGCGCCGCCCCGACCCGGTGCCGTGCGGCGCCTGCGCGCACGGCGAGTGGGACATGTGCCGCAACGGACGGTTCACCGAGCACGGCATCAAGGAGGTGGACGGGTTCGCCTCCCAGCAGTGGACGATCGAGCCCGACCGGGTCGTGCGGCTCGATCCGGCGCTGAGCGACGTCGGCGTGCTGCTCGAGCCCACGACCGTGGTGGCCAAGGCGTGGGACCAGGTCGACAGGATCGGCGCACGCGCATGGTTCGACCCGCAGACGGTCGTGGTCACGGGGGCCGGTCCGATCGGGCTCCTGGCCGCGCTGATCGGTGTCCAGCGCGGTCTCGACGTCCACGTGCTCGACCGCGTCGACGCCGGGCCCAAGCCGGACCTGGTGCGCGACGTCGGGGCGACCTACCACCGCGACGATCTGCCCACGGTGGCCGACGCCGTCCACCCGGGCATCATCATCGAGTGCACCGGCGCCCCGTCGGTGGTGGTGGACACCTTCACCTCGACCAGGCCCTACGGCATCACCGTGCTCACCGGAGTGTCCTCGTCCGGACGCCACATCCCCGTGGACGCCGGCGCGGCCAACCGGTCGGTCGTGCTCGAGAACGACGTGATCGTGGGCTCGGTGAACGCCAACATGAGCCACTACCGCACCGGGGCCGACGTCCTGGCCCGTGCCGACCTGGACTGGCTCGGCCGTCTCGTCACGCGCCGCGTCCCGCTGGAGCGCGCCACCGAGGCGTTCGACGCGCGGCCCGACGACGTCAAGGTCGTCATCGACATCGGTTAACGTCCGGTCATGGAGACCGAACGCGAGATGGTCCGCGAGTTCCACGAGGCCTTCGACGTCCCCGTCGGCGACGCACCCGACCTGGGACTGCCGGCCGACCGCCTGCGGATGCGGTACCGGCTCGTGGCCGAGGAGTTCGCGGAGCTGACCGGGGCGATCCTCGGGCCCGACGCCCGCGTGGTGGTCGAGCAGGCGGTGGATGCCGTGATCGAGGGGTCGACCGCAAACGCCGACCTCGTGCAGACCGCCGATGCCACCGGCGACCTGCGCTACGTACTCCACGGCCTGGAGCTCGAGTGCGGCATCCCGGGCGAGCAGGTCTTCGCCGAGATCCACGCCTCGAACATGGCCAAGGTCGGGCCGGACGGCCGCCCGCTGCGGCGCGCGGACGGCAAGGTGCTCAAGCCTGCGGGGTGGACCCCGCCGGACGTGGCCGGCGTCCTGGCCCGGTGCCGGCCCGTGGGCGGCGACGTGTAGCGTTCCTCCGGTCCCGGACCAAACGGTCATCGGGAGCAGACCGGACGAAGGAGCACCAGCAGCATGATGGGTGGGCACCACGCTGCCTCCGGGGCGGCCGCCTGGGTGGCGGTCACCGCATCGACCCCGATCGCGTTCGGCTGGTACCCCGTCTCCGACGTCGGGATCATGACGGGCGCACTGGTCTGCGCCGGTGCTGCGCTGCTGCCCGACGCCGACCATCACAACGGCACCATCTCCCACTCCTTGCCCCCGGTGTCCGAGGGCGTGACCAAGCTCGTGGCGAAGCTCTCCGGCGGCCACCGCAACGCCACGCACTCCCTGCTCGGCATCGCGGTCTTCACGGTGATCGCCTGGCTCCTGGGCAAGGTGTCGTTCCACACCGAGCAGTTCGGCGAGGTCCTCGTCGGACCGGGGATCATGGCGGTGCTGCTCATCGCGTTCGCCGTCCGCGCGCTGCGCCTCACCGGCCGGCGACGCTGGTGGACGTGGGGTCTGTCGGTGTCCCTCGGGGCGTTCGTCGCCGTGTTCGCCCCCGAGGAGTGGTACTGGATGCCGTTCTGCGTCGGGCTGGGCTGCGCCGTGCACATCGTCGGCGACTTCCTCACGACCCGCGGCGTGCCCCTGCTGTGGCCGGTGCGGCCACGCTCGCCCCGCTGGGTCCGGCGGCACCGGTGGCTGCCGTTCGACGACATGTGGAGCCCACGCGGCAACCTGTCGCTGCCGTTGCTGGGCGACGCCGGCTCCTGGCGCGAGTGGGTGATCATGACCCCGGTGAGCATCTACGCCGTCGTCGGCGTCGCCTGGGCGATGCTGCACCAGATGGGGTTCGACACGGCCGGCGCGTGGGACTCGGCGACCGAGCTGGCCACCGCGGCCGCCGAGAACCTGCTCGGCTGATCACGCCTCGCGCCGGCGCACCGCTGCCACGAGCCGGGCATGGGGTCCCGCTGCCCCTGGCAGCCCGAGCCGCGGGTCGTGCACGGCCCGGCCCGCCGTCACGTCGTCCAGGTAGCGCCGGTCGGCCTCCAGGCGTGCGGACGGCCACGACGACGGCGTCCCGTGCCCGGGCACGACGACGTCCGCCCGCGCGACGACCGGCGCCAGCCGGTCCAGCCCGGCACGGTAGGAGTCGACGTCGCACGCGCCGGTGACCTCGTCGTGCGGCAGCGGCAGCTCGGCGTCGCTGAGCATGTCCCCGGCGAGCAGGACCCCGCTGCGGGGCAACCACACCGCGGCGTGCCCCGGGGCGTGCCCGTCGTGCTCGACGAGCTCGAGCTCCGGCAGCGCCCCGTCCGGGTCGGGGATCCGGGTCGCACCCGCCGCCAGCGGGCGCACCGCCCCGAGCAGCTCGAGCACCTCCGGCGGGTGCTCCGCACCCCCGTAGCGCGACGAGTCCTGCGCGGCCTCGGCGAGGAGCACGGCGCGCGCGTCGCGTGCGGTGCGGGCCGCTGCCGACGTCGCCCATCGCGGGACGTCACGGCCGAGGGCCGGGTGCCATAGGAGATGGTCGTGGTGGGCGTGGGTCGAGAACCCCGCGGCGACGCCGATCCCCCGCTCGTCGCACGCAGCAGCCAGCGACTCCAGCTCGTCCGGCTCCCAGGCCGGGTCCACCAGGAGCCCGGCGCGCCGCCCCGCACGCCGCGGCCCCAGGGCGAGCGTCGTCGTCGTGCGCAGCCGACGGCTGGTACCCACCAGCACGCCGTCGGCGACCCGCACCAGGCTCATCGGGTCACCGTACGGAAAAACCCTGGACCACGGGCACCCGGGCTGCGAGGCTCGGGACCGACGACGCGCAGCAGGTGCGCGTCGTGACGGACATGGACGGAGGGCCCACCGATGCACGACGACGTCACGAGCGCCCGCCCGGGAACCACGGGACGGGCCACCAGCCCCCGCACCTGAGGAGCGCCGACCGGGCCTCCTCGCCCCTTGAGGAGCCCACCGTGCACCTGCACTCCCCCGATCCTTCGTCCGACCACCCCCGCACCCTCCTGACCCTGACCACCGGGCACGGCGCCGTCGAGCCCGGCCCCGACCAGCGCTGGTCCACCTGGCCGTCCGTCGCCAAGGGTCAGCGCGGCCCCGACCCACGGCCCGCCTGGGTCGTCACCGCGGCCGCCGCCCTCGACACCGAGCTCGGCGTCCTGAAGACCGGCAAGGAGGCCGACGTCCACCTGCTCGAGCGCGCCGTCCCCGACGACCCCGGGCAGCGCGTGCTGCTCGCCGCCAAGCGGTACCGCGACCCCGAGCACCGTCAGTTCCACCGCGACGGCACCTACACCGACGGCCGCCGGTCGCGACGGAGCCGGGACCAGCGCGCGGCGGAGGACCGCCGTTCCGCCTGGGGCCGCGGCGTGCGGGCGACCCAGTGGGCCGACGCCGAGTTCTCGGCGCTCGCGACCCTGTGGGACGCCGGGGCGCCGGTGCCGTACCCCGTGCAGATCGACGGCACCGAGCTGCTCCTGGAGTTCGTCGGCACGCCGGACGACGACGGCACCCCCGTGGCCGCGCCCCGCCTGGCGGGGTGCCGGCCCGGACCGGACCTGCTCGCGGACTGGTTCGACCAGCTCCGGACGGCGATGGGCGTGCTCGCGCGCCTCGGCTGGGCGCACGGCGACCTGTCGCCGTACAACGTCCTCGCCGACGGTGCCCGGCTGGTGATCATCGACCTGCCGCAGGTCGTGGACCTCGTGGCCAACCCCGCCGGTGCTCAGCTGCTGCACCGCGACTGCCGGAACCTGTGCGCCTGGTTCGCCGCGCGAGGCCTGGAGGTCGACGCCGACGAGCTGTTCGCCGACGTGTTCGCCCAGGCCTGGTGAGACGCGACGACGCCGGCACGCCCTGAAGGACGTGCCGGCGTCGTACCTCGTGGTGGACCGGCGGCCGACCTGGGCCGGGCAGCGCGTGCCCGGCCCAGCCCCGCTCCCGGACTACCGCAGCGGCGTGAAGTCGCGGCTGCCGATGTGCTCGGGACGCGGGGCCGGAGCCGCGTACGGCTCGGTCAGCGCGTTCTCGACGCTGTTGAACACCAGGAAGATGTTGGAGCGCGGGAACGGCGTGATGTTGTTGCCGGACCCGTGCATGATGTTCGCGTCGAACCACAGGGCCGACCCGGCAGGACCGGTGAACTGGTCCACGCCGTACTTCCAGGCGAGGTCGGTGATCGCGTCCTCGGTGGGCACGCCGATCCGTTGCTCCTTGAGCGAGTCCTGGTGGTAGTTCTCCGGGGTCTCGCCGACGCACGGCACGTAGCTGCGGTGCGAGCCCGGCATGACCATCAGACCCCCGTTGTAGGGGTAGTTCGGCGTCAGCGCGATCGAGCAGCTCACGGCACGCGGGAGCGGCATCCCGTCCTCCGCGTGCCACGTCTCGAAGTCCGAGTGCCAGTAGAACCCGGCCCCCTTGTAGCCCGGCATGTAGTTGACCCGGGTCTGGTGCAGGTAGACGTCGGAGCCGAGGAGCTGGCGGGCGCGGTCCAGCAGCCGGGGGTCGCGGCTCAGCGCCTCGATCTGCTCGCTGAGCCTGGTCACCTCGAAGATCGAACGCACCTCGCCCGACGCCTTCTCGGTGACGACCCGGTGGTCGCCCCGCAGGGACTCGTCGGCGGCGAGCCGGTTCAGCTCGGCCGTGTACTGCGTGACCTCACCGGGGGTGATGAAGTCCGGCAGGATGCTGAAGCCGCGCTCGGCGTGCGCCTCCAGCGCGGCGGCGTCGAACGGGCCGTCGTCGGCCGTCCCCCAGACCGTGGGGTGCTCTCGCTCGACGACCTCGCCCGGCTCGGCGAGCCGGCTCGGGTAGAGGTCGGTGGTGGTCTCCGTCGTGGCGGTCATGGGTCATCCCTTCTCCCGGGGACGTTCCCGGGATCGCGGCGTCTCATGCTCGCGGCGTGCTCGTCGCCCGTCGGTCAGGACCCGAGCACGCACACGTCCCACATCGGAACGTGGATCGGTGCCCGGTTGCAAGTCGGGCACGCCGGGGACATCCGGACCGATCTACCCCCCGACGCCGACGCTGTTGTCCGGTGCGCCGTCCCCGGGCGGCAGGTCGCCCCGTTCGACGGGCCCGGGACTCGGTGCCGTCGTCGGCCGGCCCGACACGGTCGGTGACGGGGGCAGGATCAGGTCGAGCTCACCGACGGTCGGCACGCGCAGCGAGGTCAGCGCGGCCCGCAGCGTGTCGGCGTCGACGTCTTCGCCGGCCAGCTCGACCACCGCCCCGCCGTGCTGCACGGCGTACCCGCGCCACGTCCCGGCCGTGCGAGCGAACATGTCACCGTCCACCGCGCACTCGACCGCGCCGTCCACCTCGGTGCCGCTCGTCGTCAGGGCCGGGATCTCCGGACACGTCGACAGGTCGATCGTCCCCGGCGCCGCCGCGAGGAGGACGACGTCGGTGTCCTCGTCCGGGCTCTCGCCCTCCGCCAGCTCCTCGACCAGCACGGCCGCGTACCCGTCGGCACCGTAGCCTCCTCCACCGCCGGGGGCCGGCCGGTAGCCGTCCACCGTCAGCACGAGTTCGGGGCGGATCCCGTGGTACGCGGCCCGCTCGGCCAGCAGCTCGGCTCCGGCCGGTTCGTCGGCCTGCGGGTCGGGCGTCGCGGTCCCGTCGGCTCCCGCCGGCCCGGCCCCCTCGGCGCACCCTGCCGCCGCCATCGCCACCGCGAGCACCACGCACCATCGCCACCGTCGCATGGAGCGCATCGTGCCAGACCCTGCCCGGGTCGTGTGCACCTGAAGAGCGTCCTACCGTGAACGGATGGGGACAGGTCTGGGCGGCTACGACACCGAGGCGCTGCGCGCGTTCTTCGTGGAGCACGGGCTGGCGCTGGGCTCCGGTGACCTCGAGGTGCTCGCCGACCGGTTCGACCCGCACGCCCTGATGGTGCTCGCCGAGGAGTCGGTCCCGCTGACGAACCCGGACCAGGTGCACGACGTGCTCCGTCGGCACGCCGGGGCGCCCGGGCACGCCGGCGCGGTGGCCCTGGTGCCCGAGGTGACGCACAGCAGCGAGCTCGGATGGGCGCTGCTGTGGGTCGAGGTGCGCTGGAGCCTGCGCGACGAGCTCGCCGCCGAACGGTCCAGCCGGCACGTGCGGTACCTGCTGCGTCGGCACCGCGGCACGTTCGACGTGTGCGTCGTCGTGCCGCTCGTGTGACGCGCCGCTACCGGAAGTCGCGTGACCGGGTCGCCACCGGCAGGGGCAGCACGGCGAGGTGCTCGGCGAGCAGGTTGACCGCGCCGTCGGCCCGTTCCACCTGACCGCGCACCACCAGGGCGGGCGCTCCCCGGGCCGCCGTCCGGAACCGGCGCCACAACCCGGGCGTGCAGATCACGTTGAGCAGCCCGGTCTCGTCCTCCAACGACAGGAACGTGACGCCCCCTGCCGTGCCGGGACGCTGCCGGTGGGTGACCACACCCCCGACGGCGACGCGGCGTCCCGGCTCGGTCGTCGTCACCGCAGCCACCGTGAGGACTCCCTGCCGGTCCAGCCCGTCGCGCACGTGCTCCAGCGGGGAGGTCGAGCCCGGGGTGATGCCGGTGGCCCAGGCGTCGGCGACGTCGACCTCGAGCGGGCTCATGCCCGGCAGCGGCGGGGCAGCCACCCCCACGCTCACGCCGTCGAGGGTGTCCGGACCCTCCTGGCCCAGCGCGCCGGCGGCCCACAGACCCTCGCGGCGCGTCACCCCGAGCGGTGCCAACGCCCCGGCCGTGGCCAGCGCCTCCAGCCGGGCGGTGGACAGCTCGACGCGACGCACCAGGTCGTGCACGTCGCGGTACGGCCCGTGGGCGGCGCGCTCGTCGACCATCCGTTCCGCCACGTCGTCCCCGAGGCCGCGCACCGACGACAGCCCGAGCCGGACGGCGAGACGCGGATCGGCGTCGACCATGCGCTCGGCCGTCGAGGGGGCGTGGTCGGCGCGGTCGGCGCGGGACGGAGCGGGCTCGACCTGCTCGACGCACGCCCGGGCGCGGGAGGCGTTGACGTCGGGGCGCAGCACCGTCACCCCGTGCCGGCGCGCGTCCGCGGCCAACGACTGCGGGGAGTAGAACCCCATGGGCTGCGCCGCCAGCAGGCCCGCGTAGAAGGCCTCCGGATGGTGCACCTTGAGCCACGAGCTCGCGTACACCAGGAACGCGAACGAGTAGGCGTGGGACTCGGGGAAACCGAAGTCGGCGAACGCCTTGAGCTTGTCGTAGACCTGCTCGGCCACGTCGAGCGGCACACCTCGCTCGGTCATCCCCGCGAACAGCCTGCCCCGCAACGCCTCCATGCGCTCCACCGACCGCTTGGAGCCCATCGCCCGGCGCAGCCGGTCCGACTCGGCCGGGCTGAAGCCCGCGACGTCGATCGCCATCTGCATGAGCTGCTCCTGGAACAGCGGCACCCCCAGGGTGCGCTTCAGGGACGGTTCCAGCAGCGGGTGCAGGTAGGTCACCGGCTCCCGCCCCCGGGACCGCTCGATGTACGGGTGCACGGAGTTGCCCTGGATGGGGCCGGGGCGGATGAGCGCCACCTCGACGACGACGTCGTAGAAGCAGCGGGGCTGCAGGCGTGGCAGCGTCGCCATCTGGGCACGGGACTCGACCTGGAACACCCCCACGGTGTCGGCGGCGCACAGCAGGTCGTAGACGCGCGGGTCCTCCGGCGGCAGGGTGTGCAGCTCGAGCGCGGTACCGGTGTGCTCCTGCACGGACTCGAAGGCGTACCGGATCGCCGTGAGCATCCCCAGACCCAGCAGGTCGAACTTCACCAGCCCGGCGTCCGCACAGTCCTCCTTGTCCCACTGCAGCACCGTGCGACCCTCCATCCGGGCCCACTCCACCGGGCACACCTCGATGACGGGCCGGTCGCACATGACCATCCCGCCCGAGTGGATGCCCAGGTGCCGCGGGAGCCGCAGGAAACGCTCGGCCAGGTCCAGCACCGGTGGCGGGATCTCGCCCTCCTGCTCCGCCGACGGCGGGGGCTGCGCGGGCACGACGTCATGCGCGTCGTCGGCGCGACGCACCCCGCCGTCGGCGGCGAGCGGGTCCACGACGACGCCCGTCGGCGCGTCCCGTCCCGGCGCCACGCCGTGCCCCCACTGGGCGGCGACACGGGCCTTCTTCTCCGTCCGTCGCGTGACCGGCGCGCCGCCGGACGCCCGGGCGTCACGGGCCTTCGCGTCCGCGGCCGGGCTGGCCGGGTCGGGGCCGCGCAACGACCCCCACCGCTCGATGGACTTGGACCACGCGTCGGCCTGCCCGACGTCGTACCCGAGCGCCCGGGCGGCGTCGCGCACCGCCGAGCGGGGCCGGTAGGAGATGACGTTGGCGACCTGCGCGGCGTGCGTGCGGCCGAACCGGGCGTAGACGTGCTGGATGACCTCCTCGCGCCGCACCGACTCGATGTCGACGTCGATGTCCGGCGGCCCGTCCCGCTCCGGTGCCAGGAACCGCTCGAACAACAACCCGTGGTGCACGGCGTCGACGGCGGTGATCCCCAGCGCGTAGCAGACCGCCGAGTTCGCGGCGCTCCCCCGCCCCTGGCACAGGATGCCCTCGCGGCGGCAGAACTCCACCAGGTCGTAGACGACCAGGAAGTACCCGGGGAAGTTGAGGTCGGTGATGACGCCCAGCTCGTGGTCGATCTGCGCCCAGGCGCCCGGGACCCGTTCGGCGTCCCTCGACCCGTACCGCTGCGTGGCCCCCCGCCGGACCAGCTCGCGCAGCCAGCTCGCCTCGTCGTGCCCGTCCGGGACCGGGTAGGGCGGCAGCTCGGGGGCCACCAGGTGCAGGTCGAAGGCGCACTCCGCAGCCAGCGCGGCGGCGGTCGTCACCGCCTGCGGGTGGCGGCGGTGCAGACGCAGCATCTCCGCCGCCGAACGCAGGTGCGCCGTCGGCGCGCCGGGCAGCCAGCCGTCGTGCTGGTCGAGGGAGGACCGGGCCCGCACGGCGGCGAGCGCCCCGGCCAGATCGGCGTCGCGCGGCCGTGCGTAGTGGGCACCCGTGGTGGCGACCAGCGGCAGACCGGCCTCGGTGGCCAGCACGGCCAGCGCGTCGTGCCGCTCGGCGTCGCGGGGGTCGCCCGTGGCCGTGATCTCCACCGCCACGTTGTCGTGGCCGAAGACGGCGGTCAACCGGTCCAGCTCACGGCGGGCGGCACGCAGCGGGTCGGGGCCGCCCGCACCGGCGACCGCGCCGTCGACGGCGCGCCGCACGGCCCCCTTGCGGCAGCCGGTGAGCACGAGCCACTGGCCGTCGGCCTCGTCGCCGAGCCGGTCCAGGTCGTAGCGGGCCTTGCCCTTGACGCCGGTGGCCAGGTGCGCCGTCGCGATCGCCCGCGACAGGTTCCGGTAGCCGTCCGGGCCCCGGGCCAGGACGAGCAGGTGGGTGGCCCGGGGGTCGGGGACGCCGGTGGGTTCGTCGAGCACCGGTGCGCCACCGGGCTCGGGCACCGGCAGGTGCAGCTCGGCCCCGAAGACGGTGGGCAGACCCACCGCGCGGGCGGCCTCGGCGAAGCGCACGACGCCGTAGAGCCCGTCGTGGTCGGTGAGCGCGAGCGCCTCCAGCCCGAGACGGGCGGCCTCGGCGGCGAGCTCCTCGGGGTGCGAGGCGCCGTCGAGGAAGCTGAACGCCGAGTGGGCGTGCAGCTCGGCATACCTAGCCCCGGTCGGGACCGATCCATGCCCGAGCCTGCGGCTCCGCTCCACGCGCGCGCCTCGTTCCTCGGCCCCCACGCTCCGCTGCACCTCCGTCTCAGCCCCCCGCTGCCCATGCCCGAGCCTGCGGCTCCGCTCCACGCGCGCGCCTCGTTCCTCGGCCCCCACGCTCCGCTGCACCTCCGTCTCAGCCCCCCGCTGCCCATGCCCGAGCCTGCGGCTCCGCTCCACGCGCGCGCCTCGTTCCTCGGCCCCCACGCTCCGCTGCACCTCCGTCTCAGTCATAGACCGCCTCCACGGACCACGCCCCGGCGGTCTGGGCCAGCAGGAGCCCCCGGCCGTCGTCGAGCACCACCTGCAGGTGGACGCGGCGCGTGCCGCCGTCCGGCGTCCACCAGCGTTCGGCCAGGGGCCAGGGGCCCGCCCAGCCGACGACCGCGCGGTCCTCGCCCTGGTCCCACCGCACCGTCGCCGGGTCGCCGCTCGACGCGAGCCGGGCGTCGACGACGACGTCGCGACCGGTGGCGTCGAGCAGCCGGGCGGCGGCGGGCTCGGGCAGCAGGGTGGCCGGTGCGGGGCTGGGCAGCGCACCGGGCCACGGCAGGCCGGGGTCCCGCGCGACGGCGACCTCCTCGCCGTAGGGCACGAGCTGCACCCGGCTGCGCGGGTCCCGGCCGCCCGCTCGCCGGACCGTGAGCACGGCGTCCGGTCCGAGCAGCCCCTGCACCCGGTCCAGCACCTGGCGGGCGCGGGTGTCCCCGCCGGCGTCGGGTCCCCACAGGGCGGGCTGGTGCGTGCCGGCGGGGGCGACGTCCTCGGCGGCGAGCGCCAGGTGGGTCAGGGGTGCGACCTCGGGCGAGCCGTCGGTGCCGGTGCGGCGCAGCGCGGCGTCGGTGAGCCAGCCCTCGAGCTGCCAGCGCACCCGGTCGGTGATGCGGGCGGCGGACAGCCCGCCGGTGGCGGTGTCGGTGCGCCAGAGGCGCTCCAGCTCACCCTGCTCGGTCCGGGCGGTGATGCGCAGCCGGCCGCAGGCCAGCCCCCGCGCGGCGAGCAGGGCGTGCAGCTCCTCGGCGAGCCGCCGGGCGGCGAAGGCGGCGACGTCGACCCGCAGCGCGGGCGGGTCGAGCTCGGTGGCCACGGCCAGGTCCGCCTCGGTACGCCGCCGGGCGGGCGGACGGTCGTCCTCGCCGCGGGCGAGCCGGTGCGCCCAGGTGCCCAGGTCCCCGAAGCGGGCGGCGACGCTCGCAGGGGGCAGCGCCGCCAGGTCGCCCAGGGTGTGCAGCCCGAGTCGCCGCCACAGCCCGACCGCGTCCCGCACGGCGGCCACCACGCCCGGGTCGCACACGGCGTGCACGAGCTCGCCCACCGGGCGTCCGGCGAGCGCGGGCGCCGAGCCGCCGGGGGGGACGACGGCGTCGTCCCGGGCGGCCAGCACCGCGGCCAGCAGCCCGTCGCCGAGGCCGACCTGGCACTCGTGCCCCGCCGCGGCCACGGCGCTCACCAGCGCCTCGGCCAGCGCCCGCTCGGAGCCGTGGTAACGGGCCGCGCCACCGGCGGGGAGCAGCAGGAGGCCGGGGCGGGCGATCTCGAGCCCGGCCACCACGGTCTCGGCCGCGGTGGCCACGGGTTCGAAGGTGCGGGCGTCCCGCTCGTCGTCGACGTCCAGCAGCACCAGCTCGGGGCAGGCCTCCTGCGCCTGCCGCCGTCGCATGCCGCGGCGCACCCCGGCGGTACGGGCGACGGCGGAGGTCGCCACGACGCTGCGCCCGGCCCGGGTGCCGCCGCCCGAGGGCGCCCCGAGGACGGCGGCCGGCACGTGCGCGTCCAGCCCGGCGGCCACCAGCCCTGCCACGACCGGCCAGTCGGGGACCCAGAGCACCGCGGTGCGGGTCGCGGCGCTCATGCGACCCTCAGGCGGGGGGCGGTCGTGCTGCCGGACGAGGTGGTGGCGTCCCGGTCCGCGGGTGCGCCGTCGGCCGGCGGCGTGCTCGGCTCCTGCGCGCCGAGCGGCACCTCGACGTCGATCTCCACCGGACGGGCCACCGCCCCGCGGCCGGTGCGCAGCACGCGCAGGGTGCGTCGGCGCAGCCATCCGGCGCCGGAGTCGGTGCCGGCCCAGCTCCCGCCGCGGGCGTCGAGGGCGACGTGCGCCCCGGGCCAGTACGTGGTCGCCACCAGGACGGCGTCGCGCCGGCGGGTACGGGCGGCGAGGCGGCGGCGGTCCGTGGCGGTCAGGGCGGCCTGCGGGCCGACGACGACCAGGTCCATGCCGTCGAGCAGCGCGGCGAGCACGGCGGGTGCGTCCGGGCCCGGGGAGGGGACGACGGCGGTGCGCCCGAGGGCGATGCCGGCGTCGGCGGCGGCGAGCAGGCCGACGGCGGGTGCCCCGACCAGCGCGGTCCAGGCGCCGTCGCGCGAGGGGGCGGCGAGGAGCCCGAGCAGCAGGCTGGTCGAGCCCTGCACGGTGAGCACGCCGCCGGCCGGCAGCACCCCGCCGGGCAGGAGCGGGGCGAGGGCCGGGTGGACGGCGCGCCCGACCGTCGGCGTGCTCACCGTGCGGGACGAGGAGGGCCGCACCGACCGGCCGGGCACGGGCACTGCGGGCGGGCCGGTGACGGACGCGCTCGTGGCGGGCCGGACCACATCCTGCTCGGCGGTCCGCAGGGCGGCGAGCGCCCGTGCGTGCCGGTCGGCGTGGTCGGCGTGCCGGGTCGGTGGACTCTCCTCGGAGAGGATGGTCATGCTGCCTCCCTCCCGGCGGTGGAGCTGTCGGTCGGGACGCTCGACCCGTCTTCGAACATCTGTTCGAACACGTCCAGTACACGCCTCCGGCCGACCGGTGTCAACTGCGCTGCTCAGCGGCCGGCACAGGCTGCGACGGCGTCCGGCTTTTCTGCATACCGCGCGGTCGGTATGCTGCGAAGCCCATCGGAACCCGACGACGAGGAGGTCGTTGCCGTGCAGATCATCGGCGCCGTGCTGGAACGCTGCGGGGCACCCGCACCCTGGGTCGAGTCGCGACCGCTCACGGTCGGCCCGCTCGACCTCGACCCGCCCGGCCCCGGCGAGATCGCCGTCCGCATCGAGGCCGCCGGACTGTGCCACTCCGACCTGTCCGTCGTCGACGGCAACCGCGTGCGCCCCACCCCCATGCTGCTCGGCCACGAGGCCGCCGGCATCGTCGAGGCCGTCGGCGAGGGAGTGACCCCCGATGCCGGCGTCTCCCCCGGCACGCGCGTCGTCATGACCTTCCTGCCGCGCTGCGGGACGTGCGCCGCCTGCGCCACCGACGGCCGCCTGCCCTGCTCGGTGGGGTCCGCGGCCAACAACGCCGGAGAGCTCGTCGGCGGCGTGCGCCGGCTGCACCGCGACGGCACCGCCGTGCACCACCACCTCGGCGTCAGCGCCTTCGCCACGCACGCCGTCGTCTCTGCCACCTCCGTGGTCCCCGTGCCCGACGACGTCCCCGCCGACGTCGCGGCGCTGCTCGGCTGCGCGGTGCTCACCGGCGGTGGGGCCGTGCTCAACGCCGGCCGGCCGGCCCCGGGGGACGCCGTGGCCGTCGTCGGCCTCGGCGGCGTCGGCATGGCCGCCCTGCTGGTCGCGGGCGCGCTGGGCCACGACGTGATCGGCGTCGACACCGTGCCGGGCAAGCTCGAGCTCGCCCGCGACCTCGGCGCCCGCGCACTCACCCCGGCCGAGGCCCTCGACGCCGAGGTCCGCGCCCCCGTCGTCGTCGAGGCCGCCGGGAACGCCCGCGCCTTCGAGACCGCCTACGCCCTGACCGCCCCCGGCGGCACCACCGTGACCGTCGGTCTGCCCGGACCGGACGCCCGGGCGAGCATCGCCCCGCTGAGCCTGACCGCCGAGGCCCGCACCGTCGTCGGCTCCTACCTGGGCTCGGCCGTCCCGAGCCGCGACATCCCCCGCTACGTGGAACTCTGGCGAGCAGGACGACTGCCGCTGGAACGGCTCGTCTCGGCCCGCATCGGGCTCGACGAGCTGCCCCGCGCGCTGGACCGCCTCGCCGCCGGCGAGGAGCTGCGCCAGCTGATCACCTTCGACGAGAGGACTCCCGCATGACCAGCACCACCGAACACGTCGCCGTCGTCACCGGCGGGGCACGCGGCATCGGTGCCGCCGTCGCCGCACGCCTGGCCGCCGACGGCAACGCCGTGGCCGTGCTCGACCTGCTCGAGGACGTCGCGGCCGAGACCGCCGCCAAGATCTCCGCCGACGGCCACCGGGCGATCGGCGTCGGCGTCGACGTCGCCGACGAGGCCGCCGTCGCCGCCGCCGTCGAGCGGGTCACCGCGGAGCTCGGCGCGCCGACCATCCTGGTCAACAACGCCGGCATCCTGCGCGACAACCTGCTGTTCAAGATGTCGGCCGACGACTGGGACGCCGTGCTGGGCGTCCACCTGCGGGGCGCGTTCCTGGTGACCCGGGCGGTGCAGAAGCACATGATCGACGCCGGCTGGGGCCGCATCGTCAACCTGTCGAGCACCTCGGCGCTCGGCAACCGCGGGCAGGCCAACTACTCCGCCGCCAAGGCCGGCATGCAGGGCTTCACCAAGACCCTCGCGATCGAGCTCGGCAAGTTCGGCGTGACCGCCAACGCGATCGCCCCCGGGGTCATCGCCACCGACATGATCGCCGAGACCGCCGAGCGGGTCGGCGTGCCGCTGGAGGACTTCCTGGCCGGGATGGCCAAGGAGGTGCCGGTGGGGCGCGTCGGGCAGCCGGAGGACATCGCCGCCGCGGCGTCGTTCTTCTGCTCCGAGGAGGCGTCGTTCACCAGCGGCCAGGTGCTCTACGTGGCCGGCGGGCCCCGCGCATGAGCGACGTCATCCGGATCGAGACCCCCGCCGCGCTCGCCGACGCCGTCGGGCAGCAGGCCACCGGCGACTGGTTCGCCGTCGAGCAGCCGCGCATCAGCGCGTTCGCCGACGCGACCGAGGACCACCAGTGGATCCACCTGGACGCCGAGCGGGCCGCCCACGGCCCGTTCGGCGGCACGATCGCGCACGGCTACCTCACGCTGTCGCTGCTGCCGAAGCTCACCGGTGAGCTGCTCGAGGTCGGGCAGACCGCCATGGCCGTGAACTACGGCCTCGACAAGGTCCGCTTCCTCACCCCCGTGCCCGCCGGGGGCCGGGTGCGCGCGGTCGTCGAGATCACCGGCGCCGAGCCGACGGGGCAGGGCGTCCGGCTCGCCTCGACCGTCACCGTCGAGCTGGAGGGTGCGCAGAAGCCGGCGCTGGTCGCCCAGACCCTGGCGCTGTACGTCCCGGCACCGTAGCCGGACAACCTCGGGTCGGCACTGTGGCCCCGGATCGGCAGGTCGTCCTGCCGATCCGGGGCCACAGTGCCGACTCGACGGTTCAGGCGCCCCACAGATACCGTGACGGCGTGCCCGATGCGACGACGCCCCGTTCCCGTGAACAGCGCCGCGTCGACACCCTGGCGATGCTGCGCTCTCCCGCCCGCGACGCCTGGGTGGCGTCGGCGTCGACCGACGACAGCGGCGCGGCGCAGCCGTACCTGATCCCCTTGTCGCTGGTCTGGCACCACGAGCGGGTCGTGCTCGCATTGCCCGGGTCGACCCGCACCGCACGCAGCATCGCCACGACGTCGACGACGCGGCTCGCGCTGGGCCACACGCGGGACGTCGTGCTCGTGGACGCTGTCCTGGAACGCACCGTCCCCGTGGCGGACGCACCGACGGACCTTGCCGAGGCGTACGCCGCGCAGGCGGACTGGGATCCGCGCGACGACCCGGACGGCTACGTGTACCTCGTCCTGCGGCCGCGGCGCATCCAGGCCTGGCGCGAGGTGGACGAGATCCCCGGGCGGACCCTCATGCACGACGGCGAGTAGGTCGTCTGACCCACTCGCCGTCGCGTCGCCGCGCCCGGCCTCAGAGACGCTCGAGCACCATCGCCATCCCCTGACCCCCGCCCACGCACATCGTCTCGAGCCCGTAGCGACCGCCGGTCGTCTCCAGGCCGTTGAGCAACGTCGTCGTGATCCGGGCCCCGGTCATGCCGAACGGGTGCCCGACGGCGATGGCACCGCCGTGCACGTTGAGCTTCTCCTCGTCGATGCCGAGCTCGCGGGCCGACGGGATCACCTGTGCGGCGAACGCCTCGTTGATCTCCACCAGGTCCATGTCGTCGATCGTCAGACCGGCGCGATCGAGCGCCCGCCGGCTGGCCCCGACCGGACCGAGGCCCATGATCTCCGGGGAGAGCCCCGTGACGCCGGTGGACACGATCCGGGCGATCGGCTGCAGACCGAGCTCCTCGACCACACGGCCCGACACGATCACCAGTGCCGCGGCGCCGTCGTTCAGCGGGCAGGCGTTCCCGGCGGTGACCGTGCCGTCCGGGCGGAACACGGGGTCCAGACCGGCGAGCTTCTCGACGGTCGTGCCGGCACGCGGGCCGTCGTCGGCGGACACGACGGTGCCGTCGGGCAGGGTCACCGGGGTGATCTCGCGCGACCAGAACCCGTCGGCGATGGCCTTCTCGGCCCGCTGCTGGGACCGGGCGGCGAACTCGTCCTGCTCGGCGCGGCTGATGCCGTGCACGGAGGCGAGGTTCTCCGCCGTCTGCCCCATGGCGATGTAGGCGTCCGGCAGCTCGCCGTCCGCGCGCGGGTCCGACCAGACGGGCGCGCCGCCCACGGTGCGCTTGGCGGTCCGCTCGGCCGCTGCCGCGAATCGCGGGTTCTCCAGGTCCTGGCCCTCGATGTAGTCGGCTGACCCCTTGACCATGCGGCTGACGGACTCAGCGCCGGCGGAGACGAACACGTCGCCCTCGCCCGCCTTGATGGCGTGGAAGGCCATCCGGGTCGACTGCACGCTGGACGAGCAGTACCGGGTCACGGTGGTGCCCGGTACGCCGTCCAGCCCGAGCAGGACGGCGACGATCCGCCCCATGTTCATGCCCTGCTCCCCGCCCGGCAGACCGCATCCGAGGATGAGGTCGTCGATGCGCGCCGGGTCGAGCGAGGGCACCTTGTCGAGTGCCGCGCGGACCATCTGCACGGCGAGGTCGTCAGCGCGCAGCTCGCGCAGCGACCCCTTGTGGGCCCGTCCGATCGGCGAACGGGCGGTGGCCACGATGTAGGCCTCGGTCATGACAAGTCCTCCTTGACTGGTGGGATCTAGACGAAGGCCGCGTGGCCGGTGATCGAGCGGCCGACGATGAGGTGGTTCATGTCGCGCGTGCCCTCGAAGGTGTAGACGGCCTCGGCGTCGGCGAAGTAGCGCGCCACGCCGGTGTCGAGCGTGATGCCGTTGCCGCCGCAGACCTCCCGCGACAGCGCGACGGTCTCGCGCATCCGGGTCGTGACGAACGCCTTGGCCAGCGCGGCGTGCTGGTCGCGCTGGGTGCCCTCGTCCTGCATCTGGGCGACGCGGACGCACATGCCGATGCTCGCGGTGATGTTGCCCAGGGCGGTGGCGAGCTTGTCCTGGACCAGCTGGTAGGAGGCGATCGGGTTACCGAACTGCTCGCGCTCCTTGGTGTACCGCACCGCGGCCTCGTAGGCGCCGATCATGGTGCCCAGCGCCTGCCACGAGACCCCGTCGCGGGTGACCCGCAGCACGTTGGCCAGGTCCTTGAAGCTGTCGATGCCCTGCAGACGGTCCGCCTCGGCGATCTCGACGTTCTCCAGGGTGATGTCGGCGTTCTGCACGATCCGCAGGGACTGCTTGCGCTCGATCTTCGTGGCCGTGAAGCCCGGCGTCCCCTTGCGGACCAGGAAGCCCTTGACCTGGTCGTCGGCGGTGTCCCTCGCCCAGATGACGACGACGTCGGCGAACGTGGCGTTGCCGATCCAGCGCTTGGCGCCGTTGAGGACCCAGGTGTCGCCGTGCCGGGTCGCGGTGGTGCGCAGCCCCCGGGCCGTGTCCGAGCCGGAGAGCGGCTCGGTCAGACCGAACGCGCCGATGAGGTCGCCGCGGGCCATCGGGGGCAGCCACAACGCCCGCTGCTCCGCCGAGCCACCGAGTCCGATCGAGCTCATCGCCAGCCCGCTGGAGACGCCGATGAACGTGCAGAACGACGAGTCCACCCGGGCCAGCTCCATGCCGACCCACCCGCGGAACACCGCGGAGTTCTCGAACTGCGCGGTCTCGGACCACGCGGCGCCGACCGAGCCGAGCTGAGCGAAGGGCTGGAACAGGTGGACCGGGCACTCGGCGCGGTCCCAGTAGTCGTCGGCGATGGGGCGCACCTCACGCTCCATGAAGTCCCGGACGCGTCCCACGGCCTCCTGCTCGACAGGGGTCAGCAGGTTCTGGAAGCCGTAGAAGTCGGCGTCCAGCTGCTCGGGTACCGCGGGGGCGGCGGGTTCCGCCGGGGTGGTGAGAGTCATGTTCGCTCCGATCGTCGTCGATCCCGTGAGGCCAGTGTGCATCATTCTCCAAGATGTTGCACACACCCGCCCAGGTCCGGATAGGCTGCTGGACATGCTCTCCCCGTCGAGCGACATCGCCACCGTGGGCCTGCGCGCGGCGCCGACCCGGCTCTCCGCGCGGCTCGCCCCGGGTGTCCACCCCGACGCCCTGCGCGCCTTCGAGCAGGCACGAGAGACCTTCGTCTCAGGTCGACGCATCGACATGGGCGGCCTGGCGGCCGAGCTCGGCGTGGACCGCACCTCCGTGTTCCGGTGGGTCGGCAACCGTGACGCCCTGCTGTGCGAGGTGCTCTGGTCCCTCGCCGTCCCGACGCTCGTGCTGGCCGAGCACGCGGCCGCCGACAGCGTCATCACCGACGCCGCGGGCACGGCGCACGATGACGCCGCAGCTCCCGCAGGCGGCGCCACCTACGTCGCCGTCCTGCTCACCCAGTTCGCCACGGACCTCATCCAGGCGGACTACTTCCGCACGTTCCTGGACCGGGAGCCCACCCGGGCGCTGCGGCTGATGACCACCACGGCAGCGCCGATCCAGCGCCGGTACGTCGCCACCGTCGAGCACCTGGTCCGCCGGCACCTCGGCCCTGCACCGTTCGACGGCGCCATCGAGGCGCACGCGCTGGCCTACCTGCTGGTCCGCGTCTCGGAGTCGTTCACCTACGCCGACCTCATCGCCGGGGAGCCGCCCAGCCCGCAGGCCGCCGGGGCGGCGTTCCGCCACCTGCTGCGCGTGTGAGACCGCGGCACCGGTCCGCCCCCGACACGTCCCCCCACTCCCCGAGGAGGAGCCCATGCCCCGCGTCCGTCACCCGTTCCCCCTGCGCTGGAACGACAACGACCAGTACGGCCACGTGAACAACACGGTGTACTACCAGGCCATGGACACCGCCGTGAACACCTGGATGATCCGCGAGGCCGGGCTCGACCCCGCGGGCCCCGTGCGCGGGTACTGCGTGTCCTCCTCCTGCGACTTCCGCTCCCCCGTCGCCTACCCCGACGACCTCGAGGTGGCGATCGGCGTCGGGCGGCTCGGCACGACCAGCGTGACCTGGGACCTGCACATCCTGCGCACCGGCTCCGACGAGCCGGTCGCCGAGGGCCGCTTCACGCACGTGTTCGTCGACGCGACCACCCAGCGCCCCGTCCCCGTGCCGGCCACGATCCGTGCCGCCGTCGAGCAGCACCTGCTCCAGGGCGTGGGCTGACGCCCGCTCACCGGGCGTCCCACCACCGCAGCAGGAGGGATCCCGCCAGGGTGAGCCACGGCGAGGGCTCGGCCACCGGCACGTCGACCTCGAACCAGACCTGGCCGGGGTCGCGGTGGTCCCGGACCCAGGTGCCGTCGGCACGCCGAGCCGCACGGATCAGCTCGACCGCCTCGGACAGTCGCTCGTCCGGCGCCTCGCCGTCGTAGGTCGCCGCGCGGCGGAAGTAGTCGGCCGCGCGCAGGACGGTGTAGTGCCCGCGATACGGGTACTCGAACCGGAGCATCCAGGGCGCGACGAGCTCTCCCGTGGACAGCCGCCGCGTGAGCCGTCGCGCGAGCAGGTACTCCTGCCCGGTCCGCCGGGCCTCGCGGACCCGGGCGTCACCGCCGACGCGCTGCTCGTGGTCCAGCAGACCGTCGAGCACGTTGAGCGTGGAGGTGAACGAGGAGACCGTGGCGCCCTCGACCCACTCGCAGTTCCATCCGCCGTCGGGCATCCGCCCGTCGACCAGCCGGTCCCGGATCGCGCCGACGTCGACCCCGAGCCACGTCCCGTTCGCCAGCGTGAAGGCGTTGATGCAGCAGTCCACCTCGCCGCCCCAGTAGGGCAGGTCGTCGTACTCCCACCGGCAGCTGCGCGCCAGCCGCTCCGGCAGGTCGGCGGACCGGAGCACCGCGGCGTCCAGGCCCCACTCCCGCAGCGCGTTGAGCGACCAGGTGGTGGCCGTCCACGGCTGGGGGGTCCCACCCTCCCGCTGGACCTCGAACCAGTCCGTCCCGCCGGGGAAGAACGCGCCGGACCCCCACCGCCCGTCGTCGTCCTGGAGCGCGAGCAACCGGGCGCCGAACCCCTCGGTCGCCACCCGGTCCCTCGTGGCACGCCAGACGGCGTCGGGCCGGCCGAGCAGGTCGCGCTCGACCTGCCAGCGCAGCGCCGGGTCAGAGTCCAGCAGCCACGGCGTGGGCGGCGCGCTCATGCGCCGAGCGTACGGCGGCGTCGTGCCGTGTGCTCCAGGAGCACGGGAAGCAGACGCTCCCACGTCTGCGGTGGCGGGAACTGGTGGCCGGTCCGGTCCAGCTCGAGGAGCTCGGCGCCGGGGATCTCCGCGGCGAGCCGTTCTCCGTGCCCCGGGAAGAGCGGGTCCCGGTCCCCGTGCACGACGAGCGCCGGGACCCGGAGGTCGCGCAGCGCGCCCCGGACCGGGGTCTCCGCCGCCAGATCCGCATGGTTCACGGACGCTGCCGGGTCGATGCTCCGGCGCACGGCGCGACGTGCGATCGCCCGCGTCCGGGCCTCGTCGAACCGGCCGCCCGCCGTGAGCAGGCGGTCCTCGCGGACCGAGGCCTCGACCGCCGCGTCCTCTCCTGGACCGGGAGCGGGTCCTTCCCACAGGCCTGCCAGCTCGGGCGCCGGCCCCTGCAGCGGCGCGGGGTCGGCCCGGTCGAGCGCCGGCGAGGTGGACACCAGCGTCACCGACGCGACACGGTCGCGGCGCTCCACCGCCAGCTCCTGGGCGATGCCACCGCCCATCGAGAACCCGACCAGATGGGCCTGCTCGACCTCCAGGGCGTCCAGGATCCGCACCGGGTCCTCGACGAGATCCCGGGCGGTGTAGGCGGGCTCGCCGACCGAGCCCGTCGAGGAGCGCCCGGTGTCGCGGTGGTCGTAGCGCACCACGCGCCGCCCGCCGTCGGCCAGCGCGACGCAGAAGTCCGCCGGACACCAGTCCATCGCCGCGCCCAGCCCTCCGATCAGCAGCACGGTCTCACGCTCCGGAGCGCCGACGGCCTGGAAGCACAGCCGCACGCCGTCCTGCTCCACGTACTGCTCCGGCCCGAGGGCCTCGCCGTCGGCCGCACCGACTCCGGGCCCCGCGTCGTCACCGTCGGACGTCATGCGCCGTCCCTCCTCGAGATTCCCGGTCCCTGGTACCGACCGCCCCGGCCGGCCGGACTCATCGGACCGTCCCGCCCCGGCCGACACGGTGTCCCGCCCGGACGGGTTCGCCCACATACCGACCGCGCGGTATGCTGCCGGGAGCCCCGGCGCCGAGGCCGGGTCCGAGCGAAGGAAGAGGTCATCGATGACCGACGTGCCCGGCCTGGACCGAGCGGGCCTGTCAGCCTGGTTGACACGCGAGCACCCGGAGCTGGCCCCCCACCCGGACACCCGGCTGACCGCCGAGGTCATCGCCGGGGGCCGAAGCAACCTGACCTACCGCGTCGACGGCGCCGCCCTGCCGCTCGTCCTGCGCCGTCCGCCGCTGGGGCACGTGCTGTCCAGCGCCCACGACATGCGCCGCGAGCACCGCGTGATCTCCGCCCTCGGGGCGAGCGACGTCCCGGTCCCGGCGACGGTGGACGTCGTCGACGACACCGAGGCCGCCGAGGTGACGGGCACGACGTTCTTCGTCATGGAACGCGTCGAGGGCACGGTGCTCTCCCGGCCCGAGCAGAACGATCGGTTCACCGCCGCGGGCCTGCACCGGCTCGGCATCACGCTCGCCCGCACGCTCGCCGACCTGCACCTGGTGGACCCCGCCGCCGTCGGGCTCGCCGACTTCGGACGCCCCGACGGCTACCTCGGACGCCAGCTGGCCACCTGGCGGCGCCAGTACGACGCGTCGAGGTCGCGCGAGGTGCCCGCGCTCGACGAGCTGCAGGACCGGCTCGGCGCCCACGTACCCGACTCCGGCCGCACCGGCATCGTGCACGGGGACTACCGCCTCGACAACGCCATCGTCGGCGGAACCGCCGAGCACCCCACCATCGCGGCGGTCCTGGACTGGGAGATGGCCACGCTCGGCGACCCGCTGGTCGATCTCGGACTGCTCGGCCTGTACTGGGACATCCGCTCGCTCACCGCCGGTGAGGTCGCCGCGAGCGCCGTCGTCCCGGACGTCGGCTACCCCACCTTCGACGAGCTCGTGGACGCCTACGCGTCCCGGACCGGCACGACCCCACCGGATCTGTGGTGGTACCGGGCGTTCGCCGCCTACAAGCTCGCCGTGATCCTCGAGGGGATCCACTACCGCTACCGCGCCGGCGAGACCGTCGGCGAGGGGTTCGACACCATCGGCGACCTCGTCGCCCCGCTCGCGGCCGACGGCCTCGCCCGGGCGGCCGCCCGACCCAGGAGCAGCTGAGATGGACTTCTCCCCCGACGACCGCACCCGCGAGCTCACCGAGCAGGTCCGCGGGTTCCTGCACGACCACGTGCTGCCCGCCGAGCCGGAGCTCGACGCCCAGCTCGCCGCGACGCCCGACGTCTGGACGTTCCGTCCGGTGGTGGACGAGCTGCGCGAGAAGGCCCGCGCGGCGGGGTTGTGGAACCTGTTCCTGCCCTCCGAGCGCGGCGCCGGGCTCACGAACCTGCAGTACGCGCCGCTGGCCGAGCTGACGGGGTGGAGCCAGCGGCTCGCCCCGGTGGCCCTCAACTGCGCCGCACCCGACACCGGGAACATGGAGCTCCTGGCCGAGTTCGGCACGGCCGCGCAACAGGAACGTTGGCTCGATCCGCTGCTGGACGCGCGCATCCGGTCGGCGTTCTCCATGACCGAGCCCGACGTCGCCTCGTCCGACGCCTCCCAGATCGGCACCCGCATCCGGCGTGACGGCGACGAGTACGTCGTCACCGGGCGCAAGTGGTGGTCGACGGGCGCGATGAGCCCCGACTGCCGGCTGCTCATCGTCATGGGCAAGACGGACCCCGACGCCGACCGGCACCGCCAGCAGTCGATGGTCCTCGTCCCCCGTGACACGCCCGGCGTGACGGTCGTGCGCCCGCTGACCGTGTTCGGGTACGACGACCGCGACCACGGCGGCCACGCCGAGATCGAGTTCGACGACGTCCGCGTCCCCGTCGAGAACCTGCTCGGCGCCGAGGGTGGCGGGTTCGCCATGGCGCAGGCGCGGCTCGGTCCCGGACGCATCCATCACTGCATGCGCGCGCTCGGCACCGCGGAGCGGGCGTTGTCGCTGGCCACCGAGCGGGCCCGCGCGCGGTCCACGTTCGGGGTGCCGCTCTCCCAGCAGGGAGTGGTCCGCGAGTGGGTCGCCGAGGCCCGCGTCGAGATCGAGGCGCTGCGCCTGCTCGTGCTCAAGACGGCCTGGCTGATGGACACCGTCGGCAACCGGCAGGCGATGACCGAGATCCAGTCGATCAAGATCGCCGTCCCGCGCGCCGTCCAGAAGATCGTGGACCGCGTGATGCAGCTCTTCGGTGCCGCCGGCCTGTCCGACGACCAGCCGCTGGCGGAGATGTTCGCCGGCGCCCGGGCGCTGCGGATCGCGGACGGCCCGGACGAGGTCCACCTCGCCTCCCTCGGACGCGCGCAGCTGCGCGGCTGAGCACCCGCCGCAAGCACGCGGAGCAGCGGCCCGTCCCCGTCGACCGGGGGCGGGCCGCTGTCGTCCCGGACGCCGGTTCCCGCCCGCGCCCGCACCGGGTCGCGCGCGGACCTCGGCGCGGCGGCGGTACCGACGAGGGCTCCCCGAGCGACGGCGCGGCCCGGGCGCGACGACGGGGCCCGGCACGCGGGGGGCGTGCCGGGCCCCGTCGGGTCCTGGGGTCAGCTCACGGGGCCGGGATACCGTTCCCGTCGAGCGAGACCGGCTGGGGCTCCAGCTTCTCGACCGTCTCGCCGTCGAGCTGGTAGGTGCTGCCGACGAAGTCCTGGACACCGCCGTCCACGGTCGTGATGCCCACGGCGTCGTAGCCGGCGTGGTTCTCGGCCGAGTACTGCAGCGGCACGATCCCGTTGCCCACGAGGTCGCCGGACTCGAGGACCTCGAGCAGCGACTCCCGGGTGGGGTCCTCGCCGGCCTTCGTGAGCGCCTCGACGAACGCGTAGCCCACGCTCATGCCGAACACGGTGTTGCCGTCGAACGACGCGCCGGAGTTGTACTCGTCGTTGATCTCGGTGAAGAGCTCGACCCACTCGCTGTCCGGGCTGAACGGCAGGTAGTTGACCGAGACGAACCCCTGCAGGAGCTGGGGAGCCACGTCCTCCCCCAGGAAGCCCACCAGGGTCGGGTAGTCACCGCCGGCGGAGGAGGCCATCCAGGTCGGCATGAACCCCATCTGGGCGGCGGTACCGATCGCCAGGGCGGTGAAGCCGTTGACCGTTCCCAGGACGACCACCTCGCACTCCGCGGCCTGGAGTGCGCCGATCTGCGCGGTGACGTCCTGGTTCGAGGTCTCGTAGGTCTCGTAGGCGGCCACGCCGTCCGAGCCGAGCGCGATCTCGACGCCCGCCAGGAGCGTCTCGCCGTAGTCGTCGTCCTGCCCCAGCACGCACACCTTCTTGCCCGGGTGCTCGTCGGCCGCGTACTGACCGAGCGCCGAGCCCTCGACCAGGTAGTCCGCGTTGTACCCGAAGGTGTAGGGGTACTCCTCCGGGTCGTTCCAGGCCGTCGAGCCGGAGGACACGAACAGGTCCGGCACCTCGTTCTGGTTGAGGAAGTCCAGCACCGAGGAGTGCGTCGGGGTGCCGAGCCCGTTGAGGATCGCGAAGACGTCGTCCTGCTGGACCAGCTCGCGCACCGCGGTCTGGGTGTTGGCCGGGTTGTACCCGTCGTCCTTGACGACGTAGTCGATCGTCCGTCCGTTGACGCCGCCGTTGGCGTTGACGTAGTCGAAGTAGGCGCTCGTCGCTGCGGAGATCGACGAGTAGCCCGCGGCCGCGGGCCCGGTCAGGGGCTGGTGCGTGCCGATCGTGATGGAGTCCTCGGAGACGCCGGGGACGGCCTCGTCGGCGCCGCCGCAAGCGGTCAGGGTCAGCCCGACGACGACGGCGCCGGTGGCAGCGACGAGCGAGCGAGCGCGAGGGCGCAGGGTGGGAGTGGTCCGCATGGGAGTCACCTCTCTGTGAGCGATTGCGGGACGGGTTGGTCGGTGGTGCGGAATCGGGACGTCAACCGCCGGGTCGGTCCGGCCAGGGCGTGGGAGAGCCCGCCGGGCCACAGGACGGTGACGAGGATGAGCAGCCCGCCGAAGACGAGGACCGCGAGGTTCCCCGACAGGCGCTGCTCGAGGTCCGCCGGGAGCCCGGCGGCAGCGGTGAGGGTGTTGATGCCCCAGGGCAGCAGGACGACGAGTGCCGCCCCGACGGCTGCGCCGCCGATGCTGCCGAGGCCACCGATGACGACGGCCACGAGCAGGAGCAGCGAGAAGGCGAGGTCGTAGCCCCCGGGGCTGACGTTCTGGGTGGCGACCGCCAGGACCGCCCCGCCCAGCCCGGCCGAGAGCGCCCCTGCGACGAAGGCACCGGTCTTGACCCGAGCCGGGGAGACGCCGGCCAGCTTGGCGGCGACCTCGTCGCCGTGCACGGCGCGCATCCGCATCCCGGACCGGCCGGAGCGCATCACCGCGAGGGGTGTCACGGCCACGGCGGTGACGATCACGGCGATCCAGGCGTGCCACTGCTCGACGCCGAGGATCCCACGCAGCGCGTCGGGCACGCCCTCGAAGGGCACGCCGAGGCCCTGGTCTCCTCCCACGCCGGGGATCTCGGAGGTGAGCGCGGGCAGTGCCACGACCAGCGCCAGGGTCAGACCGGCGAGGTAGGGACCGCGCAGCCGCGCACCGGCCAGACCGAGGAGCGCCCCCACGGCGCCGGACACGACCAGGGCGCCGAGGATCCCGAGGCCGAACCGGAGCGGACCGCCGAGTCCGGCATCGGCCGCAGGGCCTGCGGCGAGGGCATAGCCGTAGGCGCCGGCCGCCATGAGCACGCCGTGCCCCAACGAGAGCTGTCCGGTCAGCCCGACGAGCAGGGTGAGCCCCGCCGTCGCGCAGAAGTACGCCGCGACGACGGCGAGCTGGTAGTTGGTGTAGGAGTCGAGCAGGAAGGTGGCGCCGAGGGCGAGCACCGTGAGCACCAGGGCGCGCAGCACGATGGCGCGGGTGCGGGAGTGAGTCGTGGTGGTCATGCCGAGCGGGCCTCCTTGACCGCGAAGATGCCGCCCGGGCGCACGAGCAGGACGAGCGTCAGCAGCACCAGCACTGCGACGGGCGCCAGGCCGGCGCCCAGGAAACCGGTGACGAGACTGATGAGGACGCCGACGACGCCGCCGCCGACGAGAGCCCCGGCCGGCGAGTCGAGCCCGCCCAGCACCGCGACGGTGAAGGCGTGCACGAACAGCACGTCCGCGCTGTGGGCGTTGAGCCCGAGCTCGGTCGGGACGAGCAGCAGGACGGCCAGTGCGGCGACGGCCGAGGACAGCATCCAGCCGGCCGTCACCATGCGTGGCACCCGGACGCCCAGCAGCCGCGAGACCTCGGGCGCCATGGCCGAGGCGCGCATCTGCAGGCCGAGCGTGGTGCCGTTGAAGAGCACCGCCAGGCCGAGGACGACGCCGAGGGCGACCAGCAGGACGAACAGGTCGTAGGGCGAGAGCACCGGGACGCCGCCGAGCTCGAAGGGTTGCTCGCTGAAGGGAGCGGCCATGGGCCGGTGCTCCGGGCCGAAGGCGATGCCGATGGCGGACTGCAGCACCATCACGAGCCCGATCGCGACGATCATGCCGGGCAGGGGGGACGTGGTGGGCACCAGCCGGATCAGCCAGCGTTCGACGGCGAACCCGACGGCCGCGCCGACGACGAGCGCCGTGACGAGCCCGAGCCAGAACGACCCGGTCAGGCCGGTGACGGCGAAGGCGACGTAGACGGCGACGATCGCCATGGCGGCCTGCGCGAAGTTCACGATGCGGGCGGCGCGCCAGATGATGACGAGGGACAGGGCGAACAGCGCGATGACGAGGCCGCGCGCGAGGCCGGTGGCGAGGAGGAAGGCGAGACGATCCATCAGAACCCCAGGTAGGCGTGCCGGAGGGCAGGGTCGGCGGCGATGTCGGCGGCGGGTGCGTCGGCGACGATCTCGCCGAGTCCCAGGACGACGCCGCGGTCGGCGATCGAGAGCGCACTGGTGACGTTCTGCTCGGCGAGCAGCACCGTCAGCCCGGTGCGCTGCGCTGTCTCGCGCAGGATCTCCATGAGCTGGGCGACCACGCGCGGGGCCAGCCCCAGCGACGGCTCGTCGAGGAGGAGCACCCGCGGCCGGGCGACCAGCGCGCGGGCCAGCGCCAGCATCTGGCGCTCCCCGCCGGAGAGCTGGTGGCCCAGGCTGCGTCGACGGCGGGCCAGGGGCTCGAAGGTCTCGTACAGCTCGGCCACGGCGGCCCGCCGCTCCTTGCGCCCCGGGATCTTCCAGAGGGCACCGAGGTGCAGGTTCTCCTCGACGCTGAGCTCGGCCACGACGCTGCGTCCTTCCGGGACCTGGGCCAGGCCACGGCGGACACGGTCCTCGACGCTCAGGGCGGTGAGGTCGACGCCGTCGAGGACCACCCGGCCGGCGCGTGGCGTGACGAGGCCGGAGACCGTCCGCAGGAGCGTGGTCTTGCCGGCCCCGTTGGCGCCCAGGAGCGCCACGACGGCGCCGCCGGGGATGGTGAGGTCCATGTCCTCGATGACGGGTGCGCCCGAGTAGCCGATGGTCAGGCCCTCGACGGCGAGCAGGGTGCGGGTGGTGGTCACGGGCTCGGTCGGCGCGCTCATGCCGCGGCCTCCAGCCCGAGGTAGGCGGCCTCGACGGCGGGGTCGGACCGGACCTCGTCGGGCGTGCCGCAGGCGACCACCCGTCCGAAGTCCAGGACGACGACCCGGTCGGCCACCGACATGACGAAGTCGACGTGGTGCTCCACGAGCAGCACCGAGCACCCCTGCGCGGACAGGCTGCGGATCTGGTCGCCCAGAGCGGCGATGTCCTCGGTACCGAGTCCACCGGCGGGCTCGTCGAGCAGGAGCAGGCGGGGCTCGGCGACCAGGGCGCGGGCCAGGGCGACGCGCTTGCGCTCCGGGTACGGAAGGCTGTCCACCGGGGTCCGCGCGTGCCGCGACAGGTCCAGCCGGTCGAGGACTGCCCGGGCGGCCGCCACCTGCTCCTCCTGCGAGCCGCCGGCGCTGCTGAGCGGGACGAGGACGTTCTCCAGGACGGTCATGCCGGCGAACAGCCCGAGGCCCTGCAGGGTGCGGGAGACCCCGCGCGCCAGCAGACCGGTCGGGGACGACGGCGCCGCCCGGCCGGCGAGGCGGATGGCGCCCGACCGGGGCCGGACGAGCGAGCAGACGGCGTTGAACACCGTCGTCTTGCCGGCCCCGTTGGGGCCGATGAGGGCGACCGTCTCGGCGTCGCCCACGGTGAAGCTGACGTCGTCGAGAGCGGTCAGGCCACCGAAGGTGACGGTCAGACCGTCCACCTCGAGTCGTGGTGTGTTGCTGGACATCGGCACCTCTTCGTGTCGGATGGATCACACCCTAGCGCATAAACCGACTGGCCGGTATGTCATTCCCGCAGATGTTGCACGGCTGTGACATGCGAGGGTGACCAGGAACGTCTGTGCAGGTCAGGGGATTGTCAGAGGTGACCGGTGTTGTTGATCATCCCGCCGTCGACGACGATCTCGGTCCCCGTGACGTAGGCCGAGGCGTCCCCGGCGAGGTAGAGCACCGTGCCGGTGAGGTCCTGCGGGGTGCCGCCCCTGCCGAGAGGGATGGGCAGGCCCGTGGGGTCGATCCTGGCGGTCATGTCGGTGTCGATCCAGCCCGGGTGGACGGAGTTGACCCGGACGCCGTGGGGGCCGAGCTCGACGGCCAGCGACTTGGTCAGACCCCGGACACCGAACTTGGAGGCCACGTAGCCGTGCAGGCCCCGGCTGCCCCGCATGCCCTCGACCGAGGAGATGTTCACGATCGAGCCGCGGCCCGCGGCCTTCATGGTCGGCACCACCGCGCGGCAGCCCAGGTAGACGCCGGTCAGGTTCACCGCGATGACGGCGTCCCACTTGGACCGCGGGTAGTGCTCGATCGGTCCGGCGTTGGCGATCCCGGCGTTGTTCACCAGCACGTCGACGCCGCCCCAGGCGGCGACGGTGTCGTCCACCAGCGCGGTCCACGCGTCCTCGTCGGTGACGTCCAGGACGGCGAACCGGGCGCGGTCCCCCAGGTCGGCGGCCAGCGCGGCCCCCTCATCCTCCAGGACGTCGGCGACGACGACGCGGGCTCCGGCGTCGTGCAGGGCACGGACGTACGCGGCGCCGATGCCGCGCGATCCTCCCGTGACCACGGCGACCCGGGCGGTGAGGTCGTCCGGCGCGCTCATGAGCCGACCCGCACGACGAGTCGGCCCGTGGTGGAGCCGGTGGCCAGGAGCTCGATCGCCTCGGGCGCCTTGTCGAAGGGCACGACGTCGGCGACCACCGGGTGCAGGACGCCGGCGTCCGCGAAACGGACCAGCTCGGCGTGCGCGGCGTCCACCAGTCCGGGATCGCGTTGCGCGTACAGCCCCCAGTGGAGCCCGACGACGCTGTAGTTCTTCACCAGCGCGTGGTTGGCACGCACGGGCGGGATCTCCCCGCTGGCGAACCCGACGACCACGATGCGGCCCTCGAACGCCACGCACTTCGTCGACGCCTCGAACGACGCCCCTCCGACCGGGTCGAAGACGACGTCCGCACCGACGCCGCCGGTGATCTCCTTGACCCGCGCCGCGACGTCGTCGGAGCGCAGCAGGACGTGCTCGGCCCCCGCGGCCCGGGCGACCGGCACCTTGGCCTCGCTGCCCACGACGCCGATCACCGTCGCCCCCGCTGCGGCACCGAGCTGGCACGCGGCCGTCCCGACTCCCCCGGCGGCGGCGTGCACCAGCAGCGCGTCCCCTCCCGCGAGCCCGGCACGCCGGTGCAGCCCGAACCAGGCCGTCTGGTAGGCGACCGTCAGGGTCGCGGCCTGCGCGTCGTCCAAGGAGGCCGGCGCGCGGTGGAGCAGCGCGGCCGGCAGCGTCGCGTACTGCGACAGGACACCGATGTGCGACCCGACCACCCTGTCTCCGACCTCGACGCGCTCGACCCCGTCGCCGACCTCCACGACCTCGGCGCACAGCTCGATCCCGGGGACGAACGGCAGGTCCGGCCGCACCTGGTACTGCCCGCGCGACAGCAGGATGTCAGGGAAGTTCACCGCGACGGCGAGCACCCGCACCAGGGCCTCGCCGGGTCCCGGCGCAGGCCGGTCCACGGCGTCGAGGCTCATCACCTCGGTGGGCTCGCCGTGCCGGTGCACGCGCCAGGCGGTCATGGTCGAGGTCATCCGTCCTCCAGGGTGATGCTTCGCAGGAAGAGGTCGGCGAGCTGGTTCGCGACCTCGGACTTGGACTCGGGGCCCGACGGCGAGTACCAGTAGGACAGGTAGTGCACGTCGGAGTAGAAGTGGGCGATGAGCACCGAGCGCGGGACGTCCGTGCGGACGGTTCCCTCGGCCTGCCCCTGGGCGATGAGCGCCGCGAACTCGTCGTGGTACTCCCGGCGGCGGCGCGTCACCTCCTTGCGGCGCGGCTCGGAGAGCATGTGCATGCTGCGGAAGAACACGGTGCCCTCGGGGAGCAGGTCGATGGACGACTCGACGACGTCGACGCACACGGCGCGCACCACGTCGATCGTGTCGCCGCCCGCCGAGGTGATCTCCTCCAGCCGGCGCTTCTGCAGCGTGAGCATCCGGTCGTAGATCGCGAAGAGCAGATCGTCCTTCGACTGGAAGTAGTGGTACATGGCGCCCTTGGTGACACCCGCGGCCTCGACGATCTGCTGGACGCTCGTGGTGGCGTAGCCCTGCGTGGCGAAGAGGTCGAGCGCGGCCTGGAGCACGGCATCGGCGACGTTGGTGTTCTTCATGAGGCCATCCTTCACCCGACCGGCACGACGGACGCGCCACCGTCGATCCGGAGTGTCTGGCCGGTGATCCACGCGGCGTCGTCCGACAGCAGGAAGGCCACGGGGCCGGCGACGTCGTCCGGGACGCCGAGCCGGCCGAGCGGGTAGCCCGCCGCGACCTCCTCCTCGCGCGACTCGTAGAGCGCGCGGGAGAGCTTGGTCTTGACCACGGCCGGCGCGACGGCGTTGACGCGCAGCCGGGGAGCCAGCTCCTGGGCGAGCTGGGCCGTGAGGTTGATCAGGGCAGCCTTGGAGACGCCGTAGAAGGCGATGTTCGGGCTGGTGGACGTCCCGGAGATGGAGGAGGTGTTGACGATCGAGGTGCTCAGACCGGCGGCGACGGCGTCGCGCGTCCACTCGAGCGCGGCGACGACGTTGACGTCGAGGATCTTGCGCACCACCGACGGCTCGATCTCCAGCACCGGACCCCAGGCCGGGTTGATGCCGGCGTTGTTCACCAGGTGGTCCAGCCGGCCGTACCGCTCGGCCACGTGCGCAAACACCTCCTCCCGGTGGGCCGGGTCGTCGACCTTGCCGGCCACCGCGGACGCCCGGTCCGCCCCCAGCGCCTCCACGGCGTCCTGGAGCGTCTCGGGCTTGCGGCCCGTCAGCACGACGCGGCCGCCCTCGGCCACGATGCGGTGGGCCGTCGCCAGGCCGATCCCGCGGCTGGCGCCGGTGATGATCGCGACCTTGTCCGTGAACCTCTGCACTGCCTCACCCCGTCGAACGTCGTCGTCCCCCGACCCGTACCGGCCGGTCGGTTTGTACCGGCAAGGTAGCACGCGCCCGTGCGCGTCGCGGCACCTGCCGCCGGGCGACGTCGTCTCACCCGTGCCCGGGTGCCGACACGCCGCACCGTTGCCACCCGCGGCCGCGAGAGACAGAGTGGAGGCATGGATTTCACCCGGCCGCTGCCCCCGGACCCCTACTCGCTGCTGCCCGTCCCCGCGACGTTCACGCTGACCAGCCCCGACATCACCGAGGGCGACCCCCTGCCGTCCGACCACGCCGTCGACGGCGGCAACACCTCCCCCGCGCTGGCGTGGAGCGGGTTCCCCGAGCACACGAGGTCGTTCGTGGTGAGCTGCTTCGACCCGGACGCCCCCACACCGTCGGGCTACTGGCACTGGCACGTGCTCGACCTGCCGGCCACCGTCACCTCGCTGCCGCGGGGCGCCGGGTCCGAGGACGGCTCCGCGCTGCCCGACGGCGCGTTCCAGCTCACCTCCGACGGCGGCCGGGTCGGCTTCGAGGGAGCCGGCCCGCCCCCGGGCGACCACGCCCACCGGTACGTCTTCGCCGTGCACGCCCTGGACGTGCCCACGCTCGACCTGACCACCGAGAACACCAACGTGCACGCCGCGTTCAACGTCTACTTCCACACCGTCGCCCGCGCCACCCTCACCGGGACGTACCACCGGTGAGCGACCCGACGACGCTCCCGCGGCTGGGGGACCTCGAGTGGGTGCCGGCACTGGACCGGCCCGACCTGCTCGCCGACCCCGTCGCGGCGAGCCTGCACGCGTGGGCGGCGACCGACGGCCGGGTCGCAGCGCAGGTGGCTGTCGCCGAGATCGATCCCGAGCACGCGGACACCGCGACCCTCAACGCCGTGCACGACCTCCCGCCGGAGGCGTCGGCGAACTGCGTGGTGGTGGCCGGGCGCCGCGGCGACGTCGAGCGGGTCGCGGCCTGCGTGGTGCCCGCCACGACGTCGGCCGACGTCAACACGCGGGTGCGCAAGCTGCTCGACGCCCGCAAGGCGTCGTTCCTGCCGACGGATCGGGCGACCAGCGAGTCCGGGATGGCCTACGGCGGCATCACGCCCGTCGGCCTGCCGACCACGTGGCGGGTGCTCGTGGACGACCGGTTCGCCGCGCCGGGCGCTCTCGCGCTGATGGGATCCGGCCTGCGCCGGTCGAAGCTGCTGATGCCCGGGCCGCTGCTGTGCGCGCTCCCGGGCGTCGAGGTCATCGAGGCGCTCGGCGTCGTGCGCGGCTGAGCAGCCCCGAGCCGCGGTGGAGGCTCAGACCTCGGCGCGGCCCCGACGCCAGTACCCCATGAAGGCGACCGACGTGCGGTCCACGCCCAGGGTGGAGACCAGGTAGCGCCGCAGCGTCTTGATGACGCCCGCCTCCCCGGCCAACCACGCGTACAGCACGGTGTCCTGCGCGAGCGGCCGCCCGGCGGCATCCACGGGGACCTCCCACAGGATGTCGGCGTCGACGTCGACGTCGATCAGGTCGCCCGCCAGGTCGATCCCGGCGGCGGTCACGGCGGACGCGCGCGCGGCCGGAGCCTCGACGGCCGAGGCCCGGACGCCGAGGGCCAGCATGCGGTCGGCCGCCGCCTGGACCGCCGGGACCAGGAGGTCACCGTGGGCGTGGTCCTCCCGGGCCAACCAGTGGATGCGCACCCCGGCCGGGGCGGCCAGCGTCCACCGGTCCTCGCGGTGCGGGACCTCGAGGAACACCTCGCCGACGGCGTCGGACGGCAGGGACTCGCAGATCGAGGCGATGGCGGGCACGGCGGTCTCGTCTCCGGCGAGCAGCAGCGCGTGGCTCGTGGCCGGCGGGGCGAACTCCAGGCCGCCGTGCGGGCCGTCGTGGGCGGCGTTGGGTCCGAGGATCACCAGGGGGGACCCCGGCCGCGCACCGTTGGCCCAGCGCGAGGCGGGCCCGGTGTCCCCGTGCAGCACGATGTCGACGTCGACCTCGCGCCGGCCTGGCCGCACCGCGCGGACGGTGTAGGTCCGCAGCGGGTTGCGGCGCTCCTCGGGCAGGGCGCGCCACGAGGTGAACCAGTCCGGGTTCTGACGGTCCAGGTACTCCCAGCCGCCGCAGGGGGCCGGGAGCAGGAGCTTGATGCGCTGGTCCGCGCCGTTGTCGGCGAACTCGTCCAGGTCGGCGCCGGTGAACGTGATGCGCACGAAGGACGGGCACAGGCGGGTGACCCGCGCGACCTCGACGTCGAACATGCGCCACGGCTGCGGTGCGACGGCGGTGGGCTCGGCCTGGGCGGTGGCGGTGGCGCGGTGTGTCACGCAGGACAGCCTAACCTCACCCGCAGGGGCCTCGGCAAGCACCGTGAGCGGGGTCACACGGCGCGCGGAGCGGCGTCGGCTCCGTCCCCGGCGGCGCTGGCGCGCTGCTGGGCGAAGCGTCGCATCGTGAGCAGGACGGGATCCGTCAGGAGCGTGCCGAGGACCACCTGCCGCAGGGCCTCGGACGGTTCGCCCGGCACCGACGCGACGTCCCCGGCGGCGGCCTCCTCCGCGGCCGACGCGAGCACGGCGAGGTGCTCGTCGGCGACGGGGACGTCCGCAGCAGCGGCCGCACGCAGCTGCCCGGCCAGCCGGTGCACCAGCAACGGGTCCTCGTACCAGCCGCGGTCCGCCGCAAGACGGCGCGCCCGCCGGGTCGCCTCGTCCTCGACGCCGGGGCTCGCGGGATCCTGGGCGTCGGCGTCCGGCGCTCCGGCACCCGACTCGTCGAGCAGCAGCGCGTGCTGGGCGGCGCCCAGCAGGTCGTGCCGCGACCGCGGTTCGTCGAGCACGGCGAGC
Source organism: Isoptericola aurantiacus (assembly GCF_044769875.1). Lineage (NCBI taxonomy): Bacteria > Bacillati > Actinomycetota > Actinomycetes > Micrococcales > Promicromonosporaceae > Isoptericola > Isoptericola aurantiacus. The sequence goes on from NZ_JBJBAE010000002.1 coordinate 604,807, forward strand.
ACCTCGCGCACGGCGGCGAGGCTGAGGCCGGCCGACTCGGACAGGGCGCGCACGAGTCGGACGCGGGCCGCGTGCTGCGGGCCGTAGCTCGCCTGCGTGCGGCTCGTGACGTCACCGCGGGGCACGAGCCCTTCACGCACGTAGTACTTCACCGTCGCGACGGGGACTCCCGTGGTCCGCGAGAGCTCCGAGATGCGCATCGATCCTCCAGAGGTCTTGACATTGGAGAGTAGCACTCTCCATTATTGGATAGTTCAACTATCCAGCGGGAGACGTCATGGCCACCCTGACCACGCACGACCACGACGGCGAGATCGCCGTCTTCCTCATCGGCGCCCGGATCAACAGGCTCTGGCGTCCCGACGCCTGGGGCCCCGCGTTCGCAGCGATGGGTCCGATGCTCGCCGAGCTCTACCGCGACCCCGACTCGGGGTTCCTCGGTGCCCGGACGCTGCTCGGGCTGCGCGGCCCGACCGTGGTCCAGTACTGGCGCAGCGTCGAGGACATCTACGCCTACGCCGGGGACGACGCACGACGGCACCGCCCCGCCTGGGTCGACTTCTACCGGCGTGCGAAGAGGGTGCCGGGCGCGGTCGGGGTCTGGCACGAGACCTTCCGTGTCGCGGCCGGCGGCCACGAGAGCCTCTACGTCGACGTCCCCGGCGCCCTCGGGCTCGCCGCCGCCACCGGCGTCGTCCCGGCCCACCGGCGCGGCCGGACCGCCCGGGAGCGGCTCAGGAGCGCGTCGCCCAGAACGCCACGGCCGACGCCGCCGCCACGTTGAGCGAGTCCACCCCGCCCGCCATCGGGATGGACACGACGCTGTCGGCGCCGGCGACGGCACCCCGGGACAGGCCGTGACCCTCGGTACCCAGCACGAGGGCGAGCCGTTCCGGGGGCTCGGCCACGAGGTCGTCGAGGGAGACCGCATCGTCGGCCAGCGCCAGCGCCGCCACGTGGAAGCCGTCCTCGCGCAGCAGGTCGAGGCCGCCGGGCCAGGGCTCCAGACGCGTCCACGGCACCTGGAACACCGTTCCCATCGACACGCGTACCGAGCGCCGGTAGAGCGGGTCGGCGCACCGCGGCGACACCAGCACCGCGTCGACGCCCAGCGCGGCCGCGGACCGGAAGATCGCACCGACGTTCGTGTGGTCGACGACGTCCTCCAGCACCGCCACGCGGCGCGCGCCGGATCCGCCGCGAGCACCGGCGAGGAGTTCGTGGACCGGGGCCAGGGCGGGCCGGTGCATGGCTGCGAGCGCACCGCGGTGCAGGTGGAACCCGGTGATCTCGCGCAGCACCGCCTCGTCGCCGACGAAGACGGGCACGTCCGGGTGCTCGCCGACGACGTCGGCCATCGAGTCCAACCACTTGTCGGCCATCAGGAACGATCGGGGCCGGTGCCCGGCGCGCAGAGCACGCCGGATGACGGTGGAGGACTCGGCCATGAACAGTCCCTCGGCGGGCTCGCGCCGGGTGCGCAGCTTGACGTCCGTCAGTCCCGTGTAGTCGTGCAGGCGAGGATCGGCGGGATCGGTGACACGGACGACGGCAGGCTGGCTCACCGCCCGATTGTCTCAGGCACGGCGTCCGTCCCCGGAACGACTCCGCTCACGACGGCACCAGGCGCTCCGCGTCGGTCGTCGTGACGGGCTGTGCTCCCGTGCCGCGTCCCGGGGCGGGCGGGAACGCCGCCACGAGCTCGTCGAACGCCTCGCGGTACGCCGGGGCCGCCGGGTACTCGGAGTGGTGCCACACCCGCACGGTGTACGCGCGCGGGTCCAGCTCCTCGGCGCCGCGGTCGATCGGGTTCGGGGCGTACGAGCACGCGGGGAACCCGATGAAGTCGGTCCGGCGCCACAGGTTGCGCCAGCGCGCGTCCGTCCCTGACGGACCCGTCAGCTGCTGGCGCAGCGAACCGCGCCGCGGACCGGACGGCCCGGCGTCGGGCGCGGTCGGAGCGTCCGGAGCCGGGCCGTCGGGCACCTCGGAGCGCCACGGGTCTCCACCACCGAACCTCGGGCGCCGCAGGGGCGGCGTGCCGAGCACCGCCGGCCCGAAGAGCTCGGGGAAGAGCCTGCCGAAGAGGCCTCGCAGCTGCGTCCCGAACGTCAGCAGGGCGAGTCCGGCCTGCGGGTCCTGGTCGGCGTCGCTGCGCGCGAGCACCACGGCCGTCGCGAGCATCCCCCCGTTGCTGTGCCCGGCCAGCACCACACGACGGCGCGGCGCGACCTCGGAGCGCCGGGCCTCGGGCAGGTCGAGCGCCCCGAGCCACGCGTCGATCCGCCCCCGCACCTCGGGCACGACGCGCTCGGCGTAGCACGGCGGCCCCAGCGGGTGCGCGGCACGGGGCAGGAAGCACATGAGGTCCCACAGCACGCCCCAGGGACGGCCGGCCCCGTCCGCCCCCGCCGCCACCACGCTGGACGCCAGCAGCAGCGCCGCGGCACCCAGCGCCGGGTTCGCCACCCGGACGATCGCCTCCCAGGCCTCCCACTGCTCGGGCCATCCGGCCACGACGGTCGCCAGGCTCAGGGCCAGGGCGGCGAGGAACGTCATCGCCAGCCACCCGACGACGATCTCCGCGCGCTGCCCGGCGGCGGCGTGCTGCCGCATGCGCAGGACCTGCAGGACCCCCAGGGGGAGCCGACGGGTATCGGCGACGCCCGGATCGGCAGGGCCGTACCAGTCCCGGTCGGCCTCCTGCCGGTCGGCGACGTCGTTCGGGTCCAGCGCGCTCCACGCCCCGGGGGCGCGGGCGATCCACCGCAGGCGGCGGACCACCGTGGCCGCCGCCGCCAGGACCGCGACGACGAGGGCCACCCCGGTCGCGACGCCGAAGGCCTCGTAGACGCGCGGCACCGTCAGCGCGACGGTGAGCGCCGTCCCGTCCGGCGGCTCCGCACCGTTCGCGCGCAGCAGCTCGAAGGTGGCGGTCCCGTCGGGCCGCCGCAGGTACGTGTGCGCCCCGACGACGACGAGCGCCGAGAGCAGGATCGCGAAGCCGGAGGCGAGCAGCAGGAACACCGCGGGGCCCGTCCCCCACCAGGCCTCCTCGCGGTGGTGGGAGCGACCCCGCGACCACGTCCGCACCAGCAGGACCGCCAGCAGCACGGCACCGGTGGCGGCAGCGCCCGCCGACGGACGGTTGCCGGTCAGCATCGCCCAGGCACCGCACCCGAGGACCACCACCAGGTAGACGACGTGCGCGAGCGGCCGGGTGAACCAGGAACCGCTCCTCGGTCCGGACCGCCAGGCGACCGCGCACAGGCTCAACCCGAGCAGCACCGCGACGAACGCGGTGGGGGCGGCACCGAGGCCGGCCACGGCGAAGTGCTCGACCTCGTGGACGGCCAGCGCGACGAGTCCGGCGGCCCAGAGCACGACCGCGGCCACGAGCAGCCCGAGCGCCCACCGCGTCGGTCCCACCCGCGCCCCGACGCCGTGCGGCGCCGCCACGTCCGCGCTGGTGAAGGAGTCCCGCGCCGTCCGCCACGCCGCGGCGAGCCCGACGAGGACGGCGACGGCAGCGATCACCACGAGCGCCGGGGCCGCGGACCACACGGCCACCACGTCGCAGCCGCTGCCGTGGGCGAAGCCGCGCATCCGCACGCAGCCGGAGGTGTCGACGTCGGGCCCGGCGTACGCCGAGACCGCTCCCGACCACCCGACGACGCTGGCGACCAGGGCGGTCCCGGCCGCGAGGTGGGTGAGCTCTCCGGTGCGCGTCAGGATCCGGTGCGTCCAGAACCCCGACGTGCTCAGCAACGGGAACCGCGGCCGCGACTGCTCCCCGGTGGCGCCCTGCTCGCCCGCACCGCCCCGAGGCTCGCCCGCCTTGCGCGCTGACAGCCGTTCCTCGTGGTGGACCCGCGTCCGGCGGGCCAGCGCCCACAGACCCACCAGGCCGGCGACCGGGACCGCCGTCAACCAGGCCACGCGGACCGCCGTCGGACCGAAGGCCAGGCCCTGCACCACCTCCGGCAGCGCGGTGCACACGTTGCGCACGGTGTCGCCCCCGTCCGCCGGCGCGGCGTCGGGCATGCACTGGGTGCCGACCAGGTCCAGCGTCACCGTCAACGCCGTCACCGTGAGCAGCAGGGTGAGCACGAGGCCCACGAGGCGCACCGCGGCCGCCCCGCCGCACGCGTAGGCACGGGCACGCCGGCCGTCGGGCCCGCCGTGGTGCCCTGCCTGGCCCGTGGGGATGCGGCGCGCCCAGTAGGCGACGTTGACCATGCCGAGCGGGACGAGGGCCACCCAGGCCAGGCGGACCACCCCCGACACGACGGCGGCCGCGGACCAGCCACCCGGCACCGACCACGACATCCGCGCCATCGTCCCCCACGAGTACACCTCACGTCGCACCCCGGGCGGGATCCGACGCGGGTCGTGTGTACCGTCCCGCGGCACGGACCGGGGCCTCGACGTCGGCCGGCCGGGCTCGGCGTCGCGCTCACGGGCCGCTGCCGAGGGCTGCCAGAACGAGCCCAGGTCGTCGCCGTGCACGCCGCGCCCGTCGATCTCCGCGGGCTCGACCTCGTCCGGGGCAAGGCCGAGGAACTCGGCCGGCGGCGTGTTGCTGACGCCGTGGACGCGCAGCTCCAGCACCTCGGGTGCCTGCGGCGGGTCAGGCGCACCGTCGCGGCGCGAGTCCTTCGGTCGGCTGCTCATCGCCTGCCTCCATCCCTGGGAGGGCTCCACAGGGAGGGAGCGACCGGACGGCCGGACGGGACAGCGCGACGCCGAAGATCACCCGGCGGGTCGAGCTCCCGGTGCCACCCCGGACTCGTCCACCAGCGGGGCGGCGAACTGGCTGGCGTACAGCCGGGCGTAGGCCCCACCGGCCGCGAGCAACCCGTCGTGGTCACCCTGCTCCACGATCCGACCGTGCTCCATGACCACGATCAGGTCGGCCTCACGGATCGTCGAGAGCCGGTGAGCGATGACGAACGAGGTTCGCCCTGCCCGCAACGCGTTCATCGCCTCCTGGACGAGCACCTCGGTACGGGTGTCGACCGAGCTCGTCGCCTCGTCCAGGACGAGGATGTCGGGGTCGGCCAGGAAGGCCCGCGCGATGGTCAGCAGCTGCTTCTCCCCCGCCGACAGCGCGCCGGCGTCGCCGTCGAGCCTCGTGCCGTACCCGTCGGGCAAGGTCCGCACGAAGGGGTCGACGGAGGTGGCCCTGGTGGCCTCGAGGAACCTCTCCTCGTCCACGTCGGCTCCGTCGCGCACGCCGTAGCGCAGGTTCTCCTCGATGGTGCCCTCGAACAGCCAGGTGTCCTGCAGCACCATGCCGACGCGGGACCGGAGGCCGTCCCGGGTCATGCGCCGCGTGTCGACGCCGTCGAGACGGATCTGCCCGCCGTCGATCTCGTAGAACCGCATGAGCAGGTTGACCAGGGTGGTCTTGCCCGCGCCGGTCGGGCCAACGATCGCGATGGTCTGCCCGGGCTCGGCCACGAGGTCCAGGTGCTCGATCAGCGACTCGTCCGGCACGTAGGAGAACGACACGTCGTCGAACTCCACCCGCCCGCGAGGCTCCGCGGGGACCTCGGCCGGCTCCGGGTCCGGGTCCTGCTCGGGAGCGTCGAGCAGCTCGAACACCCGCTCGGCGGACGCGACGCCCGACTGCAGGAGGTTCATCATCGAGGCGATCTGCGTCAGCGGCTGCGTGAACTGGCGCGAGTACTGGATGAACGCCTGGACGTCACCGATGGACAGCTGGCCGGAGGCGACCCGCAGCCCCCCGATCACCGCCACCAGCACGTAGTTGAGGTTCGACAGGAACCCCATCGACGGCTGGATCGTGCCCGAGATGAACTGCGAGCGCCGGGTCGCGTCGTAGACGGCCTCGTTCTCCCGGGCGAACGTCGCGGCGGCGTCGGCCTGGCGACCGTAGACCTTGACCAGCGCGTGCCCGGTGAACATCTCCTCGACGTGGGCGTTGAGCCGCCCGGTGGCCGCCCACTGGGCGACGAACTGCGGCTGGGAGCGCTTGGCGATCGCCATCGTCAGGAACACCGACAGCGGCACGGTCACGAGGGCGACCAGGGCCAGCACCCAGGAGATCCAGAACATCATCGCCAGCACGCCGACCACGGTGAGCAGCGACGTGACGAGCTGCGCCAGCGTCTGGGTCGTGGACTGGGCGACGTTGTCGATGTCGTTGGTGACCCGGGACAGGATGTCGCCCTTGGCCTGCTTGTCGACGTAGCTCAGCGGGATGCGGTGCAGCTTGGCCTCGACGTCGTCGCGCAGGCGCCGCACGGTGTTCTGCACCGCGACGGTCATGAGCCGCGACTGCAGCCAGCCGAAGAGGAACGCCCCGAGGTAGATCACCACCACGCCGGCGAGGATCTGCGCAAGGCGGTCGAAGTCCACCCCCTGACCGGGGACGACGTCGCCCATCGAGGCGAGCATGTCGGCCTGGGTGTCGTCGCCGGTCGCGCGCAGGGCCGCCACGGCCTCGTCGGTGGTGGTGCCGGCCGGCAGCGTCCGGCCCAGCATCTGGCCGACGACCCCGGCGAAGATGACGTTCGTGGCGTCGCCGAGGATCTTGGGGCCCAGCACCGTCAGCGCGACCGACACGATCCCGCTGAGCGTCAGCAGCACGACGCGCGCCCGTTCGGGGCGCATGGTGCCGGCGAACCGGCGCAGGGAGCCGGTGAAGTCCATGGCCTTGGCCGCCGGCATGCCCGCACCGCCGCCCATCGGTCCCCCGCCGGGGCGGGGGCCGCCCGGACGGGGGCCGGCGGGCCGGTCCGCGGCGCCGCGGGACGTCTGCTGGGTGGTCATGATGCCTCCTCGAGGGACATCTGCGACGTGACGATCTCGGCGTACGTCTCGTTGGACTCGAGCAGCTCGGTGTGGGTCCCGCGCCCGACGATCCGGCCGTGGTCGAGCACGAGGATCTGGTCGGCGTCGCGGATCGTGGCGACACGCTGGGCCACCACCAGCACCGTGGCGTCCGACGTCAGCGGTCTCAGGGCCGCGCGCAGCCGGGCGTCGGTGGCGTAGTCGAGCGCTGAGAACGAGTCGTCGAAGAGGTACACGCGGGGCCGGCGGACGACGGCCCGCGCGATCGCGAGCCGCTGCCGCTGGCCGCCGGAGAACGTCGTCCCGCCCTGCGCGACGGGCGCCTGGAGCTTCTCCGGCAGCGCCTCGACGAAGTCCCTCGCCTGCGCGACCTCGAGCGCGGCCCACATCTCCTCCTCCGTGGCGTCCGCCTTGCCGTACCGCAGGTTGTCGGCGACCGTCCCGGAGAAGAGGTAGGCCTTCTGCGGCACGAGCCCGAGCAGGGAGCCCAGGTCGTCGGTGGCCAGGTCACGGACGTCGACGCCGTCGACGGTCACCCGGCCACCCGTGGCGTCGAAGAGTCGCGGCACGAGGTTGAGCAGCGTCGTCTTGCCCGATCCGGTGGACCCGATGATCGCGGTCATCCGGCCCGGTCCGGCGGAGAAGGTGAGCTCGGACAGGACCGGGGCGTCCGCACCCGGGTAGCCGAACTCCACGTTCTCGAAGCGCACGTGACCCCGGGGGCCGGCACCCTCGGACAGCTCCCCCAGCGGCACGGGCCGGTCGGGTTCGACGACGGAGGTGCGGGTGCCCAGGACGTCGCTGATCCGCCCCGCGGCGACCGCGGCGCGGGGGATCATCATGACCATCATCGTGGACATCATCACGGCCATGAGGATGAACATGATGTAGGACAGGAACGCCATCAGCGAGCCCACCTGGAGCTCGCCGGCGTCGACCTCGCCGGCGCCGAACCAGAGCACCGCGACCTGCGACAGGCTCATGATCAGCATGACCATCGGGAAGGCCAGCGCCATGAGCTTGCCCGCGGCCAGGGAGACGTCGTAGAGGCTGGTGTTGGCCCCCGCGAAGCGTTCGACCTCGCGGCGCTCGCGCACGAACGCGCGCACCACCCGCAGCCCCGTGATCTGCTCGCGCAGGACGCCGTTGATGACGTCGATGCGGGCCTGCATGCCGCGGAAGTACGGGACCATGCGCCACATGAGCAGCCCGACGGCGATGCCCAGCACCGGCACGATCACCACGAGCAGCAACGAGAGGGACCCGTCCTCGCGCAGCGCCATGACGATGCCGCCCACCATCATGATCGGTGCCATCACCATGACCGTGAAGGTCATGAGCACGACCATCATCACCTGCTGGACGTCGTTGGTGGTCCGGGTGATCAGGGACGGCGCGCCGAAGTGCCCGAGCTCGCGGGCCGAGAACCCCTGCACCGCGTCGAAGATGTCGCGGCGCAGGTCGCGCCCGAAGGCGGTGGCGGCCCGCGCGCCCAGGAACACCGCGCCGATCGCGCAGACGACCTGCGCGAGGCTGACCAGCAGCATCCATCCGCCGACCCGCATGATGTACGCGGTGTCGCCCGTCGTGACGCCGTCGTCGACGATGTCCGCGTTCAGCGACGGCAGGTACAGGGTGGCCAGGGTCTGGGCGAGCTGCAGCAGGAGCAGCACGCCGACCGCGCCGTAGTAGGGCCGCAGGTAGCGGCGGGCCAGGGCGACGAGCATCAGACCTCCGGGGTCTCGGGCGTGGTGACGATGCCGTGGACGAGGGCGTCGGCCACCACGGCGGCCGACGGGACGGGCAGCGAGGGATCGACGTGACCGTGGGTTCCGGAGATCGCCGCCTCGAGCAGGGCGACGGCGACGTCGACGGGGACGCGGAGGCGGTCGGTGTCGGGGGCCAGGAGCGACTCCACCCCCGCGATCATCGCAGCCCGCTGCGCCGCTCGCTGCTCCATGAGTCGGCGCCGCATCGTCCGAACACCCTCGTGCCCCTCGGGCGAGGTGGGCATCGCCATCGCCAGCCGGCGCAGCACAGCCAACCAGCGCATGACGTCGCCCGCCCGTGAGCGGCCCGCCTCGACGACCCGTGCCAGGCGGTCGGCCAGGGGAAGCTCCAGGTCGATCGCGGCGATCTCCGCGCGGGTCCGTGCCGGGCTCGCCGCGCGGGACAGGCCCTCGGACGCGACGGTCGCGACCAGGGTGCTCTTGTCTCCGAACGCGCGGAAGAGCGTCCCCTCCGCGACGCCGGCGGCATCGGCGAGCTCCCGGGACGTGACGTCCGTGCCGCGCTCCGCCACCAGGGGCAGCACTGCCTCGACGATCGCCGCCCGGCGATCGTCGGGCGCCATCGGCGCCGCGCGGTTCGTCGGGTGCGTCGGCATGCGGACAGCGTAAGTGAGTGAGCACTCACTCAGCAAGTGTCCGCCCGGGCACGCACGACGACGGGGCCCCGCGAGTCGTCGCGGGGCCCCGTCGGACCGGATCGGTCGATCTCGTCGACCTACGGCGTCGGCGGTGCCGGCGGCTCCTCCTCACCGAGCGTGCGCGGGCGAGCGGGCGCCGGCGGTGCCGGCGGCTCCTCCCCTGCCGGGCGCTGTCCGCGCTCGACGCCGCGCTCGAACGGTGCGCCCGACCGCGTGCCCGAGCTGGTGGCGTCGGCCGTGGCGGCTTCTGCCTGACGCCGCGCCTCGGCGAGGGCCTCGCCCGGGTCCTGGAGCCCGGACCCGCCCAGCGCGGCACGGAGCGCCGCGCCGGCGCCGCTGTCGCTCGAGTCGTCGTCGTCGGAGGGCTCGGCCGGGATGCCGGGCGTGCCGGGCGTACCGCCGAAGCCCTTGGCGATGGAGCCCAGCGCGGCGGTGAACTCGGTGGGCACGACCCACAGCTTGGACGAGCTGCCGTTGGCGATCTCCGGCAGCATCTGCAGGTACTGGTAGGCCAGCAGCTTCGGGTCCGGGTTGCCCTCGTGGATGGCCCCGAAGACCTGCAGGATGGCCCGGGCCTCACCTTCGGCGGAGAGGATCTGCGACTGCGCGTCACCCTCGGCCCGCAGGATCTGGGACTGCTTCTCACCCTCGGCCGTGAGGATCTGGGACTGCTTGACGCCCTCGGCCGTGAGGATCGCGGCCCGGCGGTCGCGCTCGGCGCGCATCTGCTGCTCCATCGCGCCCTGCACGGAGGCCGGCGGCTCGATGGACTTGAGCTCGACGCGGTTGACGCGCACACCCCACCGCCCGGTGGCCTCGTCCAGCACGCCGCGGAGCTGACCGTTGATCTGGTCGCGGCTCGTCAGCGTCTGCTCGAGGTCCATGGACCCGACGACGTTACGCAGCGTGGTGACCGTGAGCTGCTCGATACCGGTGATGTAGTTCGAGATCTCGTAGACCGCGGCGCGCGGCTCGGTGACCTGGAAGTAGATGACGGTGTCGATGCTCACCACGAGGTTGTCGGACGTGATGACCGGCTGCGGGGGGAAGGAGACCACCTGCTCGCGCAGGTCGACGCCGGCGCGCACCTTGTCGATGAAGGGCACGAGCCAGTGCAGACCGGGCTCGAAGGTCTTCTGGTAGCGGCCGAGACGCTCGATGATGAGCGCGGTGGCCTGGGGCACGACGCGGACCATCTTGAACAGCGCCGTGACCACGAAGATCACGAGCGCGAGCAGGACGACCCAGCCGATGATGGTCTGTGGATCCACGAAGGACTCTTTCCGTTGGTGGTGGGGAGAAGGAGGTGCGCTCACACGGCCCGGTCGCCCGCACCGTCGGTCGGTGCGCTGGGTGCCGACGCCGGCTGCACGACGGCGGTGGCGCCGTCGATCGCGACCACCCGCACCTCGGTGCCCTCGGGGACCCGGCCCGAGCTGTTGGGGAGGCCGTCGTCCGGGAGGCGTGCCGACCAGACCTCACCGGAGAGCTTGACCCGGCCCCCGGTCTCGGTGACCTCGGACAGCGCCACGGCGAGCCGTCCGACCTGGGCGGCCACGTTGGTCTCGACCACCGGTGTGCGCCGACGCAGGTTCTGCAGGAGCCAGGGGCGCAGTGTGACCAGCAGCAGCACCGCGACCACGCAGGCCACGACGATCTGCAGCCAGATCGGCCCACCCGCGGCACCCGTGATGCCGCCGGCCACCGCGCCGCCGGCCAGCATGATGAAGACGAGGTCGAGCGAGAGCATCTCGATCACGGCCAGGACGAGCGCCCCGCCGATCCACCACAGCCAGCCGTCCATGATTTCCTCCGACCACATCGTCTGCTTTGGTCAAAAAATACCAAAGAACCATCGCCCCCCGATAGCACCGGCGGGCCGGGGTGGCGAACCGTCAGCGCTGGTTCGACCGCGCGGCACGGGCGAGCCAGCGGCCTCCGCCGTGCGCCACGAGCAGGTCCATCCCGAACGCCTTCGACAGGTTCTCCGCCGTGAGGACCTCCTCGAGGGGTCCGGCCGCCTCGACGTGCCCGTCGCCGAGCAGCAGCAGGTGCGTGAACCCCGGCGGGATCTCCTCGACGTGGTGGGTCACGACGACCAGGACGGGCGACGCGGGATCGGACGCCAGCTCCGACAGGGCGCCGACCAGCTCCTCGCGCCCGGCGAGGTCCAGGCCGGCGGCCGGCTCGTCCAGGAGCAGCACCTCCGGGTCGGTCATCAGCGCGCGGGCGATCTGCACCCGCTTGCGCTCGCCCTCGCTCAGCGTGCCGTAGCGCCGGTCGACGAGGTGCGCGACGTCGAACGCCGCCAGCAGCGCGGCCGCCTGCTCGGTGTCGGGCTCCTCGTACTCCTCGCGCCATCGACCGGTCACGCCGTACGCGGCCGTCAGGACGACGTCGCGCACCGTCTCCCCCGCGGGGATCCGGTCGGCGAGCGCCGCCGACGAGAAGCCGATCCGCGGCCGCAGCTCGAAGACGTCCACCCGGCCCAGGCGCTCGCCCAGCAGGTCCACGGTGCCGGCCGTGGGGAAGGAACGCGCGGCGAGGATCTGCAGCAGCGTCGTCTTGCCGGCCCCGTTGGGGCCGAGCACGATCCAGCGCTCCCCCTCGGACACGGTCCAGTCGATCGAGTCGACGATGGTCGAGGTGCCCCGGCGGACGGTGACACCCTGCAGGTCGAGTACCGCGCTCATGGTGCCCGACCCTACCGGAGCGGAGGCCCGGGCCGGACCGCCCGCGGACCGGCCTCGGGTCCGTCAGGCGTCGTCGCGCGCGCCCCGGGGCGCCGGGCGTCTATCGTGCGGTGGATGAGCGAGTCCACCGCCCTGCCGCGCAGCGTCGTGCTGGCCCTGTGGCTGCAGTCCGCCGGCGCCTCGCACGGTCTCGCCGTGCGGTCGGTGACCGACGACGACGAACCGCACACCGTCGTCGGGCTGCCCGGCAGCGCGGACGAGTCGTCGCTGGCCGAGCTGGTCGCGGTGTTCTCCGCCGGGCCGCGCGAGGTCTGCGCCGTGCTGCCCGCGCCCGGCGATCCCTCGGGGGTCCCCGCAGCGGCGAGCGCCGGGGCGACGGAGGCCGGCGAGTGCGTGCTGCTGTCCACACCCGACGGCTCGTGGGCCGTGGTGCCGCGTGTGACGTTCTTCGGCAGCGACCTGGAGCCCGGTCATCTCGTGTCCTGGGAGGTCGTCGAGGTGCCGCCGTGGTCCGCCCTGGTGGCGGGCACGCTGGGCTCGCTGGCCGAGGCCGAGCGCGATCTGCGCAGCAGCCTGGTGGTCGCCACCGAGGCGCTGGACGCCCTGGACGTGGCGCAGTGGCGCGACGACGCCGCGGACGCGATCGACCGGGTGCGCAGCTCGACGACGGCCGGCTGGCCCGTGCCGGAGCTCGACGGCCGACGCGCCCGGGTGCTGCAGCTCGCCTGGAAGCTGCTGGCCATCATCGACCTCGCGCGCGCCGACGACGGCGGCGCGGTCAACCTCTGGCAGGCCGACCAGCGCTCGACGGCGTTGCGCGAGGTGGAGCGCACGGCCCGTCGGGCGCTCGGGGCCGCCACCTACGCCTCGGTGGGCTGACGGGACGAGCGACCGACGGGCCACTCCGGTCAGCGGTCGCGAACGACCTTCTGCCCACCGGACCGGTCGATCTCGAACGCGTCGACCACGTCGCCGTCCACCGTGCGCGCCTCGTAGGTGAGCTGGTCACCGTCCACGGAGACCACCTGGTAGGTCTGCGTGTCGCCCAGCTGGGTGCGCACGCGGGCGCGACCCAGGTTCCAGTCGAACGGGGTCGGCTCGTACATCTTGGGGCCCGTCACCGAGACGACGTACACCGGACCGGTCGTGACGCCCGCCCGGCTGGTCTCGTGGGCCCGCAGACCCCCGCGCCCGTAGGAGTGGTCGTGGCCCTGCAGCACGAGGTCGACGTCGTGCTCCTCGAGGACGTCGAGCCAGAACCGCCGGACGATGGCGCCGCTGCGGCCCTCGGAGTTGGCGAAGACGGGCTGGTGGAACGCGACCACGGTCCACTCGTTCGGGTTGTCGGCCAGCACACCGTCGAGCCAGGCCTCCTGGTCCTCCATCCAGTCGGTGACGTCGAACCAGGGGGCGTTCGTGTAGTTCGAGTTCAGCGCGACGAACCGCACCCCCTGGTAGTCGGTGTACCAGACGGTGTCGTCCAGGTCGTCGTCGCCCGGCCCGTTCCCGGTGCCGGGGAACTGCTTGTCCCACACCGTCGAGACGTCCCAGTCGTCGTACTCGTGGTTGCCGATCGCGGTGACGTGGTTGACGGTCGAGGCGCCGTCGCCCTGGGCGGCGAACCACTCGTCCCACTCGTCGTCGTCGTCCGCGTGGTTGATCAGGTCACCGGCGTGGACGGCGACCTTGGCGTCGGGCACGGCCGCGTACGCGGCACGCACCACGGGTGCCGCCCCGGCCGTGATGTCGTTCTGCACGTCGCCGAAGTACAGGAACTCGAACGGCTCGCCGGCGGCGTCCGCCGTGGTCAGCTCGTACCAGTCGCTCCACGTCACGCCGTCGCCGACCCGGTAGCGGTACGTCTCCCCCGGCTCGAGCCCGGTCAGCGTGGCCCGGTGGTAGGACCCGCCTCCCGCGCGGCCGGTCCCGGTCCCCGGCGTCGTGGTGACCGTGCCGCCGGCCGCGGGAGCGTGCTGCACGACGGCGGGGGTGTCCTCCGCCGTGCGCCAGGTGATCGTCTGTGACGTCGCCGGGGTGGTCGTCGGGGTCAGGGTGACGCGCTGCGGGTCGGTGGGCGTGGCTGCCCCGGCTGCGACGTCGGTGGCGCCGACGGCGAGCGCTGCAGCGAGCACGACGGTGGCGGCGGTCCGGGCGCGGCGGGTGGACGGGCGGTGGCGGGACGGGGTCACGGGAGCCTCCTCGGTCGGGTGATCGGCTCCTCCAGCCTCCCGACCGCGGGCGTCGGCCGGGTGAACCCGGCCGGAACAGCGGCAGAACCTCCGGTCAGGCGCCGGCCGAGCGCACGTCCTGGAACACGAGCCACACGAAGGCCGCGATCGCCACGGGCAGCAGGATGCGGCCGACCGTCTCCAGCAGGGCGAGCTGGCGGCCGAGGACGCCGCAGCGGCGCACGGCCTCGTGCTGCACGGCGTACGACCAGCGGACCGAGCGGTAGCCCGCCGAGAGGTAGGCCAGGTCGATGAGCCGGCGCCCGCGCGAGGTCGCCTCGGTCCCCGCGACCCACGCCCCCTGTGCCAGCGGCGCGGCGAGCGCCAGACCGGTGAGGTTGACCAGGATCCGCAGCGCCCAGCCCAGCGCCAGGAGCGCCAGCGGGGACAGGACGAGGGCGAAGAACTGCGCCGGGCTGGTCAGCCGCTCGATGGACTCGGCGTTGAACTCCCCGTTGACCCAGGCCACGGCGGCACCGATCGTGATGATCGGCCAGACGGCGCGGCGCACGACGCGCAGCACCAGGAGGGTCGCCGCGTCCACCGACCCGGGGCGCAGGAACGCGGCGGGACGGACCTGCTCCTCGGGGCTGAAGGGATAGGCGCGCACCCGCACATCCTCGCAGAGGCCCTGCGAACCCCGGTGCCGCCGTGCTGCCCTCACGCGTCGAGCACGGCCCGGTAGACGTCCATCGTCCGCTCGGCGATGGAGGCCCACGCGAACTCCTGCGCCGCACGGCGCCGGCCCGCCGCCCCCATCCGCCGGGCACCCTCCGGGTCCGCGACGACGTCGGTCAGGGCCCGCGCCAGGTCCCCCACGAACCGGTCCGGGTCCAGCGGCGTCCCCGTGCCGTCGTCGGCCTGCTCGATCGGCACCAGCCGACCCGTGACGCCGTCGTCGACGACCTCCGGGATCCCCCCGGTCGCGGTGCCGACCACCGGCAGGCCGACCGCCATCGCCTCGAGGTTGACGATCCCGAGGGGTTCGTACACCGACGGGCACGCGAAGACCGTGGCGGAGGCCAGCACCGCGCACAGCTCCGGCCGGGGCAGCATCTCCTCGATCCAGACGACGCCCGCGCCCGCGCCACCGCCGCGCGCCGCGCGCAGCTCGTCGACCAGCCCCCGCACCTCGGCCATGATCTCCGGGGTGTCGGGCGCACCGGCGCAGACGATCACCTGGACCTCCGGCGGCAGCAGCGCGGCTGCGCGCAGGAAGTGCGGCAGGCCCTTCTGCCGGGTGATGCGGCCGACGAAGACGACGGCCGGGCGCGCCGGGTCGATCCCGTGCGCCGCGGCGACCCGGGCGGTCTCGTCCGGCCCCGGCCGCACCCAGGCGTCCAGGTCGATGCCGTTGTGCACCACGTGCACCCGTGCGGGATCCAGCGCGGGGTAGCAGCGCAGGATGTCCGCACGCATGCCCGCGGAGACCGCGATGATCCCGGCAGCACCCAGGTAGGCGGTGCGCTCCGCCCAGCTCGAGACGGCGTACCCGCCTCCGAGCTGCTCGGCCTTCCAGGGGCGCAGCGGTTCGAGGGAGTGCGCGGTGACCACGTGTGGCACGCCGTGCAGCAGGCCGCCCAGGTGCCCGGCCATGTTCGCGTACCAGGTGTGCGAGTGCACGACGTCGGCGCCCGCCACGTCGTCGGCCATGGCCAGGTCGACGCCGAGGGTCGCCAGCGACGCGTTCGCGCCGGCCAGGGTGGCCGGCACGTCGTACCCGGTGACGGCGTCGGCGTCAGGTCGCGGACCGTCGAAGCAGCGGACCCGGACGTCGGCGTGGCGGCGCAGGACGGCGGAGAGCTCGGCGACGTGGACGCCGGCACCTCCGTAGACGTGGGGCGGGAACTCACGGGTCAGCAGGTCGACCCTCGGCTGGGTGCTCACGCCGCCAACGTAGCGCTCCTCGACGCGTCGTGCGGCAACGGCGTCCCGGACGCCCTAGGGTCGGGGCATGGCGTCGTCACACCCGCGGGTCCTGGCCATCGTCCTCGCCGGCGGCGAGGGCAAAAGACTCATGCCCCTGACGGCCCAGCGCGCCAAGCCCGCGGTGCCGTTCGGCGGCATCTACCGGCTCGTGGACTTCGCCCTGTCGAACATCATCAACTCCCACTACCTGCACGTCGTGGTGCTGACGCAGTACAAGTCGCACTCCCTGGACCGGCACATCACCAAGACGTGGCGCATGTCGTCCCTGCTGGGCAACTTCGTGGCGTCCGTGCCCGCCCAGCAGCGTGTCGGCAAGCACTGGTACCTCGGGTCGGCGGACGCGATCTACCAGTGCCTGAACATCATCGACGACGAACGGCCCGACATCGTGGTCGTGGTCGGCGCGGACCACGTGTACCGGATGGACTTCTCCCAGATGGTCGAGGCGCACGTGGCCTCCGGGGCGCGGGCCACGGTCGCCGCGATCCGCCAGCCCATCGCGCTGGCCGACCAGTTCGGCGTCATCGACGTCGACCCGGCCGACCCGACCCGCATCCGCGAGTTCCTCGAGAAGCCGGTCGACCCCGTCGGGCTTCCCGACTCCCCCACCGAGGTCCTGGCCTCGATGGGCAACTACGTCTTCGACACCGACGCCCTGGTCGAGGCCGTCACGAAGGACTCCACGGACCCCGACTCCCGGCACGACATGGGCGGTGACATCGTCCCCGCGTTCGTGGCCGACGGCACCGCGGGCGTCTACGACTTCATCCGCAACGACGTGCCCGGGTCCACCGACCGAGACCGCGACTACTGGCGTGACGTCGGCACCATCGACGCCTACTTCGACGCCAACAAGGACCTCATCGCCGTCCAGCCCGTCTTCAACCTGTACAACGAGGACTGGCCGCTGTTCACGGGCTACACGGGGCTGCCCCCGGCGAAGTTCGTGCACGCCGGCCCCGGCCGGCTGGGCCACGCCGCCGACTCGATCGTCTCACCTGGTGTCCTCGTCTCCGGTGCGACCGTCGCAGGGTCCATCCTGTCCCCGGGCGTGCACCTGCACTCCTGGGCGACGGTCACGGACTCCGTGCTGATGGACGGCGTCCAGGTGCACCGGCACGCCCAGGTGCACCGCGCCATCCTCGACAAGTTCGTGATGGTGGACGAACGGGCCCGGATCGGCGTCGACCACGAGGAGGACCGGGCCCGGGGATTCACCGTCACGGACTCGGGGATCACCGTCGTCCCGAAGGGTTCCCACGTTGCCTGAGAGCGCCTCCAGCGCCCCCACCCCGCAGTCCTCCCGCACTCCCCGCCGTCGGCGGCTGGTCGTCACCGACGTCGACTCGACCTTCCTGACGCAGGAGGTCATCGAGCTCATCGCCGACCACGCCGGGACCCGCGAGCAGGTCGCCGCCGTCACCGAGCGGGCGATGCGGGGCGAGCTGGACTTCGCCGCGTCGCTGCGCGAGCGGGTCGCCACCCTCGCCGGCCTCCCCGTCAGCGCCCTCGACGCCGTGCGGGACGCCGTCGTGCTCACGCCCGGCGCTGCCGAGCTCGTCGCCGAGGTGCAGCGCCGCGGGTGGGAGTTCGGGCTCGTCTCCGGCGGGTTCGCGGAGATCCTCGCCCCGCTCGCGAGCTCGCTCGGCATCACCCGGTGGCGTGCCAACCGGCTGGAGTCCGTCGACGGCGTGCTGACCGGCCGGACGGTCGGCCCGGTGGTGGACCGCGCCGACAAGGAGGCCACGCTGCGCGCGTGGGCGGCCGAGCTCGGGCTCGGCACGGCCGACACCGTCGCCGTCGGCGACGGCGCCAACGACCTGGACATGATCGGTGCGGCGGGCATCGGGATCGCGTTCGCCGCCAAGCCGCTCGTGCGGGAGCAGGCGCCGTACAGCATCGACGGCCCCCGTCTGGACGAGGTGCTGCGGGTCATCGACGAGGTGGACGGCGCCTGACGGCACCGTGGGCCCGGCGGGGCCTCAGGAGGGCCGGCCGACCCGCACCAGCGTCGCCGACTTCTTGCCCCACTTGCGCCACGGCACGTCGACCGCGCTCAGCACCGAGAACGTCGCGGTCGGGACGCCCACGCGCACCTGCGCCAGCGCGGCGTCGTCCGACGCCTTGTCCGCGAGATGGGCTGCCGTGGCGGCCATCGTCGGCTCGTGCCCGATCACCAGGAGCGTGCGCACCGCCGGGTCGACGGTGCGCACCAGGTCCAGGACGTCGGACACGCTCGCGGCGTAGAGCTGGGGGCACAGCTCGAAGGGCAGGTCCTGCGACCCGCCGAGGTGGCGGCGGGCCAGCTCCCACGTCTGCCGGGTGCGCAGGGCGGTGGAGACCAGGGTGCGGTCCGGTACGAGGCCCGCCGCGGTGAGCGCCATGCCCACCCGGCTCGCCTGCTTGCGCCCGTTCGGCGCCAACGACCGCTCCGCGTCGGGGACCGACCCCTTGCCGGGCTCGGCCTTGGCATGCCGCAGCAGCACGAGACGACGCCCCGGCACGGGTGCGTCGTGCGCGTGCTTCGGCTGCTTCATGGTGCTGCCGTCACTGTCCCATCGCGTGGACGCCGCCGTCGACGTGGACGATCTCGCCCGTCGTGGCGGGGAACCAGTCGGACAGCAGCGCCACGACCGCGCGAGCCGCGGGCTCCGCCGTCGTCTGGTCCCAGCCGAGCGGGGCGCGCTGCGGCCAGTTCTCCTCCATGGTCTCGAAGCCCGGGATGGACTTCGCCGCCGTGGTGCGGATCGGTCCCGCCGAGACCAGGTTCGCCCGGATCCCGTGCGGACCCAGGTCCCGGGCGACGTAGCGGTTCGCGGACTCCAGACCGGCCTTGGCCACCCCCATCCAGTCGTAGACGGGCCAGGCGAACTGGGCGTCGAACGTCAGGCCGACGTAGGCACCGCCGCCGGTCATCAGCGGCTGCGCCGCGGTGATGAGCGAGGTGTAGGAGTAGGTGGAGATCTGCATGGCCGTGGCGACGTCGTCCCACTGCGCCGACAGGAAGTTGCCGCCCATCACGGACTGGGGTGCGAAACCGATCGAGTGCACGACGCCGTCGAGGCGGTCGGTGTGCTCACCGACCTGGTCGGCCAGGGTCGCCAGGTCGTCGGCGCTGGTCACGTCGAGCTGGACGACGGGCGCCGTGACCGGCAGACGCTTGGCGAACGCCTGGGTGAGCTTCATCTGGCGCCCGAAGGAGGTGAGCACCACCTCGGCACCCTCGGACTGGGCGAGACGCGCGGCGTGGAAGGCGATCGAGCTGTCCGTGAGGACGCCGGTGATGAGCAGCTTCTTGCCGTCGAGCAGAGCCATGATGACCTTTCGGTGAAGTTCTGTGGGGAGCGTATCGGGCGCAGCGCCCGTTTGGACAGTTCAGTGACCCATGCCCAGGCCGCCGTCGACGGGGATCACGGCACCCGAGACGTAGGCCGCGGCGTCGGAGGCGAGGAACTCCACGACGCCCGCCACCTCGGTGGTGGAGGCGAAGCGGCCGGCCGGGATCGAGGCCTGGTACTTCTTCCGGGTGTCCTCGGGCAGCGCCGCGGTCATGTCCGTCTCGACGAAGCCGGGTGCCACGACGTTCGCGGTGATCCCGCGTCCGCCCAGCTCCCGCGTCACGGAACGGGCCATGCCGACCAGCGCGGCCTTGGTGGCCGAGTAGTTGACCTGGCCCGGGCCTCCGTACAGGCCCACGACCGACCCGATGAGGACGATGCGCCCCGACCGCGCCCGGATCATGCCCTTCGAGGCACGCCGCACGCAGCGGAAGGTGCCCGTGAGGTTCACGTCGACCACCTGGTCGAACTCCTCGTCGCTCATGCGCATCAGGAGCTGGTCGCGGGTCACGCCGGCGTTGGCCACCAGCACCGCCGGCACGCCCAGCCGCTGCTCGATCTCGGCGAACGCCGCGTCGACGGCGGCGCTGTCGGTGACGTCGGCCACGAACCCGTGCACGCCGTCGGGCAGGTCGCCGCCGCGGTACAGCGTGGCGACCGTGTCGCCGGCGGCCACGAAGCGCTCGGCGATGGCGCGGCCGATCCCCCGGGCCGCCCCGGTCACGACCACGACCCGGCCTGCGTCCGACTGCTGCTCTGCCACGAGGGGCTCCTCTCGACGACGGGCCAGGCCCGGGCGCACCCGGCGTGCACCGGTGCGACCGTACCCCGCCGGGTCACCAGTCCCGCGCTGCCGACGCGTCCTACGTCGCCCCCAGCCTTTGTGGGATTCCTCCAAGGCCGAGGCGTCGGCGGCCTCCCCCGGCGGCCGTAGACTGGACGGGTGAGCACGTCCCGCCCGCCCGAGGCCACCTCGATCACGGCGGTCCCGGCGAGCATGGCCGAGGACCAGGGACGCCGCCTGCGCCAGTATCTGTGGCAGATGGGGGTACGGCTGGTGCTCATCGTCGCGGCCGTCTTCGTGCGCGACAGCTGGCTGTTCTGGGTCTGCATCGCCGGTGCCGTCCTGCTGCCGTACACGGCCGTGATCTTCGCCAACGCGGGCCGCGACCGGTCCACCCACGAGGTCTCCGCCGTCCCGCCGACGCCGCCCGCCGAGCTCCCCGCGAGCCCGACGCCCCGCGCCGAGGACCACCACCGGGTGGTGGACCACGTCGCCGATCCCTCCCCCGGCACGCCGAGGGCCGGCGCGGAGCAGCCGGACGACGACGACACCGACCGGAAGGACGCCTGATGGACGTACTCGGCCTGGGCGCCGACCCCGTCGCCGACGACGCCCTCGTGTGCTCCGCCAAGGGCTGCCGGGCCGAGGCGCGCTGGGGCCTGCTGTGGAACAACCCGAAGCTGCACACGCCCGAGCGGCGCAAGGTGTGGCTCGCCTGCGACGAGCACCGCGAGCACCTCGAGCAGTTCCTCGGCGCGCGCGGGTTCTGGAAGCAGACCGTGGGGGTCGACGACCTGGAGCGCGTGTGAGGCGCACCCGCCGGCAGTGGGTCACCCTCGGACTGGCCGCCGTGCTCCTGGCCGCCCTGTGCGTGCTGGCCGCGTTCTGGCAGTGGCACCGGTACACCGACCGGGAGGCCCAGATCCACCTCGTCGAATCCAACTACACGTCCGAGCCCGTCCCCCTGGACGAGGTGCTGTCCGGGCCCGGCGACGTCCTGGACGCCGACGACGAGTGGCGTCCCGCCGTCGTCGTCGGCACCTACGTCCCGGACGACACGGTGCTGCTGCGCAACCGTCCGGTGAACGGCACACCGGGGTTCCACGTGCTCGTCCCCCTGCGCACGGTGCTCGACGGCGAGGCGGCCGTGCTGGTCGTGGACCGTGGGTTCGTGCCGCTCGGCCAGGACGCCAGCGGGCCCGCGGCCGTGCCGGACCCGCCCGCGGGCGAGGTGGCGGTCACCGTCACGCTCCGCCCCGACGAGCCGGCCTCCGACCGCGGGGCCCCCGCGGGGCAGGTGCAGCGCATCAACACCGCCCAGGTCCTGGCCACCCTGCCCGACGGCGGCGCGTGGGCCGACGGCGCGGCCGTCGGTGCGTACGGGCAGATGCGCGCCGAGGACCCGGCCGCCGCCGAGCGGCTCGTGCCGACGCCCCGCCCCGACACCGACCCCGGGTCGCACCTGAGCTACACGTTCCAGTGGGCGATCTTCGCCCTCGGCGCCGTCGGGGGGTACGTCGCGCTGTGGCGGCGCGAGACGCGCGGCGTGACCGTCACCGCCGGCGAGCTCCTGGCGGCCGAGGACCCGAAGGGGGCCTCACGGCCGCGGCGGGAGCGCACCCGGCGCCGGCACGTGGATGAGGAGCACGAGGACGCCCTCGTCGACGCCGCTCAGGCCAGGGACACGAGCTCCGCGTAGTCGTCCGACCACAGGTCCTCGTCGCCGTCCGGCAGCAGCAGCACGCGCTCCGGGTTGAGCGCCTCGACCGCGCCGTCGTCGTGCGTCACCATGATGACCGCGCCCTCGTAGGTGTTCAGCGCACCGAGGATCTCGCGGCGCGAGGCCGGGTCCAGGTTGTTCGTCGGCTCGTCCAGCAGCAGCACGTTCGCGCTGGAGACCACGAGCGTGGCGAGCGCCAGGCGCGTCTTCTCGCCACCGGACAGCACGTGCGCCGGCTTCTCGGCGTCGTCGCCGGAGAAGAGGAACGACCCGAGCGTGGTACGGACCTGGGTGTCGGTGAGGTCCGGGGCGCTGTGCCGCAGGTTCTCCACCACGGTGGCGTCCATGTCGAGCATGTCGTGCTCCTGGGCGTAGTAGCCCATCTTGAGCCCGTGGCCCGGCAGCACCTCACCCGTGTCCGGCGTCTCCACGCCTGCCAGCAGGCGCAGCATCGTCGTCTTGCCCGCACCGTTCAGACCGAGGATGACCACACGGGAACCGCGGTCGATCGCCAGGTCGACCCCGGCGAAGACCTCGAGCGAGCCGTAGCTCTTGGACAGCTCGCGCGCCGTGAGCGGCGTCTTGCCGCAGGGCGCCGGCTTCGGGAACCGCAGGGCGGCCACCTTGTCCGTCTGGCGCTCCCCCTCGGTGCCGGCCAGCATGCGCTCGGCCCGCTTGATCATGTTCTGCGCGGCGGTCGCCTTGGACGCCTTCGCCCGCATCTTGTTGGCCTGGGCCATCAGGGTGCCGGCCTTCTTCTCGGCGTTGGCGCGCTCACGCCGACGACGCCGCTCGTCCTGCTCGCGCTGGGCGACGTAGCCGTCCCAGCCGAGGCTGTACTGGTCGAGCTCGCCACGGTTGGCGTCCAGGTGGAACACCTTGTTGACCGTCGCGCGCAGCAGCTCGACGTCGTGGGAGATGACGATGAAGCCACCGGAGTACGACTTGAGGTAGTCGCGCAGCCAGACGATGGAGTCGGCGTCGAGGTGGTTGGTGGGCTCGTCCAGCAGCAGGGTGTCGACGCCGGAGAACAGGATCCGCGCCAGCTCGATGCGACGGCGCTGCCCGCCGGAGAGCGTGTGCAGCGGCTGGGCGAGGATGCGGTCGTCCAGCGCGAGGTTGCTCGTGATCCGGTGCGCCTCGGACTCCGCCGAGTAGCCGCCGGCCGCGAGGAACCGCGTCTCCAGCTTCGGGTACCGCTCCAGGGCGGCCGCCTGGACGTCGGCGTCCTCGCTGGCCATCTCCTTCTCCGCCGCCCGCATCTTCGCGACGATCTTGTCGAGGCCGCGAGCGCTGAGCACCCGGTCCATCGCGATGACGTCGAGGTCGCCGGTACGCGGGTCCTGCGGCAGGTAGCCGATCTCGTTGCCGCGGGAGATGGTGCCCCCCGCCGGCAGGGTCTCGCCCGCGAGGGTCTTGGTGAGCGTGGTCTTGCCGGCCCCGTTGCGGCCGACGAGGCCGACGCGGTCGCCCGGAGCCACGCGGAACGTGGCCTCGTGCAGCAGGACGCGGGCGCCGAAGCGCAGCTCGACGCCGTGGGCGGTGATCAAGGCAGGGGTGTCCTTCGAAAGAGTGCAGGGGATCCGCCGCCAGTCTACGGGCCGGGGTGCGGCCGGTGCAGCGACCTGCGTCACGACGTCCCGGCGCCGGACGTCTCGGCCCGCCACCGGACGAGACGGTACGATCCGGACGTCATGATCGACGACGAGTCACCCGCGCTGGTCGCGGCCCTGAGAAGCGCACTGCCCGAGGGCGCCGTGCTCACCGACGCGGTGGAGACCGACCGCTACAGCCACGACGACGCCGAGTGGGCGGACCACGCGACGCCCGGCGCCGTCGTCCTCGCCACGAGCCTGGACGACGTCGTCGCAACGGTCCGGATCGCGGCCGCCCACGGTGCGCCCGTCGTCCCGCGGGGGGCCGGCACGGGCCTGTCGGGCGGGGCCAACGCGACGGCGGGCTCGGTCGTGCTGTCGCTGGAGCGCATGACCCGGATCCTCGCCGTCGACACCGACGAACGCTTCGCCGTCGTGGAGGCCGGGGTGCTCAACGACGACCTGCGCCGGCGGGTCGCCCAGGACGGGCTCTGGTACCCGCCGGACCCGGCGAGCCGGGCGATCTCGACGATCGGCGGCAACGTCGCCACCAACGCGGGCGGGATCTGCTGCGTCAAGTACGGCGTCACCCGCGACTACGTCCTCGGGATGACGGTCGTGCTGGCCGACGGCACCGTCGCAAGGCTCGGCCGCACCACGGCCAAGGGCGTCACCGGGTACGACCTCACCGGGCTGCTCGTCGGCTCCGAGGGCACCCTCGGGGTCGTCGTGGACGTGACGCTGAGGCTGCGGCCGCTCGGCGGGCGCGAGGACCGCGCCGTCGTCGGCTGGTTCTCGTCCCTGACCGACGCCGGAGAGGCGGTGGCCGCGGTCTCCGCCGCGGGGATCGTGCCCGCCGCCCTGGAGCTCGTCGACAGCACGTGCCTGCGCGCCGTCGCCGACTGGCAGGGCTGGACGCTGCCCGAGGGCGCGGCCGCCCTGCTGCTGGCCTCGGTCGACGAGCCGGGCGCGGTGGGCGAGTCCCTGGCACAGCAGGTCGCCACGCTCTTCGAGGACGCGGGCGGCACCCCGGTGGAGCGCGCCGTCGCGGCGGAGGACGTCGACCGACTCTTCCTCGCCCGCCGCCTCGCCTATCCCGCCCTCGAGCGGCTCGGCCCCGTGCTCACCGAGGACGTCTGCGTCCCCCGCACCGCGGTGCCCCGGATGCTCGCACGCATCGAGGCGATCGCCGCGGAGGCCGACGTCGTCATCGCCAACATCGCGCACGCCGGCGACGGCAACCTACACCCGCTGATCATCGCGCCCGACGGCGACGACGCCGCGAAGGCCCGCGCCAAGGCGGCTTTCGACCGCATCGTCGACGAGTGCCGCGCGCTCGGCGGCACGGTCACCGGCGAGCACGGCGTCGGCCTGCTCAAGCTCCCCGGTGCGGCGGCCGAGCTCGATCGGGCCACCCTCGCGATGCACCGGGCGATCAAGGACGCGCTCGACCCGCACGGCCTGCTCAACCCCGGCAAGGCGTTCCCCACCCCAGGATGACCCGATGAGCACCCTCGTCGCCGACGACGGCGTCCGGCTCGACCTCACCGACCACGGTGACCCTGCCGGCCGTCCCGTCGTGCTGCTGGCGGGCTTCACGGCACCCGCCACCTCGTGGCGGTACCAGGTCGGCCCCCTGGTCGCCGCGGGGTACCGCGTCCTGGCGGTCGACCTGCGCGGTCACGGCCGGGCGGACCGCCCCGCGCAGGTCGACATGGACCGGCGGGGTCGCGACGTCGGCGTCGTGCTCGACGCCCTGGACCTGCACGGCGCGGTGCTGGTCGGCGCGTCGATGGGCGCCAGCACCGTCTGGTCGCACGTCGCGCAGACCGGCGCACCCCGCGCCGCCGCCGTCGTCTCGGTCGACCAGACCCCGCGAATGCTGAACGGGGCGGGATGGCCGCACGGCTTCTACGGGTACGACGCGACCACGGCGGACACCCTGTTCGCCGAACGCATCCCCGACACCGGGCACGGGACGCCCCTCCTGCGCCGCGGCCTGCGGCTCGTGCGTCTCCTGCGCGCGATGCGCGGCGCCGGGACGGCGCTGTCCCCGGGCGAGCTCGCCCTCCTGGACGACCACGCCCGGCGGGACTGGCGACCCGTCGTCGCCGCCACGTCCCTGCCCGTGCTGTTCGTCGCCGGTGCCGCCAGCGAGTTCTGGCCCGCGAGCCACGCGGCCGCGGCCGCGGACCTCGCCGCCCGGGGCGAGTCGGTGGTCCTGCCCCGCGACGGCCACGCCGCCAACATCGAGCAGCCGCGCGCGTTCAACCGCGCGCTGCTGGCCTTCCTCGCGCGCACCGCGCCCGCGGCGGGGTGATCATGGCCGCTCCCCGCATCCCCCGGGTGACGACGTTCACCCTGGCCGTCGCCACGGTCCTGGCCGGGCTCGCCGCACGGCAGTGGCTGCCCGACGCCGTCGCCGGACCGCTCGGTGACCTGCTCTACGCGATGCTGATCGTCTGGCTCGTGGTGCTGGCGTTCCCGCGCGCGCACCGGGCCGCCGCCGCCGCGACCGCCCTGGCGGTGTGCACCGCGATCGAGCTGTCGCACCTGACCGCCCCGCCCGCCGAGCTGCTCGAGCGTCTGCCCGCCGCGCGGTGGGTGCTGGGCACCACCTTCGGGACGGCGGACCTGGTCTGCTACGCCGCCGGGGCGTTCCTGGCCGGCGGGCTGCTGGCCGTCGTCGCCCCGCGAGCGGAGCACGTCGACGAGGCGTTGCGGCACGTCCGGGCCCGACGGGTCGGCCGGTCCGGCACCCGTGTCGCGCGGACCCTCCTCACGCTCACGGTGGTCGGGGTGCTCGCCGCCACGGGGTACGGCGTCGGACGCGTCCTGGAGGTGGAGGCCGACGCGCTGACAGCTCAGGTCGACGCCGCGCAGGACGAGCTCGACGACTCGGTCGACAAGGTCGCCGACGACCAGGTGCGTTCGGACCTGTCGTCCGCGATCGACGACGCTGCGACCGTCCTGGCGGGCCGACCGGTCCTGGACCGCGGCCCGGGTGACGCCGTCGAGGCCGGTGACCGCGTCGTCCGGGCGGTCGCGGCGGTGCACGGCTCCCGCCGGGTCCTCGCGACCGAGCAGGCCGTCGAGGTCCGCACGACGATCGCACCGGTGCAGCGCCGGGCCGAACGCATCGTCACCGCCACCGACGAGCTCGCCGACGAGGGCAGGGGCGCGGGCCGGGCCGCACGCACGGCACTGCGCGACGCCCTGGCCGGCAGCCACGACGCGCTCGCCCGGACGACGCCGGACCGCCTCGACGCGATGCCGCTCGCCGACCTGGAGGGCGTGGCCGCCGACCTCGGCACGCGCCGGGACGACGTCGACCTCGCCACCACCGAGCTCATGTCGGCCCAGGACGCCGTCGCCTGCCCCGAGCCCGACCAGGTCTGGTTCCCGCAGGGCGGCAAGCTCCGCGCGGAGCGGCTCGCGCCGATCCCCTTCGCGCCCGGGCTGTCCGTCCGGGCCGACCTCCTGGACGGGCTGGTCGCGCTCGACGAGGCGTACCGGGCGGAGTTCGGCGAGCACCTCACGGTGAACTCGGCCTACCGGAGCTATGCCCAGCAGGTCGCGGTGTACGACCCCGAGAACCCGAACCCGCTCGCGGCTCCCCCGGGCTGCTCGAACCACGGGCTGGGCACCGCCGTCGACCTCAGCATGGGACCGGGGAGCTTCGACGGTGCGCCCTACGCCTGGATGACGGAGCACGCCGAGGAGTACGGCTGGACGCACCCGGCCTGGGCCGAGCCGGACGGACGGCTCCCCGAGCCGTGGCACTGGCAGTCGGTCGAGACCCCCGTCGGTTACTGACGCCGCGGGCGTCCTCAGACGTTGAAGCCGAGCATCCGCAGCTGCTCGCGGCCGTCGTCCGTGATCTTCTCCGGACCCCAGGGCGGCATCCACACCCAGTTGATGCGCTGGCCGGTCACGATGCCTTCGAGAGCCTGCGCGGCCTGGTCCTCGATGACGTCCGTCAGCGGGCAGGCCGCGGACGTCAGCGTCATGTCGATGGTGGCGTGGTTGTTCTGGTCCACCTCGACGCCGTAGATCAGCCCGAGGTCGACGACGTTGATCCCCAGCTCGGGGTCGATGACGTCGCGCAGCGCCTCCTCGACGTCGGCCGCGGTCGTCGCGCCCGGCGCCGGCGTGGCCGCGGCGGCGGTGTCGGTCGTGTTATCGGTCATCAGATCCTCCGGATCCGTCGGCCGGTGCGCCGCTGCGCACCAGCGAGTCCTTCAGCGCCGCCCAGCCGAGCAGCGCGCACTTGATACGGGCGGGGTACTGCGAGACGCCGGTGAAGGCCTCGCCGTCGCCCAGCGCGTCGAGGGTCTCCTCGTCGTCCAGGCCCTTGCCGCGCGAGGCCATCAGCGCGTGGAACGCGGCGTCGAGGTCCGCGACCTCTCCGAGGGTGCGGCCGGTGACCAGCTCGGTCATGACCGAGGCGGAGGCCTGCGAGATGGAGCATCCCTGCCCCTCCCACGACACCTGCTCGAGCGTCGAGTCGTCGGCCCCGGAGGTCCGCACGTCCACCCGCAGGGTGATCTCGTCGCCGCACGTCGTGTTGACCTGGTGCGACTCGCCGGTCAGGTGCCCGGCCGTCGGTTCGACGAGCCCGCGGCCGTGCGGATGCTTGGCGTGGTCCAGGATGACCTGCTGGTACAGGTCCTGCAGCGAGCTCATGCCGGTCTCCTCACTCCGCCCCGAAGAACGCACGCACCCCGGACAGGGATTCCCGGAACGCGGCGACGTCCTCCACACCGGTGTACACCGACGCGGACGCTCTCGCCGTGGCAGCGAGCCCGAACCGGCGGTGCAGCGGCTGGGCGCAGTGGTGGCCGACCCGGATCGCGATGCCCTGGTCGTCCAGCACCTGGTTGACGTCGTGAGCGTGCACGCCGTCGACGACGAACGACACCACGCCGACGCGGTCGCGCGTGTCGGTCGGGCCGACCACGCGGACGCCGGGGATCTCGGTGATCCGCAGCAGCTCGGCGGCGATCTCCCGCTCGTGCGCGGCGACCCGGTCCATGCCGAGCTCGTCCAGCCACTGCGCGGCCACGCCCATGCCGACGGCCTGGGCCACCATCTGCGTGCCGGCCTCGAAGCGCTGCGGCGGCGGCAGGAAGGTGGTCTCGGTCATGGTGACGACCTCGACCATCGACCCGCCCGTGCTGACGGGAGGCATCGCCTCGAGCACCTCACGCCGGCCGTAGAGCGCGCCGACGCCGGTGGGGCCGAGCATCTTGTGG
Source organism: Isoptericola aurantiacus (assembly GCF_044769875.1). Taxonomy (NCBI): domain Bacteria; kingdom Bacillati; phylum Actinomycetota; class Actinomycetes; order Micrococcales; family Promicromonosporaceae; genus Isoptericola; species Isoptericola aurantiacus. The sequence goes on from NZ_JBJBAE010000002.1 coordinate 633,596, forward strand.
GCGCTGAAGGCCGCGAGATCGACGCCGAGGGCGTGCAGGTCCACCGGCAGGTGCGGGACCGACTGGCAGGCGTCCAGCACGGTCAGCGCCCCGACGCGGCGCGCGGCCGCGACGATCTCGGCCACCGGGGCGACGGCGCCGGTCACGTTGGACACGTGCCCGAACGCCACGACGCGGGTGCGGTCGGTGATCACCGAGCCGACGTCCGACAGGTCGAGCCGACCGTCGTCGTCCACGCCGAACCAGCGCAGGACGGCCCCGGTGCGGGCGCAGAGCTCCTGCCACGGCACGAGGTTGGCGTGGTGCTCGGCCTCGGTGACCACGATCTCGTCGCCCGGTGCCAGGCGGAACCGTTCGGCGGCCGCTCCCCCGCGCCCCAGGGTGGCGTTCGACAGGGCGTAGGTGACGAGGTTGATCGCCGCCGTCGCGCCGGGTGTCCAGACGATCTCGTCGGCGTCGGCCCCCACGAACCCCGCCACGGCCGACCGGGCCCCCTCGAAGGCCTCGGTGGCCTCCTCGGCCAGCTGGTGCGCCCCACGGTGCACGGCCGCGTTGCGCTGCTCGTAGAACTCGACCTCGGCCTCCAGCACCACGTTCGGCTTCTGCGACGTGGCCGCCGAGTCGAGGTAGACCAGCGGACGGCCGCCCCGCACCGTGCGTCCGAGCAGCGGGAAGTCGGCCCGCACCGCGGCGAGCTCACCGGGGGTGAAGGACTCGGCCGGTGCCGGACGCACGGTGTCGGTGGCGGACATGATCGCTGCCTCAGGCGGTCGCCGTGGCGCCCGTGGTCAGGAAGCGGTCGTAGCCCTCGTCCTCGAGCCGCTCGGCGAGCTCGGGGCCGCCCTCCTCGGCGATCCGGCCGTCGACGAACACGTGCACGAAGTCGGGCTTGATGTAGCGCAGGATGCGCGTGTAGTGCGTGATGAGCAGCACGCCGACGTCGGTGGCGTCCTTGGCGCGGTTGACGCCCTCGGACACCACGCGCAGCGCGTCGACGTCCAGACCGGAGTCGGTCTCGTCGAGGATCGCGAAGCGGGGCTTGAAGAGCTCCATCTGCAGGATCTCGTGGCGCTTCTTCTCGCCGCCGGAGAAGCCCTCGTTGACCGAGCGCTCGGCGAACGCGGAGTCGATGCGCAGGTTCTCCATCGCGCCCTTGACCTCCTTGCCCCACGTGCGCAGGGCGGGGGCCTCGCCGTCGATGGCGGTCTTGGCGGTGCGCAGGAAGTTGGCCACCGACACGCCCGGCACCTCGACCGGGTACTGCATGGCCAGGAACAGGCCCGCACGGGCCCGCTCGTCCACCGTCATGGCCAGGACGTCCTCACCGTCGAGGGTGACGGTGCCGGACGTGACCTCGTACTTGGGGTGGCCGGCCAGCGCCGAGGCCAGGGTCGACTTGCCGGAGCCGTTCGGCCCCATGATGGCGTGCGTCTCGCCGGAGGCGATGGTCAGGTCGACGCCGCGCAGGATCGGCTTGGCGCCTTCCTTCGTCTGGACGCTGACGTGCAGGTCGCGGATCTCCAGGGTGGACATCAGATGGTTCTCCAGGTCTGTTCTCGAAAAGGCTGGGCGGTCAGGACGCGGCGGCGAGCGGTGCGTCGATGTCGACGAGCACCTTGTCGCCGTCCACGGTGACCGGGTAGACGGGGACGGGCTGGGTCGCGGGCAGCTGCAGGGGCCGGCCGGTGCGCAGGTCGAACTGCGACCCGTGCAGCCAGCACTCCACGCGGCAGCCCTCGACCTCGCCGTCGGACAGCGACACGGCCCCGTGGGAGCAGATGTCGCTGATGGCGTGGAAGGTGCCGTCGGCGTCCCGCACGACGGCGACCGGGACGGTGGCGCCGTCGGCGGCGGAGAGCTCGACGAGCAGCGTCTCCTCGGGAGCCAGGTCGTCGGTCGCGCAGGCGATCTGTTCGGTCACGACGTGCTCACTCCGCGGCCGGGGCGCCCGTGATGACGCTCATCGACTTCTCCAGCTCGGCCTCGATCGAGGCGAGCAGGCGTGCCTCGACGGCCTCGACGCCGATGTCCTGGATGAGCTCGGCGAAGAAGCCGCGCACCACCAGACGCCGGGCGTCGATCTCGGGGATGCCGCGCGCCATGAGGTAGAAGAGCTGCTCGTCGTCGAACCGTCCGGTCGCCGAGGCGTGACCCGCCCCGGCGATCTCGCCGGTCTCGATCTCCAGGTTCGGCACCGAGTCCGCCCGCGCACCGTCGGTCAGGACCAGGTTGCGGTTGAGCTCGTAGGTGTCGGTGTTCTCGGCCTCCGCCTGGATCAGCACGTCGCCGACCCACACCGTGTGCGCCGCCGCACCCTGCAGCGCGCCCTTGTACGTCACGCGAGACTTGCAGCTCGGCACGGCGTGGTCGACGAACAACCGGTGCTCCTGGTGCTGGTCCGCGTCGGCGAAGTACAGCCCGACCATCTCGACCTCGCCGCCGGTGGCGGTGAACGTCGCGTCCGGGGTGATGCGCACGACATCGCCGCCGAACGTCACCACCACGTGCTTGAGCTTGGCGTCGCGACCGATCGCCGCCCGGTGGCTGGACGCGTGCACGGCGCCGTCGGCCCAGTCCTGGACCGACACGACGGTCAGGTGCGCGCCGTCGTCGACGACGATCTCGACCGTCTGGTTGAGCAGTGCGTCACCGCGGTGGTCGATGACGACGACGGCCTCGGAGTGCCGCTCGGCGTGCACCAGCAGGTGCTGCGCCGTCGCGTCCTTCGAGGTGGCGTCGAGCCGTACCGAGGTGACGTCGGACGCGACCGCCTCGGCGGGGACCGTGACGACGGTGGCCTCGGTCACGGCGTTCCACGCGGTGACGGCGGTGCGGTCGCCGGGCTTGCCGGCCGTGCCCAGGCGGGCGTCGTCGCGGGCGACCGTCTCGACCTTGACCTCCGGCGCGGCCTCGACGCTCACCGCGACGCCGTCGGAGGCGAGGTCGTCGGCGAAGAGCGGCTGGAGCCGGGCGACGGGAGAGAAGCGCCACTCCTCTTCGCGACCGGACGGCACCGGGATGTCCGCCAGGTCGAAGGAGGTGACGCGCTCCGCGCGCGACCCGGCCGGGACGGCGCCGGCCGCGTGGGAGTGGGCGCCGTCGGCCACGGCGCGCGAGTGATCTGTCGTGAGATCGGTGGTGGCAGTCATTTCAGCCGACGGACCCTTCCATCTGCAGCTCGATGAGGCGGTTGAGCTCGAGCGCGTACTCCATGGGCAGCTCGCGCGCGATGGGCTCGATGAACCCGCGCACGATCATGGCCATGGCCTCGGTCTCGTCCAGTCCTCGGGACATGAGGTAGAACAGCTGGTCCTCGCTCACCTTGGACACCGTCGCCTCGTGCCCCATGGACACGTCGTCCTCGCGGACGTCGACGTACGGGTAGGTGTCGGACCGGGAGATCTGGTCGACGAGCAGCGCGTCGCACAGCACGTTCGACGCGGAGGCCTCGGCGCCCTCGAGCACCTGGACCAGACCGCGGTAGGACGTGCGTCCGCCACCGCGGGCGACGGACTTCGACACGATCGACGACGACGTCCGGGGCGCCGCGTGCACCATCTTGGCGCCGGCGTCCTGGTGCTGGCCCTCGCCGGCGAAGGCGATGGACAGCGTCTCGCCGCGGGCGTGCTCGCCCAGCAGGTAGATCGCCGGGTACTTCATGGTGACCTTGGAGCCGATGTTGCCGTCGACCCACTCCATGGTGGCGCCGGCCTCGGCCGTGGCGCGCTTGGTGACCAGGTTGTAGACGTTGTTCGACCAGTTCTGGATGGTCGTGTAGCGCACGCGGGCGTTCTTCTTGACGACGATCTCCACGACGGCGCTGTGCAGCGAGTCCGAGGTGTAGATCGGCGCGGTGCAGCCCTCGACGTAGTGCACGTAGGAGCCCTCGTCCGCGATGATCAGCGTCCGCTCGAACTGGCCCATGTTCTCGGTGTTGATCCGGAAGTAGGCCTGCAGCGGGATCTCGACGTGCACGCCCGGGGGGACGTAGACGAACGAGCCACCCGACCAGACGGCGGAGTTCAGCGCCGAGAACTTGTTGTCCCCGGCCGGGATCACCGTGCCGAAGTACTCCTCGAACAGCTCGGGGTAGTCGCGCAGGCCGGTGTCGGTGTCGACGAAGATGACGCCCTGGGCCTCCAGGTCCTCACGGATCTGGTGGTAGACGACCTCGGACTCGTACTGCGCGGCCACGCCGGCGACGAGGCGCTGCTTCTCCGCCTCGGGGATGCCGAGCTTGTCGTAGGTGGCCTTGATGTCCTCGGGCAGGTCCTCCCAGCTGGTGGCCTGCTTCTCCGTGGAGCGGACGAAGTACTTGATGCGGTCGAAGTCGATCCCGGTGAGGTCGGCGCCCCAGCTCGGCATGGGCTTCTTGTCGAAGAGCCGCAGCGCCTTGAGGCGCGCCTTCAGCATCCACTCCGGCTCCTTCTTGAGCGCGGAGATGTTGCGGACGACCCCCTCGTTGAGGCCGCGCTCGGCGACCTCGCCGGCGGCGTCGGAGTCACGCCAGCCGTACTCGTAGGCGCCGATCGAGGCGATGATCTCCTCGTCGGTCCGGGTGTCGGCACCCTGCTGGGCTTCCGCCTGGGCGGCGGTGTCCTGGGTCGGAGCGCTCATCGTGATCCTTCCTGCGTGCCGCCGGTGCGCCCGGCGGTGGTGGGGGGAGACAGCGGGATGTTCGTGACGCAGGCGTGCGCGCCGCCTGCCAGGGTCGCGAGCCGTTGGACGTGCGTGCCGAGCAGCTCGGAGAAGCCGCGGGCCTCGGCCTCGCACAGCTCGGAGAACTCCTCGGCCGCGTGCTGCACCGGGCAGTGGCCCTGGCACAGCTGGACGGTGGGCACCCGCGGCCCGGCGACGGGCCGCACGGAGGCGGCGTACCCGTCGGCGGTGAGCAGCTCGGCGAGCTGGTTCGCCCGCTCGTGCGGGTCCGACGCCGTCAGCCGGGGAGCGTAGCGCCGCACGACGGCGGCGTTGCGCTCGGCGGCGAAGTCGGCGACGGCGGAGTCGCCCGCGGCGTGCCGCAGGAAGCGCATCGCCTGGGTGGCCAGCTCGGTGTAGCCGCCGCCGAGCTCGGCCTGGCCGGCGGTGCTGACCACGTAGTGACGCGCCGGACGACCGCGCCGCGCCTGCCCGGCGGCCGGACCGGCGTCGTGCACGGTGATGGTCCCGTCCTGCTCCAGGCAGCCCAGGTGCCGACGGACGGCGGCCGGGGTGAGGTCCAGCGTGCGGGCGAGCTCGCCCGCGGTGACGGGGCCCTGCGCGGCGACGAGCTCGAGCACGCGGCGGCGGGTGCCGTCGGTGTCACCCACAGCCGGAGGGGCCGGAGCGACCGCAGCCTGCGTCGTCGTCATGTGCTCACCTCCCCGCCGTCCGGATGCCTGCCGATATACAGAACATCCTTGTTGCGTAATGGCGGATGTCAAGCAAGGCATGCCTCACCGACGGCGCGGAACCGCAGGTCGTGGCACGCGGCTGCGACATACGTCACAGAGGTTTCACACGGTGTTCATCCCGCCGGGGGCGACCACCGCGTCGGCTCACCCCTCGATGACCTCGCCGTCCACCACGTCGCCGCCCCCGGCCGGACCCTGAGCACCCAGGGTGCGCAGCTTGACCCCCAGGGCCACGAGCGCGGCGCCGATGACCACGGCGAAGATGCCGACGATCACCGACATCACCTCGATCGTCCCGCCCGGGTTCGTGAAGCAGACGATCGCCAGGGCCACGAACAGCAGTCCGGAGACGAGCGTCCAGACCCAGGAGGCACCGCCGCGGGTCCGCACGGCGAACGCGCCGAAGATCTGCAGCAGCCCGAACACCAGCGCCCAGACCGCGATGAGAGCGAGGACGAGCCCGAGCGCCAGCCCCGGCAGGAACAGCAGCACGGCACCGAACACGACGGCCACCACACCGATGCCGAGGTTCACGGAGCCGGCCTGCGAGCCACGCCGACGCAGCCCGTCGACGAGCGAGGCGATGCCGTCCACGATCACGAAGACCCCGAACACCTGCACCAGCAGGCCCGGCGTCTTGTCGGGCAGGAAGATCGCCAGCAGCCCGAAGACCACGGCCAGCACGCCGCGGATCACCGGCCAGTACCAGATGCGCCGCGCGAGCTGTGCGAGATCGGCGGGCTGGGCGAACGTGTAGAAGGTCATCGTCACTCCTGGTCCTGGGTGTCTCGGTCTCGACGCGCTCGTAGAATCCTCTGGTGCCCACCACCGATACGCCACCCGGCGGCGCCGTCGACGTGCGCGGACTGCGCAAGACCTACGGCGGCCGAGCCGTCGTCGACGGCCTCGACCTGCAGGCTACCGCCGGGGCCGTCACCGCGGTGCTCGGACCCAACGGGGCGGGCAAGACCACCACGATCGAGAGCTGCGAGGGCCTGCGCTCCCCCGACGGCGGCACCGTGCGCGTCCTGGGGCTCGACCCCGTCGCCGACGCCGTCGCGCTGCGCCCCCGGGTGGGCGTCATGCTGCAGGACGGCGGGCTGCCCACCGGCGTGCGGGCGATGGAGATGCTCCGGCACGTCGCCGCCATGTACGCCGCACCGCGCGACGTCGACGGGCTCGCCGAGCGGCTGGGCCTGCACTCGTTCGCCCGCACCACCGTCCGCCGGCTCTCCGGCGGCCAGCGCCAGCGGCTCGCGCTCGCCGCCGCCGTCGTGGGCCGTCCCGAGGTCGTCTTCCTCGACGAGCCCAGCGCCGGCATGGACCCCCAGTCGCGGCACGCCGTGTGGGACCTGGTGCGCGAGCTGCGCGACGCGGGCGTCGCCGTCGTGCTCACCACGCACCTCATGGACGAGGCCGAGGACCTCGCCGACGTCGTCCACGTGGTCGACCACGGCCGGGTCATCGCCTCGGGCAGCGTGCCCGACCTCCTGGCCGACGGCAGCGGCCACGGGGGGCCGAGCATCCGGTTCACCGCACGGCGCGGCCTGGACGTGGCCGCGCTCACCGCACGCCTGCGCCGCGGCGCGCCCGACGGCGCCTGGTCGGCCACGGAGACCGCACCCGGGGAGTACGCCGTCACCGGCACCGTGGAGCCCACCGCCCTGGCCACCCTGACGGGCTGGCTCGCCGACCAGGACGCGCTCGTCGGCGGCATCACCGTCGGCCGCCGTACTCTCGAAGACGTCTTCCTCGACCTGACCGGACGGCAGCTGCGATGACCGAGACCCTCGCCCCGAACCCCGCCGACCCGGCCGCGAACCTCGGCGCCGCACCCCTGGCGCGACGGATCGCCGCCCAGGCCTCCTTCGAGACACGCGCCATCCTGCGCAACGGCGAACAGCTGTTGGTCACGCTCGTGGTCCCGGTGCTGCTCCTGGTCGGGCTCGTGCGCACCTCCGTCCTCGAGCTGGAGACCGCGGGCGCGACGCGCGTCGACTTCGTCACCCCGGGCGTCCTCGCCCTGGCCTGCGTGACCACCGCGTTCACCTCGCAGTCCATCGCCACCGCCTTCGACCGCCGCAACGGCGTGCTGCGGTTGCTGGCCACCACCCCGCTCGGCCGCGGCGGCCTGCTGGCCGGGAAGATCCTCGGCGTGCTGGCCGTCGAGGCCGTCCAGGTCGTGGTGATCGGGGCCGTGGCGCTGGCGCTGGGCTGGGACCCGGTGCTCGCCGGGATCGTGCCCGCGCTGCTCCTGGGCCTGCTCGGGACGGCCGCCTTCACCGCGCTCGCCCTGCTGCTGGCGGGCACGCTCCGGGCCGAGGGCGTGCTCGCCGTGGCCAACCTCGTGCTCGTCCTGCTCGTGGTCGGCGGCGGCCTGATCGTCCCACCCGCGGAGCTGCCGGGCGCGCTCGCGCACGTCGCGGCGTTCCTGCCCTCCGGGGCGCTCGGCGAAGGGCTGCGCGGTGCGCTGCTCGGCACCGGCGTCCCCCCGCTGAGCATCGCGGTGCTGCTCGGCTGGACGGCGGCGTTCGGGGCGGGAGCGGGCCGGCTGTTCCGCTGGCACTGACGCCCGCGCTGCGGCGCGGGGCCGATCTCACACCCGGTGGCGGGCGCCGTCGGACCGGCTGCCCGCCGCCAGGCACTACCGTAGATCCGTGAGCACGCCCGCCCCCGCCGAGGCCCCGAGCACCCCAGCCCGCCCCGACCGGCTCGCCCGGTTCCGGGGGTGGACCCGTGGCGTGCTGATCGCCAACGTCGTCGCCCAGATCGGCATCATCGTCACCGGCGGCGCGGTCCGCCTCACGGGCTCCGGCCTCGGCTGCTCCACCTGGCCGCTGTGCGAGCCGGGCGAGTTCACCCCCGTCTTCCACGAGGCGACCAGCTACCACCCGTTCGTCGAGTTCGGGAACCGCACCATGACGGGTGTGCTGGCGGTCATCGCGCTCGCCGTGCTGCTGCTGGTGCTGACCGACCGCAGCCGGTCACGCTCCTACCGGTGGCTCGGCGTCGTGCCCCTCGCCGGGGTCGTCTTCCAGGCCGTCCTCGGGGGGGTCGTCGTGCTGCTCGACCTCAACCCGGCCCTCGTCTCGCTGCACTTCGTGGCCTCGGCAGCCCTCGTGTGGTTGTCCACCTACCTCCTGCACCGCCAGCGCGAGGGCGACGGCGCCCCGGAGCCGGTCGTCGGCCGCGCCGCCACCCTGGCCGGCCGGACGCTCGGCTACCTCGTGATCCCGGTCGTGTGCCTCGGCGTGGTCGTCACCGGCGCCGGACCCCACTCGGGCGACGCCGAGGTCGGCTACCGGTTCGCCGTCGACCCGCTGCTGATGACCCGGGCACACTCCGCGTCGGTGTGGCTGTTCGTCGCCGTGCTCGCCGGACTGCTCGTGCTGCTGCACCGCGCCGGCGACGGCGGGCTCGTCACGCACGCGCGCCGCGGAGCCTGGGTGCTGCTGGCCGTAACGCTCGCCCAGGGCGCCATCGGCTACACGCAGTACTTCACCGGGCTGCCCGAGCTGCTCGTCGGCCTGCACATGCTGGGGGCCGCGCTCCTCGTCTGGGCCACGGCCCGGACCGTGCTCAGGCTGCGCACCCGCGCCTGAGCCCGGCCCCCGCAGTCGCGACGCCGCCGCCGCGCCCGGGTGTCACGTCCCGTCGGCGAGGCGTCCGGTGCGGCGGTAGGGCCACCCCGAGGCGACCGGACGGAGCGACGTCCAGCCTCCCGCGCGACTCGCGGCGGCGGCGAGGATGCCGACCACGGCCGAGGGGTTGTGCAGCTCCCCCGTCAGCGTCAGGCCCACCGCGTCGTCCAGCGCCACCCACCGGGTGACGATCTCGGCCTCCTCGCCGTGCCGTTCGTGCCGGTCCGCCTCGGGGACGGGCCGCACGTCACGGGCGAGGAACACCCGCACCGCCTCGTTGCTGGAGCCCGGGGTGGTGGCGTAGTCGACCAGCACGTCCCAGCGCTCGGCCACGAGGTCGGCCTCCTCGGCGAGCTCGCGGGCCGCCGCGTCGACGGCCGGCTCGTCGACGACGTCGAGCAGCCCGGCGGGGACCTCCCACATCGCGGCGCGCACCGGGTGCCGGTACTGGCGCAGGAGCAGGACCCGGTCCTGCGGGTCCAGCGTGACGATCGCGACCGCACCGGGGTGGTCCAGGTACTCGCGCGAGACCACACCGGCGTCGCCGAGGTCGACCTCGTCGCGCACCATGTCCGAGATCGCACCGGCGTGCAGGACCTCGCGTCCGACGACGGGGCGGGGCGCGATCTCGTCGGCCACCGCGGGCGCGGCCCCGGCGCTCACGCGGAGACGCCCTGACGCACGAGGGCCGCCGAGACCAGGCCGGAGAACAGCGGGTGGGACCCGGTGGGCCGCGACTTGAACTCCGGGTGCGCCTGCGTGCTGACGTAGTACGGGTGCACGTCGGCCGGCAGCTCGACGAACTCCACCAGGTCCCCGTCCGGGGACGTGCCGCTGATTCGCAACCCCGCCTCGTTCAGGCGCTCGCGGTAGAGGTTGTTGACCTCGTACCGGTGCCGGTGCCGCTCGGAGACCTCGGTGCTCCCGTAGGTCTCGGCCACCACCGAGTCCTCGGCGAGCCGCGCCGGGTAGGCGCCGAGCCGCATCGTGCCACCCAGGTCGCCGTCGCCGCCGACGATGGCGAGCTGCTCGGCCATGGTCGCGATGACCGGGTCCACCGAGTCGGGGTCGAACTCCGTCGAGGACGCGTGCGTCAGCCCGAGCACGTTGCGTGCGTACTCGATGACCATCGACTGCAGGCCGAGGCAGATGCCCAGCGTCGGCACGAGGTTCTCGCGGGCCCAGCGCAGCGCACCCACCTTGCCGTCGATCCCGCGCACGCCGAAGCCTCCGGGCACCAGGATCGCGTCGACCCCGGCGAGCGCCTCCTGCGCCCCGGACGGCGTGCTGCAGTCGTCCGCGGCGACCCACCGGATCGCGACCCGGGTGTCGTTGTCGAAGCCGCCGGCACGCAGGGCCTCGGTGACCGACAGGTAGGCGTCCGGCAGGTCGATGTACTTGCCCACCAGGGCGATCTCGACGTTGTGCTCCGGCTCGTGCACCCGCTCCAGGACCCGCTTCCAGCCGCCCCACTCGACGTCGTGGAACGGCAGGTCGAGGCGGCGCACCACGTAGGCGTCCAGTCCCTCGGCGTGCACGACCCGCGGGATGTCGTAGATGCTCGGGGCGTCGGCGGCGTTCACGACGGCCTCGTCGTCGACGTCGCAGGACATCGCGATCTTGTGCTTGATGCTGGTCGGGACGGTCCGGTCGGAACGGAGCACGATCGCGTCGGGCTGGATGCCGATCGACCGCAGCGCGGCGACCGAGTGCTGCGTGGGCTTCGTCTTCAGCTCGCCCGACGGCCCGATGTAGGGCACGAGAGAGACGTGCAGGAAGAAGCAGTCGTCGCGGCCGAGCTCGTGGCGCACCTGGCGGGCCGCCTCGAGGAACGGCTGCGACTCGATGTCGCCGACGGTGCCGCCGATCTCGGTGATGATGACGTCGACGTCGGGGCCCGCCTGGTCCCGCATCCGCAGCTTGATCTCGTCGGTGATGTGCGGGATGACCTGCACGGTGTCACCGAGGTACTCCCCGCGGCGCTCCTTGGCGATCACCCGCGAGTACACCTGCCCGGTGGTGACGTTGGACGAGGCCGGCAACTCGACGTCGAGGAAGCGTTCGTAGTGACCGATGTCCAGGTCGGTCTCGGCGCCGTCCTCGGTGACGAAGACCTCGCCGTGCTGGAACGGGTTCATCGTGCCCGGGTCCACATTGAGGTACGGGTCGAGCTTCTGCATCGTGACCCGCAGCCCGCGCGAGCGGAGCAACCGGCCGAGGGAGGAGGCCGTGAGCCCCTTGCCGAGTGAGGAGGCCACGCCTCCCGTCACGAAGATGTGCCGCGTCTGGTGCGTCGCACCGGCGCGGCTGAAGGAGCGGGAGGACGTACGGTTCACGGTGTCAGCCACGGAACTCCATGCTATCCGAGACTGCACGGTGCGGCGTGCGGGACGCGCCCGTCGGGTGGTGGGATGCCGCACAGACCTTCCGGTCCGTCGGGCGGCACGCCCGCCGACGGCGGTCAGCGCCGCAGCATGCGCCGTCCGACGGCGGTGAGCCGCGTGCGCACGGCCGTGTCGGTGAGCCCGGCGACGACGATCACGACCGCCATCGCGACCAGGCCCGCGACGAGTCCGAGCCCGACGTCCGTCGCGAACGCCGTCGCCTCCAGGGGCGTGTCCGCGAGCTTGCCGTCGGCCGCGACCACCGCACGGTCGGCGACCGGTACCGACCAGCGGCCGAGCGCCGCACCCGCCGCGCCGGCGAGCACCGCGACCGCCGCGGTGCGCACCACCCCTGCCAGCGCCGACGCCCCGACCGCGCGACGCACGGCCGTCAGCAGGGCGACGGCGGCCACGGTCATCCCGACGGTGGTGGCTCCCCCCAGCCAGGCGAGCACGTGAGCCCGGGTCACGTCGTCCGCAGCAGCACCGGCGAACACCGGGACGGCCAGCGCCACCCCGCCGGCCACCACCAACCAGCCCGCGGCCGTGGCCACGACGGCGGCACGCGCGGCACCGACCGCGTACAGCAGACGGGAGAGCTGCAGGATCAGGGCGTAGCCCAGGAGGCCGGGTGCCATCCAGGCCAGCGCGCCGGCGAGCCCGTGGGCGTCACCGTCGGCCACGCCGTCGAACACGTTCTCCACGAGCGGCGCCGCAGCGACGAGCGCGGCCGCGCCGGCCACGGAGACGACGACCAGCACGCGCGTCGTGGACGACACCAGGCGCGCCAGGTCGCCCCGGCGCGCCTGCGAGGCCAGCTCCGCGAACCGCGGGAAGGCGCTGGTGGCGATGGGGAAGGCGAGGACGGCGTAGGGCAGGAAGTACACGTTCTGGGCGTACAGGAAGACGGTCCAGGTGCTGTCGCCGCCGGCCCGGTTGCCCGCCGTCATGGTGGCGAGCAGGGCGAGCTGCTGCGCGACCAGCGCACCGATCCCCGCGAACGCCAGCCGCGCCGCCCGGCGGCCCTCGCCGGCGGGGAAGCGCAAGGTCGGCCGCAGCCGCAGGCCGGTGCGCAGCACGGGCACCACGAGCGGCAGCGCGAGGAAGGCGACGCCCGCCGTCATCCCCCAGGCCAGCCAACCCAGCGCCTGGGAGGACAGCTCGGCGACGTCCTGCTGGTTGCCGTCGGCCAGCGCGCCGAACCGCCAGTAGACACCGATGACGACCACGCTCGAGACCAGCGGGGAGAACGCCGGCCAGAAGAACCGGTTGTGCGCCTGCAGCATGCCGCCCAGCACCACCGCGATCCCGTACAACGGCACCTGGACGGCGAAGACGCGCAGGAAGTCGGCGGCGACCGCGACGTTCGCGGGGTCGCTCAGACCGGTCAGGCGGACCAGCGGGTCCGCCAGCACGGCCACGAGCCCTCCCAGCGGCACCAGGACCACGAGCGTCCAGCCGAGCAGCGCCGACGCTGTCCGGGAGGCCTTCTGCGCATCCCCCCGCACCAGGAAGCCGGACAGGAGCGGGACGACGGCTCCGGCGAGCGCGCCCCCGGCTGCCACCTCGAACAGGACGTTGGGCAGGAAGTTCGCGGCGTTCAGCGGCCCGTCGACGCCCCCGGTACCCACGAAGTGCGCCTGGGCGAGCCAGCGGCCGAACCCGACGACACGGCTGGCCAGGGTGACCACGGTGATCAGTACCGCGGCACCCGCGACGGTCGTGGCGGCGCGACGGCCACCGGGCGTGCTCACGCCGTCGGGTCCTCGCCCGACCCGTCGCCGGACCTCCGGGACCGCACGTCCTCCTCCGCCGGTGCGTCGGCGGGCCGGCGGCCGAGGCGGTCCACCGATCGCAACCACGGGGTGCGGTCGATGACCGCGGAGAAGCTGACCCGCTCCGAGGCCAGCGTGAGCCCGACGACCCCGGCCAGCGCCGCGACACGGACGGCACGCGGGGCGCCGAAGGCCCACCGCGCACCCACGAAGGCACCCAGGGCGTTGGCGCCGCCGTCGCCGAGCATGTCCCGCTCGGCGAGGTCACCCGGGGCCGCGGCCGCGGATGCTCCGAGCAGCACACCGGTGCCGGCCCCGCCGCACGCACCCGCGACCGGTGCGGACAGCGCGGCTCCGGCCTTCAGCGCGCGACCGGGCCTCAGGTCCAGGAGGTTGACGAGGTTCGCCGACCCGGCCACCAGCGCGCCGTTGACGGCGACGTCGGCCAGGTGCGGGACGAGCCCGCTGCGCCGGGTCGTGCCGAGCGCGGCGGCGAGCACCGACGTCGCCCCGATACCCAGCACCTTGAGGCCACCGGTGGTGACGCGGCCGTGGGCCAGGGCACCGAGATGGCCACGCAGGCCCTTGGTGCGTGTGGAGGTGTCCTCGGCGAGGTCGTCCACGACGCCGAAGGCACCCGCCCCCGCGGTGGCGAGCATCGTCGCGACACGCACCCGGGCGTCCCCACCCGACACCGCGGTCCCGGCGACCAGGCCGGCGGCGAGCGCCGGCCCCTCCAGCATGGAGACCGGCTCACCGCGATGGTTGGTCCGCGTCCACCGCTCGACCCCGCCCGGCGACACGGCGTCCAGGACACGACGCGATCCGGCCACCGCGCCCGCGGCCACGCCCGCGGCGACGAGGAACCGGCCCGCACCCATCAGGAATCCCCGTCGTCGGCCGCGCCGCCGTCGGCCGCCGAGCCCTCGTCCTCGCCACCGTCCGACCGGTCGACCACGGGCGGCACCACGGTGGCCCCCTCCTCGAACCCGTACTGGCCGATCTCACCGGCGGAGTGGGCGGCGATCGCCAGCGGCACGTCGAAGCGCATGACGTCCTGCTCGATCCCGCTGACGGTGCTCAGCACGGTCACGGCGTCCTCGTCCGCGCGGATCTCGGCGACCAGGTCGCCGTCCACGACGGTCGGGGCGGCGACCACCACGGTTCCCGCCACCGACTCCAGGGCGATCGACGTGCTGACCATGTCCACGTCCTCGGGCGTCTCGGAGGCCTCGGCCGACTCCGACGCCGCGGCCTCCTCGCCGCCGTCGGCCAGCAGCAGCACCGCGTCCGCCGGCGCGGACGGAGCGAACCGGGACTCGACGAGCCCCACGGTGGTGAGCAGCTCGTACAGGTCCGTCGACCGCTGGCTCGGGACGCCGGGTACCTGCGGGTCCGACTCCGTCAGGGCCGTACCGAGCACCGTCCCCAGGACCTGGGCCGTCGTGGCGTCGTCGGCGACGGACTCCCCCAGGTTCCCGCGCTGCCCGTCGGCGACGGTGCTGCGCAGCACGGACTCCTCCGCCGAGGTCCATGCCGGCGTGAGCGACGACTGCGCCACCACCCGGGCGCCCGCGTCCTCGAGCTGGTTGACGACCTCGATCTCGACCGTGTCGGGGAGGCCGTCGACGTCGACGACGGCCACCTGCATACCCTCCAGGGACCCTGCCGCCAGCTCGGCGCCGGCGGCCAGGGCGTAGGCGTGCTGGTCGGCCAGCTCCGCCTCGGTCCGGCCGAGGGAGTCGCGCAGGTCGGTGCGCTCGGTGCGCAGTGCGGCCACCTGCTCGTTGAGCTGGTCGCCGATGGCGTTCTGCAGCGGACCGGCGCCGAGGATGATGCCGACCGCGAGCGCCAGGAAGACGGAGATCAGCGAGACGAGGTGGTATCGGAAGTCGATCACGGGGTTCTGGGGGCTCCTTGGTCAGGGGTCGTGGGCCGGTCAGCCGCCGAAGAGGCTACCGAACCACGAGACGATGTCGTCGATCTGCGCGCCCACCAACCCGAAGGCGGTCTGGCCGGCCGCCGTCGACCACAGCGCGACGAGCACCGCCGCCACACCCGCCAGCGAGAGCAGCGTGAGCTGGAGGTTGGAGATCCGCGTGCGGTAGAGCCGGGAGACGCCCTTGGCGTCGACGAGCTTGCCCCCCACGCGCAGCCGGGTCAGGAACGTGCTCGCCATCCCGGCGCGACCCTTGTCCAGGAACTCGACCAGGGTCGCGTGGGTGCCCACCGCGACGATGAGCTCGGCGTCCTTGTCGTCGGCGAGCAGCATCGCGATGTCCTCGCTGGTGCCCGTCGCCGGGAAGAGCACCGGTTCGACGCCGAGCTCCTGGCAGCGTTCCAGTCCCGGCGCGCTGCCGTCCCGATAGGCGTGCACCACGATCTCGGCGCCGCCGGACAACGCCTTGTCCGACACGGAGTCCATGTCGCCGACGATCATGTCCGGCCGCCACCCGGCGTCGAGGATGGCGTCCGCGCCGCCGTCGACCCCGACCAGCACCGGACGGTTCTCCGTGATGTAGGACCGCAGCATCGCCAGGTCCTCGCGGTAGTGGTAGCCGCGCACGACGATGAGCACGTGCCGGCCGGCGAACCGCGTGCGCACGTCGGGCACGCCCACGCCGTCGAGCAGGAGGTCGCGCTCGCGGCGCAGGTAGGTGAGGGTGTTCTCGGCGAAGCGCTCGATCTCGTCGGAGAGACCCTCGCGCGCCTCGGCCTGCGCCGTGGCGACCGTCTCCGGGGTCTGGCGCGTCCCGGTGGCGAACGTCTCCCCGTCGACCAGGACGACGCCGCCGTCGACCCGCACCCGCGCCCCCTCGGGGACGGACATGATCTCCGTACCGACGCCGTCGACCAGGACGATGCCCGCGCGCAGCAGGATGTCCGGCCCGGCGTTCGGGTAACGGCCCGTCGTCGACGCCGACGCGTTCAGCACCACCGCGGGTCCTGCGGCGACCAGCGCCTCGGCCGCGACCCGGTCGATGTCGGCGTGGTCGATGACCGCCACGTCGCCGGGCTTGAGTCGCTTGGTCAGATCCTTGGTCCGCGCACCGACGCGTGCCGGACCGCCGAGGTCGGTGGCGTCGTCGCTGGTGTCCGGGTCACGGTCGGCCCGGCGGAGGCTCAGTCTCATCGTGCCCTATCGTCCCACGGTGGACGACTCGAGAAGTTCGAGCGCGTGCTGACGTGCCGTCTCCGAGTCGTCCTGGCCCGAGAGCATGCGAGCGAGCTCGCGCACCCGGTCGTCCGCCGCCACCGCGTGCACCCCCGTGACCGTCACCCCGACGTCCTCCGGCTCGCCCGCCGACTTGGTCACCACCAGGTGCGTGTCCGCGAACGCGGCCACCTGCGCCAGGTGCGTCACCACCACCACCTGGGTGCTGCGGGCCAGCGCCGCGAGCCGTCGACCCACCTCGACCGCGGCGCGTCCGCCGACGCCGGCGTCCACCTCGTCGAAGACGAACGTCGGCAGCACGGTGCCGGCAGTGCCGTCCGCGGCGGTCGCCAGGGCGACCTCGACCGCGAGCATGACCCGCGAGAGCTCGCCGCCGGAGGCGCCCTTGCCGAGCGGCCGCGCCGGCGCCCCGGGGTGGGGCACCAGGAGGAACGTGACCTGGTCGGCCCCGGTGGGACCGGGTTCGCCGGGCGCGACCTCGACCTCGAGCCGGGCGCCGGACATCGCGAGCCCGGCCAGCTCGGCGGTGACCGCCTCCGCGAGGCGTCCGGCCGCGTCGGTCCGCCCGGCCGTGATCCGCTCCGCGAGACCGGCGACCCGGTCGTCGAGCTCGACGACCCGGGCGCGCATCGACTCCACGCGCTCACCGCCGTCGTCCAGGTCCAGCAGCCGCAGGCCGGCGTCCGAGGCCCACTGCAGCACGTCGTCGATGGTGTCGCCGTAGCTCCGGGTCAGCGACCCCAGGTCGGCCAGCCGGGAGTGCGCCGTCTCCAGTGCGGCGGGATCGGCCTGCAGGTCCGCCACGTAGGACGACAGCTCGGTGGCGACGTCGGCCAGGACGTAACCGGCCTCCTTCAGCCGCGTCTCCTGCTCGGCGAGCGCCGGGTCGTCGCCCGCCACGGCCTCCAGCGCACGCCGTGCCGACTCCAGTGCCTGGACGGCCGAACCCTCGACCTCCATGTCCTCGCCGGCGATGGCGTCGTGCGCCCGCTGGGCGCCCTGGCGCAGCTGTTCGGCGTTGCCGAGCCGACCCACCAGCGTGCTGAGCTCGGTGTCCTCCCCGGGCTGCGGGTCGACCCGTTCGACCTCGGCGATCCCGAGCCGCAGCAGCTCCGCCTCCCGGGCCCGCTCGGCGGCCCGGGCCGTGAGGTCCTCGATCTCGGCCTGCAGGCCGGCTCGTTCCGACCACGCCGCGCGATGCTCCGCGAGGATCCCCGCGTGGCTCGAGCCCGCGAACCGGTCCAGCGCCTCACGCTGCTTGGCCGGGGTCCGCAGCCGCAGCTGGTCCGACTGGCCGTGCACCGTCACCAGCTCGTCGGCGATCTCCGCCAGTACCCCCTGGGGCACGCCGCGGCCTCCGAGATGCGCACGCGACCGTCCGCCTGCGACGGTGCGCACCACCACGACCGTGCCGTCGTCGTCGACGGTGCCCCCGGCGTCGTCGACGCGTCGGGCGGCAGCGGGGTGCCTCGTGAGGTCGAGTCGACCCTCGACGACCGCACGTTCGGCACCCACCCGGACCCCGGCCGGGTCCGCCTTCCCGCCCATGAGCAGGCCGAGTCCGGTGAGCACCATCGTCTTGCCGGCGCCGGTCTCACCGGTGATGACCGTCAGCCCCGCCGAGAGCGGCACCCGAGCCGCACGGATCACCCCGAGGTCCTCGATCGCGATCTCCTCGAGCACCCTCAGTCCTCCTTCTCGTCGTGGCCGGCCCAGCCGGCCGGACGCCGTCGTGCACCGCCGGCGGCGGCGGCCTCGCGCCAGCCGATCACCGGCAGGTTGAACTTGGACACCAACCGGTCCGTGAACGGTGCGTACGCCAACCGGGCGAAGCGTAGCGGGACGGCACCGCGGCGCACGTGCACGCGGGACCCGACGGGCAGGTCGATGCTGCGCCGGCCGTCGCAGGCGAGCACACCCGGCACCGGGCTGCGCTCGAGGACCTCCACGGTGTACTGCGAGCCGGGCCCGATGACGAGCGGCCGGGCGAACAGGGCGTGGGCGGACAGCGGTACCAGGAGCACCGCGTCCACGTCGGGCCACATGACCGGCCCGCCCGCGGAGAACGCGTGCGCCGTCGAGCCCGTCGCGGTCGACACCACGACGCCGTCGCACCCGAAGGAGCTCAGCGGACGGCCGTCGACCTCGATCCCGACCTCCATCATGCGTTCACGCCGGGACTTCTCGACCGTGGCCTCGTTGACGGCCCAGCCGGTCACCGGCTCGGACTCCCCCGGACGCTCGACCACGACGTCCACGACGCCGCGCTCCTCGACCACGTAGTCGCGTGCGGCGACCCGCCGGACGGCGTCGTGCAGGTTCTCCCGTTCGGACTCGGCCAGGAAGCCGACGTGCCCGAGGTTGACGCCGAGCAGCGGCACCTCGGTCCCGTGGGTCAGCTCGGCCGCCCGCAGGATCGTGCCGTCACCGCCGAGGACCATCACGACCTCGGACTCCGCCACCCCCTCGCGCAGACGGGCCGAGGACATCTGGTCGCCGAAGGACTCCGCGAGGTCGTCGTCGTGCAGCGCCACCTCGAAGCCTGCGCTCTCCAGCTCGGCCACGGCCTCCGCCATCGCCGCGACGGCCTCCGGCCGGCCGCCGTGCGTCACGATCAGCACCCGGCGCGTCATGCGGCACCACCCCCCGACACCCCGGGGACGACCACGGGGGGCGACGAGCCGTCCGGCTCCCACGTCGCCGCAGCCCGTGCGGCGTCCTCCACCGCGCCGTCGGCGACCCGCTCACCGCCGGTCGGGGACTCCCGGACGAACCAGCAGAAGTACTCGCGGTTCCCGCTGGGGCCCGGCAGCGGGCTGGGCACCACGGCCCGCACGCGGAGCCCGACGGCGGCGGCGGCGGTCGCGACGTCGACCACGGACCGCACGTGCAGCGCCCGGTCGCGCACCACGCCACCGCTGCCGAGCCGTTCGCGCCCGACCTCGAACTGCGGCTTGACCAGGAGCAGCACGGGGGTACCGGGCGCGACGACCGCGGCCACCGGCGGCACCACGAGACGCAACGAGATGAAGGACAGGTCGCCGACCACGAGGTCCGGCGGCCACGGCAGGTCACCCGCCGTCAGCGCCCGCACGTTGAACCCCTCGACGACGTGGACGCGGGCGTCGGCCCGCAGCTCCTCGGTGAGCTGGCCGTGCCCCACGTCGAGGGCCGTGACGCGCGCGGCACCCCGGCGCAGGAGCACGTCCGTGAACCCGCCCGTGGAGGCCCCCAGGTCCAGGCACCGCGCGCCCGGGACACCGTCGGTCACGACGTGACCCTGGGCATGGGCCGCCAACGCGTCCAGCGCGCCGGCCAGCTTGCCTCCCGCACGGGAGGCGTAACCCGGGTCGTCGGGGTCCGGCGCCACCGTCAGGACGGCACCCGGGGCGACGGCGAGCGAGGGCTTGGCCACGACGTCGTCGTCCGTGCGGACCCGGCCCGCAGCGACGAGCGCCGCGGCGTGCTTGCGGGACCGGGCCAGGCCACGCCGCACCAGCTCGACGTCGGCGCGGTCGCTCATCGGGCCCCCGCCCCGTCGGTGTCGTCCTGGTCGAGCCGCGCACGCAGCCGGTCGTGCACCGCCTCGAACCGGCCCACGTGCTCCGCGACCGGCAGCTCGTCCAGACCGGCGAGCGGCGCCAGGGGGTCGTCCGGGGACGACGCGGTACCCGCCTCGACGGAGTCCTGCGACATGTCCCCTCCTCGTTCCCGGTACGGCGGGCACCACGCTACCTGCTGGGTCCGCCACGACGCCGACGCCGCACGGACGTGCCTCAGGCCGTCAGCTCGGGCACCGTCGAGGCGGCCGGGCCGGCGCCACCGTCGGCCGCGTCCCAGGCCGCCGCACACGCGGCGCGGATCACGTCGATGCCTGCCGGGCCCTCGCGGTCCAGCTCGAGCGTGCCGTCGACGACACGCGCCGCCCGGTCACCGCACTCCCACCACCCCTCGGCAGCGGCCACGGGCGCCGGATGGGGCACCAGCAGCGACCGCAGGTCCGCCCCGAGGAAGTGCGGGCGCAGCCCCGGCCCGGCCAGCACCGCGTCGCGTGCCGAGGAGACCCCGGTCAGGACGTGCAGGCCCGCATACCCCCCGGACCGCGCGCCCGCCAGATCGGTGTCGAGCCGGTCCCCGACCACCAGAGGACGTTCTCCGCCGTGCCGCTCGACCGCGAGCCGGTACATCGTCGGCTCCGGCTTGCCGGCGCTGTCCGGTTCCACGCCCGTGGCGGCGACGACCGCCGCGACCAGCGCCCCGTTGCCCGGGGCGAATCCCCGGGCCGTCGGCAGCGACAGGTCACGGTTGCTCGCCACGTGCCAGGCTCCACCGGCGACGGCGTAGGCGGCCTCGGCGAGATCCTTCCAGCCGAGGTCGGGCGAGTAGCCCTGGGCGACCGCGTCCGGGGCGTCGTCGGCAGACGGCACCACGGTGAGACCGGCCTGCTCGACCGCCGTCACCAGCCCGTGTCCCCCGATGACCAGGACCGTGGCACCCGCCGCCAGCCGCGTCCGCAGCAACGCGGCACAGGCCTGCGCCGCGGTCATGACGTCCTCGGCTCCCGCCGGGATGTCCAGCCCGGACAGCTGTGCCGCCACGTCCTCCGGCTCCCGGGAGGCGTTGTTCGTCACGAACAGCAGCCGCATGCCCCGGGCGCGCGCCGCCTCGAGGCTCGACGCGGCGTGCTCGATCGGCAGGTGCCCGGTGTAGGCGACCCCGTCGAGATCGACGAGCGCCAGGTCGTAGGCCTGTGCGAGCGGGACGTCGCTGGCGAGAAGGCCCGCGCTCACGCAGTGCCTTCCGCGCGGGACCCCGAGTCCGGTGCGGGACCCGTCGGTGCCTCGCCCACGCCGTCCTCGTCGTCGTCGTCCGTGGCGTCCTCGTCGAACGTGTCGAACACGACGACGTCCTCGTCGGCGTCGGCCGCGCCGGTGGCCCGGGCGAGCGCCGCTGCGTCCACGCCGGCCAACAGGTCGGCCGCCTCCTGCGCACGACCGGCCGCCTCGAGGGCGACCGCGCGGGCCTGCAGGACGCGCAGCCCTTGGTCCCCCCGCTGCTGCGAGGCCGGAATGCGGTCCAGCACGGTGAGGGCCGCCTCGTGCTCGCCGAGATCGCTGCGGGCTCCGCTGACGACGATGGCCAGCTCGGTGCGGGCGTCCGCGTCCAACGTCTCCACCTCCGCGGACTGGCCCAGCGCGACGGCCCGTTCGGGACGCCCCAACCCTCGTTCGGCGTCCGCCATGAGCGGCAGGTGCTCCGAGGACCCGTTGAGCCGGCGTACGGTGCGCAGCTCCCGCAAGGCCTCGGCGTAGCGGCCCGTCCGGTAGGCGGCCAGCCCGGCGGCCTCCCGCACGATGTCGATCCGCCCGGCGCGCCGCACCGCTGCCTGCGCGTGCTCGTAGGCGAGCTCGGGATCGTCGTCGAGCAGGCGGCCCACCATCACGAGGTGGGCACCGACCCGCTCGGCGTTGTCCTTGCTCAGGCCCCGCAGCCGTCCCCGGGCGTCCTTGCTCAGATCACGGATGTGGGCGTCCTCGGCGAGCTCCGGCTCCCGCGGACGCTCGGGACGCGCAGGGCGCGGGCTCCGCACCGGGCGGCCGGGACCGCCACGCTCTCCGGAGTGCCGCTCGTCACGACGCCCCCGGTCACCACCGTGCGGACGGCCCGTCTCACGGCGGCCCTCGCCCCCGCCGCGTCCCCCTCCGGAGGACGAGCCTGACGACCGGCCGGCCCCACCACGGGAGGAGCTCCCGCC
Source organism: Isoptericola aurantiacus (assembly GCF_044769875.1). Classification (NCBI taxonomy): domain Bacteria; kingdom Bacillati; phylum Actinomycetota; class Actinomycetes; order Micrococcales; family Promicromonosporaceae; genus Isoptericola; species Isoptericola aurantiacus. The sequence goes on from NZ_JBJBAE010000002.1 coordinate 655,719, forward strand.
TCCGCCGGGTCGCTGTGACCGGCGGGGACGGCCACCTCCCGAAGACGGACGGTCCTGACGCGGGCTGTCGTTCACTGTGGTCCTCTCGCTGCGGATCGACGCACGATTCTCCCACGACCGGCGCGGCCGCCGCGAACGGGTGCCGTGGTGGTCGGGGATCGGCGGTGCGCCGGCGAGGTGGTGGGTGGGGGTGTGCAACAGGCCCCCCAACCGGTGGTTGGGGGGCCTGTTGTGAAGGGTGTCCGGCGGCGTCCTA
>NZ_JBJBAE010000003.1:0-542511 GCF_044769875.1 Isoptericola aurantiacus
GGTGGGTGGGGGTGTGCAACAGGCCCCCCAACCGGTGGTTGGGGGGCCTGTTGTGAAGGGTGTCCGGCGGCGTCCTACTCTCCCACCCCCTCTCGAGGGCAGTACCATCGGCGCTGGAGGGCTGAGCTTCCGGGTTCGGTATGGGACCGGGCGTTTCCCCTTCGCTGTGGCCGCCGTAACTGTGTCGAGTTGTCGGGGTGCCACACACCTGGTTCCCCGGTGTCACCGTGCCCCGTGTGGGGGGTGGTGCGGGGGGTGTGTGGTGGTGCCCGTTTCTCGGGAACCGCACAGTGGACGCGTGCATGCAAGGTGGTGTGTGTGAAGTTGTCGGCTGATTAGTACCGGTCAGCTGCGACAGTCTTTGGTCCTGTCTTCCACTTCCGGCCTATCTACCCAGTGGTCTAGCTGGGTGCCTTCACAGAAAAGTTCTGTTGGAAACCTTATCTTGAAGCGGGCTTCCCGCTTAGATGCTTTCAGCGGTTATCCGTTCCGAACGTAGCGAACCAGCGGTGCTCCTGGCGGAACAACTGGCATACCAGAGGTTCGTCCGTCCCGGTCCTCTCGTACTAGGGACAGCCCTTCTCAAGTTTCCTGCGCGCGCAGCGGATAGGGACCGAACTGTCTCACGACGTTCTAAACCCAGCTCGCGTGCCGCTTTAATGGGCGAACAGCCCAACCCTTGGGACCTACTCCAGCCCCAGGATGCGACGAGCCGACATCGAGGTGCCAAACCATCCCGTCGATATGGACTCTTGGGGAAGATCAGCCTGTTATCCCCGGGGTACCTTTTATCCGTTGAGCGACGGCGCTTCCACAAGCCACCGCCGGATCACTAGTTCCGACTTTCGTCCCTGCTCGACCTGTCGGTCTCACAGTCAAGCTCCCTTGTGCACTTGCACTCGCCACCTGATTGCCAACCAGGCTGAGGGAACCTTTGAGCGCCTCCGTTACATTTTGGGAGGCAACCGCCCCAGTTAAACTACCCACCAGGCACTGTCCCTGATCCGGATCACGGACCGAGGTTAGATGGTCGATGCGGTCAGAGTGGTATTTCAACGGCGACTCCACCCGCGCTGGCGCGCGGGGTTCATAGTCTCCCACCTATCCTACACAAACCGCACCGAACACCAATACCAAGCTGTAGTAAAGGTCCCGGGGTCTTTCCGTCCTGCTGCGCGTAACGAGCATCTTTACTCGTAGTGCAATTTCGCCGAGTTCGTGGTCGAGACAGCGGAGAAGTCGTTACGCCATTCGTGCAGGTCGGAACTTACCCGACAAGGAATTTCGCTACCTTAGGATGGTTATAGTTACCACCGCCGTTTACTGGGGCTTAAATTCTGGGCTTCGCCCCGAGGGGCTGACCCGTCCTCTTAACCTTCCAGCACCGGGCAGGCGTCAGTCCGTATACATCGTCTTGCGACTTCGCACGGACCTGTGTTTTTAGTAAACAGTCGCTTCTCCCTGGTCTCTGCGGCCCTTTCCGCTTCCCCAGCTGGTGGGTTCACGGTCCAGGCCCCCCTTCTCCCGAAGTTACGGGGGCATTTTGCCGAGTTCCTTGACCACGATTTGCTCGATCGCCTTGGTATTCTCTACCTGACCACCTGAGTCGGTTTGGGGTACGGGCGGCTAGAACCTCGCGTCGAGGCTTTTCTTGGCAGCAGAGGATCACCCGATTCCCGCATACGCGGTCACCGTCGACTCTCACCCTGGATGTCTCGCGGATTTGCCTACGAGACGGGCTACGGCCTTGGACGTGGTCAACCATCGCCACGCCGGGCTACCTTCCTGCGTCACCCCTGTTAACACGCTTACCTACTACCGGTTCGGGTCCCACGCCATCGCACCGGTGTCACCCGAAGGTGACGGTGGTGGTCCGGGGTGGTTAGCATCACCGGGCTCGGTATGGGCGGTTCTTCGCCGGTAGGAGAATATCAACTCCTTGTCCATCGACTACGCCTGTCGGCCTCGCCTTAGGTCCCGACTTACCCAGGGCGGATTAACCTGGCCCTGGAACCCTTGGTCATTCGGCGGACGGGTTTCTCACCCGTCTTTCGCTACTCATGCCTGCATTCTCACTCGTGTGGCCTCCACCGCTGGATCACTCCGCGGCTTCACTGCCCACACGACGCTCCCCTACCCACCCACACACCTGAACACCCCTCAAGGGGATGCTGGGTACTGTGTGAGTGCCACGGCTTCGGCGGTGTACTTGAGCCCCGCTACATTGTCGGCGCGGAATCACTTGACCAGTGAGCTATTACGCACTCTTTCAAGGGTGGCTGCTTCTAAGCCAACCTCCTGGTTGTCTGGGCAACTCCACATCCTTTCCCACTGAGCACACGCTTAGGGGCCTTAGCCGGTGGTCTGGGCTGTTTCCCTCTCGACTACGAAGCTTATCCCCCGCAGTCTCACTGCCACGTTCTGGCTTGCCGGCATTCGGAGTTTGGTTGACGTCAGTAACCTGGTAGGGCCCATCGGCCATCCAGTAGCTCTACCTCCGGCAAGGAACACGTGACGCTGCACCTAAATGCATTTCGGGGAGAACCAGCTATCACGAAGTTTGATTGGCCTTTCACCCCTAACCACAGGTCATCCCCTCAGTTTTCAACCTAAGTGGGTTCGGTCCTCCACGCCGTCTTACCGGCGCTTCAACCTGCCCATGGCTAGATCACTTCGCTTCGGGTCTAGACCCGGCGACTGAATCGCCCTGTTCGGACTCGCTTTCGCTACGGCTTCCCCACACGGGTTAACCTCGCCACCGAGCACTAACTCGCAGGCTCATTCTTCAAAAGGCACGCCGTCACCCCTGCTAGGGAGGCTCCGACGGATTGTAGGCACACGGTTTCAGGTACTATTTCACTCCCCTCCCGGGGTACTTTTCACCTTTCCCTCACGGTACTTGTCCGCTATCGGTCACTAGGTAGTATTTAGGCTTAGCAAGTGGTCTTGCCAGATTCACACGGGATTTCTCGGGCCCCGTGCTACTTGGGATCCCTTCCACCAGGCCACACCATTTCGTCTACGGGACTCACACCCTCTACGGTCCGTCTTTCAATACGGTTCGACTATGACACGGCTTTCTTACTGGTCCCAGGACTGTCAGATCCTGGAAGAAGGTCCCACAACCCCGCACGTGCAACGCCTGACAGCTTGACACACGCACGGTTTGGCCTCATCCGCTTTCGCTCGCCACTACTCACGGAATATCTCTTCCTGTCGGTACTGAGATGTTTCACTTCCCGACGTTCCCTCCCGCACCCTATGTATTCAGGTACGGGTGACCAGGCATGACCCTGGCCGGGTTCCCCCATTCGGACACCCTCGGATCACAGCTCGTTTGCCAGCTCCCCGAGGCTTAACGCAGGCTACCACGTCCTTCTTCGGCTCCTAGTGCCAAGGCATCCACCATGTGCCCTAAAAAACTTCGACACACACTACAAATATTGCTACAGAGTCCAAGAAACACTCCCCACCACCCGAGAGCAAAACCCTCGAGGGCAAAAGAGTGCATTGAACATCTGGGATGCTCGCGTCCACTGTGCAGTTCTCAAGCAACGGACGAACCCGCCGGCCACGACCAGCACCCACCCCCACCAGCACCCACCCCAAGGGACGAGCAACCAGGGAAGCGGTCTACCGACCACCGACGACCCGTGTCCATCAAGACCCCGACCACGCGGCCGGCTGCCTCAGGACCCAACAGTGTGCTCACCAACCCCCCGGCACGAACCCCTCGCGTTCCCACCACCGCACCCCGAAGGGAACGACGGCGTACTAGCGAACGGCCCACCACCAGGCGAGCTGTACAGTCAATGTTCCACCCAGAGCAACCACCGGACGCACGTTCGGCGCCCACAGCGGCTGTGCATGACCACCCACCAGGCCCCGAAGGACACCAGCAGACGGTATGTGCTCCTTAGAAAGGAGGTGATCCAGCCGCACCTTCCGGTACGGCTACCTTGTTACGACTTAGTCCCAATCGCCAGTCCCACCTTCGACCACTCCCCCCGGAGAACCGGTTGGGCCATGGGCTTCGGGTGTTACCAACTTTCGTGACTTGACGGGCGGTGTGTACAAGGCCCGGGAACGTATTCACCGCAGCGTTGCTGATCTGCGATTACTAGCGACTCCGACTTCATGGGGTCGAGTTGCAGACCCCAATCCGAACTGAGACCGGCTTTTTGGGATTCGCTCCACCTTACGGTATCGCAGCCCTCTGTACCGGCCATTGTAGCATGCGTGAAGCCCAAGACATAAGGGGCATGATGATTTGACGTCATCCCCGCCTTCCTCCGAGTTGACCCCGGCAGTCTCCCATGAGTCCCCGGCATAACCCGCTGGCAACATGGGACGAGGGTTGCGCTCGTTGCGGGACTTAACCCAACATCTCACGACACGAGCTGACGACAACCATGCACCACCTGTGCACCGACCTTGCGGAACCACCATCTCTGGCAGCGTCCGGTGCATGTCAAGCCTTGGTAAGGTTCTTCGCGTTGCATCGAATTAATCCGCATGCTCCGCCGCTTGTGCGGGCCCCCGTCAATTCCTTTGAGTTTTAGCCTTGCGGCCGTACTCCCCAGGCGGGGCACTTAATGCGTTAGCTGCGGCGCGGAACTCGTGGAATGAGCCCCACACCTAGTGCCCAACGTTTACGGCATGGACTACCAGGGTATCTAATCCTGTTCGCTCCCCATGCTTTCGCTCCTCAGCGTCAGTTGCGGCCCAGAGACCTGCCTTCGCCATCGGTGTTCCTCCTGATATCTGCGCATTCCACCGCTACACCAGGAATTCCAGTCTCCCCTACCGCACTCTAGTCTGCCCGTACCCGATGCACGCCCCAGGTTGAGCCTGAGGATTTCACACCAGACGCGACAAACCGCCTACGAGCTCTTTACGCCCAATAATTCCGGACAACGCTTGCGCCCTACGTATTACCGCGGCTGCTGGCACGTAGTTAGCCGGCGCTTCTTCTGCAGGTACCGTCCACCCGAAGGCCTTCTTCCCTGCTGAAAGAGGTTTACAACCCGAAGGCCGTCATCCCTCACGCGGCGTCGCTGCATCAGGCTTTCGCCCATTGTGCAATATTCCCCACTGCTGCCTCCCGTAGGAGTCTGGGCCGTGTCTCAGTCCCAGTGTGGCCGGTCGCCCTCTCAGGCCGGCTACCCGTCGACGCCTTGGTAGGCCATCACCCCACCAACAAGCTGATAGGCCGCGAGCCCATCCCCCACCGAAAAACTTTCCAACACCCACCATGCGGCAGGCGCTCATATCCGGTATTAGACCCCGTTTCCAAGGCTTATCCCGAAGTGGAGGGCAGGTTGCTCACGTGTTACTCACCCGTTCGCCACTGATCCACCCAGCAAGCTGGGCTTCACCGTTCGACTTGCATGTGTTAAGCACGCCGCCAGCGTTCGTCCTGAGCCAGGATCAAACTCTCCGTAAAAGAGAGAAAACAACCAACAACCCCACAACGAGGAAGCCAGTCGCCTATCGATACTGGCCAGACCAAACAGACTAGCTGTTCAATCCAGTCCAAAGGAACCAAAAAGGTTCAAAATTTGGCATTGACTATCAAGCACACTGTTGAGTTCTCAAACAACCGACGCACACCATCAACGACCGAAACTCACCGCCTCGGCCCCTCCGGGGCAACCCTTCAACCTTACCCGATCTGATCCGCTCCGTCCAGTCCCGCTCTCGCGTTCCTGGCGGCCGGCTCGTCGAGCTCGGCCCCACCCGTCCGGCATCGGAGCGCACGAAGCACTCGGCAACCTTGTGGTGTGAGTTCCAGCCCCGGCGGCCACCGTGCGGTGTCCGTTCCCTGTCGGGCTGATGTCCAGAACATTACACGCCCCTGGCCGTCGCTCCAAGTCCGACGGGCGTGACCCGGCGCACACCGCCTCCGTGCAGGTCGCGGGGCACCTGCGGCGACGGTGTCCTGACGGGTCGGACGCCCGGAGGCGTCCACTCCTGGCAGGACACGTGGCGCCCGGGTCCCGCCCTCGGCCGTGTCCGCGTCCGGGCTAGTCTCGACGGCGTGACCACCGCCGTCGTCCGCCCCGCTCGTCCCGACGAGGCCGCCGAGATCGCCTGGCTGGCCGCCCTGACCTTCCCGCTGGCGTGCCCGCCCGGCACGCCGGTGGCGACCATGGCCGCCCACGTCGCCACGCACCTGACTCCCCGGCACTTCGCGCGCTGGGCGCTCGACCCCCGGTGCGCGCTCCTCGTCGCCGGCGCAGGCACCGAGGACGACGGAGCCGGCGAGCCCGGCGGGTACGTGCTGCTGGTCCGCGGCGAGCCCTCCGGAGCGCCGGAGCGCGCCGCGCTGACCGACTCCGTCGGTCCCGGACCGTACGTCGAGCTGTCCAAGATCTACGTCCACCCGGACCACCAGGGCGACGGCACGGCGGGCGCGCTGATGACCGCCGCCGTGCAGGCCGCGGAGGAGCTGGCCCCCGGCCGACCGCTCTGGCTCGGCACCAACGGCCGCAACGCCCGGGCACAAGCCTTCTACCGCAAGCACCGGTTTCAGGTCGTGGGCCACCGCACCTACGACGTCGGGGGCGTGCAGCACGACGACCTGGTCATGCTGCGCCACTCGTGACCACTCCCGCGACGCTGTGGGCGCACTTCCTGGCCCGCGGTGCCACCCTGGTGGCGGCTCGCGACCCAGGCGCGTGCGCCCACGGCGTCATAGCAGAGTGATCAGGAGGTCACCTCCCACGGGCCCCACGGCGAGCCACCCGGGACCTGGTTCCGGGTCCACCACCTCGCGGTGTACGTCTCACCGTCATGGACGACGACGTCACCCGCGGTGAAGATCCGCGACGGCGTCCACACCGCGACGCCCTCGGAGGTCTTGGCGATCTCCTGCCACGACGAGTACGGCGAAGCACCCGGCTCGTCGCCACGCGTCCACCACGTCGCCTCCCAGGTCGTCTGCTGAAACGAGACCCGGTCCTCCGCCGTGTACACGGACGCGCCGTCCCACACCGGCAGGCAGTCCTCGTCCGAGTCGCCCTTCGTCCAGGTCCACGAGTCCGGGTTCTTTGTCGACGACGGCTTGTCGCTCAAGACGTAGCCCTCCAGCGGCGTGGCCACGACCTTCACCCCGCCGTCGTTCTTGCGGGACTCGACGTACTCGACGCCCTCGACCACCGGCAGCGGAGCACCCGTGACGTTCCCCGGACCACACTCGTCCGACCACACCGGACGCACCGGCGTCACCTCCACCAGCTGCACCGGCGCCTCGATGCCGATACCGTCTCCGACGAACTCGAACATGTTGATGTTCGCGATGAAATGGCTGCCGTCCGCACGGAACACCAGGCTGAGCGTGAACGGGCCGTCGGGCGCCTGATCGACCGGAGCGTCGAACCACTCGTAGGCCTGGAATCCACCGGTGCTGGTGATCTCCGTCGTTCCGATCAACTCACCGTCCGCGTCCGCGCCACCCCGGCGCATCTCCAGCGTGCCTCCGACGGTGCTGCTGGCAAGTCGGAACCGGAGGCTGTCCACGCCCTCGAGGTTCACGTCGGAGTACTGCAACTCGTACCCGTCGCGGATGTAGCCGATGTTGCGGCCGCCGCCGAGCGGATCCCCGGCCTCCTCGTAGCGAACGTCCTCCTGCGGGTCGTGATGCTCGGCCTGGACGAGCGTCGGCCGGAGTCGGACCGACTCGGTGGCCGCCGCCAGGCTGCGGACCTCGGCGTCGTGACCGCCACGGACGTAGTCGACTTCCAGCTCGTACCGGAGCCGGTCGTCCGTGCTGTGCTCCTCAGGCAGCTCCATCGGAACCGTGCCCGAGCAGCCGGCCACCGCGTCGCCGGCATGGACATGGTCACCGTCGGTCACGACGAGTCGCGACCTGACGTGCTGACAGTCCACGTCGACGCTGTCGTCCACGACGACATCGAACGGCACGCCGTCGCCGAACGCCACGACCCCCCCGATCGAGGGATCGCGGACATCCAGCGACGGAGGCGTCCCCGTCGGCGCGGCGAAGGTCAGCGTCCGCCACGGCCCGGAGTTGCCTGCGACGTCGATCGACCGGTACTCGACGACGTGCTCGCCGTCGCCGGTCACCACGAACGGCGCGTCGTACACGGACTCCTCGGCACCGTCGAGTCGGTACTCGGTGGCGGCGACGCCGGAGGTCGTGTCCTCGGACATGAGGCTCACCCGAACGTCACCGGCGAACGCACCGTCTGCGACGACGCCCCGGGGGTCGGCTTCGGTGGTCGGTTCGGTACCGTCCACCCGAACCTCCAAGGTGTCGCGGTTCGACGTGTCGTCACCGCGCACCGCACGGTAGTCGAGGTTGTGGACACCATCCTCGGACAGCTCGATCGGCGTGAGGTAGTCCTGCCACTCACCGCCGTCGAGCCGGTACTCCACCGCATCGCCGTCAGTCGCGTTCAGCGTGACGGTCACCGGATCCGTGTACCACCCGTCGGATCCGTTCGGATCGGAGGGGTCGACCGTCGCGGTCGGTACCTCGATCACCTCGGGCCGGCCACCGGCCGCACCCTCGCCGACGAAGTCGAACCAGTTGAGGTTGAGCAGGTAGCCAGAGCCTCCACGGAACGACAGGACCAGGTCGAACGTGCCGTCGGGCGCGTCGACCTCGGTCTCGACGAACTCCCAGCTCTGGAAGCCACCGGTGTCCGACACCTGCGCGGTGCCGAGCAGCGGTCCGTCCACGGAGTCCTGACGGACCTCGATCCTGCTCCCGTCGCTGGATGCGGCCACGCGGAACCGCATCGCGTCGATGTTCGCGAAGTTGAAGTCCTCGTAGACCATCGAGCTGCCGTCCGTGATGAAGCCCATGTTGAGGAGCCCGCCCTCCGGGTCCTCGGTCTCCTCCGAGCGCACGCCGTCGCCGACGTCGTAGTGCTCGGCCTGCTTGCGGCTCGGCTGCATGGCGACGACGTCGCGTCCCTCGAGAGGTTCGACGGTGCCCTCCGGCGACCCACCGTCGGTGTACCGCGCCTCGAGGGCGTAGGTGATGCGGTCCGTGTCGACGTGACCACCGTCGGGTTCGAGGACGAACGATCCCTCGCACCCCGTGGTGGCCTGCATGGGGTGCCCGTGGTCGTCGTGCCCCAGGATGAGCTCGACGTCGACCTCGGAGCAGTCGATGTCGCCGTCGCCGGTCGTACCATCCTCGACGTCGTCCACCGCGATGGCGAAGCCGACGGTGTCGCCGTAGGTGAACACGGTGCCGTTCGCGGGCCACTGGATCTCGACGTCCGGTTCGGTGTTGCCGACGGCGATGGTGACGTTGGCGGTTCCCGTCCGCTCCTGGGCGTCGGTCACCGTCAGGATCGCAGTGAAGTCGCCCTCCTCGGTGTACTCGTGCGTCGGGTTCTCCTCGGTCGAGGTGGCTCCGTCACCGAAGTCCCAGGTGTAGGTCAGGTCGCCACCCTGAGGGTGGGACGTACCCGCGCTGGAGAACTCGACCGTCAGCGGGACACCGCCGGAGCGTGGCGTGGCGGCGACGTTGGCGATCGGGTTGGTGTTGCCACCCGTGTAGTCGATACGCACCACCTGGGAGTCGGCGTTGTTGCCGCCGAATCCGGAGCCCCATTCGATGCCGTACAGAGCACCGTCGTGGGAGCCGAAGACCAGTTCGTGCGGACGGGTCATGTCGATGGCGCCGTCCAGCATCGGGACGACGTCGAGCAGTTCCTTGTCCGGACCGAGGTGCGTCTCGTAGAGGCGATTCTGGCCCCATTCGTAGAAGATCGGCACGCCGTCGTAGTACTCGGGCCACTGGCGCTCCGACTCGAGAGTCGGGTCGTACTGGTAGGCGGGCCCGCCCATCGGGGCCCCGCTGCGGCCCACCACAGGGTGCGACAGCAAGCGACCGTACTCGACCTGCGGGTCGATGCTCGGCGGCAGCACCTGCAGGCCAGTATTGTTCGGCGAGTCGTTGACGGGGGCGTCGCAGTCGAACTCTCCGCCGGCGGTACCGGTTGCGTAGTCGTAGTCGATGTACGCACCCGTGCCGTGGCAGTACGGCCAGCCGTAGTTGCCGGGTCGGGTCATGATGTTCCACTCGACCCGCCCGTCGATACCCTTGTCCGGGTCGGGCGTGTTGGCATCAGGGCCGTAGTCGGCCAGGTAGACGGTCGAGTCCACCGGATCGACGGAGAAACGGAAGGGGTTGCGCAGACCCATCGCGTAGATCTCCGGACGGATCAGGTCGGTGTCCTGACCGGCGGCCCACTCGGTGTCGACCAAGTTTCCGTCAGGCACGGTGTAGCCGCCGTCCTCCGTCGGAGTGATCCGCAGCAGCTTGCCGCGCAGGTCGTTGGTGTTGGCCGCGCTGCGCTGGGCGTCGAAGGGCTCGTTGCCCTCGCGCTCGTCGATCGGGGCATAGCCGCCCGGAGCACCGCCCGGCGACGTGTCGTCGCCGGTTGAGATCCACAGGTCGCCCTCCGGACCGAAGTCGAGGTGCCCGCCAGAGTGGCAGCACTCCTGGCGCTGGTGCGGAAACTCGAGCACGATCGACTCGGACGCCATGTCCAGCGTGTCGCCCTCCATCGTGAAGCGCGAGAGCCTCTGCACGGGCGCGGGAACGGTGTCAGAGTCCGGGGTGTAGAAGAGGTAGACCCAGCCGTTCGTCGCGAACGCGGGATCGAGCTCGATCCCGAGCAGGCCGTTCTCCTGAGCGTCGTGCACCTCCAGGGTGCCGGCTGTGGAGGTCGTGCTGTCCTCGGGGTCGATCACGCGGATCTGGCCGGCCCGTTCGATGAATATGACGCGGCCGTCAGGGGCGATCTGCAGCCCCATGGGGCTGGCGACCTCGTCGTCCAGGACCACCTTCTGGTAGTTGGAGTGCTTCGTGCCGCCGCAGTCGTTCTCCTCGAGACCCGCACTCCACAGGAGGCCGCCTTCGAGGTGGTCGACGAACAGGTCCTCCGAGAAGCTGTCCTCGGTGTGCCCACCACCGGTGTACCAGGACCGACCACCGTCATAGTACTGGCACCAGGCGATGGGGTGGTCCTCGCCCATCGCGCCGCCACCCGGCTCGTAGGTGGACTCGTCGAGCGTCGCGAGAACGTGCACGTCGCCACGCGGATTCTCCTGGAAGTTATACCACTCGTCGAAGCGAGTCCAGACCTCCGGAAGGCCTTCCGTCGACGGGTGGCTCCGGTCCGCCACGTGGACGTCCGCCGTCTGCTGTTCCGGGTGCCCGGAGAAGTAGGCGCCGACGAGGCCGCCGTACCAGGGCCAGGTGTACTCGGTGTCGCTCGCGGCGTGGATACCCATGTACCCGCCGCCGGACCGGATGTAGTCCTCGAAGGCCGCCTGCTGCGTGTCGTCCAGCACGTCACCGGTGGTGGAGAGGAAGACGACGGCGTCGAAGTGGTCGAGGTTCTCCGGGGTGAAGGCCGTGGCGTCCTCGGTGGACTCGAAGGTCATGCCGTTCGCCGTGGCGAGCTGTTCGACGGCGGCGACGCCGGTCGGGATCGACGAGTGCCGGAAGGCCTCCGTCTTCGAGAAGATCATGATGTGCGGGTCCTCGTGGGCGCTGGCGGGCAACGCCGCGAGGCCGACGAGGGAGACTGAGGCAGCCGCGACCGCGGCAAGCGCTCTCCGGACAGGGATTCGCATGGCATCTCTCCATCGAGAAGTGGTGTCAGGTCGTGCCGATCGCCCCGCCGCAAACCTCAGGGCCGAGCACCGGCCCCACGGGAGGGCCGGGTGGACGCGTGGGGTCGGAGCGACTGCCCCGACCCCACGGCGGGCTGTACGGGACGGTGGTCAGTCCGTGGACGAGAAGGCGGCGTCGAACGCGGCGTCCGGGCCGTCGAAGGCCAGGCGCCGGACGAAGGCCAGCCCCTCCGGCGCACCGACCAGCCGGTCCATCCCGGCGTCCTCCCACTCCACCGACAGCGGGCCGTCGTACCCGATGGCGTTGAGCATGCGGAACGCGTCCTCCCACGGCACGTCCCCGTGCCCCGTGGAGATGAAGTCCCAGCCGCGCCGCGGGTCAGCCCAGGCCAGGTGCGACGAGAGCCGACCGTTGCGGCCGTTCAGGCGCTTCTTCGTGTCCTTGCAGTGCACGTGGTAGATCCGGTCGGCGAAGTCCCACAGGAAGCCGACCGGGTCCAGGTCCTGCCACACCATGTGGCTCGGGTCCCAGTTGAGCCCGAAGGACTCGCGGTGCCCGATCGCCTCCAGCGTCTGCTTCGCCGTCCAGTAGTCGTAGGCGATCTCGCTGGGGTGCACCTCCAGGGCGAACCGCACGCCGACCTCCTCGAAGACGTCGAGGATCGGGTTCCAGCGGTCGGCGAAGTCCTGGTAACCGGCGTCGACCATCGACTGGGGGGTGGGCGGGAACATCGCCACCGTCTTCCAGATCGACGAGCCGGTGAACCCGACGACGGTCCGCACGCCCAGCTTCGCGGCCATCCGTGCCGTGTCCTTCATGGCCTCGGCGGCGCGCCGCCGCACGCCCTCGGGATCGCCGTCGCCCCAGACCTCGGGCGACAGGATGTCCTCGTGCCGCTGGTCGATCGGGTCGTCGCAGACGGCCTGCCCGGTCAGGTGGTTCGAGATCGCCACGATCCGCAGACCGTGGCGCTCCATGAGGTCCTTGCGGCCCTGGACGTACTCCGCGTCGTCCCACCGGGTGACGTCGAGGTGGTCACCCCAGCAGCACAGCTCGAGGCCGTCGTAGCCCCAGCCGGCCGCGAGGCCCGCCACCTCCTCCAGGGGCAGGTCGGCCCACTGGCCGGTGAAGAGACTGATCGGTCGAGTCATGTCGGTTCCTTCCGTGATGAGCCCGGGCGGGCGTGGTTCTCGTCGTGCCGCTGGGGGGCAGGATCTAGCGGGTGGAGCGTCGACGCAGGACGACGGCGACGGCGGCCACGGCGATCGCCACGGCCGCTGCGGCCAGCCATCCCCACGGGACGCCGGCGGCCGAGCCGGATCCCGCGACGTCGTCGGCCTGGTCGGGTGCCCCGTCGGCTGCGGCCTCCGCGTCGACGTCGGCCGGCCCCTCGGCCGCCTGCGCGCCGTCCTCGCTCGCATCGGCCGCTGCGGACTCCTCGGCCTCGGGGGTGGGCGGTGCGACGACGTCGATCTCGGTCGTCGTCCGGTGCGTGACGGGTTCGGTGGTCCGGACGGTCAGGGTCCAGTGGCCCTCACCCAGCACACCGGGCTCCGAGGTGTACCAGCCGACCCCCTCCGAGGCGGACTGCAGCCGGATCGGGCCGACCTTCTCGCCGTCGTCGGAGACGGCCTTGACGGTGACGTCCACGGTCTCCTCGACCGGGTGCTCGTCACCCGCCCAGACGACGACCGCGTCGATGCCGCCGGAACCGTCCGTACCGACCTCGATCTGCAGCTCGCCGCCGTGCGCGGACGCCCGCGGCACCGCGCACATCATGACCAGCAGCGCGAGCGCGACCGCCAGGACCGCCCTGGCCGCCGTCGTGCTCTGCCGCACGCCACGTCGCGTGTCCATGTCCGGTGCTCCTTCGTGCTCTGGTCCGATGGGGCCCCCGGCACAGGAGCGGAGCGCACCGTCCTGTGCCGAGGGCTGCCGGTCCGAGGACCGGCGGTACCGCTGGTGGGACGCCGTCCGACGGAGGTGCCCCGGGCCGGGATCCTCCGACGGAGGAACCGGCGTCCGGTCCAGCGGCGACGTGGCGGGGGCCGCGCACTCAGGGCGCGGCCCCCGCGGTCAGATCAGCCGCACGTCACCTCCTCGACGGTCAGGATCACCTTCGCCTTGCCCGACGGGCTCAGCTCCCAGTCACCCTCGACCTCGAGCTCGGTGCGCGGCTCCGGGCTCGCGATGACGCGATACTCGCCCGCGTCGAGCTCGGACAGGTCGGCCGGCTTGCCCTTGGCCTTGCCGTCCACCCAGTGGTGCACCACGTACCCCTTGACGCCGACGACGTCGACCGGGCTCAGCGAGGCCGGCACCAGCGTGCCGCCCGTGCACATGGCCTGGACGAGCTCGACCTCCGGGACCCGGTCGCAGCCGTAGCCGCCGATCGTGACGACCAGGGTGGCCTTGCCCGACGGGCTCAGCCTCCAGTCGCCGTCGACGTCGAGCTCGTACCCGACGTCCGGCGTCGCGATGACGTGGTACTGGCCCGGAGCGAGGTCCCCGAGGTCCGACGGCTTGCCGTCGTTCAGGTCCCCGTCCACCCAGTTGTGCACCACGTACCCCTTGACGCCGTCGACGGCGACACCGGTCAGCGAACCGCCGATCCGCACGTTCTCGCCGTCGGAGTCGACGTCACAGCTCGCCTGCACCACCGCGACCGCCGGGGTCACCGGGGTCGGCTCGGGGCAGTCGGGCTCGTCGATCGTCACCTTCAGCACGCCGATGCCGCTGGCGTTCACCCGCCAGCCGGCACCCGGCTCGACGACGTAGCCGTCGGCCGGACGAGCGGCCACCCGGTAGGTGCCCGGCGGCAGATCACCCAGGTCGTCGACCCGGGGTCCCGTGCCGTCCTCGGTGACCGGCCGCACGACGTAGCGCACGCCCTCCACCTCGGTCGTGACGATGGCCCCGCCGGTGACGTCGTAGGACCCGTCCGGTGCCCACGTGCAGGTCGCCTCGACGACCTCGACGGCCGGGGTCACCGGGGTGGCGTCGGGTGCCGCGATGGTGAACGTCAGGGTCTCGCCCACGGCGTCCTGACCGCCGGCCGAGGCGCGCACCTGGACGGTGTGCTCCCCCGGCTCGGTGACCTCCACCGGTGCCGTGTACTCGGCCCAGCCGGCGTCGTCGAGGTTGTACTCGCGGTACACGAGCTCACCCTCGGGACCACCGGTCGTGTCGATCGTGACCGTCACCGGTCCCGTGTACGCGCCGTCCTCGCCGTCGGGCTCGGCCGGGTCGAGCGACCCGGTCACCGCCAACGGCTCGACGTCGTCACCGAGCACCCGGAAGTAGTCGAACGACGCCGTCGCCGACGTGGTCTGCGACGCGCCGAGCGCGAAGAGACCGATGCCTGCCTCCGACAGCCCGGCGTGCTCGACGGGCTCGCCGAACGACTCCCACGTCTCACCGTCGGTCGAGTACGAACCCGTGAAGGTCGTGCCCTCCTTGGCCAGGCGCAGGTACCAGACGTCGTCGGAGAGGTCCGAGGCGTTCGGCTGCGGGTCCACCACGGTGGCGTCCACCTCCGAGCGCAGCTCGAGCCGCGTGGTGACCGGGTCACCGGCGCCGTTGTCCGCGACGAAGTCCAGCTTGACGTAGTTGTCGTCGTCCCCGTAGAGGATCAGACCGCCCTGCTGGTACTGCTCCGAGAACTGCGAGCCGTCGACCTTCGTCTCGACGGTCCAGTCACCCTCCGGCTGGTCCTGGAGGATGATGTTCGGCACCTCGGTGTTGCTCCCGGTGTAGATGTCGGTCGCCGTGGTGTCGATCTCCAGCGAGCCGTCCGCCACCCGGTAGCCCGACTCGTCCTCGCGGACGATCCCGGTCCACCGGCAGGTGTCCAGCGCGTCACCGTCGAACTCGTCGTCCGGCCCGGTCGAGACCGAGTCGTCCGGCGTCAGGTGGAACCAGTCGAACTCGGCATCCACCACCGGTGCGGCCGACCCGGTCCCCGCGAGGGAGACGAGGCCGATCTGCGGGTCCGTGATCCCGTCGAGCGACTTCGTCTGCGGCATCTGCGTGAACTCCACGCCGTCCGCCGAGTACGAGGCCCGCAGGTCCGTCCCGTCGGTGCTGGTGAACCGCACGTAGACGGTGGACGGGTAGTCCGCCCCCAGCGCCGCCGTGTTCGAGTCGCCGACCTCGTTCGGCGCGCCCGCTTCCTCACGGATGAACTGGAAGATGCGCGTCGCCGGGTCCGCCGGGGCCGACCGGCCCTGGATCACCATCTTCGCGTAGTCGTCGTCACCTCCGTAGATGAGCAGACCCGCCTGCTGGTACTGCGCGTCCGCCGGGATCGTCACCTTCGCCGTCGCGGTGAAGGGGCCGTCCGGCAGGTCCTGCAGCACCAGGTTCGGCACCGTGACGTTGTCCGTGCCGTAGAAGTCGGTCACCGTCGCCGGGAGCGTGAGCACCCCGTCCGCCACGACCAGACCCTGGTCCTGGTTCAGCACGTCCCACCGGTCCGCGTCGATCTCGGTGCCGAGGAAGTCGTCCGACCGGCCCTGCAGGCAGAGCGTCGGCTCGACCGTCTCGGTGGTCACCGTGACCGTCACGTACTCGTCGACGTAGGCGCCGCCACCGTCCGTGACCCGCGCCTGGAGGCGGTAGGTACCGGGTTCGGTGTACGTGTGCTCCAGCGTGGGGCCGCCGTCGGCGTACCCGTCACCGAGGCCGACGTCCCACGCATAGGTGAGCTCGGCGTCGTCGCCGTCCGGATCCGTGGCCGTCGCGGTGCCCGTCACCGTCAGCGGGGCGAGCCCCTCCAGCGGCGAGACCTCGAGGTCCAGCTCGGGACGTTCGTTGGCGGTCACGCCGCGGCCGTCGATCTCGAACCAGTTGACGTTGATCCCCCCGGACTCGAGCACGAAGTACAGCGCGCCCGTCCCGGAAGGAACCCCGGTGAGCGGGGTCGACACCTCCTCGTAGACCTGCCAGTCGCCCGTCGCGGGGATGCTCAGGTGGCCGATCTCCGGACCGTCCGGAGCGTCCCAGCGCACCGAGACCTCGCCGCCCGCGCTCGCCGAGGCGGCACGCAGGGAGAGACCCTCGACGTTCGTCAGGCTGATCGGGTCGTAGGCCCACCAGTCGTCGGCCTCGATGTAGCCGATGTTCTGGCCGCCGCCTGCCGAGTCGCCCGTGTCCTCACGCTGCACCCCGGCGTCGCCGGAGCTCGTGGAGCCGTCGAGACGGCCCGTCGAGGTGAAGAACTCCGCCTGGACGAGCTTCGGCTGCAGGACCTGCAGGTCGTTGCCGGTGAGCGGCACGCCGGCGGGACCGCCGTCGTCCGTGTACATCGCCTCGATCACCCAGAAGATGTTCGACTCGATGCCGTGGCCCTCGTCGCGGGCCGTCTGGATGACGCCCTCGCAGCCGGTGAGCTCGTCGAACGGGTGGGCGTGCGAGTCGTGGCCGAGCGACGTGAACAGCCGCACGTCGGCGCAGTCCACCTCGCCGTCCGGGTCGTCCACGGCGATCTCGTAGGCGACCTGGTCGCCCCACTCGAAGAAGCCGCCGTTCTCGGGGAACGTGATCGACACGGTCGGTGCCTCGTTCCCGACGACGATCGTCACGTTCGCGACGCCCGTCTGACCGCCGTCGTCCGTCACCGTGAGCTGGGCCGTGTAGGAACCCTCCTCGGTGTAGGTGTGCGTCGGGTTCGCCTCCGAGCTGGGCTCGGAACCGTCGCCGAACGTCCACTGCAGGGTGATGGGGTCACCGTTCGGGTGCCGCGAGCCCTCCGAGGAGAACTGCACCTCCAGCGGCGCCGGCCCGCTCGTGACGTCCGCGGACGCCCGGGCGATCGGTGCCGGGTCACCCTGCACGTAGTTGACCTTGAAGATGCCCGACGAGTCGTTGTTCCCGCCGAAGCCGGAACCCCAGTCGACCATGTAGAGCGCGCCGTCCGGCCCGAACTCGAAGTCCATCGGCCGGTCGAAGCCCGCGCTCGGGTCGAAGATCTGCGGGAGCACCCGGTTGATGTCGACCAGGTCGTCGCGGTCGTCGCCGGTGAGCTGGAACGAGTACATCCGTCCCTGGTTCCACTCGCCGAAGAACGCCTTGCCGTCCCAGTACTCCGGCCACTTGACGTCGGAGTCGAGGTCGGCGTCGTAGGAGTAGACGGGGCCGCCCATCGGCGCACCGCCACCACCGATCTCCGGGAAGAGCGGGTTCGTGGAGTAGCCGTACCAGACCTCGGCCTCGATGGCGCCGGGGAGCTGCGCGATCCCGGTGTTGTGCGGCGAGTCGTTGACCACACCCCCGGCGCAGTCGAAGGAGTCGCCCGACTGACCGGTGGCGAAGTCGTAGTCGACGTAGGCGTTGTTGGACCCCGTGCAGTACGGCCAGCCGTAGAAGCCGGGCTCGCTCACGACGTTCCACTCCACGGTGCCCGCGGGGCCACGTGTCGCGCTGGCGCTGCCCGCGTCGGGACCGTAGTCCGCGACGTGCACGTTGCCCGAGACCGGGTCGAGCCCGATGCGGAACGGGTTGCGGAAGCCCATGGCGAAGATCTCGGGGAGCGTGTCCGGCGTCCCGGGGGCGAACATGTTGCCCTCGGGGACCGTGTACGACCCGTCGTCCTCCGGGTGGATGCGCAGGACCTTGCCGCGCAGGTCGTTCGAGTTCGCCGACGTGCGCTGGGAGTCGTAGTTCTCCCGGCCGCTGCGCTCGTCGAGCGGTGCGTAGCCCGCCGACTCGAACGGGTTGGTGTTGTCACCGGTCGCGACGTAGAGGTCGCCGTTCGCGTCGAACACCATGTCGCCGCCCGCGTGGCAGCAGGTCTGCCGCTGCGTCGGCACGACGAGCACCTTCTCCTCCGTCGACAGGTCGATCGACCCGTCGGCGTAGGTGAAGCGCGAGACCCGGTTGTGCGGACCGTCCGTGCCGACGTCGGACGGCGACCAGAACAGGTACAGCCAGCCGGTGGAGGCGAAGTCGGGGTCGAGCACGATGCCCGTGAGCCCGTCCTCGTTCGACTGGGTCACGTCCAGCGTGGCCGCCGTCGTCGTGACGTTGGTGTCCGGGTCGATCACCCGGACCCGGCCGTCACGCTCGACGTAGAGCACCGTGCCGTCCGGCGCCACCTCGAGCATCATCGGGTTCGCCGTGTCGTCGTCGAGCGTCACCGCCTCGTAGCTGGCGCTCTGCGTCGCGGCGCAGTCGGAGTCCACCACGCCCGCGGCGGTCTGGATCCCGCCCAGCAGGTGCGCCAGGAACTCCGGCTCCGCGTAGGACGCGTCGGTGTGGCCGCCACCGGTGTACCAGGACCGGCCGCCGTCGTACACCTGGCACCACGCGGTCGGGTGGTCGGCACCCATCGCGCCCGAGCCCGCCGAGTAGCTCGACTCGTCGAGGCTGGCCAGCACGTGCACCGTGTCACGCGGGTTGGTGCGGAAGTTGTACCACTCGTCGAAACGGTCCCAGCGCGCCGGCAGGTGCGACGTCGACGGGTGCACGCCGTCCTCGACCTTCACCGTGGCGTCCTGGTTCTGGGGGTGGCTGTTGAAGTAGGCGCCGACCAGCTCGCCGTACCACGGCCACTCGTACTCGGTGTCGGAGGCGGCATGGATGCCGGCGTAGCCGCCACCCGCCTGGATGTACTCCTCGAACGCGGCCTGCTGGCCGTCGTCGAGCACGTCACCGGTCGTCGACAGGAACACGACGGCCTCGTACTGCTCGAGGTTCTCGGTGGTGAAGGCGCCGGCGTCCTCCGTCGCCGTGACGGTGAAGCCGTTGTCGGCACCGAGCTGCTGGATGGCCGAGATGCCGGCCGGGATCGAGCCGTGGCGGAAACCCGCCGTCTTGGAGAAGACGAGGAGGTCGAACTCCTCGGCAGCCGCCACCTCGGCGGCAGGCTCGGGTTCGGCGTCGGCCGCCTGCGCGGCGCCGGCGCCGGCCCACGAGAGCGGCAGGACGACGGCGGCCGCCACTGCGGCGGCGACACCTCGCCTCGCAGCGCGCGAGCGTGCTCTGAGCACTGTACTCACCAGGAACTCCTTCGGTCTGGGTCAGTGGTGCTGATGCAGGATGCGCTCCGCGGTGCCCGTTCACGTCGGCCCGGACGTGGTGGTACCGGTCGGTACTGGTCGGCTGCCCTCGGTCTCCTCCCCTGGGTGTCGTGCAACAGGTCAGACGTCGAGCCAGGTGCCCTTCTCGGCACTGCGCTCGACCGCGTCCAGCACCCGCTGGACGCCGAGCCCGTCGCGGAACGACGGCGCGGGGTCCTGCCCCGCGGCGATCGCCCCGACGAGGTCGACGACCTGGTGCGTGAACGCGTGCTCGTAGCCGAGTCCGTGCCCCGGCGGCCACCAGGCGGCGACGTAGGCGTGGTGGTCGGCCTCGGTGACGACGATCCGGCGGAAGCCGGCCGTCCGGCCCGACTCCTCGGCGTCGTACAGGTGCAGGACGTTCATGTCCTCGAAGTCGAAGGCGAGCGAGCCCTTCGAGCCGTTGATCTCGATGCGGATGGCGTTCTTGCGGCCCTGGGCGTACCGCGTGGCCTCGAAGACGCCGAGCCCGCCGCCGGACATCCGCGCGAGGAAGCACGCGGCGTCGTCCACCGTCACCGGCCCGGTCCGGTCCCCGCCGGTGGCGGACAGCCCGGCCGACGCCGTGGCCAGGGGCCGCTCCGTCACGAACGTCTCGAGCATCCCCGTGACGCCGACGACCTGCTCGCCGGTGATGAACTGCGTCAGGTCGACGATGTGGGCGCCGATGTCCCCCAACGCGCCCGAGCCGGCCTTGTCCTTGTCCAGCCGCCACGTCAACGGGCTGGTGGGGTCGGAGAGCCAGTCCTGCAGGTACTGGGCCCGGACGTGCCGCACCTGGCCGATACGACCGTCGGCGACGAGCTGCCGTGCGAGCTGGATCGCGGGCACCCGACGGTAGGTGAACCCCACCATCGCGCGCACGCCGTCGGTCGCGGCACGCTCGGCGGCCTCGACCATCCGTTCGGCCTCGGCCACGGAGTTCGCCAACGGCTTCTCGCACAGCACGTGCTTGCCGGCCTGCAGCGCGGCGATCGCGATCTCGGCGTGGGTGTCCCCCGGGGTGCAGACGTCGACCAGGTCGACGTCGTCCCGCTCGAGCAGGCGCCGCCAGTCCGTCTCGGCCGAGTCCCAGCCGAGCCGGGCGGCGGCCGCCGTCACGCGGTCGCGGTCGCGGCCGACGACGGCGGTCATCTCGGGGTGCAGCGGCAGGTCGAAGAAGTGGGGGGCCGTGCGCCACGCCTGCGAGTGAGCGGCACCCATGAACGAGTAGCCGACCATCCCGACGCCGAGGCGCGCAGGTGCGTCACCCATGTCTGTGGTCCTTCCGGTCGTGGTCGCGGCCACCGCCCGCCCGGGGGCAGCAGCGGCCGCGGCGGCGGGGCGGATGCGTGTCTCGCCCCGCCGCCGGGTCGTGGTGGCGTCCGGTCAGGACTCGAACGCGTTGGGCAGGTACTGGTCGACGTTGTCGGACGTGACGACCGGCGCGTAGAGCTGGACGGTGCGGGGCACGCTCGACGACGCCAGGTCGCTCATGTTGTTCTCGTGCGCGACGAGCCGGGCGAGCTTGATGCCGTCGGCGGCCTGCGTGGCCGGGTAGATGACGGTGGCCTGGACGACGGAGTCGCCGCTCTCGATCTCCCGCATCATGTTGGCCGAGCCGGCGCCCCCGACGAGGAAGAACTCGTCACGGCCGGCGTTCTCGATCGCCTGGAGGACGCCGACACCCTGGTCGTCGTCGTGGTTCCAGATGGCGTCGATCTGCGGGGCGGCCTGCAGGAGGTTCGCCGTCACCGACTCACCGCTCTGGACGGTGAACTCGGCCGCGACCTGGTTGTCGACGTCCAGGCCGCAGTCGCCCAGCGCGTCCTCGAAGCCCTGGCTGCGGTCCTGGGTGAGCGGCAGCGAGGCGATGCCCTGGATCTCGGCGACGACGGCGTCCGGCTGGTCGCCGAGCTGCTCGCAGATGTACTGGCCGGCCGAGACGCCCATGCCGTAGTTGTCGCCGAGCACCGTGGTGCGGGCGGCGAACGGGTCGGAGAACTCGCGGTCGACGTTGATGACCGGGATGCCGGCCTCCATGGCCTCGGTCGCGACGTCCGTGAGCGCCGCGCCGTCGAACGGCAGGAGCACGATGGCGTCCACCCCGTCGGCGATGAAGCCCTCGATCTGGCTGATCTGGACGTTGACGTCGTTGGTGCCCTCGGCGACGCGCAGCTCGACGTCCTCGTAGTTCTCGGCCTCGGCCTCCGCGGCCGAGGTGATCGCGCCCATCCAGCCGTGGTCGGCTGCCGGGGCGGAGAAGCCGATGACGACCTCGTCGCCGGGGGCGTCGTTGTCGGACATGGCCTCGGAGCCACCGCCGTCCTCGGATGTCGACTCGCCCTCCTCCTCGGCGGGCTCGTTGCTGACGCAGGCGGTCAGCAGGAGCGCCGAGGCGGCCAGGGCAGCAGGGACGGTGAGCAGACGGTGCCGGCGGTTCATACGTGCGGACATGGGATCTTCCTCGATTCGGTCCGGTCGTGCTGGGTCGGTGGTGCTGGTGGTGCGGTTCTGGACGGGTGGGTGGGGGTCAGCTCGATCTCGACGGCGACGAGATGCGCTGCTGGAGCAGCACGGCGCCGACGATGATCGCGCCACGGGCGATCTGCTGCACCGAGCTGTCGATGTTGTTGATGATGAAGACGTTGGTCAGCGTCGCGAAGATGAGGACGCCGATGACGGTGCCGACGATCGTCCCGCGACCGCCCGCCAGGAGTGTCCCGCCGACGACGACGGCGGCGATGACGTCGAGCTCGAGGAGCAGGCCGTTGGTCGAGGAGCCCGCCCCGGTCCGGGCGAGCAGCATGACCCCGGCGACGCCCGCCGTCAGGCCCGAGAGCCCGTAGACGTACATGAGGTGGCGCTTGACCTTGATGCCCGCCAGGCGCGCCGCCTCGGGGTTGCCGCCGACGGCGACCGTGCGGCGGCCGAACGTCGTGCGGTTGAGCAGGAACCAGCCGGCGACGACGACGAGCGCGAAGATCCAGACGATCTTCGGCACGCCGAGGAGGTCGCCCTGGAAGGTGTTCTCGAACGAGGGCACGTCGACGATCTGCGTGCGACGGTTCGCGATGAGCTCGGCCAGGCCGCGGGCGGCGACGAGCATGGCCAGCGTCGCGATGAACGCGACGACCTTGCCGTAGGCGATGACCACGCCGTTGACGAGCCCCGCGGCGAGGCCGACCAGGAGCGCGCAGCCGACCATGACGATCCAGCCGTACTGGTCGGCCATGTTCTGGGTGGCCAGCGTCGAGGCCCACACGGTGGTCAGACCGAGCACCGAGCCGACCGACAGGTCGATGCCGCCGGTGGTGATGACGAAGGTCATGCCGATCGCCATGACCCCGGTGACCGAGGCGAGACTCAGGATGATCGTCAGGTTCGTCAGGCTGGCGAACCGCTCGCCGCCGGTGAGGAACCCGACCAGGCAGAGCAGGAGGAGGGCGACCACGAGGCCCAGGTTGCGGACCGTGGTGCCGGACAGGCTGCTGAACCCGCGGCGGCGTCCTGCCGTCGGACTCGCGGTGCCCGCCCCCGGGGCCGTGGTGCCCGCCCCCGGGTTCGACGGCGTCTGCTGCTCGCTCACGCGACACTTCCTTCCATGACCATGTCGAGCACCGTGTGCTCGTCGATCGACTCGGCGGGCCCTTGGTGGACGACCCGTCCCTCGGAGATCACGAGGACGCGGTCGGCCAGGCCCAGGACTTCGGGGATCTCGCTGGAGACCACCAGGACGGCGGTCCCGGCGTCGGCCAGCCGGCGCACGAGGGCGTAGATCTCGGACCGCGCGCCGACGTCGACGCCGCGGGTGGGCTCGTCCAGGAGCAGCACCTCGCAGCCGTGGACCAACCAGCGGGCGAGCATCGCCTTCTGCTGGTTGCCGCCCGACAGGGTGCGGATCGCCCGCTCGACGTCCGGCGGCCGCAGGTCCAGCGCCGTGGCCTGCTCCCTCGCGGCCTCCTTCTCGGCGCGCTCGTCGAGCCAGCCGGCGCGGGCGCTCCGCGCGAACGTCGACAGCGTGATGTTGCGGTAGACCGGCTCGTCGAGGACCAGTCCCTGGCTCTTGCGCTCCTCCGGGGCCAGCCCGATGCCGGCCGAGACCGCCGCCGCCACGGAGCCCCGTCGCAGCGGCTTGCCGTCGAGGGTCACGCGGCCGTGGGTGGCGTGCCGCGCGCCGTAGAGGGTCTCGAGGATCTCGGACCGTCCCGAGCCGACCAGACCGGCGAGCCCGACGATCTCGCCGGCGCGGACCGACAGCGACACGTCCGAGAAGACCCCCGCGAGGGCGAGGCTCTCGACCTCGAGCCGCACCGGGGCGTCCTCGGGGACACCGGGGCGCTCGGGGAACGCGTACTCGACGTCCTTGCCGGTCATCAGATGGATCAGGTCCGCCGTGGACGTGGACTCCACGTCCAGGTTGCGGCCCACGGTCCGCCCGTCCTTGAGGACGGTGATGCGGTCGCCGATCCGGCGGATCTCCTCGAGCCGGTGGGAGATGTAGACGATGGCGATGCCCTGGGAGGTCAGCTCGTCGACGACCCGGAAGAGGTTGTCGACCTCCCCCGAGTCCAGGACCGCCGACGGCTCGTCCATGACGATCACCCGGGCGTCGCGGGACAGGGCGCGGGCCATCGAGACGGTCTGCTTGCCGGCCGCCGAGAGCGTGCCGACCTCACGGTGCGGCGAGATCTCCGGGTGGCCCAGCCGGGCCATGAGCTCGCGCGTGCGGCTCGCGGCCTCGCGCCGCTGGGTGACGCCCGCGGACGCCAGCTCGTGACCCAGGTAGATGTTCTCCGCCACCGTGAGTCCGTCGACGACGTCGAGCTCCTGGTACATCGTCGCGATGCCGTGCTCGAGCGCCGCCACCGGGTGGGGGATCTGGATCTCCCGGCCGTCCATGAGGATCGTGCCCGCGGTCGGCTGGTGCGCCCCGGCGAGGACCTTGATGAGCGTGGACTTGCCGGCGCCGTTCTGACCGAGGAGGCAGTGGACCTCGCCGGGCAGGACGTCGAGGTCGACGCCGTCGAGCGCTCGGGCTCCCGGGAACGTCTTGACGATGCCCTGCATCTGCAGCAGCGGTGCTGTGGGGTCTGCGGTGACCATGTGACTGAACCTAGAGGCACTTCTGCTGTTCGTCAATCAAAAGTTCGGGTACTTTGGCATCGTTACCCGCTCGTGATAGACATCGGGCGGCAGAAGGCGGACATCGAAGGGTGCGTGGTTCACTGTGCTCATGGAAGGGCTCAGGAAGTTCCCGCCGCGCCCGACGGGTGCCGGGGAGATGTTCCAGCTGTTCCGGGACGGCACGCCGCACACCCGCGCGTCCCTCGTCGCCGAGACCGGCCAGTCCCGGTCCACCGTCGCCGCACGCATCGAGGCGCTCACCGCCGTCGGGCTGCTCGCGCCGGCCGGCGAGGCCACCAGCACCGGCGGGCGGCCGCCGTCCACCTTCGCGTTCGACCCCTCCGCCCGTATCGTGCTCGGCGTCGACCTCGGCGCCACCCACGCGCGGCTCGCCGTCACCGACCTGGCCGCCACCCCGCTCGCCTCGGCGGACGAACCGCTCGCGATCGCCGAAGGCCCCGACCACGTGCTCTCCTGGGTCGCCGAGATCGGGTCGAAGCTCGTCGCGCAGTCCGGACGCCAGGTGTCCGAGCTCGCCGGCATCGGGATCGGGCTGCCCGGCCCCGTCGACCACGCCGACGGGCGCCCCGTGAACCCCCCGATCATGCCCGGCTGGGACGGCGCGGACGTCCCCGGCGTGCTGCACCGGCACCTGGGCGCCCCCGTCGTGGTGGACAACGACGTGAACGTCATGGCCCTCGGAGAGCACCGGACCGCCTGCCCGGACGAGCAGGACCTGCTCTTCGTCAAGGTCGCGACCGGGATCGGCGCCGGCGTCGTCATGGACGGCGAGCTGCGCCGCGGCGCCCAGGGCGCCGCCGGGGACCTCGGCCACGTCGCCGTCACCGGCGCCGACACGCCCTGCCGCTGCGGCAACACCGGCTGCCTGGAGGCCGTCGCCGGCGGGCTCGCCATCGCCAACGCCCTGGCCGCCGCCGGTTCCCACGCCGAGACCACCCAGGAGATCGTCGACCTGGTCCGCGCCGGCGACGTCGCGGCGAGCCAGGCCGTCCGGCAGGCCGGGCGGGACATCGGCACCGTGCTCGCGGCGTCGGTGAGCCTGCTCAACCCGTCCCGCATCATCATCGGCGGCATCCTCGCCGGCGCCGGCGAGCACCTGATCGCCGGCATCCGCGAGGTCGTCTACCAGCGCTCCCTGCCGCTGGCCACGCAGCACCTGCGGATCGTCACCTCGCAGGCCGGGGCGCAGGCCGGAGTGATCGGCGCCGCGACACTGGTCACCGACCGCTTCCTCGCGGCACACTCGGTCGACGCGCTCATCACCGTCAAGGAGGACACGTGACCGACCGCACCGCCCTCGTCGTGCGCGGGGGATGGCAGGGGCACGACCCCGTCGCCACCACCGACCTGTTCCTGCCCGTGCTGGCCGACGCGGGGTTCGACGTCACCGTCGAGGACTCGCTCGAGGTCTACGCCGACGAGTCCGTCATGGCGGGGACCGACCTCGTGGTGCAGAACTGGACCATGGGCGAGATCCTCGCCGACGAGATGCACGGGCTGCGCCTGGCCGTCGAGAACGGCACCGGGCTGGCCGGGTGGCACGGCGGGCTGCTCGACGCCTTCCGTGGCGCCACCGACTACCAGCACATCGTCGGCGGCCAGTTCGTGGCGCACCCCGACGACATGGTCGACCACGAGATCGCGGTGCGCCCGGAGCGGGCCGACCACCCCGTCGTGGCCGGTATCGGGCCCCGCATCCGGCTGACCACCGAGCAGTACTGGGTCCAGACCGACCCCCTGTGCGACGTCCTGGTCACCACCACCCACGCGCCGCGCGACGACGTCCCGTGGGACGAGCCGGTGACCGTCCCGGCGGTCTGGACCCGGCGCTGGGGCCGCGGGAAGGTGTTCGCCTGCACCGTGGGGCACGGCGTGGACGAGCTGCGCCACCCCGACGTCAGCGCGATCATCGGCCGCGGACTGGTCTGGGCCGCGCGGGACGCCGCCTGACCTCAGGCCTCGAGCGCCCCCGGCCCGCCGTCGAGCAGCCGCGTGAACTGGTCCTCGTCGAGGATCGTCAGCCCGAGGTCGCGCGCCTTGGTCTCCTTGGAGCCCGCGTTCTCCCCCACCACGACGTAGTCCGTCTTCTTCGAGACCGATCCGGAGGCCTTGCCACCAGCGGCCAGGACGGCCTCCTTGGCCCCGTCGCGCGTGTAGCCCTCCAGGGAGCCGGTGACGACGACGGTCAGCCCGGCGAGCGGGCCCGTGGGTCCCTCGGCGGCCTTCTCCGCCATGACGGCGGGTCCGGGGTGGTCGGGGATCGCGAACCGGACGCCGGCGGCCGCCCACGTCTCGACGATCTCGCGGTGCCAGTCGACCTCGAACCAGGCCAGGAGCTCGTCGGCGATCACCGGCCCGACGCCCTCGACCGCGGCCAGCTCCTCCCGCGACGCACCGCGGATCCGGTCCAGCGACCCGAACCAGTCCGCGAGCGCCCTTGCCGCCACCGGACCGACGTGCCGGATGTTCAGGGACACCAGGATCCGCCAGAGGTCCTTGGTCCGGGCCCGCTCCAGCTCGTCGAGGAGCTTGGTCGCCTGGGTCGAGGGCTCGTAGAGCGACTCACCGGCCTCGAGCGCCTCGCGCTCGGCGGCCTTCGACAGCTTGCGCTTCTTCTGGAAGGGCCGGACGACCTTGACCACCGCCGTCGACCCGTCGGGCATGGTCAGCTCCGCCGACTCGCCGCGCCCGTCCCACTCGCGCGGCAGCCCCGTCTCGGAGTCGCGCACCACGACGCGGATCGGTTCGAGCTGCTCCACCGTGAGGTCGAAGAGGTCCTTCTCGGTGCGCAGCGGGGGCTCCTTCGGCTCCAGCGGCTGGGTGAGCGCCGCCGCGGTCACCTCGCCCAGGGCCTCGACGTCCAGCCCGCCGCGTGAGCCGACGTGCTCCACCCGCCCGCGGACCTGGGCCGGACACGACTCGGCGTTCGGGCAGCGCAGGTCGACGTCGCCCTCCTTCATGGCGCGCAGGGGTGTGCCGCACTCGGGGCACGCGGTGGGCATGACGAAGTCCTCGCGCGGGTAGCCGTCGTCGGCCAGCGCGGTGACGGGGCCCAGGATCTCGGGGATGACGTCGCCCGCCTTGCGGAGCACGACCATGTCGCCGATCCGCACCCCCTTGGCCCGCACGACGTCCTGGTTGTGCAGGGTGGCCTGGCGGACCGTCGACCCGGCCACCTTGACCGGTTCCATGACGGCGTACGGCGTCGCGCGACCCGTGCGGCCCACGCCGACCTGGATCGCCAGGAGCCGGGTGTTGACCTCCTCGGGCGGGTACTTGTAGGCGATCGCCCAGCGCGGTGCGCGGCTCGTCGTCCCGAGGCGACGCTGGTCGGCCAGGGCGTCGACCTTGACCACGATCCCGTCCAGCTCGTGCTCGATGTCGTGGCGGTGCTCGGCGAAGTGGTCGATCATCCCCCGGACGTCGTCCAAGGCGTCGACCACCCGGTTGTGGGGCGAGACGGGCACGCCCCACCGCTCGAACAGGGCGTAGGCGTCCGACTGCCGCTCCAGCGCGGCGTGCTCGCCCTCGTCCCACTGCAGGGCGCCGACCCCGTGGGCGTACATCCGCAGGCGCCGACCGGCGGTGACCCGGGGGTCCTTCTGCCGCAGCGAGCCGGCGGCGGTGTTGCGGGGGTTCGCGTACGGGTCCTGGCCCGCGGCGACGATCCGCTCGTTGAGGGCCGCGAAGTCCTCGACGCCCATGAAGACCTCGCCACGGATCTCGATGACGTCGGGGTGGGTCGCCGGGTCGCCACCCAGCCGCGTGGGGATCACGTCGATCGTGCGGACGTTCGCCGTGACGTCCTCCCCCTCGCGGCCGTCACCGCGCGTCGCCGCCCGGACCAGCTCGCCGCGCTCGTACAGCAGCGCGATCGCCAGCCCGTCGATCTTGACCTCGCACAGGAAGCCCACCGCGTCGCCCTCGGCCACCCCGAGGTCCCGGTGGACCCGGGCCGACCACGCCGCCAGCTCGTCGGCGGAGAAGACGTTGTCGAGCGACAACATGCGTTCGACGTGCTGGACCGTGGCGAACCCGGCCGCCGCCTGGCCGCCCACGCGCTGCGTGGGCGACTCGGGGGTGCGCAGCGCCGGGTGCGCCGCCTCGAGGTCCTCCAGCGCGTGCATCCGCGCGTCGTACTCGGCGTCGGAGACCTTCGGGGCGTCGTGCTCGTAGTAGGCCGCGCGGTCCTCCTCGACGAGCGCGACGAGCTCGGCCCAGCGGCGCTGGGCGGCGGACTCGTCCAGGTCGGCCGGGGCGGGATCCGTGGCATCGGTCGTGTCGGTCACGGTCCTATCCTGCCCTGGAGCGCCGACACGAGCCGTCCGGCAGCGGGCGCCGTCCCCGCCCCCGTGCGGCACCATGGACGGCATGTCCCGCACGCTCGCCGACCTCGGGATCGACGTCGACCTGCGCACCGCCCCGTGGCACTACCCCGGCCCGGCGGCCCCGACGTCGGGCCTGCTGCACGACGGGACGTTCCGCCCCCTGCGGCACGACGGCGCCACGTGGACCGACGAGGACGCCGTCGGCCTCGACGAGCTGCTGCACGCGTCCCGCGCCGACGGCGTGGCGGAGCGCCAGGCGGTCGTGGCCATCGGCTCCAACGCCTCCCCCGCCGTCGTGCACCGCAAGTTCGCCCGGCTCGGGGTCAGCACCACGGTGCCCATGGTGCACGGCGTCCTGCGCGGGATCGACGTCGCCTACATCCCCCGGGTCAACCCGGCCGGGTACGTCGCCGCCGTGCCGCGCACCCGGCGCGACGCACGGTCCGCCGTCGTCGTCTCGCTGCTCACCCCGCAGCAGGCGGCCGCCCTCGACGAGACCGAGCAGAACTATGCGCGCCGCGTCGGCGGGGACGACCTCGACCTGCCCGGCCACGCGGGCACCTGGACGATGTACGTCTCGCAGCTCGGTGCGATCGCCGACGACGCCGGGACGATCGTGCCCCACGGCACGCAGGAGTCGCTGTGGGCGCTGCTGCGGTCCGACGTCCCGCTGGCGGCGCTCGCCGGTGGCGGGGACCACCGCGACGTGGCGCGCCGGCTCGCGGCGGACGAGCACCTGCGGGAGGGCGTGCGCGCCCGGCTGCTGGAGCGCGGCATGACCCGGCGGACCGGCCTGGAGCACCTGCCACCCGCGTGACCAGGAGATTCGCCGACCCGACCTCTATCGCACCACATGTCCCGACCGCTACGATTCTTCCGTTTGCCACCGTATCGATCGAGAGCAGGGACGCTGATGAAGATCGCCGTCGTGGGCGCCGGGTTCGCCGGGCTGGCCAGCGCGAAGGTCCTGACCGAGTTCGGCCACCAGGTCACCGTCTTCGACAAGGCCCCGGACGTCGGCGGCGTCTGGAGCGGCACCCGCCGCTACACCGGTCTGTACACGCAGAACAACAAGGGCTCCTACTCCTTCAGCGACCTGCCGATGCCCAAGGAGTACCCCGAGTGGCCCAGCGGGGAGCAGGTGCAGGCCTACCTCGAGCGCTACGTGGCCGAGCACGACCTGACCGGGACGCTGCGGCTGTCCACCGAGATCGTGCGCGCCGAGCTCACCGAGGCGGAGGACGCCTGGCTCGTCACGGCGCGCCGCACCGGCGAGGCGATCAGCGACCCCGAGGCGTACGACCACCTCGTGGTCGCCAACGGCATCTTCTCCGACCCGGTCATCCCCCCGTTCGAGGGGCTCGCCGAGCTCATGCGGGCCGGCGGCAAGGTCGTCGCGTCCAGCCAGCTCACCGACCTCGAGGCCGCCCGCGGCAAGAACGTCGTCGTGGTCGGCTACGGCAAGTCCGCCTGCGACGTGGCCGCGGAGATCGGGCCCGTCGCGGCGAGCACGACCGTCGTGGCGCGCCAGCTGCTGTGGAAGCTGCCGAAGAAGCTCGGCAAGGCCCTCAACTACAAGTACCTGCTGCTCACCCGCCTCGGCGAGGCGCTCTTCCGCTACCAGACCCTGGACAGCGGGATGGAGAGGTTCCTGCACGGCCCCGGGAACGCGGTACGGGGCTCGATGGTCTCCAGCGTCGGCGCCGTGTCGGCCAAGCAGCTGCGCCTCAAGGAGCTCGGGCTCGTCCCGCGCGGAGGGTTCGAGGACATCGCGCGGTCCACGGTCTCGCTCGCCACCGACGGCTTCTACGACCAGGTCGCCGACGGCACCATCACCGTGCACCGGGACGCCGAGGTCGAGCGGTTCACCGCCGGCGACGACGGCGCACCGCTGGCTGTCCTCAGCGACGGGACCACGGTGGGCGCCGACCTCGTGGTGTGCGGCACGGGCTTCCACCAGCGCGTCCCGTTCCTGGACGACGACGTCACCCGACGCCTGCTCGACGACCGCGGCAACTTCCAGCTCTACCGGCAGATCCTGCCCCACGACGTGCCGCACCTGACGTTCGCCGGCTACAACTCGTCGTTCTTCAGCCCGCTGTCGGCCGAGATGGGCGCCGTCTGGACGGCCGCGCTGCTGGCTGATGCCATCGACCTGCCCCCGCTGGCGGTACGCCAGGAGCACGTGGCGGACCGCATCGACTGGATGGAGAAGCGGACCGAGGGCAAGCACGCGCGCGGGACCAACGTCATCCCGTTCTCGATGCACCAGATCGACGAGATGCTCGACGACCTGGACCTCAACCTCTCCGGACCGGCCCAGGCCAAGCAGTGGCTGCTCCCCGTCGACCCCTCGGCCTACCGTGGGGTCTCGGCGAGGCTGCAGCAGCGCGTGAGCGCGGGCTGACGACGCCGCGCGGGCCGGCGAGCACGACAGCCCCGGCCCGCGCGTGGCCCCCAGGATCCGACCGCGTCAGCGGAACCGGACGGGGAGCTCGGCGGGGTACCGGCTCCAGGCGGAGCGGACGAACCCGATCTGCTCCGGGTCCACCGCCAGCTCCATCTCGGCGACGCGGCTCAGGAAGTGCCCGACGACGAGCCGCGTGATCAGCGGCGCCGTGCGGTGCGCCGGGCATCCGTGCGATCCCGTGCCCCAGGTCAGATGGAACCGGGAGTCGACCTGTTCCCAGGGGTCGCTGGGCCGCACCGACCGGTCGCCGTTGGCGGCAGCCACGGCGGGGACGACGGCGTCCCCGGCGGCGATGGCCTGCCCGCCCAGGCGCCCGTCGGACCGGGCGTACCGGGGCAGCAGGTGCGGCAGCGGCGGCGACTCCCGCGCGACGGTCGTGAGCGCGTCGTCGACGGAGAGCCGGCCGCCGTGCACCCGGGCCGCGAAGTCGACGTCGGCCAGCAGGCGGTGCAGGGCGGTCGCGATCCAGGCGACCTCGGCGTCGTGCGCGGTGCGGAAGAGCAGGCCGACGGCGCCCATGACCTCGAGGTCGTTGACATGGCCCGGATGGGCGAGCAGCGCCGTCGTCAGGTCGTCGCCGGGCTCGGCGCGGCGCCCCGCCACGAACCCGGCGAGAAGGTTCTCCATCTCAAGGGCGGCCGGGTAGGCGTCCTGCGTCCCGGAGCCCGTCGCGACGGTGAGCTCGTGCATCCGCCGGCCGTCGCCCAGCGTCATGCCCAGCAGGTCGGCGAGCAGACGCACGGGGACGTCGGCCGCGTAGTCGGCGACCAGGTCGGCGCTCCCCCGGGCCGCCAGCTTGTCGAGCACCGAGGTGCACGCCACCGAGACCGTCCGGGAGACGCGCTTGTCGTCGACGCCGGCGAGGGCGTCGTCCAGGGGCGCCCGGAGGCGGCGGTGCTCGTCGCCGTCGCGGTCGTGCGCGGCGTCGCGCTGCATCACCACGGCACGGGTGGGCGACCTCCAGGCGACGATCCGCTCGGACTCGTAGCGCCAGTCGCGCGAGTCCCGGGAGAACAGGACCTCGTTGCGCAGCACGGTCGCGACCTCGTCGTACCCGAGGGCGAGCCACGCCGGGACACCCGGTTCGAGATCGACCGGGGCGACCGTGCCCCATCTCGACCGCAGCGCGTCGTAGTGGGACTGCGGGTCGCGGGCCCCGGCGAGGTCGGCGAGCAGCGGCCGGTCCGCGACCTCCTCGAGCCGCACGGCCCGGCCGGCAGCGGTGAGGCTCATGCAGCGACCCGACCGGCGGTGCGCAACCGCAGGGCGTGCTCGACGAGCGTCACCAGCGCGGCGGCGGCCTGGTCCCGCTCCCGGACGTCGCCGGAGACGACGGGGGTGTCGTCGGGCAGGTCGAGCGCGGCTCGGACGTCGGCCTCGGGGTGCCGCGGGGCGTCGGGGAACCGGTTGACGACTACGGCGACCGGCAGCCGGGTGTTCTCCTCGAGCTGGTCGAACACCTCGAAGCTCTCCTCGAGACGCCGCGTGTCGACGAGCACGAGCACGCCGACCGCGCCCTCCGCCAGCCCCGACCAGAGCTCCCAGAAGCGACGCTGCCCCGGGGTGCCGAAGAGGTACAGGGCGGTCGCGGACGAGAGCGTGACCCGGCCGAAGTCCATCGCGACGGTCGTCGTGGCCTTGTCCCCCACCTGCGGGTCCACCCCGACGCTCGCCGTGGTGACCCGTTCCTCGGTACGCAGGGTCGGGATCTCGCTGACGGAGTCGATCAGTGTCGTCTTGCCGACGCCGTAGGCACCGACGACGAGCACCTTGACGGACGCGTCGACGCTCGGTGCGAGGTGCCGGGCGGGGGGCTCAGAGGTTGCGGAGCCCATCGAGGACCTCCTCCAGCAGGTCGGTACCGGGCAGCTCGTGCTGCGGGTTGGAGCGGATCGTCAGGCGGCCGTCGTCGATCAGGTCGGAGGCCAGCACCGCGACGAGGCTCACGGGCAGGCGCAGGTAGGCCGCGAGCTCGGCGAGGGCCAGGGTCCCCTGGCACAGCTCGAGCACCGCGCGGTCGTGGCGTCCGGCGCTGCCCTGGGGGTCCCGGCGGTCGTCGGGCGACACGCACAGCAACGTCTCCGGCCGCAGCGTGTTGCGGGACGGGTGCGCGCGCCCGCCCGTCAGGACGTAGGAACGGACCGGGTGGTCGCGGTATCCCTCGGTCTGCATCGGACCACCCCTCAGCGCTCGACCGGATCCGTGCCCAGGGTGCCCTCGCCGATCATCAGCACCTGGGCCTGCATCTGCTGGGCCACCAGGCCCGGGTCGACGCCCGCGTCGGTGACCACCGCGAGCCGGGAGCCGTCGCCCGCGCCCCGCACGAAGAGGAATCCGCCGCCGAACTCGACCACGACCTGCCGCAGCGTGTCGTCCTCGCCGAACTCCCGGCCCATGCTCAGCCCCAGGGCCACGAGGCCCGCGCAGGCTGCGGCGAGCTTGTCCGCGGTGTCGGGGTCGGTGACGTCCGTGCGGACCTTGACCAGGCCGTCCGAGCTGAGCACGACGGCGTGCCGCACACCCCGCACGTCGGCGACGAGGTCGAGCATCCAGCTGTCCGGGTGGCCCGACTCGGGCGTCGATTCGTGGGTGGGGGTGGTCTGCGTCGTCATCGGTCCTCCGAGGTTCCGTCCGCGGCCACGGGCGGCTCGCTGGGCTGGGGATCGTCCTGCAGGGCTTCGGTGGTGGCGGCGAAGAACGCGCCGATCCAGGCGCCCGCCTCCTCGGCGGTCTGGTCGGGCGCGGCCGCACCGGGCGATCGGCGCCCGGCCGGACCGCCGTCGCCGACGGTAGCCGTCCGGTCCGGGTCCGGCACCTGCGGCACGCCGTGCCCGGCGGTCGCCGGCCGGTCCATGACCTGACGGCGCGAACGGCGCTGCGGCAGGACCGGCGGTCCGTCCGGCGCGGATGTCGGCACGGCCGGGTCGGCCCGTCGCGGCTCGCCGCCGACGCCGTCGCCCGTGTCGCCGCTCGCCGGGCCGGCGGGCACGGCGGGCACGGAGGGCACGGAGGACTCCCCCCAGGCCTCGTGGGCGCTGGCCGCGAGGGTCCTCGGGGTCGCCTCGGCCGTCTCGGTGAGCTCGCCGGGGACCATGACGACGGCACGCACGCCGCCGTAGACGGACTCGGTCAGGTCGACGCGCAGGCCGAGGAACCGCGCGTAGGTGCCGACCACCGCCAGCCCGGTCTGCGGCACCTCGCCGAGCTGGGCGATGCCGACGACCGTCTCCCCGGTCGCGACGGCACGCACCCTGGCCAGCTCCCGGGCATCCATGCCGACGCCGCAGTCGTCGATCTCGATGACGGCCCCCCGCTGGACCTGGCGGAGGACGACGAGCACGCGGGTGTTGGGCGGGGAGCACTGCGTCGCGTTGGCCAGCAGCTCCGCCACGGCGTGCACGAGCGGTTCGACGGCGCGGCCGACCACGGCGAGACCGGGGTCGCCCGAGACCTCGACGCGCCCGAAGGCGGTGATCCGACCTGCCGCGGCGTGGACCACGTCGGGCAGCGGCAACGGCTCGTCCCACGTCTGGCCGGGCCGCCTCCCGCACAGCGCGACCAGGCTCTGCGCCTGCCGGGCGTGCTGCGCCGCGGCGTGGTCGATGCGCATCGAGCTCTCCAGCACGTCCGGGTCGGCGGGGTGGCGCTGCACCATGCGCGCCGCCTCCTCCTGCACCCGGTGGGCCGAGGCCTGGACCTTGCGGCTCAGCGAGACGACGGCGGACTCGACGACGACCCGCTCGTCGGCACGCGCCTCCTGCTCGGCCACGAGTGCCGTCGTCGCCTCCTGCAGGGCGCGGGTGGTGTCGGCCAGGCTCGCCGCGAGCCCGTCGCGCTCGAGGGACAGGGCGCCGAACACCTCGTCCTCCCGACGCGCCGCGCGCGCCAGGAGCACCGCGGCCACGACGGGCAGGAGGAAGGCGGCGCATGCGAGGGCCCAGGTGGGCCAGCCGCCGTCCGCGCCGCCCACGAGCGGGAGCGCTGCCACGCACAGCACCATGGCGGCGACGCAGAGCCAGGGCAGGGCACGACCCGTCGCGCGTGGTCTGGCCGTTGTCGTCGTGCTCACCGCACCCCCGTTGGTGTGAGGTCGGGTTCGACGGCGTCGTGCACCGGTCGCGCGGGGCGACCACGTCCGTGAACCGCACTGGCATGGCTGGAGCGGGCTCGCGGCCCTGACCAGGAGTTCTATCACAGGCTTCACCCGCTGGGAAGTGTTGTCCGCGCCGACGGCTAGGGTCGGCGGCATGAGTGCCGACCGCCTCCCGCCGACCGATCCCGACCTCTCCGAGGGCACCTCTCCGGCCCCCGCGCCCGCCTCCGCGACGGGTGCGGACACCGATCCCCACGCCTGGCTCGAGGACGTCCTCGGCGAGGACGCGCTGGCGTGGGTGCGCGAACGCAACGATGCCGCGCACCGCGCCGTCGGGGGCGACGACCTGGACGCCACGGAGTCCGCCGTGCGCGAGGTCCTCGACTCCGACGACCGCATCCCGGACGTCTCACGGATCGGCGAGCACCTGTACAACTTCTGGCGCGACGCCGACCACGAGCGCGGGCTGTGGCGGCGGACCACGCTCGAGTCGTACCGCACCGCGGACCCCGCCTGGGAGACGGTGCTCGACCTCGACGCGCTGGCGGCCCAGGAGGGGGAGTCCTGGGTGTGGCACGGCGCCACTGTCCTGCGCCCCACGCCCGAGCAGCTCGCCGCCGGCGAGCCGTGGCGCCGGGCCCTGGTCGACCTGTCCCCGGGTGGCTCGGACGCGGACGTCACACGGGAGCTGGACCTCGTCGAGAAGCGCTTCGTCCCACCGTCCGAGGGCGGGTTCTCCCGGCCGCTGGCCAAGGGCGGGCTGTCCTGGGCGGACGAGGACACCGTGTACGTCTACACCGACCTCGGTGCGGGGACGACCACCCGCTCCGGGTACCCCCGGACGGTCCGGCTCTGGCGGCGCGGCACCCCGATCGACGACGCGCCGCTCGTGTACGAGGGCACCGAGGACGACCTGTACATCCAGGGCATGCGACTGCGTACGCCGGGCTTCGAGCGGGACGTCGTGCGACGCGGTGTCGCGTTCTACCGGTCCGAGACGTACCTGGTGCACGCCGTCGGCACCCCCGACCAGGAGCTGGTCCGCCTCGAGGTGCCCGAGTCCGCCGAGGTGGGGCTGCACCGCGAGTGGCTGACGGTCGAGCTGCGCGAGGACTGGGAGGTGTCCGGGCACACCTACCGCGCGGGGTCCCTGCTCGCGGCCGTGCTCGACGACGTCGTCGCCGGCTCCCGCGACCTGACCGTGCTCTTCGCCCCGACACCGTCCACGTCGCTCGTCGGGGCGACGTGGACCCGCCACCACCTGGTGGTCAACGTCCTCGACGACGTCAGGAACGCGGTGCACGTGCTCACTCCCCCGGACCTCGCCGGCTCGGGTGGGGCCCGCGACCCCTGGGCACGCTCGGACTTCCCCGTCCCCGACGGTCTCGCCACGATCGGCGTCCGGGCCACGTCGGCGATCGACAGCGACGACGTCTGGGTGACGACCACGGGCTACCTGCAGCCCGCCACCCTGGCGCTCGCCACCGTCGTCGGGCCCGGCGACGAACCGGCGGCCCCCGAGACCCTCAAGTCGGCGCCGGAGTTCTTCGACGCCTCCGGGATGGCCGCCCAGCAGCACTTCGCCACGTCCGACGACGGCACCCGGGTGCCGTACTTCGTCGTGGGCCGCGCCGACCTGGTCCGGGGCAACGACGGCGGGACCGCGCCGACCCTGCTGTACGGCTACGGCGGGTTCGAGATCCCCCTGCTGCCCGGCTACTCCGGGACCGTGGGACGCGCCTGGCTGTCCCGCGGCGGCGTGCACGTGGTGGCCAACATCCGCGGCGGGGGCGAGTACGGACCGTCCTGGCACCAGGCGGCCCTGCGGGAGAACCGGCACCGTGCCTACGAGGACCTGGCTGCCGTCGCCCGCGACCTCGTGGACCGTGGCATCACCACGCACGAGCACCTCGGGGTCCAGGGCGGGTCCAACGGCGGCCTGCTCGCGGGCAACATGCTGACCGGCTACCCCGAGCTGTTCGGCGCGGTGGTGATCCAGGTGCCGCTGCTCGACATGAAGCGGTACTCGCACCTCCTGGCGGGGGCGTCCTGGATGGCCGAGTACGGCGACCCGGACACCGACGACTGGGAGTTCCTGCGGACGTTCTCGCCGTACCACCGGTTCGACCCGGCGCAGGACCTCCCGCCGGTGCTCTTCACGACCTCGACCAAGGACGACCGCGTCCACCCCGGCCACGCCCGGAAGATGGCGGCGCGCATGCTGGCGGCGGGCAAGGACGTGACCTACTACGAGAACATCGAGGGCGGCCACGGCGGGGCGGCGAACAACGCGCAGGCGGCCCACATGGCGGCCCTGGCCTGGACGTTCCTGCGGCAGCGTCTGGCCTGACGGCCGCCCCGGGGTCAGGCGGCGGCGCGCTCGGAGAGGTTCTCGGCCACGCGGCCCAGGTTGGCCAGTCCCGCGCGATGCTCGTCGACGCTCGCCGCGGACGTGCGCGGGGCAGAGAGCAGCGTGAGGCCCGTCAACCCTGCGGCCGGCAGACCGATCCGGCGCCACGGCTCGGCGACGAGCCGCACGAGCTCGCCGAGCTGCGGTCCGGCGCACCGGGAGACCGTGGCCGGCGGCAGACCCGCCCAGAGGGCCACGTCCCGCTCGGTGGCACGGGCCACGAGCTCCCAGGCACGCTCGTTCCAGCCACCGTTCCCGAGGGCGGACAGGTCGAGCCCGACGGCGTCCGCCCCGGCCAGCACCGCGGGCGGGATACCCACCCAGGTGCCGCCGAGGTGCACCACGGCCGTGGCGCCGGCGTCGTGCACGGCCTCGACCACGGGCCGCAGGCCGTCGACGACGCCCGGCCCGTCGACGCCGCGGATCCGTGAGTAGCCCGAGAACGTGGGCAGCACGCCGGCGTGCACCTGTCCGAGCAACGGTTCGGCGAGCTGGACGACGGCGTCGACCCCGGGCACCTGGGCACGCAGCTCGGCGAGGTGCTCCCCGATCCCTGCCGCGAGCGCCAGCGCCAGGTCGCCACGGGCGCCGACGTCCGCCAACACGCGGTCGCCGCGGGCGGACCACAGCTCGGCCGCGAGCGTCCACGGCCCGGTGACCTCGAGCGTCAGCGGACCCGCATATCCGTGGGCGGCGACGGCGAGCGCCGCGAGGTCCTCGCCTCGCAGCGCGTCCGCACGGCGCTGGTCGGCACCCGGACGGTCGGCAAGCTTCCAGCCGTGCGGGCCGATCTCGACGGGCATCCCGGCGAGCAGGGCGCCGGTGCGGCCCGTGGGCCCGGCGCCCGGTCCCCGGGCGGTGAGCTGGGTGAGGAACGGTACGGCGTCGACGCCGGTGGGCAGGTCGGCGAGGTCGCCGAGCACCGTCTGCTGCGCCTCGAGGACGTCACGCTCGCCACCGGGCCAGGCCCCGTGCCCGCTGACCGCCGTCACGGGCGTACCGTCGCGCCGGCGGGGGCCGGGCGCTCGGCGTCCGGCCCCGCACCGTCCGGCGTCCCGCGCCAGGCTCTCGCCACCGTGGCCTGACCGAGCACCCGGGTGCCGTCGTACACGACGACCGACTGGCCGGAGGCCACGCCGCGCAGCAGCTCGCCGAGGCGGATCTCCAGGCCCGGGGTGCCGTCGTCGGACACGGGCACCGCCCGGACCCGGGCCGGGACGGCGCGACCGTGCGCCCTGACCTGCACGGTGCAGCCGGTCCAGTCCTGGGGCGGCTCGGCGAGCCAGACA
Source organism: Isoptericola aurantiacus (assembly GCF_044769875.1). Classification (NCBI taxonomy): domain Bacteria; kingdom Bacillati; phylum Actinomycetota; class Actinomycetes; order Micrococcales; family Promicromonosporaceae; genus Isoptericola; species Isoptericola aurantiacus. The sequence continues at coordinate 39,401 of NZ_JBJBAE010000003.1, forward strand.
GCCTGGTCGCCGGCGACGCGGTCGACGCTGAGAAGCTCGGCGGGGCCGACGACGACGGTGTTGGCCTCGGTGTTCACGTCCACGACGTAGCGGGCCCGGCCGTCCGGCGCGGGCCGTCCGAGCCCGAGACCCTTGCGCTGCCCGATCGTGTACGCGTACGCGCCCTGGTGCTCGCCCACCACGGTGCCGTCGACGTCGCGGACCTCCCCCGGCTGCGCACCGAGCCGGTCGCGCAGGAACCCTCGGGTGTCGCCGTCGGCCACGAAGCAGATGTCGTAGGAGTCGGGCTTGGCGCTGACGGACAGGCCGCGCCGTTCGGCCTCGGCCCGGACCTCGTCCTTGGTGGCGAACCCGCCGAGGGGGAAGATCGAGCGTTCCAGCCGCTCGGACCCCATCACGGCCAGCACGTAGGACTGGTCCTTGGCGTCGTTCGGCGAGCGGTGCAGCTCAGGTCCGCGCGCCCCGTCCACGACGCGCGCGTAGTGCCCGGTGGCGACGGCGTCGAACCCGAGGGCCGTGGCCTTGTCGAGCAGCGCGGTGAACTTGATGTGCTCGTTGCAGCGCACGCACGGGTTCGGCGTGCGGCCGGCGGCGTACTCGGACAGGAAGTCCGCGACCACCGTCTCCTCGAACGTCTCGGACAGGTCCCACACGTAGTACGGGATGCCGAGGACGTCCGCGGCGCGGCGGGCGTCGCCGGCGTCCTCGATCGAGCAGCAGCCGCGGGACCCGGTGCGGAACTGGTCGCGGTTGCGGGACAGCGCCATGTGGACGCCGACGACGTCGTGCCCGGCCTCGACGGCGAGCGCGGCGGCGACGGCGGAGTCGACCCCTCCGGACATGGCGGCGAGCACCCTCACAGCGCCTCCTCGGTGCGCGGTCCCTGCGGTGCCTCGCGCCGGAGCACCCCGTCCCCCGGCGCGCCTGCGCCGGGCCTCCTCGCGTTCACGCGGCACCTCCGTGACGGGCGGAGACGAGTCCGGCGGCCTGGGCACGCCGGACGACCCCCGGCAGCGCGGCGAGCAGCCGGTCGACGTCGGCCTGCGTCGAGGTGGCGCCCAGGGAGAAGCGCAGCGCGCCGCGGGCGTCGGTCTCACCGACCCCCATGGCCAGGAGCACGTGGCTGGGCTGCGGCACGCCCGCCTGGCAGGCCGAACCCGTGGAGGCCTGGACACCCGCCGAGTCGAGCAGGTATAGCAGCGAGTCGCCCTCGGCGCCGGGGAAGGTGAGGTGGGCGTTGGCGGGCAGGCGCGCGGGACCGCCCGACGGCGTCGTACCTGCCGGGTCGGGTCCGCGCAGCACCGCGTCGGGCGCGATCCGGGCGACGCCGGCGATCAGCGCGTCCCGCAGCCCGGCCAGCGCGATCGCCCGCTCGGTGCGGTGCGCGACCGCCTCGGCCAGAGCGACGGCGAACGCGCGGATGGCAGGCACGTCCAGGGTGCCCGAGCGCACGCCGCGCTCCTGGCCGCCGCCGTGGGAGACGGCCTCCAGCGGCAGGTCCCGGCGAGCCAGCAGCGCACCGACGCCCACGGGGCCGCCGATCTTGTGGCCGGTCACGGTCAGGGCGTCGACGCCCGAGGCCGCGAAGTCGACCTCGACCTGCCCGACCGCCTGGATGGCGTCGGTGTGCACGGGGACGCCGTGCTGGTGGGCCAGGCGCGCCACGTCCCTCACCGGCTGGACGGTGCCGACCTCGTTGTTGGCCCACATGACGCTGACCAGGGCGATCTCGTCGGCGTGGGCGGTCAGCTCGGCGCGCAGCGCGTCCAGGTCGACGCGGCCGACGGCGTCGACCGGCAGGAGCGTGATCTCGGCCCCGGCATGCCCCGCGAGCCAGAACGCCGGGTCCAGGACGGCGTGGTGCTCGACGGCGGAGACCAGCACCCGACGCCGGCGCGAGTCCTGGGAGCGGCGCCCCCAGAAGATGCCCTTGATCGCGAGGTTGTCGGACTCGGTGCCGCCCGCGGTGAAGACGACCTCGCTGGGGCGGGCGCCGAGCGCGTCCGCGACGGACTCGCGGGACTCCTCGACCGCTCGGCGGGCGGCCCGGCCCGCCGAGTGCAGGGAGGAGGCGTTGCCGGTGCGGCCTGCCTCGGCGACGAACGCCTCGAGCGCGGCCGGCGACATGGGCGTCGTGGCGGCGTGGTCGAGGTAGGCGCCGGGGGCCTCGGGGGGTGTCACGGTCATCAAGTCTACGAACCACGCGGGGCGCGATCCTCTTCCCGCCGTCCGGCGGGTGGGTCGGCGGTGTCAGCCGAGCGAGGCCACCCACTCGCTGGTGCCGTCGGTGAAGCCCTGCTGCTTCCAGATCGGCACCTCGGCCTTGAGCTCCTCCACGAGGTCGCTCGCGGTGGTGAACGCGGCCTGGCGGTGACCAGCAGCGACGGCCACGACGACGGCGACGTCGCCGATGGTCAGGTCGCCGACACGGTGCACGACGGCGGCACGGACGGCGTCGCCGGTGGCCTCGGCCGTGCGGCGGGCCACCCGCTCCGCCACCCCGCGCAGCACCGTGGCCGCGTCCGGGTGCGACTCGTAGTGCAGGTCCGCCACGCCGCGACCCTCGTCGTGGTCGCGCACGTGCCCGACGAACGTCGCCACGGCACCGCAGGAGTCGTCCCGCACGAGGGCGCTCAGCTCGACCAGCAGCGCGTCGAGCGGGGCGTCGATGACGTCGGCACGCAGCACGGTGGCCCCCTCGGTCCGCGAGGAGTGGTGGTGGCCGCGGTCGTGATCGCCGCCGGCGAGCTGGTCGACCGCGTGCGGCAGCACGTCGACGAGGGCGTCGAGCCCGTCGACCACTCCCCCGGCCGAGCCCGGCAGGTTGACGATCAACGTGTGGTCGACCACGCCTGCCGTCCCCCGGGACAGCGCGGCACCCGCGACGGCCCGCTTGGCCGGGTCGGTCGGAGCGAGCGACCGCGCCCGCACGAGCTCGGCGATGCCCGGAATCTCCCGGTCCAGCACGGCACGGGTGGCCTCCGGGGTGGTGTCCGAGGGCGCGATGCCGGTGCCCCCGGAGGTGATGATCACGTCCGGGGCGGCGTCGTCGCCGTCGACCAGGTCGAGCAGGGCGTCGCGGACGGGCTCACCGTCGGGCACGACGACGACCGGGTCGACCGTCCAGCCACGCTCGGTGAACCATGCGGCGGCAGCAGGTCCCGACCGGTCCTCGTAGACCCCTGCGGCCGCGCGCTCGGACGCGACGACGACGGCTGCCCTCATGACTGCTCCTCCCGGGTCCAGTCGCCGGACTTCCCACCGGACTTGGCCACGACCTCGATGTCGGTGAGCACGGCCGCCTTGTCGACCGCCTTGATCATGTCGTACAGCGTGAGCCCGGCGACGGTGACGGCGGTCAGCGCCTCCATCTCCACGCCCGTGCGGCCGGTGGTCTTCACGGTCGCGGTGATCTCGACCGTACCGGAGCCGTCGCCGGCCGGGACGACGTCGATCTCGACGCCGGAGATCGGCAGCGGGTGGCACAGCGGCACGAGGTCCGGGGTGCGCTTGGCGCCCAGGATCCCCGCGATGCGGGCCGTCGCGATCGCCTCACCCTTGGGGAGGTCGCCGGACGCGATCTGCTCGACGACGTCGGGGCGGGTGCGCAGCACGCCCCGAGCGGTGGCGCGGCGCTTCGTGACGTCCTTGGCGGTGACGTCGACCATGTGGGCGGCGCCGTCGTCGCGATAGTGGGACAGGTCGCTCATCGGATCTCCTGGTGGTCGACGTCGTCGCCCTCGTCGAGGTGCGCGACGCCGGGTGGCACGTGCACCAGGAGCGTAGCCGCCGCGAGGTGCGCCAGGAGGTGGGATCCCGGCCCGCCGACCATCTCGACGCGGCCGTCAGCGCCGAGGCGCCCGCGGCGCACCTGGTGCAGGTGCTCGGGCGAGTCGATCGCCTCGGCGAGCGGCGCCCGGCCGCGGGGCCGGTGGGCGGGCACCACGCCGGTGGTCTCGGCGAGCACGGGGCGCAGGAACAGCTCGAAGGAGACCAGGGCGCTGACCGGGTTGCCGGGGAACGCGACGAGCGGCACGTCGCGCGACACCGACCCCGACGCCGAGGCTTCGCCCAGCGTGATGGTGCCGAGTCCCTGCGGCCCGCCGGGCTGCACGGCGACGTGACCGAACCAGGCGTCGGTGAGGGTCTGGCGCACCACCTCGTAGGCACCGGCGGAGACGCCGCCGCTGGTGACGACGAGCGCGACGTCGTCGGGCGCGTCGGCCAGGACGGCGCGCAGGGCGGCCGGATCGTCCGGGACGACGCGGTGCGTGACGCGGCATCCCACCGCGGCCAGGGCGGCGGTCAGCGCGGCGCCGTTGGCGTCGTAGATCTGGGCCGGGCCCAGCGCCTCGCCGGCGGCCACGAGCTCGGAGCCCGTCGAGATCAACAGCACGTGCGGCGGCTGGGCGACCTCGACGTCGGTCACGCCCGCCGCGACCAGCACGCCGAGCTGTGCCGGCCCGAGCGTCGCGCCCGCGGGCACGACGACGTCACCGGCGGCGACGTCGGACCCGACGGGGCGGACGAACGTGCCGGGCGCGACCGGCATCGTGAAGCGGACCGTCGCCGCGGCGCCTGGCTCGGGGAACACCGGCGGGTCGGCGTCCTCGATCTTCACCACCGCGTCCGCGCCGTCCGGGATCGGGGCGCCGGTCATCACCGGTGCCGCCGTGCCGGGCGCGAACGGCGGCGGTTGGGTTCCGGCCGGCACCGGTGCCACGACCGGCAGCTCGACCGGGTCCGACGGCGTCGCCCCGGCCAGGTCGGCGGCGCGGACCGCGTAGCCGTCCATCTGGGAGTTGTCGAAGCCCGGCAGGCCCACGGCGGCGACGACGTCGGCCACCACGGTTCGGGTGCCGACCACGGCATCGCGCCCCGCGGCGGCGAGCACCTCCGCCAGGTCGCACGTGGCGATCCGGCGCGCACCGGCGAGGGCCGGTCCGATCAGCGTCCGGACCGCCTCACGATGGACGTCGACGGACCGCCGCCTCGACTCTGCGTGCACACGAGGCAGCCTACGTCGCGCCCCGATCGGATCGGTCCACGATGATCGGGCGCAGCAGCGCACCGCCGCCGCAGGCTGGGTCGCGAAGGGAGTCGCCGTGATCACCGAGCTCAACCGCCTGATCGACCTCGTCGAGAGCCGTCTCACCGACGAGATCGACGTCGCGCGCCTGGCCACCGACCTCGGCACCACCGAGTACCACCTGCGGCGGATGTTCTCGTCGCTGGCCGGTATGCCGTTGTCCGACTACGTACGGCGCCGGCGCATGACCGTCGCGGCGACGGACGTCGCCGCCGGGGACCCGGTCCTCGACGTCGCGGTCCGCTACGGGTACGGCTCCGCCGAGGCGTTCGGCCGAGCGTTTCGTGCCGTGCACGGTTCCCGGCCCGCCGACGTCAGGGCGCACGGCGGCCCCCTTCGGTCACAACCACAGCTCAGGTTCCGCCTGACCGTCGAAGGGAGCTCCCCCATGGACACCCGTCTCACCGACCGCCCCGCCTTCCGGCTCGTCGGCCACGCCGCCCGTGTGCCGCTGATCCACGAGGGCGTGAACCCGCACATCCGGGCGCACGTCGCCTCGCTGCCCGCCGCCGAGCACGAGCGCCTCAAGGCGCTCGGGGACACCGAGCCCGCCGGCCTGCTGCAGGTGAGCGCCGACGTCGACCCGGACCACACCGAGGGCAGCGAGCTCACCTTCCTGCACGGCGTCGCGCTGGACGCCGGCACCGAGACCCCGGAGGACCTCGACGTCATCGAGGTCGCCGCCGGGGCGTGGGTCGTGTTCCGCAGCTCCGGCGACTACCCGGCCGTGCTGCAGGAGACGTACGCGGCCTCGGCGACGGAGTGGTTCCCGGCGAACCCGTGGCGGCTGCGGCCCGGACCGTCGATCGTGGCGGTCCTGGAGCGGGCCGCCGACTTCAGCACGGCCACCACCGAGCTGTGGATGCCCGTCGAACGGAGCTGACCGGCCGCGGTGCGGCGTGGGCTCGTCCCGTCCCGGCCGCACCGCGTGCTCGCGCAGCGCCCCGCAGGCGTGACGTCGTCAGTCCTGCGGGGCTCCGTCGACCCGGATCGTCAGCTCGTCACCGACCCCGGGCCGCACCGACCGGCGGACGCCCTCGCGCCCGAGGGAGGCCATCACCCGGTCGGCGACCGCCAGACCGGCGTCGTTCAGCAGTCCGTCGTGGATGCCGATCACCGTGTGCGGCGCGATCTCACGGACGTAACGGATCAGGTCGACCGCCCGCAGCCACGGAGCGTCGACCGGCGTGGCGAGCACGGGGACCGGGCCGTCCCACGGGGTGTGCCGGTCCCCCGTGACGAGCACGGTGCCGGCCACGAGGTAGCTGAGGTTCTCGGGTCCGGCATGGTCGGGGTGGATCGAGGCGTGCTCGCCACCCCCCACGACGACGTCGAGACCGCCGACGGCGAGCCGGTCGCCGTCGGCGAGCACCGTCATCCGCGACGCCGTCGCGGCATCGAGGGCGTCGCGCACGGAGGCGGGGCCGTGGACGGGCACACCACGGCGCAGCGCCGCGTCCAGCAGGGCGATGTCGGCGTGGTCGGGATGCTCGTGGGTGACGAGCACCCCGTCGGCCCCCGCCAGATCGGGCGCGGGGCCGAGGGTTCCGGGGTCGACGAGGATCCGGCCCTCGTCGGACACGATCTCCAGGCACGCGTGGTGCCGTTTGACGAGGCGCAACGTGGAGGCAGTCATGACCTGACCCTAGGGATCCGACGCGACCGCCACCACCATGATCCGCTCACAGCGGAGAGCGTCTGCTGCTGCCGATCGAGCCGTTCCCCGCTCCTCAGAACCCGTGAACGCGGGTCTATGATCATATTTATGCCGCAGATGAGGATCAGTGAGGCCGCCGTCTACCTCGGCGTCAGCGACGACACCGTCCGCCGCTGGGTGGACCGCGGGCAGCTCACGGCCGACCGCGACGACTCGGGCCGCAAGGTCGTCGACGGGTACGAGGTGGCGATGGTCGCCCGCGAGCACGCGACGCCGCCCGGGCTGCCGGACGGCATGAAGAGCTCGGCGCGCAACCGGTTCGTCGGCCTGGTCACCGACCTGACGGTCGACACCGTCATGGCGCAGGTCGAGCTGCAGTGCGGCCCGTTCCGCGTGGTGTCCCTCCTGAGCAGCGAGGCCGTCCGGGACCTCGGGCTGGAACGCGGCTCGGTCGCGGTGGCCACGATCAAGTCCACGAACGTGGTCCTCGAGACACCGGGCCGGGACGACGCATGACGGCGTCGCTCCCCCGCCGCGGGCGCCGCGCCGCCGCCACGCTCCTCGTCACCGCGAGCGCCGCCGTCGCGCTCGCCGGGTGCGGCGCCGACGCCGCCGGGACGGACACCACCCTGACCGTCTACGCCGCCGCGTCGCTGACCGAGGCCTTCGAGCAGATCGCCACGGACTTCGAGGACGACCACCCCGGCGTCGACGTCCGGCTCAGCTTCGCGGGCTCGTCCAGCCTGGTGGCGCAGATCCAGCAGGGCGCCCCGGCCGACGTGTTCGCCTCGGCCGACACGGCGACCATGGACACGCTCGTCACGGACGGCCTGGTCGGGACCCCGCAGGACTTCGCCACCAACACGCTCGAGATCGCCGTCCCGCCCGGCAACCCGGCCGGCGTGACGTCGCTGCAGGACCTCGCCGACCCCGCCCCCGACGTGGTGGTCTGCGCGCCGCAGGTGCCGTGCGGCGCCGCCACGACCGCCGTCGTCGACCACGCCGGGCTGACGCTGCATCCGGTCAGCGAGGAGCAGAGCGTCACCGACGTCCTCGGCAAGGTGACCGCGGGCGAGGCCGACGCCGGGCTCGTCTACGTCACCGACGTCGCCCGGGCGGGCGACCAGGTCGAGGGCATCGCGTTCGACGAGTCCGACGCCGCGGTGAACACCTACCCGGTCGCCACGGTCGACCGGAGCGGCCGGACCACGGACCAGGCCGACCTCGCCCGGCAGTTCGTCGACGCCGTCCTCGCCCCCGACGGCCAGGACGTGCTCGCCGACCTCGGGTTCGCCGCACCATGACACCCACCACCGCCGACCGCGCCACGGCCGCGCGCGCGGCGCGTGACCCGGCCGAGGTCCCCGCCGGCCTCCCCCGCTGGGCCTACCTGCCCGCCGCCGTCGGCGGCCTGTTCGTGGTGCTGCCGCTGGCCGCCCTCACCGCCCGCGTGGACTGGACGGGCTACTGGAGCCTGATCACCAGCGCGTCGGCCCGCGCCGCGCTGGTCCTGAGTCTGCAGACGGCCGCGGCGAGCACCGTCGTCTGCCTGGTGCTCGGCATCCCCCTGGCGCTGGTGCTGGCCCGCGGGCGATTCCCCGGTCAGCGCCTGCTGCGTTCCCTGGTGCTGGTCCCGCTGGTGCTGCCGCCCGTGGTCGGGGGCGTCGCGCTGCTGTCCACCTTCGGCCGCCGCGGGCTGCTCGGGGAGTCGACGGAGGTGCTCGGCCTGCAGATCGCGTTCTCGACGACGGCGGTGGTGCTCGCCCAGAGCTTCGTCGCCCTGCCGTTCCTCGTGGTCAGCCTCGAGGGGGCGCTGCGCACGGCCGGCGAACGGTACGAGGTCGTCGCCGCCGGGCTCGGCGCGAGCCCCTCCACCGTGCTGCGCCGCGTCACCCTGCCGCTGGTGTGGCCGGGGCTGTCCTCCGGCACCGTCCTGTGCTTCGCCCGGGCGCTCGGCGAGTTCGGCGCCACGATCACGTTCGCGGGCAGCCTCGAGGGCGTCACCCGCACGCTCCCGCTGGAGATCTACCTGCAGCGCGAGACCGACCCCGACGCCGCCGTCGCGCTGTCCCTGGTGCTGGTGGCCGTCGCCGTCGTCGTCATCGCCGCCACGCACCGCCGAGACGCTCACGGTGCCTGGCGATGACGTTCACCCTGACGGCCACCGTGCCCTCGCGCGGATTCGACGTCCGCCTCGACGTCGCCGCGGGTCGCACGCTCGCACTGCTCGGCCCCAACGGTGCGGGCAAGTCCACGGCCCTCGGCCTGGCGGCGGGGACCCTCCGCCCGCACGACGGCGAGATCGCCCTGGACGGCCGCACGCTCGCCGATGCTCGGGACGGCCGCCGCACCGCGTGGGTGGCCCCGCACCGCCGCCGGGTCGCGCTGCTCGCCCAGGACCCGATGCTGTTCCCGCACCTGAGCGTGCGCGAGAACATCGCCTTCGGACCGCGCGCCCAGGGCACCGGGCGCCGCGAGGCAGCCGCACGGGCCGACCGGTGGCTGGCAGCGATCGACCTGGCCGACCTGGCCGACCGCCGCCCCGCCGCGCTGTCCGGCGGGCAGGCGCAGCGCGTCGCGATCGCCCGGTCGCTGGCCGCCGCGCCCCGGCTGCTGCTCCTGGACGAGCCGATGGCGGCCCTCGACGTCGACGTCACCCCGGCGCTGCGCCAGAGGTTGCAGCACCTGCTCGCCGACCAGACCACGGTCATCGCCACCCACGACGTCCTGGACGCCCTGCTGCTCGCCGACGAGGTCGCCGTCGTCGACGGCGGACGGGTGGTGGAACGCGGCCCGACGGCGGAGGTGCTGGCCCGCCCGCGGAGCGCCTTCGCGGCGTCGATCGCCGGCCTCAACCTGCTGTCCGGGACGTGGACGCCCGACGGTGTCGCCACCGCGGGTGGCGAGGTGGTGCACGGGCACGGCGCCCCCGACGTCGCCCTCGGCGCCGCGATGACGGCGGTATGCCGCCCGGCGGCCGTCGCCGTCCACCTCACCGCGCCACACGGCTCGCCGCGCAACACCTTCCGCGCCACGGTGCGGTCCCTCGCGCCCCACGGCGACCTCGTCCGGGTGCGCACCGACCGGCTCGCCGCCGACGTCACGCCCGGATCCGTGGCCGAGCTGGGGCTGGCGCCCGGCCGGGAGGTCTGGCTGGCGGTCAAGGCCGCCGAGGTCGACGTCTACCCGGTGTGAGCGGCCGCGCGAGACCGCGACGGGTCAGGACGACACGTCCGCCGTCGTGAACCGGCTCCAGGCCAGCGTCCCGAAGATCGCGACCCACGCCGCCTGCACCGCCAGCCCCGCCAGCAGCGTCGAGCCGTCCACCTCGAGGCGCAGGAACTCCCCGAAGTCCAGCCAGTGGTGCGTGAGCAGCCCCGGGTGGATCGCGGAGAGCTGCGGCAGCGCGTCGAGCACGCCGCTGACGATGGCCACCACCACCGTGGCAGCCATCGCGGCCACCGGCACCTCGGTGAGCGTCGACAGGAACAGGCCGACGGCGACCAGCCCGGTCAGCGAGGCGATCACGTAGGCGACCACGCCGAGGGTGCGGAGCATCCCCGCCGCGAGCGGGATCGTGTCCCCCGAGAGCAGCGCGACGTCACCCACGCCGAAGTACGCCGCCCCCGTGACCAGTCCGACGACGGCGATCGCGGCGACGGCGGCTCCCGCGTAGGTCAGCGCGGCGACCGCCTTGGCCAGCAGCAGCCGCGTGCGCGGCACGGGGACCACCAGCAGGTACCGCAGCGTCCCGGCGGACGCCTCCCCCGCGATCGCGTCACCGGACACGATCGACACGCACAGCGGCAGCAGGAACGGCAGGCAGCTCACGAGCGCGGCGAAGACGAGGAACACCCCGTTGCCGGTCACGCGGTCGAGGAAGGGCGGCCCCTGCCCGGCCACGGGCGTGTCCTGGGTGACGAACAGGACCGTGCCGACGAGCAGGGGGACGGCCGCCAGGCCCGCCAGCAGCACGAGGTTGCGCACGCGGCCGAACACCAGGCGCAGCTCGCTGCGCAGCAGGCGGGCCGTCGCGCGGGCGGGTGCCGCCGGCGCCTCCGCCACGGGAGCCTCAGCGAGCGACATCGAACCCCTCCCCCGTCAGCCGGACGAACACGTCCTCCAGCGTGGGCCGCCGGACCTCGAGGCCGAGCAGGTCGACGCCGTCGCCGACCACGGTCTGGGCGACCTTCTCCACCGCCACGCTCCCCAGGGGTGCGGCGACCACCTCGCCGTCGACGCGCACGTCCGCCAGGCCGAGCCCCGCGAGCAGCCGGACCACGTGGTCGCGCTGGTCCGGACGGGCCGTGACCCGCACCTCGGTGGTCCCCGAGCCGGCGATCTCCGCGCGCGGCCCCTGGGCGAGCAGCTTGCCCCGGCTCATGATCCCGACGTGGGAGCACACCTGCTCGATCTCGCTGAGCAGGTGGGACGAGACCAGGACGGTGGCCCCCGCGTCGGCGAGCTCGCGCACCAGCGTCCGCACCTCGCGCGTGCCCTGCGGGTCGAGCCCGTTGGTGGGTTCGTCGAGCAGCAGGAGGTCGCGCGGGCGCAGCAGGGCCGCCGCGAGCCCGAGGCGCTGCTTCATGCCCAGCGAGTACTGCCGGTACCTCTTGCCCGCGGCCGCCGTGAGCCCGACCCGCTCCAACGCCGCGGCGATCCGACCCGCCCGGGTCGCGGGTGACACCGTGGCGTCCGCGGCGTCCAGCCGCCGCAGGTTCGCCTCCCCGGACAGGTAGGGGTGGAACGCCGGACCCTCGACGAGGGCCCCCACGCGAGGCAGCACCGCCGGCCCGCCCTGGGGCATCGCCGTCCCGAGCAGGTCCACGGACCCGGCAGTGGGCGCCACGAGGCCGAGCAGCATGCGGATCGTCGTCGTCTTGCCCGACCCGTTCGGGCCGAGGAACCCGTAGACGGCGCCGCGCGGGACGAGCAGGTCGATCCCGTCGACGCCGACCTGCCCGGACCGGAACCGCTTCGTCAGACCGAGGGTGCGGACCGCGGGTTCCGCGGCCGGCGCGCCAGCGGTCATCCGGCCAGCTCCTCGAGGGACTCGGGCGGGACGGATCCGGCCAGCACGCGGCCGTCGTCCGTCACGAGCACGGACAGCAACGCCGAGGTCAGCAGCCGCCCGCCGTCCACCGGCGTCGTCAGCTGCTCGTACAGCGCCTGCGTGTCGAGCTCCGGCATGCCCGGCAGCTCGCCGTCCTCGGAGTCCGTGAACTCCCGGAGCAGGTCGTCGGCACCGCTGGAGCCGGTGCTGCCCTCGGGCAAGCGGCCCTCGGCCGTCGCGCCGAGGATCGCCTCGACGTCCACGTCCGTGAGCTCGACGACCGTCTCCCACCCGGTGCCGGAGACCGCGACACCCGCGTCCTCGCCGAACGCGGAGCTGCTGGGCGGCCCGGTCGTGCCCGGTTCCGGGAGGGGGACCTCGACCTCGCGAACCTCGGCACCGGCCGGGGCGGAGAAGTCGAACACGCTCTCGTCGGGAGCATCGAAGGACACGTCGGTGAACCCGACCTCGAGCGCCGGTGTCTCGGTGTCCTGGACGCTCCAGACCTGGCTGCGCAGCGGGACGAAGGTCTCGGCGTCGACGGCGACGCGGATCCGGTCGACCAACGTGCCGTCGGTCTGCGGCGTCAGCTCGACCTGGTAGGCGGTACGGCCGGCGACCTCGACAGGGTCCGTCGTCGTGACGTCGGTGACGATCCGCGCCTGCGCCAGCGCCAGGTCCGCGACCTCCGACGGCGTGGGCACGTCGCCGCCGACGTCCGGCCCGGCCGCCTGGTCGGCCAGCTCGTCGTACCGCTCCTGGTCCTCCGGGGCGACGACGTAGTGCACGGCCTCGTCGTCGGCGCTGGAGTAGGTCCAGGCCTCCGCGCCGGACCGCACCACCGAGTACTCCGAGACGTCGCCGAGGAGCGCGGCGCGCGAGGACTCCGCGCCGTCGGACCACACGCGCATCGTCGTGCTGCCGCCGAGCAGGTCCAGCGGGCCGACGCCCTGCAGCTCGGAGACGGTCACGTCCGGCAGACCGAGGCGCGCGGTGTAGACGACGGTCCCGGAGACGGGGACCGGCTCGGCGTTCGCGACGCGGTCGACCAGCTCGTCGGCGGTGACGGCGGGCAGGTCGTCGCCGGCCACCGCCCCGACCGCGGCGGGCACGGCGAAGGCGGCGGCGACGACGCCGGCGACGACCGCCGGGACCGTCCACCGCGCTCGAGGAGAGAGTCGGCGTGGAGTGTCCATGGGTCCACTGTGGCCGAGCGCTCCTGAGACCACGCTGAGAACGCACCGGGACTGGGGACGCAGGCCGCGGACCCGGGTGCCATGCTGCGGTGGTGCGCATCCTGGTGGTGGAGGACGAGGCCGTGCTCGCGCGCGCCCTGCGGCGCGGCCTGCAGGCGGAGGGATTCGCCGTCGACGTCGCCCCCGACGGCGAGACCGGTCTGCACCTCGCGCTCGAGGGGGACCACGACGTCGTCGTGCTGGACCTCATGCTGCCGGGGCGGTCCGGGATCGAGGTGCTGCGCACGATGCGGCACGAGGAGGTCTGGACGCCGGTGCTCGTCCTCAGCGCCAAGGACACCGACGACGACGTCACCCGCGGTCTGGACGTCGGCGCCGACGACTACCTGCCCAAACCGTTCGCGTTCACCGTGCTCGTCGCCCGGCTGCGGGCGCTCCTGCGGCGCGGCGCACCGCCGCGCCCCGCCGTCCTGGAGGTCGGGACCCTGCGCCTCGACCCCGCCACCCGCGAGGTGCGGCGGGACGGCGTGCCCGTGGACCTCACCACCCGCGAGACGGCGCTCCTGGAGCACCTCATGCGCCGCCCCGGCGAGGTGCTCACCAAGGTCGAGCTGCGCGACCACGTGTGGGACGCGGCCGGCGACGACCTCAACGTGGTGGAGGTCTACGTCGGGTACCTGCGACGCAAGCTCGGCCGAGCCGCCATCGAGACGGTGCGCGGCGCCGGCTACCGGGTCGTGGGACGGTGACCGGCCGTCAGACGCCGGAGCAGGGCTGGTCCCTGCGCCTGCGGCTCACGCTCGTCGCCGCCGGGCTGACCGGCGTCGCGCTCGTCCTCGGTGCGTTCGCGCTGACGTCGGTGGTCTCCCAGAGCCGGATCGCCGCCACCGACGACGTCCTGCGCGGCACGGCCGCCCAGGTGGCGGCGCTCGTCGCCGAGGACCGCCTGCCCGACGTGCTGGCCGCCGACGAACCCGGAGAGGTCGTCCAGCTCGTCGACGCCTCGGGACAGGTCGTCGCGTCGTCGCCGAACGCGAGCCGGACCCTGCCCGTCCTGGCCCCCGCCGTGCTCGGCACGACGCCCGACGGCGCGTCGACCCGGCAGGACTCCGCCTACGGTGCCGGGCCGGTGCGGGTGCACGTGGACACCCTGCCCACCGGCGACCGCGTCGTCGCCGCCCTGCCCCTGACCACGATCGAGGGTGCGGTCGACGCGCTGCGCCTCTCGCTCGGGGTCGTCGTCCCGCTGCTGACCCTGACGCTGGGCCTGGTCACGTGGGTGCTCCTCGGACGTGCGCTGCGGCCGGTCGAGGAGCTGCGCGCCGGCGCCGCGCGGGTCAGCGGTGCGGGCGGGCCGGGCACCCTGCCGGTACCCCGCCCCCGCGAGATCGCCGCGCTGGCGCGGACGCTCAACGCGATGCTCGACCGGCTCGACGCCTCCGCGCGGCGGCAGACCGACTTCGTGGCGGACGCCGCTCACGAGCTGCGCTCCCCGGTCGCCGCGCTGCGCACGAGCATCGAGGTGGCTCGCGCCCATCCCGAGGCCTACGAGAGCGCCGAGCTCCTGGCCGATCTCCACCACGAGGTGGTCCGGCTGCAGGCGCTCGCGGACGACCTCCTCGTCCTCGCCCGCGTCGGGGCGTCGCCGCTCGAGGTGCACGACGTCGACCTGACCGAGGTCGCCCGCGCGGCCGCCGGGGACCTCGACGTCCACGGGGAGGGCCGGGCCGTCGCCGACCCGGCCGCCGTCGAGCGGGTGGTGCGCAACCTGGTGGACAACGCGCGCCGGTTCGCCCGGGGCGAGGTCCGGATCACGGTGCGCGACGGCGTCGTGACGGTCGACGACGACGGCCCGGGGATCGCCGCACCGGACCGCGACCGCGTCTTCGACCGGTTCACCCGACTCTCCTCGGCACGCGGGCGCGACTCCGGAGGTACCGGGCTGGGCCTGGCCATCGCGCGCGAGATCGCCCGCGAGCACGGGGGCGACGTCACGCTGGCGGACGGTCCGCTCGGCGGGCTGCGGGCCACGGTGACGCTGCCGACGGCCGCCCGGCGGCCGGTCTGAGCCGCCGGGTCGGTGCGCCCGGTCAGCCGTGCGCCAGCTCCAGGCGGTAGCCGCGCTTGACCACCGTCTTGACCAGGTCCCGGCGCCCGGTGGCCTCCCGCAGCCGTGCGATGGCGACCTCGACGGCGTGACCGTCGCGCGAGACACCGGGCAGCACGTCGAGCACCTGGTCGCGGGCCACGACGTCGCCGCCGGCGGAGGCGAGCAGCCGCAGCACCTGCACCCCCGTGGGGGACAGCGGCAGCACCTGCCCGTCGAGGACCGCCACCCGCGCCCGGATGACCAGCGGTCCGGCCACGGTGCTCAGGGCGACGGACTCGATGTGCTCGTAGTGGCCCACCAGCGCACGCACCAGGGCTCCGAGGCGTCCGCGCTCGGGCTCCAGGGTGGGCACACCCCGGCCCGCGAGCGGGCGCGAGGTGATCGGCCCCACCGACGCCGCGACCATCTCGCCGGTGACGAACCGGGAGACGACGTCGTCGAGCAGCCCGGCGGACTCCACGGCCTCCATCCAGGCCTCGGCGCCGGGGGCGGAGGTGAACACGACCGCGTCGATCTCGCCGTCGGCGGCCGCACGCGCGGAGGCCGCCACGGCCTCCGGGTCGGGTGCCGGCCCCCAGCGGTACACGACCAGGGGTGACACGCGGGCACCGGCCTTGGCGAACACCTCGTCGAGGCCGTCGGCACCTGCCCCGTGGTGCTGGATCGCGACGTGCTGACCGCTGACACCCTCGCTGAGCAGGACCTCGGCCACCTCGGCCGACGTCTCGGACTCGGCGACCCAGTCGGCGCCGAGCCCCGCGGCCTGGACCGCACCGCGCGCCTTGGGCCCGCGGGCCACGATCCGGGCGCCGTCGAGCACCCGCAGCAGGTCGTCGGCCAGGCCGTGGGCGTCGGCGGCCTCGATCCAGGCGCGGAACCCGACCCCGGTGGTCGCGACGACGACGTCGGGCGGGTCGTCCACGAGCGCGGCCGTCGCGGAGACCAGGGCGTCGTCGTCCACGTGCGGGATCATGCTCAGGGCGGGCGCGTGGCGGATGGCCGCGCCTCGACGCTGCAGCGCGGAGGCGAGCTCGCCCGAGCGCCGGTCCGCGGTGACCAGCACGGTGCACCCCGCCATGACCTGCCCGAGTGCGGGCCTCGTCGAGGTCTCAGCCACGCGCGTCCCCCAGGACGACTTCTCCGCCTCGGTCACTCACACCCTCCAGCAGTCCGTCGGCCGCCACGTCTCCGATCACGATCACCGCGGGTGCCCGCACCCCGAGCTCGTCGGCCCGCTTGGCCGCCAGGTCGAGGGCCACCCGCGTCACCCGCTGGTCCGGCGTCGAGCCCTGCTCCACGATCGCCACCGGGGTGCCCGGGGCCGCGCCCGCGTCCAGCAGCCGCGCGACGATCGCCGGCAGGGAGGACACCCCCATGAGGATCACCAGCGTAGCGGCCCGTCGGGTGACGCAGGCCACGGCGACGTCGTCCAGCTCCTGCTCCCCCGTGCGCGTGTGCGCCGTGACGACGTGGAACGCCGTCGTCGTGCCGCGGTGCGTGAGCGGGACGCCCGCCAGCGCAGGGACCGCCAGGGCGGACGAGACGCCGGGGACGACGTCGACGACCACGCCCGCCGCCACGCAGGCCGCGTACTCCTCGCCGCCGCGCCCGAAGACGAACGGGTCGCCACCCTTGAGGCGCACCACCCGCCGTCCGCACCGCGCGTGCCGCACCAGCAGGGCGTTGATCTCGTCCTGGGGCACCTTGTGCCGGCCCGGCGCCTTGCCGACGTCGATCACCTCGACGTCGTCGCCCAGGTCCTCCAGGACCTCCAGCGGCACCAGGCGGTCGTGGACCACGACGTCGGCGCGCGCGATCGCACGCCACGCCCGGTAGGTGAGCAGGTCGGCCGCGCCCGGGCCGGCGCCCACGAGCGAGACCTGGCCCGGCGCCGCGTGAGACGTCATGTCAGCTCAGCCCGACGTGCACGACGCCGTCGCGCACGTCGACGGCGAACGGCTCCAGGTGGGTGCCCAGGCCCGCCTTCGGCGTCTTGCCGCCGGACTCGAGGCACTCGCCGGAGGCCAGCGAGAACACCTGCTTGTAGATCGGGGAGGCCACGGTCGCCTCCGCACCCCGCGTGCCGACGATGCCGCGCGACATGACGTTCGCCCCCGAGTACGGGTCGAGCTGCTGCACGGCGTGCACGCGATCGTCCAGCAGCCGGAAGACGGCCACCTGCACGGTGGAGCCGTCGCCGCGCTCCAGCAGGGCCGCGACCCCGCGCTCGGGCACGAGCGCGTCCAGCCGGCACACGGGGTTCCAGGTGAGCTCTGCCGGCCCGGCGTCCTGCTCGGTCGCGGTCATCGTGGCCTCCGGGGTCGGGTCGTCGGTGCGGGTGGTCGCGGGGGCGGTGTGGGCGCGGGTGGTCTCCGCCACGGTGCTCACGCGCGGACCTCCAGCGTCGGTCCGGCGACGAGCACCGGACCGGCGAGGGCCGGCTCGGCGGTCCCGGCGGCGATCTCGTCGGGCGTGGCGGGACGCTTCTGGCCGCGCTCCGGGACGTAGGCGAGCGCCGGGTCCGGCGTCGTGGGGGCGTTGACGAAGGAGCCGAACCGGGCCAGCTTCTCCGGGTCCTCCAGGACGGCCTTCCACTCGTCCTCGTAGGCGCCGACGTGCGCGGCCATGGCGGCGTCGAGATCGTCGGCGATGCCCAGGGAGTCCTCCATGATCACCTGGCGGATCGCCTCCAGGCCGCCCTCGTACTCCTCGGCCCAGGGGGCGGTGCGCTGCAGACGGTCCGCGGTGCGGATGTAGAACATCAGGAACCGGTCGATGGTGCGCAGCAGCGTGGCGGAGTCCAGGTCCTCGGCCAGGAGCTGGGCGTGCTTGGGCGTCTGCCCGCCGTTGCCGGCCACGTACAGGTTCCAGCCCTTGTCGGTCGCGATGACGCCGACGTCCTTGCCACGCGCCTCGGCGCACTCGCGGGCGCAGCCGGAGACGCCGAGCTTGAGCTTGTGCGGGCTGCGCAGGCCGCGGTAGCGCAGCTCCAGCTCGACCGCCATGCCGACCGAGTCCTGCACGCCGTACCGGCACCACGTCGAGCCCACGCAGGACTTCACGGTCCGCAGCGACTTGCCGTAGGCGTGCCCGGACTCGAAGCCGGCGTCGACCAGGCGCTTCCAGATGTCCGGGAGCTGCTCGACGCGGGCGCCGAACATGTCGATCCGCTGGCCGCCCGTGATCTTGGTGTAGAGGCCGAAGTCCTTCGCGACCTCGCCGATGACGATCAGGCCCTCGGGGGTGATCTCCCCGCCCGGCACGCGCGGGACCACCGAGTAGGTGCCGTCCTTCTGCATGTTGGCGAGCATGTGGTCGTTGGTGTCCTGCAAAGTGGACTGCTCGCCGGCCAGGATGTGCCCGTTGCCGAGGCTGGCCAGGACGGAGGCGACGACCGGCTTGCAGATGTCGCAGCCGCGTCCGGCGCTCGTGGCGCCCTCGGGGACGACGCCGAAGCGCTCGATGATCTCGCTGAACGAGTGCAGCCCGGCCACGCGCACGGCGTCGAAGAGCTGGGCGCGCGTCATCGCGAAGTGCTCGCACAGGGCGTTCGAGACCTCGATGCCGGCCCGCGTCATCTCGGTCTCGGTGATCTTCTTGACCAGCGGCAGGCAGGCGCCGCAGGTGGTCCCGGCCCTGGTGCAGCTCTTCACGTCGCCCACCGACGTGCAGTCGTGCTCGGTCACGGCCCCGCGGATCGTGCCCGCCGAGACGTTGTTGCACGAGCAGACGTTGGCCTCGTCCGGCAGCTCGAGGTCCGGCGCGCCGCCGCCCTCCGGGAGCAGGAACGCGGCC
This sequence comes from Isoptericola aurantiacus, assembly GCF_044769875.1. Lineage (NCBI taxonomy): Bacteria > Bacillati > Actinomycetota > Actinomycetes > Micrococcales > Promicromonosporaceae > Isoptericola > Isoptericola aurantiacus. The sequence continues at coordinate 58,301 of NZ_JBJBAE010000003.1, forward strand.
GGGTCGCCGGGGAGCTCGGCGCCGAGCATGGGGCGCAGCGACGCGTAGGGGGCGGCGTCACCGACGAACACCCCGCCCAGCAGCGTCGAGGCGTCGTCGGACAGGACGAGCTTCTTGTAGACGCCCGCCGTGGGGTCCGCCCAGACGATCTCGATGCAGTCCTCGGTGCGACCGTGCGCGTCCCCGAAGGAAGCGACGTCGACGCCGGACAGCTTGAGCTTGGTCGCGGTGTCGGCGCCCGGGAACACGGCCGCGCCGCCCAGGAGCTGGTCGACGACGACCTCGGCCATCGTGTTGCCGGGGGCGACCAGGCCCAGGCAGCGGCCCTCGATGCAGGCGACCTCGCCGATCGCCCACACGTGCGGGTCCTCGGTCCGGCAGCTCAGGTCGACCACGGCGCCGCCGCGCTCGCCGATCGGCAGCCCGGCCTCCCGGGCGAGCTCGTCGCGGGGACGCACCCCGGTGGCCATGACCACCACGTCGACGTCGAGCCGGCCACCGTCGGCGAAGTCCATCCGGCCCACGTGCCCGGTCCGACGGTGCGGCCTCATCTCCTTCGTGGCGGTCTCGGCGCGCACCGCGATGCCCTTGTCGTTGATGAGACGCTTGAGCGCCTGCCCGCCGCCGAGGTCGACCTGCACACCCATGAGGTGGGTGCCGAACTCGATGACCGTCGCCTGGGCGCCGAGCGCCTTGAGCGCGCCGGCCGCCTCCAGCCCGAGCAGGCCGCCGCCGATGACGGCGCCACGGACCGGCTTCTCGACGACGCCGCCGCGGGTGGTGACCTTGTTGGCCTCCCGCTTGGACTCGACCCAGCCGCGCAGCTCGGCGACGTCGTCGATGGTGCGGTAGACGAAGACGCCGGGCAGCTCGTTGCCGGGGATCGGCGGGCGTGCCGCGTTCGACCCGGTGGCGAGCACCAGCTCGTCGTAGGCGTGGACGCGGCCGAGGCGGTCCGTGACCGTCCGCGCCTCGCGGTCGATCGAGACGACCTTGCAGTCGCGGTGCAGGGTCACCAGCGGGTCGTCCCAGAGCGCCGGGTCGCCGAGGGTGAGCTCCTCGGCGTCGCGGACCTCGAAGTACCGGGTCAGGCCGACGCGGTCGTAGGGCTTGCGGGGCTCCTCGGCGAAGAGGCTGACGCGCCACTCGCCGGCGGTGTCGCGGGCACGCAGCGCCTCGACGAAGCGCTGGGCGACCATGCCGCCGCCGACGACGACGACGTGGCGCCGGGCGTCCGGCCGGGCTGAGGTGGGGGGCTCGCTGCTCATGTCTCGAACCTAGGCAGCGCGCGTGACCGGTCCGTCAGGACGCCGTTACCGCTCGGGAACATTGTGCTCACGCAGGTCGGCGGTCCCGTGAGAGACGGCGGTCACGCGCCCGGCCCGGTCCGCCGCTTAAACGGTTCAGGGGGTCACGGTCCGCGCCGTCCTCGGCGACGGTGGTGCGCGAACCACCGCCGAGAGGAACGAGGACGTCCCATGGCACACCACCCGACCCCCCGCCGGGCCCACCGCCCACGCCGCGCCGTCGCCGCCGCCGGCGCGGCCGCCGTCGTGGGCGTGGCCGCGCTCGCAGCGGCAGCCACCACGCTCACCGCCCGGGCCGCCGAGCCGCCCGGGATCCACGTCGCCGACGACGGCCGCATCCTGGAGGCCGACGGCACCGACCTGGTCCTGCGGGGCGTCAACCACGCGCACGCCTGGTACGCGGCCACGACGCCGCAGGCGCTGGCCGACATCAAGGACACCGGGGCGAACTCCGTCCGCGTGGTCCTGGCCACCGGCGACCGGTGGACCCGCACCGACGCCGACGCCGTCGCCGACATCGTCGACGAGTGCACCCAGCAGCGACTCGTCTGCGTCCTCGAGCCGCACGACACCACCGGCTGGGGCGAGGAGCCGGCCGCGGCGTCCCTGGACCAGGCCGTCGACTACTGGGAGTACCTGCTCCCGGTGCTGGAGGGCACCGAGGACCGGGTGATGATCAACATCGGCAACGAGCCGTTCGGCAACGACGACGCCGCCAACGAGCTCTGGGACGACCACACGAAGGCCGCGATCCAGCGGCTGCGCGACATCGGCTACGAGCACGCCCTCGTCGTCGACGCCCCCAACTGGGGGCAGGACTGGAAGGGCCTGATGAACGACCAGGCCGAGGACGTCGCCGCCGCCGACCCGCAGGGTGACACCGTGTTCTCCATCCACCTGTACGGCGTGTACTCCGACCCGGCGTCGATCACCGCCTACCTGGAACGGTTCGTCGACGCCGACCTGCCGATCATCGTGGGCGAGTTCGGGCACTCCGGCACCGGGCCGGACGAGGACGTGGTGCTCGCCGAGGCCGAGCGGCTCGGCCTCGGCTGGCTCGCCTGGTCGTGGTCCGGCAACACCGACCCCGTGCTCGACCTGGTGTACGACTTCGACCCCACGACCCCCTCGACGTGGGGCACCCGGATCATCGCCGGACCCGACGGCCTGGCCGAGACCGGCGTCGAGGCGTCGGTGTTCGGCGGGACCGACCCGACGCCGGACCCCACGCCGACCGACGAGCCGACCGAGGAGCCCACACCCGACCCGACGCCCACCGACGAACCCACCGACGGCGCCTGCACGGCCGAGCTGTCCGTGCAGAACTCCTGGCCCGGAGGCTTCCAGGGTCAGGTGACCGTCACCGCGGGCGACGCCGCGATCGACGGCTGGTCGACCTCCTGGACGCTGCCGTCCGGGACGACTGTCGCCCAGCTCTGGAGCGGGGCCCTGAGCGTGGACGGGTCGGCCGTGACCGTGGCGAACGCCGCCTGGAACGGTGCGCTCGGGGCCGGGACGTCGGCGTCGTACGGGTTCATCGGCTCGGGTCCCGCGCCGTCGGACGCCGACGTGGCCTGCGCCGCCGGCTGAGACCCGCGGGCGAGGGTGGTGGAATCCGGGACGGTCGGTCCGCGAGGGGTCGGGCCGACCGTCCCGGAGCTCGGGGGTCACACGGTCGCCAGCGCCGGCTCCTCGTCGGCCGGGTCGCCGCCGTCGCGGGTCGCCGCGAGCCAGTCCGCGAGCCCGCAGACCGCCTCCGAGCAGCTCCCGCACCCGGTGGTGGCCCGGGTGCCGGCCGCGATCTCCTCTGCCGACCGCGCGCCGTCGTCCCAGCACCGGGTGATGTCGTGCTTGGTCACGCCGTTGCACCGGCAGACCGTGGCGTCGTCGGGCATGTGCTCGGGGGACGTGGCCGGTTCCGCGCTCGGCATCACCGGTGTGAGCAGCAGGAACGCCGGGTCGACGGGCACCGGCGTGCGGCGCGTGTAGGCCGCCGTGAGATCGGCCGCCACGCGGGCGTCGCCCACGCACGTGGCGCCGACCAGGACGCCGTCGGCCACGACCGCCTCGACGAACCGGCCCGCCGTCGGGTCGTGCAGCCGGACGGCCCGCTCCCCCGGCACCGGCGTCCGCCCGGCACCGCACGCCCCCATCGAGACCACGCTCAGCGCCCCGGCCTTGACCTTGACGACGTCGGTGCCGCGCGTGTCCACCCCGGAGTCGGTGGGTGCGCGGGTGGCCAGCAGGGTCCCCAGCCGGACGGCCATCGACGGCCGCCGGCCGGCGTCGGGGAACCGCAGGTGCTCGCGCGGACCGCCCGTGGCGCGGTCCGTGAACCGCGAGGCGTCCGCGTGCACCGCCACCCGTGACATCAGGTGCTCGGCCAGCCGCCGGGCCTGGTCCCAGCCCTCCGCCACCAGACCACGGGACCCCTGCGGCGGCTGCGCGCAGTCGCCGATCGCGAAGACGCGGGCGTCGTCGGGGCTCGCCAGGTCGTGCCCGACGACGATCCCGCGATCGGTGCTCAGGCCGGCGTCGGCCGCGATCCCGGTCTCCGGCACGGTGCCCGTGGCGAGGACCACCAGCCCGGCGGCGAGCACCTCGCCGCCGTCGTCGTCGCCCACGCGCACGCCGACCACCCGGCCGCCGGCGACGAGGTACTCGCTCGGCCGCGTGCCCGAGCGCACCGACACGCCGGCGCCCCGCAACCCGTCGGCCAGCACGGCGCCCGCGTCCCGGTCGAGCTGCCGGGACATCGGTGCCGGCGCCGGGTCCACCAGGGTGACGTCGAGCCCACGGCCCGCCAGCCCGTACGCCGCCTCCACCCCGAGCACGCCACCACCCACGACGACGGCACGCGTGGAGTTGACGGTGGCGGCCACGATGTCCCGGGCGTCGTCGAGCGTGCGCAGGGCGTGCACCCCGCCGGGCAGCCGGACCGCGCCGTCGTCGCCCCTCAGTCCGGGCGCAGGGAAGACACGGGCCTGCGAACCCGTGGCGAGCACCAGGTGGTCGTAGGGGTGGACGGCGCCCGCGGAGTCGGTCACCGACCGGGCCGTGCGGTCGATCGCCACCGCCGTCACCCCGCGCAGCACGGCGACGTGCTCACCGGTGACCTCCGGCATCGAGATCGCCGCGACCTCGGTGCGCCCGGCGACGACGTCGCTGAGCAGGACGCGGTTGTACGGCTCGTAGGGCTCCGCGCCCAGCACCGTGACGTCGAACGCCTCGGCGTCGCGTCGGACGAGCTCGTCGACCAGCCGGGACCCGACCATCCCGTTGCCGACGACGACGATCTTGAGCGGCACGTGGAGCGTCATGCCGGCACCTCCTGGGTGTCGTGGGCGTCCTGCTCGGCGGGCGCGGCCGGTTCGACGCTGACCGCGCACACCTTGAACTCGGGCATCGAGGAGATCGGGTCGACGGCGTCGCTGGTGATGCGGTTGACGCTGCCGAGCCCGCTCCAGTGGAACGGCATGAAGACGACCTCGGGGCGGACGGCGTCGGTCCAGCGGGCGACCGCCTCGACCTCACCGCGCGCGGACCGCACCCGCACCCGGGCCCCGTCGGCCACCCCGGTGCGCAGGCCGAGCTGGGGGTGCATCTCCACGTACGGCTCGGGGACCAGCCGGTCCAGGGCCGGCACCCGGCGGGTCTGCGCGCCGGACTGGTAGTGCTGGAGCACGCGGCCGGTGACGAGGTAGGTCGGGGCGTCACCGCGCACGTCGTCGGTGGGCCCGGAGTGGTCGACCGGCACCATGCGGGCCCGGCCGTCCGGCGTCGGGAAACCGTCCAGGAACAGGCGCGGCGTGCCGGGGTGCGCGCCGTCGGGCACCGGCCAGAAGTAGCCCGGACCGGCTGCGTCCTCGTCGGCGTCGAGCCGGGCGTGCGACAGCCCCGAGTAGTCGGCGGGGCCGCCCCGGGACGCCCGGGCCAGCTCGTCGAAGACCTCCGCCGGGTCGGTCGGGAACGGCACCGGGGAACCGAGCCGGCGCGCGAGCTCGGCGTGCAACCAGAGCTCGGACCGGGCCGCGCCGGGAGCCTCGGTCGCCCGGCGCCGCCGGATGACGCGGCCCTCCAGGGAGGTCATGGTCCCCTCCTCCTCGGCCCACTGCGTCACCGGCAGCACGACGTCAGCCAGCAGCGCCGTCTCGGAGGGCACGAAGTCGCACACCACGAGCAGGTCCAACGACTCGAGGCGCTCGCGGACCCGGTCGGCGTCGGGGGCGGAGACCAGCACGTTCGACCCGTGCACGAACAGGGCCCGCGGACCACCCGGCGTGCCCAGGGAGCCCAGGAGCGCGACGGCCGGGAGCCCCGGTCCCGGCAGCGTGTCCGGGTCGACGCCCCACACGCCGGCGACGTGGGCGCGGGCGGACGGGTCGTCGATCTTGCGGTAGCCGGGCAGCTGGTCGTTCTTCTGCCCGTGCTCGCGGCCGCCCTGGCCGTTGCCCTGACCGGTCAGGCAGCCGTACCCGGAACCCGGCCGGCCCACCAGACCGAGCGCCAGCGCCAGGTTGACCGCGGCCGTCACCGTGGCGGTGCCCTGCGCGGACTGCTCGACGCCCCGTCCGGTGAGCAGGTAGGCGCCCCGCCCGCCGTGGGCCGGGGAGGCGGCCGCGACCCGGCGGGCCAGGAGTCGCAGCTCCTCGGCGGGGACGCCGCACACCGTCTCGGCGCGTTCCGGCCACCACGCGGAGACCGACCGCACGACGTCGTCGTACCCGGTGGTGCGCTCGGCCAGGAACGCCGTGTCCACCAGACGCTCGGCGATCACGACGTGCAGCAGCGCCAGCAGGACCACCATGTCGGTGCCGGGCACCGGCTGGACGTGGACCCCCTGGCCGTCCTCGGCGAGCCGCGCCGTGGCCGAGCGCCGCGGGTCCACCACGACCAGCCCGCCCCGCTCCCGCGCGCCGGCGAGGTGCTGCACGAACGGCGGCATCGTCTCGGCCGGGTTGGAACCGAGCAGCATCACGAGGTCCGCCCCGCCGAGGTCCGTCAGCGGGAACGGCAGCCCCCGGTCGACGCCGAACGCGCGGTTGCCCGCCGCCGCCGCCGAGGACATGCAGAACCGGCCGTTGTAGTCGATGTTCGGCGTCCGCAGCACCGTGCGGGCGAACTTGCCGAGCGTGTACGCCTTCTCGTTCGTCAGGCCCCCGCCGCCGAAGATCGCCACGCCCTGCTCGCCGTGCTCGGCCTGCACCGCCCGCACCCCGGACACCACGACGTCCAGGGCCTCGTCCCACGTGGCCGGGACCAGCTCGCCACCCGCGTCACGCACCAGCGGCGTCGTGATGCGGTCCGCCACCGTGAGCACCTCGGCGCTGGTCCAGCCCTTCTGGCACAGCCCGCCGGCGTTCGTCGGGAAGTCCCGGGGGCTCACGGTCACGGGCAGGGGCGCACGCCCGCCGGGGGCCGGCGCGGCGTCCGCGGCTGCGGACGACGCCGATCCCTCGACGGGCGTGAGCTCCATGCCGCACTGCAGGGCGCAGTAGGGGCAGTGCGTCGCGGCCGGGGCGGCCGGAGCGGCGGTCGCGCTGCTCATACCCGAGCAGCCCCCATCCGGCTGCTGCGGCGACCGTAGACGGCCCAGGTGAGCACGCCCATGACCACGTAGACGCCGATGATCGTCCACAGGGCCGGCACCATGGAGCCGGTCGCCGTGTCCGACATCGCGAACCCGCGCGGGATGAGGAACCCGCCGAAGGCGCCGACGGCACCGGCGATGCCGATGCAGCCCGCCGCGGCCTTCGCCGTCGCGGCACCGCCGCCGGCGACGTTCGCGATGCGGAAGGTCGCCGGGATCATGCGGTAGACCGACCCGTTGCCGATGCCGGTCGCGACGAACAGCAGCATGAAGGAGCCGAAGAACAGCCCGAAGGAGCCGCTGCCGAGCGCCTGGATGGCGCCGAAGGCGCCGACGACCATCACCGCGAAGCTCGCCACGGTGATCACGGCGCCGCCGGTGCGGTCGGCGATCCAGCCGCCGAGCGGGCGGGTGACCGAGCCGACGAGGGCGCCCATGAACGCCAGGGACAGCGTGACCTCGGGGAACTCCTTGTTCAGCAGGGTCGGGAAGGCTCCGGCGAACCCGACGAAGCTGCCGAACGTGCCGATGTAGATGAACGAGATCAGCCAGGTGTGCTTCTCCCGCGCCGCGGTGCCGAAGGACCGGGGGTCGGCCTTGGCGGCGGTCAGGTTGTCCATGAACCGCCAGGCGAGGAGCACGGCCAGCAGGATGAACGGGATGAAGACCCAGCCCGCCCGCGGCAGGGAGACCCCGGCCGCGGTGACGATGACCAGCGGCACGACGAACTGGACGGCCGCGGTGCCGATGTTGCCGCCGGCGGCGTTCCAGCCGAGCGCGGCCCCCTTCTCCTTCTCGGGGAAGAAGAACGAGATGTTGGCCATCGAGGAGGCGAAGTTGCCCCCGCCGAAGCCCGCGAGCGCCGCCACGGCGAGCAGCACGCCGAACGAGGTCTCGGGCCGCTGCACCACCCACACCAGGGAGAGCGCCGGGATGAGGAGCAGGCTCGCGGAGATCATCGTCCAGTTGCGGCCGCCGAAGACCGGGACGGCCAGCGTGTAGGGGACGCGCAGGGACGCGCCGACCAGGGCCGGCAGGCCGACCAGCCAGAACATCTGGTCGGTCGTCAGGGCGAACCCGGCGTCGGGGAGCTGCGGGACCACGATGGACCAGATCGCCCAGACGCAGAAGCCGAGGAACTCGGCGAAGATCGAGATCCACAGGTTGCGCCGCGCGATGCTGCGGCCGCCGTTGCGCCAGAAGACGGGGTCCTCGGGGTCCCAGTGGTCGATCCACCGCCCGGAGCGGTGCACGGGGCGGCGGGGCGCGACGGTCCCGGTGGCGCCGTCCGCGGCGCCGTCGGCGAGGCCGGCGGCCACCGGTTCGGACTCGGTGGTTCCGCTCGTCGGAGCAGCCATCGATGTTCTCCTGTCCGTGCTCGTGCCCGACGACGCCGGGCGGGGGCCACGGGTCCGGCGGGGTGCCGTTCCCGGACCGGCTCGACGTCGGGCCGGTACGGACGACGTTAGGCAGCGGGTGTTTCACCTCACGGCGCGGGGGCGTGAACTTCCCATGAGCCAAAACTCTCACCGCCCTCAGGGGACCTGTGAGAACTCCGGGCGGCCGGCACGTCCGGCGGCTCGGGTGTCCGACAGGATCTCACAGCCACTCCGGTAGTGCCGTGAGGTCGCTGCTGCACCGGCGACACATCGGCGGCCTACGGTGACAGGTATGACGGGACCCGCACCGCGCACGATCGCCGAGCACAGGAGCGCCGTGCTCGCGCGCACGGCGCCGCTCGGCGCCGTCGAGGTTCCGGTGGAACACTGCGCGCAGACGCCCGGGCTGGTGCTGGCCCGCGACGTCGCCGCCGCCGCGGCCGTGCCGGCCTTCGACAACTCCGCGATGGACGGCTACGCCGTGCGCCTCGCGGACCTGCCCGCGGACGGCTCGGAGGTCACCCTGCCGGTGGTCGCCGATGTGCGTCCCGGCCCCCCACCCGACGTCGCGGACCCCGCATCCGACGTTGTGGGCATGAAATCTACCGGCGTGGATGGTTCCGGGACTGTCAATTCCATACCCACAACGCCTGCCGGGGCGGTGCGGATCATGACCGGTGCCGCCCTGCCCGCCGGGTTCGACGCCGTCGTGCCCGTCGAGCGCACGTCGACCGGCCGGTTCGTCGCGGGCGGGCCGACGGCGGAGCGCACCGTCACGCTCGCCCGGCAGCCCCGCGACCACGTGCGGCGTGCCGCGACGGACCTGCGTCCCGGTGACCTGCTGGCCCGCGCCGGGACGACGGCGGGTCCGGGGCTGGTCGCCGCGGCCGCCGCCGCGGGGCTCACCACGCTCGCCGTCCACCGCCGGCCGCGGGTCGCCGTGATCTCCACCGGCTCCGAGCTGGCGGACCTCGGCACCGCCGCGCCCGGCACCATCCCGGACTCCAACTCCCTCATGCTCGCCGCCCTCGCCCGGGACCTGGGCGCCGACGTCGTCCGCGTCGGCGCGGTCCCCGACCACCCCGACGCGCTGCGTGCGGCCCTGGACGACGTCACGGACACGGCACGCCCGGCGGACCTGGTCGTCACCTCCGGCGGCGTCTCGGCCGGTGCGAGCGACGTGGTGCGCGAGGTCCTCGCCTCGGGCGCCGCGGACGACGTCGAGCTCGCCGCCGTCGCCATGCGTCCGGGCCGCCCGCAGGCGGTGGCGACCTGGCGCGGCGTGCCCTGGATCGCCGTCCCGGGCAACCCGGTGAGCGCCTTCGTGTCGTTCACGCTCTTCGTCCGCCCCGCCCTGCGCCGGCTCGCCGGGCACGAGGGCACGACGCCGGTGCGCACCGGGCGTGCGGCGACGGGGTGGACGAGCCCGCCCGGCGTCGAGCAGGTGCTGCCGGTGACCACCGGGCCCGACGGCGTCACCCCGGCCGCGCGCGACGGGCACCACCTGGCCGCGCTCCCCCGCGCCGACGCGCTCGTGATCGTCCCGGCGGCGGTGGAGAAGGTCGTGGCCGGTGACCCGGTCGCGATCGTCGCGCTGGACGGGGAGAGCCGATGAGGATCGACGCCGTGGTGCTGGCCGGGGGCCGCGCGACCCGGCTCGGCGGGACGCCCAAGGCCCAGGTCGTCGTCGGCCCGGCGACGCTGCTCGAGCACGCGCTGGCCGCGACCCGCGGCGCCGAGGCGACCGCCGTCGTCGGCCCCGTGCCGACCGGAGCACCCCCGGACGTCGTCGTCACGCGGGAGGACCCACCGTTCGGCGGGCCGGTGGCCGGCCTCGACGCCGGGCTGCGTGCCCTGGACCGCCCCGACGCTCCCGACCGGGTGCTGGTGCTCGCCGTGGACGTCCCCGGGGCGGCCGCGGCCGCCGCCGCGCTGCACGACGCCGCCGCAGAGCACCCGGAGGCCGACGGGGTGCACCTCGTGCACGACGGACGGGCGCAGTGGCTCACCGGGATCTACCGCCGCGCCGCCCTGACGGGAGCGCTCGCCGGCCTGGAGCCGCACGGCGCACCGGTGCGGCGGCTGGTCGCCCCGTTGCGGCTGGTCGCGGTGCCCGACGGGTCCGGGATGAGCGACGACGCCGACACCTGGGAGGATGTGGACAGGCTCTCCGCGCGGTTCGCGGCGGCCCACGACGAGGGAGGAACCGCATGACCCAGGACACCCCGGCCGTCCTCGCGCGCTGGGTCGAGGCCGTCGAGGCCGATCTCGGGCTGCCCGCGGGCAGCGTCGACCTCACCGAGATCCTGGACCTCGCCCGGGACGCCGCGCACCACGTCGCCCGGCCCGCCGCGCCGGTGACCGCGTACCTCGTCGGCTACGCCCGCGGTCTCGCGAGCGCGTCCGGCCGTGCCACCGCGGACGACGACGTCGCCGACCGCACCGCCCGGCTCGCGCTGGGCTGGGACGCCGGGAGCCGCCCATGAGCCTCGTCGACCTCGGCATCCCGATGATCCCCGGCAGCGGGGCCGACGGCGGGCTGCCCGCCGACCGTCCGGACGCGTCCGGGCTGGTCGACCGTTTCGGCCGCGTCGCCACCGATCTGCGGGTCTCCCTGACCGACCGCTGCAACCTGCGCTGCACCTACTGCATGCCCGCCGAGGGGCTGCCCGCCCTGCCGCGTGACGCCGTCATGAGCCGCGCCGAGATCGCCCGGCTGGTCGGCGTCGCGACCCGGGACCTCGGCGTGCGGCAGGTGCGGTTCACCGGCGGTGAGCCGCTCCTGCGCCGCGACCTGGTCGACGTCGTGGCCGACGTCGCGGCGCTCGACCCGCGGCCCGAGATCAGCCTCACCACCAACGCCGTCGGCCTGGACTCGCGGGCCGACGCCCTGCGCGCGGCCGGCCTGGACCGGATCAACGTCTCGCTCGACACCCTGGACCCGGACACCTTCGCCACGCTGGCGCGCCGGCCGTTCCTGGAGCGGACCCTGGCGGGGATCGAGGCCGGGGCGCGCGTGTTCGACCTGGTCAAGATCAACGCCGTGCTGGTGCGCGGGGTCAACCTCGACCATGCCGCGGACCTGCTCGGCTGGTGCCTGGAGCGCGGGTTCGAGCTGCGGTTCATCGAGCAGATGCCGCTCGACGCCGATCACTCGTGGGACCGGTCGGCGATGGTCACGGCGGCCGAGGTGCGGGAGCTGCTCGGGCGCCGGTTCGCGCTGTCCCCGGACGACGAGCCGCGCGACGGCGCACCCGCCGAACGCTTCGAGGTCCGCTCGCTCGGCGCCGGGCAGCGGCTCGGCCGCGTCGGCATCATCGCCTCGGTCACCGAGCCGTTCTGCGCCGACTGCCGCCGCACGCGGCTCACCGCCGAGGGCGGCGTCCGCGACTGCCTGTTCGCGCACACCGAGACCGACCTGCTCGGGCCCCTGCGCGACGGCGCGTCGGACGCCGAGCTGGCCGACCGGTGGCGCACCGCCATGTGGGGCAAGCGCGCCGGGCACGGGATGGACGACCCGTCGTTCACCCAGCCCGACCGGACCATGAGCGCGATCGGAGGCTGACCATGGTGGAGCTGCGGTACTTCGCGGCGGCGCGGGCGGCGCTCGGCCGGTCGGGCGAGTCGCTGGTGGTCGACGACGGCGCGACGGTCGGCGACGTCGTCGGGCGCCTCAGCGCCGCCTCGCCCGACGCGGCGCCGGTGCTGTCACGGTGCTCGGTGCTGCTCGACGGGCGCCGGGTCGACGGCGGCGAGACCGTGCCCGACGGCGCGACGCTCGACCTGCTGCCGCCCTTCGCCGGCGGCTGAGCAGGAGCGCCGCACTGTCACGCCGCGCCGCACGGCGCACGGCGCACGGCGAGATCGACGTACCCGTATCGAGATCGACGCACGGTACGTCGATCTCGGTACGGGTACGTCGATCTCGGCGCGACAGGGGTGGGTGGCCGGGTCGGGACCTACTGAGCGGCCTTGTGGGCGCGGATGACCTCGGCGGCCTGCGGCAGCACGTCGGCCAGGTCGCCCACGACGGCGAAGTCGCAGATCTCGAAGATCGGCGCCTCGGGGTCGGAGTTGACCGCCACGATCACCTGCGACGCCTGCATGCCACCGCGGTGGTGCGGCGCGCCCGAGATCCCCGCGCCGACGTAGAGCCGCGGCGCGACGGTGACGCCGGTCTGCCCGACGTACCGGTCGAACCAGCCCTCGAAGACGGCGTCGCGCGAGGCGCCGATCGCCGCACCGAGGGCGTCGGCGAAGTCCTGCACCGGCCCGAAGTCGCCGTCGGTGCCCCGCCCGCCGGCCACCACGATCGCGGCCTCCTCGAGCGTCGGACGGTCGGAGTCGCGCACCGTCGCGGTCCGCTGGGTGACTGCCGGCAGCACACCCTCCACGGCGACGGCGAACCCTTCGACCTCCGCGGTGACCGCGGCGTCCGCGGGCTGCGGGACGACGGCGTTGGCCCGGACGGTCAGGACGGCCACGTCCGTGGTGACGCGGCTGGAGGTGTCCCAGGCGCCGGCGAAGACTCGTTTGGTGCCGACGATGCGGCCCTCGTCGTCCTCGGCGACCCCGGCGGCGTCGATGACGACCCCGGCGTCGAGCTCACGGCCCGCGAGCGCCGCCGCCTCCTTGGCGGCGAACGTCGAGGGCGCCAGGACGACGTCGGCGTCGGTGAGCCGGACGGCCGCGGCCAGGGTGGTGGCCACGACGGCGGACAGGTGGCGGGCGTCACCGCGGACCTCGGCCGGCAGCTCGGCCTGGTGGACGGTCTCGACGCCGTAGGTGCCGAGCAGGGCCAGTGCCTCGACGCTCGGCGCCTCGAGCGTGACGGCCTCGACGCGGCCGAGCGACCGGGCGATCGTCAGCAGCTCCAGGACGCTGGGGCGGACCTCGCCGGCGGGGTCGAGCAGGACCAGGACCGTGCGGTTGACGGTGGGCTCAGACATCGTGACGACTCCGTTCAGACCAGCTCGTTGCGGATGAGGTACTCGGCGAGCGCCCGGCCGCCGGAGCCCTTGTCCTGGACCAGCTCCACCTCGGGCTTCTCGGGGCGCGGAGCCGCCTGGGTGGTCTCCGTGCGCGCGCCGGCCGCGCCGACCGTGGCGGCGTCGAGCCCGAGGTCCGCGGCCGTCCACTCCTCGATCTGCTTGCTGCGGGCGGCCATGATGAGCTTGAAGTTGGGGAACCGCGGCGTGTTGGCGGTGTCGGCCACGGACAGCACCGCGGGCAGGGGTGCGCTCAGGGTCTCGGTGGCCTCGTCGGTCTCTCGCGTGATCTCGAGGGTGCCGTCGGTCAGCGACACCGACTTGGCGAACGTCAGCGCGGGGCGTCCGAGCTCGGCGGCCAGCAGCGCCGGCACCACCGAGCCCAGGCCGTCCAGGGCCGCCATCCCGGTGATCACCAGGTCCACCGGGGCCTCGGACGCGAGCCGCCGCACCGCGGCCGCCAGTGCTGCCGTCGTGCCGAAGTAGTCCGAGCCGGCGAGCACGTCGTCCGAGACCCGCACCCCGCGGTCCACACCCATCTGGAAGGCCTTGCGCAGGGCGATGTCCCCCGTGGCGGGGGCCACGGTGAGCGCCACGACCTCGCTGGCCTCGCGCTCGTCGTCGGGCAGCGCCTCGACGAGGCGCAGGGCGGCCTCGAGAGCGTTCTCGTCGAGCTCGTTCAGCGTGCCCTCGGCCGGGTCGCGCACGACGCGACAGTCCGCGAACTTCCGTTCGGCGTTGATGTCCGGCACGTACTTCACGAGAACGGCGATGCGCACGGGGAACCTTCCGATCCAGGTGCTCGACGGATGACCACGGCGGCCGGAGCCGCCTGGGGCGAGCCTACTCGCCGCGCGAGCGCGTCCGGTCCCCCGTCCGCATCGCGCGACGGTGTCGTCGCAGCCCGCGGCGCGTGCGTTCGTCGCCGTCGCAGCCGGAAGGCAGGATGGGCGCATGGATTCCCGGCCCAAGGTGACACCGCTGACCCGCCCCACCCGGACGCGCAGCCACGTGCCTCCGCTCGGTGTCCGCACCACGCCCGACGGCGGGGTCGACGTCGCCGTCCTCGCCTCGCACGCCACGGGCGTCGACCTGTGCCTCGTCGACGTCGTCGACGACGCCAAGGACGCGCACGACCCGGACCGGTACGCCGAGCGCCGCGTCCCGTTGGACGGACCGACGTACGGCGTCTGGCACGGCCACGTGCCCGACGTCGCCCCCGGGCAGCGGTACGGCTTCCGGGCGCACGGCCCCTGGGACCCGGCGGCGGGGATGCGGCACAACCCGGCCAAGCTCCTGCTGGACCCGTACGCCCGCGGCTACCGCGGCGACCTCGCCTACGTCCCGGCCACCCTGGGCGGCGGGGCGGACGACGACGGCGGGCCGGACGCGCAGGACTCCCTGCCGTTCGTCCCCCACGCGGTCGTCATCGGCGACCTGCCGGACGCCCCGCCCCTGACGCGCCCCCGGGTGCCCTGGGCGGACACCGTGGTCTACGAGGCGCACGTGCGGGGGCTGACGCTGCAGCACCCCGACGTGCCCCCCGAGCTGCGCGGGACGTACGCGGGCCTGGCCCACCCGGCGGTGATCGAGCACCTGACGTCCCTGGGCGTCACGACGCTGGAGCTGCTGCCGATCCACGCCTCGGCCGCCGAGCCCTGGCTGGCCGGGCGGGGCCTGACGAACTACTGGGGATACTCGACGATGGGGTTCTTCGCCCCGCACGCCGCGTACGCCACCGCCGCGGCGCGCGAGGCCGGCCCGCACGCCGTCCTGGACGAGGTGCGCGGCATGGTCCACCTGCTGCACGCCGCCGGCATCGAGGTGATCCTCGACGTCGTCTACAACCACACCTGCGAGGGCGGCGACGACGCCCTGGACCTGTCGTGGCGCGGGCTGGACAACACGCTCTACTACCTGCACGACGGCGGGACCCCGGCCGCGCTCGCCGACGTCACCGGGACGGGCAACACGCTCGACTTCCGCCGGTGGCGCGTGGTGCAGATGGCCCTGGACTCGCTGCGCTACTGGGCCGAGGTCGTCGGCGTGGACGGCTACCGGTTCGACCTCGCCGTCACCCTGGGGCGTGACCACGACGGCTTCACCCCCGACCACCCGTTCCTCGTGGGGCTGCAGACCGACCCGGTGCTGTCCGGGCTCAAGCTCGTGGCCGAACCGTGGGACGTGGGGCCCGGCGGCTGGCAGACGGGCCGCTTCCCTGCCCCGATGGCCGAGTGGAACGACCGCTTCCGCAACGCGGCACGGTCGTTCTGGCTGGAGGCCCCGAAGGCCGGTTCCCACAGCGGGCCCATGCACGGCCTGCGCGAGCTGACCACCCGGCTGGCCGGCTCGGCGGACCTGTTCGGGCACTCGGACCCGCCCCTGATGCGGGGACCGGTCGCGTCCGTCAACTACGTCACGGCCCACGACGGCTTCACCCTGGCCGACCTGGTCTCGTTCGACCACAAGCACAACGAGGCCAACGGCGAGGACAACCGGGACGGCACCGACGACAACCGCTCCTGGAACCACGGCGTCGAGGGCCATGCACCGCAGGGCGACGACGCCACGACCGAGCCGTGGTCGGCCGTCGTGCCGCTGCGCCGCCGTTCCCAGCGCAACCTGCTGGCCACGCTGCTGCTGGCCGCGGGCACCCCGATGATCACCGCCGGCGACGAGATGGGGCGCTCGCAGCGCGGCAACAACAACGCCTACGCCCAGGACTCCGAGCTGTCCTGGGTGGACTGGGACCTCGACGTCTCGGGCCGGGAGCTGCTGGCCACCGCCCGGTACCTCGTCGGGCTCCGGGCCGAGCACGCCGCGCTGCGGGCCGAGTCGTTCTTCCTGGGCACGCCCCGGCCCGACGAGGAGCTGCCCGACCTGCTCTGGTACGACGAGACCGGTGCCGAGATGGACCGTGCCGCCTGGGCCGTGGACGGCCGGCGCGTCATCCAGATGCTGCGGCCCGGTCCGGACGAGACCGAGGCGGACGTGCTGTGCGTCCTGCACGGCGGGCTGGAGGACGTCGAGGTGACGTTGCCCGCGCTGCTCGACGGCGCGGACACGTGGGAGCGGGTGTGGAGCTCGACCTGGGACTCGCCCGAGGGCCCCGAGCAGGCCGACGAGGAGGAGGCACCCGGGCACGCGCTCGTGGAGTCGCTCAGCGTCGAGGTGTTCGTGGCGCGCCGCTGACGGCGGGGCCCGCGCCCGCCCCGGGACCGACCGGCCGGCATCGCTGGGACATCGGGGCGCCGTCTGCCAGACTGCGCCCATGGCAGACGCGGACGTCATCGTCATCGGGGCAGGCCTGTCGGGCCTGGTCACCGCGACCGAGCTCACGGCGGCCGGGCGCCGCGTGATCCTGCTCGACCAGGAGCCGGAGGCCTCGCTCGGTGGACAGGCCTGGTGGTCGTTCGGCGGGCTGTTCCTCGTCGACTCCCCCGAGCAGCGCCGCCTCGGGGTGCACGACTCGGCCGAGCTCGCCTGGTCCGACTGGCTCGGGTCGGCCCGGTTCGCGCCCGGCGCGGAGGACGGCGCGGGCCCCGACCGGCACGGGTACGCCTGGGCCAAGCACTACGTCGAGGCGGCGGCCGGCGACCTGCGGTCCTGGCTGCACGCCAAGGGGGTGCGCTGGTTCCCGCTGGTGCAGTGGGCCGAACGGGGCGGGTACGCCTTCGGCCCCGCGCACGGCACGGGCCACGGCAACACCGTGCCGCGCTTCCACGTCACCTGGGGCACGGGCCCGGCGATCCTCCAGCCCTTCGTCACCGCCGCGCTCGAGGCCCGCTCCGCGGGTCTGCTCGACCTGCGGTTCCGCCGTCGGGCGACCGCCCTGGTCACCACGGACGGCCGCGTCACGGGGGTGCGGACGGAGATCCTGGCCGACGACGGCGCCCTGCGCGGCGCGCCGTCGTCCCGCGACGTGGTGGGCACCGAGGAGCTGAGCGCCGGGGCGGTCGTCGTCGCCTCCGGCGGCATCGGGGCCAACCACGAGGTGGCGCGCGCACGCTGGAACCCGGCCGTCGGCACGTTGCCCGCCCGGATGCTCTCCGGCGTGCCCGACTCCACCGACGGCCTCATGCTCGGCCACGCCGCCGACGCCGGCGCCGCCCTGGTGCACGAGGACCGGATGTGGCACTACCCCGAGGGAATCGCCAACCACTCGCCGGTGTGGACGAACCACGGCATCCGGATCCTGCCCGGGCCGTCGTCCCTGTGGCTCGATGCCGACGGCGGTCGGCTGCCCGCTCCCCTCTTCCCCGGGTTCGACGCCCTCGGCGCGCTGCAGCACGTGACCGCCCGCGGCGACGACCACTCCTGGTTCGTGCTCAACAAGGCGATCATGGACTCCGAGTTCGCCCTGTCCGGCTCGGAGCAGAACCCGGACCTCACCGGCAAGGACATCCGGTTGCTCGCCCAGCGGGTGCTGCCCGGGGCCGTCGGCCCGGTGGAGCGGTTCGCGCGGGAGTCACCGGAGTTCCTGTGGGCCGACACCCCTGAGGAGCTGGCCGGGAGGATGAACGCGCTGACGGACGCGACCGAGGGGTCCCGCGGCCACGTCGACCCGGCCGGGCTGGCCGCCGTCGTCCGCGCCCGCGACGCCCAGGTGGCCTCGGGGCTGGGCAAGGACCCGCAGGTCGTGGCCACCCGGGCCGCCCGCGACTTCCGGGTCGACAAGATGATCCGCGTCTCCCCGCCGCGGCCGCTGACCACGCCGAAGGACGGTCCGCTGCTCGCGGTGCGGCTGTCGGTGCTGACCCGCAAGACGCTCGGCGGGCTGTGGTGCGACCCGTCCGGCCGGGCCCTGCACGAGGACGGCACCGTGCTGGAGGGCCTGTGGGCCGTGGGTGAGGCCGCCGGGTTCGGCGGCGGCGGCGTGCACGGGCACCGCGCGCTGGAGGGGACGTTCCTCGGCGGCTGCCTGCACACCGGGCGGGTCACCGGGCGCGCGCTGGCCGCCGACCTCGGCTGAGCCGGGCACCCGGCCCGGCCGTGCGGGTCAGTGCTGCTCCTCGGTCGAGCGCGAGCCGGTCAGGGTGAGGGCGCCACCGGCGACGACCACGCCGACGACCACCGCGAGCAGGGCGTAGACGATCCGCTCGCCGTGGAAGAAGGACGTGACGAGCTCGGTGCTCCACGTCCCGGCGGGCAGCGCCGCGGTGACGAGGACGGCGAGGAGCGTCCCGACGACGGCGGTGCCGAGGCTCGTGCCGACCTCCTGCGCCGTGTCGTTGAGCGCCGCACCCAACGAGGTGCGGTTCTCGGGCATGGCGTCGACCAGGGCGACGGCGCAGATCGTCATGACGGTGCGCAGTCCGATCGTGAACGTCACCATGAAGATCGCGATGGTGAGGTACCCGAGCTCGACGCCCCACGCGATGCCGCCCAGCGAGACGGCCAGCAGCGCCGCCCCCACGAGGCATGCGACCCGGTGACCGAACCGCCGGGCCAGCGCCTCCGACAGCGGCGTGGCCAGCACCATCGTGAGGATCATCGGCAGGTTGGCCAGCCCCGCACGCACCGGGCTCCACCCGTCGGCGTACTGGAAGTGCAGGATGAGGCCGAACATGAGGCCCGCCATCGCGATCGAGGTACCCGCCTGGGCGATGCTCGCACCGCGGACGACGCCGCTGCGGAAGACCGCCAGGTCGAGCATGGGCTGGGCGGTCCGGCGTTCGTGCCGCACGAAGGCGACGAGGGCGAGCACCGCGCCGGCGCCGCACGCCCCCGTCCAGGGCGAGCTCCACCCGTGCTCCACGCCGCTGGTCGCCGTATAGCAGACGAGCCCGATCGTGGCGATGCTCAGCACGGACCCGGCCAGGTCGAGCCGGTCCGTCGTCAGGCCGGCCGGGTCGTCGGCGGCGACGCCGGCGCGGACACCGATCCAGGCGAGGAGCGCGACCGGCGCGTTGACGAGCAGCAACCACTGCCAGCCGACGTGGGCGAGCGCGGTGCCCCCCAGCAGCGGGCCGAGGACGAAACCGCTCATGCCGACGACGATCATCACGGTCATGGCGCGCATCCGCAGCGCCTGGTCCTCGAACAGCCGGAAGACGAGCGAGTTGGTGATCGGCGCCGTCGCGGCCGCGGCGACGCCCAGCGCGGCGCGCAGCGCGACGAGCTCTCCGGGGGTCTCGACGAGCACCACGCCGAGGCTGACCAGACCGAACGCGGCGAGCCCCCAGAGCAGGACCCGGCGGCGCCCGATCCGGTCGGCGGCCGATCCGGCGGTGAGGAGCAGTCCGCCGAACGTGAGCGAGTAGGCGCCGGTGACCCACTGCAGCGCGGTGGTCCCGGCCCCCAGGTCCCGACCGATCGTGGGCAGCGCGATCGTGAGCAGCGTGTTGTCGACCATCTCCACGAAGAAGGCCAGGCAGAGCGCCAGCATCGGGAGCCACGCGGCTCGCAGGGACGGGTAGGTCCGCGGGGGCGCGGCAGCGGTGAGAGCGGTCATGGCCGATCTCCTCTCGAACATGGTTCTTTTACCGAACAACGTTCTATAAACTAGAACGCCGTTCGGTAGGATGCAAGGCATGCGGACGGACGACGGCGTGAGCGATCGGTCACAGCGCCCCGCGCGGGGCAGGGACGGCCGCCGCCGTGCCTCCCACTCCCTCGACACCGTGGTCGGCGCGGCGGTGGCCCTGCTCGACGAGGCCGGCGAGCCGGCGCTCACGTTCCGGGCCCTGGCCGCCCGGCTCGGCGGCGGCGTCGGTTCGATCTACTGGTACGTCTCCAGCAAGGACGAGCTGCTGGGCCGTGCGGCCGACATGGTCCTGGAGACCGTGCTCGACGACACGGCGGACGTGGGTTCCGACGACCCGGTGGCGGACATGAGACAGATCGCCCTCGCCTTCTACGCCGCCACCGTGCACCGCCCGTGGCTCGGGGCGTACTTCCTGCGCGACGCCGGCACGCAGCCGAACGGCTTGCGCCTCTACGACCGCATGGGGCGTCAGACGATGCGCCTCGACCTCACGCCGCGGCAGCGGTTCGACGCGGTCTCGGCCGTCATGGCCTACGTCGTCGGCGTCGCGGCGGACCGCGGTCAGGACCCGCCGGCCGAGGTGCGCGAGGGACGCGTGGACCTCGACCAGCACGTCGCAGGGTTCCGCGACGAGCTGCTCGCCCTCGACCCGGACGAGTTCCCGTTCGTGCACCATGTGGCGGACGAGTTCGCGACGCACGACGACGTCGAGCAGTTCCGCGCCGGGCTCGACCTGCTCCTGGCCGGCCTGCGACAGCAGAGCGGCCCGAGCGACACGCCGTAGCGCACGAGGGCTGAACGGGTCGTTCCGGGCATGTTGTCGCGCAGACCCCGCCGGGGCTGGCTAGCGTGGGGGTCGTGACGCCCCCGCAGCCCGCACCGCCCCATCCCATCGGCCGCATCCCCGTGCTCGAGGTCGGCCCCGTGGTCGAGGGGGGCCGCTGGCCTGCCAAGGCGACCCCCGGCGAGGTCGTCCCGGTCGAGGCCACCGTCTTCCGCGAGGGCCACGACGCCGTCTCCGCCACGGCCGTGCTGTTCGGCCCCGACAAGCGCGTGCACTCGTGGGCGCCGATGGTCGACGTCGCGCCGGGCCTGGACCGGTTCCGCGGCTTCCTGCAGCCCGACAGCACGGGCGACTGGTCGTTCCGGGTCGAGGCCTGGTCCGACCCGTACACGACCTGGGCGCACGACGCGACGATCAAGGTCGAGGCCGGCCAGGACGTCGAGCTCATGCTCGCCGAGGGGGCGCTGCTGTTCGAGCAGATCGTGTCCCGCAAGCTCCAGCGCCGCCGGACCCCCGAGGACGCCGAGCTCCTGGCCGACGTCGCCCGCGAGCTCGCCGACACCACGCGGCCGCCCGAGGCGCGCCTGGCGATGGCCACCCAGCACGCCGTCGTCGAGGCCCTGCACCGCATCCCCCTGCGCCGGCTCATGACGCCCAGCGCGACCTACCCGCTGCGCGTCGACCGGCGGCTCGCCCTGGCGGGCTCCTGGTACGAGATGTTCCCCCGCTCCGAGGGAGCGACGCAGATGCGCGACGGGACCTGGCGGTCCGGCACGTTCGTCTCGGCGTCCAAGCGGCTGCCGGCGATCGCCGCGATGGGGTTCGACGTCGTCTACCTCACGCCGATCCACCCGATCGGCACCACGTTCCGCAAGGGCCGCAACAACACCCTCGGCGCCGAGCCGGGCGACCCGGGCAGCCCGTACGCGATCGGCTCGCCCGACGGCGGCCACGACGCGATCCACCCCGACCTGGGGACGGAGCGGGGCTTCAAGGCGTTCGTGGCCGAGGCGCACGACAACGGCCTGGAGGTGGCGCTCGACCTGGCGCTGCAGTGCTCGCCCGACCACCCCTGGGTGCACGAGCACCCCGAGTGGTTCACGGTCCGTGCCGACGGCTCCATCGCCTACGCCGAGAACCCGCCCAAGAAGTACCAGGACATCTACCCGCTCAACTTCGACACCGATCCGCAGGGGCTGTCCGCCGAGGTGCTGCGGATCGTGCGCACCTGGATCGACCGCGGCGTGACGCTGTTCCGGGTGGACAACCCGCACACCAAGCCGCTGGACTTCTGGGAGTGGTTGCTCGCGGAGGTCCGCGCGACGAACCCGGAGGTGATCTTCCTGTCCGAGGCGTTCACCAAACCCGCGATGATGGCCACGCTCGGCCGCATCGGCTTCCACCAGTCCTACACGTACTTCACCTGGCGCAACACCAAGGAGGAGATCGAGGAGTACCTCGCCGAGGTCTCCGGCGAGCAGGGAGCGCTGATGCGCCCGGCGTTCTGGCCCACCACCCACGACATCCTGCCGCCCTACCTGCAGGAGGGCGGTGCCGCCGGCTTCGCGGTCCGTGCCGTCCTCGCCGCGACCGGGAGCCCCACCTGGGGCATCTACTCCGGCTACGAGCTGGTGGAGAACGTGCCGCGGCCCGGCGTCGAGGAGCAGATCGACAACGAGAAGTACGAGTACCGCCCGCGCGACTGGTCCCGCGCCGACGACCTCGGCATCTCGATGCTGCTCGGCACGCTCAACGCGATCCGGCGTGCCCACCCGGCCCTGCAGCAGCTGCGCAACCTCACGGTCCACCCCACCACCAACGACCAGGTGGTGGCCTACTCCCGGCGCGTCCGTGCCGAGCACCTGCCGGCCGCGGGCCGTCCGGGTGCCACCGGCGACGACGTCGTGCTGGTGATCGCCAACCTCGACCCGCACCGGCCCCAGGAGTCCACCGTGCTGCTCGACGTCGACGCCC
The DNA here is from genome assembly GCF_044769875.1 of Isoptericola aurantiacus. NCBI lineage: Bacteria > Bacillati > Actinomycetota > Actinomycetes > Micrococcales > Promicromonosporaceae > Isoptericola > Isoptericola aurantiacus. The sequence goes on from NZ_JBJBAE010000003.1 coordinate 80,810, forward strand.
TCGGCCTGACCGCACCCGACGACGTCGAGGACCAGCCGTTCTTCACGGTCCACGACGAGCTCACCGGGGCCACCTACCCCTGGGGCAGGCATCCGTACGTGCGGCTGGACCCCCAGGTGCAGGTCGCCCACGTGCTGCGGGTGACGGCCGCATGAACGCCTCCGTGAACGCCGGCGGCGTCGACGTCCCCCGTCCCATCACCCGGCAGATCCCGGTGCAGGCGCTGCCGCCGCGGCGTCAGCCGGAGCCGCCGCCCCTGCCCAAGCCGGGGCTGAGCGACGACCCGGACTGGTACCGCAAGGCGGTCTTCTACGAGGTCCTGGTGCGGGCCTTCACCGACTCCGAGGGTGCCGGCACCGGGGACCTGCGCGGCATCATGGACCGTCTCGACTACCTGCAGTGGCTGGGCGTGGACTGCCTGTGGCTGCCGCCGTTCTTCCCCTCGCCCCTGCGCGACGGCGGGTACGACGTCGCGGACTTCACGGCGGTCGCCGCCCAGTACGGCAACCTGCAGGACTTCGGCCGGCTCATCGAGGCGGCCCACGCGCGGGGAATCCGCATCATCATCGACCTGGTGATGAACCACACCAGCGACCAGCACCCGTGGTTCCAGTCGTCGCGGTCCGACCCGGACGGCCCCTACGGCGACTTCTACGTGTGGTCCGACGACGACACGCGGTACCAGGACGCGCGCATCATCTTCGTCGACACCGAGACCTCCAACTGGACGTTCGACCCGGTGCGCCGCCAGTACTTCTGGCACCGGTTCTTCAACCACCAGCCGGACCTGAACTTCGAGAACCCGAAGGTCGCCGAGGCGATGCTGGAGGTGACCCGGTTCTGGCTGCGCACCGGGGTCGACGGCTTCCGGCTGGACGCCGTGCCCTACCTGTTCGAGGAGGAGGGCACCAACTGCGAGAACCTGCCGCAGACGCACGACTTCCTGCGGCGCGTGCGCGAGATGATCGACACGGAGTTCCCGGGGCGCATCATGCTCGCGGAGGCCAACCAGTGGCCGCACGACGTGGTGCACTACTTCGGCACGGCCGAGGCGCCCGAGTGCCACATGTGCTTCCACTTCCCGGTGATGCCGCGCATCTTCTACGCGCTGCGCGACCAGCGCGCCAACCAGCTCCTCGACATCCTGGCGGACACCCCGGACATCCCGGCGCCGGGCGGGCAGTGGAGCACGTTCCTGCGCAACCACGACGAGCTCACCCTGGAGATGGTCTCCACCGAGGAGCGCGCCGCGATGTACGGGTGGTACGCGCACGACCCGCGCATGCGCGCCAACGTGGGCATCCGCCGTCGGCTGGCGCCCCTGCTGGACAACTCGCGCAAGGAGACCGAGCTGGCGCACGCGCTGCTGCTCTCGCTGCCGGGCAGCCCGTGCCTGTACTACGGCGACGAGATCGGCATGGGCGACAACATCTGGCTGCCGGACCGCGACGCCGTGCGCACGCCCATGCAGTGGACCCCGGACCGCAACGCGGGGTTCTCCACCGCCGACCCGGGCAAGCTGTACCTGCCTCTCAACCAGTCGCTGGTGAACCATTACCACCACGCCAACGTCGAGGCCCAGCTGGCCCAGCCCACCTCGCTGCTGCACTGGGTGCACGGCATGCTCGCCGTCCGGCGCCTGCACCCCACGTTCGGCACGGGCGCCTTCGCCGCGCAGGAGGTCGACGACGAGGCCATCCTGGCGTTCACGCGGACCGACGACGAGACCCTGCTCGTCGCGGCGAACCTGTCCACCACGGCGCGGTCGGCCACCATCTCGGTGCCCGAGCTCGCCGGCTGGTCGCTCACGGACCTCTTCGGGGGCGGCCGGTTCCCCGCCGTGGGCCCGGACGGGTCCGTCCAGCTCTCGTGGGGGTCCCGGGACTTCTACTGGCTGGTGGCCACCCCGCCGGACGACGACAGCGTGACCGACTCCTGAGGAGGACGACCGCCATGATCGACGTCGCCGTGCAGCACGCCGTGCCCGACCCGAGCGTCGGGGAGCTCCTGGCCGCCTGGCTGCCCACGCAGCGCTGGTTCCCCGGCTCCGACGACGTCCGCGTCGAACCGTGGCTCGCCGTGACGTTCGACGACGGCGGTGAGGAGGGTGCACCGGGAGCGGGTCCCGTGGCCGACGCCGGCACGCCGGTCGCGTCCGAGCCGCACCTCGTGCTGCTCCTGGTCCGGCTCACCGGCCCCGCGCTGCCCGGCGGCGAGCTCCTCGCCCAGGTGCCCCTGGTGCTGTCCGACCCGGAGCACGTCAGCCTCGGCCACATCGGCACGGTCACGACGGCCGCCGGGGACGTCGCGGTGCACGACGGCGGGGCGAACCCCACGGGCTGGGTCACCCTGCTGCACGCGATGGGGATCGAGGGTGACGCGGACGAGCTGACCGAACGCGCCCGGGTGCTCGCCGGGGAGCAGTCGAACACGTCGGTGATCCTGCCGGGCGTGCCCTCCCCGCAGGGGTCGGGCGGGATGCTCAAGATCCTGCGCACCATCGCCGACGGGCCGCACCCGGACGTCGTCGTGCCGGCGGCCCTGACCGCGGACGGGTGGGACGGCGTGCCCCGGTTCCTCGGAGCCCTGGAGGTCGACCCCGGCGACGGCGTCCCGCTGCACCTGGCCATCCTGTCCGAGCTGGTCCCCCACGCCGTCGACGGGTTCGAGCTGGCCTGCGACCTGGCGAGCCGGGACGAGTCGTTCGCGGGCCACGCCGCCGCGCTGGGCCGGCTGGTCGCCGAGCTGCACGAGCGGATGGGTCGCGTCCTGCCGCCCGGACCGTCGCTGGACGCCGGCGGGTTCGTGGCGGGGCTGCGCCGTCGTGCCGACCGCGCCGTCGGCGAGGTGCCCCCGCTGGGCGAGCGCGCGAACGACGTGGCCGCGATCCTGGACCAGCTCGAGGGCCGTCTGGCGGCCCTGACCCACCCCGTCGCCACCCAGCACGTCCACGGCGACCTGCACCTGGGTCAGACCCTGCACGGCGACGCCGACTGGAAGGTGCTCGACTTCGAGGGCGAGCCGCAGCGACCGGTCACCGAGCGCACCGCCCCGGACCTGCCGCTGCGCGACGTCGCCGGGATGCTGCGGTCCTTCGACTACGCCGCGGCGGTCGGCGGGGCCACGGAGCCCGCGGCATGGCAGGCCGAGGCGGCCCGGGCGTTCCTCGACGCCTACCGGGCCGCGGCGCCGCCCTCGGGACTCGACGACGACACCGCGGCGCTCGTGCTGGACGCGCTCGTGCTCGACAAGGCGCTGTACGAGGTGGTCTACGAGAACCACCACCGCCCGCACTGGCTCGGCATCCCCCTGGACGCCGTCGACCGGGTCTTCAGCAGGCACTGACCCGCAGCAGGACCGCCCGGTCGGCGAACAGCACCGGCAGGGCGAGGCCCACCTCCCCGAGCAGCCGTCCGGGCAGCTCGACGCCCCCGGCCTCGATCCAGGGCACCGGGACGCCCCAGCGGGCCGCGACGCCCTCCGTCGTGGTGATCGGGCCGTCCAGCGCGACCCGGTAGGTGCGGTCCGGGTCCAGGCCCGGCAACCGCTGGGCCGGGGGCGGCCAGGACTCCGACGACGCCGTGCACACCCAGGCGTACAGCGCCTCGCCGCCGTCGGGCGCGACGACGCCGTGCAGGGTGTAGGCCGGGTCCGCGACGTCGGCGTGCACCACCCGGCCGGAGTGCAGCAGCCCGCGGCGCCGGACGTAGTACGCGACCCACTCGGCGAGCCGATCCCGGTCCTGCGGCAGCGCCGCGGTCACGTCCCACTCGATGCCGAGATGCCCGAACAGGGCGACGGCGCACCGGAAGTCCAGCGGCAGCGCCCGGTCCGACGTCGGGGCGACCGGTGCCGAGACGTGGGCTCCGATCATCTCCGGCGGCACCAGGAGGGACGTCCAGCGCTGGATGCCGACGCGCTCGTGGGCGTCGGTGGAGTCGGAGGCCCACACGCGGTCGGTGCGCTGCAGCATCTCCAGGTCGACCCGGGCGCCGCCCGAGGCGCAGGTCTCGATCTCGAGGCCCTCGTGGCGCTCACGCAGCTCGTCCATCAACCGGTGGACGGCGAGCGTCTGGGCCCGGACGGCGCCGCGGCCCGACGGCGGCAGGCCCGCCTCCCCGATCTCGCGGTTGTGGTCCCACTTGAGGCAGGCGATCGGGTACCGGTCCAGCAGCGCGTCGAGCTGGTCGCGCACGTGGGCGTACGCGCCGGGGTCGGCGAGGTTCAGCACGTGCTGGTGCCGGCCCTCGCGAGGCGGACGCCCGCCGGCGGCCGTCAGGATCCACTCGGGGTGCGCCCGCGCGACGTCGGAGTCCAGGTTGACCATCTCGGGCTCCACCCACAACCCGAAGTCCATCCCGAGGGCGTGCACGTGGTCCACCAGCGGCCCCAGCCCGTCGGGGTGGGCCTCGGGCGAGACGACCCAGTCCCCCAGCCCCGCCGTGTCGTCACGGCGAGCGCCGAACCAGCCGTCGTCGAGCACGTACCGTTCCGCCCCGACCTCGGCCGCGGCGTCGGCGAGCGCCCGCAGCCGGTCGGTGCCGTGGTCGAACGTGACGGCCTCCCAGGTGTTGACCACCACGGGCCGCGGCGTGCGGGGATGCTGCGGGCGGGCGCGCAGCCAGTCGTGCACGCGACCGGCGGCGTCGTCGAGCCCGACGCCGTACGTGCCGTAGGCCCACGGCGAGGTGTAGGCCTCCCCGGGCCCGAGCCGCACCTCGCCGGGGTCGAGGGCCTCTCCGGCCGCCAGCAGGGAGACCCCGTGGGGGGTGCGCTGGGCGAGCATGCGCTGGTTGCCGGACCAGGCGGCGTGCACGCCCCAGACCTCACCGGACCGGGCCCCGAACCCCGGCTCGCCGGCGCACAGCAGGAAGGCGCTGTCGAACCCGGGCCGACCGCGGGCGCCGCCGCGCTCGTGGGTGCCGTGGACGAACGGGAGCCGCTGCGGGGAGCGTTCGCGCAGCTGGTGCCCCGTCAGGTCGAGCAGCTCGGCGGCACGCGCGGGCACCGGCAGTGCGGGCAGCACCCCGGTCAGGTCGTAGGTGCCGGCGCCGGTGCTCGTGACGACGGCACGCACCCGGACCAGGCCGCTGCGCGCCTGCTCGACCTCGAGTCGCAGGCCGAGGCCCGCGGCGTCGTCCGCGGCGTCCACCACCACCCCGGCCGACCACGGCGCCGGACGCGGCGCCTCGGCGACGGAGGTCACGACGAACCGGGTCGACGGCGACGCCCCGCCGCGGTGGCCGGAGACGCCGCGGACGCCGGGCCACCCCGACGACGCCTCGGGCAGCACGGAGACCGGCATCGCACCGTCGACGGGATACCCGAACGGCTGCGGGGCGCACGCGCGCCGCAGCTCGGCCAGCGTCGCGCCGTCGACGGCACCGAGGTCGGCGCCCCAGTGCACGACGACGGGCAGCCGGTCGTCGGTGACGGCCAGCACCAGGCTGACCCCGCCGGAACGCAGGTGGATCATGCGGTGCCCCCGAGCCGCCGGTAGGTCGCGGCGATCACCTCGGCCGCCGGCTTCCCGGACGGGCAGTAGTCGTCGTTCCCGGCGGCGTCCTGCCGGGCGTACAGCGTGGCCGGCCAGTCCCACAGCACCCAGCCCTGCACCCACGGACGGGCGGACGTCGCCGCGAGCATGTCGCGGTACCAGGCCTCCTGCTCGCCGCCGTCGGGCGGGCCCTGCAGGGTCCAGTCGTTGGGCAGCGCGGCCGAGCCGGTGCGGCTCGGGCAGCCGGTCTCCATGAAGAAGAACGGCTTGCGCTCCCGGGCGACGACGGGCGCGATGCGGTCGAGCTGGGCCTCCCACCCGCCCAGCGGGTAGTACCCGGACGCGCTCATCACGTCCACCGCGTCCCACCAGGTCAGGCGGTCCTCCTGGTACTTGTCGCAGTTGTAGGTGACGAGTCCGTCGTAGACCTCGCGCACGGCGGCGATCACGGCCCGCCACTGCTCGGCGTGCGGGTCGGAGCGCACCATCTCGCAGCCGACGCAGAACATCTCGGCACCCTCCTGCGCGGCGATGCGGGCGTGGTGCACCACGAACTCGGTGTAGGAGGCGAACCACCGGTCCCAGGTCGGTTCGTTCGGCACGTCCGGCTCGAGGAACCCGATGTGGGCGCGCCAGGTCCCGTCGGCGACGTTCACCACGGGCTTGAGGCACACCCGCTGCCCCCGCGCCTTCGCCGCGCGCACCGCCCAGCGCACCTCGTCGTCGGTGAGGGCCGGGGCCTCGCGGAACGGGATCCGCGTGGACTGCGCGGTGGCCTGGACGGCGGCGTAGGTCACCGCCGTCCAGGTGGTGGCGAGCTCGGCCACCATGGCGTCCAGGGACCGCTCGGACTCCGGGGTGGCCCAGGTCCCGCGCACGCCCGTCCAGCCCCAGGTCATGCCGAGCACCGGGCCACCCGGCAGCGGCACCACCGGGACCTCGGCAGCTCCCGGCGACGCCGCCGGACCCGCCGCGGTCATCGCGCACCCGCGACGAGCTGGTTGAGCGACCGCAGCACGTGCGGGGCGGTCAGCGCCGCACGGTCCACCGTGACGCCGTCGGGCACCCGCACGGCGAGCTCCACGGTCTCGCCCGGCAGCAGCGTGACCATCTGGGCGTCCACGCAGGCGTCGGGGTGCACCTTGTCGACCAGCAGCGTGAGGTCGCGCACCAGCGTGTCGGCGACGACCTGCACGCTGAGGCCGCCGTCGGGCGCCGGGACGACGGCGGTGCGCAACCGCGGCGCCGGCAGGGCGGAGTCACGGGGCTCGGCGAAGAACCACAGGCCCCGCGTCCCGTCCAGCTCGGCGACGACGAGCTCGCCCGCCTCGTGGTCCGGCGTGGCGACGTCGGTCGGCAGGGTCAGCGTCTCGGCGCCGCGTCCCTCGACCTTGACGGGCAGGCTCGCGCCGGCGATCTCGGTGCCGTCGAACGCGAGCCGGCGCACGACGAGGTCGCCGCCCCACGGCTCGTCGGTGTCGTTGACGACGGCGACCGACAGTCCGGCCGGCCGCGGCTGGACGGTCACGAGGCGGTCGGCGTGCGCCTGGCCCAGGGCGTAGAGCAGCGGCTTGGCCCGTCCGTCGCCGTCGACGGCGGACCAGGACGTGACGGGCCAGCAGTCGTTGAGCTGCCAGACCACCGACCCGGAGCAGCGCGGTGACCACGAGCGCAGGTGCTCGACGGCGGTGCGCACCGCCGTCGCCTGGTTCCAGGACATCGCCCAGTGCCAGTCGTCCATGTCGTCCGGTACCGCGAGGTGCGGCGCCAGCCCCACCGAGAGCTTCTTGTTGCCCTCCATGGCCTTCTGGTGCACCTGCATGCCGGGCGACTCGGGGGTCAGGGGGTCGTCGGAGACCGCCCGGGTGAGGGTGGACCATGCCGGCGGGGCCTGCCAGCCGAACTCGGCCATGAACCGCGGCACGTCGTCGCGGTAGCGGGTCCAGTCGAGCCGGTTCCACACGTCCCACGAGTGCATGGACCCGTGGTCGGGATCGTTGGGGGGCACGTCGAGCGTCCCGGACCACGGGCTCGACGGCGTGTAGGGCCGGGTGCCGTCGACCTCGGCCACGATCCGCGGCAGCAGGTCCGTGTAGTAGCCCAGGCCCCAGGTCTTGTCGACGAGCAGCGGCTCCCACCCCCACTCGCGCACGCCCCAGACGTTCTCGTTGGAGCCGTTCCACAGCACCAGCGACGGGTGGGGCGCCAGCCGGGCGACGTGCTCCCGTGCCTCGGCCTCCACCTCGGAGCGCAGCGGCTCGTCCTCGCTGTAGGCGGCGCAGGCGAACGCGAAGTCCTGCCAGGTCAGCACGCCGCGCTCGTCGCAGAGCTCGTAGAAGTCGTCGGACTCGTAGAGGCCGCCGCCCCACACGCGCAGCAGGTTGATCCCGGCCTGCTCGGCCTGGTCGATCCGCCGCGCGTAGCGGTCCCGGTCTACCCGGGGGGCGAAGACGTCGTCGGGGATCCAGTTGGCGCCCCTGACCCACACCGGCCGGTCGTTGACCAGCAGCGTGAACGACGTCCCGTCGTCGTCGGGCTCCATCGCCAGAGCGGCCGACCGGAAACCGGTGCGCGTCCTCCAGCGGTCCAGCACGTCACCGGCCGGGCAGTCCCGGCCGGTCACCGTCACCTCGACGTCGTAGAGCGGCTGCGCGCCGTACCCGCGCGGCCACCACAGGGCGACGTCGGGCACCTCGAGGGGCACGACGACGGAGGCGCTGCCGGCGGGGACCGTCACGGTGGCGTGCACGTCCGCGCCCGCGCCGGTCACGCGTGCCGTCACCTCCAGGAGCGCGCCCGGGGAGCGGACGACGTCGGCGTGGACCGTGAGCCGGCCGAGCGCCTCGGTACCGGTGAGGTCGGCGGTGGGGACCGCTCGTACCGCACCGAGGCGGGCACCGCGCCACGACTCGAGGCGGACGGGACGCCAGATGCCGACGGTCGCGGCGTCGATCCCCCAGTCCCACCCGAAGTTGCACGCCGACTTGCGCACGGCGTTGAAGGGATGGTGGTTCACCTGCGGCCGCTGTCCCAGCGCGAGGCTCTGCGCGTCGGCGTAGGGAACGGGCGCCGTGAACCGCACCGTCAGGACGTTGTCGCCGTCGAGCAGCGTCTCGGTGACGTCGAACCGGTAGGACCGGTGCTGGTTCGCGGTCCGGGCCACCTCCGTGCCGTTCAACGTCACGGTGGCGACCGTGTCGAGGCCGTCGAGGGCGAGCTCGGTGCGCTCGTCGTCGGGGCCGGGCGAGCGCCGGAAGGTGGTGGCGTACTCCCAGTCGCAGCGGCCGATCCACTGCAGCAGACGCTCGTGGTCGTCCAGGTAGGGGTCGGGGATCAGTCCGGCGGCGAGCAGGTCGGTGTGGATCGTGCCCGGCACGGTGGCCGGGATCCCGGCGGCCAGCACGTCGGCGAGGTGCGCCGGGACGGGTCCGGCGACGGCGCGCACGCTCCAGCCGGCGTCGAGCTCACGGGTGGGACGGGGTGCGGTGTGGGTCACTTGGTGGCTCCGGAGGTCAGGCCGTTGTAGATCTGCCGCTGCAGCAGCAGGAACGCGACGAGCGTCGGGACGATCACGAGGACGGCCCCGGCGCAGATCACCTCCCACTGCGCCCCGAACGGTCCCATGAAGCGGAACAGGGAGGTCGAGACGACGCCGAGGTCGCGTGAGGGCATGTACAGGAACGGGATGTAGTACTCGTTGTAGATCGCGATGCCCTTGACGATGACGACGGTCGCGATGGCAGGGCGCAGCAGCGGGAAGATGATGCGGGCGTAGATGGTCAGGCGGTTGGCGCCGTCGAGCATGGCGGCCTCGTCGAGCGACCGCGAGATGCCCCGCATGAACTGCAGGAAGATGTAGATCGAGATGATGTCGGTGCCCATGAACAGCACGATCGCGGCCCACCGGGTGTTGAACAGGCCCAGGCCGTTGACCACCTGGAAGGTGGCCACCTGGGTCGTCACGGCGGGCACGAGCGTGGCCAGCAGGAACCCGCCCATCACCAGCCGGCGGCCCCGGAAGTCGAACCGGTCGACGGCGTAGGCCGTCATGGTGCCGATGACGATCGTGCCCACCAGCGCGACGACCAGGATGACCGAGGTGTTGACGAACCCGCGGATCATCCCGCCCTGGACGAACGCGGTGACGAAGTTGTCGAGGTTCGTCCAGTGCTGGGGAGGCGTCAGCGGGTCCGAGGTGGCGAACTCCTCCTTCGTCTTGAAGGCCGCCATGAACACGGTCACCAGCGGGATGAGCGCGGCGGCGCACGCGACCACCAGGCTGGCGTACTTCGCGGTGGTGGCCACCGGTCCGAGGAGCGGGTGCAGGGCGCGCAGGGCTCGGCGGAACCGCAGCACGGTGCCCTCCACCGGGCCCGGACCGGGGTAGGCGTCCGCCGATCCCGGCAGCACCGGGGCGTCGGGTGTCGTGGTCACGTCAGGTCCACCTTCTCGTCGGGGAAGATCCGGCGCTGGATCCAGGTGATCGCCAGGACGATCAGCAGCAGCACGACGGCCATGGCCGAGGCGAGGCCGAACTTCTTGAACTCGAAGGCCTGCTGGACCGTCTGGATGACGAACGTCGTGGTGCCGTTGGCGCCGCCGGTCATGATCCAGGGGATCTCGAAGACCGCCAGCGAGCCCGAGATCGCCAGGATCGTCGTCAGGCCGATCACCTGCTTGATGCCGGGAGCGATGATGAACCGGAACTTCTGCCAGCTCGTCGCCCCGTCGAGGTCCGCGGCCTCGTAGAGCTCGTTCGGGATCGACTGGATCGCCCCGAGGAACAGCACGAAGTTCAGTCCCATGTAGCGCCACACGCTCGTGGTCGCCAGCGAGACGTTCGCCAGGTCGGGGTCCCCCAGCCACTGCGGGGGCTCGGCGACCCCGACGAGCCCGAGCAGGGCGTCGAGCGTCCCTCCCGGGCGCAGGAAGAACAGGAACACCAGCCCGATCGCGACACCGTTGATGAGGTACGGGAAGAAGATGATCCCCTTGAACAGGTTCCGCACGCGGGTGCGGAAGCTGAGGACGGTCGCGAAGTACAGGGCCAGCGCGAGCTGCAGGAACGCGCCGGCCAGGTAGTACAGGCTCACCAGGAACACCGTGAACATGTCCGGGTCGGTGAAGATCCGCACGTAGTTGTCCAGCCCGACGGGTTCCTTGACCGGGGCCATCCCGTTCCAGCTCGTGAAGCTGTACCAGACCATGTTGGCCACGGGCACGTAGGTGAACAGGATCAGCAGGCCGAGCGGGGCGATCAGGAACAGCCACGGTGTGATGCGCCAGCCGCGGCCGGGCCCGCGCCGTCTCGGGGCCGGGGGTGGGGTGGCCGAGGCGCGGACGGCGCCACGGACCGGGGACGAGACCGTCGCCATGGCGGTCCTCCAATCGGTGGGATCCCGGGGTGGCGGCGCGGGACGCCACCACCCCGGGGCGAGGGTCACTCGCCGACTGCCGCGCGGGCGTCGGCCCAACGCTGGTTCAGGTCGGCGAAGAAGGACTCCTTGTCACCGTCCGCGGCGCCGCGGGCGGTGTCCACGAGCTTCTGGCGGTAGATGTTCCCGTACAGGTCGATCTCGGAGGCGTTGACGATCTCGGACTCGTAGGCCTCCTCGCCCTGCGGGGCCGGGTTCATCTCGACGTACTCGACCCCGGCGTCGTCGAAGTCGCCGAGCGTCTCGGGCGTCGGGCCGTCGACCAGCGGGGAGATGCCGCCCTCGTCGTAGGCGTAGCCCGACTCCTGCGCGAACCAGTCGATCCAGGCCCGGGCGGCGGCCTTGTGCTCGCTGTTGACGTTGATCGCGTTCTTGTAGTCCCCCGCGACCTGGGCGTGGAAGGTGCCGTCGACCTGGTAGGGGAACGGCATGTACCCGATGTCGTCCGCCGAGCCGCCGGCGTCCTCGGCGGCCTGCTGCATCTGCGTGATGGCCCAGGAGCCGAGCAGCATGGTGCCGACCTCGCCGGTGCCCAGGAGCGTCTTGGACTCCTCCCAGTTCGTGGTGGTCGGGTCGTCCTCGCTGAGCCCCGCCGCGACGATGTCGTAGAGGAGCCCGTCGGAGATGCCGTGCCACTCGTCGGCGGCCCACGGGGTGTCGCTGTGGGCGACGTGGGTGTTCTGGTAGTCCGGGTCGCCCATGACCCCGCGGTTGCCGTCCCACTGGCTCAGCGGCCAGCCGTCGGCGTAGTTCGTGTAGTACGGGACGGCGTCGGTGTTGTCGGCGATGGCCTGCAGGTCGTCGAGGAACTCGTCCGGGGTGGTCGGCAGGTCGGTGACGCCGGCATCGGCCCAGACCTTCTTGTTGTAGACCAGGCCCTGGGTGTTCACGGTGATCGAGACGCCGTAGACCTGGCCGTCGTACGCCTTCTCCTCGACGAGGCGGTAGGTCTCGCTCATCTCGTCGACGCTCCCGAGCGGCTCGAAGTAGGTGCCGAGCTGGTCGGGTGTGACGCTGTTGGGGATCAGCAGGACGTCGCCGTAGTCCGCGGTGTTCATCCGCACGGCGATCTCGCCCTCGTAGTCGGTCAGCGCCTCGAACGTGACGGTGACGTCGGGGTACTCGGCCTCGAACTGCTCCTTGTAGTCCTGGAAGACGGTGTCCACGATGTCGGTGCGCTGCGTGATGACGGTGATCTCGCCGGAGGGTGCGGCGTCGTCGGCGGTGCCGGTCCCCGGCTCGTCCCCGCCGGAGCAGGCTGTCAGGGCCAGCGCGGCGGCGGCGGTGGCGGCCACGCCGGTGATGCGGTGCTTCGTTGCCATGTCGTGCTCGATTCCGGTCGTCGTTGAACGGTGACGCGACACACGTTAAGCGGTTAAGTTACGGAGGTCAAGCGCTTCAGTGCAGCGCAGGGGATCGCCGGGAGGTCAGTCGGCAGCGGGCGCCGGACCCGTCGAGCCGCGCACCCGGAGCACCGGCGTCGCGTCGAGGAAGCTCGCCGCCGGAGCACCCTCCATGCGGTCGAAGAGCCGCCGCGCCACGTGCGCGCCGTAGCTCGTCACGTCGTGGCTCAGGGCGGTGAGCTGCGGGAACGCCGCCTCGCACAGCGGCGAGTCGTCCCACGCCACCAGGGAGAGGTCCTGCGGCACCCGGACCCCCAGCTCGTGGGCGACCCCCAGCCCGGCGAGCGCCATGACGTCGTTGTCGAAGACGATCGCCGTCACCGGGTCGGCCGCCGTCAGGAGCGCCCGCGCCGCCGCCGCACCGGCCTCCGGCGTGAAGTCGGCGCGCTCGGAGCGCGAGACGACGCCGTGACTGCGCGTCTCGTCGTCGAACGCGAGGTCACGGATGTGGGTGTGACCGAACTCCTCGGTACCCGAGACGCGCCCGATCCGACGGTGCCCCAGGCCGACCAGGTACCGCACGCACTCCCGCAGCGCCGTCCCGTCGTCGGTCCACACCGCCGTCGCCCCGCCGGCCAGCCCGGGGTCACCGACGACGACCGCGGGCAGCGCGTCCGCCCCCAGCAGCAGCGGCAGCCGCGGGTCGTCCGTCCGCGGGTCGACCACCACGACGCCGTCGACGCGCCGTGCCGCCCGCCAGCGCCGGTGCGCCGCGACCTCCGCCGCGACGTCGGGCACCACCTGCAGCAGCAGACCGTAGGAACGCTCGGACAGCACCTGCTCGATGCCGGCGACGAACTGCATGTAGAAGGACTCGAAGCCGAGGGTCTCGGGCGCCCGGGCCAGGATCAGCCCGATCGTCTCGGCACGGGCGCCGGACAGCGAGCGAGCGGCCTGGCTCGGCTGCCACCCCATCTCGGCGGCGATGGCGAGGATGCGCTCCCGGGTCGTCGCCGAGACGCCCGGCCGGTCGTTGAGCGCGTAGGACACGGCACCCGTCGACACCTCGGCGCGTCGCGCGATGTCCGCGATCGTGATGCGGGCCATTCCTCACCTCTCCTCGCAAGGATCGTACGTCGGAATCCCCGCGCGCCAGACGGCGTGCACGTCCTGACAAGTCGGGGCCGCGGTGGAAGGGTGGGGCGCATGACACCCGCACCCCCCGCCGTCGATCCCGAGGTCCTCACCGCCGTCGCCCAGGGGACGAGCCACGACCCGCACTCTGTGCTCGGGTCGCACCTGGTCCCCTCCCGGGACGGTGCGTTCGCCGTGGTCCGGGTGCTGCGCCCGCTGGCCGACGAGGTCGCCGTCGTCACCGACGACGGGACCGAGCACCCCGCCACGCACGAGTACGCGGGCGTGTGGGCCGCCGTCGTCCCTGCACCCGTCGACGACGACGGCACGCGGCACGCGCCCGACTACCGCGTCCGGGTGCGCTACGGCGACGAGTCGACGACGACGGACGACCCCTACCGCTTCCTGCCCTCGCTCGGCGAGATGGACCTGCACCTCATCGGGGAGGGCCGCCACGAGACGCTCTGGCGGGTGCTCGGCGCCAACCAGCACGTCTACCCCAGCGCCCGCGGCGACGTCGTCGGGACGTCGTTCGCCGTCTGGGCACCCAACGCCCGCGGGGTGCGGCTCGTCGGCGACCACAACCGCTGGTCCCCCGTGCACCCGATGCGGTCCCTCGGCTCCAGCGGCGTGTGGGAGATCTTCGTGCCCGACGTCGCCGCCGGGACGCGGTACAAGTACGAGATCTGCGGTCCGGACGGCACCTGGCGCGCCAAGGCCGACCCCATGGCCCAGGCCGCCGAGGCCCCCCCGGCGACGGCCTCCGTGGTGGCCCGTTCCGAGCACGCGTGGGGCGACCACGAGTGGATGGACCGCCGCGCCGCCACCGACCCCCACGGTGGTCCGATGAGCGTCTACGAGGTGCACCTCGGCTCGTGGCGGCCCGGTCTCGGCTACCGCGAGCTCGCCGAGGAGCTCACGGCCTACGTCACCGAGCAGGGGTTCACCCACGTCGAGCTGCTGCCGGTCGCCGAGCACCCGTTCGGCGGCTCCTGGGGGTACCAGGTCACGGGCTACTACGCGCCGACGGCGCGGTTCGGCTCCCCCGACGACTTCCGGTACCTCGTGGACCGGCTGCACCAGGCCGGCGTCGGCGTCATCATCGACTGGGTGCCGGGGCACTTCCCGCGCGACGAGTTCGCCCTCGCCCGGTTCGACGGCACACCGTTGTACGAGCACCCCGACCCCCGGCGCGGCGAGCAGCCCGACTGGGGCACCTACGTCTTCGACTTCGGCCGCCGCGAGGTGCGCAACTTCCTCGTCGCCAACGCGAGCTACTGGTTCGAGGAGTTCCACGCGGACGGTCTGCGCGTCGACGCCGTGGCGTCGATGCTCTACCTCGACTACTCGCGCGAGGACGGCCAGTGGGAGCCGAACGTCCACGGCGGCCGGGAGAACCTGGAGGCGATCGGCTTCATGCAGGAGGCCAACGCGACCGCCTACCGGCGCAGCCCCGGGGTGATGATCATCGCCGAGGAGTCCACGGCGTTCCCCGGGGTCACCCGGCCCACGGACGCCGGGGGCCTCGGGTTCGGCCTCAAGTGGAACATGGGCTGGATGAACGACTCGCTGCGCTACGTCGCCAAGGACCCCATGTACCGCAGCCACCACCACGGCGAGCTGACGTTCTCCCTGGTGTACGCGTTCTCCGAGCAGTACGTGCTGCCCATCAGCCACGACGAGGTGGTGCACGGCAAGGGGTCGCTGCTGGCCAAGATGCCCGGCGACCGCTGGCAGCAGCTCGCGGGAGTCCGCTCGTTCCTGGCCTACCAGTGGACCCACCCGGGCAAGCAGCTGCTCTTCATGGGCTCCGAGATCGCCCAGGTGGCGGAATGGAGCGAGGGCCGGAGCCTGGACTGGTGGCTGCTCGACGACCCCGCCCACGCGGGGATCCAGCGCACCGTGCGCGA
This sequence comes from Isoptericola aurantiacus, assembly GCF_044769875.1. NCBI lineage: Bacteria > Bacillati > Actinomycetota > Actinomycetes > Micrococcales > Promicromonosporaceae > Isoptericola > Isoptericola aurantiacus. The sequence goes on from NZ_JBJBAE010000003.1 coordinate 96,129, forward strand.
CCTCAACGCCCTGTACCGGGCCACCCCGGCGCTGTGGGAGCGGGACTTCGACGGCTCCGGCTTCGAGTGGATCGACGCCGACGACGCCGCGCACAACGTGCTGTCCTACGTGCGCCGCGCCGCCGACGGCTCCCCGGTGGTCGTGGTCGTGAACTTCGCGGGCGTCCCGCACGAGGGCTATCGCCTGGGCCTGCCCCACGCGGGCACGTGGCACGAGGCGCTGAACACCGACGACCTGCGCTACGGCGGGTCCGGCGTCGTCAACACCGGCGAGGTCCGCTCCGAGCCGATCCCGTGGCACGGTCGCGAGCACTCGGCCGCTCTGCGGGTCCCCCCGCTCGGCGCCCTGGTGCTCACGCCCCGCTGACCCCCGGGCTCAGTACAGGAACATCATCATCTTCCGGCGAGCCCTGCCGACCCGCGGGTCCGACGGCCCGACGACCTCGAAGTACTCGACCAGACGGGTGCGCAGCGCCTCCTTGTCGTCGCCCTCGGCCCCCGGCAGCAGGTCGAGCAGCCGCGCGAGGGCGTCGTCCACCTTGCCACCCAGCATGTCCATGTCCGCGACGGCCAGCTGCGCGGCGACGTCGTCGGGCGCGTCGGCGGCGGCCGTGCGGACCTGGTGCAGGTCGGCCCCGCGCGTGCGCTGCATCAGGGCCACCTGGGCGAGCCCGGCGACGGCCTGCGCGTCCTTCGGGTCCTGCTTGATCGCCTTGGTGTAGGCGGCCTCGGCCGCCTCGAGGTCGTCGCGCTCGATCGCGTCGTAGGCCTCCTGGTGCAGCGGAGGCAGCGGCTCCTCGACCTCCTCGGCCTCCTCCGCAGGCTCCTGCGCCCCGGGGGCCCGCCCCGTCACGCCGTTCTGCTCGGCGGCGGCGAGCACCTGGTCCAGGACGCCCCGGACCTGCTCCTCGGAGGCCGCGCCGGCGAACAGCGGGAGCGGCTGACCCGCCAGGACGGCCACCACCGTGGGCACGCCCTGCGCCTGGAACGCCGCGGCGATCTGGGGGTAGGCCTCCGCGTCCAACCGACCCAGGAGGAACCGTCCGGCGTACTCCTCGGCGATCCGGCCGAGCAGCGTGCCCAGGTCGGCGTTGGCCTGGTCCGTGGGCATCCACAGCAGGACCACGACGGGGTACGTCGTCGAGTCCTGCACGACCTGCTGGAAGTTGGCGTCGGTGAGGTCGACGACGAACCCGCCCGCGGTCGGCGCCCCGCCCGGGGTTCCCGGCGGCGGCGACTGAGGACGGTTCAGCGCCGACAGGTCGACGGCGCCACGCGGGCTGTAGCTCGGTTCGGGCGTGGGGTTGCTCATGAGCACATCCTACGAATCCTCGGACCCCGGCCGTCGCGTCGGCGTCAGTTCTTCGAGCGGTCGGTGTTCTTCTTGTCGGGGATCGACGTGGACGCGTCGACGGGGACGTGCGAGTAGCCGAGCGGCCGCATCGACTCGGACGAACCCGCCGGCGGCACGTAGAGCGCGATCTGGTCGGTGTACTCCACGTACAGCTCGTTGGTCTTGTCCTCGTCGCCGATGAGGGCACCCTGCGCGACGCTCAGGGCGCCGATCTCGCCGTCCTCCTCGACCGTCGCCCGGGCGTTGCCGTCGAGCACGCCCATCACCACGGCGCCGCCGTCGGAGGTCCGCACCGCGACGGTCTGGTCGGTCCGCGGCACGAACGTCAGCGCGTACTCCCCGTCGGCGTCCTGGAAGTCCTCCGCCTTGCGCACCGTCTGCGCGTCCTCCTGGACACGCTGCACGAGGTCCGGGCTGTCCGACGGCAGCTCGAAGGCGTCGGCGTGCTTCGACTTGTCGGTCCCCCGGGCCACGAGGTCGGCGTACTGCTTGATCGCCTGCGTCGGGGTCACGATGAGGGAGTCGTCGTCGGGTGCCACCGCCGCGGACCCGATGACCTCGGGATCCGCGAAGTTGGGCATGGTGGTCCCCGGGATCAGCTGGACCCAGGACCACATCTTGTAGTTGTCCCGCGCCGAGTCCTGCGTATAGGCGACCATCCGCGGGACCTCGAGATTCTCCGTCGGCTCCGTGATGGTGTAGCTGACCCGCGGCCACGTCTGCGTCGTCGGGATGATCATGCGCTTGAGCTCGGTCGGGATGCTGGTGACGAACGAGTCGTCGTCCCGGGCCTGGGCGACCTCGATCTGGCTGGTGCGCACCTCGAGCGCGGGTCCGGTCACCCGAGGCTCGAGGAGCTGAGGCTTGCGCTTCTTGCCGGCCTTCTCGAGCGCCCCCGCGACGGAGTCGACGACGGCCGTCTCCTGGGCGGCGGTCAGCACCGGACCCTCGAACGGGTCGTCGGCCACGGGCTGCGGCAGCTCCTGGGCGCAGCCCGCCAGGAGCGTGGCGGTCGTGGCCACGGAGACGACGACGGCGGTGCGGCGCGCCCGGGGCGTGCGGTCGGTGCGGGTCATCGGGCTCCCCCGTCGGTCGTGTCGTCGTACGCGTCGTCGGAGCCGCCGGTGGTGTCCCCGAAGCCCCACGTCTCGCGCCAGGCCGAGGCGCGGCGGGACGCGGGCCGTCCCGGCGACGCGTCCTCCGGCGTCGTGCCGCCACCGGACGGCGGGGGCACCACGGGCGTCTGGCCCGTCAGGGCGCGCAACGCGCGGCCCATGCCCGACTGTCCGGACGCACGGCGCTCCTCCTCCTGCCGACGCAGCTCGCGGCGGGTGAGGGGACGTCCGTCCGGGAGCGTCGGGTGGGAGCCCGTCGCCGTGACCGGCGAGGGTGCCACCGGCTCCGGGGCGGCCGGAGCCGGCTCGGGCGTCGCGGCCGGTGCGGCGTCCTCGTGCTGCGGGGGCTCCGCGGACGTCTCCGGCCGGGGTCGGCGCAGGCGTGAGCGACGGGAGAACCGTCCCGCCACGGGGACCGGAGCGGTGCCCGACCGGCCCCCGGAACCGGGCTCGCCGTCGGGTCCGGCGGATCCCGGACCGTCCGCGCCTGCCTCCGACGAGGCCTCGGTGGTCTCGTCCGGCGCAGCGGGCGGGTTCGCGGCGACGGTGGCCGGCCACGCGGAGGTCGTGGTGGTGCGGGCGAAGGGACCGGCCGGGCTGTCGTCGGGGGTGGCGGGGCTGGTGCTCGGGCTCGCTGCCGACGGCGAGCTCAGCGACGGCGAGCTCAGCGACGGCGACGACGACGACGCGGCTCCGGTCGCGCTGCGGCGCGACCGCTTGCGGCGGCGGCGGCCGGCGGCGAGGAGCACCAGCCCGATCACGAGGAGCACACCGCCCACCCCGACCGCGGGCCACAGCAGAGGCGTCGCGACGTCACGGTCCCAGGTCAGCTCCAGGGTCGGCGCCTCGGCGGCGTCGGCCGCCCCGTCGGCGGACTCCGACTGCGCGGCGTCGCCGTCGCCGTCCGCCCCGTCACCCTCCTGCGCGGGCGCGGGCCCGGTCCCCGCGGCGAGCAGCACCCACCGCCCCGGACGATCCGACCAGCGCAGCGTCACCTGCTCGGCGTCGGTGAGCTCGGTGACCCACATGTCCGAACCGGCCGGGTCCGCCGGGGGCGGCACGTCGCCGTCGTCGGCACCGTCCGCCGCGGCGTCACCCTCCGCCGCGTCGCTGTCGGCACCCTCTCCCTCGTCGTCCGCCGGGGGCTCGACCGCCTCGGTGGACAAGGTCTCCCAGTCGGCCAGCCCGGTCACCCGGGTGTACGGGTCCGCGCCGAGCCAGCCGGTGACGTCGACGTCGCGGCCCACGACCACGGTGACCTCCTGCCCGGCGGGCACCGAGGCGGTGACGGTGACGTCCGAGGCCACGAGCCCGAGGACCCCGGGGTCGGTGACGACCATCGTGCCGTCACCGGCGGGGCGCGCCGTGGCGACGACCGTGTCCGACTCGCGCAGGACCGTGGCCGAGGCGACCCCGAACACGATGGCGCCCAGGCCCGCGAGAACGAGGACGACACCGAGAATGCGTTGCAGCACCGAGCTTCCCTTTCGACGTGGACACTCCAGGATAGGGACGCCCACCGTCCCGTCGGACGCCGAGGCAGGGCCCGCCGGATGGGTTCACGAACCCTTCACGAGTCCGGTACCGGCGCCCCCGAGCCTCCCACGGCTGCGCCCCGCGGGGCCACCACGACCCCCGGAGCGGCGTGTCCGGTCCGATCGGGAGGTACTTCGGGTGTCGGTGGGACTCGCCGCCCACTATCCTGACCGGAGCCCGCGGCGCCCACTGACAGACGGAGGTCTCCACGTGTCCGACGAGCGTTCGCTCTTCCCCATCACCATGCGCGGCTACGACCGCGCGGCGGTGGAGAACCAGATCTCCCGCCTGGAGCAGGCGGTCGAGGAGGCCCGACGCAACGTCGAGGCCACCGACGGCCGCGCCATGCAGCTCTCCTCGGAGCTGGCCGAGGCGCACCGCCAGCTCCGCGAGAACGACAAGCCGTCCTACGCCGGCCTGGGAGCCCGCGCCGAGCGCCTGCTGCGGTCCGCCGACGAGCAGGCGGCCGAGGTGCTGACCCAGGCGAACCAGCAGGCGGCCGACATCATGGCCCGCGCCAAGCTCTCGGCCGGGCAGGTCCGCCAGCGTGCCGAGTCCGAGTCCTCGGAGCTGCTGTCCAGCGCGCGGCGCGAGGCCGAGGAGATCCGGTCCACCACGCGCGCCGAGGCCGAGGGCACGCTCCAGGGCGCCCAGCGCCGCGCCGAGGAGCTGGTCGGCTCCGCGGAACGCGAGGCCCAGCTGATCACGAGCACCCTGACCACCGAGGAGAGCGAACGCCGCGCCGGCCTGGAGCGGGAGATCGGCACCCTGCGGTCGACGGCGGAGCGCGAGGTGACCGAGGCGCGCGTCACCGCCGACCGTGAGATCGCGCAGCTGCGTGCCGAGGCGTCGGCCGAGGCGGCCGCCGTGCGCGAGGAGGCCGAGCGCGAGTCCGGCGACCTGCTCGAGCGCACCCGGAACGAGGCGGCCCGCATCGTCGCCGAGGCGAAGCACCAGGCGGCGGAGGCCGCCAACTCCGTCACCAGCGAGCTCGAGGACCTGCGCGAGCGGACCCGTCGGACGCTGTCCGACGCCGAGCTCGAGGTCGCGCAGATGCGCGAACGTGTCGAGGCCGAGGCCGCCGAACGGCACGAGACCGCGCGTGCCGAGACCGAACGTCTCGTCGGCGCGGCCGAGGAGCACGCCGCCGAGGCCGAGAAGCGCGTCGCCGCGGCGCTCGCGCAGGCAGACCGGGTGCGTACCGAGTCCGACGCCTACGTCAAGGACCTGGTCGCCGACGCCCGGCGATCGGCCGACATGATCGTCTCCGAGGCCCGGACCTTCGCCGAGCAGACGGTCTCGGACGCCCAGGCCGAGGCGGAGCAGAGCCGCACCACGGCGGAGCGGCAGCTCGAGGACCTCACCCGCCGTCACGACTCGATCAACTCCTACCTCGAGGAGCTGCGGGGGCTGCTGGGCACGGAGAAGGCCGCCGCGGAGCTCTCCGATGCCCCGGCGTCGCCCCAGCCCGACCAGTCGTGGGACGTCCCGGCGCCGTCGGCGTCCTCGGCCTCCCCCGAGGACGCGGAGGACGAGGCCGCACCCGAGGCCGAGCGTCCGCTCGACCAGACACCGGCGCAGGCCGCACGGGCGGCCTCGACGCAGTCGGCGGACGACGCCGCCGGGTCCGGCGAACCCGGGTCTCCGGCGGAGGACACCGCCGCCGCCCGCTCGCAGGCCTGACAGCCCCGAGCCGCCGGCGGCGCGACCCGCCGGCGGCTCAGATCCGGGCGACCCGGTCGTGCAGGTCGAGCAGCGCCTTGGCCACCGCCGCCGGCTCCTCGACGGCGCTCAGGTGAGCGGCGTTGGGCACGACCGTCAGCACCGCGTCCCGTGCCGCGTCGACCATGTGGTGGGCGTCGGCGACCGGCGTGATCTGGTCCTCGGCACCGACGACGACGGCGACGGGGCCGTCGAACGACTCCAGCACCGAGGTCCGGTCCGGTCGCGCCGCCATGGCGTTCTGGGCCCAGGCCACCCCCGCCGGGGACTGCGCGCGGATCCAGGCGTCGAGGGTGGGGTAGAGGGCGCGACGCTCCATCGCGCTGGTCGGCCCCAGCAGCTTGGACCGCATCCCGGCCACCGCGTCGGTGCTCTGCTCGTCCGTGACCGTGCGCGCGATCCGGTACCGGTTCGCGCGCGCCTCCTCGTCGTCGGCGGTCGACTTGGTGTCCACGAGCCCGAGCCCGTGGACGAGCTCCGGGTGCCGCTCCGCGAGCGCCAGGGCCACGTAGCCGCCCATCGACAGCCCGACCACGACGGCGTTGCCCTCCCCCTGCGCGCGCAGCGTGTCGTGGACGGCGTCGGCGGCGGCCTCGAGCGTGGGTGGCAGGCTGCCGATGTCGCTGTGGCCCTGGCCGGGGAGGTCGACCGCGATCACGCGCACACGGTCGCCGAGCTCGGCGGCCACCGGGCGCCACATGCGCAGGTCCAGGGGGAACCCGTGCAGCAGCACCAGGGGCACACCACCGCCGTCGCAGAGCAGGGACGTTGCCAGTGTCGTGGTCGTCATCGCTGAGTCACCCTCTCGTCGTCCTCGCGGTTCGCGTCACCTCGTGGCCGGTGCCACGTCCGAGACCTGCTCGACGTCGCCGTCGTAGTGCGTGGGCAGCGGGGCGTGGCCCGGCACGACGTGCTGCACGATCTCGTCCAGCACCCGGCGCACGGCCGGCTCCCCCACCCACAGGTGCTTGGCGCCGTCGACCCCGATCACCTCCGCCTGCGGCACCCGCGCGAACCGTTCCCTGGCCTCGACGGGCTGCAGGTAGTCGTCGTGCTCGGGGACGAGGACGACGAGCGGCTTGCCGAAGTCGGCCCACCGGTCCAGGTCGGCGTCCGTGGCGCGGTGCAGGGGTGGCGAGAGCAGGACCGCCCCCTCGATGCTCGGGTCGGCGCCGTGCTTGAGGACGAGCTCGGTGCCGAAGGACCAGCCGACCAGCCACGGGTGCGGCAGCTCACGGAACTCGGCCAGCTCCAGCGCCGCCGCGACGTCGTACCGTTCGGCGTCGCCGCCGTCGAAGTCGCCCTCGGACGTGCCGCGGGGCGAGGTCGTGCCCCGGGTGTTGAAGCGCAGCACCGCCAGGTCCGCGAGCGCCGGGAGACGCCAGGCCGCCTTGCGGTAGACGTGCGAGTCCATGTAGCCGCCGTGGGTCGGCAACGGGTGGAACGTGAGCAGGCTGGCCACGGGATCGACGTCGGCGGGCAGCGCGAGCTCGCCGACGAGCGTGAGCCCGTCCGCGGTGTGCAGGTCGACGTCCTCCCGGCGGGCGGGCAGGACGGTCATCGAGCGGATCTGGTGGCCGGTGGCGGCGTCGTCGTTCATCACTGCCAGCCTAGTTCGCGCCGCCGCTCCTGCCCGTCGGCCGCGGACCGTCGGCAGGCTGACGCCAGGCCCCGGCCGCCCAGGTCAGCGCAGCCGTTCGCGACGCTGGAAGCAGGCCGGGTGCCAGTGCCGGCGGTCGGCCAGACCGGCCTGCTCGCCCCCGACGACGTCGCGCTGCCAGGCGACCACGTGCGGTGTCCCCGGCGGGATCTGCTGGTGGCAGGCCGGGCAGGTGTACGCCTTCTCCCCGCCGCGGACCCGGCGCACCGTCCACTCGCCGTCGCCCCCGCTGACGTGACGCACGCCGCCCAGGGCGCGGTCGGTGTCGAGGGGCTGGTGCTGCGCACCCCAGGGTCGTTTGCGTGAGGGTCGGCGTGAGGGCATGCCTCCATTGTCACGCCCAGGAGCCCGACGGCGGAACGTGACCGGGCCGCGGACCGTTAGAGTGTCCGGGGCCCGTGACTCGGGCCGATTCTCTCCGCGACCGAAGGGTCTCTCGTGAAGCTCCGTTCCGCAGCCGGCGTGGCTACCGCGCTGGCCGCCGCACTCGTCCTGTCCTCCTGCTCGGGCGGTGAGGGGGACTCGTCGGAGGCCACGCCCGAGGCCTCCGCCTCCGCCGAGTCGACCCAGTCGGCCGACGCCACCGGCGCTGCGGAGCCCACGGACGAGGACATCGCCGCCCTCGCCGCGATCAAGGTCTCCGGCAAGCCCGGCAGCGAGCCCGAGCTCACGTTCGACTCCCTCGAGGTGTCGGTGCCGACCACGCGCGTCGTCGACGAGGGCGACGGCGAGGAGCTGGCCGAAGGCATGCAGGTCACCATGCAGTACGTCGCGTACGACTCGACCGGGGAGCTCCTCGGTTCCACCTGGGAGACCGACGCGCCGGAGAGCTTCCTCCTCGGTGACCAGCGCTACGGCCTCCTGACCGAGCCGCTGGTCGGTCAGCAGGTCGGCGCCCGGATCCTCGTGGCGAACCCGACGGTCGACGCGGAGAACAACCCGGCTACGGTGGTCAACCTGCTGGAGGTCACCGACGCCGTCAAGATCCCGGAACGCGCCGAGGGCGAGGCGGTGGAGCCCGCGGAGGGCCTGCCCACCGTGACGCTGGCCGACGACGGCGCGCCGTCCGTCGAGATCCCCGACGGCTACGAGCCCCCGGACGAGCTGGTGGCCCAGACCCTCATCAAGGGTGACGGCCCGACGGTGAAGGCCGACCAGACGGTGACCGCCCACTACACGGGCTGGACGATGGACGGCGAGGTCTTCGACTCCTCCTGGGAACGTGGCGCCCCCACCTCGTTCTCCCTCCAGCAGGTCATCCCCGGCTGGACCGACGGCATCGCGGGGCAGACGGTCGGCAGCCAGGTGCTGCTGGTCATCCCCTCCGACCAGGCCTACGGCGCCGACGGCTCGCCGGACGGGAGCATCCCGCCCGACAGCCCACTGGTCTTCGTCGTGGACATCCTCGCCGTCGAGTAGTCCCGACCGCCCGCGTTCGCGGCCGGTGTCGGCCTCCGCGCGCGGGCAGAGCCACGACGGCGGGTCCCCGCATGGTGCGGGGGCCCGCCGTCGTCGTATCGTCGGCCCATGACGAGCCCGCCCCGTGAGGTCCTGACCTGGTCCGACTTCGCGACGGCGGTCCGCCGCCTCGCCGAGCAGGTCGTGGCCGACGGCTTCCGGCCCGACGTCGTGGTCGCCGTCGCGCGCGGAGGCCTGGTCCCGGGAGGTGCGGTCGCCTACGCGCTCGGGACCAAGGGCGTCGGCACCATGAACGTCGAGTTCTACACCGACATCGGCCGCACGCTCGACGACCCCCGGGTCCTGCCGCCGCTCATGGACACCTCCGAGCTGCCGGGCTCGCGCGTGCTCGTGGTGGACGACGTCGCGGACTCCGGGCGCACCCTGGAGCTGGTCATGAGGATGCTCGCCGAGCAGGGCGCCGACGCCCGGGCGGCGGTGCTCTACACCAAGCCCCGCTCGGTCTACCGGCCCGAGTACTCCTGGCGCGAGACCGACCGTTGGATCACGTTCCCCTGGTCGGCCGAGCCGCCCGTCGACGGGGCCGGTGGCGACGGGGCCGCCTGAGCCCCGGCGCGCCCGCCGAGGGCGGCGTTCCTCGGCCCGTCAGACCGGGGTGGGAACCCCTGGCGACAACCAGACGACGCGCTCCCGGAGCTGCTGCTCGGCACCGTCGACGGCGCGCCGGAGGTCGGAGACGGGTTCGCTGAAGTGGCTCCATCCCTCGTAGTGGACGGGCACCGCGCGGCGGGGGCGGACCGTCCGGAGGAGCTCGACGGCGTCGTGGCCGTCCATGCTGTACCGGAGGGGGCCCGTGAGCCCGAACCGGACGCGACCCAGGTGCATGACCATCGTGTCGACGTCGAAGCGTCGAGGGACCTCGGCGAGCGCGGGGATCGTGACGGTGTCACCGGTGATCCAGAGCGCGCCCGAGCTCTTGTCGGCCGGCTCGATCACGAAGCCGACGACCTCCCCGACGACCGGCCGGCTGAGCGGTGGACCGTGCCGGCACGGCGTGGCCGTCACCCGCAGGGTCGGTCGGCCGGTGTGGGCGAGCTCGGTCGCCGACCACGGCTTCAGGCCGGTGACCGAGGGCATCCGGAGCCGGCGGGCTGCCGCCGCCGTGGACACCACACGGGGCACCTGCGGAAGCAGGCGTCTGCCGGCGTCGTCGAGGTTGTCGGCGTGATGGTCGTGGCTGAGCAGCACGGCGTCGATCGGGGGCAGGTCCTCCAGGGGTACGGCCGGTCCTGCCAGCTTGACCGACGAGGTACCGAGCGCGAACCCGTACCGGCGTCCGGGCGGGTCGAACGTGGGGTCCACGAGCAGGTTCCAGCCGCCGAGCTGGATCAGGAGCGTGGGCCCGCCGACGTGCGTGAGTCGCAGGGTGTCCGTCACGGCTCTCCCTTCCTGCTCGTCCGCCGACCGGCCCGGTCAGGTCCGTCGACGCCGCGCGCTGCCCTCCCGAGGGCGTCTCAGAAGTCCCAGTCCTCGTCCTCGGTGTGGACCGCCTTGCCGATCACGTACGAGGAGCCGGAGCCCGAGAAGAAGTCGTGGTTCTCGTCGGCGTTCGGGCTCAGCGCCGCGAGGATCGCCGGGTTGACGTCCGTCTCGTCCTTCGGGAACAGGCCCTCGTAGCCCAGGTTCATCAGGGCCTTGTTGGCGTTGTACCGCAGGAACTTCTTGACGTCCTCGGTCAGCCCCAGCTCGCCGTAGAGCGTGTCGGTGTACTCGGCCTCGTTCTCGTACAGCTCGAAGAGGAGCTCGAAGGTGTAGGACTTCATCTCGTCCTGCTCGGCCGAGGTGAGCTTGGCCAGCCCCTTCTGGAACTTGTAGCCGATGTAGTACCCGTGCACGGCCTCGTCGCGGATGATGAGGCGGATCAGGTCGGCGGTGTTCGTCAGCTTGGCCCGGCTCGACCAGTACATGGGCGCGTAGAAGCCCGAGTAGAACAGGAAGGACTCGAGCATCGTCGAGGCGACCTTGCGCTTGAGCGGGTCGTCACCGCGGTAGTAGTCCAGGACGATCTCGGCCTTGCGCTGCAGCTGGGCGTTCTGCTCGGACCAGGCGAAGGCCTCGTCGATCTCCTTGGTGGAGATGAGGGTGGAGAAGATCGAGGAGTAGCTCTTGGCGTGCACCGACTCCATGAAGGCGATGTTGGTGTACACGGCCTCCTCGTGCGGGGTCAGCGCGTCCGGGATGAGCGAGACCGCGCCGACGGTGCCCTGGATGGTGTCCAGCAGCGTCAGGCCGGTGAACACCCGGGTCGTCATCAGCTTCTCGGCCTCGGACAGGGTGTTCCACGACTGGATGTCGTTGGACACCGGCACCTTCTCGGGCAGCCAGAAGTTGCCGACCAGGCGGTCCCAGACCTCGAGGTCCTTCTCGTCCTGCAGGCGGTTCCAGTTGATCGCGGTCACGCGGTCGATGAGCTTGAGCTGTCCGGTCGGTGCCATGGCGGTGTCCTTCGTCGTGCGTGGCGGGTCAGGAGGCGGGGCCGGGGGCGTCACAGCATGCAGCTGACGCACCCCTCGATCTCGGTCCCCTCGAGCGCCAGCTGGCGCAGGCGGATGTAGTACAGCGTCTTGATGCCCTTGCGCCAGGCGTAGATCTGCGCCTTGTTGACGTCCCGGGTCGTGACGGTGTCCGGGAAGAACAGCGTCAGCGACAAGCCCTGGTCGACGTGCTGGGTCGCCGCCGCGTAGGTGTCGATGATCTTCTCGTACCCGATCTCGTACGCGTCCTGGTAGTACTCCAGGTTGTCGTTCGTCATGTACGGCGCCGGGTAGTAGGCGCGACCGAGCTTGCCTTCCTTGCGGATCTCGATCTTCGCCGCCACCGGGTGGATCGACGACGTCGAGTAGTTGATGTAGCTGATCGACCCGGTCGGGGGCACCGCCTGGAGGTTCTGGTTGTAGATCCCGTGCTCCATGACGGACGCCTTCAGTGCACGCCAGTCGTCCTGGGTCGGGATGTGCACTCCCGCCCGAGCGAAGAGGTCGGCGATCCGCTCGGTGGCCGGCGTCCACGCGGCCTCGGTGTACTTGTCGAAGTACTCCCCCGAGGCGTACGTGGAGTCCTCGAAGCCGCCGAAGGCACGTCCACGCTCGATCGCGAGCCGGTTCGACGCGGCGATCGCGTGGTAGGCGACGGTGTAGAAGTAGATGTTCGTGAAGTCCACGCCCTCGGCAGACCCGTAGTGGATCCGCTCGCGCGCCAGATAGCCGTGCAGGTTCATCTGCCCCAGCCCGATGGCGTGGCCGAGCTCGTTCGCCTTCTTCACCGACGGCACCGACTCGATGCTCGTCTGGTCCGAGACGGCCGTCAGTGCGCGGATCGCCGTGTCGATGGTCTTGCCGAGGTCCGGCGAGTCCATCGTCTTGGCGATGTTCAGCGACCCCAGGTTGCAGGAGATGTCCCGGCCGACCTCGTCGTAGGACAGGTCCTCGTGGAACGTCGAGGCCGTCGAGACCTGCAGGATCTCCGAGCACAGGTTGGAGTGCGTGATCCGCCCGGCGATCGGGTTGGCCCGGTTCACCGTGTCCTCGAACATCACGTACGGGTAGCCGGACTCGAACTGGAGCTCCGCGATCGTCTGGAAGAAGTCGCGCGCCTTGATCGTCTTCTTCGTGATCCGCTCGTCGGCGACCAGCTCGTCGTACTTCTCGGTGATCGAGATGTCCGCGAACGGCTTGCCGTAGACGCGCTCGACGTCGTACGGGCTGAACAGGTGCATGTCCTCGTTGCGCTTGGCCAGCTCGAACGTGATGTCCGGGATGACGACGCCGAGAGACAGGGTCTTGATCCGGATCTTCTCGTCGGCGTTCTCGCGCTTGGTGTCGAGGAACCGCAGGATGTCGGGGTGGTGGGCGTGCAGGTAGACGGCGCCGGCGCCCTGGCGCGCCCCGAGCTGGTTGGCGTAGGAGAACGAGTCCTCGAGCAGCTTCATCACGGGGATGACGCCGGAGGACTGGTTCTGGATGTGCTTGATCGGCGCGCCGTGCTCGCGCACGTTGCTCAGGAGCAGCGCGACGCCGCCGCCACGCTTCGACAGCTGCAGCGCCGAGTTGATGCTGCGCGCGATCGACTCCATGTTGTCCTCGATGCGCAGGAGGAAGCAGGAGACGGGCTCGCCGCGCTGCGCCTTGCCGACGTTCAGGAACGTCGGCGTGGCCGGCTGGAACCGCCCGGCGATGATCTCGTCGACGATGTCGCGCGCGCGCTGCTCGTCCCCGTCGGCCAGGCCGAGCGACACCATCGAGACGCGGTCCTCGAAGCGCTCGAGGTACTTCTTGCCGTCGAACGTCTTGAGCGTGTACGAGGTGTAGTACTTGAAGGCACCGAGGAACGACTCGAACCGGAAGCCGGCGCCGTAGGCGCGCTGGAAGAGCTCCTTGACGAACGCGCGCGAGTACTTCGCGAGCACCTCGGGGTCGTAGTACTTGTTCTCGACCAGGTGGTCGAGCTTGTCGTCGAGGGTGTCGAACTCGATGGTGTTGGGCAGCACGTGCTGACGGAAGTACGCGGAGGCCGCCTCACGGTCCTTGTCGAACTGGATCTCGCCGTCCGGCCCGTACAGGTTCAGCATCGCGTTGAGCGCGTGGTAGTCGAGCTCGGACTCCTGCAGCGTCACGCCTCCGGCCTGCGCCGGGGCGTCGGCGGACGTGGTGCTCACGCCGAGATCAGTGACTGTCGTTGCCAAAATCGTCCCAATCCGTCACGGACGCGCTGGGCGTCCTCGGTCGTCCCGAGCAGCTCGAAGGCGTACAGGTAGGGCACCTGGCACTTCGCCGCGATGATGTCGCCGGCGATGCAGTAGGCAGCGCCGAAGTTGGTGTTGCCCGCGGCGATGACGCCACGGATCAACGACCGGTTGTGCACGTCGCCGAGGAACCTGCGGACCTGGCGAGGCACCGAGCCGCCCTCGTTGCCCCCGCCGTAGGTGGGGACCATGAGGACGTACGGTTCGTCGACGGTCAGGAAGCCGTCGGCGGGGCGCAGGGGGATCCGGTGGACCGCCATGCCCAGCTCGTCGAGGCCGAGGCGTTCGACGAACCGGTGCGTGTTCTCCGAGACGCTGGAGAAGTAGACGAGCGACCCCATGTCACCCTCCCCCCGACGGACGTGCTGCGGTGGTGCCGGCCCGGTCGGGAGGCAGTGCCTCGCGACCGGGCCGGAGCTCTCAGGCCGAGACGGTCTGCTGCGCCGCCACGGCGGTGATGCGGTCGGGACGGAAGCCCGACCAGTGGTCCTCGCCGGCGACGACGACGGGAGCCTGCAGGTATCCGAGACCGCGGACCATCTCGAGCGCCTCGGCGTCCTCGGTGATGTCCACGACCGTGTACTCCACGCCCTTGCGGTCGAGGGCGCGGTAGGTCGCGTCGCACTGCACGCAGGCCGGCTTGCTGTAGACCGTGACGCTCATGTCGCACTCCCTGTCTCGCCACTCGATCGGCGGCGTCCGATGTCCCGTGATGTCGCGCCCTCGGCGTGCGATCCGGGACCGCCGTCCGGGCCGTCAGGACCCCTTCGGAGGCCTGCGACCAGTGACGACACCGGTGGAACTACGCCGATGTTGCTAGCGCGGGAGCCGGTGGCTTCCGCGTCTCTCAGACACTACACCTAGTGTTCGCCGTCTGCTCGGCTACGACATGTTGTGGTTCACACGGCTGTCATTACACCGGTGTGATTCGCCCGGAATGGCCGTTCGGGCGCCTCCCGCGATCCTGCGAGCATCGTCGCACGCGCCACCGACACGGTCCGTCGTCCACCGGTCCGTGCACCGGTGGATCGACCCGTCGACGGCGCCGTCGCGCGCTTCGCGCACCGTCCTCCACAGCCCGTGGACGACGCCGGTCCACACCCTGTGCACGGAGCTCGCCGCGCGGGGACGCGGCCGGCACCACCCGGTCCTCAGATCTTCCTCACACCGCCGGGTCCCGGCGTGTCGTCCCACCGCGCGCGTCGCCCGTCGGTCGTTGTGGGCGTGAAATTGACGGCCCTGCCGGGAGGTAGGGCCGTCAATTTCACGCCCACAACGACCGACGGGAGGAGGCGAGGGGCAGGCGCGCGTCGGGTCAGGCGGGCGGTCCGGCCTCGAACACCGCGGGGATCCGTCCCGTGCGAGCCAGTCGGGAGTACCAGTACGCCGAGTCCTTCCACGTCCGCTCCCCCGTCGGGTAGTCGACGCGCAGGATCCCGAACCGCTTGGAGTACCCGTAGGCCCACTCGAAGTTGTCCATGAGCGACCAGGCGAAGTACCCGCGCACGTCCGCCCCGGCGTCGATCGCGGCGGCGACGGCGGCGACGTGGTCGCGCAGGTAGGCCACCCGCGCGACGTCGTGCACCCGGTCGATCCCGAGCGCGACGTCGTGGACGACCTCGTCGGTGAACGACGCCCCGTTCTCCGTGACCGCCAGCGGCTGGTCGGGGTAGCGATCGTGCAGCGAGCACAGCAGCTCGGTGAGTCCGCCGGGCTCGACGTTCCACCCCATCGCCGTGTGCGGGCCCGGCTGACGCAGGAACTCGACGTCGTCGGCCGCGACCCACGGGGAGACCGCCGTCGTCTTGTGCCCGTCCGCCCGCACCGGCTCGCCCTGCCCGTCGAACCGGCGTACCCGCGTCGAGGAGTAGTAATTGACCCCGAGCACGTCGAGCGGGGCCCGCGTGATCTCCAGATCGCCGTCCTGCACGAACGACCAGTCCGACACGCTCGCGGTGTCCGCCAGCACGTCGGACGGGTAGGAGCCCTCCAGCAGCGGCCCGAGGAAGACCCCGTTGGCCAGACCGTCCACCTGACGCACCGCGTCCGCGTCCGCCACCGAGTCCGAGTCCGCGCGGAAGACGTGCAGGTTGAGCGTGATCGAGCAGGCGGCCCCGGGGATCTCCTCGCGGATCGCCCGGACGGCCAGCCCGTGCGCCAGGTTGAGGTGGTGCACCGCCGCGAGCGCCGCGGCCGGCTCGGTGCGGCCCGGGGCGTGCACGCCGGAGGCGTAGCCGAGGTAGGCCGAGCACCAGGGCTCGTTGAGCGTGGTCCACAGGGCGACACGGTCACCGAGCTCGTGGGCCATGGCGCGGGCGTAGTCGGCGAAGGCGTGGGCCGTCTCCCGCGACGCCCAGCCGCCCGCGTCCTCGAGCTCCTGGGGCAGGTCCCAGTGGTAGAGCGTGACGTAGGGGGTGATGCCGCGCTCGCGCAGCGCGTCGAGCAGGTTACGGTAGAACTCGACGCCCTCGGGGTTCAGGGCCCCGCGACCGCCGGGCTGCACCCGGGGCCAGGAGATCGACAGCCGGTAGGCGCCGACGCCGAGCCGGTCGAGGTGGTCGACGTCCTCGGCCCAGCGGTGGTAGTGGTCGCAGGCGACGTCGCCGGTGTCACCGCCCTGCACGGCACCGGGCACCTGGCACAGGGTGTCCCAGATGGACGGTCCGCGACCGCCCTCGTGGGCGGCGCCCTCGATCTGGTAGGCGGCCGTGGCCGTCCCCCACAGGAAACCCTCGGGGAACTGCCCCGTCGCGCTGATGCTGCTCACTGCTCGATCCTCACCTCTCCGGGGCCGCTGGCCGCGACCCGCCGTTCTCCGACCTGGACGGCCCAGGCCGCGGGCGCGTCGACGCTCGTGACGACGACGGTGCCCGAGTCCGCCTCCCGCCGCACCCGGAAGGTCGCCGGGGCTCCGGAGCCGCCGGGCACCAGGACCTCGGCGTCGTGCCCCGGCGACAGCTCGACGCAGTGCAACGTCACCCCGTGCGCCCACGCGTAGTCGGGCCGGTCGGACCGCTCCCCGACGGGGAGGACGGTACCGGGCCGCACGAGGAGCGGGAGGCTGGTGAACCCGTGGGTCTCGGTGACCCAGCGCGAACCGTCCACGACCGCGCCGTCGACAGGTCCGCCGTCGGCCACCGTCCCGGGGTCGAGGTGCGTCCAGCGCCCCGCGGGCAGGTAGGCATCGACCGTCCCGTCGGCCCGCAGCACGGGCGCCACGAGCAACGCGTCGCCGAGCATGTACTGCGTCTCGACGCCGAACGTCGCGCGGTCGTGGGGGAACTCCAGGACCATCGGCCGCATCATCGGCGTGCCCGCCGCGGCCACCTCCTCGGCAAGACGCCCGAGGTACGGCATGAGCCGCATCTTGAGGTGGGTGAACCGGCGGGCGACGTCGACCGCCTCGTCGTCGAACGCCCACGGCACCCGGTAGGAGCCCGACCCGTGCAACCGCGAGTGGCTGGACAGCAGACCGAACGCGAGCCACCGCTTGAAGACGCCGGCGTCGGGCGTGCCCTCGAAACCCCCGATGTCGTGGCTCCAGTAGCCGAACCCGGACATCGCCAGCGAGAGCCCGCCGCGCAGCGACTCGGCCATGGCGGAGTAGGTGGAGTCGCAGTCGCCGCCCCAGTGCACGGGCATCTGCTGCCCGCCGGCCGTGGCGGCCCGGGCGAAGACGACCGCCTCACCGCTCCCCCGGCGGCGCTCGAGCAGGCCGAACACGGCCTCGTTGTAGAGCTGCGCGTAGTAGTTGTGCATCCGGTGCGGGTCGGAACCGTCGTGCCAGACGACGCCGTCGGTCGGGACGCGCTCGCCGAAGTCCGTCTTGAACGAGTCGACCCCCTGGTCGAGCAAGCGGTCGAGATGGCCGAGGTACCAGGCCGTCGCCTCGGGGTTGGTGAAGTCCACCAGCCCCATGCCGGCCTGCCACAGGTCCCACTGCCAGGTCCCGCCGTCGTCGGTGCGCAGCAGGTAGCCGCGCTCGGCGCCCTCGGCGAACAACGGGGAGCGCTGCGCGATGTACGGGTTGATCCACACGCAGACCTTCAGACCGCGCTCGTGCAGGCGGGTGAGCATGCCCTGCGGGTCGGGGAAGGTGCGCGGGTCCCAGGTGAAGTCGCACCACTGGTACTCGCGCATCCAGAAGCAGTCGAAGTGGAAGACGCTCAGGGGCAGGTCCCGCTCGGCCATGCCGTCGATGAACGACGTCACGGTCTTCTCGTCGTAGTCGGTGGTGAACGACGTCGACAGCCACAGCCCGTAGGACCAGGCCGGTACGCGGGGCGGGCGACCGGTCAGGGCGGTGTAGCGCCGCAGCACGTCCTTCGGCTCCGGACCGGCGATCACGTGATAGGTCAGGGCCTGCCCGGGCACGGAGAGCTGCACGCGCGAGTTCACCTCGGAGGCGACCTCGAGCGAGACCTTCTCCGGGTGGTCGACGAAGACGCCGTAGCCCGCGGACGTCAGGTAGAACGGGACGTTCTTGTACGCCTGCTCGCTGGACGTCCCGCCGTCGGCGTTCCAGACGTCGACCTCCTGGCCGTTCTTGACGAACGGGCCGAACCGCTCCCCCAGCCCGTAGACGTGCTCGCCGGGCGCGAGGGTGAGCTGCTCGTGGACCCAGTGCTCGCCGGCGTCGGAGGCGATGGCCCCCACCGACTTGGTCAGGCTCGACGTGAGCGGGCGGCCGTCCTGCTCGAAGTCCACCCGCCACGGGCCCTGGCGGTGCACCCGCACGGTCAGGCCGCCGGACTGCAGCACACCGGCCGTCTCGTCGACCTTCACCACCGGCCGGTAGCCGGGCTCGGGGTGCAGGGCGAAGTCCGGGCCGCGATGCAGGGAACCGGCGTGGTGCTCCACCCGCACCGTGACGACGCCGGGCGCCGGCGACGAGTACGTCAGCGTCAGCACGGGCCGGTTGAGCGTGTCACCCCGGTGGCGCACCACGGCGGTGGGTGCGTAGACCGTCATCGTGCCCGCGGCCTCGTCGACGCGGACGTCGTCCACCTCGACCGCGTGGAGCGGGTGCAGGCCCGGCCGGGACAACCAGTAGCCGTCGGTGAACTTCATCGGTGGTCCGCTTTCTCGTCGTGGTCCAGGGGCACCGGCCCCTGCGGTGGTCGCAACATCTCGAGCGTCGGGAGCGCCGCCGTCACGGCGACTCGGTGGGGTCCGCGGCGAGCACGACGGCGCCCTCCGCCGGGACCTCGACGACGTCGCGACAGCGAGCGCCGGCGAGGAGGTCCGTCGCCGGAGCGGGCACCGGCACCGTGACGGGGGCGGCCCCGTGGTTGAGGACGAAGAGGAGCTCACCGCGCCGCACCGCCTCGACGTCCGGCAGGTCGGCGAGCCCCGGCAGGACGCCGGCGACCCCGGACGCGTCGAGCGCGGCCCCGACCACCCGCGCGAGGAGCGCCGCCGGCGGCACGGTCCCGAGGTACCAGGCGCTCCCCCCGCCGTCGGGCAGGACGTGCCGCGTCAGCGCCGGTAGACCGGCGAGGTGACCCGTGGCGAACGTCGCGAGCACCTCGGCACCGTCGCTGCGCAGGAGCTCACCGAGGATCGTCGCCCGCGGGGCGTCGTCGTCCCCGGACGTGCTCCGCGCGAACGACGGGCCGACGCGCAGGGGGACCCCGGCGTCGGGGAGCGCGACCCACTCCTCGCCGCT
This sequence comes from Isoptericola aurantiacus, assembly GCF_044769875.1. Classification (NCBI taxonomy): domain Bacteria; kingdom Bacillati; phylum Actinomycetota; class Actinomycetes; order Micrococcales; family Promicromonosporaceae; genus Isoptericola; species Isoptericola aurantiacus. The sequence goes on from NZ_JBJBAE010000003.1 coordinate 115,404, forward strand.
GACGCCGAGCACGTCGCGCAGCAGCACGGGGAACCGACCCGGTCGCACCTGGGCGTTGCCGTCGGCGACCCCGCTGAACGGGCCGACGACCAGCTGGGCGCCGGCCCGCGCCGCCCGCTCGATCTCCTGCGCCGCGACCTCGCTCAGGAGGTACGACTGCGGGACGAGGACGACGTCGTAGCCCGACAGGTCGGATCCCGGCGCGGCGAGGTCCACCGCCACTCCGACGTCCCACAGGGGCCGGTACCAGGCCCGGAGCCGATCGAGCACGCGCAGGCGTGCGGTGGGCCGGGCCTGCTCCTCCGCCGCCCACCACGACTCCCAGTCGAACAGCAGGACGACCCGTGCCGGGACCCGCGTGCCGACGGCGGCCCGCAGGCGGCGCAGGTCCGCACCCAGGTGCCGGACACCCTCGTGCACGCGGGTGTCCGGCCCGGCGTGCGGGAGCATCGCGGAGTGGAACCGTTCGGCGCCGGCACGGGACGCGCGCCACTGGAAGTAGCACACGCCGTCCGCACCGCGGGCGACGGCCTGCAGCGCCTCCAGACGGGAGCGCGCGGGCGACTTCGGCAGGTTGTGGTCGCGCCAGCTTACCGCCCCGACGGCGGCCTCCATCAGCATCCACGGACGTCCGCCGCCGAGCGAGCGCATGAGGTCGCCCGTCAGGGCGGCGTCGGCCGGTGAGCCCGGGTCGCCGGGGTCGGGGTAGGAGTCGTCCGCGACGACGTCCAGGTGCGGCGCCCACGACCAGTAGTCGGCGAGCGGGAAGAATCCCATGAGGTTGGTCGTGACCGGCCGGGTCCCGTCGACGGCGCGCACGAGGTCCCGCTGCTCGCGGTAGAGGTCGAGCAGGAGGTCCGAGGAGTAGCGGCGGAAGTCCAGCGCCTGGGTGGGGTTGACGTGGTAGACCGTCCGCCGCGGCGGGAGGATCTCGTCGAACGACGCGTAGTGCTGCGACCAGACCGCCGTGCCCCAGGCGTGGTTGAGCTCCTCGATCGTGCGGTACCGCCCCTGCAGCCACTGCCGGAACCGCGCCGCGGACTCCTCGCCGTAGCAGACCTGCCCGAGCTCGTTGCCGACGTGCCACATGCGCACCGCGGGATGCCCCGCGTACCGGGACACGAGGTCACGCGTGATCGCCAGCGCGTGGTCGCGGTACACCCTGGAGGCCGGGGAGAAGTGGTTGCGCGACCCGGCCACGAGGCGCACCCCGTCGACGTCGACCGGGAGCGTCTCCGGGTACCGGCGACCGAGCCACGCGGGCGGCGACGCCGTCGGTGTGGCGAGGTCGACCCCGACTCCCTGTGCGGCCAGGACCTCCAGCACCTCGTCGAGCCACGCGAAGTCGCGGACGCCGGGTGCGGGCTCGTAGCGCGCCCAGGAGAAGACCCCGACCGTGACGAGGTTGACCTCGGCCGCGCGCATGAGCCACGCGTCCTCGCGCCACACCTGCGGGTCCCACTGCTCGGGGTTGTAGTCACCGCCGTAGAGGATCCCGAGATCGTCGGTCAGCACGGGGAAGCCGTCCGGGGACCCCGACCCGACATCTCCCGCTGCTCGCCCCGCGCCCTGCACGCTCGGCACCGTCGCCTCCTCCTCGCTCGGCCCGCCGGTGCGGGACCTCCGGCTCCGGAGGCCCCGGCGTCACTGCGGGGCCGGGTGCCGAGGTGTTCACCGCGGACTGTCGAAGCGCTTCGAACACGCTAGCCTGACCGGATGCCGGGTGTCCAGCGTCGCCACCAGCCCCCACGCTCCGCTCCGGCCGACGCGGGCACGCCCTCGCCTCCGGAGCAGACCGAGGCGGGCGGGAGCACCCATGGACCGGCCGGGGCGCACGGCCCGACGGCGGAGGCTCCCGACGACCTGCACCTGCTCCGCTACGCCCGTCCTGCGGCGGTGTGGGTCGAAGCGCTCCCGGTAGGCAACGGGCACCGGGCCGCCATGTGCGCGGGGCGGCCCGGCACCGAGCACCTGTGGCTCAACGACGGCACCGCCTGGTCCGGGACGTCCGGCGGCGACCCGCTCGCCGGCGCCCGTGCCGGCGGGCACGAGCACCTGGCACGGATCCGGCAGAGCCTGTCCGACGGCGACGTCCGCTCCGCCGAACGGCTCCTCGCCGACCTGCAGACACCCTGGGCCCAGGCGTTCCTGCCCCTGGCCGAGGCGGACATCGAGGTCTCGGCCGCACCCGGACCGGCCCCCTCCGGCGGCCCCGGGCTCGACGACCGCGAGGCGAGCGCGCTCCCCGCGGGCGCCACCCGCCGGCTGGACCTGCGGACCGGGGTAGCGACCCACTGCTGGACGACCGCCGGGACCGGGAGCGTCGTCCAGGAGACCTGGGCGGACGCGTACGGCGGGGCCCTGGTGCACACGGTTCGCGCGGGACGGCCCGTGCGCCTGACGGTCCGGCTCGGCGGTCTGCTGCCCGCCACCGACGACCCGCCGGTCGGCCTCGACGGGCCCGACGGGCTCGGGCAGCACGCCACGCTCGTGCATGCGGTCGACCTTCCCGTGGACGTGCCCCCCGACCACGAGCCGGACTCCGGCGGCGTGCGCTACGCCCCCGCCCGTGGTCGGCGCGGCCTCGTGGCCGTCCGCGCCCTCGACGACCCCGACGCCGTCGTCGCCGACGGCGTCCTGCGCACGGGCCGTGCCACCCTCCACGTCCTGAGGATCGCCACGGCGACGACCGACCCGCCCGGTGCCCGCCGGGTCCCGTCCGCCGTCGTCCGGCTCCGTGACCAGCTCGCCACCGACGTCGCCGGACGCGGCCGAACCGACGTGCGCGACGCCCTGCTCACCGCCCACGTCGCCGAGCACCGCCGCCTGTACGACAGGGTGCGCCTGGTGCTGCCCTCCGCCGAGGGCGCCGGCCGCCTCCCGACGGACCGGCGCGTGGCCGCCGCCGCGCGCCGGCCGGACCCGGGCCTCGCCGCGCTGGCGTTCCACCACGGGCGCTACCTGCTCATGTCGTCCTCGCGCCCCGGCGGGCTCCCGGCCACCCTCCAGGGCCTGTGGAACCCGTGGCTGCCGGGCCCCTGGAGCAGTGCCTACACGCTGAACATCAACCTGCAGATGGCCTACTGGCCGGCCGGGACCACCGACCTGGCCGAGTGCCACGCACCGCTGCTGGAGTTCGTGCAGCGGCTCGCCGACGGACCCGGCGCGCAGGTCGCGCGCCGGCTGTACGGCACCCGCGGATGGGTGGCCCACCACAACTCCGACGCCTGGGGTCATGCCGCCCCGGTCGGCGCGGGCCACGGCGACGCGTCGTGGGCCGCCTGGCCGATGGGCGGGATCTGGCTCTGCCACCACCTGGTCGAGCACGCCCGGTTCGACGGCGACCGGGCCGCCGCCGTCGACGCCCTGCGCCACGCCTGGCCGACGCTGCGCGGGGCTGCGGCGTTCGCGCTGGACTGGATCCGGCCGGTCGCTCCCGCCGAGGGTGCGGACCCGGTCGTACGGACGAGCCCGTCCACGTCGCCCGAGAACCGGTTCGTCGCTCCTGACGGGCGGCCCGCCGCGGTCACGACGGACGCGACCATGGACGTCGCCCTGATCCGCTGGCTCTCCGACGCCTGCCGCGAGGTGGCCGCGACGCTCGGCCTCGACCCGCCGTGGGTGGCGGAGCTCGCCAACGCGGCCGCGGCGCTCCCCGACCCGCGGGTCGGACCCGGGGGCCGGCTCCTGGAGTGGGGCGAGGACCTGCCCGAGGCGGAACCGGAGCACCGTCACCTCTCCCATCTCGTCGGCCTGTTCCCGCTGGGGACGCTCGACCCGAGGACGACGCCGGCACTGGCGGCCGCGGCCGAGCGCTCCCTCGAGCGGCGCGGACGGGAGTCCACGGGGTGGTCCCTCGCCTGGCGCCTCGCCCTGTGGGCCCGGCTCGGCCGGGGCGACCGCGCCCACGACCAGCTGCTGCTGGCGCTGCGGCCCGTCGGGTCCGGGGGCGAGCACCGGGGCGGGCTGTACCCGAACCTCTTCAGCGCCCACCCGCCCTTCCAGCTCGACGGCAGCACCGGCCTGACCGCCGGCGTCGCGGAGCTCTTGCTGCAGTCGCACCGCGGGACCGACGGCCACCCGCACCTCGACGTGCTGCCCGCCCTGCCCGCAGCCTGGCCCGACGGCGAGGTCAGCGGCCTGCGCGCCCGCGGCGGCGTGGGCGTGGACGTCTCCTGGCGGGGCGGTCGGGCCGCGCGCGTGGTCCTGCACGGCCCGGCGGACCGTGACGTGGACGTCACCGTGAGCGTCGGCCCCGTGCCGCGCACCGAGCAAAGTTCGCCCGGGCTCCCGGCCGGTTCGCGGCGGGTCCGGGTCCCTGCCGGGGATATCTTGATCCTCGACCACCAGGTTCGACCCGAGGACCGCACCGACCCGCCTCCTCACCGCGGAGGAGCAGCGGACACCGCCCCCGAGGAGCGCAGACCGTGACCACCATCGAGGACGTCGCCAAGGCGGCCGGAGTGTCGGCCTCCACCGTCTCCTACGTCCTGTCCGGCAAGCGCTCGATCTCGACGCCGACCCGCCGACGCGTCGAGCAGGCCATCGCCGACCTGTCCTACCGCCCCCACGCCGGCGCACGCGCCCTCGCGTCCAGCCGGACGAACGTGATCGGCCTCATGGTGCCGCTGCGGGCCGGGGTCGACGTCTCCGTCGTCATGCAGTTCGTCACCGGGGTGGTGACCCAGGCCCGTGCGGCGGACCACGACGTCCTGCTCCTGACGCAGGACGACGTCGGAGGGATCGAGCGGGTCGCGGCCGGGTCGATGGTCGACGCGATCATCGTGATGGACGTCGAGGCCGACGACGAGCGCCTGCCGGTGCTGCGCGGGCTGCGGCAACCGACGGTGCTCATCGGGCTGCCGCGGGATCCCGCCGGGCTGAGCTGCGTGGACCTCGACTTCGAGGCCGCCGGGCGGCTCGGCGCCTCGCGGCTGGCCGCCGAGGGGCACCGGGAGGTCGCCCTGCTGGGGCCTCCGCCGGAGGTCGTGGCACGCCACACGAGCTATGCCGACCGGGTCATCCGCGGGTTCCGTCACTCCTGCGCCGAGCACTCCCTGACCGGGGAGATCGAGGCCTGCGAGACCACACCCGACGGGGCACGGCGTGCCGTGGACACCGTGCTCGACCGCGCGCCGGGGACGACGGGCCTGCTCGTCCACAACGAGCGGGCGCTGCCCCACGTGCTCGGCCGGCTCGCCGAGCGCGGGCAGGCCGTGCCCGACGACGTCTCGGTCGTCGCGCTGTGCCCGACCGCCGTCGCGACGGCACAGGCGGTGCCGCTGACGAGCATCGACATCCCCGGCGAGGTGATCGGAGGGGTGGCCGTCGACATGGTCCTGGCGCGGCTCGACGACGAGAAGCCGGCGGAGTCCCGCCTGCTGGCCCCCGTCCTCACCGTGCGGGGGCACGCCGCCTGACGGTGCGCTGACGCGAGCCTCCGACGGCCCTCCGGTCCCCCGGGAGGCGGTCCCGTCCCGCCCTGCGACGCCCCCCGCGGCGCGGACGCGCCATGGTCACGATCCCACCCGATCGGGGGAACCGGTCCCCGGACACCGTTGCGCGAGCATCGCCCGCAGTGATATCAATTTCGAAGCGCTTCGACGATGCCCGTCCGGCGCCGACCATCACGAGGGAGTGACAGGTGAGTCTCACCCAGGGGACGACGACGTCGACCGAGGCGGCCACCGCCGTCGCGCCCGCCGCGTCGCGCGAGCCGACCGGCGTCCGCCGCCGTGGCCGCCGACCGGGGACCAGCACAGGGTCCTCGAAGACGATGTTCTGGATCATCGCGCCGTTCCTCGTGCTGGTCTTCGCCTTCTCCTACCTCCCGCTCGCCGGGTGGGCCACCGCGTTCTACGACTACCGCCCGGCGCTCGGACTGGCAGGGAGCGAGTTCGTCGGCCTGCAGTGGTTCGAGATGCTGGTGTCCTCGCCCACCCAGCTCCGGCAGATCGGGCAGGTGCTGACCAACACGCTCGCGATGAGCTTCCTCGGCTTCGCCACCTCGCTGCTGCCCGTGTTCTTCGCGATGCTGCTCCACGAGATCCGGGCCCCGTGGTTCAGGAACGCGGTCCAGACGCTCACGACGCTCCCGAACTTCATCTCGTGGGTGCTCGTCTACATGATCGCGTTCTCGCTCTTCTCGACCTCCGGCCTGGTGAACTCCGTCCTGGGCGACTGGGGCCTCATCACCGCACCGATCAAGTTCCTGGACACCGACCAGCACGTCTGGCTGACGATGCTGCTCTGGAGCCTGTGGAAGGGCCTCGGGTGGGGCGCCATCATGTACCTCGCCGCCATCACGTCGATCGACCCGGCGCTGTACGAGTCGGCCCGCATCGACGGCGCCGGCCGCTTCCAGCTGATGCGGTACATCACCTTCCCCCAGCTCATGCCCACCTACGTGGTCCTGCTGGTGCTGTCCATCGCCAACATGCTCAACAACGGCATGGAGCAGTACTTCGTCTTCCAGAACGCCTTCAACAAGGAGTACATCCAGGTGCTGGACCTGTACGTCTACAACATCGGCATCACGGGCAACAGCCTGTCGATGGCCACGGCCATCGGCATGCTCAAGAGCCTGGTCTCGGTGCTGCTGCTCGTCGCGGCCAACGCCGTCGCCAAGCGCGCACGCGGCACCTCGATCATCTGAGGGCGGGACGACATGACGACGACGAAGAGGTCGAAGAAGACGAAGAGCGTCCCGCCGAGCCTGCAGCGGACCCGCGGCGACATCCCGTTCGCGATCGTGAACTACGGCGGGTTCCTGCTCATGGCGCTGCTGTGCGCCTATCCGTTCTACTACCTGATCATCAACTCGGTGAGCGCCAACGACGCCAGCGCGCTCGGGGACGTCCGGTTGTTCCCCCAGGGCCTGCACCTGTCGAACTACCGGCAGATCATGGGACTGGACGGGCTCACGAGCGCGGCGGCCGTCTCCGTGGCCCGCACCGTGATCGGTACGGCGTGCACCGTCCTGGCCTCGGCGTTCCTCGGATTCATGTTCACGCAGGAGCGCATGTGGAAGCGCTCCCTGTGGTACCGGCTCACGATCTTCACGATGTACTTCAGCGCGGGACTCATCCCGATGTACATCACGATGAAGTCCTTGGGGCTGACCAACTCGTTCTGGGTGTACATCATCCCGGTGATCGTCCAGCCCTTCAACATCATCCTCGTCAAGACCTATGTCGAGTCGATGCCCCGGTCGCTCCAGGAAGCCGCGGAGATCGACGGCGCCGGCACGTTCCGGGTCTTCTTCCGGATCATCCTGCCGAACATGACCCCGATCCTCGCCACCGTGGCGATCTTCACGGCGGTGGCGCAGTGGAACTCGTTCCAGGACACGCTGCTCTACATCACCGACCAGAAGCTCTACTCGCTGCAGTACCTGCTCTACACGTACACGAACCAGGCCAGCAGCCTGGCGCAGGCGGCGCAGAACGCCGAGGGGAACCTCGGCTCCATCGTGTCCGCGGCCACGTCGCAGACACCGACGTCGATCCGGATGACGGTCGCGGTGCTCGTCGTGCTGCCCATCATCTTCGTCTACCCGCTGTTCCAACGGTATTTCGTCAAGGGCATCATGCTCGGCGCGGTCAAGGGCTGATCGCGTACCACCATCACACGAAGGGGTGTCATGAAGACCAGGAAGTGCGCGGCGATCCTGATCGCACCACTGCTCGGAGCTCTCTCCCTCACCGCCTGCACGGGGCCGGGGAGCGACGGCTCGGAGGAGTCCTCCACACCGCAGAGCGTCGACCAGGACTGGTCGCAGGCCGATCCGATCACCGTCGACGTCTACGACGGGCTCGCCAACTACATGGGCATCCAGAGCGGCTGGTTCGGCAAGGTCGTCGAGGACAAGTTCAACATGGAGCTCAACATCATCGCCCCCAACGTCGCGGGCGGCGGCGACACGCTGTACAACACCCGCGTCGCGGGCGGGGACCTGGGCGACCTCGTCGTCGTCGACAAGGGCCAGCAGATGGACGAGCTCGTCGAGGGCGGGCTCCTGCTCGACGCGTCGTCGTACTACGACTCCATGCAGCACGTGGCGCCCTTCGGCGCCGCCGTGGACCAGCTCAACGAGGGCAAGGACGGCATCTACGGGTTCCCCACCTCGGTCTCGAGCCTCAGCCCGACGGAGCCGTCCGAGGGCCTGGAGCCGACGTTCGGCCCCTACCTGCGCTGGGACCTCTACGCGGACGCGGGGTACCCGGAGATCGGGACGCTCGAGGACCTCCTGCCCGTCCTGCAGGAGATGCAGGAGGCGCAGCCGCAGGCCGACAACGGCCAGAAGACCTACGCCATCTCCCTGTTCAAGGACTGGGACGGCAACATGATGGTCACGGCCAAGCAGCCCGCCACCCTCTACGGCTACGACGAGCTCGGGTTCGTGCTCGCCAAGGCGGACGGCTCGGACTACCAGAGCATCGTCGACCCCGACTCGGAGTACGTCCGGGCGTTGAGGTTCTACTTCGAGGCCAACCAGCGGGGTCTGGTCGACCCGGAGTCGACCACGCAGAACTACGACACGATGTTCTCCAAGTACCAGAACGGGCAGGTGCTCCTGTCCTGGTGGCCGTGGCTCGGACAGTCCGCCTTCAACACCGAGGAGCGGATGGCCGACGGCAAGGGCTTCATGCTGGCCCCCATGCAGGACCAGGAGATCTTCTCCTACGGCGCCGAGGTCTACGGCGGCAAGCAGATCCTCGGCATCGGTTCCGGCGCCGAGGACCCCGCCCGCCTGGCCGCGTTCATCGACTGGCTGTACTCGCCGGAGGGCGTCCACCTCAACTCCTCGCAGACCGGGGCGGCGGCCGGGCCGCAGGACCTGACCTGGGAGCTGGACGACGCGGGCGAGCCGGCGCTCACCGACTTCGGCACGCAGGTCTTCCTCGAGGGCGGCGCGGACGTGCCGGCCGAGTGGGGCGGCGGCGCCTACACCGACGGCGTGTCGACCCTCAACGTCTCGACGGTGCTGCCCAAGGACACCGACCCGGACACCGGCTATCCGTACAACTACACCTTCTGGCCGAGCTACCAGGAAGCCGTGGCGAACCCGCTCACCGAGGACTGGGCCGCCACGATGGGTGACGCGACGAGCACCCTGGAGTACCTGCAGGCCAACGACCAGCTGCTCGTGGCGCCGGGGTCGAGCTACACCGCCCCCGCGGACGACAGCGAGATCGAGGCGATCCGCAACCAGGTCAAGGCCAGTATCATCGAGCACTCGTGGAAGATGGTCTTCGCCCAGGACGAGGCCGAGTTCGAGACGCTGCTGACCTCCCTGCAGGACACGGTCGACGGGCTCGGCTACCAGAAGGTCCTCGACGTCGACATGGCCAACGCCGAGGAGCAGAACGCCGCCCGCGAGGCCGTCGCGGCCGAGTTCGGCTGATCACGGCACGACGGCGCCGGCCGGCGCACGGCTCGCCGCAGGGCCCGGGCATGTTGCCCGGGCCCTGCGGCGTGCGGCATGCGGCGTGCGGGCCGCGGCATGCGGTGACGGTCCGACGACGTCGCACGGGCGGGTCCTCACTGCCCCGAGTGCGGGCTGACCGGCTCCAGCTCGGACGGGTGTGCCTGCCGACGGCGGAAGACGCCGTGCAGGACGAAGGCGCTCACGTAGGCGCCGAACGAGAAGCCGATCGTCCCGACGAGGAAGAGTGTCTGCGGCACCAGGACGACGACGCAGGCCGCGGTGACCGGCAGGAGGACCAGCCCCAGGGTCCGTGCCGGCTCGACGAGCGGGAGCAGCAGCGCGTTGCGGACCGTGCGGCCCACCGGCGCGTCGAACCACGCGGCCAGGGCGAACCCGTAGATCAGGGCCGACGCCGTGGCGGCCGCCGCGAGGGCCGACAGCGCGCCCGCCACGGCGGTGACGAGGCCGTCCATGGAGAACCAGAAGACCGCGCTGAACGCCAGCATCGCCGTCGGCACACCCAGCAGGACGAGGACGGCGGTCCCCCGCCACAGGTTGGTCCGCAGGGCCACGAGATACCCGCGCACCAGGTCGCCCCGCTCGTCGTCGGCGTACCGCAGGGTGACCTCGTACAGCGCGCTCGTGGCCGCCCCGATCGTGACGACCGGCAGACAGGCGACCAGGTAGGCGAGGTTGAGCACCACGAACAGCACGAGCGTGGTGACTCCCTGGACGTTGCGCCCCTCCGGGTCGATCCTCACGGCGTCGTCCTCACGACGCCCAGGATCCCACGCGCCGGCAGCTCGACGCTGGACGGCCCAGCGGCGAGCTCGTACCCGCCGGGCTGGACGACCAGGACGCCGTCGAGGGCACCCCCGCTCCCCTGCTGCCAGACCGCCAGCCGTGCGACGTCGAACGCGATCGTGACGACCTGGGCCTCGCCGGGCTCGAGCCGGACCCGCCGGTAGCCCAGGAGCAGCCGGACCGGCGTCGGCACGTCGACCCGGGGGCAGCCGAGCGAGTACATCTGGACGAGCTCCTCGGCGGGTCGCTCGCCGTCGTTGCGCAACGCCACGTGCGCGGTCACCACGGTCGACGACGACGGGTCGCGAGGCCGCAGCGGCGGATGGTCCCTGGTCGGCGGCGGCGCCACGACCGACGTCGCGCCGAGCTCGAGGTCCCCGTAGCTCACGGCGCCGTAGGTCAGCCCGTGCCCGAACGCGAAGGTGGGCGTCCCGGTGTCGTCGTCAGGCAGGTGCCGGTACGTCACCCGCTGGCCCCGGGTGTCGTAGTCGAAGAGGTCTCCGGCCTGCTCCGGCCGCGCCGGCCAGGTCTGCGCGAGCCGGCCCGTCGGCTCGACCGCGCCGGCGAGGACGTCGGTGAGCCCGTGCCCCAGCTCCTGACCCCCGTGGCTGGTCCACACGACCGTCGCGGCCTCGGCGACGCCCGGTCCGAGAACGTACGGGTAGCTCGAGACGAGCGCCAGCACGGCACGCGGGTTCGCCTCGACCGCCGCTCGCCAGATCTCGACGGCGGCGTCGGGCAGGTACAGATGGGGGCGGTCCTGCGTCTCGCGGCCGTTCAGGTGCGGATCGTTCCCGACGGCGACGACGACGGCGTCGCACCGGGCGGCGGCCTCGGCCACGTTCGCCGCACCGGACCCGAGCAGGCGCACGGCGAACCGCTCCGCGTCGTCGAGCGTGCGGCCCTCGGCGCACAGCACGCCGGTCCCCCGCTGCGTCCGGACCCATCGTCCCGAACCCAGGTGCAGCAGCGACCAGGTGCCGTCGGGGTGCACGTGCCGCCGGAAGCTCTCCTGGACCTCCCACCCCCCGACGCGTCCGGCATCGGCGCGCAGCAGCCACGCGGCTCCCGTGAGCAGTCCTCCGGAGCGCTGCGACCTGACCGTGAGCAGCCCGTCACCCCAGTCGGTCACCTCCCATCGGGCGTCGTCGCCGGCCACGGTGGCGTCGGCGACGACGCGGGAGCCCTCCGCCGAGGCCGCCACGTAGCAGCCCGTGCTGCGGGCACGCAGCGCGACGACGTCGGCTCCGGTGGCCACCGCGACGGCGTCGTCACCGTGACGCTCGCGCAGCGCGTCCGCGACGGTGACCGTGTACGGCGGCGTCCCCGAGTACCAGTCCGTCAGCACGGTGTCGGCGAGCGGTCCCACGACGGCGACCGAGCCATCGGCGGGCAGCGGCAGCACCCCGGCGTCGTTCCGCAGCACGACGACGGACCGCGTGGCCGCCTCGCGGGCGAGCGCGCGAGCCTCGGGCAGGTCGACGGCGCCCGGCCCGAGACCGGCGTACGGGTCCAGCCCGGGGTCGTCGACCTCCCCGGTCAGCACCCGCAGCTCCAGCAGCCGCAGCACGGCCCGGTCGACGTCCTGCATGGTCAGCAGGCCGCGATCCAGGGCCGCGCTGATCCGCTCCACCGTGGGCGCCGAGTTCGCGTCGTCGTCCGTGAACGAGTCGACGCCGGCACGCAGCATCGCCGCGTCGCCGCTCACGCGGTCGGGGTGGGAGCCCTGCAGCGTTACGGCGAACGTGGGTGCTGCGGCGTCCGAGACGACGGCGACGGACCGGTTCGTCCAGGACCTCAGCTCGGCCAGGAGGTCGTCCCGCAGGTGCGCCGGCACGCCGTCGACCCGGTTGTAGGAGGGCATGACGGCGGCGACGGCTCCCGTGGTGATCGCGTCCCGGAACGCCGGCAGCTCCTCCTCGTGCAGGGTCCGGCCGGTCAGGTCGGAGCTGGTGGACGAGCGGTCGGACTCGTTGTTGTACGCCAGGAAGTGCTTGAGCGTCGGCGCGGTCTTCCAGACCCGTTCGTGGTCGCCGCGCAGGCCACGACTGTAGGCCGCGCCCAGGTGGCCCGTGAGGTGGGGGTCCTCGGAGTAGCCCTCCTCGTTGCGCCCCCACCCCGGGTGCCGCAGGGTGTTGACCACGGGGGCCCACACGTTGAGGCTCACGTCGGGATCGGCCGCGCGCTTGGCCCGCACCTCGGTGGCCACCGCGTCGCCCACACGGCGGACCAGGTCGGCGTCCCACGTCGCCGCCAGACCGACGGGCTGCGGGAAGACGGTGGCCCGACCGAGCCAGGCGACACCGTGCAGGGCCTCGCACCCCGTGTGGAACGCGGCCAGACCCAGCCGTTCCACGGCCGGCGCGTGCTGGTGCAGCATCGCCACGCGCTCCTGCGGCGTCAACCTCGACAGCAGGTCGCGGGCGCGTTCGGTCGCCGGGCGTCGGTGGTCGCGGAAGAGGGGCACGTCCATGAGACTCCTTCGGGCCGCGGCGGTGCGGCGGTGCGGGGCGGCGACGACGTCGAAGCGCTTCGACGTACGGTAGCGACCTCGCACGCCTCCGGGCAACGAGGCCCCGGCGCGGGACCCTCCGTCCGGTCAGACCGGGCGGCCGCCCCGGCACACGTGCTGCACCCGCAGATCGCGGTCGGTGACCAGGATGTCGGCACGTCGTCCGGCCACCAGCCCGCCCACGTCGTCCAGTCCGAGCACTCCCGCCGGAACCCACGACGCGCAGCGGACCGCCGCCACGAGCGGGACGCCCGCTGCCACCGCGGCACGCACGACGTCGACGAGGTGGGCCGTCCCTCCGGCGATCGGCCCGCCGTCGGGGTGGTCGGGGTCCGCCACCCGCGCCACGCCGTCGGACACCGTGACCGACATCGGACCGAGGTCGTAGGCGCCGTCGGCCATCCCCGCGGCCGCCATCGCGTCGGTCACGAGGACCACCTGGTCCGCGCCGACGGTCTGCATCACGGTGCGCACGATGGCCGGGTCCAGGTGGACACCGTCCCCGATCAGCTCGACGACCAGGTCCCCCCGGCGTGCCGACGCCAGACAGGCGGGGATCGGACCCGCGCTGCGATGGTGCAGCGGTCGCATCGCGTTGAACAGGTGGGTCGCCGTCATGCGGCGGCGCGGGCCCGGCGCGGCGGCCAGGGCCTGCGTCACCTGCGCGATCAGCTCCTCGGCCTGCTCCGTGGTGGCGTCGGTATGGCCGATCGACGGCACGACCCCGCTGCCGACCAGCGCGTCGGCGACGCCGCCGGGGCCCGAGATCCCCTCGACCTCGGGCGCGACGGTCATCGTCCGCAGGTGGCCGCGCGCCGCGTCGACGAGCTGCCGGACCAGGGTGACGTCACCGGCGAGCAGATGGTCGGGATCGTGGGCACCGCGACGGGCCGGGGAGAGGAACGGCCCCTCGGCGTGGATCCCGGCGATCTCCCCGGCGTCGGCCAGCTCGGCGAGCAGGGCGGCCCGGGCCAGCAGCTCGTCGGCACCGGCGGTGACGAGGGAGGCGAGCATCGTCGTCGTGCCGTGGCGCCGGTGCTCGGCGACTGCCACCATCGCCTCGTCGACGGTGACGGCGTCGGGGAAGCTCGCGCCGCCCCCGCCGTGATCGTGGAGGTCGACCAGACCGGGCAGCACCAGCGTGCCGGGTTCCGGCTCCGCAGCAGCATGGACGACGTCGCCCAGACCGGCGGCGGCCGCTTCCTCGGCGGGACCGACCCAGACGAGCCGGTCCCCGGCCACGACGACGGCACCGTCCGGTACGAGGGTGCCGGGGGTCACGACGTCCCCGCGCAGGGCGAACACCTCGGGGGGCTCCGGGACGACGGCTCCGGCGTCGGGATCGATGGTCATGGCTCCATGGTGCCGCACGTCGACCGAGTTTGGAAACTAACCTTCCGAACTCCTAGAAGAGCCGCGACTCCGGGTCGTCCGCACCGCGCATCGCGTCGTAGTCGAGCAGCAGGCAGTCGATGCCCCGGTCCGTGGCCAGCACGCGGGCCTGCGGCTTGATCTCCTGCGCGGCGAACACCCCCCGGACCGGGGACAGCAACGGATCCCGGTTGAGCAGGTCCAGATAACGCGTGAGCTGCTCCACACCGTCGATGTCCCCCCGGCGCTTGATCTCCACGGCGACCGCGGCCCCGGCGCCGTCGCGCGCCAGGATGTCGACGGGACCGATCGCCGTCATGTACTCGCGGCGGACCAGCGAGTGGCCGCTGCCCAGCAGCTCGATCTGCGCCGCGAGCAGCTCCTGGAGGTGGGCCTCCACACCATCCTTCACCAGGCCTGGGTCCACGCCCAGGTCGTGCGCCGAGTCGTGCAGCACCTCGTGCAGGTCGATCTCGAGCCGGTCGTCGGACTTCTGGTGCTGGACCACCCACACCTCGGTGACGCCGCGCTCTGCGGCGTCGCCACCCGGGCCGGACACCGCCAGGGTGCAGGGCGGGCTCATCCAGTTCAGCGGCTTGTAGGACCCGCCGTCGGAGTGCAGCAGCACGCTGCCGTCCGCCTTGACGACGAGCAGCCGGGTGGCGAGGGGAAGGTGCGCGGTGAGCCGGCCGGTGTAGCGGGCCGAGCAGCGGGCGACGACGAGTCGCACGGTCCTCCTTCGATCAGCGTTCAGAGGACGAGGTCGCGGCGGCCGGGCGGCGCCGACTCCAACCAGGACGCCAGCCCGGCATAGGCGCCCGACGACATCGTCAGCTCGAAGTCGACGCCGTCGTACCGGCACCGGACGAGGTACTGGTCGGGCTGGCCCGCCTGGTCGAGCGGCGCACGGCCCGTGATCGCGAGCCGATCACGCTGCCAGGTCCGCGCCGGACGCGGGGCCAGCGACCAGCAGCGCCACCAGTCGATCCGTCCGACGCCGTACTGGGCGATACCGACCGACCAGGAGGCGTCGGGGCGGGAGCCGGCCCGTGCGCTGCACTGGAACGAGCCGACCCGGTGGGACAGCGTCCGCAACCGGGAGGCTCCCGCCACGAGCACCAGGGCGAGCACGAGCACCACCGCACCGAGTGCCGCGAGCAGGTACCCACCCATGTCGTACGGGGCCTCAGGCCAGCGAGCTCTCGCGGCCGGACACCTCGGTGACGTCGTCGACCACGATGGTGACGACGTCGGTGTCCACCGAGACGAAACCTCCGGTGACCTGCACCTCGACCGCCACCTGCCCCGGCGCGGTGAACACCTTGACGGTGCCGGGTCGCAGGACCGCGAGCAGCGGGGTGTGGCCGGCGAGGATACCGATCTGACCGTCGGCCGACGGCGCGACGACCTCGCGCGCGGCACCGGACCAGACCTTGCGGTCGGCCGCGACCAGGTCGACGTTCAGCTCTGCCATGTCAGGCTCCAGGGTTCTTCAGTCGAGGGTGGTGCGTCGTCCTGCCGGCCGTGGGACCGGCCGGCAGGACGACGCGTCAGCGTGGCGGGACGCGGCCTCAGGCCCCGTACTCCTTCTGGATCTTCGCCCAGTTGCGCTCCAGGTCCTCGAGCCCGCCGATGTTGTAGAAGGCCTGCTCGGCGACGTGGTCGTACTCGCCCTCGGAGATCTTCTTGAAGGCCTCCACGGTCTCGCTCAGCGGCACCGTCGAACCCTCGACACCCGTGAACTTCTTGGCCATGTAGGTGTTCTGCGACAGGAACTGCTGGATACGGCGAGCGCGCGCCACCAGCGTCTTGTCCTCCTCGGAGAGCTCGTCCACACCGAGGATCGCGATGATGTCCTGCAGCTCCTTGTTGCGCTGGAGGATCTGCTTGACCGTGGTCGCGACGTCGTAGTGCTCCTGACCCACGTACCGCGGGTCCAGGATGCGGGAGGTCGACGTCAGCGGGTCGATCGCCGGGTACAGACCCTTCGAGGCGATCTCGCGGGAGAGCTCCGTCGTGGCGTCCAGGTGCGCGAAGGTCGTGGCCGGCGCCGGGTCGGTGTAGTCGTCCGCCGGGACGTAGATCGCCTGCAGCGAGGTGATCGAGTGACCACGGGTCGAGGTGATGCGCTCCTGCAGGAGGCCCATCTCGTCGGCGAGGTTCGGCTGGTAGCCCACCGCGGACGGCATCCGGCCGAGCAGCGTCGAGACCTCGGAGCCGGCCTGCGTGAACCGGAAGATGTTGTCGATGAACAGCAGCACGTCCTGCTTGCGCACGTCGCGGAAGTACTCCGCCATGGTGAGCGCGGACAGGGCCACCCGCAGACGCGTGCCCGGCGGCTCGTCCATCTGACCGAACACGAGGGCCGTCTTGTCGAAGACGCCGGCCTCGTCCATCTCGGCGATGAGGTCGTTGCCCTCACGGGTGCGCTCGCCGACGCCGGCGAACACGGAGACACCACCGTGGTCCTGCGCCACGCGCTGGATCATCTCCTGGATGAGGACCGTCTTGCCGACGCCCGCACCGCCGAACAGGCCGATCTTGCCGCCCTGGACGTACGGGGTCAGCAGGTCGATCGACTTGATACCCGTCTCGAACATCGTCGTCTTCGACTCGAGCTGGTCGAACGCCGGGGGCTTGCGGTGGATCGGCCACCGCTCGGTGACCTCGAGCGTCTCGCCCTCGGCGAGGTTGAGGGCCTCACCGGTGACGTTGAAGACCTTGCCCTTGGTGACGTCGCCGACGGGCACCGAGATGGGCGCACCCGTGTCGGTGACGACGGCCCCACGGACGAGACCGTCCGTCGGCTTGAGCGCGATCGCGCGCACGAGCGAGTCGCCCAGGTGCTGCGCGGTCTCGAGCGTGAGGGTGAACGAGTTCTCGTCCTCACCCTGGCCGGACAGGTCGATGTCGACCGTCAGGGCGTTGTAGATGTCGGGGATCGAGTCCTCGGGGAACTCGATGTCGACGACGGGTCCGATCACACGCGCGACTCGGCCGGTGCCCGGCTCGGTCGGCGCCGCGCCCGTCGGGGCTTCCGCGGTGGTGGCGGTCATGGGTTGCCTCGCTTCGAAAGGTTCGGGTGTGAGTTCGTCGATCGACGACGTCGGCCGCTGGCGGTCACGACGACGCGAGGGCGTCAGCACCCGAGACGATCTCGCTGATCTCCTGGGTGATGTCCGCCTGGCGGGCCTGGTTCGCCAGGCGCGTGTAGTTGCGGATGAGGTCTTCGGCGTTGTCCGTCGCGGTGTGCATCGCCCGCTGGCGGGACGCCAGCTCGGAGGCCGCGGCCTCCAGCATGAAGCTGAAGATGCGGCTGCGCACGTACCGCGGCAGCAGGGCGTCGAGCACCTTCTCGGGGCCGGGCTCGAAGTCGTACAGCGGCAGCAGCTCGTCCTCGCCCGGGGTGCTGACACCCTCGACGATCTCGAGCGGCAGCATCCGCACGACGCGCGGCCGCTGGGTGACCATGTTGACGAACTGCGTGTAGACCACGTGCAGCTCGCTGACGCCCCCCTCGGCCGCCGGAGCGAGGAACGCACCGAGCAGCGTGTCGGCGATCTCCCCGGCGACCTCCGGCTGCGGGTAGTCCGAGCCGTACGACCACTGGCCGGCCAGCTCGCGGCCACGGTACTTGTAGAAGGAGATCGCCCGGCGGCCGGCCGCGTAGAGCACGACCTCCTTGCCCTCGGCCGTGAGCTGGGCGACGAGCCTCTCCGTCTCGCGGATGATCGACGCCGAGTAGGAGCCGGCCATGCCGCGGTCCGAGGAGACGATCAGCACCGCGACACGATCGGTGTCGTGGCGCTCCGTGGTCAGCGGGTGATCCATCGAGGCGTGCGTCGCCACCGCCGAGACGGCGCGGGTGATCGCACGCTCGTACGGTGCCGCCGCGGCCGTGCGGCCACGCGCCTTGCTGATGCGGGAGGCCGCGATCAGCTCCTGCGCGCGGAACATCTTCTTCAGCGACTGCGTCGACTTGATCCGCTGCTTGTAGACGCGCTGGGATCCTCCGGCCATACGATCAGCCCTTCTTCTGCACGACGAGCTGCTCCTGCTCGACGTCCGCCTCGTCGGCGGCGTCGCCGCCCACGAGAGCGGAACCGTCGCCCTTGAGGAACCCGTCACGGAAGTCGTCGACCGCTGCGGCGAGCGCGTCCTCGGTGTCCTGCTCGAGCTTGCCGGACGACACGATCGCGTCGAAGACGTCGGTGTTGCGGCGCAGGTGGTCGATGAGCTCGGACTCGAACCGCTTGACGTCCGAGACCGGCACGTCGTCCAGCTTGCCCTTGGTCCCCGCCCAGATGGACGCGACCTGCTCCTCGACCGGGTACGGCGTGTACTGGGGCTGCTTGAGCAGCTCCATGAGCACCGCGCCGCGGGTGAGCTGGCCGCGCGAGGCGGCGTCGAGGTCGGAGGCGAACATGGCGAAGGCCTCGAGCGAGCGGTACTGCGCCAGCTCGAGCTTCAGCGTCCCGGAGACCTTCTTCATGGCCTTGACCTGCGCGTCACCACCGACTCGCGACACCGAGATGCCGACGTCGACGGCGGGGCGCTGGTCGGCGTTGAAGAGGTCGGACTGCAGGAAGATCTGGCCGTCCGTGATCGAGATGACGTTCGTCGGGATGTACGCCGAGACGTCGTTCGCCTTGGTCTCGATGATCGGCAGACCCGTCATCGACCCGGCGCCCAGCTCGTCGGACAGCTTGGCGCAGCGCTCGAGCAGACGGGAGTGCAGGTAGAAGACGTCACCGGGGTATGCCTCGCGGCCCGGCGGGCGCCGCAGCAGCAGCGAGGTGGCCCGGTAGGCCTCGGCCTGCTTCGACAGGTCGTCGAAGATGATGAGGACGTGCTTGCCGTCGTACATCCAGTGCTGACCGATGGCCGACCCGGTGTAGGGGGCCAGGTACTTGAACCCCGCCGGGTCGGACGCGGGCGCGGCGACGATCGTCGTGTACTCGAGCGCGCCGGCCTCCTCGAGGGCGCCACGCACCGAGGCGATCGTCGACCCCTTCTGGCCCACCGCGACATAGATGCAGCGGACCTGCTTGCTCGGGTCGCCGGAGTCCCAGTTGGCCTTCTGGTTGATGATCGTGTCGATCGCGATCGCGGTCTTGCCGGTCTGGCGGTCACCGATGATCAGCTGCCGCTGGCCACGGCCGACGGGGATCATCGAGTCGATCGCCTTGATGCCGGTCTGCAGCGGCTCGTGCACCGACTTGCGCTGCATGACGCCGGGGGCCTGGAGCTCGAGGGCGCGGCGGCCGTCGGTCTCGACGTCACCGAGTCCGTCGATCGGGTTGCCCAGCGGGTCCACCACGCGGCCGAGGTAGCCCTCGCCGACCGGGACCGAGAGGACCTCGCCCGTGCGACGGACCTCCTGGCCCTCCTCGATCCCGGTGAACTCGCCGAGGACGACGACACCGATCTCGCGCACGTCCAGGTTCTGCGCGAGGCCGAGCGTGCCGTCCTCGAAACGCAGCAGCTCGTTGGCCATCGCGCCGGGCAGGCCCTCGACACGCGCGATGCCGTCGGCGGCGAAGGTGACGCGGCCCACCTCCTCGGCGACCGCGCCCTCGGGCTCGTAGGACTTCACGAAGCTGTCCAGCGCGGACCGGATCTCCTCCGGCCGGATCGTCAGCTCAGCCATTGCTCTTCTCCTGTCGTGGCCGCGTCTGCGACCGAACGTTCATCTGCGCCGACCGGCGGCCGGCTGGGCGTCGAATGGGTCAGCCGGCCAGCCGGCGACGGGCGTCAGCCAGGCGGGACAGCACGGTGGAGTCGACGACGTCGGCGCCGACCTGGATACGCAGCCCACCGACCACGGCCGGGTCGACCGAGACGTTGAGCTGCACGGGGCGGCCGTAGGCGTTCTCGAGGATGCCCCCGAGGCGCTCCTCCTGCGCGGCGGTGAGCACCGTCGCGCTCGTGACCGCGGCGACCAGCCGCTTGCGGCGTTCCGCCGCGACGTCGCCGTACCACAGGAGGGTCGGGACGAACCGACGTCCACGCAGCGTCGTGGTCGCACGCCGCACGAGCAGCAGGGTGACCGGGTCGACCTTGCCCTCGACCAGCGCGTCGGCGAGTGCCGCACGGCGCTCGGGCGACGCGGACTGGTCCGACAGCGCCTGCCGCGTCTCCCGCTGTCCTGCGAGGGCCCGGGTCAGGCGGAAGAGCTCGTCCTCGACCGTCTCCAGGGCACCGCGGGACTCCGCCGAGGCGAGCACGGCGTCCAGGCCGAGCCGCTCGACGGCGTCGGTCAGGTCGGACTCGTCCGACCAGCGCGACCGGGCCAGGCCGGACACGAGGTCGACGACACGCTCGTCGAACCGGCCGTCGAGGACCGCCGCCACGAGGCGAGCCTTGTCCTCGCCGTCGCGCGACGGGTCCGCGAGCGAGCGGCGCAGCGCCCCGGACTCGTCGAGCGCGGTCACGACGGCGAACAGCTGTTCACCGAGCGTGGCCGCCTCGCCGGCCGCGGACCGCAGCACCGGCTCGAACCGCTCCTGGGCGGCTGCCAGCGATGCTCCGCTCGTCCCTCGCATCAGGCCTCCTTGACGCTCGTCGTCGCCGACTGGTCGGCCTCGAGCTCGTCGAGGAACCGGTCGACCACGCGCGACTGCCGTGCGCTGTCCTCGAGCGACTCGCCGACGATCTTCGACGCGAGCTCGGTGGCCAGCGCGCCGACCTCCGACCGCAGCGAGACCGCGGCGGACTGACGCTCGGCCTCGATCTGGCGGTGCGCGGTCTCGACGATGCGGGCCGCCTCGTCGTTGGCCTTGGCCTTGAGCTCCGCGACGATGGCCGTGCCCTCGGCACGCGCCTCCTCGCGGGTCTTCGAGGCCTCGGCACGGGCCTCGGCGAGCTGCTGGTGGTACTCGGCCAGCGCAGCCGCGGCCTCCTCCTGCACCTTCTCGGCCTTGGCCAGACCGCCCTCGATCTTCGCGGTGCGCTCGTCCAGGACCGTCTGGAAGCGAGGCAGCACGTACTTGATGAAGACGACGGCGATGATGACGACGATCACCGTGGACCAGACGATGTCATAGGTCGCCGGGAGGAGCGGGTTGGTGCCCTCCTCCGCGGCCATCACGGCGCCTGTGGGGGCGTTCATGCGAACTGCCATCACAGGAAGAACGGCGTCACGAGGCCCAGCAGCGCCAGAACCTCGATGAACGCCAGACCCATGAACATGGTGGCGCGCAGCTGGCCGGACATCTCCGGCTGGCGGGCCATGCTCTCGATGGTCTTGCCGAACAGGATGCCGAGGCCGATGCCCGGGCCGACGGCGGCGAGGCCGTACCCGACGGTCGCGATGCTGCCTTCGACTGCGGCGAGAGTGGTGACGTCCACAGGGTTTCCTTCCGTTGGGCGCCCGTCCGGTGTTGGCGGGCGTCGCGTGCATGAATCTGTTGGCGGGCGGCTGGACGGTGGGAGGGACCGGCGGTCCTCCCACCAGGGCTGGCGCCCTGGGTCAGTGCTCCGCCTCGATGGACATGTTGATGTAGAGGGCGGCGAGGATGGCGAAGACGTAGGCCTGCAGCACCGCGACGAAGATCTCGAGCAGCGTGAAGGCGAAGCCCCCGGCGAAGGTGACGACGCTGAACGCCTTCATGAAGCCGTCGGCGTCGAGGAGGAAGAAGCTCGTCGCTGCGAAGCACAGGGCGAGCAGGAGGTGCCCGGCGATCATGTTCGCCAGGAGCCGGATGACGAGCGTCGCCGGGCGGAGCACGAAGACCTGCAGGAACTCGACCGGGGTCAGCAGGACGTACAGCACCTTCGGCACGCCCGGGGGGAACAGGCTGTTCTTGAGGAACCCGCCCACCCCGAACTTGCCGACGCCCGCCGCGAGATAGGTGACGTACACCCAGACGGCGAAGACGATCGGCAGGCCGATCACGCCGGTACCCGAGATGTTCAGGAACGGGATCACGCCGGTGAGGTTGAAGAAGAGGATCGAGCAGAAGATCGTCGTCACGAGGGGCACGTACTTGCGCCCCGCCTTCTCCCCCATCACCTCGTAGGTGATGGAGTTGCGGCAGAAGTCCAGGACGAACTCGACCGCGACCTGGAACCGCCCTGGGACGAGCTTCGCCCGCTTGGCGGCCAGGACGAACACCAGCAGCAGCGCCGCCGCCGCGATGAAGCGGACGAGCATGATGCGGTTGAACTCGAGCGGAGTGCCCTCGAAGAGGAATGCCGGCGGGAAGAAGTCTTCGATGCTCGGCGCGTGGAAGCCGCTCTCTGCCTCAGAGGCGGCGAGCAGCAACGCGGTCGCGGAGGTAGACAGAGGGGACTCCCTGGGTCGTACGGTCGACAGCTGCACCGCGAGTCGGCACACCATCGGACCTGGCCGTCATGGATTCGGCCACAGCCTACCGGATGATCGCCGGTGCTCCGACACCGTGAGGAGCCGTCAGCGGCGACAATCCGGGGATTGTGACTGGGTGCACAAAGTTGACGCGGCCAATCGTCGCACGCCGCGGCTCTCGCGTCGCGTCAGGGCTGCACGTAGGGCATACGCGTGTTCTTGACCGCCCGGTAGTCCAGCAGCGCCGACCCCGCCACGCCGAGGGCGAGCACCGCGACGAGGACGTACGCGTTGTAGAAGTCCGCCTGCTTGAGCAGCGCGAGCACCACGACGAGCACGACGATCTTGGCCATCCACGTCCCCATGATGAGGGCGAACATCTTGACCGGGTTGGCACCGATGGTGCGCATCATCGACCAGATCGTCGTCGCGCAGAAGAACGCGGCGAGCGTCGCGCCGACGAGGGCGCCCCACACCCCCGCCATCCCGTCCACCAGCGCTCCGACGGCGCAGCCGAGGACCAGCAGGCCACCGACGAGCACGAGCATGTCGCGCAGCGCGGTCCGCAGGATGACCCGTTCGGCGGCGGTCGACTCGTCGTCCGGTCCGGGCCCGTCCGGCTGCTGGGGTCGAGGGGCGGGGGGCGTGGTCATCGTGCCTGTCCTTCGCGAGGTCGGGAGGTCGTGCGTGGGTTGGTCGCGCCGGGTGCCGACGGGGCGGCGGGTCGGGCCGGTACCCGGACGCCCGCCTCGTCGTCGACGGCCTGCTGCGCTCCCGTGGCCACGTCGTCGTCCAGGAAGCGTCCTCGGGTGCGCAGCGGGCCGAGCGTGAGGACCAGGGCCACGACGATCGCGACCACGAGCCACACCATCACCACCTGCCAGCGCCACCGCACGAGCGCGGCGGCTCCGAAGGCGAACACGGCGGTCCACACGTACAGGATCAGGACCGCACGGCGGTGCGAGTGACCCAGGGCGAGCATCCGGTGGTGCAGGTGCATCCGGTCGGGGGCCATCGGGGACTTCCCGGCCGCCAGTCGGCGCACGACCGCCATCGTCATGTCCAGCAGGGGCAGCAGCACCACGGCGAGCGGCAGCAGCAGCGGGATGAACAGCGGCGCGCGCTGGGCGCCGGAGATCGCCGCCAGCGTCGGGTCGAAGCGGCCGATCACCGAGATCGCGGCGCCCGCGAAGACCAGGCCGAGCACCATCGAGCCGGAGTCGCCCATGAAGATGTGCGACGGGTAGAAGTTGTGCGGCAGGAAGCCCAGACAGATGCCCACCAGGACCGCGGTCATGAGCGTCGCGATGCTCGCGTAGTCCTCCGGGCTGGCCTGCTGCGTCAACGAGTACGTGTACAGGAAGAACGCCGAGCCGCCGATCGCCACGATTCCGGCCGCGAGCCCGTCCAGACCGTCGACGAAGTTGACGGCGTTCATCGCCACCACGATCACCAGGATCGTCAGGAACAACGACAGCCGCGCCGAGGGGATCGTGAGGCCACCGGGGGTCGGCAGCGAGACCAGCTGGACCTGGTTGAACGCGACGAAGCCCGCCGCGAGCGCCTGACCCGCCAGCTTGGTCATCCAGTCCAGGTCCCAGACGTCGTCGGCCCAGCCGAGGAGGCAGACGATGACCGCGCCGCCGACGATGCCGATCACCTGGCGGTCGGCGAAGACGCCCTCGAGGAACGGCATCTGGGAGGCGAGCAGCACGGCGACGACGATCCCCAGCAGCATGGCCAGCCCGCCCAGCCGAGGCGTGGGCTGCACATGGACGTCGCGGGCACGCACGGCCGAGATCGCGTTGGTGCGGCGGGCGACCCACCGGGCGCCCGGGGTGGCCAGGTACGTCACCGCCGCGGCGATGAGCATGACCAGGACGTAGACCCTCACCCGGCGGGCTCCTCGTCCGGCTCCTCGCCGAGGCCGAGCACGGGCGCGACCTCGCGGAGCGCGGTCAGCGGGACGGCGCCGTCGCGCACCACCCGCAGGTGCCCCGAGGTGGCGTCGACGATCGTCGAGGCGACCCCGCCCGGCGCGGTCCCGCCGTCGAGGTAGCAGGCGACCGCGTCACCGAGCTGGTCGACGGCGTCCGACGCCTCGTTCGCCGCGGGCTGCCCGGTCCGGTTCGCGCTCGAGACGGCGAGCGGACCGGTACGACGCAGCAGCGCGAGCGCCGCCTCGTGGTCGGGCATGCGCAGCGCGACGGTGCCGTGGGTCTCCCCCAGGTCCCAGTGCAGGGACGGCTGGGAACGCAGGATGATCGTGAAGCCGCCGGGCCAGAACGCCTCGACCAGGGCCCGTGCGTCGTCGGGCACGTCGACGGCCAGGCCGTCCAGGGTCCGGACGTCCGGTACCAGCACCGGCGGCGGCATCTGGCGCCCGCGCCCCTTGGCGGCCAGGAGCGCGGCGACCGCCTCGGCGTCGAAGGCGTCCGCCCCGATGCCGTAGACGGTGTCGGTCGGGAGGACCACCAGCGCGCCGCGGGAGATCGTGTTGACCGCCTCGTCGATCGCAGGGCCCCAGGTGTTCGAGTCGGTGACGTCGTGCACGCTGCTCACCCGGCCCAGTCTGTCACGGTTCGCGGGGCGCCCGGCGCTCCCCCGGTCCTCCGGGCCACGACCATCCGCGGCCGACCGGCCAGGTCCGGGCGGGTGACGGCCTCCTCGAACCCGTGGGCCCGGACGAGGTCGCGGGCGGCGGCGGCCTGCACCTCGGCGTGCTCCATGACGAGGAGCCCGCCCGGGCGCAGCAGCCGGGCGGCGGCGGCCGCGATGCCCCGGGGCACCTCGAGACCGTCCGGACCCAGGCCGTAGAGCGCCACGGCCGGGTCGTGCCCGGAGACCTCAGGATCCTGCGGCACGGCGTCCGGCGGCACGTAGGGCGGGTTCGAGACGACGACGTCGACGGTGCCGTCGAGCTCGCGCAGCGCCGTGCGCGCGTCGCCGCGCACCAGGTGCACGACGGCGGCACGTCCGGCAGCCTCAGCAGCCTCGGCGACGTTGCGGCGGGCCCACGCGTGCGCCCCCGCGTCCAGCTCGACGGCGCGCACCGTCGCGCCGGGGACCTCGGTGGCCACGGCGAGGGCGATCGCCCCCGATCCCGTGCACAGGTCGACGACGACGGCGCCGCCCCGGCGTGCCACGACCGCCGCGGCCTCGTCGATCGCCACCTGCGCCACCTGCTCCGTCTCGGGCCGCGGCACGAAGACGCCCGGGCCGACGGCGAGCTCCAGGTGCCGGAACGGCGCGCGCCCGGTGAGGTGCTGCAACGGCTCGCGTCGCGCACGACGCTCGACGAGGCGGGCGAAGCGGTCGGCGACGGCACCGTGCGGGGCGGCGACGCCGTCGTCGAGGGATGCCGGTTCGGCGTCCAGCAGCGCGAGGCGCCGGACCTCCCCCCGGTCCACGCCGAGCACGTGGCCGAGCAGGATCTCGGCGTCGGCGCGCGGGGAGGGGACCCCCGCCGCCGCCAGCGTCCCGGTGGCTGAGCGCAGCAGCGCGGCGGTGCGCGGCGGGACGGCCGGGTCAGGCATCGCCGGCCGCGGCCAGCCGAGCCGCCTCGTCGGTCTCGATCGCCGAACGCACGACGGCGTCCAAGTCTCCCGCGAGGACGTGGTCGAGGTTGTAGGCCTTGTACCCGGTGCGGTGGTCGGCGACGCGGTTCTCCGGGTAGTTGTACGTCCGGATGCGCTCGGAGCGGTCGACGGTGCGCACCTGCGACCGGCGGATGTCGGCGGCCTCCGCCGCGGCCGCCTCCTGCTGCGCGGCGAGCAGCCGGGCGCGCAGCACGCGCAGCGCCTGCTCCTTGTTCTGCAGCTGGGACTTCTCGTTCTGCATGGACACCACGATGCCCGTGGGCAGGTGCGTGATGCGCACGGCGGAGTCGGTGGTGTTCACCGACTGGCCGCCCGGGCCCGAGGAGCGGTAGACGTCGATGCGCAGGTCGTTCGGCTCGATCTCGACCTCACCGGGGTCGTCGACCTCCGGGAAGACCAGGACGCCGGCCGCCGAGGTGTGGATCCGTCCCTGGGACTCGGTGACCGGGACCCGCTGCACGCGGTGGACCCCACCCTCGTACTTGAGGTGGGCCCAGACGCCGTCGGCGGGGTCCTGCAGGGTGCCCTTGGACTTGATCGCGACCTGCACGTCCTTGTACCCGCCGAGCTCGGTCTCGGTGGACTCGAGCACCTGGGCGGACCAGCCGCGGCGCTCGGCGTACCGCAGGTACATGCGCAGCAGGTCGCCGGCGAACAGGGCGGACTCGTCGCCGCCCTCGCCGGCCTTGATCTCCAGGATGACGTCGCGACCGTCGTCGGGGTCGCGCGGGACCAGCACGCGGCGCAGGTGCTCGGCGGCGTCGGTCTCGGCGTCCCGCAGCGCGGGCAGCTCGGCGGCGAAGGACTCGTCCTCGTCGGCGAGCTCGGCGGCAGCGGCGGCGTCGTCGTGGGCCGTGCGCCAGGCACGGTAGGCCCCGACGACCCGGTTGAGCTCGGCGTACCGGCGGCCGAGCGTGCGGGCGCGGCCGGCGTCGGCGTGCACGGCCGGGTCGGCCAGCGCCTGCTCGATCTCGGCGTGCTCGGCGAGCAGCGGCCGGGCCACCGCGAAGTCTTCGGTCACGTCATCTCCGTGTCTGGACGCCGAGCTCGAGCTGGTGCTCGCGAGGTAGGCCACCGGCTCGCGAGGTAGGGCCGGTTCCCGCGAGGTAGGCCACCGGCTCTCGAGGTAGGGCCGGTTCCCGCGAGGTAGAACTGGGACCCGCGAGGTAGGACCGGACCCCGGCGGGGCTGCGCCGACCGTGGCCTACCTCGCCGGCGGACGGCCTACCTGACCACGAGGAGGCCTACCTCGCGGGCGGACCGCCCACCTCGCGGCCAGGAGGCCTACCTCGTGGGAAGACGGCAGCGCCGGCGACCCGTCGTCCGACTGCCCCTGGAGAGGTTGTCGGGCGGGTCGCCGGCGCTGGCCGGGGTGCTACTTCTTCTTGCCGTAGCGCGCCTCGAACCGGGCGACGCGACCACCGGTGTCGAGGATCTTCTGCTTGCCCGTGTAGAACGGGTGGCAGGCGCTGCAGACGTCGGCGCTGATCTTGCCGGACGTCTCGGTGCTGCGCGTGGTGAACGTGTTGCCGCAGGTGCAGGTGACCTGGGTGACGACGTACTCGGGGTGGATACCGGACTTCATGATGCTCCTAGGTGTGATGCCGCCGGGTCGCCTCGCAGGACCGCGAGCCGTGAACCGGCAGGCCGACGAACCATTGTGCCAGAACACAGGTGGTCGCGGAACGATTCCGCCTGTGCCGACGATGTGACGTGCGCCGTGCGTCAGACGGTCTCGCCCGGCTCCCCGTCGGAGAGCCCGGCCGGCGTCGTCTTCTGCACGTGCAGCAGGAACTCGACGTTGGTCTGGGTCTTCTTGAGCTGTCCCAGCAGGAGCTCGATCGCCTGCTGCTGGTCGAGCGCGCCCATGACCCGACGGAGCTTGTAGACGATCCCGAGCTCGTCGCGCGAGAGCAGGACCTCCTCGCGGCGGGTGCCGGACGCGTTGACGTCCACCGCCGGGAAGATCCGCTTGTCGGCGAGGTTGCGGGACAGGCGCAGCTCCATGTTGCCGGTGCCCTTGAACTCCTCGAAGATCACCTCGTCCATCTTGGAGCCGGTCTCCACCAGCGCCGAGCCGAGGATGGTCAGCGAGCCACCGTTCTCGATGTTGCGGGCGGCACCGAAGAATCGCTTCGGCGGGTACAGGGCCGCGGCGTCGACACCACCGGACAGGATGCGGCCCGACGCCGGCGCGGCCAGGTTGTAGGCGCGCGAGAGCCGGGTGATGGAGTCGAGCAGCACCACGACGTCCTGACCGAGCTCGACGAGGCGCTTGGCGCGCTCGATCGCGAGCTCGGCGACGATGGTGTGGTCCGAGGCCGGGCGGTCGAACGTCGAGGCGATGACCTCGCCCTTGACCGTCCGCTCCATGTCGGTGACCTCTTCGGGCCGCTCGTCGACCAGCACCACCATGAGGTGGACCTCGGAGTTGTTGGTCGTGATGGCGTTGGCGATCTGCTGCATGATGATCGTCTTGCCGGCCTTCGGCGGCGCGACGATGAGTCCGCGCTGGCCCTTGCCGATCGGGGCGACGATGTCGATCACGCGCGGGGTCAGGCGGGTGGCCTCGGGGTTCTCGAGCCGCAGCCGCTCCTGCGGGTACAGCGGCGTGAGCTTGGTGAACTCCGCCCGCTCGCGCGCCTGCTCCGGAGCCATCCCGTTGACGGTGTCGAGACGGACGAGGGCGGAGAACTTGTTGCGCACGTTCTTCCCGCTGCCGGAGCTGTTCCCGCCCGGAGGCTCCTCGCCCTCGCGGGGCTGGCGGATCGCGCCGGTGACGGCGTCGCCGCGACGCAGGCCGGACTTGCGGACCTGGTTCAGCGAGACGTAGACGTCCTTCGGACCGGGCAGGTAGCCGCTGGTGCGGACGAACGCGTAGTTGTCCAGGATGTCGAGGATCCCCGCGACCGGGACGAGCACGTCGTCGTCGCGCACCTCGGAGTCCTCGAGCGCCACGTCGGGACCGTTGCCCCCGCGTGCCGGACGGTTGCGCTTGCGGTCACGGCCGCGGTCGCGTCCACGACGACGGCGCGAGCCGGAGCGGTCGTTCTGCTGCTCGCCGCGCTGGCGCTGGTCGGGCTGCCCCTGCCGCCCGTTCTGACCGTTCTGGTCCTCGGAGCGGTCGTTCTGCGTGGACTGCTCCCCGTTGGCGGCGGAGCCGCCCTGGCGCTCGCCGCGCTGGCGCTGGTTCCGCTCACGCGGCGCGGCCACGGCGTCGGCGAGCTCGGCCAGCCGGGCCTCGCGGTCGGTGCTGCTCTCGGAGCCGTCACGACCGCCGCGACCGCCGCGGTCCGACCCCGCGCCCTCGGCCGAGGACGTGGGACGGGTCGCGCGGCGCTGGCGGCGCTCGCCGGAGTCGGCCGCGGCCTCGGTCCGCACGGTCGGCGCCGTCGCCGACGCGGCGGCGACCGGCGGGTCGACGACGGTGGTCTGCTGCTCGCTGGAGGCCGCCGTCGGGCGACGCTTCGGCGGGGCGGTCTGCTGCTCGGCGGACCCGTTGCCGGACGCGCCGCCACGACGGGTGCGGATGACGTCGGCGAGGTCGCTCTTGCGCATGCGACTCGTGCCCTTGACGCCCATCTGGGACGCCATGGCCTGGAGCTCGGCAAGCTTCATCGAGCTCAGGTTGTCGGTGGTGTTCGTCACGAAGGACCCTTCCCCCTCGTATGCGGCCCCGCGGAGATCCGCTCGGGCCGGGGTGGTGGGCGCCCGGACGCGGGAGCGCCAGGCGCAAACCTCGTGTCAGTGGTACGACGACGTCGCTGACCGGGTTGCTGTCGGCCTTCGGTGTGGACGTGGGAGGCGCTGGGACGCACCGCCGCGACCGTGGCGCCCGTCCTGCGACGACGCACGCGACAGCGTGCGGGACGAAGAGGATGGCGCCGTCGACGTCGATCTCAGATCGATCCGAGGATCGAACCCTGAGGCCGCTCCCGAAGGCTTAGTTCATGCTATCACTCCTGCAGACCGCGCCGGTCGTGTCGATGCCCGGATCCACCCGGTGCCAGCCGGCGACGTCGTCGACCAGCTCGGCGAGCACGCCGTCCAGGACGTCACCCTGCCCCTGCGCCGTCAGCACGAGCACCGTGGGACCGGCACCGGAGACCGTGGCCGCCAGACCCTCGGCACGCAGCGCCCGGACCAGCTCGGCGGTACCCGCCATGACGCCCGCCCGGTAGTCCTGGTGCAGCCGGTCCTCGGTGGCGTCCAGCAGCAGCTCCGGGCGCCGCGCCAGCGACTCCACGAGCAGGGCGGCCCGCCCGGCGGTGAAGGCCGCGTCCGCGTGCGGCACCTGTTCCGGCAGCACACCGCGCGCCCGACTGGTCGCCAGGCGGACGTCGGGTACCAGTGCGGTCACCGCGATCCGCGGGTCGATCTCCAGGCCGACCGCCCGGGGGCCGTCCGCCCCCGACCAGGCGAGGGTCGCTCCCCCGTGCAGCGCGGGGGCGGCGTTGTCCGGGTGCCCCTCGAAGTCGGTGGCGATCCTCAGCATGGTGGCGGCGTCCAGCGCCCGGGGGTCCGCCAGCAGACCCCGCGCCGCCACGATGCCCGAGACCACCGCGGCCGCCGACGAACCCAGCCCCCGCCCGTGCGGGATGCGGTTGGCGCAGCGCAGGTGCATCCCGGTCAGCGGGGCGCCCGCCAGGTCCAGCGTGTGCCGCAGCGCCCGCACCACGAGGTGGTCGGCGCCGTCGGGCACCTCGCCCGCGCCCTCGCCCGTGACCTCGACGAGGATCTCGTCGCTGGCCACCAGCCGGACCTCCACCTCGTCGTGGAGACCGAGGGCCAGGCCCATCGCATCGAAGCCGGGGCCCAGGTTCGCGCTCGTGGCGGGAACCCTCGCGACCACGTGGTCGGCGCCGAGCCTCATCTCACTCCAGCCCGAGCGCGTCCGCGACGGACACGACGTCGGCGCTCACCCGCGTCGGGGTGACGTCGCCGCCGTCCGGACCGCGCAGCGCCCACTGGGGGTCCTTCAGTCCGTGGCCGGTCACCGTGACGACCACCCGCGCCCCCTCGGGGACGAGGCCGCGCTCCGCCCGGGACAGCAGGCCGGCCACACCGGCGGCGGACGCCGGCTCGACGAACACGCCGACGTCGGCCGAGAGCACCCGGTGCGCGGCGAGGATCTCGTCGTCGGACACCGCCTCGATCACCCCGCCCGAGGCGTCGCGGGCCTCCTCGGCCTGCGTCCAGGAGGCCGGGTTTCCGATCCGGATCGCCGTGGCGATCGTCTCCGGGTCCACCGGGTGCCCCTGCACGATCGGTGCCGCACCCGCCGCCTGGAAGCCCCACATGGCGGGCGTCCGGGTGGCCACGGCCACCGGGGCGGCGCCGGGCCCCTCGTCGCCGGTCGCGATCCCCGCGTACTCGCGGTAGCCCTTCCAGTACGCGGTGATGTTGCCCGCGTTGCCGACCGGCAGAGCGTGGATGTCGGGAGCGTCGCCGAGGGCGTCGACGATCTCGAACGCCGCGGTCTTCTGACCCTCGATGCGGTCCGGGTTGACCGAGTTGACCAGCTCGACCGGGTAGGCCTCGGCGAGCTTGCGGGCCACGACCAGGCAGTCGTCGAAGTTGCCGTCCACCTGCAGCAGCCTGGCGCCGTGCGCGATCGCCTGGCTGAGCTTGCCCATCGCGATCTTGCCGTCCGGGACCAGCACCGCGCAGATCATCCCCGCCCGCGTGGCGTAGGCGGCGGCCGACGCGGAGGTGTTGCCCGTCGAGGCGCAGACCACGACCTTCGCGCCGCGCGCGGCCGCGGCGGACATCGCCGTCGTCATGCCGCGGTCCTTGAACGATCCGGTCGGGTTCATCCCCTCGACCTTGACGTACACGTCGGCACCGGTGCGCGCGGAGAGCGCCGGGGCTCCCACCAGCGGGGTGCCCCCCTCGCCGAGGGTCACGATCCTCTCGGCGACGTGGGCGGGCAGACGGTCGGCGTACTCGGTGATGACACCGCGCCACTGGTGGGCCGGCATGCTCAGACTCCCTCGACTCGCAGGACTGACGTGATCTGACGGACGGGCTCCAGGCGCTCCAGCGCGCTGACCGTCGCGGCCAGCGACGCCTCGCGCGCGGCGTGCGTGGTCAGGACCAGCCTCGCCACGGGCTCGCCCTGCTCGGGCACGGCACCGGGGACGGGCTCGGAGGCCGGCTCGGCCTCGAAGGCGGCCGTCAGGGCCTCGCTCTGCCGCACGGTGTCGATCGACACGCCGTTCTCGGCGAGCACACCGGCGACCTGCGCGAGGACACCTGTCCGGTCGGCCACCTCGAGGCGCACCTGGTACCGGGTGACGGCCGCGTCGGCCGGCAGGACGGGCAGCGAGGCGTAGGCCGACTCCTGCGGCCCCTTGCCCCCGATCAGCCGGTCGCGGGCCGCCGAGACGACATCGCCCAGCACGGCCGACGCCGTCGGGCGCCCGCCCGCGCCCTGCCCGTAGAACATGAGCGGCCCGGCGCCCTCGGCCTCGACGAAGACGGCGTTGAACGCGCCGCGCACCGCGGCCAGCGGGTGGTCGAGCGGCACGAGCGCCGGGTGGACGCGGGCCGCCACGCCCTCACCCGTCCGCTCGGCGATGGCGAGCAGCTTCAGGACGTACCCGGTGCGCCGGGCCCACTCGACGTCGTCGCTGGTGATCCCGCGGATACCCTCGCGGGCGACCTGGTGGATCGAGACCCGGGTGTGGAAGGCGAGGGAGGCGAGGATCGCGGCCTTCGCCGCGGCGTCGAACCCGTCGACGTCCGCCGTGGGGTCCGCCTCGGCGTAGCCGAGCTCCTGGGCGCGCCGGACGGCGTCGTCCAGCTCCATGCCCTGGGTGGTCATCTCGTCCAGGACGTAGTTGGTGGTGCCGTTGACGATGCCGAGCACGCGCAGCACCTGGTCGCCCGCGAGCGACTCGCGCACGGGGCGCACGATCGGGATGGCCCCCGCGACGGCGGCCTCGAACGACAGGTCCGCCCGGGCGGCGTCGGCGGCCTCGAACAGCACGGGGCCCTGCTCGGCGAGGAGCTGCTTGTTGGCCGTCACGACGCTCGCGCCGCGCGCCAGCGCGCGCAGGATCAACGTCCGTGCGGGCTCGATCCCGCCCATCAGCTCCACGACGATGTCCGCGGACTCGACCAGGGCCTCGGCGTCGTCGGTGAGCAGCTCGGCGGGGACGCCCTCCCGGGGGCGGGAGAGGTCGCGCACCGCGATGCCCGCCAGCTCCAGGGGGGCACCGACGCGCGCCTCGAGGTCCGACGACTGCTCGAGGAGCAGGGTGGCCACCTGGGTGCCGACGACGCCGCAGCCGAGCAGCGCGACGCGCTGGGGCGTGCGCGGCCGGCGCGGCACGTCCGACGGCGCGGGCTCGGCGGACGGGCGGTCTGCAGCGGGCACGGGGCCACCTTCGATCAGGGACGTCGGGGACGAGGAAAGGATAGCCGTGCCCGGGAGCCGGTCGGCCCGCCGTCCGCATCGTGACGGCGGGTCCGAGCGGCGGTCAGCCCTGGTCGAGCGCCAGGAGGTCCTCCACGGTCTCGCGGCGCACGAGGACGCGCGAGGCACCGTCCGCGACGGCGACCACAGGAGGCCGCGTGAGCGCGTTGTAGTTGGAGGCCATCGACCGGCCGTAGGCACCCGTGGCGGCGACCGCCAGCAGATCACCGGCACGCACGTCCCCCGGCAGCATGACCTCGTGCACCACGATGTCCCCGCTCTCGCAGTGCTTGCCCACCACGCGGGCCAGCACCGGGGCGGCGTCGGAGAGCCGCCCCACGACCTCCGCGTGGTAGTGCGCGCCGTACAGGGCGGGGCGGATGTTGTCGCTCATCCCGCCGTCCACCGACACGTACAGGCGGGTGAAGGTGCCGGCCGTGGCCCCGCCGTCGACCGATGCCGACACGGTGACCGGCTTGACCGTGCCGACGGTGTAGAGGGTCAACCCGGCCGGCCCGACGACGGCGCGGCCCGGCTCGATGGAGAACCGCGGCAGGGGCGTGCCGAGCTCACCCGCCACGGCGGCGACGGCCTCGGCGACGTCACGGGCCACGGGTCCGGGCTCGAGGGCCTCGTCCGCCGGCAGGTAGGCGATGCCGTACCCGCCGCCCAGGTCGACCTCGTCCACGAGCACACCGGTGCGCTGGGCGAGGTCCGCGCGCAGCTGCAGCACCACGCGGGCCGCGGCCTCGAACCCGGAGGGGTCGAGGATCTGGGAGCCGATGTGGGAGTGGATGCCCAGCAGCTCCAGCTCGGGCCGCGCCACGACGGCCACCAGGGCCGCGAGCGCCGGGGACGTCCCGCCGTCGGGCCCGGCACTCACCGACAGGCCGAACTTCTGGTCCTCGTGCGCGGTGGAGATGTACTCGTGCCCCCCGGCGTGCACGCCCGTGGTCACGCGGACCATCACGGGCGCGACGACGCCCCGGGAGGCGGCGAGGTCGGCCACGCGGTCGATCTCCACGAGGGAGTCGACGATGAGGCGGCCCACGCCCGCGTCGAGCGCGGCGAGGATCTCGGCGTCGGACTTGTTGTTGCCGTGCAGCCCGATCGCGGTGCCCGGCACCCCGGCCCGCAGGGCGGTGGCCAGCTCGCCGCCCGAGGCCGTGTCGACCCGCAACCCTTCCTGGGTGGCCCAGCGTGCGACCGCGACGGTGAGCAGGGCCTTGCCCGCGTAGTAGACGTCGACGCCCGCGCCGACCTGGTCGAAGGCGGCCTCGAAGGCCGTCCGGTAGGCCCGGGCCCGGGCCCTGAAGTCCGCCTCGTCCAGCACGTAGGCGGGCGTGCCGTGCTCGGCGGCCAGAGCGCTCACGGGGACGCCGGCCACCTCGACCTCGCCGTCCGGCCGACGTCGGACACCTGAGGACCAGGGCGCACCCAGGGCACCGGGCCCACCTGTCGGGAGTGCCGCCGTCGTCCCGTCCGCGTCCACCCGGGCGCTCACATCCGCTCCGGGGCGCTGACACCGAGCAGGTCGAGCCCGTTGGCGAGCACCTGGCGCACGGCGTCGTTGAGCCACAGGCGCGTGCGGTGCACGGTCTCGACCTCCTCGTCCGGGTAGGGCAGGACGCGACGCTCGCTGTACCACTTGTGGTAGTCCGCAGCGAGCCCCTCGAGGTAGCGGGCGACGCGGTGCGGTTCGCGCAGCTCGGCCGCCTGGGCGACGATCCGCGGGAACTCGGTCAGGCGACCGAGCAGCACTGCTTCGGTCTCGTGATCGAGCAGGGCGGGGTCGAAGCCGTCGGCCCGCGCCACGGACCGGTCCGCGGCGTTGCGATCCACGGCGCAGGTGCGCGAGTGGGCGTACTGGACGTAGTAGACCGGGTTCTCGTTGGTGGCGCTGGCGAGCAGGTCGAGGTCCAGGTCGATGCTCGTGTCCACCGACGACCGTGCCAGCGAGTAGCGGGCGGCGTCGACGCCCACGGCGTCCACCAGGTCCTCGAGCGTGACGACGGTCCCGGCACGCTTGGACATGCGCACCGGCCGGCCGTCCTTGACCAGGTTGACCATCTGGCCGATGAGGAGCTGCAGGTTGACGCCCGGGGTGTCGCCGAACGCGGCGCACACCGCCATCATGCGGCCGACGTAGCCGTGGTGGTCCGCGCCGAGCATGATGATCGCCTCGTCGAAGCCGCGCTCGCGCTTGTCCAGGTAGTAGGCGATGTCGCCGGCGATGTACGCGGCGTCGCCGTCGGACTTGATGACGACGCGATCCTTGTCGTCGCCGAAGTCGGTCGTACGCAGCCAGGTCGCGCCGTCGGCCTCGAACATCCGGCCCGCGTCCTGCAGCCGGGCCACGGCGCGGTCCACCGCACCGGACCCGTGCAGGGAGTCCTCGTGGAAGAACACGTCGAAGTCGACGCCGAAGTCGTGCAGCGAGGACTTGATCTCGCCGAACATGCGCTCCACGCCGCGCGACCGGAAGACCTCCTGCGCCTCGGCGTCGGGCAGGTCGCGCGGGTCGGTGTCGCCCGCAGCGACCGCGTCAGCGATGACGGCGTCGGCGATCTCGGCGATGTATTGCCCGCCGTAGCCGTCCTCCGGCGCCTCCTGGCCGCGAGCGCGGGCGAGCAGCGACCGCGCGAAACGGTCGATCTGCGCGCCGTGGTCGTTGAAGTAGTACTCGCGTGTCACCTCGGCGCCGCTGGCCTCGAGCACGCGGGCAAGGGAGTCCCCGACGGCGGCCCAGCGCACGCCGCCGATGTGGATCGGCCCCGTCGGGTTCGCCGAGACGAACTCCAGGTTGACCTTCTTGCCGACCTCGGAGTCGTTGCGGCCGTAGGCGGCGCCCGACTCGACAATGGTGCGCGCCAGCTCGCCGGCGGCACCTGCCTCCAGCGTGATGTTCAGGAATCCCGGGCCGGCGACGTCGACCGCCTTGATCCCCGGGGTGGACCCGAGGCGCGCGGCCAGGTCCTCGGCCAGCGCCCGCGGCGTCGTGCCCGCCTTCTTCGCGAGCTGCAGCGCGACGTTCGTGGCCCAGTCGCCGTGCTCGCGCTGCCGGGGTCGCTCCACGTGGACCGACGCCGGCACGGCGTCGGCGGGAAGGTCCAGGGTGCCGTCGGCCACGGCCGCGGCGAGGGCAGCGCTGAGTGCTTCGGAGAGCTCGTCGGGGGTCACCGGGCGATTCTACCGGCCCGGCGCCGGCCGCCCTCCGACGGCGCCGCGCTCGTTTTCCGACCTGCACAGCCGCGGTGGTAGTCTCGGGGACCGTGCTGCGGCATCGCCTCTGGCGACGCGCCCGGTACTCGCGCCTGTAGCTCAGTGGATAGAGCGTCTGCCTCCGGAGCAGAAGGTCGGGGGTTCGAATCCCTTCAGGCGCACCATCGAGGTCCCCGGGTCGTTGACGGCCCGGGGACCTTCGTCGTTCCCGGCGGCGCGACGGCGGACCGCTGCGGCTGCGAGGCGCGGCGATCAGCACAGGGTCGCCCGACCGTCGTTGACCGGCTCTTGAGGCAACCACTACGTTCGGCGGACCGATGCCCACCCCGGGTGTCCCGAACGGAGGTGGAGCGGTGCGCACGCCGGTCAGACCGACATCCCTCGGACTCCTGCTGGGGGTCCTGGCCGCGACGGTCGGGGCCACGGTGTACGTCACGGCGATCGGCTACCTCGACCTGCGTGCCTCGAGCATCGTCGGCGGAGCCCTGCTGAGCTGGGACGGCTCGACCGTGTCGGTGGCCCGGCTGCGGGCGCCGGTCGTGGACCATCTCGGGATCGCCGTGGTGACGGCGCTGGCCGTCTGGCCGCTCTGGCACTGTCAGCGGGCGGCGGCGACGCGATGGCACCAGCTCCCGGTGTGGGCCGCCGCCGCGACGACGCTCGCCCTCATCGCCTGGGCCGTGGCGTCGACCACCCTTCCCTACAGCGCGCTCAGCGCGTCGTTGGACGGCGCCACCTCCCGGATGGACGGTGGTGTCTCCGACCCGCTCGTGATCGCCTGGACACGGCAGGGTGCACTGAGCCTGGCGACGCCCGTCTTCGTCGGCGTCCTCGCGGTGCTCGCGCTCGCCCGTCCAGGGGCCCGCCGCGCACCGGAACCCCCGATGGCGGAGGTCGCGATCGAGGACGAGCCGTCGAGCCGATGAGTGGGCCGCCGGCCGCCGGCACACGCGCCCGCGCGCACGCAGCGCTCACTCTCCCGCGCGGGGGTGGTGCGGGTCGACGACGGCAGACCGGATCGATGGGAAGGTCGATGATGCCGCACGGCCCGACGGCGGTACCCGGTACCGGCGTGGACGCCCGGCGCCGGGCGCGTTAGGTTCGCCAGGGCAGGCGTCGACGCCGACGTCGGGCCTGATGCCGTCCCCGTGATCCGGAGGATCCATGATC
Organism: Isoptericola aurantiacus; assembly: GCF_044769875.1. Lineage (NCBI taxonomy): Bacteria > Bacillati > Actinomycetota > Actinomycetes > Micrococcales > Promicromonosporaceae > Isoptericola > Isoptericola aurantiacus. Next base: position 153,240 of record NZ_JBJBAE010000003.1, read on the forward strand.
GACCACACCGTGCGCACCTACCGCGCCGACGAACCGCTCGCCCGCACCGACCAGCTCGCGTGGAAGATCGCGGACGTCGCGGCCGAGCAGCTCGACCCGACGCCGGAGGTCACCGACATGGTGATCAACCGGATCATCGACAACGCGGCGGTGGCCACGGCGTCGTTGGGGCGCGCACCGATCCTGGCCGCGCGCGCCCAGGCGGAGGCGCACCCGGTCTCCCGCGGCGGTGCGGGCGCCACCATCGTGGGCAGCGGTGAGCGCACCAGCCCCGAGTGGGCTGCCTGGGCCAACGGCGTGGCCGTGCGCGAGCTGGACTATCACGACACGTTCCTCGCCGCGGAGTACTCCCACCCGGGAGACAACATCCCGCCGGTCCTGGCGGTGGCCCAGCATCTGGGCCGCTCGGGCGCCGAGCTGCTGCGCGGCATCGTCACCGGGTACGAGATCCAGGTCGACCTGGTCAAGGGCATCTGCCTGCACGAGCACAAGATCGACCACGTGGCGCACCTCGGCCCGAGCGCCGCCGCCGGGATCGGCACCCTGCTGGGCCTGCCGGCGGACACGATCTACCAGGCCGTCGGCCAGGCGCTGCACACGACGACGGCGACGCGGCAGTCCCGCAAGGGCGAGATCTCCACGTGGAAGGCGCACGCCCCCGCGTTCGCCGGGAAGATGGCGATCGAGGCCGTGGACCGGGCGATGCGCGGGCAGACCTCCCCCAGCCCGATCTACGAGGGCACGGACGGGTTCATCGCCTGGATGCTGTCCGGCCCCGAGGCGCGGTACACGGTGCCGCTGCCCGGTCACGGGGAGGACCGCACGGCGATCCTGGACACCTACACCAAGGAGCACTCGGCCGAGTACCAGGCGCAGGCCTGGATCGACCTGGCCCGGCGTCTCGGCACCGAGCGGCCCGAGCTGCGCGAGCCGCAGGCCGTGCGCTCGATCGTGCTGCACACCTCGCACCACACCCACCACGTCATCGGTTCCGGCTCCGGCGACCCGCAGAAGTACGACCCGACCGCCAGCCGGGAGACCCTCGACCACTCGATCCCCTACATCTTCACCGTCGCCCTGCAGGACGGTGCGTGGGACCACGTGGCCAGCTACGCCCCCGAGCGTGCCGGCCGCCCGGACACCGTCGAGCTCTGGCGCCACGTCACCACGGCGGAGGACGCGGAGTGGACCCGTCGCTACCACTCGGCCGACCCCGACGAGAAGTCCTTCGGCGGCCGCGTGGAGATCGAGATGGCGGACGGCGAGCGCATCGTCGACGAGATCGCCGTGGCCGATGCCCACCCGCTCGGTGCGCGGCCGTTCGGTCGCGAGCAGTACGTGGCCAAGTTCCGGTCCCTGGCCGACGGCGTGCTGGCCGACGACGAGATCGAGCGGTTCCTCGACGTCGCCCAGCGCCTGCCCGAGCTGGATGCGGACGAGCTCGCCGGGCTCAGCGTGACCCCCGCCGTCGACCCTGCCGCGGGGGCCACCGCCGCACCCGGGATCTTCTGATGCTGTATTCGGACCTGACCCCCGCCGCCAAGCGCGCCACGTTCCGCGCACGCCTGCGCTCCGGCGACCTGCTGCAGCTCCCCGGGGCGTTCAACCCGCTCTCGGCGCGCCTGATCGAGCGCAAGGGGTTCGACGGCGTGTATGTCTCGGGTGCCGTCGTCGCGGCCGACCTGGGCCTGCCCGACGTCGGGCTCACCACCCTCAGCGAGGTCGCCGGGCGCGCCGGTCAGGTCGCCCGGATGACCGACCTGCCGACGCTCGTGGACGCCGACACCGGGTTCGGCGAGGCGATGAACGTGGCCCGCACGGTCCAGACGATGGAGGACGCCGGCGTCGCCGGCCTGCACGTCGAGGACCAGGTGAACCCCAAGCGGTGCGGCCACCTCGACGGCAAGCAGGTGGTGGACGAACCCACAGCGCTGCAGCGCATCCGTGCTGCTGTGACCGCTCGCCGGGACGAGAACCTGCTGATCATGGCCCGCACCGACATCCGCGCCGGAGCCGGGCTGGAGGCCGCGATCGAGCGCGCCCGGGCCCTCGTGGACGCCGGGGCGGACGCCGTCTTCCCGGAGGCGATGCGCGACCTCGACGAGTTCGCCGCGATGGCGTCCGCGCTGGACGTGCCGGTCCTGGCCAACATGACCGAGTTCGGCAAGTCGGAGCTGTTCACCGCCACCCGGCTGCACGACGCGGGCGTCGCGATGGTCATCTACCCGGTCTCCCTGCTGCGCCTGGCCATGGGCGCCGCCGAGGGCGGGCTCGACGCGCTGCGCGCCGAGGGCTCGCTGGACTCCGCCGTCGGGCGCATGCAGACCCGCGCCGACCTGTACGACCTGCTCGACTACCCGGCCTACAGCACGTTCGACGCCGGGGTGTACGACTTCTCGCTGGAGGACCACCACCACCGAGCGGACTGACCGGACCCGTCGCGCGACGCCGCGCGGCACGCGAGCGAAGGAGCACCGATGACCGACTCCCCCACCGAGGCCGACGTCCGCAAGGGCCTGGCCGGCGTCGTCGCCGACACCACGGCGATCTCGAAGGTCGACCCGGAGACCAACTCCCTGCTGTACCGCGGGTACCCGGTCCAGGACCTGGCCGCGACGCAGCCGTTCGAGGCCGTGGCGCACCTGCTGTGGCACGGTGAGCTGCCGACGGCCCCCGAGCTGGCGGCCCTCGAGCAGCAGGAACGGTCGCTGCGACCGATGGACGAGCGCACGCGGCGGGCGCTGGACGACGTGCCCGTCTCGGCGCACCCCATGGACGCCGTGCGCACCGCGGTCAGCCAGCTCGGCGGTCTCGACGGGACGCTCGGCGGCGAGAACGGCGTGCTCGACCCGGAGCTCAACCGGGGGCGCGCCGTCTACCTGTTCGCCCAGCTGCCCGGGATCGTGGCCCACACCCAGCGCCGCCGCCGGGGACTGGAGCCGGTCGCGCCCCGCGACGACCTGGACTACGCCCGGAACTTCCTGTGGCAGACCTTCGGGGAGGTGCCCGACGACGCCGTCGTGGACGCGTTCCGGGTCTCGCTCGTGCTGTACGCCGAGCACTCCTTCAACGCCTCGACGTTCACCGCCCGCGTGATCGCCTCGACCCTGTCCGACGTGTACTCGGCCGTCACGGGCGCGATCGGCGCGCTCAAGGGCCCGCTGCACGGTGGCGCGAACGAGGCCGTCATGCACGCCTTCACCGAGATCGGGACCGCCGACCGCGCCGCGGCCTGGCTCGACGAGGCGCTGGCCGCCCGCCGCAAGGTCATGGGGTTCGGGCACCGCGTGTACAAGCACGGCGACTCGCGCGTGCCGTCGATGAAGGCCGCGCTCGACGCCCTGGTGGCCCACTACGACCGCCAGGACCTGGGCGACCTATACGACGCCCTGGAGTCCGCGTTCGTCGAGCGCAAGGGAATCTATCCGAACCTCGACTACCCGGCCGGGCCCGCCTACCACTTGATGGGGTTCGACACCGACACCTTCACGCCGCTGTTCGTGGCGGCGCGCGTCACGGGCTGGACGGCACACGTGGCCGAGCAGCAGGCGGCGAACTCCCTCATCCGGCCGCTGTCGGCGTACGTCGGCCCCGCACGCCGCGAGGTTCCGGGAGCCTAGGCACCGTCAGCGCTCTGCCGGCGGCAGCCGCTGGTTCTCGCCGAAGTCGTCACGGAACTGCGGGCCCGACTCCGCCAGCTCACGGGCGTGGTCCACCGCCCACTCACCGAAGGGGCGCACGGCCAGGGACTCGTTCGAGAACCGGCGGTCGTCCGTGATCTCGGTGACGCAGAACTCGGGGATCTGCAGCTCGGTGACCGGTCCGGACCGTTCACACTCCGCGACGATCAGGGGGTCGTTGGCCCCGCCGAAGACGTCGATGGACCAGCCGTCGGCTCCGAGCCACACCGCGTACCGCGTCTTGAGGACCCGCGCGCCGCCGCGCCGGACGAGCTCGACCCCGACGAGCGGGTCGAGCTGCCGCTCGGCCTCGTACCGGGTCCCGCCGGCCGACGGGCCCTTGACCGTGACGGCGGCGAAGTCGATCTGGTCGCGGTGGGCGTCCAGGACGTCGCGGGGGTCGCTGCGGGCGTCCAGCCCCGCCTCGACCCCGTTCGCCTGCGCCCGCACCCGCAGGGCGTAGCCGCCGTCGGACAGGTAGTAGGACTGGACGATGAGCGACGGCGCGTCCCGCAGCGTGCCCGGCAGCTCGCGCACGAGGAACCGGCGTTCGAACTCGAAGTCGGAGTAGTCCGTGGACATGCCACGACAGTACGCCGTCAGTGCCAGACGGAGATCTCCTCGACGCCGGCACGGTACTCGAAGTGCCAGGGCTCGTACTTGCCCGAACCGCCCCGCTGGGCCCACGGCGGGTTCTCCCAGCCGTAGGCCGGGCCGTTGTCCCAGAGCCACTGGTAGACGTCGGCGCTGCCCGTCTCCTTGGAGCACAGGTCGATCGCCAGGCCCCAGCCGTGCATGGACGTCCCGGGCGTCGCGGCGAGGTACCCCCGGCTCGCCTTGACGGCGTACTGGGACGACAGGGAGCGATAGCTGTCCACGAGGCAGAGGTCGCGCCCGAAGCGGGCGTTGAACGCCTCGTTGAGCGCGCTGAGCGCCACGGCGGCATCCGGGCGCAGCTGCTCGCCGCTCTGCCACAGGTCGCACAGCGAGTGGTCGGCGAGCTGGCCGTTGGTGCCGTCCACCGGGGCGGCGGCGTCGCACTCCGGCAGCGGGTCGCGGGCCACGGTCGACCGGCTGGCCACGTCCACGGTGCGCTCGCGGGGTGCCGCCGCGATGGCGGACGCCGTCGACGGCGCCGTCGACCCCGACTGCAGCAGGGCCAGCGTGGACGGCCCCGCCGGGGCCGTCTCCAGGTCGAACGGGGAGTGGTCGTCGGCGTCGGCGTCGGTGGACAGCGGGACGGCGATGGTCACCGCGGCCAGCGAGCCCAGGACCGTCGCCCGAGTGATCCAGGTGTGACCGGCGGGTGCCGCGTGCGCGCCCCGTCCACGGCCCTTGCGGGCCGGGCCGCGACGTTGGCGCCGACCGGCGCGGGCGTCCTCGGCCTCACGGATCTCGCGACGGGAGCGCGGGGATCGGGCGTCGCCCTGCGACGTCGTGTCCACGCCACCTCCGTGGTTCTCCGGCCGCGTCACCGCGGCTCACCGACTCCGTGCCCATCCGACGGTCACCTGCGACGACGCGTCCCGCGCCGTCCTCGGATGCCGTTCTGTGACCGAACCATAGCGGTGACGGCGCTCACGGCCAAGCCCCGGTTGTTCACGCCCTGTTCAACCCCGCACGAGGCCTTGTTCACCGCGTCAGCGGCGGCGCTGCATCGCGTCCCGGACCTCGCCGACGAGCTCCTCGAGGATGTCCTCGAGGAAGACGACACCGACGGGGCGGCCACCCTCGTCCACCCGGGCGAGGTGCGCGCCGGAGCGCTGCATGGCGCGCAGCGCGTCCTCGACCTCCTCGTCGGGGCCGACGGTCGCGGTCGCGCGCACGCGCCACGTCGGCACGGGGCGCGACCGGTTGCCGTTGGTCGCGTACAGCACGTCCTTGAGGTGCAGGTAGCCCAGGAGCCGCCCGGGGCCGTCGTCCTCGGGCTCGACCATCGGGAACCGGCTGAATCCCGTCCGGGCCACCAGCCGTTCGACGTCCTCCGGGGAGGCTCCCGGGGCGAGCGTGACGAGCGACGCCAGCGGCACCATCACGTCACGCGCGGTGCGCGAGGAGAACTGGATCGCCCCGGTGAGCAGCCCCTGGTCGTCCTCGAGGACGCCCTCCGCCCGGGAGTGCTCGACGATCGACTGCACCTCCTCGACGGTGAAGGCCGAGGCCACCTCGTCCTTCGGCTCGACGCCCAGCATCCGGATCGCGTGGTTGGCCACCCAGTTGAGTGCCACGATGATCGGCCGGACGACGCGGGCGATGAACACCAGCGGCGGCGCGAACCAGAGCGCGGCCGCCTCCGGCCCCGTCACCGCGAGGTTCTTGGGGACCATCTCCCCCAGCACGACGTGCAGGTAGACGACGACGCCCAGGGCCAGCACCAGCGCCACCGGGTGCACGAGCTGCTCCGGCACCCCGAGCGCCGCGAACGGCCCCTCGAGCAGGTGGGCGAGCGCCGGCTCGGCGATGATCCCCAGCCCGGTCGAGCAGACGGTGATCCCGAGCTGGGCGCAGGCCAGCATGAGCGAGACGTTCTCCATCGCCCACAGCACGACCTTCGCGCGCCGCTCCCCGGCCTCCGCCCGCGGCTCGATGGTGCTGCGCTTCACGGACAGCACGGCGAACTCGGCGCCGACGAAGAAGGCGTTCCCGATCAGCAGCAGCGCGCCGACCAGCAGCGCGGTCCCGGTGCTCATGCGTCCTCCCCCACGACCCGGAGCCGCTCCACGCGGCGCCCCTCGACGATCTCGACGCGCAGCGTGACCCCGTCGACCTCGACGACGTCACCCTCGGCCGGCAGCCGCCCGAGGCGGTCCATGACCAGGCCGCCGAGCGTCTCGTAGGAGGCTCCCTCGGGCACGCGCAGCCCGGTGGACTCCTGCAGCTCGTCGGGGCGCAGCACGCCCGGCACCGCCCACGAGCCGTCCGCGAGCCGCGCCACGCCGCCGCGGCGCCGGTCGTGCTCGTCCGCGACGTCGCCCACGAGCTCCTCGACGACGTCCTCCAGCGTCACCACCCCGGAGGTCCCGCCGTACTCGTCCACGACGACGGCCATCTGCAGCCCGAGACCGCGCAGCTCCACGAGCAGGGGGCCGAGCGTGACGGTCTCCGGCACGCGCGGCGCGTCGACCATGAGCGCCCCGGCCGGGACGTCGTCACGGCGGGGGTCCGGGACGCCGACGGCGCGCCGCAGGTGCACCAGGCCGACGACGTCGTCGCGGTCGTCACCGATCACCGGGAAGCGCGAGTGGCCCGTGCGGTGGGCCAGGGCCACGACCTCCCGGGCGCTGGTGTCCCGGGAGACGACGGACATGCGCGTGCGGTCGGTCATCACGTCGCGCGCGGTGAGCTCGTCGAGCTCCAGGGAGTTCGCCAGCAGCGTCGCGGTGCCCTCCTCGAGGGTGCCCTCCTGGGCGGAGCGGCGCACCAGCGACAGCAGCTCGGAGGCCGACCGCGCGCCGGACAGCTCCTCGCGGGGCTCGATGCCCATGCGGCGCAGGATCGCGTTCGCCGACCCGTTCAGGACCGCGATGAGCGGCCCGAAGACGACGGTGAAGACCCGCTGCACCGGCACGACGGCGCGCGCGGTCGTGTGCGGCGTCGACAGCGCGAAGTTCTTGGGGATGAGCTCGCCGAACAGCATGGAGAAGGCGTTGACCACGACGAGAGCGAGGACCCCGGCCAGGACGGACGCCATCCCCGCGCCCAGCGGCGTGGCGGCGAGCCCGGCCCCGAACAGGGACAGCAGCGCCGGCTGGGCGGTGTAGCCCAGCAGGATCGTCGTCACGGTGATGCCGACCTGCGCCGAGCTCAGCTCGGTCGACAGGTGCTTCAGCCCGGAGCGGACGATGCGGTCCCGCCTGTCGGGACCCGTCCGGCCGGGCGAGGGACTGTCGCCCTCCTCGTCGTCGGCGCCGACGACCGCCGGGTCCAACGTGACCAGGGAGAACTCGCTCGCCACGAAGATCGCCGTGCCGGCGGTGAGCAGCACACCCACGGCGACCATGATCAGGTCGGTCAGCACGTGGGCCCCCGACGGCGGTCCGGACCGGTATATCGACTGTCATCCATCGTGCGCAGATCGTATCGGGTCGGCCCCGACGCTGTCGCACCGCGGCCGCCACGCCAGGAGATGCCCAGCGAAACCTCAGGTGTTGAGTGCAAGATGGGATCCATGACCACCACTGCGAGCAGTTCCGGGCAGGGCCAGCGGAATGCCACGGTGCTCGTCGTCGAGGACGAGCCGGCCATCGCCACCGCCATCGCGCAGCGCCTCTCCGCCGAAGGCTGGCGGGTCGAGGTCGCCCGCGACGGACTGTCGGGCGTGGACGCCGCGGCCCGGCTGCACCCGGACGCCGTCGTCCTCGACGTCATGCTGCCCGGCATCGACGGTCTAGAGGTGTGCCGCCGCATCCAGGCGGACCACCCCACCCCGGTCCTCATGCTGACGGCCCGTGACGACGAGACGGACATGATCATCGGGCTCGGCGTGGGCGCGGACGACTACATGACCAAGCCGTTCTCGATGCGCGAGCTCGTCGCGCGGGTCAAGGCCCTGCTGCGACGCGTGGAGCGGGCGGCGCAGGCCGCCGCCTCCGCACCCGCCGAGCCCCCGCTCGTGGCCGGCGACGTCACCATCGACCGTGCCCAGCGGCGCGTGCACCGCGCGGGCGAGGAGGTGCACCTGACGCCCACGGAGTTCGAGCTGCTCGTGATGCTCGCGGGCGCGCCCAAGACGGTGCAGACCCGCGAGAAGCTGCTCGCGGAGGTCTGGGACTGGGCGGACGCCAGCGGCACCCGCACGGTGGACTCCCACATCAAGGCGCTGCGGCGCAAGCTCGGACCGGACCTGATCCGCACGGTGCACGGGGTGGGCTACGCCTTCGAGCCGCCGGCCACCTGAGATGGCGACGCACGACGACGGACGGCGACGCGAGCACCGGCGGCTGGACGTCCGCCCGCTGGACCCCGTCCACTCGCTCAAGGTCAAGCTCGGACTGCTGGTGGTGGCCAGCGTGGCCGTCGGCGTGGTCGTCACGTGGGTGGGGCTGCGCAACGAGTTCGGGCCCAGCCGCACGTTCCCGCTGGCGATCCTGGTCTCGCTGCTGCTCACCTGGTTCCTCGCGCGCGGCATGACGTCGCCGCTGCGGGAGATGACGGCGGCGGCGCAGGCCATGGCCGACGGCGACTACTCGATCCGGGTGCGGTCCACCAGCCAGGACGAGGTCGGCCAGCTCGCCGAGGCGTTCAACACGATGTCCCGCGACCTGGAGTCCTCCGACCGGATCCGCCGCGAGCTCATCGCGAACGTCTCCCACGAGTTGCGCACGCCGGTGGCCGCCCTGCAGGCGCAGCTCGAGAACATGGTCGACGGCGTCACGGAGGCGACGCCCGCCTCGCTCGAGCTGTCGCTCGAGCAGACCGAGCGCCTGAGCCGCCTGGTGACCTACCTGCTCGACCTCTCCCGGGTCGAGGCCGGCGCCTCCGCCCTGACGCTGACCGAGTTCTCGGTGGGCGACTTCCTGGAGGAGTGCGCGGAGGCCGTCTCCATGGTCGACGCCGGCAAGGGACTGACCTACGTCGTCGACGTCACGCCGGAGGACCTTCCCCTGGAGGCCGACGTGGAGCGGCTGCGCCAGGTCGTGACCAACCTCCTGCAGAACGCCATCCGGCACTCCCCGCACGGGGGCACGGTCCGGCTGGACGCCTACCCGGCCGGGGACGACGTCGTCGTCGAGATCGGGGACGAGGGTCCCGGCATCGCGCCGGAGGACCGCGACCGCGTCTTCGAACGCTTCGCACGCGGGTCGACCAGCGGGCGCGCCCTGGCGGGCAGCGGTGGCACCGGCATCGGCCTGGCGATCGTGCGGTGGGCTGTCGATCTGCACGGGGGGCACGTGGAGGTCGCCGACACGGACACCGGGGCGACGATGCGGGTCCTGCTTCCCGCCGTCGCCCGACCGGCGCCCGGAGTGACCACGGAGTCCGCGCAGTAGCTCCGTGAGATCGGTCACACGGAAACGTGGCGGACCCCTGATCGTGAGACAGGCATGACGCCGCTCGACGCAACACCGAGGACTCCTTTCCTGGTGTATTACCCACGGACCACGCAGCGGTGAGGGAGCACGCCGCCGACCGCCGGCCCGCCCGCGGCCGGCCCTGCGAGGGCACGCCGAGGGCCTACCCTGGATGGTGCCCGGACATCGGGTGCAGGACGACGAGTGCAACGTGGGAAGTGGGCGATCCGGGAGTGGTGTCCCCGAAGGCTGGGTCAGAGTCGATCAACGCCGAGAGTGCGTCGTTCGGTGCCAACGAATGGCTCGTGGACGAGCTCTACGAGCAGTACCTGAAGGACAAGAACGCGGTCGATCCCGCGTGGTGGGACTTCTTCGCGGACTACACGCCCGACGAGTCCCCGGACGGGACGGCAGCGCGCCGGGACCAGGACGCCACCTCCCCCGCGACCGCTCCGTCGTCGGCCACCTCGGGGTCCTCCCCGGCCGCGACCCCGGCGCAGGACGAGGGCTCGGCCACCGGGTCCACCACGGCGTCCCCGGCCTCCGGCACGGCCGCCGCCGAGGCCTCGCAGGGCGCCTCCGACGCACCGGTCCCCGCCGACCCCCTCGTCTCCGCAGCGGACGCCCCCGTGGCCGAGGCGCTGCCGGCCACGGCCCCCTACGCGGAGATGGCCAAGGCGTCGCCGCACACGGACGACGACGACGCGAGCGACGAGGTGCGCAAGCTGCGGGGCCCGGCCGCACGGGTCGTGACCAACATGGAGGCCTCGCTCGAGGTCCCCACCGCGACGTCGGTGCGTGCCGTGCCGGCGAAGCTGATGGTCGACAACCGCATCGTCATCAACAACCACCTCCAGCGCGGTCGGGGCGGGAAGATCTCCTTCACCCACCTCATCGGGTTCGCCCTGGTCGAGGCGCTCGCCGACATGCCGGTCATGAACGCCCACTACCAGGAGGTCGACGGCAAGCCCGGGGTCGTGCAGCCCGCGCACGTCGGCTTCGGGCTCGCGATCGACCTCGCCAAGCCCGACGGCTCGCGCCAGCTCCTGGTGCCGAGCATCAAGAAGGCCGACGAGCTCGACTTCGCGGCGTTCTGGGCGGGCTACGAGGACCTCGTGCGCAAGGCGCGCGGCGGCAAGCTCGGCGTCGACGACTTCGCCGGCACCACGATCTCCCTGACCAACCCCGGCGGGATCGGCACGGTCCACTCCGTGCCGCGCCTGATGCAGGGCCAGGGCACGATCATCGGCGTCGGCGCGATGGACTACCCGGCGGAGTTCGCGGGTGCCTCGGACGAGCAGCTCGCCCGGATGGGCGTGTCGAAGGTCATGACGATCACCTCGACCTACGACCACCGCATCATCCAGGGCGCGCAGTCCGGTGAGTTCCTCAAGATCCTCAGCTCGAAGCTCCTCGGGCTCGACGGCTTCTACGACCGCGTCTTCGCCGCGCTGCGCGTGCCCTACGAGCCCGTGCGCTGGGTCCGCGACAACACCGTCGACTCCGACGTCGAGGCCGCCAAGCCCGCCAAGATCGCCGAGCTGGTGCACTCCTACCGCTCGCGCGGCCACCTCATGGCGGACACCGACCCCCTGGCCTACCGTCAGCGCAAGCACCCGGACCTCGACATCCAGACCCACGGCCTGACGTTGTGGGACCTGGACCGCGTGTTCCCGACCGGTGGCTTCGGCGGCAAGCCCAAGGCGACCCTGCGCGACACGCTCGGGCTGCTGCGCGACTCCTACTGCCGCTCCATCGGCATCGAGTACATGCACCTGTCCGACCCGGCCCAGCGCACGTGGCTCCAGGACCGGCTCGAGCACGGCTACGCACGCACCCCGCGCGAGGACCAGCTGCGCATCCTGCGCCGGCTGAACTCCGCCGAGGCGTTCGAGACGTTCCTGCAGACCAAGTACGTGGGCCAGAAGCGCTTCTCGCTCGAGGGCGGCGAGTCCGTCATCCCGCTGCTCGACGCGATCCTGTCCAAGGCGGCGGAGAACGGCCTGGACGAGGTCGGCGTCGGCATGGCCCACCGCGGGCGGCTCAACGTGCTCGCGAACATCGCGGGCAAGAGCTACGCGCAGATCTTCCAGGAGTTCGAGGGGCAGCTCGACCCGCGGTCCGTCCAGGGCTCCGGCGACGTGAAGTACCACCTGGGCACCGAGGGCACGTTCACCGCCGAGTCCGGCGCGACGACGAAGGTCTACCTCGCGGCGAACCCGTCGCACCTCGAGGCCGTCGACCCGGTGCTCCAGGGCATCGTGCGCGCCAAGCAGGACCGCATCGACCTCGGCGGCGACGGCTTCTCCGTGCTGCCGATCCTGCTGCACGGCGACGCCGCGTTCGCCGGCCAGGGCGTCGTGCCCGAGGTGCTCAACCTCGCGCAGCTGCGCGGCTACCGCACCGGCGGCACGATCCACGTGGTCATCAACAACCAGGTCGGCTTCACCACCGGTCCGTCGTCGTCCCGTTCGACGACGTACTCCACGGACGTGGCGAAGGGCTACCAGGTCCCGGTGTTCCACGTGAACGGTGACGACCCGGAGGCATGCGTCCGCGTGGCCGAGCTCGCCTTCGCCTACCGCGAGCAGTTCGACCGCGACGTGATCATCGACATGGTCTGCTACCGCCGCCGCGGCCACAACGAGGGCGACGACCCCTCGATGACGCAGCCGCTGATGTACAACCTCATCGAGGCCAAGCAGTCGGTGCGCAAGCTGTACACGAAGAACCTCGTGGCCCGCGGCGACATCACGGTCGAGGAGGCCGAGCAGGCCCTCAAGGACTACCAGGCCCAGCTGGAGCGCGTCTTCACCGAGACCAAGGGCTCCGGCCCCGCGGCTCCGGCCGGCACCGAGGAGATCGCCGGCCTGGAGCGCCCCGAGTCGCAGCGCGAGGACGCCGGCACGATGGTCGGCTGGCAGACCGCCGTCCCCCACACGGTGCTGGAGCGCGTCGGCGAGGTCCACGTCTCCCCGCCGGAGGGCTTCAGCGTCCACCCCAAGCTGGGCAAGCTCCTCGAGAAGCGCCAGCTCATGGCCAAGGAGGGGGACATCGACTGGGCGTTCGGCGAGCTCGCGGCCTTCGGGTCGCTCCTCGTCGAGGGCACTCCCGTCCGCCTGGCCGGTCAGGACTCGCGGCGTGGCACGTTCACGCAGCGCCACGCCGTCCTGCACGACCGGCACACCGGGGCCGAGTGGACGCCCCTGCTGTACCTGGCCGGCGACCAGGCCAAGTTCTGGGCGTACGACTCCTCGCTGAGCGAGTACGCCGCCCTCGGGTTCGAGTACGGCTACTCCGTGGAGCGTCCGGACGCCCTGGTGCTGTGGGAGGCGCAGTTCGGCGACTTCGTCAACGGCGCGCAGACGGTCATCGACGAGTTCATCTCCTCGGCCGAGCAGAAGTGGGCCCAGAACTCGTCCGTGGTGCTGCTGCTGCCCCACGGCTACGAGGGCCAGGGCCCCGACCACTCGTCGGCCCGCCCCGAGCGGTTCCTGCAGCTCTCCGCCGAGAACAACATGACCGTCGCCCAGCCGTCGACGCCGGCCTCGTACTTCCACCTGCTGCGCAAGCAGGCGTACGACCGGCCCCGTCGTCCGCTCGTGGTGCTCACGCCGAAGCAGCTGCTGCGGCTGAAGGCCGCGACGTCGTCCGTCGAGGACTTCACCACCGGGACGTTCGAGCCGGTGCTCGGCGACACCGCCGTGGCGCGGGGTGACATCTCGCCGTCGGCGGTGCAGCGCCTGGTGCTGTGCACCGGTCGCGTCTACTACGACCTCCTCGCCGAGCGGACCAAGCGGGAGGACGGCGCCACGGCGATCGTCCGCCTCGAGCAGCTCTACCCGTTCCCCGAGGAGCAGGTGCGCGCCGAGCTCGCGAAGTACCCCGACGCCGAGGTCGTCTGGGTCCAGGACGAGCCGCAGAACCAGGGCGCCTGGTCGTACCTGCACCTGGCGCTGCCCGAGGACCTGCCGCGCGTGCAGGTCATCTCGCGTCCGGCGTCGGCCTCGACCGCGGCCGGTACCGCCAAGCGGCACAAGGAGGAGCAGGCCACGCTGCTCGACCAGGTGTTCACCCGCTGAGCGCTCGCACGACGACGCAGGGCCCGGAAGGTCGCGACCTTCCGGGCCCTGCGTCGTCCTGCCGAGCGCGGCCGGGGCCGGTCCCGACGGCTCAGCGGCTCACCACCGGTCGTGGACGTGCGCGCGGATCGACGCGTCGTACAGGTCCCGCACGTCGGACGTGAAGAGCGGACCGAGGGACGACGCCGAACCCGCCGCGGCGTTGAGCCGTGCCTGCTCGGGGCTGCGGGCGCCCGGGATCACCGTCGACACGCCCGGCTGCTGCCAGACCCACGCCAGCGCCGCCTGGGCCGGCGTGAGGTCCTGGGTCAGGCCCTCGGCCAGCGCGGTGAACCGCCCCGCGGCCTCGACCCCGACCTCGAAGGGCACGCCCGAGAACGTCTCACCGACGTCGAACGCCTCACCCGACCGGTTGAAGGTGCGGTGGTCGTCCTCGGCGAAGGTCGTCTCGGTCGTGTAGCGCCCGGAGAGCAGCCCCGACGCCAGCGGGACCCGGGCGATGATGCCCACACCCGCCTCGGACGCGGCGGGCAGCACCTGTTCCAGGGGCTTGTGCCGGAAGGCGTTGAGGATGATCTGGACGGTCGCCACCCCCGGTCGCGCGATCGCCGTCAGGGCCTCGTCCACCGTCTCGACGGAGACGCCGTACGCGGCCATGACGCCCTCGGCGACCAGCTCGTCCAGCGCGTCGAAGACCTCGTCGCTGGAGTAGACGGGCGTGGGCGGGCAGTGCAGCTGCACCAGGTCCAGCCGGTCGACGCCGAGGTTGCGGCGCGAGCGGTCGGTCCACTCCCGGAAGTGGGGCAGCACGTAGTTCTCCGGCACCTGGTCGACGCGGCGCCCCATCTTCGTGGCCACGGTGATGCCCTGGCCCCGGTGGTCGGCCAGGAAGCGACCGATCGTCTCCTCGCTGCGCCCGTCGCCGTAGACGTCCGCGGTGTCGAAGAACGTCACCCCGGCCTCGAGCGCCGCCTCGAGCACGGCACGCGACTCGTCGTCGCCCACCTCGCCCCAGTCCGCTCCGAGCTGCCAGGTTCCCAGGCCGATCACCGACACCATCCGGCCGGTCCGGCCGAGCACCCGCTCTTCCATAAGTCCTCCAAGTCAGGGTTGACCAGTACACGCTACGTGGGACGCACCCGTCCGGCCTTCCGACTACGGTGTGACCGTGAACACGAGTCTTCGTCCCAGCATCTCCGACGCCCCGTCGGGCACCCAGCACCACATCCGAGCCGGCGAGCACGCCGTCACCGTGACCGAGGTCGGGGCGATGGTGCGCCAGTACACCGTCGCCGGCCGCGACGTCTTCGTGCCGTTCGGCGTCGACGAGCCGGCCCCGGTCTTCAACGCCGCCGTCCTGGTGCCCTGGCCGAACCGGCTGCGTGACGGGCGCTACACGGCCGACGGTGCGGAGCACCAGCTGGCCCTGTCCGAGCCCGCCCGGAGCACCGCGCTGCACGGCCTGGGCTGCTGGTACCGCTGGACGGCGGTGGAGTCGACGGCGGACTCGGTCACCCTCGAGCTCGCGCTGCCGGCGCAGAAGGGCTGGCCCTTCCAGCTGACCACGCGCGTGCGGTACGCCGTCGACGCCGATCGCGGCCTCGAGGTGCGCGTGCGGACCACCAACGTGGGCACGGGCACCGCCCCCTACGGTGTGGGCTTCCACCCGTGGCTGTCGACCGGGGGTGCGGCGCTGGACGACTGCACCGTGCGCCTGGACGCCGTCGAGCACGTGACCGTCGACGAGCGCCTGCTGCCCACCGGTGTCGAGCCCGTGTCCGGGGACCACGACCTGCGCGCGACGCGCTCGCTGGCCGGACTCGACCTCGACGACGCCTGGGTGGGGGCCACGCGCGACGACGCCGGGCTGGCCTGGTGCCTGCTCGGCTGCCCCGACGGGCGGACCCCGGCGGTGTGGATGGACGACTCGATGGACTGCTGGCAGGTCTGCTCGGCCGACCACATCCCGGGTCACGAGCGGTTCGGGCTCGCCGCCGAACCGATGAGCTGCTACGCCGACGCGTTCAACAGCGGCGACCGGCTCGCGCGCCTCGCTCCCGGCGAGTCGCACGAGGTGTGCTGGGGCGCGACGCTGCTCTGAACCGCGGTGCGGCCCGCGGCGAATCCGGGCAGGATGTCACAAATCTCCCACCCCGCCCTCCCTGGGAGGCGGGTGCGCGCGCAGCGCGGCGTGGGATCATGCGGAGCCGCACCCGGGCACGGGACAATGACGGCGCGACAAGCACGACAGCAGGGGACGGTGAGGGTTCGTGACGGACCGTGAGGTGCGCATCTGCGTGGTGGGCGACGAGCTCGGCGTGGGCGTCGGGGACGCCCGCGCCCTGGGCTGGACCGGCCGCGTCCTGGCGCGCACGCGGTTCGACGGACCGGCGATGTCGTTCACGCTGGCCGTCCCCGGGGAGACGACGTCGGGCCTCGGCGCTCGCTGGGAGGCCGAGACCGACCCCCGGTTCGGTCCGGAGGCCACCCACGACAACCGGCTCGTCGTCGCTCTCGGCCGCCACGACGTCGGTTCCGGGCTCTCGGTGGCGAGGTCGCGGCTCAACCTCGCCAACATCCTGGACGTGGCGGACAGCCGGCGCCTGCCGACCTTCGTCGTCGGACCGCCCCCCGGGCACCCCGAGGACGGCGACCGCATCGCCGAGCTCTCCGCGGCGTTCTCCGACGTCGCGAGCCGACGTCGCGTGCCCTACGTGGACACCTACACCCCGCTGGCCCAGCACGAGCAGTGGCTGGCGGACCTGGCGACGACGGGGTCGACCTTCCCGGGGCAGGCCGGTTACGGCCTCATGGCGTGGCTCGTGCTGCACACGGGCTGGCACGCCTGGCTCGGGCTGCCGCACGAGTCCGAGTGACGGCCCGCGCCACACCTCATCCGCGGGAGACGGTCACGTGCGCGGAGGTGACCGTGGCCGTCACGTAGGCCACGGCCCGGTGCTCCGCCGGAGGTTCGGCGTGGTCCACCACCAGCGTGCGGCCCGTCGAGGGGAGCACCGCACCGTCGAGGACGACCTGACCCGCGGCGCCTCGCACCTTGAGGCTCACGGGCGTGCCGTCGTCGAGCCGCAGCGCGACGGCGCCGGAGACCGTCTTGGCGGACACCAGGGGCGCCGAACCGGCCGCGGTGACCGTCACCGCACCGGAGACGGTGCTGGTCGAGACCCGGCCCAGCGTGCCGCCGAGCGTCAGCGATCCCGACACCACCTGCGCCGAGACGTCGCCGGAGTGGTCCGTGGCGTGGACGTCGCCGGAGACCGACCGCAGGTACAGCGACCCGGTGGTGCCCACGGTCCGGACCGTGCCCGTCACCGTCTTGACGACGGTGCCCCGGGTCCCCGACACCTCGGCGTCCCCGTCCACCGTGCCGACGTCGACGCTCACCGCCGCGGGCACCGTGACCCGCACGACGGCCCGAGCGTTCTCCCGCAGGGAGCGCACGCGCGCCACGAACGCCTCGACCTTGGAGCGTTCGTAGGCGAGCCGCAGGCTGGAGCCGGCCCGGGTGACCAGGAGGGGCTCCTCGCCCACCTCCAGCACCTCCACCCGGACCTGGTCCGTGTCCTGGTCCGCGACCACCTCCGCCCGTCCGGAGTCGAGGCGCAGGGACACGGTCTGCACACCGTTCACGTCGATGGTCTGCGGGGCCGCGACGGCCCAGGACTCGGTGCTCATGGTGCCTCCGGTGTGCGGGTGGTGCGGTTGCCCGGGCGTTCCGGTCCGTCACGATCCTGTGGGATCATGGACCGACCCCGTCAACCTTCTCGTGAGGAGACCGCCATGAGCAAGCGCGGTAGCAAGCGGCGCGGCCGCAAGAGCAAGGCAGCCAACCACGGCAAGCGTCCCAACGCCTGATCCGTGCGCGGCGATCGCCTGCACGACGAAGGGCCGGACCTGATCAGGTCCGGCCCTTCGTGGTCGGGGCAGCCGTGCCGGGTCAGTCGCTCACCGTCATCACGGTGATCTGCTGACGGATGCGCACGAGCAGGGTCTCGGGGGCGTGCTCGGCACAGGACCGCTTGACCAGCTTCTTGACGAGCTCCTCGATGCTGAGCTCGGCCAGACAGGGCGAGCAGTGCGCGACGTGGGCGCGCATCCGCTGCTCGTCGGCCTCGGTCATCTCGGAGTCGAGGTAGTCGTACAGGTGCGTCAGCGCGTGGTCGCAGTCGCTCTCACCCTCGGCGGGTTCGTGCGGGATGGGGGTGAGGTCGCTCATTTCTCTCCTCCGCGAGCTCCGGCGAGTCCACGGTCCGCGGCGTAGTCGGCGAGCAGCTCCCGCAGCTGCCGGCGGCCACGGTGCAGCCGGGACATCACCGTCCCGATCGGTGTACCCATGATCTCGGCGATCTCCTTGTAGGGGAAGCCCTCGACGTCCGCGTAGTACACGACCATGCGACGTTCCTCGGGCAGCTCGGCCAGCGCGCGCTTGACGTCCGAGTCCGGGAGCCGGTCGAGCGCCTCGACCTCGGCGGAGCGCAGCCCCTGCGAGGTGTGCGTCGCGGCCCGGGCGATCTGCCAGTCCTCGATGTCGTCCGTCTGGGCCTGCTGCGGCTGGCGCTGCTTCTTGCGGTAGTTGTTGATGAAGGTGTTCGTCAGGATGCGGTACAGCCACGCCTTGAGATTCGTCCCGGGGCGGTACTGGTGGAAGGCCGCGAACGCCTTGGCGAAGGTCTCCTGGACGAGGTCCTCGGCGTCCGTCGGGTTGCGCGTCATGCGCAGCGCGGCCGAGTAGAGCTGGTCGACGAACTGCAGGGCGTCGCGCTCGAAGCGAGCGGCGCGCTGCGTCGGCGACTCCTCGTCGGGGGCGCGCTCGGTGTCCGCACCGACCTCGTCCGGGGTGGTGTGCGGATCGTTCGTTCCGGCGTCGTCATCCTGGGTCATCGCTGTCGAGCCTAGCCCTGACGGCCAGGTCGCGCGGGACGTGCCGGAGGCGTTCGCGGCGCCGACGCCGAGGTCGGCCGCGACGCCGAACAGCGGGACGTCGGCTCGTGCCGCCGGGGCGGGGGCTGGGCGGGTCATGCAGGCTTCCACATGCGTCGTCAACCGCGGCGCGGGCGCGCGCATTCCCGGTCCGGCACGCTGCAGGCCGCGGCGACCGGCGGTCAGCCCGCGAGGTCGGCGAACCGCCGCCGGTACGCCGTCGGGCTGGTGGCGAGGACCCTCGCGAAGTGGTGCCGCAGCACCGCGGAGCTGCCGAACCCGACGAGCCGGGCGACCTCCTCGACGCCGGCACCGGTGGACTCCAGCAGCTCCTGGGCCCGCAGCACCCGCTGGCGGACCAACCAGGCGGCGGGCGTGGTGCCGGTCTCCGCGGCGAACCGGCGGGCGAAGGTGCGTTCGGACAGCATCGCCCGCCGCGCGAGCAGGGGCACCGTGTGCGGCAGGTCGAGGTGCTCGCGGACCCACGCGAGGAGCGGGGCGAGCGTGTCGGCCTCCGCGGGCACGGGGTCGACGACGAACTGCGCCTGGCCGCCGTCGCGCTGCGGCGGGACGATCATGCGGCGCGCGATCGTGCGGGCCGCTTCTCCGCCGAGCTCGGACCGTACGAGGTGCAGCGCGGCGTCGATGCCGGCGGCGGTCCCGGCACTGGTGAGCACGCGGCCGTCCTGGACGTAGAGGACGTCGGGGTCGACCTGCGCCGACGGCGCGAGGGCCGCGAGGCGGTCGGCGAACATCCAGTGCGTGGTGCACCGCCGCCCGTCGAGCAGCCCGGCGGCAGCGAGCACGAAGGCGCCGGAGCACAGCGACAGGACCCAGGCGCCCCGGTCGTGGGCGCGGCGCAGGGCCTCGAGGTACGCCGGCGGCACGTCGATGTGCTCGGTGTCCGAGATCACGTCGTAGGCGACCGCGACGACGACGTCGGCCTCCTCGGTGGCCGCCAGTCCGGCGTCGACCTGGATGCCGAACCCGCCCTTGGTCGGGATCAGGCCGGGCTCGGGGGTGCACACCGTGAAGTCGAAGACCGGGCCGCCGGTGTCGCTGCGGTCGATGCCGAAGACCTCGTAGGCGATGCCGAGCTCGAACGGCGCGACACCGGGGACGACGACGGCAGCCACCTTCTGGATCATCGGTTCATGATGCCAGGTGCGCGGCAGGACATCGAGGGTCGATGATGATCTGCCACCTCACGGTGCTCATCCGACGGTGGCCGCGGCCGCGGCGAGCACGGCGGCCACGACCACCCCGAGGCCGACGAGGAGACCGCCGCCGCGGACCGACGCGCCCCGGCGCCTCCCCAGCCGCGTCACGACGAGGACGATCACGGCCGCGCCGACGGCGACGCCCGCCCCCACCCCGAGGAAGGACGCGGCGGCGTCGGGGTCGCCGCCGGAACCCATGAAGCCCGACGCGGTGATCAGGGCACCGAACCCCGTCCACAGCGGCACCAGGACGATGCCGCAGACCGCGACGAGCCACACCAGGGGCGACGCCCAGCCCGCCCCGTCGCCGCGGACCCGCCCTGATTCCTCCGGCACGGCACCGCGCGGCACGGCACCGCGCGGCACGGCACCGCTGTCCCCGTCGGGGCCGCTCGCCGCCGGGGCGGGCCCGCGCCGCCGGTCCCGGGCGGCCACCACGGCGCACCCCGCGACCGCGGGCACCGCTGCGCCGACGGCCGCGACGACGTCGTACCCCCAGCCGGGCAGCGATCCGACGCCGGCGGCGAGTCCGGACCCGGGCAGGAGGAGGCCGAACACGACGCCGGCGCCCGCGAACGCCGCCAGCCGCGCCCCGAGCGGGTACCGCCACACGAGCGAGACCAGCAGGGCGGCGCCGGGCAGCCCCACCAGTGCGACCGGGATCCCGGTCCACAGCAGACCGTGCACCACGAGATCGGGCAGGGACCAGCCGCCGGAGGCCCCGCCCGTGACCGCCGAGGCGACGGCGACGAGGAGGAGCAGGTGGACGGCGAGCCCGACGACGCAGATCCACAGCGCGGTGGGCCAGGGTCGCACCGTCACCAGACGCTCCGTGTCCATGGTCAACGACCTCATCGGGGCTGCTCCCGTCTGTCAACAGCAGCCGCGACATGGTGGCAGGAAGTCGACGAAGAGTGTCGATGGCGCCACTCGTGGCTGATGATCGATGGTCAAAGAATTGCTGCCATGACCCTCGCACTGACCCTCACCCTGGCCGGCGGCATCGCCTGGCTCGTCGCCCTGCGCCGCACGGTGCGCAACGACGGCCTGGGGGCCCGGAGGCCGCCCCGGTCCCACCGCGACTGGTGGGAGGGCGCCGACCCGGGCTGACGCCGGCCGGGCACGCGCCCGCACCGGTAGGCATGAACCCCGCCCCTCTGCCACAGTGGGGCCATGCTGCTGCGACGTCTCGCCCGCCCCCTGCTGGCCGTCCCGTTCGTCTACGACGGCACCTCCACCGCGCTGCGACCGGCCGAGCACACCGAGGCCGCCCGGCGCGGTGCGGACACGGTGACCGACGCGCTCGGCGTCGACCGGCTCGACGACACGCAGGTCTCGCTGCTGGTGCGCGCGCACGGGGCCGCCACGGCCGTGGCCGGCCTCCTCCTCGCCGTCGGGCGCGCGCCCCGCACGGCCGCGCTCACCCTGGCCGCGCTCACGGCACCGCTGGCCGTGGTCAACCAGCCGTTCACGTCCAAGGGCGACGAACGGCGGGAGCGCACGGGGAAGTTCGTGCGCAACCTCGGCGCGGTCGGGGCCGCCGTGATCGCCGGCATCGACCTCGAGGGCCGCCCCGGCGTCACCTACCGGCTCGAGCAGAAGCGCTCCGTCGCCACGCGGTCGGCCCACCACGCCGCCGACACGGCGTCCCGGTCCGCGAAGCACGCGGCCCACCAGGCCAAGAGCTCGGTCGAGCACACCGCCGACACCGCGAAGCGGTCCGCCCGGCACGCCGCCCAGCGGGCCCAGGGCACCGTCGAGCACAGCGCCCGGTCCGCGAGGAAGTCGGCCGAGCACGCCGCGAAGCGCGCCACGGCGTCGGCCCGGCGGGCCGCCGCCGAGCTGAGCTGAGAGCCGGCCCACCGCGCGTCCCGGCCCACGGGACGGCGGCGTCCCCGGCGGGTCGCTCGACTAGGCTCGGGCCCATGACGAGCGCGCACGCCCCGACCGACCTCCCGCTGTGGGAAGCACCCCTCGCGGGCGACCCCGTCGACGCAACCGTCGAGGTCCCGGGCAGCAAGTCGCTCACGAACCGCCTCCTCGTCCTGGCCGCGCTGGCCGACGCGCCCGGCACCCTGCGCGGGGCGCTGCGTTCTCGCGACGCCGACCTGATGATCGCCGCGCTGCGGTCCCTCGGCGCCACGATCACCGAGGGTGCGGACCCGAGCACGCTGCACGTCACCCCCGGCCGCCTCACCGGCGACGTCGACGTCGACTGCGGGCTCGCGGGCACCGTCATGCGGTTCCTCCCGCCGGTGGCGGCGCTGGCCGACGGCGACGTCCGGTTCGACGGCGACCCGGGCGCGCGGGTCCGTCCCATGCTGCCGGTGCTGGCGGCGCTGCACGCGCTCGGGGTCCGCGTGCTCGACAAGGCCCCCGGGGGCGGGCAGGGGCTGCCCACCCACCTGCCGTTCACCGTCCGGGGCCGCGGCCACGTCGCCGGCGGCGCCGTCGACATCGACTCCTCGGCGTCCTCGCAGTTCGTCTCGGCGCTCCTGCTCGCCGCCCCCCGGTTCGACCGGGCCCTCACCCTGCGCCACATCGGCGCCACGCTGCCGTCCCTGCCGCACATCGAGATGACCGTGGCCACCCTGCGCGAGGTCGGCGTGGACGTCGACGACTCCCGCGACGGCATCTGGCGCGTCACACCCGGCCCGATCGCCGCCCGGGACGTGCGCGTGGAGCCGGACCTGTCCAACGCGGCGCCGTTCCTGGCCGCCGCCCTCGTCGCGGGCGGCACCGTCCGCGTGCCCGGCTGGCCCGCGACGACGACGCAGCCCGGCGCCCTGGTCCCCGGGCTGCTCGAGCGGATGGGCGGGTCGGTGGCCCGGGACGGTGACGTGCTCGCCGTCACGGGCACCGGCGAGATCCACGGGATCGACGTCGACCTGCACGCCGGGGGCGAGCTCGCCCCCACCTTCGCGGTGCTCGCCGCGCTGGCCGACTCCCCCAGCCGGCTGCGCGGCATCGCCCACCTGCGTGGGCACGAGACGGACCGGCTGGCCGCGCTCGCCACCGAGATCACCCGCCTCGGGGGCCGGTGCGAGGAGACCCGCGACGGGCTGGTCATCACCCCGCGGCCCCTGCACGGCGGGACCTTCCGCACCTACGCCGACCACCGCATGGCCACCTCGGCCGCGCTGCTCGGGCTGCGTGTGCCGGGCGTCCTGGTCGAGGACGTGGCCACGACCGCCAAGACGCTGCCGGGCTTCGACGCGATCTGGGCCCGCATGCTGGGCCGTACGGACGGCCGGGCCTGATGGCGCGCCGGGTCCGCGACGAGCACGAGCGCTTCGCGCGCCCGTCCAAGCACGGGTCGCGGCCCCGGTCCAAGCAGCGTCCCGACCACGCCGACGCCGTCACCGGCCTGGTCACCGGCGTCGACCGGGGGCGCTACACCCTGGTGGTCGACGACGGCGGCCCGGACGAGCGCGAGATCCTCGCCATGAAGGCGCGCGAGCTCTCCCGCACGCGGGCGGTGGTCGGCGACCGGGTCGACGTCGTCGGCGACGTCTCGGGCGACGACGGCACGCTCGCCCGGATCGTGCGCATCCAGGAACGCACCGCGGTGCTGCGCCGCACGGCGGACGACACCGACCCGTACGAGCGCATCGTCGTGGCCAACGCCGACCAGCTCGTCGTCGTGGTGGCGCTCGCCCAGCCCGAGCCGCGCACCGGGATGATCGACCGCTGCGTCGTGGCCGCGTACGACGCCGGCATGGACGTGCTGCTGTGCCTGACCAAGGCCGACCTCGCCCCCGCCGACGATCTCTTCGCGCTCTACGAGCCGATCGGCGTCCAGGTCGTCGTGACCCGGCGCGACGACCCGGCCGCCGTGGAGGCCGTCCGCGAGCGCCTGCTGGGACGGACCTCCGTCCTGGTCGGGCACTCCGGGGTCGGCAAGTCGACGCTGATCAACGCGCTCGTCCCGGCCGCCGGTCGCGCCACCGGGGTCGTCAACGACGTCACCGGCCGGGGGCGGCACACGTCCACCTCGGCCGTGGCGCTGCGGCTGCCGGTGGCGGGACAGGACGCAGGCGGGGGCACGGCGCACGACGGCTGGGTGATCGACACCCCCGGCGTGCGATCGTTCGGGCTCGCCCACGTCGAGACCGATCACCTGCTGCGCGCCTTCGAGGACCTCGACGCGGCGGCGCAGGAGTGCCCGCGCGGGTGCACGCACGCCGCCGACGCCCCGGACTGCGCGCTGGACGACTGGGTGGCCGCGGCCGACGACGAGCCCGGCCGCGCCGGGCGGGCGGCGCGGCTGGGCTCGTTCCGCCGGCTGCTGTCCTCACGGACCGCGGCGGACTGACCGCGCCTCAGGGCGGGGCTGCGAGCGCGCGGATCTGCGCCTCGGTCCAGGTGAGCGCGCCGGAGCGCAGGTCGCGCACGACGCCGCGCACCCAGTCGCGCTCGGCGGTGAGCACGGCACGCTGGTACTCGTCCTCGAGCACGAGGACACGCACCAGCCCGTGGGCGGCGGCGACCTGCTCGGGCGTCGGTGCGGCGAGCAGCCGGTCGAGGGCGGCCAGCCGGCGCACCAGCAGCCCGGTCAGCTCGTCGGGGCCCAGCAGCACGGCGTACGAGAGCGCGGCCGGCAGCTCCGGGTACTCGTCGCGAGGGGTGGCGATCGCCTCGGCGAGCCAGGTGCGCAGGGCGGTCTCGCCGTCGGGGGTCAGGGCGTACACCGTGCGTCCCCGGGGTGCGGACGGACGCTCGTGGACGGCGACGAGGCCGTCGCGCTCGAGCCGTTCGACCGCCTGGTGGAGGCTGTTGCGCGACCCGACGTTCACGACGTGGTCCTTGGCGCGGTCGAGGATCAGCCGGTGCATCCCGTACACGTGCGCCGGTGCCTCGTAGAGCAGCGCCAGCACCGTCATGGCCAGCGGCGAGCGGCGGCGCGCCGGTGTCCCGGCAGCAGGTTCGGTCCCCTTCACCCCTGCATCGTCGCAGAGGTCCTGCTTGACCGGCAGCGACGCGACAGTGCATAGTCATAATATGACTACGGCCCTGGTGATCAGTGGCGGGATCGGCGGCACGGCGGCGGCCGTCGCCCTGACGACGGTGGGGATCGACGTGACGGTCCTCGAACGGCGGCACGACGACGAGGCGGAGGGCTCGTTCCTCACGCTCGGCTCCAACGGGATCGACGCCCTGGCGGCGCTCGGTCTCGACACGGCCGTGGCCGGCGTCGGCTTCCCCACCCCGGTGCTCACGATGGTGAGCGGCACCGGCAAGGTCCTCGGCGACTCGAGGACCTCGGCGACGCTCCCGGGAGCTCCGACGTCCCGCACCGTGCGGCGCGCCGAGCTCGCCCGTGCGCTGCGGGACGAGGCGCGCCGGCGCGGCGTCGAGATCGTCACCGGGCAGCACGTCGTCGGCCTCACGAGGCCGGGCACGGCGAGCCGCCCGGCCGGGGTCCGTCTCGCCGACGGCACCGAGGCGGCGGCCGACCTGGTCGTCGCCGCCGACGGCATCCACTCCCGGA
The DNA here is from genome assembly GCF_044769875.1 of Isoptericola aurantiacus. NCBI lineage: Bacteria > Bacillati > Actinomycetota > Actinomycetes > Micrococcales > Promicromonosporaceae > Isoptericola > Isoptericola aurantiacus. The sequence goes on from NZ_JBJBAE010000003.1 coordinate 178,662, forward strand.
TCCGACCTGAGATCGTGCCGGACGCACCGGGACCCGAGTACACCGGGCTCGTCGGCCTGGGCGGCGACAGCCCGGCCGGCATCGTCGACGAACCGCCGGGGAGCTTTCGGATGATCTTCGGCCGGCGCGCCTTCTTCGGCTACGCGACCGCACCCGACGAGCAGGTCTGGTGGTTCGCGAACGTCCCGCAGCCCCGCGAGCCCGTGCGCGGCGAGCCCGAGAGCATCGACGCCGAGACCTGGCGGCACCGACTCACCACCCTGTTCGCCGACGACGCCGGGCCCGCCGTCGCACTCCTCCGGGCCGCCACGCGACTGACTCCCGCGAGCCCGATGCACACGGTGCCCCGACTGCGGCGCTGGCACGCCGGGCGCACCGCCCTGCTGGGCGACGCCGCCCACGCGCCGTCGCCGTCGTCGGGCCAGGGTGCCTCGCTGGCCGTCGAGGACGCCGTCGCGCTCGCGCTCGCGCTGGGCGAGCAGGGCGCCGTCCTCCCGGCGCTCGCGGCCTACGAGGCCGCTCGGCGCCCTCGCGTCGAGCGGATCGTCGCGCAGGCCCGGCGCGTGAACAGCTCCAAGGCGGCCACAGGCCTGGCGCGCTGGCTGCGCGACGCGATCCTGCCGGTCGTGCTGCGACGCACCGCGGGCGGCCCCGCGCTCCGTGAGGTCTACGACCACCACCTCACCCGGGTGCCCGACCTGCGGGGCGGCGCATCGATCAGGTGAAACTTGTCAGTCTGGCCTGATGAGTTCTACCGTGGAGGCATGCCCCGGACCGCCCCTACCCCGCAGGCCCTGCGCGCCGCCGGCGAGCTGCGCTCGCTCGTCGGCCGGCTGCGCCGCCGCTTCCTCGAGGCGTCCGACAACCAGGGGCTGACGCCCTCCCAGACGTCGCTGCTCAACCGTCTCGTCAAGCACGGACCGAGCTCGCCCGGCGCGCTGGCCGCCGCAGAACGCGTCCGCCCGCAGTCGCTCGGCGCCACCCTGGCGGTGCTCACCGAACGCGGGCTCGTCCGGCGCGCGCCCGACCCGCACGACGGACGCCGCCTGGTCGTCTCGGTGAGCGAGTCGGGCCGGGCCCTGGTCACGGGTCGCCGCGAGGCCGGCGACGAGTGGCTCACCCGTGCCCTGGACGAGGCCCTGACCCCCGACCAGCTCGAGACCGTGCTCGACGCCCTGGCCCTGCTCGACGGGCTCGAGGAACCGTGACGGCACCCGGCACCGCCGTCGGTGGCTACGACCGGCGGCTGACCCTCCCCCTGGCCGTCGGGTCCCTGCTCAACCCGATCAACTCCTCGATGATCTCCGTGGCGCTCGTGCCCATCGGGGTCGCCTTCGGCGCCGGCCCCGCGCAGACGGTGTGGCTCGTGACGGCCCTGTACCTCGCGACCGCCGTCGGCCAGCCCGTCGCCGGACGGATCGTCGACCTGGTCGGCCCGCGCCGTCCGTACCTGGTGGGTACGGCGCTCGTCGGGCTCGCCGGCGTCCTGGGGGCGCTCGCGCCGACGCTGGGCGTGCTCGTCCTGGCGCGCGTCCTGCTGGGTCTCGGCACCTGCGCGGCCTACCCCGCGGCGATGTGGCTCGTCCGCCGCTCGGGCGGAGGTCACGGCCGGGACCGCAGCACCGCGACGGTCCTCACGGTCCTGGCGGTGACGAACCAGGTCATGATGATCGTCGGCCCCACCCTGGGCGGTGTGCTGATCGGCGTCGGCGGCTGGCGGGCCGTCTTCACCGTCAACGTCCCCCTCGCCGCGGCGTGCCTCGTGCTCGGGGCGCGACGCCTCCCCCGGACCACCGCGGCCGGGCTCCGCGGCGACGACGGCGACGACGGCAGTGCCGCCGGGACGGCTGCTGCTGCCCGGGCGGACGCCGGCGGCGTGCTGCTGTTCGCCGTGGCGCTCACGAGCCTGATGCTGGTGCTCGTCGGTGCGACCGGTGCGACCGTCCTGGGCGTCACCGTCGTCGCCGGAGCCTGGTTCGCCCGGCACGAGCTGCGGACCGCGCACCCCTTCGTCGACCTGCGGCTCCTGATCGGCAATCGCCCCCTGCTCCTCACCTACGCCCGCGCCATGCTCGGAGCGACCGCGATCTACGCGTTCCTGTTCGGCTACGTGCAGTGGCTCGAGCAGAGTCGCGGCCTGACCGAGGCCGCAGCCGGTCTGCTGATGCTGCCGACCTCCGTCCTCGCGGTGGCTCTCGCGTCGACCACGGGGCGGCGGGCCCCCGTCCGGCCTGCCCTCCTCGTCGGAGCGGTCTCGCTGCTCGTCGGCGCCGGGGTCCTGGCCACCGTGGCGACCGACAGCCCGCTGTGGGTGCTGGTCGTGGTGGGCCTCGGTATCGGCGGGATGCAGGGTCTCTTCGGGCTGGCCAACCAGAAGGCCCTGGCCGACCAGGCCGACCCGGGCACGGTCGGCGCCGCCGCCGGGCTCCTGCGCACCTTCACCTACCTCGGCGCGCTCGTCTCCACGGCCGCGATCGCCGCCCTCTACCCGCAGGGCGCCACCACGACGGGACTGCACGACCTCGCCCTGGCGATGGCCGGGTGCGCGCTCGGCGTCGTCCTGCTCACCGCCGTCGACCGGTCGCTCCCCCGCCGTCCCCGCGGCTCTCGACCCCGTCCCCGACCTCGAACGGACACCCGATGACCTTCACGACCCTCGACCCCCGCACCGCCCTCGTCGTCGTCGACCTCCAGGCCGGCATCCTCGCCGCACCGGTACGACCGGTCGACGCGACGGACGTCCTCGCCCGCAGCACCGCGCTCGCGGCCGCCTTCCGTGCCCGAGACCTGCCCGTGGTGCTCGTGCGGGTGACGGCCGCACCCGACGGCGCGGACGCGGTCTCGGCGCGTACGGACGCCGCTCGCGCCGCGGGGCCCCGTCCTGACCGTCCCGCCGGCTGGGACGTGCTGGCCCCCGAGCTGCACACCGCCGCGACGGACCTCGTGGTGACCAAGCGGACCTGGGGAGCCTTCTACGGCACCGACCTGGACCTCCAGCTGCGCCGACGCGGCGTCACGCAGCTGGTGCTCGCCGGTATCGCGACGAGCATGGGCGTCGAGTCGACCGCGCGTTCGGCCCACGAGCACGGCTACCACCTGAGCCTGGTGACGGACGCCATGAGCGACCGCTCCGCCGACGCCCACGAGCACAGCGTCACCAGGATCTTCCCGCTGCTCGGGGAGACCGGGACGGCGGCCGAGCTGCTGGGCCTGATGACGCCCTGAACCGCACGGCTCCGCGTGCCTGTGCGCCCCCCGGACCACGCGAACCGCTAGCGTGTGACCGTGGCCACCTTTCAGCAGACATCCAGCCCGCACGGGCACGGGCGCACGTACTCCGACGACCTGCGCCTGGCCCACGTGATCGCCGACCAGGTCGACTCGATGACGATGTCCCGGTTCCGCGCGGTCGACCTGCACGTCGAGACCAAGCCCGACTCCACCCCCGTCTCCGACGCCGACCGGGGGGCCGAGGAGTTCATCCGCGCCCAGCTCGCCCGCGCCCGCACGCGCGACGCCGTCGTCGGCGAGGAGTTCGGCGAGGCCGGCAGCGGGCCGCGCCGCTGGATCATCGACCCCATCGACGGGACCAAGAACTTCGTGCGCGGCGTCCCGGTGTGGGCGACCCTCATCGCGCTGGCCGACGGCGACGAGATCGTCATGGGCCTGGTCTCGGCACCCGCGCTGGGACGCCGGTGGTGGGCGGCCAAGGGTTCGGGCGCCTGGACCGGCAAGTCCCTCGCGGCGGCCACCCGCATGCACGTGTCCGGGGTGTCCTCGCTGTCCGACGCCTCGTTCGCCTACTCCTCGCTGTCGGGCTGGGAGGAGCGGGACAAGCTCAACGGGTTCCTCGACCTCACCCGCGAGTGCTGGCGCACGCGCGGCTACGGGGACTTCTGGTCGTACATGCTGGTGGCCGAGGGCTCGGCCGACATCGCCGCCGAACCCGAGCTCGAGCTCTACGACATGGCCGCCCTGGTCCCGATCGTGGTGGAGGCCGGCGGCCGGTTCACCTCCCTGGACGGCATGGACGGCCCGTGGGGCGGCAACGCGGTCGCCACCAACGGGCTGCTGCACGACAAGACGATGGTCTACCTGGGCTGATCCCCCCGGCCGCGCGGCACGTCGTGCGCCTCCGACGGCGCGTACCAGAGCAGGTCGCGGTCCGTGACCCGCTGCACCGCCTCGTCGAGGGCGGCGTCGTCGTCGGCGTCCACGGCCGCCAGCACCGCGAGCACGTCCGCCTCCGCGGCGGGCTCGTCCGCGTGGATCGCCACCAGGGCGGCATCGGGCAGCTCGCGTGTCACCTGGACGGCCGACGGGGCGACCGGTCCGCCCGCCGGCGACGGCGTGCCCGGCGCGACGACGTCGTCCGGCACCTCCAGGGACAGGACCGCCCGCAGGGGCGGCACCGGGTCCGACGCAGCGGCCACGAGGCCGAGCGAGTCGTCGGCGGCCGCGAGGAACGCGGCGTACTCGCGGCCCTCGTCGTCCTCGTCGGCCAGCCCCGTCACCAGGGCCGGGGTGACGGCGTGGGCACCGCGGGGACGCAGGTGCCACCGGGCACCGTGCGCGGCCACGGCCGCCGTGTCGAGCTCGTCCAGGGTGACCGGCACATAGAGGCGCATGGCTCCAGTCTGCCGTGACGGCGGCCCCGGGCCGGTGCGGCGCACGGGAGGGTCAGCCGACCGGTGCCGCAGACCTCGTCGCGGGCTCGCGCACCCGGGCGGCCAGCCCGGCGAAGGCACGCCGCGCAGCCGACGACGGCGCCTGCTCGGCCAGCGTCCGCCCGGCCAGGACCGCAGCGTCCAGCGCCGGGCCGTCGTCGGGCACCACGTGGACGTCCTCGACGCCGCCGTACCGGGCGAGCGCCTGGCCGACGGCCCGCGCCGGGTCGGACCCGACGGCTGCCGACCGCAGCCGGTTGGCCACCACCACCTGCCGCCCGGACACGGGGACCGGCGCCTCGCCCAGGTCCTCGAGCGCCCGCACCAGCCGTTGGATGCCGACCGGGTCGGCCGCGCCCACCACGACGACGACGTCCGCGGCCTGCAGCGCCGCCAGGGTGGCCGCGTTGCGCTGCGGCGCGTGCGTGTCGTACATGAGCATCTCGTCGACCTCCAGGAGCGGGCCGCAGTCCACGACGGTCCACCGGGCCAGCGCTCGGGCACGTTCCAGCACGACCTCCAGCGCGCTGGACGGCAGCTCCGGCCAGCGCGAGGCCCGCGTGATGCCCGCCAGGACCCGCAGCCTGCCCTCCACCACCGGAGCGTGACGGGCGAGCGTCGGCAGGTCGAGGGTGCCCTGGCCGGCGGCCCGCGCGGCCGCCGCGAGTCCCGGCGCGTCGTCGAGCAGGCCGAGCCGTGCCGCCACGCAGGACCCGTAGGTGTCGGCGTCCACGAGCAGGGTCGGCTCGGGGACGGGACCGCCCGCCGCGCCGCGCCGTCGACGCCGGCGCCCGGCCGCGCCGCCCAGACCGGCGAGCTCGGCCGCCAGCTCCACCGCCGTCGTCGTGCGGCCCGGGGCGCCCACCGGTCCCCACACCGCTACGACGGACCCCTGCTCGTGGTCCCCGCCGCGCCCCGCCAGGCCGGTCAGGTCGATCTCGGACGTGGCCAGCGGGTCGTCGATGGGGGCGGTGTCGCGCACGGCGTCGAGGAAGCGGGGATCGGCCGGTCCGTGCACGACCGCCTCCACACCCAGCGCCTCCACACGCTCGACGGGGCCGTCGTCCGCCAGCGCCACGACCCGGGTACCGGCAGCGTGCAGCCGTCCGACCGCCTCCCGGTCCAGACCGGGCAGGTCCGCGGAGACGACGGCGACCGAGCCGGCCCCGGCGGCCGACGCCGCCAGCAGCTCGGCGAGGTCGCCGCAGCGCCGCGTGACGCTCACCCGGGAACCGGGCTCGCCCAGCGTGAGGACGACGTCCGGCTCCGCCGGACCGCTGACGGCGCACAGCACCGTGATCTCCGCGGGCATCAGGTGCCCACCACCGGCACGACGGCGACCGAGCCGTCGGCGCCCAGCGCCGCGAGGACGGCGGGCAGGTCGCCGTCACCGACGAGGACGTGCAGGGTGCCCTGCTGGGAGACCACGAGCCCGCCGTCGGCGGCGTCCACGTCCTCCACCACGACGCCGGCGACGAGCGGTGCCGGTTCCGGGTCGTCCGCACCGGAACCCGGGCTCTGCTCCGGCACGAACCAGAGGTCCACCACGGACCCGGCGTGGAGCCGGTCGGAGATCCCGGCGGAGACCGGGACGGCCACCGATCGCACGTCGACGGCGGCGGCGTCCCCGAGGGCGGTGGCGGCGACCAGCTCTCCCTCGGGAACCACCCGCAGGGCGACCTGGTCGGCGGGCAGCCCGGCGTCGGCCCGCAGGTAGCCGTCGGCCTCGACGCCGAGGTTCACGTCGACCACCCGCAGCCGGCCCTCGTCGACCGGCTCGCCCGGGGTCAGGGTGCCCGCCGCGACGTAGACGCCCACGGTGCGGTCGGCGGCGGACACGACCCAGGAACCGAGCGCCACGGACACGGCCACCAGCACGACGCCCACGACGAGCCGCGGGTCGCGCCAGGTGGGTCGCCGCAGGCGGGGGGCGGTACGGGCCGGGAGGGCGTCGTTGCTCACGGGTGGTCCTTCGGATCGGCCGGGCGCGTCGGTGCGCCCGGGACTACGGGTGGTCCGTCAGGCGGTCGCAGGGTACCGACGGCGCGTGCGACGCACCGCGGCTGATCCATCATCCGGGACGTGCGACTTCTCGTCACCACCCGCCGCCATCTTCTGTGGACAACTCTGACGATCCGGCACCATGTGCCATGATGAATCCATGGCCAGCCGCTTCCTCTCCCTCGCCGAGGTGCAGGAGATGCTGAGCATCTCCGCCGCCCAGGCCTACTCCCTCGTGCGCTCCGGCGAGCTCCCCGCGATCCAGGTCGGCCCCAAGAAGGTCTGGCGCGTCGAGGCCGCCCGGCTGGAGGAGTACATCGAGCAGCAGTACTCGCGCACGCGCGAGCGCATCGCCTCCGGCGACCTGTAACCCCGCTCCGTCAGGCCGAGCTCACGCGCACCAGCGCGGCGAACGGCACCACCCGCACCTCCGGCCGCGCCCGGTCGACGTCCTCGACGTCGACGTGATCGGCACCCACGCGGGCGATCCGGCCCAAGGTCACGCCCGCCCTCGTGCAGACCTGCACGCGCACGCGGTCCCGCTGCAGGCCCCGCAGTGCGGCGCCGAGACCGAGGCGGTCCGTCCGCCGGGTCGACGGCGTGGCGTAGGGCCCCAGCCCGACGAGGCCGACGACGGCGGCCACCGGCACCACGTGCTGGACGGGTCCGCGCACCCCGCTCCCCTCGACCTGGAACCACTCCGTCGCCACGTGGGCGACCCGACCCTCGACCGCGTCACCGTCGCACAGCTCGACACGGAGCCGGCGGCCGCCACCGGACGCGCGCAGCCGGTCCACCAGCGGCACGGACGCCTGCTCGGCCCGGGTCAGCTCGGCCACCGCACCGTCGCGCTCGGCGGCCTCCGCGGCCACGAGCTGCGCCTCCAGGTCGGCGAAGAGCCTCGCCCAGCGGGACCCGTCCGACGACGTCACCTGGGTCTCCTTCCCGGCCCCGGTCCGTCGCCGGGCCCGCACCAGGATGCCCTGCCCTGGACAGCCGGACCAGACTGCGCTTGAATATCTGACACCAGATCACATCAAGCGCTATCAAGAAGCATCAAAATTCCTGAATCGCGAGGGAGCGACATCATGAGCCACGGCACGACACTGCGGGAGGCTCGCAGCGCGGCGGGCCTCCTCGTCTGCGTCCTGGGGTCCGCGGGCGCGCTCGTCCTGCTCGGCGGGCGGCTCCTCGCCGTGGTGCCCCGCGACGCCGCCGCCGCGGTCGCGACCGGGATCGACCGGTGGGTGGAGGTGCTCGTCCTCGCGATCGGCGTCCTGGCGGCCGCCTGGGTCCTCACCGGGGCGACGGCGGCGGTCGCGTGCGTCGTCGTCGCACGCCGGTCCCGGTCCCGGCGCACCGTCGAGGTGGTGCTCGGACGCTGGGCACCCGGCGTCGTGCGCCGCCTCGCGCGCGGTGCCGTCGGCGTCGGCCTGGGCGCGGGCCTCGCACTGACGCCCGTGGCCGCCACCGCCGCCGACGACGCCTCTCCCGCCGACGGCACCGCGGCCGTGCTGGACCTCGGCTGGCAGAGCACCGGCTCGACCGGTGCCGACGTCGTGGCCGGCTCGGGAGCGGTGTCCGTGCCGGCCGACGCGACCGAGGCGGAGGACGGCACCGGGGGCGACCCGGGGGACGACGGCGCGCACGTCGACGACGTCGCGCACGTCGACGACGTCGGGGACGCCCGCCCCACGTCGCTCCGACGCACTCCCGACGGCGAGGGCGGCGACCCTGTCGTCGTCGTGCGCGGCGACACGCTCTGGGACATCGCCGCGCGCACCCTGCCGGACGACGCCACCGACGCCGACGTGCTGCGCGCCGCGACGCGCTGGCACGAGGCGAACCGCGACGTCGTCGGCGACGACCCGGATCTCATCCTGCCCGGACAGGAGCTGTACGCGCCCTGACCGGCCCCGCACCGCCCTCGACCCGCCACCCGCACCGCCCCGCCGAACCCCCGGAGACCCCATGAGCGCCCCCGCCCCCGAGAACACCCCCACCACCCGCGACCGCCGCCCACGGACCACGGACAGGCTGCGGGTGTCGGCCCCGCCGCGGACCGGGCGGCCCGGCGCACCGCCGCAGGCGTCCCGGCGCCCCGGACCCGTCCGCCGCATCCGGGTGGGCGCTCGGACGCCGGGCGCGGTCCCCGTCCCGGGGCGCCCGCTCACCGCGCCCACCGCGTCGGGCACGGTGCGCCCGCCGGACCCGACGGCCCTGTGCTGCTCGGTCGTCCGCGCCGCCGTCGAGGTGCTGCGCGGCGAACGCCCGGCCGCGCAGATCGCCCGCTGGGTCACACCGACGGTCCACGACCAGCTCGTCGAACGGGCACGGCTCGTCCGGGCACGAGCCCGGCGGGACGGCGCCGGGACGACGGGAGTTCCGGTGGTCGTGCGCCGGGTGCGGATGGTGCGGCTCGGCGAGGAGACGGCCGAGGCCACCGTGGTGCTCGAGGACCGCGGGCGGGTGCGAGCGGCCGCCGTCCGCCTCGAGGCCCGTCGCGGGCTGTGGCGGGTGGCGGTCCTCGAGCTCGGGTGACCGTGGCCGCTCTTGGCCGAGCAGCACTCCGCCCCGCGACGCCGAGCGTCGCGGGGCGGAGTGCTTGCGGGGAGGTCGTCCTACTCGTTCACGCCGTGGCAGACCTTGTACTTCTTGCCCGACCCGCACGGGCACTGCGCGTTGCGGGGGGTGCCGGGGAACGTCCGGCCGTCGGCTTCGGCGGACGACGCCTCACCGTGCAGGGCCCGGCGCTCGGACCGGGAGTCCTCACCCGACGCCGTGCCGTCCTCGTTGGGCGCCGAGTACTGCAGGTTCTGCGGCGGCCGCGGCGTCTCCAACCCCTTGGCCAGCAGCACGGGCTCCTCGTCACCGGCGAACGCCGCCGGAACCTCGACCTCGGTCTCGGGCTCCGCCTCGGCCGGTGCCGGGGCGTCCTCGACGGCGTCCGCGCCCACGACCGTGGCGGCTCCCCCGCCGACGAGCCGCCCGGCGGACGAGCCGGCAGCAGCGGCGGCCGAGGCGACCGACACCGCCGGCCCGTCGTCCGGCGCGCCGTCGCCGGCACCCTTGACCTGCACCTCGAGGTTGAACAGGTAGCCGATCGACTCCTCCTTGATGGCCTCCGTCATGGCCTGGAAGAGCTGGAAACCCTCACGCTGGTACTCGATCAGCGGGTCACGCTGGGCCATCGCCCGCAGGCCGATGCCCTCCTTGAGGTAGTCCATCTCGTAGAGGTGCTCGCGCCACTTGCGGTCGAGCACCGACAGCACGACCCGGCGCTCGAGCTGGCGCATCGCGGGAGAACCGAGCGACTCCTCACGAGCCGCATAGGCCACGCGGGCGTCGGAGAGCAGCTCGTCGAGCAGCATCTCCTGCGTGATCCGCGACCGGTCACCGGCCTCGGCCACCACGTCGTCCACGGTGATCGAGACGGGGTAGACGGACTTCAGCGCCGTCCACAGGGCGTCGAGGTCCCAGCCCTCGGCACTGCCGTCGTCGGCGGCGCCGTCCACGTAGGCCGTCACGACGTCGGTGATGAAGTGCTGCACCTGCTCGTGCAGGTCCTCACCCTCGAGCACCCGGCGCCGCTCGTCGTAGATCACGGTGCGCTGGCGGGCCAGCACGTCGTCGTACTTGAGGACGTTCTTGCGGATCTCGAAGTTGCGGGACTCGACCTGGGACTGCGCGCTCTGGATGCCGCGCGTCACCATCTTCGACTCCAGCGGCATGTCGTCCGGGAACCCGGCACGCCCCATCATCGACTCGGCCAGCCCCGAGTTGAACAACCGCATGAGGTCGTCCTGCATCGACAGGTAGAACCGCGACTCGCCCGGGTCGCCCTGACGGCCGGAGCGGCCGCGCAGCTGGTTGTCGATGCGCCGCGACTCGTGCCGCTCGGTGCCCAGCACGTACAGGCCGCCGAGCTCGACGACCTCCTCGTGCTCGGCCTTGACGGACTCCTCGGCCTTCGCCAGCACGTCCGGCCACGCGGCCTCGTAGGCCTCCGGGTCCTCGGTGGAGTCGTAGCCCTGGGCCGCCATCTCCGCGACGGCGGTGAACTCGGCGTTGCCGCCGAGCATGATGTCCGTGCCGCGCCCGGCCATGTTGGTGGCCACCGTGACCGCGCCCTTGCGGCCGGCCTGCGCGACGATCGAGGCCTCCCGCTCGTGCTCCTTGGCGTTGAGCACGTCGTGCGGGACACCGGCCTTCTTGAGCAGCGTGGACAGCAGCTCGGACTTCTCGACGCTGGTGGTGCCGACCAGCACGGGCTGACCCTTGGCGTGCCGCTCGACGATGTCCGCGACGACGGCGTCGAACTTCGCCTCCTCCGTCTTGTAGACGAGGTCCGACTGGTCGATGCGGATCATCGGCTTGTTCGTCGGGATGGGGACCACGCCCAGGGAGTAGGTCCCCTGGAACTCGGCGGCCTCGGTCTCGGCCGTACCGGTCATCCCGGCGACCTTGTCGTACTGGCGGAAGTAGTTCTGCAGCGTGATCGTGGCGAGGGTCTGGTTCTCCGCCTTGATCTGCACGCCCTCCTTGGCCTCGATGGCCTGGTGCATGCCCTCGTTGTACCGGCGGCCGGCGAGGATGCGGCCCGTGTGCTCGTCGACGATCATGACCTCGCCGTTGAGCACGACGTAGTCCTTGTCGCGCTTGAACAGCTCCTTGGCCTTGATCGCGTTGTTGACGAACCCGATGAGCGGCGTGTTCAGCGACTCGTAGAGGTTGTCGATGCCGAGGTAGTCCTCGATCTTCTCGATGCCGGGCTCGAGGATGCCGACGGTGCGCTTCTTCTCGTCGACCTCGTAGTCCGTCTCGTTGCGCAGCCGCTTGACGACCTTGGCGAACTCGACGTACCAGCGGTTGGCGTCACCCGACGACGGGCCCGAGATGATGAGCGGCGTGCGTGCCTCGTCGATGAGGATGGAGTCGACCTCGTCGACGATCGCGAAGTTGTGGCCGCGCTGGACGAGGTCCTCGGGCGACCACGCCATGTTGTCGCGCAGGTAGTCGAACCCGAACTCGTTGTTCGTGCCGTAGGTGATGTCCGCCGCGTACTGGGCGCGGCGCTCGTCCGGGTTCTGGCCGGAGACGATGATGCCCGTCGTCAGCCCGAGGAACCGGTAGACGCGCCCCATCAGCTCGCCCTGGTACCGCGCGAGGAAGTCGTTGGTCGTCACCACGTGCACGCCCCGGCCCGACAGCGCGTTGAGGTACGCGGCCGTCGTCGCGACCAGCGTCTTGCCCTCACCGGTCTTCATCTCGGCGATGTTGCCCTGGTGCAGGGCGGCGCCGCCGACCAGCTGGACGTCGAAGTGGCGGTGACCGAGGGTGCGCCGCGCGGCCTCGCGCACGGTGGCGAACGCCTCCGGGAGCAGCGTGTCGAGCGTCTCGCCGTGCTCGAGCCGCTCCTTGAACCGGTCCGTCTCCTCGGCGAGCTCGGTGTCGCTGAGCTCGGCGAAGCTCGACTCGAGCTGGTTCACCTGCTCGCCCAGGGCGGTGAGCCTCTTCAGGGTCCGCCCCTCGCCGATGCGGAGGATCTTCTCGAGGATGGCAGGCACGCAGTTCTCCCGTGTCGGTGGTGCCCGGGAGGACCCGGGCCCGTCGGTTCGGTGCCGACCGCCGACGCCGGCGCCGACCGGTCGCACCATCGATCATCCTATTCCCCCTCGGGAGCCCTCGGGGCCAGGTTCGCGCGGGACGAAACGGCGCCCGCACGACGGCGGTGCCGAGACCGCGGTCACCGACCGGCGGCGAGCACCTCGGCCGCCCGGTCGGCCAGCTCGGCGCCGGCCGCGCCGTAGAGGTGGAAGACGGCGTGCGCCCCGTGCCTGCGCAGCTCGTCGGCGTCGTCGTCGTACCGTGCGATGGCGGCGACCTGACCCTCGAAGCCGGCGTCCTGGAGCCGGGAGAGCGCGATGAGGTTCGCGTTGTGGAACGGCATGGCCAGCACGGCGAGCCGGACGTGACCGGCCCGCTTGACCCTGGCCCAGAACTCGAGGTCGGTCGCGTCGGCACGCACGACCTCGAACCCCTCGTCGCGCAGCGCGTCGACCCGGCTCTGGTCGTGCTCCACCCCCACCACGTGCAGGCCGTAGCTGTCCCGCAACGTCGCGAAGGTCGTGGAACCCACCCGGCCGAGCCCGAGCACCAGCGCGTCCGCGTCGCCGACGTCGACCACCCGGTCGTCGACGTGCAGCGTCGCCGGGTCCTTGGCGGGCAGGAACCTCGTCAACCAGGAGGCGAGCTCCACGCCGCGGCGGTTCACGACCGAGGACACGACGAAGCTCGCGGCGACGGCGAGCGAGATCACGATCACCCAGCCGTCGTCGAGCGCGCCCGACTCCGCCCCGACGACGGCGACGATGATGCCGAACTCGGAGTAGTTGCCCAGCGCCAGGCCGGTGAGGAAGGCCGTCCGCCGACGCAGGCGCAGCATCCACAGCACGAGCGCGAAGACGGCGGCCTGCAACGGCAGCATCAGCAGCAGCCCGAGGGCCAGCAGGACGTGCGGGACCTCCGGCGTGCCGTGCATGCCGATCTCGAGGAAGAACGCCACGAGCATCAGGTCCTTGAACGTCATCAGGGAGCGCGACATCTCCCCGGCGTTCGCGTGCGTCGCCAGCAGCGCCCCCATGATCAGCGCACCGAGGTCTCCGGAGAGGCCGAGGAGCTCGAACAGGAAGAAGCCGGGGCCGAGCGCCATCGCGACCCCGTAGAGCGCCTGCAGCTCACCGTGACCGAGGCGGTCCCAGAGCAGGTGCAGGAGCCGGCGGCCGGGCAGCAGGGCCAGCAGCGCGAGCGCCCACGGGCTGGGCACCCGCCCCTCGGACGTCGCGAGGAACGCGACGGCGACGACGTCCTGCACGATGAGGATGCCGATGGCGATCCGCCCGTACAGGCTCGTCGCGTCCGAGCGGTCCTCGAGCACCTTGACCACGAACACGGTCGAGGAGAACGACAGCGCGAAGGCGATCAGGGCGACGGTGCGCAGCGACTCGGAGGCCACGAGTGCGACGCCCAGCACCGCCAGACCGCTCAGCACCCCGATGCCCGCGGCCACGGTGACCGCCATGTGCACGACCGTCGTCAGCCAGATCTCGGGCCGCAGCAGCGAACGGACGTCGAGCTTGAGGCCGATGGTGAACAGCAGCAGCGCCACGCCGACCTCGGAGAGCAGCTCGAGCCCCGGCATCGCGGGAGCATCGACCGCGCCGAGCACGAACCCGGCGCCGAGGAACCCGACCAGCGGCGGCAGCCGCACCAGCGTCGCGAGCACGCCGCCGACGAAGGCGACGCCCAGGTACAGCGCGACGACGTCCACGGCTCACCCCCTTCGTGCCGACGATCCTACGGTCGCCGCAGCGTCCCGTCGCGTCCCGTCGGCAGGCCGTCACCCGCCGGACGGACCGGCGACGGCGGCGGCGAGATCGTCCGCGAGGTCCCCGTCGCCGGCGACCAGCACCTCGGCCAGGCCGAGCCAGGAGGCGAGGAGCCCGAGCTCGGCGGCCAGGACGGCCGCGGTGTCGCCGTCGGCGTGCGGCGTCCGGTGCGCACGGACCACACGCAGGACGCCGGCACCCCGGTCCGCCTTCAGGTCGACCAGCGCGGTGATCTGCTCACCCTGCAGGAACGGCAGCACGTAGTAGCCGAGCTGCCGTCGCGGCGCCGGGACGTAGATCTCGATCCGGTAGCGGACGCCGAACAGCTCCTCCAGGCGCCGGCGCTCCCACACCAGCGGGTCGAACGGGCTGAGCAGCGCCGCCCGGCCGGCCCGCCGCGGGACGACGGCGTCCCGGTGCCGGTAGGCACGCTCCGACCACCCCTGCACCACGACCGGGACCAGGGTGCCCTCCTCCACCAGCTCGTCGAGGGCGCGCCGGGCCGCCGGGCCGCGCAGCCGGAAGTAGTCGCGGAAGCAGCGGGCCGAGCCCACCCCGTGGGCCCGGGCACCGAGCTCGAGCAACCGCCGCACGGCGACGTCGTCCGGCACCGGCGGCGCGTGCCGGACCGCGGGCGGCAGCACGCGCTCGGCGAGGTCGTAGCACCGCTCGAACGCGCCGTTGCGGCGTGCCGACATGACCTCCCCCGTGAAGAAGAGGTGCTCGAGGCAGAGCTTCGCCGTCGTCCAGTTCCATCCCCACTCCGCGCGGTCGCGCGGTGCCGAGCGCCCCGCGGCCTCCAGCGTGTCGTGGAGGGCGCTCGCGGTCACCGGGCCCCGCGCGGCCACCAGCTCCCGCACGGCGTCGAGCTCGACCGGGTGGGCCTTCGGGACCGAGGCCACGCGCCGCCAGGCCTCCTGGGCGTAGGCCCGACGGCGCCAGGCCAGCAGCGGGTACGTCGTCGCCGGGACGTACGAGGCCACGTGCGCCCACGTCTCCACGAGGCGGCGGGGGGCGCGGGAGGCGGCGCGGTCGAGCAGCGCGGTGTCGTACGGGCCGAGGCGCGAGTACAGCGGCATCAGGTGGGCGCGCGCGAGGATGTTGACGGAGTCGATCTGCAGCAGGTTGACCCGGTCGACGGTGCCGGTCAGGTGCCGCATCGTGACCGGACCCGCGGCACGGGGGCGGTCGAGTCCCTGGGCGCGGAGCGCGGCGCGGCGCGCCTCGGCGTTCGAGAGCGTCTCCATGGGACCGATCGTGCCGCCCGCCACCGACACCGGCGCCGCCCTCCCTCGCCACGGCTTGGCCTACCTCGCCACGGCCCGGCCTACCTCGCGGGTGGCAGGCCTACCCCGCGGTGCGCTGCGCGCGGTCGCCCGCAGAAACGGACGGGGGCCGTCCGGTCCCTCCGCACGATCGTCATCCCCGAAGTGGAGGGCCCCTGGGCCCGTGAACGCGATCGTGCGGAGGGACGGGACGGCCCCCGCCGAAGATGCAGTCCTACGTCAGCGCCGAGACCGGCTCCACGCCGGCGCAGGTCGTGTCCAGCTCGATGACGCCGTACGTCCACCCCTTGCGGCGGTACACCGCCGCGGGGCGCGCCGACTCCTTGTCGATGAACAGGAAGAAGTCGTGTCCGACGAGCTCCATCCGCTCCACGGCCTCGTCGACCGCCATCGGCTCCCCGGTGTGCAGCTTCTGCCGGATCACCACGGGCGAGTCGCCGAGCTGGTGCTCGACGGCGTCACCCGGCGTCTCGAGGGTGGCGGGCTCGGCGTCGGCCTCGGGCTGGGAGGCCACGACGTCGTCGTAGGGGCGCACGTCCACGGGCGGGACGACCTCGGGACCACGACGACGGTGGTCCTTGCGGCGGTCCCGGGAGCGGCGCAGCCGCTCGTTCAGCTTGTCCATCGCGAGGTCGAGCGCGGCGAACCTGTCGTCCGCCGCCGCCTCCGCCCGGATCACGGGGCCCTTGGCCCGCACCGTCAGCTCCACCCGCTCGCTGACGTCCGACAGCTTCGGGTTCTTCTCGTGCGTGACCGAGACGTCCACGCGCCGCGCGTTCGGCGCGAGCTGGGTGACCTTGCCGAGCTTGTCCTCCACGTGGCGACGGAACCGGTCCGTCACGTCCGTGTGCCTGCCGACGACGATGATCTCCATCGTGCTGCTCCACTTCGTCGTGTGAGGCCGCCACGCGTCGCGAGCGGCCTGGTTGCGCTGTCCGGGCACCGTGGCCGGTGCCGGTACTGGCACCACCTCCCGGTCGCCGGATCCGTGTCCGACCCGCTCGTGGGTTGCGGCGTCCGGTCCGTGGGAGGAACGGCCGCCGTCGGGTTCTCACACTAACCCGAACGTGTCCCCGGGGTGAACTCCTGGCGACGGGCCGGGCCGGGGAGATCTGGTGACGGTTCCCGGTGGCGGCGTGGCCGCGAGCACCAGTGCGCCCACCACGCCGCAGCCGGCCGCCTCGAGGACGCGTTCCGCGGCAGCGAGGGTGGCGCCGGTGGTGAGCACGTCGTCCACCAGGAGGCAGACGGCGCCGCCGGGCACCCGGCCTGCCCGCACCTCGACGGCACGAGCCAGGTTGTCCCCGCGAGCGCGGGCGCCCAGCCCGACCTGGTCGCGGGCACGACCACGACGTCGCAGCGCCGGCACCACCGCGGCGCGGAGTCCGGCGTCACCCGCCCCGCGGGCGACGGCCGCGGCGAGGACGCCGGTGGTCTCCCGCCCGCGCCGCAGCCGGGCACCGGGGGACGACGGAGCGGGGACCACGCGCAGCAGGGACGGCCCGACGGCGGGACGCAGCGCGGGCGCGAGGGTCCGTGCGGCCCGGCGCACCGCCCGGGCGAGCAGGCCGTCGAGGTCGGCACGGTCCCGGTCCTTCCAGGCGACGATCAGCTCGCGCACCCCACCCGCGCAGTCCGCCAGCGCCCACACCGGCAGCGGCGCGACGCCGTCGAGACGGTCGAGCCGCGCCGCGTCGGCCTCGACCCGGCGCGGCCGGTCCCCGGCGACGGCGGCAGCGCAGCCGGGGCAGACCGGCACGTCGGGCCGACCGCAGCCGGGGCAGGCCACCGGCACGGCGAGACGGTTCAGGAGCGTGAGCACGGCCGCGACGCTGCCACGGGTCCGACGCTCGCGACGCGCCGACCGCGGCCCGCCTGGGGACCGCACGCACCCCGCCCGGGGCTGTGGACGGCCGTACTGCCCGAGCCCGCCGTCAGCCCGGGTAGGCGGCGGCGACCACCCCGTCGGAGACCGACGGCCACAGGGCCGCGCTCTGGCGCACCTGCAGCACCCCGTCGGCGTCCAGGAGCAGCATCGGGCTGGCTCCCACGCCGGCGGCGACCGCCACCGGCGCGGTCGGCGTCACCAGCAGCCGCGTCTGACCGCTGCTCGACGCCGGGAGCCCGCCCACGCCGGCCACGTAGACCGACCGGGTCCCGTCAGTGCTCCGACCGAGGAGCACGAGCGTCGTCTCCTCGCTCCAGTCCGCGAGCTGGACACCCGCCACCGGGGCACCGACCCGCACGGGGGCCGAGAGCCCCGTGGGCACGTCGTCCGCGTCCCGCTCGACGGCGGCGACCCAGACCTCCGGCCGCTCCGCGCCCTGCAGGACCACCGCGACCCGGGCACCCTCGGGTGAGACCCGCAACGAGCGCACGGCGCCGTCGGTGAGCCACTCCGCCTCGATCGGGAACGCCTCGCCGGAGGCGAGCACGACCCACGGGACGCCGTCGACCGCCGTCCAGACCGTACCGAACCGGTCGACGGACGGGGCGGCGAGGTCCTCACCCTCCAGGAGCGTGCTGGGCGCGGCATCGCCCGTGGCACGCACGATCCGGTCCGAGCCGTCACGCAGGACGACCGTGCCGTCGTCAGGCCCCACCCCCACCGCGGTCGGGTCGACGGACCCGAGCCGGACCGGGGTGGCGAGGTCCGTCAGCTCGGTGCCGACCACCCGGCGCAGCGCGACGCCCGCGCCGTCGTCGACGATCGCCAGCGGATCACCCACGGTCAGCGGCCGTGACGGCGGGTCGACCGGTTCGACCGCCAGCGGGTTGGTGCCGTCGGAGAGCTCGACGCTGCGCCCCTGCTCCTCTCGCAGCGTGGCCTCCAGCTGCGCGACCAGCAGGGCCCGGTCGTCGGGCGGCGCCGCGGTGATCGCCGAGGTGACCGAGACGTCGATGACCCCGTCGTCGTCGACGGTCACCGCGTCGATCGCCAGCGTGGTGCCCTCCGGAACCACCGACACCGCGGACTGCGCCAGCCGCTGCGGGGGGCCGGCGAGGATCTCCTGGCTGGCCGTGGTGCGCCACGACTGCTCGGGGAACCAGCGCACGTCGGGCACCCACCACCGCCGGTCCGGCGTCGGGTAGTACAGCGTGGTGCGGTGGAAGACGTTGCCCAGGACGTCGCCCAGGACGAGCAGACCGTCCGCCACGTCGCTGATCCGCCACTCGCCGTCGCCGTCGCGCCGCAGGTCGTAGGTGACGTCGACCGTGCTGGGCGCGGGCAGCTCGGTGTACACCCCGGACTCGTCCAGCGACGCCACCAGGAGCGCCTCGCCGGTCACCGTCGTCGACGTCGAGGAGTCGTCGTAGTCCCCCGCCACCCACTCGGGGTACTCGGAGAGCACCAGCACCCGCATGTCCCGGTCCCAGTCGTTCCACGCGGGCGTGGTGACGTACTCCTGGGCCGTGGTGAAGCTGCTCGTCGACGCCGGTCCGAACTGCGCGGCGCTGACGAACCCCTCGACGATCTGCTGAGGGTCCGACCCGGCCGCCGGGCCCTGGACGTTGAACCCCACGTCGACCGGCGTGTCCACCTGGACCGCCCCCTCGACGACGTCACCCGACGTGGGGATGGTCGCGCAGGACGCCGCGGCGAGCGCCACGGCCACGAGGCAGGCGGCACCGGCCGCGGCGCGCGGCCACCGGGTCCGGAGCGTGGTCATCGGGACTCCTCCTCGGCGGACGGCAGGACGGGGATCGTCGTGGGGGTGGCCCCGGTGGGCGGGTTGACCACCGGGACCTGCCCGGTCGGGACGTGCCGCCCCTCGGCCCGGGACGGGCCCTCCAGCGGGAGCGGGGAGCCCGTCAGCCGGATCCCTGCCCGCCGCGGCAGGGTCAGCCGGAACGAGGCGCCCTGGCCCGGGGCTCCCCATGCCTGCAGACGGCCGGCGTGCAGACGCGCGTCCTCGTGCGAGATCGCGAGCCCCAGCCCCGTCCCGCCCGTGGTCCGGGCCCGGGCCGGGTCGGCGCGCCAGAACCGGTCGAAGACGCGGTTGAGCTCGTCGGGGCCCAGGCCGACCCCGTGGTCGCGGACGACGACGGCGACCGCCTCGTCGTCGGCGGCCACCGTGATCTCCACCGGGTCGCCCTCGGCGTGCTCGATGGCGTTGACCACCAGGTTGCGCAGGATCCGCTCGACGCGCCGCGGGTCGACGTCGGCCGCCGCCGGCACCGGCGGCATGTCCACCGAGAGGAACACGCCCTTGCGCTCCGCCAGCGGTGCCGCGGTGTCCACGACGGCCGTGACGACGTCGCGCAGGTCGCGGTGCTCCACGTCCAGGACCGCGGCCCCGGCGTCGAACCGGCTGATCTCGAGCAGGTCGGTGAGCAGCTCCTCGAACCTGTCGAGCTGGGTCTGCAGCAGCTCGGCCGAGCGGCGCGCGGCCGGGTCGAGCTCGTCCCGCGACTCGTGGATGACCTCACCGGCCATGCGGATGGTGGTGAGGGGTGTGCGCAGCTCGTGCGAGACGTCGGAGACGAACCGGCGCTGGGCGGCCGAGAGCTCCTCCATGCGGGCGATCTGCTCCTCAAGGTTCGCGGCGGTCTCGTTGAACGTCCGCGCGAGGGTGGCCATCTCGTCCTCACCCCTCGCCCCCGGGATCCGCACGTCCAGGTGCCCCTCGCCGAGACGGGCGGCCGCCGTGGCGGCCCGCCGCACCGGCGCGACGGTCTGCCGTGTGACCGTCCACGTCAGCAGCCCGATCATCGCGAGAATCACCAGGGCGCCCACCGCGAGGGTGCGCTGGACGAACCCGAGCGTCTCCTGCTGGGAGGCCAGCGAGTACAGCGCGTACAGCTCGAAGCTGCCCGACGACGCCAGGTCCACGGTGGCCCCGACGACGACGCCGGGCTCGTCCTGGCCCGTCTCGGAGAACTCCGCGGGGATCAGCACCGACTGCAGCACCTGACCGTCCGTCGTCAGCGTCGCCTCCCGCAGCTCGGGGCTGACCACGTCGCCCACCGGCAGGTTCTGGCGGGAGGACGGGTCCGCCAGCGGGAGCCCCTGGCCGGGCACCTGGCGCAGGAAGTAGTCCTGCGCGCTGGACCCGGCACCGCTCAGCTTGAGGATGACGTCACGCAGCAGCGCCTGGAGCTCGCCCGTGCTGGTCGCCGGGGAGGTGCTGAAGTCGGCCTGCACCTCCTGGACCAGGGCGGCGTTCTCCCCCTCGATCTGGTCGATACGCTGCTCGAAGAGCCCGTCGCGGATCGAGAACGACAGGAAGACGCCGAGCACGACCACCACCAGCACGCCGAGCGCGAGGGCGGAGGTGACGACCCGGACCTGCATCGAGGACCGCCAGCGCCGCACGAGCGAGCGCATCCACAGCACCAGGGGGTTCTCGGCGACCGGCCGGGCCGTGGCCGCCGCGGTGGCGTCGTCGTCGGGCGGCCCGCCCGCCGCGCCCTCCTCAGCGGGCGGCACCGGCCTTGTAGCCCACGCCCCGCACGGTCTGCACCACCTCGGGGTTCTCGGGGTCCTTCTCGATCTTGGAGCGCAACCGCTGGACGTGGACGTTCACCAGCCGCGTGTCGGCGCTGTGGCGGTAGCCCCAGACCTTCTCCAGCAGCAGCTCGCGGGTGAAGACCTGCCACGGCTTGCGCGCCAGCTCGACCAGCAGGTCGAACTCCAGCGGGGTCAGCGCGATCCGCTCGCCGTCGCGCGTCACGGCGTGACCGGTGACGTCGATCTCGAGGTCGCCGATCTTCAGCCGCTCCGGCCCGGGCTCGTCGGCGTGCCGCAGCCGCGCCCGCACCCGGGCGACGAGCTCCTTGGGCTTGAACGGCTTGGTGACGTAGTCGTCGGCTCCCGACTCCAGCCCGAGGACCACGTCGACCGTGTCGGTCTTCGCCGTGAGCATGATGATCGGCGTCCCGGACTCGCCGCGGATCTCCCGCGCGATCTCGATGCCGTCCTTGCCGGGCAGCATGAGGTCGAGCAGCACCAGGTCGGGCTGCACCGAGCGGAACAGCCCCACCGCCTCGTCGCCGTCGGCGCAGAAGCTGGTCTCGAACCCCTCGGACTCCAGGACGATGCCGATCATCTCGGACAGGGCAGTGTCGTCGTCGACCACCAGTACACGGGACTTCATGGCCACAGTGTGCCAGCAGGTGGGCCCGTCCGTCCGGAGGAGGCCCGTGCCGCCCCCGCACGCGCCCGGAGGCTATAGGGTCGTGGCGGTCCGTCCCCGTCCGTCCGCGTCGCGACCCAGGAGGCCGCATGAGCACGCCCGACCAGCCGCCACCGCCCTCGGGGTGGGGCGACGCCCCGCGCCCGCCGACCTACGGCCAGTACGGGCAGGGTCAGTACGGGCAGGGCCGGTACGGCGCCGGGCCGCAGGACACCGGGGGTCCGGCCGGGTACCCGCCGCCGGCGGCGGGGGCACCGAACCCGTACGGCCCCTCCGCGGCGAAGCCCGGCGTGGTCCCGTTGCGACCGCTGTCCCTCGGGGAGGTCTTCGACGGCGCGTTCAGCTCGGTGCGGCACAACCCGGCGGTGATGCTCGGGCTGGTGACGATCGTGGTCGCGGCGGCGACCGTCCTGGCCACGCTGCTCGCCCAGTTCGCCGTGCCGGCGCTGACCGGGCTGATGACCGACGTGTTCGCCGCGGACCCGGCCACGGCGAACCTCTACTCCGGTGACGTGGCGGCCGTCGTCCAGGTGATGGCCATCGCGGGCGCGCTCACCCTGACCCTGCTGTTCGCCCAGCCGATCGCCGAGGGCGTCATCACGGTGTCCGTGAGCCAGTCCGTGATCGGCCGCAAGCTCTCCGTCGGCGAGGTCTGGACGCGCGTGCGCCCACGCCTGGGTGTCCTGATCGGGTGGATGCTGCTGCGATCGGTCGCCGTGCTCGTCGGCTACGTCGTCATCGTCGTCGTGGCGGTGCTGCTCGTCGCCGCGGTGGCGAGCGTCGTGGACTCCCCCTGGGCCGCCGTGCTCCTGGGTCTCCTGCTCGCCGCCGCGATCGTCGTGGGTGTCGTGTGGCTGGTGGTGCGCCTGCTGCTCGTCGTGCCCGCCCTGGTGCTGGAGGGCGGCCGGCTCGGCGCGACCCTCGCCCGTGCCTGGCGTCTGACCCGGCGCGGGTTCTGGCGGATCCTCGGCACCGTCCTGCTGGCGAGCATCATCGCCGGGGTCGCCGGGCAGGTCGTGGGCTACCCCCTGGCGCTGCTCGGGCTCGCGATCGACGGCGGCTCCTTCGGCTGGGGCTTCGTCCTGGTCACCGTCGTCAGCTCGGTGATCTCCACCCTGGTCTACCTCGTGTTCGTCTCCGGGGTCGTCGCGCTGGTCTACACCGATGCCCGCATGCGCCGCGAGGGCCTGGACGTGCGGCTGGCCGAGTCCGCGGCACGGGTCGCCGACGGTCGGTCCGGCCCGACCGGGAACCCCGGCCCCGCCGGCCCCCCGACCCCGCCACCGACGGGCACCGGCACGCAGTGGTGAGCGCGGCGTGGACGGCATGGGCGTCGTGGTCGGGGCCGGGCGTGGTCACCGAGGTGCCCGTGACCCCGGACCGGGACACGGCGCGACGCTGGCTCGTCGAGGAGCTCGCCGGGCCCGAGTACGCGGACGACGAGTCGCTGCTGCTGCGCCTGCTCCGGTGGATCGGGGGTCTCTTCGACGGGCTCACCGCGCCTGACGTCACCCCGTGGCGGTTGGCCGTGATCGTCGTGGTCGTGATCGCGGCCGTCGTGGCGATCGCCTGGTGGGTCTCCGGTCCCGTGCGGCTGCGCCGCCGGGGCGCCGCGCGTTCCGCCGTCGTGCACGACGACGACGCCCGCACCGCCGCGGCCATGCGGGCCGCCGCCGACGACGCCGCCGCGCGGGGCGACTGGTCCCTGGCCGTCCTGGAGCGCTTCCGGGCGGTCGTGCGCGGACTCGAGGAGCGCGTGGTGCTCGACGAGCGCCCCGGGCGCACGGCCCGCGAGGCGGCCGACGCCGGGGCCGAGCGGCTGCCCGCCCTGGCCGCGGACCTGCACGCCGGGGCCACGCTGTTCGACGGCGTCTGCTACGGCCACCTGCCGGCCGGCCCGGACGACGACGCCACGGTGCGCCGGCTCGACGACCTCGCCCGGGACGCCCGGCCGGCGGAGACGGCGACGGCGGTGGCCCCGTGAGCGTGCCGACCGCCGCCCCGACGGGCACCTGGACGTCCGGCGCCACGACCGGGGACGGCACCACGTTCGCCTCCCGCAGCGCACGCCGCTGGCGCTCGGCGCGCTGGTTCCTCCTCGGGGCGGGCGCCTTCGTGCTCGTCGTGCTGGTCCTGCTCGTCGTCCGGCCACCCGGGCCCACCGCCCCCTTCAGCAGCGAGAACTCCCACGACGACGGCTCGCGCGCGGTGGCCCAGGTCCTGCAGGACCAGGGGGTGCGCGTCCGGGAGGTCACCCGCGTGGCCGACGCGGTGCAGGCCGCCCGCCCGGGCACCACCCTCCTGGTGGTCCCCTCGCCCTACCTGCTGCCCGAGCAGGCGGACGCGCTCGCCCGGGCGGACGGCGACCTCGTGCTGGCGGGCGCAGGACGGCAGCTGCTGCGCGCCGCCACCGGTGGCCGCGTCGACCGGGTCGGGCTGTCCGCCGAGACCGCCGCCCCGCGGGAACCCGGCTGCGACCTGGGACCCGCCGTCGCCGCCGGCCCGGTGCGGCTCGCCGCCGGGCTGACCACGGACGCCGCCGAGGTGACCACGTGCTGGCACGACGGCCCCGAGGCGGCGGCACTGGCGGCGCTCGAGGTGGCCGGGCGCACCGTGACCGCCGTCGACGACCCGAGCTTCCTGCGCAACGACTCGGTGCTGGCACCGGGCAACGCCGCCCTCGCGCTGCAGCTGCTGGGAGCGCACGAGGACCTGGTCTGGCTCGTCCAGGACCCGACCGACATGTCGGCGCTGCCCGACGGCGCCGGACCGGGCGAGGTCGCGCTCGACCCCGGCGCGGCCCTGCCCCGGTGGTTCGTGGCCGTCCTGGCCTGGGCGGCGCTCGTCGCCCTCGTGGCCGCCCTGTGGCGGGGACGCCGCCTCGGCCGGCTGGTCCCCGAGGACCTGCCGGTGGTGGTGCCGTCCGCCGAGTCCACACGCGGACGCGCACGGCTCTACCGCCGGGCACGGTCGCGCGGACACGCCGCCGCCGGCCTGCGCGCCGCGGCCGCCGACCGGGTCGCACGCCGGCTCGGCCTGCCGCGGTCCGCCGACGCCGCGGCCGTCGTCGACGCCGTCGTGCGCACCACCGGCCGCCCCACGGACGAGGTCGGCGACCTGCTGTACGGACCCCCACCTGCCGACGACGCCGCGCTGACGGCGCTCGCGCGCCGGCTCGACACCCTGGAGAGCGAGGTTCACCGATCGTGACCCACCCCGACGAGAACCGCCCCGACCCCTCGGACGGGGCGGTCCCCGCCCCGTCCCCGGAGCCACCCGCGGCCTCCGCGGAGGCGACCTCGCCGGCGCCCGCCGCCGCGGTCTCCGCCCCGCCGGCGGACGGGTCGCCCGCATCCGACGACACGACGCCGGCACCCGCGCCGGAGCCCGCGCCCGCGCCGCAACCCTCCCTGGAGCTGCGTCGTGCGCTGGCCGGCGTGCGGACCGAGGTCGGCCGCGCCGTCGTCGGCCAGGACTCCGCCGTGACCAGCCTGCTCATCGCGCTGCTGTGCTCCGGCCACGTGCTGCTCGAGGGCGTGCCCGGTGTGGCCAAGACCCTGCTGGTGCGGTCGCTGGCCGCGGCGCTCGACCTCGACGTCAAGCGCGTGCAGTTCACCCCCGACCTGATGCCCGGTGACGTGACCGGCTCGCTCGTCTACGACGCGCGCACCGCCGAGTTCTCGTTCCGCAACGGGCCGGTCTTCACCAACCTGCTCCTGGCCGACGAGATCAACCGCACGCCGCCCAAGACCCAGGCGTCGCTGCTGGAGTCGATGGAGGAGCGGCAGGTCTCGGTCGACGGCGAGCCGCGGCCGCTGCCCGAGCCGTTCGTGGTGATCGCCACCCAGAACCCGGTCGAGCACGAGGGCACCTACCCGCTGCCCGAGGCCCAGCTCGACCGGTTCCTGCTCAAGGTGCTGCTGCCGCTGCCCGAGCGCGACGCCGAGGTCGAGGTCCTGACCCGCCACGCGAAGGGGTTCGACCCCCGCGACCTGGCGGCCGCCGGCGTGCGCGCCGTGGCCGGGGCGGACACCCTGGCCGCAGCCCGTGCGGAGGTCCGTCAGGTCGAGGTGGCGCCCGAGGTGCTCGGGTACGCCGTCGACGTCTGCCGCGCGACCCGCCAGTCCCCCTCGCTGCAGCTGGGCGTCTCGCCCCGGGGCGCCACCGCGCTCCTGGCCGCCGCCCGCGCCTGGGCCTGGCTGTCGGGGCGCATGTACGTGACGCCCGACGACGTCAAGGCTCTCGCGCACCCGACGCTGCGGCACCGCGTCCAGCTGCGCCCCGAGGCGGAGCTGGAGGGAGTGACCGCGGAGTCGGTGCTCGGCACCGTCCTGGCGGCCGTCCCGGTCCCCCGCTGAGATGGCACTGACCTGGCGCGCCGTCGCGCTCGCGGCGCTCGGCGCGGTCCCCGTGGCCGTCTGGCCGGTGCCCGGGACCGTCGTCGCGTGGGCGGTCGTGGTCGCGCTCGTGTGCGCCGCCGACGCCGCGCTGGCGGCCTCGCCGCGCGAGGTGACCCTGCAGCGCACCGTCCCGGCGTCCGTGCGCCTCGGGACCCCGGCCTGGTCCCGGCTGGTGGTCACGGCCGGCGGCCGACGCCGGTTGCGGGCGCTGGTGCGGGACGCCTGGCCGCCGTCGCTGGCCGCGGACCTGGACGGCGACGGCATGCGGCCGCACACGGACCCGGCGACGGTGACCACGTCGGCCCGTCACCGGGTCGACCTGCGGCCCGGCGAGTCGGCGCGGCTGCGGACGCCGCTGCTCGCCACCCGGCGCGGGGAACGCACCGCGGGTGCCGTCACGGTGCGCACGACCGGGCCGCTCGGGATCGCCGGCCGGCAGGCCTCCGTCCCGGTCGGCGGACGCCTCCGCGTCCTGCCCGAGTTCGCCTCGCGCCGCCACCTGCCGAGCCGGCTGGCCCGGCTGCGCGAGATGGACGGGCGCGCGGCGGTGCAGGTGCGTGGTGAGGGCACCGAGTTCGACTCGCTGCGCGAGTACGTGGTGGGGGACGACGTGCGCTCGATCGACTGGCGCGCCACCGCCCGCGGCGGCGACGTCGTCGTGCGCACCTGGCGGCCGGAGCGGGACCGGAGGGTTGTCGTCGTGCTGGACACCGGCCGCACCTCGGCCGCGCGCATCGGCACGCTCGCGGACTCCTCGGTCAACACCGGCGGCACCCGCCTCGAGGCGAGCGTCGAGGCCGCCCTGCTGCTCGGCGCGCTGGCCGACCGGGCCGGTGACCGGGTCCAGGTGCTCGCCTACGACCGCACGTTGCGCACCCGCGTGGCCGGCGCCTCCGGGCCGCGGCTGCTGCCGGCGATGGCCGACGCGCTGGCCACCGTCGAACCTGTCCTGCTCGAGACCGACTGGACGGGACTGGTCGGTCAGGTGCGCGCCCGCGTCTCGCAGCGGGCGCTCGTGGTGCTGCTGACCTCGCTCGACCCGGCGGCGGTCGAGACGGGTCTCCTGCCCGTGGTCGGACGGCTCACCGACACCCACCAGGTGGTCGTGGCCGCCGTGCAGGACGCCGAGGTCGCGGCGATGGCCGCCGGACGGGACGACGTCGAGCAGGTCTACGACGCCGCGGCGGCGTCCCGGGGCGACCTGGAACGGTCCGCGGTCGCGACGGTGCTGCGCCGGCACGGTGCCGAGGTGGTCGAGGCGCTGCCCGACCAGCTGGCTCCGCGCCTGGCCGACACCTACCTCGCCCTCAAGGCCGCCGGTCGGCTCTAGGACTCACCCGGCGGTGGGCAGGACGGCGCCCGCGCGGTCCGCGTCCAGGTCGCCGGTCTCCCCCGCGCCGACCGCGCGCCGGCCCAGCACGAGGAAGTAGGTCAGGAACGCACCGAGCGCGACGGCGCCGATCGCGATCTTGAGCCACCACGGCAGGGCCGAGCCGGTGACGAACCCCTCGACGAGCCCCGACAGGGCCAGCGCGGCCACCAGTCCGACCGCGACCGTGAACAGGGCGCGGCCCTCGGCCGCCAGCGCCACCCCCCGGGGCCGCGGGCCGGGCGCGATCCACGTCCAGAACAGCCGCAGCCCCGCGGCCCCGGCCACGAAGACGCAGGTGAGCTCGAGCAGCCCGTGCGGGGCGATGAGCTGGAGGAACAGGGGCAGCTCGCCGTGGGCCGCCATCATCCCGCCGGTGGCCCCCACGCCCACGGCGTTGTTCAGCAGCACGAACACGGGCCACACGCCGCTGATGCCGAACGCGACGAGCTGTGCGCAGATCCACGCGTTGTTGGTCCAGACCATGGTGGCGAACGACAGCTGCGGGTCGTAGTAGGACGCGAACGCCTCCGAGACGTACTGCTCGCGCTCGGCG
The DNA here is from genome assembly GCF_044769875.1 of Isoptericola aurantiacus. NCBI lineage: Bacteria > Bacillati > Actinomycetota > Actinomycetes > Micrococcales > Promicromonosporaceae > Isoptericola > Isoptericola aurantiacus. Next base: position 206,466 of record NZ_JBJBAE010000003.1, read on the forward strand.
GGCGTGCCCATGGCGGCCAGCGCGTCGGGGTCGACGGCGACGCGCACGCCCGCGACGACGGCGACGACGAGGAACGCGACGGTCACCGCCAGGATCCACCAGCGGATCCGGTACAGGGCCGCGGGCACGGTCACCACGGCGTACCGCACCACCTCGCCCCAGGCCGGCTCGTGCGCCCCGGAGATCCGGGTGCGGGCCCGGCCCAGCAGGTCGGAGAGCCGCGTCACCGTGGCAGGGTCGGGGGCCGCGGAGCGCACCGTGGACAGGTGGGTGGCCACGGCCTGGTAGAGGCGGACGATCTCGTCGGCCTCGGCGCCGTCCAGCCGCCGGCGCCGGGTCAGCTCCGCCAGGCGGTCCCACTCGGGTCGGTGCACGGCGGTGAAGGCGTCGAGGTCCACGCCCGATACCCTGCCACACGTGACAGGGCCGCGGCCTCGAGCCGGGCACGACCCGACCGCCCCCACAGGGCGGTCCCACGGACGGAGGCACGGTGCAGGACGGCATCCTCATCGGCGAAGGCGTGATCCTGGACGCCCGCCCGGCGTCGTTCGCGACGCGCGGGCTCGGGGCACTGATCGACGTGGCGGTGACGGTGGTCCTGCTGATCGCCGTCTCCCTGGCCGTGACGGGCACGGCCGCCCGGCTCACCGAGCAGTGGACCAGCTCGCTGTCGATCGCCGTGCTCGTGGTGCTGCTCGTCGGACTCCCGACGGCGGTCGAGACCCTGACGCGGGGCCGGTCCCTGGGCAAGCTCGCCTGCGGTCTGCGGGTGGTGCGCGACGACGGCGGCCCCGTCACCTTCCGGCACGCGCTGATCCGGGCCCTGGTCGGCTTCTTCGAGATCTGGTTGTCGTTCGGCTCGGTCGCCGTCATCACGTCGCTGGCCAACTCCCGCGGCAAGCGGCTCGGGGACCTGCTGGCCGGCACCTACGCGGTCCGGGTGCGGGGCGGTCGCGGCTGGGAGCAACCCCTGGTGATGGTCCCGGGGCTGGCGGCGTGGGCCGCCGCGGCGGACATCCGCCGGCTCCCCGACGGCCTGGCGCTGCAGGTCCGGCAGGTCCTGGACCGGGCGCCCCGGCTCGCGCCGGCGTCGCGGGCGCGCCTGACCGACGAGCTGGCCGCCCGGGTGGAGGGCTACGTGGCCCCGGGCCCGCCGCCGGGGACGTCGGCGGAGTCGTTCCTGCACGCGGTGCTGCACGAGCGGCGCGACCGTGAGCTCGTCCGCGGCCGGGCGGACCGGGAGCGGGCGACGGCGCAGGCCGCGGCCCTGCACCGGTTGCCCTACGCGGTACCCGACCCGCGCGACTGAGCGGACCGCTCCCCCGCCACGGGTCCGGTCGGTGCGGCCGGCCCCGGCGGGAGCGTCGTGGCGGCCAGGCCGACGACGGCGTCGGTCGCGGTGCGCACCAGCGCGGGCAGATCCTGGCGGCCGTCGCCGTCGGCCCACTCCTCGACGGCGACGGTGAGCGCCGCGGCCACAGCGCGGCAGCGGGCGCGCGCGACGAACGGCTCGACCCCCGCGGCGGCCTCGGCGGCCCCCAGGGTGTCGCCGAGCTGCGAGGTCATGCGCTCGGCGGCGGCCCGCAGCGCCGGGGTGGAGCGCATCAGGCGCAGCTTGCGCAGCCAGTCGCGGGTGACGGCGCCGGCGGCGTCCCAGGTCTGCTCAGGCTGGGCGTCGAGGGCGGCGTGCACGGCTCGGGCCACGCCGACCTGCCCGGTCCGGGTGACGACGTCGGCGAGGAACGCGGCGTCGGCGTCGTCGTGCAGGGCCAGCGACTCCTTGGTGCCGAAGTGCCGGTAGACCGTGCGTTCGGCGACCTCCGCGGCCGCGGCGACCCGTGCGACCGGGACCGCGTCGTAGCCGTGGCGCTCGAAGAGGTCCAGCGCGACCGTCTGGACGTGCCGCATCGTGGCCGCGCGCCGTCGGGCCCGCAGGTCCATGTCCCACCCCTTCCGCGTCACGACGGCCCTGGCCGCCGCGGACGACCCATAGTACAGTCGCTGCCATCTGGCAGCGACTGACAGGTGGAGCCGTGATGACCGAGCACGTGGTCGACATCCAGGGGCTGGTCAAGACGTTCGGGCGCGTGCGCGCGCTGGACGGTCTCGACATGACTCTCGAACCCGGCGAGGTCCGGGGATTCCTCGGGCCCAACGGCGCCGGGAAGAGCACGACGATCCGCATCCTGCTGGGCATGGTCCGCGCTTCCGGCGGCAGCGTCCGGCTGTTCGGCGCCGACCCGTGGCGGCGCGCCGTCGACCTGCACCGACGCCTCACCTACGTCCCGGGCGACGTCGCGCTCTGGCCCGGCCTGACCGGCGGGCAGTGCCTCGACGTCCTCGGCGCCTCGGGCGCCCCGGTCGACGCGTCCCGGCGTGACGAGCTGGTCGAACGGTTCGACCTCGACCCCACCAAGCGCGTGCGCGACTACTCCAAGGGCAACCGGCAGAAGGTGGCCCTGGTGGCGGCGTTCGCCGCCCGGGCCGACCTCCTGGTGCTCGACGAGCCCACCTCCGGGCTGGACCCGCTGATGGAGGAGGTCTTCCGCCAGTGCGTCGCCGAACGTGCCCGCTCCGGAGCCACCGTCCTGCTGTCCAGCCACATCCTGTCCGAGGTCGAGTCCCTGTGCTCCACGGTGACGATCGTGCGGCACGGCCGCACCGTGCGGGCGGGCACCGTCAGCCAGATGCGGGCCCTGGCACGCACCACCGTGCACGCCGTCACGGCGGCGGGTGCTCCCGACCTCGACCGCTTCGACCTGCACGGGTTGACCGTATCGCCGCTCCACGAGACCGATACCGACGATCCCTCGCACGCGGACCGTCGCGAGATCACGTTCACCGTCGATCCCGCCGAGCTCGACGCCGTGCTGGCGCCGCTGGTGGCCGGGGGCCTCAGCTCGCTCACCGTGCGGCCGCCGAGCCTGGACGAGTTGTTCCTCAGCGAGTACGACGGGGCGACGGCGTGACCGGCACCCCGGGGAGCCGCTCGCGAGGCGGCAGCGGCGCCGCAGCGGTCCTGCGGCTGCAGCTGCGCACCGGGTGGAAGGCGCTCCTCGCCTGGACCGCCGGGATCGTGGCGACCTACGCGGCCACCGTCGCGGCGATCGAGACGACGTACGCCACACCGCAGGACCTCGCCGGGTACGCCGCGACCGTGGGGGCGGACCCCACGATGGCTGCGATCAACGGCACGCCCTACGGCGCCGACACCCTCGGCGGCGTCGTCGCCAACGAGTTCGGGTTCATCGCGGCGATCGCCGTACCGCTCATGGGGCTGATGCTCGTCAACCGCAGCACCCGCGCCTCCGAGGAGTCCGGGATGCTGGAGCTGCTGCGCTCGCGGGCCGTCGGATCGCGCACTCCCTGGGTCGTCGCCCTCGCCGTGACCGCCGTCGCCCTCGCCGTCGTGGGCCTCGGGATGACGGCGTCCCTGGTCGGCTCCGGTGCCGACGCCTCGGACGCCGCGCTCTACGGCGCCTCGATCGCCGGGCTCGGGCTGGTGTTCGCCGGCCTCGCCACCCTCGCCGGCCAGCTCGTCCGTCGCTCGGCGGGCGTCGTCGCCGTCGGCGTGGTGGCCCTGGGCGCCGCGTACGTCTTCCGGGCGATCGGGGACGTCAAGGGCAGTGGCTGGAAGTGGCTGTCCCCCCTGGCGTGGATGCAGGAGACCCGCCCCTTCACCGACGACCCGCGCGTCTGGCCGCTCCTGGTCGCCCTGGGCGTGGCGGCGACGGCCGGCGCCGCCGGTCTCTGGCTCGTCGGACGCCGCGACCTCGGGAGCGCCGCCGTCCCCAGCCGTCCCGGGCCGTCGCGGGCGGGCCGGGTGCTCGTGCGCCCCTGGGGACTCGCCCTGCGGCAGCACGGCGGCGCGCTGGTCGCATGGGCCGCGGGGGCCGCCGCCGTCGGGGCCGTCTTCGGAGCGTTCACCGACGACGTCGCCGACGCCGTGGCGGCCAACCCCACCCTGCAGGAGGCCTTCTCCGCCGGGGTCGAGGGCGACCCGACGAGCTGGTACCTGTCGTTCACGCTCGTCCTGCTGCTGCTCATGGCGATCGGCGCCGGCGCGCAGGTCGTCGGCGCGGCGCGCGCCGAGGAGACCACCGGTCGGCTCGAGCCGGTGCTGGCCCGGTCCACCTCACGCACGGTCTGGCTCGGCACCCGGGCGGTCGTGGCGCTGGGAGGCGGTGCGGTGGTCGCCCTGGCGGGGGGTGCGGGCCTGGCCCTGGTCGTCCGGGACACGACGGCCGACGCCGCGGGCACGCTCGCAGCGACCGCGGCCTACCTGCCGGCCGTGGCCGCCGTCGTCGGGCTCGGCGTCGCGCTGCTCGGCCTGGTGCCGCGGGCGGTCGGCCTGCAGTGGGCGGCGGTCGCGTACGTGGCGGTGGTCGAGATGCTGGGCGAGACGCTGGACCTGCCCGACGCCGCCCTGCAGATCTCTCCCCTGCACGCGATCGGCCGGTTGCCGACGCAGGACGCGTCGGGGACGGCCGTGCTGGTGGTCCTGGCGGTGGCGGCGGCGCTGCTCGCCCTCGGCCTGGCCGGGTTCCGACGTCGGGACGTGCCCCGCTGACCGGGGATGCTGGTGCCGCGTGCCGCCGTGCCGGCCGGCCGGGGTCCCACGCCTCGGAAACGGCTGGGCGCGCCCTGCGAGGGGCCGTAGGCTCGCCGTATGCGAACCCACCTGCACCGTTCCGCCGCCGCGGCGTCCACCGTCCTGCTGACCCTGGGCCTCGCCGCGTGCAGCGGCGACGACGAGTCCGCGCAGGCCTTCTGCGACTCCGTCGGGTCGTTGGAGTCCCTGACCACGGAGCTCGGCGCCATCGACCCGAGCGACCCCGACGCCGCGACCGAGTCCCTGGAGCAGGTCATCTCCGAGATCGAGGCGATCGAGCCCCCCGAGGAGATCGCCGAGTCGTTCGAGGTCGTCTCGACCGCGTTCGTGGGCTACGCCGACGCCGCCACCGAGGCGCTGGCCGACATGGAGAACGCGGACACCGACGCTCTCACCGAGGCCCAGGAGGCCATGTCGAGCGAGGAGTTCTCCTCCGCGAGCGCCGACCTCGACCAGTACACGACCGAGAACTGCTCCTGACCTGACCGTCCCCGAGCCGTCGGGGCCGGCGCGGCGAGGTGCCGCGCCGGTCCCGACGGCTTCGTGCCACCCGCTCAGTAGCGGTAGTGCTCGGGCTTGTACGGGCCCTCGACGGGCACGCCGAGGTACTCGGCCTGCGCCGGGCTGAGCTCCGTGAGCCGGACACCGAGCGCGTCGAGGTGCAGCCGGGCGACCTTCTCGTCCAGCACCTTGGGCAGGCGGTAGACCTGGCGCTCGTACTGCTTCTCCTCGGCGGGGCGGGCCATGTCGGCGAACAGCTCGAGCTGGCCGATCACCTGGTTCGCGAACGAGTTCGACATCACGAACGACGGGTGGCCGGTGGCGTTGCCGAGGTTGAGCAGCCGGCCCTCGGACAGCACGATGATCGAGCGTGCCGCCCGGTCGGCGCCGTCCGGCCCGGTACCCGCCGGCAGGTCCCACTCGTGCACCTGGGGCTTGATCTCGGTCTTGACGACACCGGGCACGTCGGCGAGGCCGGCCATGTCGATCTCGTTGTCGAAGTGCCCGATGTTGCCGACGACGGCCTTGTCCTTCATCGCGAGCATGTGGTCGGCGGTGATGACGCCGAAGTTGCCCGTGGTGGTGATGAAGAAGTCGGCCTCGTCCAGGACGTCCTCGATGCGGGCGACCTGGAAGCCGTCCATGGCGGCCTGCAGCGCGCAGATCGGGTCCACCTCGGAGACGATCACCCGGGCACCCTGGCCGCGGAACGCCTCGGCCGCACCCTTGCCGACGTCGCCGTAGCCGGCCACGAAGGCGACCTTGCCGCCGATGAGGATGTCGGTGGCACGGTTGATGCCGTCGGGCAGCGAGTGGCGGATCCCGTACTTGTTGTCGAACTTCGACTTGGTGACCGAGTCGTTGACGTTGATCGCCGGGAAGATCAGCTCCCCCGACTCCGCCAGGTGGTAGAGGCGGTGCACGCCGGTGGTGGTCTCCTCGGTCACGCCCCCGACCTGCTGGGCGATGCCCGTCCAGCGCAGGGGGTCACCGGCCAGCGCTGCGCGCAGCAGGTCGCGCACCACGTTCATCTCGTGCGTGTGGTCCGGCTCGCCGGGCAGCGTGTTGGGCGGCACGACGCCGGCCCGCTCGTACTGCAGACCGAGGTGGACCAGCAGGGTGGCGTCCCCGCCGTCGTCCAGGATGAGGTTCGGGCCGTTCTCACCGGGCCAGACCAGGATCTGCTCGGTGCAGTCCCAGTACTCCTCGAGCGACTCGCCCTTCCAGGCGAAGACGGGCACGCCGCGGGGGTCGTCGGGCGTGCCGTCGGGGCCGACGGCGACGGCGGCCGCCGCCTCGTCCTGGGTGCTGAAGATGTTGCAGCTCGCCCAGCGAACCTCGGCCCCCAGCGCGGTGAGCGTCTCGATGAGGACGGCGGTCTGGACGGTCATGTGCAGCGAGCCGGCGATACGGGCGCCCGCCAAGGGCTGGGAGTCGCCGTACTCGGCGCGCAGGGCCATGAGGCCGGGCATCTCGTGCTCCGCGAGGCGGATCTGGTGCCGTCCGGCCTCGGCGAGCGCGAGGGAGCGGACCTTGTACCGGCCCGGTACCTCGTCGAAGCCGGGCGTGGGACGGTCGGTGGTCGCGGGCGCGGCGGTGTCGGTCATGGGTGCCCTCCTGGGACGTCGTCGGTGTCGTGTCGCGCGCTGGGGGCTCCCGTCGGCGCAGGGTTCCAGCCTAGCCGTGCGCGGACGTCCCGGGGCCGACCGAGCGCCGTTATCAAATCGTGATCTATGGTGCTCCGATGAGATCGACGACGCGGACGCCCCAGCGGATGCACCTGCTCGACCTCCTGCGCTTCGGCGCGGCGGCGGCCGTGGTGCTCTACCACTTCACCGCGACACCGACGGCCACCCGCTACTGGGGTGCCGACGTGACGGCGCTGTTCGCCGGGCTGAACGAGGTCACCCGCTACGGCTGGCTCGCGGTCGAGGCGTTCTTCGTCGTCAGCGGGTTCGCGATCCTCTGGTCCACCCAGGGGCGCTCCCTCGCGCAGTACGTCGGGTCCCGCGTCGGCCGGCTCTACCCCGCGTTCTGGGCGTGCATCGCCGTCACGGCCCTCCTGCAGGCCTTCTGGACCGGGGGCCGCGAGCTCGGCCTCGGCGACACCCTGCTCAACCTCACGATGGCGCCCGACGTCTTCGGCGCCGAGCTGTCGCAGGTCGTGTACTGGACGCTCCTGGTCGAGCTGACGTTCTACGTCCTGGTCGGCGTCCTCCTGGCGTTCGGCCCGCTGACCCGGGCCAAGGTCCTGGGCCTCGCCCTGGGCTGGCCCGCAGCCGGGATCCTCGCCCATGCCCTGGGGTACCCGGTGCTCGCCGAGCACCTGGTGGTCCGCCACTCGGTCTACCTCGGCATCGGCATGCTGCTGTTCCTGCTCTGGCAGGACGTGACCGCCCGCAGCGCCCCGGACGCAGCGGCCGCCGCGGGCGCCCCGGCGACCACCGCGGCCCCGGGCCGGCCCGGACGCCGCGGCACCGCCGTCGTCGGCGCCTCCTTGGCCGCCCTCCTGGCGCTGGCCGTAGTGCGCGTGACGACGTCGGCCCAGCAGGCCTCCGAGCTGCAGGGCGTGCCCGTCTCCCCCGGCGTCGCGGTCACCGTGCTCCTGACCGTCGTCGCGACCGTCTGGGTCGCGACGCGGCCGTGGGCCGCCGTCCGCGACCCTCGCCTCGGAGCGCTGTGCGTCCTGGCCGGCGCCCTCACCTACCCGCTCTACCTGGTGCACACCCAGTTCGGGTGGGCCGTCACCGAGTGGCTGTCGCGGGCCGGGGTGGGCCGATGGGCGACGCTGGCAGCAGCCGTCGGCGTCTCCGTGCTGCTCGCCGTGCTGATCCACCACGCGGTGGAACGGCCGTTCTCGACACGCCTGCGCCGGGCCGTGACCCGGGCGCTGCCGTCCGTCCCGGCGCTCGTGGCGCTCAGGTCGGGGGCGCAGGGCGCTCCGGCGGCCCGGAACGAGCCCGAGCCGTACGGTCCCGTCCGCGCCGCCGCCCGGGAGCTGGCGCGGCCGGCCTCGCTGCGCTGACGGCACCGGGAACGACGGAGCGCCCGTCCCCGGCAGGTGTGCCGGGGGCGGGCGCTCCGTTCGAGCGGCCAGGCAGGCTCCGGGGCGCGATCGGATCGACGCCACGGGACGACTGCCGGGCGGCTCAGCCCTCGAACGGCGGGATGACGTCCGGGTTCTCGTCGAGCCACGCCTGGACGCCGGCAGCCGGGTCGTCCGGGTAGTCGTTGACCACGGTGCTCTCGAGCGTGCCGTACTGCTCGTCGTCCAGCTTGATCTGGCTGATCCAGTCGGCCGCCTCCGGGAACTCGTCGGAGAAGCCGTCGGTGCCCAGGAAGTGCAGGCCCTCGGACTCACCGAGCGCGCCCTCCGGGTCCTCCAGCGTCTTGACCGGGTAGGAGGCGTTCGCCCAGAAGGGCTGCCACAGCGTCACGAGGATGTCCTCGTCGTTCTCCGTGGCCTGCTCGAGCTCGGTCAGCATCGCCGTGGTGGACGACGTCTTCAGCTCGTAGCCGGCGTCGTCCAGACCGTAGGTCGGGATGACGTCGTCCTGGACGGCCGCGGTGAGACCGGCGCCGGGCTCGATGCCGGTGATCGTGCCGTCGAACAGGTCGGCGTTGTCCGCGAGGTCCGCGATCGAGTCGACGTCGGTGTACTCCGGCACGGCCAGCGTCAGCTTGGCGTTGTCGTAGTAGGTGCCGATGTCCTCGATGGAGTCGCCGTACTCCTCCATGTACTGGGCGTGGGTGACCTCGGGCCAGGCCGACGGGTACATGTCGACGTCGCCCTCGGCGAGCGCCGTGTACAGCAGGCCGGCCTCCTGGACGTCCTGGTGCTCGACCGTGTAGCCGGCCTCCGTCAGCACGTTGTCCAGCAGGTAGGCGGTGCTCAGACCGTCGGTCCAGGACGGGATGTAGCCCAGCGTGATGGTGCCCATGTCGCCGTCGGACGAGCCGCCGGCCATGTCGTCACCGCTGCTGTCGGCGTCGTCGGAGCCGCACGCGGTGAGCGTGAGCCCGAGGGCGGCGGCGGAGACCAGGGCGACGCCCTGGCGGCGGAGGTGCTTGCGATGGGTGCTCATGTGATGAGTTCCTTCCGTGTCGAGGGACGGAGTCCCGTGTCGGGGACGGGTCCCGGGACGTGGGTCCCGGGCAGGTCGTGTCCTGCCCGGCAGGTTCGTCGGGTGTGCCTGAGGCGCGTCCTCAGGCCATCGGTGCGGCAGCCGGTCGGAAGCTGCGGACCTTGGCGACCAGGGACCGGCCCGTGGGCTGGCCGATGGCACCGGTGAGGCGGTCGAGGAAGATCGCCAGGATCACGACCGACAGACCGCCCTCGACGCCCTGGGGGACGTCGAGCGTCGAGATCGACTGGACGACCTCGCCACCCAGGCCCCCGGCCCCGACGATGCCGGCGACGACCGCCATCGACAGGGCGAGCATGATGACCTGGTTGACGCCGGCCATGATCGTCGGCAGTCCCAGCGGCAGCTGGATGCCCCGCAGGATCTGCCAGGGCGTGCCGCCGAAGGCTTCGCCCGCCTCGACCGTCTCGCCGTCGACCTGACGGATGCCGAGCTCGGTGAGCCGGACGCCCGGGGGCAGGGCGAAGACGATCGTGGCACAGACGCCGGGGACGACGCCGATACCGAAGAAGAGGACCACCGGGACCAGGTAGACGAACGCCGGCATGGTCTGCATGAAGTCGAGGACCGGGCGCACGACCGCGCTGACCGTGTCGTTGCGGGCGGCGAGGATGCCGACGGGGACGGCCACGACCACGGCGATCACGGTGGCGACCAGCACCAGGCTCAGCGTCTCCATCGCCGGTTCCCACATCTCCATGGAGATGATCAGCAGGGTGCCGATCAGCGTGAAGACGGCGAGCCCCCACGACCGCACGAGCAGCGCCAGCACGGTGAACACGGCGACCAGGACGAGCGGGTTCGGGGCCAGCAGCAGGTCCGTCAGGCCGTCGATGAGGAACGACATCACCGCCGTGATGGCGTCCAGCAGCCATTCGAGGTTGTCGTTGATCCAGTCGATACCGCTGTCGACGGCCTCGCCGATCGGCACCTTGGGGATCAAGGGGGTGTCGGAGGTGGACATCGGGGCCATCAGCTCGCTCCTGCCGTGTCGAGGACGGGCTCGCCGTCGGCGGGGTCGTCGCCCGCACCCACGGTGCCGTCGGCGTCGTCGCTCGGGGGGACGGACAGCGCGCTCAGCAGCGTCACCCGCGGGATGACGCCCTGCAGGCGGCCGTCCGGAGCAACCACGGCCAGCGGCGCCGTGCTCGCGGCCGCGTCGTGGAAGAGCTCGGCCAGCGGCGTGTCCGGAGAGACCTGCGCGACCGGGGTGCCGCTCACCGGCAGGCGACCGGCGTCGCGGCGGACCGCGTCGGCGACGTCGTGCTCGAACACGACGCCGGAGACCGTGCGGTCGCGCCCGATGACGAGCAACGAGGAGACCTGGTGCTCGCGCATGAGCTTGTGCGCGGCCTTCGGACCGGCGTCAGGACCGATGACGGCGACCGGACGCTCCATGACCGCGCCCGCGGACAGGACCCGGGACCGGTCGACGTCGGCCACGAACTGCGCCACGTAGTCGTTGGCCGGCTCGTTGAGGATCTGCTCGGTGGTACCGACCTGGACCACGCGGCCGTCGCGCATCATCGCGATGCGGTCGCCCAGGCGCATGGCCTCGTTGAGGTCGTGGGTGATGAACAGGATCGTCTTGCCCAGCTCGGTCTGCAGCTCCAGGAGCTGGTCCTGCATCTCCTTGCGGATGAGCGGGTCGAGCGCGCTGAACGCCTCGTCCATGAGCATGACGTCGGTACCGGCCGCGAGCGCGCGGGCCAGACCGACCCGCTGGCGCATGCCGCCGGAGAGCTGCGACGGCATGGAACCTCCCCAGCCGCCGAGGCCCACCATGCCCAGGGCCTCCTCGGCACGCTCCTCCCGCTCGGCCCGGTTCACGCCCCGCAGCTGCAGCGGGTAGGCGGCGTTCTCACCCACCGTGCGGTGCGGCAGCAGCGCGAAGTGCTGGAAGACCATCGACACCTTGGTGCGACGGACCTCGCGCAGACCGGCTGTCGACAGGTGCGTGACGTCCTGGCCGTCGATCGAGATGGTGCCGTCGGTCGGCTCCAGCAGACCGTTGACCATCCGGATCAGGGTCGACTTGCCGGAGCCCGACAGCCCCATGACGACGAAGATCTCGCCGGGCTTCACGTCGAACGTGGCGTCGATGACTGCGGCGGTCAGGCCCTCCTTGCGGAGCCTGTCGCGGTCGGCACCCTCTTTCAGCAGGCGGGCACCGCGCTGCGGTCGGCGTCCGAAGATCTTGGTCAGGCCGTTCGCCTCGATGGCTGGCACGGTTCTCCCGGGTCGGGGACATTGACAGGTCGTCGGGCGCGGCTGGTTCCGTTGCCCGCACGGGCAGATCGCCCGTTCCTCGTGGCGCGTTCGGCCACGAGGCGACCAGGGCACTGCACTTCACAGTAGGACATTCGAGGGGAACTCCTGGTGAGCCCACGAACAGATGTCGATGATCTTTATCACGATGACACCCAATTCGTTATCATGATGTGACCTGGAGGCCCCCGGACGCAGCAGTTGGCAATGAATGTCGGCTTCCCGTGTCGTGAGGATCCTCACGACACGGCGGCCGCATAAGGTTGCCCCCGTGCATCGTGACAAGCTCCACCTCGGCCTCATGCTGGCCCTGACCTTCTCCACCGGCATCGCCGACGCCGTCGGCTATCTCGGCCTCGACCGCGTCTTCACCGGGAACATGACGGGCAACGTCGTCATCCTCGGCATGGGTCTCGCCGGCGCCGACGACCTGCCGGTGGTCGGGCCGCTGCTGGCCTTCGCGACGTTCCTCGCCGGCGCAGCGCTCGGTGGGCTCGTGCTGCGCAAGGACGACGTCGGGTGGACCGGCCGCACGACCGCGTGCTTCGGCACCGTCGCCGCGATCCTCGTCGTGCTCGCGGTGCTGCTGGCCGCCACCGCCGGGGACATGGCGCACGGCGTCCAGCTCACCGTGACCGGCCTGCTCGCGGCAGCCATGGGGCTGCAGGCCGCCGCCGCGCGACACCTCGCCGTCAAGGAGATCACCACCGTCGTGGTCACCAGCGCGATCACCGGGCTCGCGATGGACTCCCGCCTGGTGGGCGGCCACGGTCGCCACGTCTGGCGCCGGGTCGCGGCGATCCTGCTGCTGAGCGCGGGCGCGGGCGTCGGTGCGCTGCTCCTGCAGGTCGACCTGGCTCTCGGCGTCGGCGTGAGCGCTGCGATCGCCCTGGCCGTTACGCTCCTGGGCCACCTGCGCGGACGGGAGGTCGCCCGATGACGTTCACCGCACCGCCGCCGCACCTCACGCGCCCCGACCTGCAGGGCACCCACGCGATGGCCGCCTCCACCCACTGGCTGGCCACCGGCACCGCCCAGTCCGTGCTCGAACGCGGTGGCAACGCCTTCGACGCCGGATGCGCCGCCGCCTTCGTGCTGCACGTCGTCGAACCCCACCTCAACGGACCCGGCGGGGACCTGGTCGGCCTGTTCGCCACGGCCGACCGGCCGGCCCACCCGCAGGTGCTGATGGGGCAGGGTCCGGCGCCCGCCGGCGCGACCATCGAGCACTACCGTGACGTCGAGGGCCTCGACCTCGTCCCCGGTTCGGGCGCGCTGGCCGCCGCCGTGCCCGGCGCCGTCGACGGCTGGCTGCTGCTCCTGCGCGACCACGGCACGTGGCCGGTGCGCGACGTGCTGGCTCCCGCCGTCGGCTACGCCCGCGACGGGCACCCCGTGCTGCCCGCCGTCGCCGCCGCGATCGCGCGGGTCGCCGACCTGTTCACGCAGCACTGGCCGACGTCCGCAGCGCGCTGGATGCCGGACGGCCACCCGCCCCGGCCCGGCGACGTGATCACCAACCCCGACTACGCCGACCTGCTGGACGAGCTCTGCGTCGTCGCCGACGACGCCGCCGCCGCGGGCCGCGACCGGGCCGCGGCGGTCGACGCCGCCCGGGACACCTGGCGCGCACGCGTCGGTGCCGCCGCCGAGGAGTTCGTCGCCACGCCGCACCGCCACTCCGACGGCCGCGACCACGCCGGTGTGCTGAGCGCCGTCGACGTGCTCTCCTTCGCCGCGTCCTACGAGGACCCGGCGACGACGCAGTTCCGTGGCCGCACCGTGGTCAAGCCGGGTGCGTGGACCCAGGGCCCCGTGCTGCTGCAGTCGCTGCGCCTGCTGGACGGCCTGGACGACGACCACCTCGACGTCGGCACCGAGCTCGGGGCCCACTGCGTCCTGGAGACGCTCAAGCTGGCCCTGGCGGACCGGGAGGCCTGGTACGGCGACGCCGACGTGCCGCTCGAGCACCTGCTCTCCGAGACCTACGCCGTCGGGCGCCGCGCCCTCGTCGGCGAGAGCGCCTCGCACGAGCTGCGACCCGGCGTCGTCCCCGGCCGGGCCGCTCCCCCGCTGCCACCCCTGCGCGCCGACGGACCGACGTCGTCGAGCACCGGGGAGCCCACCGTCGCCGCGGACGGTGCCGTCCGCGGCGACACTTGCCACCTGGACGTCGTGGACCGGTGGGGCAACATGCTCAGCGCCACGCCCTCGGGCGGCTGGCTGCAGTCCTCCCCGACGGTGCCCGACCTCGGGTTCTGCCTCGGCACCCGCCTGCAGATGACGTGGTTGGACGAGGCCTCGCCCAACCGGCTGGAGCCGGGGCGCCGGCCACGGACCACCCTGTCGCCGACCCTCGTGCTCGCGCCCACGCCGGACGGCGGACGCACGCCGGTCATGGCCTGCGGCACACCGGGCGGGGACCAGCAGGACCAGTGGCAGCTGCCGTTCCTGCTGCGCGTCCTCGCCGGGGGGTGGACCCCGCAGCAGGCCGTCGACGCACCCACCCTGCACACCACCTCGCGGGTGGACTCGTTCTGGCCGCGCACATGGACGCCCGGCGGCGCCGTCGTCGAGGACCGCCTCGGTCCGGAGGTGCTCGCCGGCCTGGCCGAGCGCGGGCACGCGCTGACGCTCGCCGGCGACTGGGCCCTGGGCCGGCTCACCGCCGTCACCCGCGACCCGGCGACCGGGGTGCTCGGGGCCGCGGCGAACCCGCGCGGGGCGCAGGGGTACGCCGCCGGGCGGTGACCGGTGCGGCCACCGCGCTCAGTAGCCGAAGGTGTCGAAGTCCGTGCGGTAGAAGTCGCGCAATCGGGACTCGAGCGCCGGCGTGAGCTCCACGTCCTGGCTCGGGACGCCGCTGTTCTTCTCGCTCGTACGTACGCGGGCGACCTCCTCGGGGATCCCCAGCGAGAACTGGTCGTTCAACAGCGCCATCAGGCTCTCCAAGCCGTCCTCGAGGCGGTGGACCAGCGCACCGGGAAGCACGAACTCGCTCTGCGGCCGGATGTGGTTGTCGAGCACGTAGGGGTCCTGCTCGAACTTCCGGAGGATGCGGCGGGACCACTGCTCGACAACGGCGGGATCAAGATCGAGATTCCTCCGACGGCGCATCGAGTACTCCGAACGGAACCGGGCCAGCGGCTCCCGGACGACCGTGAAGATCGCGTCGAACCGCTCGAGCCGGAAGGTCTCCTCGCAGGGTGCTGCATGCATGTGCTGCGGTGAGCAACGCCGGTAGTGGTTCAGCGTCCCCGGGCCGGTCTTCCCGTCCCGGAACGACATCGCGTATCCGGCGGCCTCGAAGTGCTTCTCGATGGCGGAGCCACCGGCCTTCGGGACGTGCACGTACAGGACGGCCTTGTCGCCCTTGGTGAACACTGGCATGGGGGTGCGCTCTCCTCGTCGCCGTCGGTCGCGGCCCGCACACTCTAGCGAACGACAGCCCTCCGGCCGCACCGCAGGTCACGGCACCCAGGCGCACACGACGTGCCCGGTTCCGTCGACCGTCACGGGACCCGCGGCGTGCGGGACGAAGCTCGACTGCCCCTGGTGCAGCTCGAGCTCACCTGAACCGGTGAGCAGGCGCACGTGCCCGTCCAGCACCAGCACGATGCGCGGCCCGTCGCTGAGCAGCCCGACCGGGTCGTCGGGCGCGAGCTCGGTCAGCGTGAGCGCGAACTCGGTCGCGGGCGCACGGTGCGTGGTGACGACGCTCCCGCTCCCCGTCACCGTCGTCTCCGGCCGGCCCGGGGGCCGAGGTGCGAACCCCGCGCACTCGAGCAACGCGGGAGCGTCCACGTGCTTCGACGTCAGACCGGCCCGCAGCACGTTGTCCGACGCCGCCATCACCTCGACCCCGACCCCCGACAGGTAGGCGTGGACCTCGCCCGCCGGGACGAACATCGCCTCCCCTGGTTCGAGCGTCACCCGGTTGAGCAGCAGGGAGACGAGCGCCCCGGGATCACCCGGGTGCTGCTCGGCCAGGTGCAGGACCGTGGCGTCGGCACGGGCGGAGGGCGAGCCGGCCTCGTAGCGGCGGGCCACCGAGGCCACCGCCCTGTCGAGCTCGGCGCTGCAGGAGTCCTCCGTGCGGGTCCCGACGAGCAGTGCGGTCGCGGCACGCATCGCGTCGGCCGGGGCTCGCCCGTCCAGTGCCGCGCGCATCCGTCGCACGAGGTCTCCCTCGAGCCCGTCGAGCAGGGCGCGGACCGCACGCGGGCTCCGGAAGCCGGCCAGTCCCTCGAAGGGCGTCAGGGCGACGAGCATCTCCGGCTTGTGCTGGTCGTCGTGGAAGGACCGGGTCGGGTGTCCGACCGCCGGACCGGTCCGGTTCTCCTCCTGATACCCGCGGCGGGCCCGGGCCGCGTCGGGATGGACCTGCAACGACAGGGGTCGGTCCGCGGCCAGCACCTTGAGCAGGAAGGGCAGCCGAGGGCCGAAGTCACGGACGACCCGCGGGCCGAGAGTCCGGACCGGATCGCACCCGACCATGTCGGCGAGGCTGACCACGCCGCCTCCACCAGGCGGACACAGGCGCGAGGGGGCCGACGGGTGGGCCCCCAGCCAGAGCTCGGCAGCCGGGCGACCGTCGGGGGTCGCGCCGAGCAGGTCCGGGATGGCGGTGGTCGATCCCCAGTCGTAGTGCTGGACTGTATTTTCAAGAATGGTCGCCGCGAAGACATCGACAGTTTCCCGAACATTCATCGTCATGTCGTCCACTCCCCCTGGGCATCGACGTGCCTCGCCGTCCCGTGCACATCGAACGGTGCCGCGATCGTCGTCGGGCACGCAGCAGAAGTCTTTTCGCGACAGAAAGGTCGGTCAGTCCGGTGCACGCTTTCCACTCCCTCGGTTACATGGATGTCGAGAAGTCCGGGTCCACCTACGTCTCGCAGTTCCTGCGGGACTTCCTCGACGACGACGAGGTACGTTTCCGCAAGCACGCCCCGATGGAGGACCGCCCGCCCGAGGGACGGCTCCACGTGCTGTCCGTGCGGGACCCGTTCGACACCTACCTGTCGCTGTACTCCTACGGCTGCCAGGGCAAGGGCGGCCTGTCCGGGACCCTGCGCGACGCCGGGCTGGGCGGCCTGTACGACGGGAGCTCGGCCGGCTTCTCGCGGTGGCTCGAGGTGGTGCTCGACCCGCAGTACTCCTCGGCGCTCAACCCGCCCACCTACCACCGGTCCGGTGTGGCGCCCGTGGCCGGCCTCCTGTCGTTCCGGGTGGCCCGCCTGTCCACGGTGCGGCCGATGCGCTGGATCTCCGCGGTCCGCAGCGCCGAGGAGCTGGTCACCGAGTACGCCGCCCGGGTACGCGCCGACGTCGTGGTGCGCAACGAGTCCCTCATCGACGACCTCGAGGACCTGGTGCGGCGGCCGGAGCTGCGCTGGCGTCCGTCGCGCGAGGTGGCGCTCGAGGCGTTGTCCCGCACCCGGCGCGTCAACACGAGCCGGCGGCTGGACCGCGATCCCGGGTTCTCCGTGCCCGACGACGCACGCCGCCGGGTCCTGGACCGGGAGCCCCTGCTCGCGCGGTACTTCCGGTACGACGAGGGTCATCGGACGTCCACCAACGAGGCGACGGCCGCGAGGTCGTCGGCGTAGCGCACGGCGTGAGCCTGCCGCTGTTCGGGGTCGAGGAACGTGGCCGGCTCCCCGTCCTGGTCGGCGACGTCGTGGCTGACGAACCGGTGGAACGCCGTCCGCTCGCCGTCGGTCCGCAGCAGGGGCAGCACGTCGAGCGCCAGGTCGGCCATGCGCTGCGTGTATCGCGAGTTCGTGCGGTGCGACCAGTCGGCGCCGGCGACGGCCTGCCCGGCACCGAGGGCGCCGACGGCATCGGTCAGGACCTGTCCGACGAGCGGGTCGGACCCGGTCCGGTCCCTGTCGTAGTCGTACAGGACGACGTTCTCCGCACCGAAGACGTCGACGAGGTCCTGCACCACCGGCACCCAGGAGAACGCCGGGTCGATGTCGGCGGTGAAGGCCGCGAACGACTGTGCCCGACCATGCTTGAGCTGCTGCAGGTACGCGGACTCGAGGAACGGTCCGTAGCTGCGGATCGTGAACTGGACGGTGCGCTCCCGGTCCGCCGTCGCCCTGTCGATGCCCTCCAGGCACGCCCGTCGTCGTGGGTAGAGGTCCGGTGCGCCGGCCACGAAGGACGGTCCGACGTTGCTCTCCGACGAGTAGAACACCCGGTGCGAGCCGGTCGCGTCCAGGAACTCGCGCAGGCGGCGGTCGGCGCCGTCCCGCGACGTGTCGTACCAACCGCCGAGCGCGGTACGGATCTCCTCCTGGGTGGTGCGCGCGGCCACGCCGTGCCGCGAGAGCAGCTCGCCGTTCTCCCGGCACCATGCCTGGATCGCCGTCGTGCCGGTCTTCTGGGACCCCAGATGGAGCACGACCCGGGAACGTTCGTCACGAGCACGTGGCGCGAGCCCGAGCATCCGACGGAGCGGGGCGGTTGCGGATCTCATCGAACCTCCACGAGCGCCTGGATCGAGGCCATGTCCTCGGCGTCGCACCGGGCGAGTCGGTCTTCCTGGGCGGGTGCGAGTCCGAGCGCGGGAGCGATGCCGGAGCCGGCATCCGCGCGGTCGACCCGGGTCTCGACGAATCTTCGCCACGCCCCGCGTTCCTCGTACGAACGCAGGTGCGGCAGGGCTGCCAACGTGAGCGCCACCATGCGGGGCGTCCACGGCGCGGCGGGCCGGCTCTCGGCAGGCGGGTCGGGAAGCGGCCCCCGGTCCGGGCCCGCGGCGAGGACGCGCTCGGCCTCGGTCAGCACCTGCCTGGAGGTGTCCGTGCCGGCGATGCGGGCGGTGACGCGGTCGGCGCCGAAGACTTCCACGAGACGCCGGACCAGCGGGGTCCAGGAAGGTTGCCGCGGCAACGACGCGACGAAGTCGTCGAAGGCGACCGCATGGCCGGCGCGGACCGACTCGACATAGGCGTCCATGACCGCCCGGCCGTGCGGGACGAGCGTCAGGGCGACATGACGCGTCGCGTCGCGGGTGGCCACGTCGATACCGGCGACCGCCGATGCCGCCGCGGGAAGCAGGTCGCCGCCGGTGAACCGGTAGACGGGCCCGAGGACCTGACCTGACGACCACAGCACCGGTCCGCCGTCGGCCACATATCCGCGCAGCTGTCGACGGCCGTGGTCGGAGCGCAGGTCGAGACCTGTGACCGCGTCGCGAAGCTCCTTGGGGTCCGTCCGGGCCGTGATGCCTCGGGCCGCGAGCGCCGGCCCGTGCGCACGGCACCACCGGTGGATCGTGCGTGTGGTGGCCGGGTCCACGCTCAGGTGGACGACGACGGAGGACGGCGGGCCGGTGGTCATGCGAAAGCTCCTGCGGATCGGAGGTGCGGTCGTCGGACTGCACCTATATAAGGCCACAGTCCATCGTGCGGATGACCGTTCCGGGACCTTGTCGCGCAACGTTCATCTCTCCGAACGCCGATGTTCTCCCGCAGTTCTCCGGAAATGACGGAGCCCTTATCGTTCAGCTCTTAGTGTCACCGCCATGAACAGCAACAACCCGGACGGCAGAGCGCTCGTCGTCATTCCCGCACGCGGAGGTTCGACGGGGATCCCGTTGAAGAACCTGGAGCGGGTCGGCGGGGTCACCCTGGTTGCCAGGGCGGTCCGCGCCGCTCTCGCGGCGTCGTCCGTGGGAGAGGTCGTGGTGTCCACGGACCACGACGGGATCGCCGCCGAGGCGCGGGCCCACGGAGCGCGGGTCGTCGAGCGTCCCGCGGACCTGGCAGGGTCCACCGCGAGCTCGGAGTCGGCCGTCCTGCACGTCCTCGACGCGGTGAACGGTGGCCCTTCCCCGGCGCCCGACCCGTTGGTCACCGTCCTGCTCCAGGCGACCTCACCGTTCGTCGACCCGTCCGACCTGGACGCGGCCGTGCGCAGGGTCTCCGCCGGCGAGCACGACGTGGTCGTGGCGGTCGCACCGACGCACGACTTCCAGTGGCGGCTCGACGACGACGGCGGTCCTGTACCCGTCGGTCACGACACGCAGCGCCGGCCCCGCCGGCAGGACCGGGCACCGCACTTCCGCGAGACCGGAGCGTTCTACGCGATGCGCACGGCCGGTCTCCGCACCAGCGGCAGCCGGTTCTTCGGATCGGTGGGCCTGCAGCCGGTCGCCCCGGAGTGGTCCCTCGAGATCGACGAGCCGCGCGACCTGTGGCTGGCACGGACGCTGCTGGGACAGCCCGCGGACCCGCTCGGGGGTCTGCCCGGTGCCGCGGGCCGCGGCCCCGACGGCATGGACGTCGACGCTCTCGTCACCGACTTCGACGGCGTGCACACCGACGACGGCGCCTTCGTCTCCCAGGACGGCACCGAGCAGGTCCGGGTGCACCGCGGTGACGGACTCGGGATCTCCCGGCTCCGCCGCGCCGGACTCCCGGTGCTGATCCTCTCGACCGAGACGAACCCGGTGGTCGCCGCCCGCGGCGACAAGCTCGGCGTCGACGTCCTGCACGGCGTCGACGACAAGGCGGCAGCCCTGCGCGACTGGTGCTCGGCCCGTCGGCTCGATCCCGCCCGCGTGGCCTACGTCGGCAACGACGTCAACGACCTCCCCGCGCTCGGCGTCGTCGGCTGGCCGGTGGCGGTGGCCGACGCCCGACCCGAGGTCGTCGCCGTCGCACGCGTCGTCCTCGACCGCCCGGGCGGCCACGGCGCCGTCCGGGAGATCTGTGACCGCATCCTCACGGGCCGGCCCGATGCCGCCCGGCCCATCGCACCACACCACCTCAGGAAGGACCCCGTCATGAGCACCACCACCCCCCTCGCCCCGGTCCGCATCGGCGACCACGAGGTCGGCGACAGCCACCCCGTCTACGTCATCGGCGAGATCGGCATCAACCACAACGGCGACGTCGAGATCGCCAAGCAGCTCATCGACGTCGCCGCGGCTGCCGGCTGCCAGGCGGTCAAGTTCCAGAAGCGCACGCCGGAGATCAGCACCCCCGCGGCCCAGCGGGACAAGATCCG
The DNA here is from genome assembly GCF_044769875.1 of Isoptericola aurantiacus. Taxonomy (NCBI): domain Bacteria; kingdom Bacillati; phylum Actinomycetota; class Actinomycetes; order Micrococcales; family Promicromonosporaceae; genus Isoptericola; species Isoptericola aurantiacus. The sequence continues at coordinate 227,016 of NZ_JBJBAE010000003.1, forward strand.
GCAGACGCCGTGGGGCGAGATGACCTACCTCGAGTACAAGTACCGCGTCGAGTTCGAGCACGAGCAGTACACGGAGATCGACCAGTACGCCAAGGCCCACGGCATCCAGTGGTTCGCCTCCCCGTGGGACCTGCCCTCGGTGGCCTTCCTGGAGGAGTTCGGCGTCCCCACCCACAAGGTCGCCTCCGCCTCCGTCACCGACCACGACCTGCTGCGGGCGCTCGCGGAGACGGGCAAGCCGATCATCCTGTCGACCGGCATGTCCACCCTGGAGCAGATCGATGCCGCGGTGGAGATCCTGGGCACCGACGGACTGGTGATGCTGCACTCGACCTCCACGTACCCGCTGCCTCCCGAGGAGGCGAACCTGCGCACCATCTCGACGCTGCAGGAGCGTTACGACGTCCCGGTCGGGTACTCCGGGCACGAGACGGGCCTGCAGATCTCGCTCGCCGCCGTCGCGCTCGGGGCCGTCGCCGTGGAACGTCACATCACCCTCGACCGCGCGATGTGGGGCTCGGACCACGCGGCTTCCCTCGAGCCGAAGGGCCTGACCAACCTGGTGCGGGACATCCGCATCCTGGAGCAGGCCCTGGGTGACGGTCAGAAGCGGGTCATGCCCGGCGAGCTGTCCCCGATGTCGCGCCTGCGCCGCGTCGACGCCTGACGGGCAGGGCGCGATGCTGGACACGCGACGCCCCGCGGTCTCCGTGGTGGTCCCCGCCAGGGATGCCGCGCGGCATCTCCCCGACGCCCTCGGGAGCCTGCGCCGGCAGGGTCCGGGCGGTTCGGACCTGGGGGACGACCTGGAGGTGATCGTGGTCGACGACGGCTCGCAGGACGACACCGGGCGGGTCCTCGAGGATGCCGCGGAGCGACTCCCCGGCCTGCGCACCGTGCGCCACTCCGTGTCCCGCGGGGTGTCGGCCGCCCGGAACCACGGCGTGCGGGAGGCCCGGGGACGCTGGGTGACCTTCCTCGACCCCGACGACTGGTTCTTCCCCGGTCACCTGAGCGCCATGCTGGCGCACGCCGGGACGAGCGACGCGGACTTCCTGGTGTGCGACCAGGTCCAGGCGCGGGGCACGGCCCGTCGCACGGTGCGGGCGCCGGAGCCGCGGCGCCACCGGGTCCTCGACCCACGCACCGGCGTCATGCCGACGTCCCGGTCCACGATGGTCAACTACGTGCAGGTCAGCAGCAGGTTCCTCTCCCGTCGCGTTGTCGACGCCGGCCTGGCGCGGTTCGACGAGGACCTGCCGACCGCGGAGGACCGTGAGTGGTCCTGGCGGCTGCTGCTCGGTACCCGGGAGTACGCCGTCGTGGACGCCCCCGGCTACGTCTACCGCCGGCAGGTGTCGGGGTCGTTGACCGACATCGGCGACTCCCGCCAGCTGGGCTTCCTCCTGGCCTACGACCGCGTGCTCGACGGTGTCCGGTCCGCCGGCCAGACCGAGTTCGAACCCAAGGTCCTGCGAGACACGCTGGCCGTGCTGCACCACCACGTGAACCGGCGCAGCGCGTACCCGGACGACGTCTGGGACGCCATGGTCGCCCGGGCGCAGGCCCTCGTCGGACGGTTCGACCCGGCTGTGGTCGCCGCGCAGACCACCGCCATCGGGCACCAGCGCGCCCACGCCATCCGACGCCAGGGGGTCCACCTGTGACGGTCCAGATCATCACCGCCTCCACGCTGTTCGGCGCGGCGACGGTCGTCGCCGCGTGGGACGCCGGGGTGCTCGAACGCCGCGAGCGCACCCTGCTCGTGGTGCAGAACAACGTCCCGGTCCCCGAGGCGCACCCGCCCTTCACCGACGGTGCCGCCTTCGCCGCGTTGCGTGAGCGGTTCGACGACGTCGTCGCGTGGAACGACGTCGTCGCTCCGCTGCACCCTCAGCAGTGGAGACCCCGCGCGGAGGACGTGCCCCTGTGGCAGCGGCTGCTGCGCGACCGGTGGGGGCTGGGGGACGAACCGGTGGAGGTGGTGGGCGAGTCGGTCGCGACCCCTCCGACCGGTGCGATCGTCTCGATCTTCTCGGGTGCCGCCGTCACCGTCTACGCCGACGGTCTCATGGTCTACGGGCCCACCCGGTTCGGATTGCCGTTCGAGACCGGCGGCCGGATCGACCGGTTGCTGCACCTCGACCTCCTCCCCGGGGTCCGGCCCTCGCTCCTCGCGGAGTGGGACGTGCCGTCGTCCGTGATCTCCACCGAGGCGTTCCGCAAGGTGATCGCGGGCCTCACGACCGCCCCGGGCGTCGCGCCGATCGCGGGGCTTCTCCCCGAGCGCCGGCCGTACGCGTTGATCCTCGGCCAGTACCTCGCGGCGATCGGCCTCGTGTCGGTCGACGAGGAAGCGGCCCTGCATCGGTCGATGGTCCGCGCGGCCGCGGACCAGGGATTCACCGAGATCGTGCTCAAGCCGCACCCGTCCGCACCGCGCCAGGGCACCGAGGAGCTCGCCGAGCACGCACGGACCCTGGGGGTCACGCTCACGGCGATGCCGTCCGCCGTCCTGGCCGAGCAGGTGTTCGCCGAGTCGCCGCCAGGTCTCGTGCTCTCGTGCTTCTCGACGGCGTTGGCCACGGCCTCCGCCGTCTACGGCATCCCGACGTCCGGGGTCGGCACCGCGATGCTGCTCGAACGACTCGAGCCGTACTCGAACAGCAACCGGGTCCCCGCGGTGGTCACGGACGCGCTCGGACGCCCCGACGACACCTGGCGGGATCCCGCGCGGCTCGAACAGCTCGTCCGCGCCGTCTCGTACTGCCAGCAGCCGCAGCGGTTGACGGAGTTCCGGGCGTCCACCACCCAGCTCCTGCGGACCCTGGACGTGGAGGACGTCCGACTCTGGTTCCGCCGAGGACGGCTCACCACGCTCGGGCTGCCGGGCGGCTTCCGGCTCTCCCCCTGGCGGTCGACCCGGCTGTTCAAGCTCGCCGACGCGCTGGACCGACGCACCGGTGGTGCGCTGCGGAAGGTCGCCCGTCGGCACTACTCCCGCGCCGGCGAGGAACGCCGTGCCGGTATGGCCGCGCTGGAGGCGCGGAATGACTGACACCTGTCCTGCGACGACCGACGCGGAGCCGCGGGCCGCCACGACCGACCCGCCCGATCCCACCGGTCGGTCGACCCTGCCAGGCGTTCTCGTGGTGGCGTGCGTGCGCGACGAGGAGGCCTACCTGGCCGACGCCGTGTCCTCGGTGCTCGGGCAGGACTATGCGGGGCCGATGCAGCTCGTCCTCGCGGTCGGACCGTCGAACGACGCGACGGCGGAGATCGCCGCAGCTCTCGCCGACGACGACCCTCGGGTGCAGCTGGTCGACAGTCCGACCGGCTCACGGTCGATCGGGCTCAACGCCGCGATCTCGCGCGCGGACGGAGCCGAGGTGATCCTCCGCGTGGACGGGCACACCGTCCTGCCCGCCGACTACGTCCAGCGCTGTGTCGCCACGCTACGACGGACGGGCGCGGTCGGCACCGGTGGACTGATGCGCCCCGTCGGCACGACGACGGTCCAGCGTGCGGCAGCGCGCGCCATGAGCCATCCGGCCGGGATCGGGTCGGCGTCGTTCCATGTGGGTGGCGCGGAAGGGCCGGCCGAGACGGTCTACCTCGGTGCGTTCCGACGAGCGGCGGTCGAGGCCGTCGGTGGCTACGATCCCAGCCTCGTCCGCGCCGAGGACTGGGACCTCTGCCACCGGCTGAGGCGTGCGGGAGGCACCTTGTGGTTCGACCCGGACCTCGAGGTCACCTATCGGCCCCGACGCACGGTGGGGGCCGTGGCCAAGCAGTTCTGGCGCACCGGGATGTGGCGGCGCGAGGTGATCCGGCGGGACCGGTCGACCGCGAGCCTGCGCTACCTGGCGCCTCCCGCGGTGGTGCTGGCGACGACGGCGTCCGTCGTCGCCGCCCTGCTGGGCGTCGTCGTCGGGGCGCCCGCCCTGCTCCTGGCCGGGTCCGCCGTCCCGATGCTCTATGCGCTCGGGCTGCTCGCGGCGTCGGCGCACGCGGCCGTGAGGTCACCGCGGCTCGGGCTCGCGGAAGCCGCGGTGCTGCCCCTGGTCATGGCCACGATGCATCTGGCCTGGGGGGCCGGGTTCGTCCGGGGCCTCACCGACCGCGCCGTCGTCGACCACCGCGCCTGATGCCGTCGGGCCCGAGGGCCCGGGCCAGGCGCACCGGCAGCAGCGAGCGCAGGAGCGTGTAGAGGTGCCGGGGCCAGGACCACGGCTGGACGGTGAGCGGTGGCAGGGCGTCCGCGCGGGAGCGACGAGCCAGCCGATCGACGACGGCGGGGAGCTCCGACGGCGTGGAGTGGAGGTAGTGATCCTCGCACCAGGCCGGGTCCGGAGCCGGCCCTCCTGCACGCGACGCCGCCGGCACGTCGGCGACCCGGAGCAGGCACCCGGACCGCGCGAACTGTTCGTTCAGGAGGTGCGGACCGACCCCGAAGTCCGCCACGAAGACCGTCGGCAGGCCCCGAGCCAACGACTCCAGCGCGGCCGTCGAGCTGACGGTGACCAGGGCCGTCCCGGGGACCAGGTGGTCACCCATCGCCCCGGTGGCGAAGGTGACCGCACCGGCCGGGTGGCCCAGCCCCCGGTGCCCGGCGTCCCAGAGCTCGTCGAGCGGGTACTCCTCGTTGTGGGTCTGCCGCTCGCCCGCACGCGCCCGGAGCTTGACGACGACCTCGGTGCCGTCCTGCGCCAGCCGTGCCAGGGAGTCGAGCAGGGCGAGACGCTCGGCGCGAGCCGCCGGGACCTTGGCCTGCGCGGCCAGCACGATCCGGGACGGTCCGCGACCCGGTGCTGCTCGGTGGGCCGCAGGGACGTCCAGGAAGGGCAACCGGGTCAGAGGCAGCTCCGGCGTGCTCCCGTGGTCGGCGAACGCGGCCCGGTACGGCTCGGCCTCGACGCGTGCGTGGACGACGAACGCGTCGCACCACCGGCGCCAGCCCGTCCCCTGTGCGGTGGCCGGCAGCGCCATGCCCGGCAGCCCTGCCACCAGGGCGGGACGAGGGCCGCGCACAGCGCCGACGACGTGGCGGGCCACCAGCTCGGCGACGGGCCCGGTCGCCGCCACCAGGACGACGTCCGGGCGTTCCCGCCGGACGAGACGACGCAGTGCCGCGACGCCGACCACGGGCGGTGGGAGGACCTCGGTGCCCAGGGCGGCGGCGGTCACCTGGTCCCGGGTGGGGGCGATCGGCGACCGGAGGACGACGACGGCGGTCGACGGGTCCGCTCCGTCCTGACCGCCACGCAGCCTGTCCACGGTCCAGCAGGCCCACTTCAGATAGGAGTCCGAGTCCGCCACGGCCAGCACGCGCAGCGGGCCGCCGGTCGAGGAGTTCCCGTCCGGTGGCGTCATACGCACGACCGGACGACGGCGTCCGTGCGGTCCGGTGCGCGCCCCGCGTCGCGGTGCGCGCTCGCCACCGCGAGGACGGCGAGGTCGTGCGTCGCCTCGAGGTGTCGGCGCAGCTGTGGCCCCGCCCGGTCCGTCCACCACCCCGTCGGGACGGACTGCGACACGACCGCCACGCCACGCGGTGCGAGCAGCTGTGACAACGTGACCGCCGAGGTCGAGGGGAGCGTGACCACCCGTTGATGCGGTCGGAGCCCGCGGAGCCGGATCTCCACCGGAGCGCCGGGGGCATCCACCCGAATTCCCGGAACTCGTTCGAGCAGAGCGGTCACCATCGGCTCGTGGCGGCGGTGCGGGACGTACCGCACGGGCCCGTCGGCCGCGATCCCCCGGACCCAGGAGACATACTGGTCCGCGTGGACGAGCCGGTCCGCCACGAGCGCCGAACCCACCACGACCGTCGGTTCGTCCGGAGCGTCGTGCTGGGACCGCGACGTGAGCCAGTCGAAGCGGTGCCGGGCGATCTGAACCCCCGCGGTGGCGAGCCCGGCAGCAAGGTCGTCGGGCACCGGCAACCCCGTGCACAGGATCAGGCGACCCTCGTTCGCGAGCCGCCGCAGCCGCCGCCCGGCGAGCGAGCCCAGGCCGAGGCGCAGCGGGCCCGGACGGCTGGCGAGCCGGACGAGCGGCTCGTTCGCGACGAGCCGCCGGATCAGGTCGAGAGTGGCCAGACCGTCGTCGACGACGACGAGCCGCCGCGGAGCCGTCGGCGGAGATCGGACCAGCGCGGCCTGGAAGGCCCCCGAGAACACGTCCCCGACGAGGACGTCCCCCGAGGCCAGCCGGCGTACTGCTGGGCCCGGGTGGAGATCGAGCCCGACGGGCAGGCCGAGCGCCACGACGGCGTCCGTCGTCTCGGCGAGGGTCGGCACGCCGTCCCGGACGTGCGCGACGGTGCTCGGGCCGGCCACACCGGCCGCATGCGCTTCGACGGCGCACACCAGCTGCAACGGAGACTCCACGAACGCGTCCACGACGCGATGCTGGCACCAGCGGGCCACGGAGCGGGGTCGGACCGACGACGTGAGGGTGACAAGATCATGAACGTCGGGGGAACCCCTGCGGGAGCAGCGGCGAAGGGCGTGCCCACGATCCTGACCACCCCCGCGCTCTTGTAGACTCGAGCGTCGACATTGCCGAACGACGGGTTCCGACACCACTGTGACCACCGAGACCAGCGAGGCGACCTCCGCGTCCGGGGAGGACCGCGGACGACCGGCCAGGACGGCAGGACCCACGCCGCCGGCTCCGATCGTACCCGCCCTGTCCTCCGCCGAACGGCTCGCGCTCGCCGAGCAGTACGGCCTCCAGCCGATGGGCGTCCGTCCACCGCTGACCAGGTACCTCCGCGACCTCTTCGCGCGGTGGGCCTTCATCCGGACGCTGGGCAGCGCGACGGCATACTCGAAGAACCAGAACAACTATCTGGGCCAGCTCTGGGCGGTCCTGAACCCGACCTTGAACGCCCTGGTGTACGTCCTCGTCTTCGGCGTCCTCATCGGCGCCAACCGCGGCGTGACGAACAGCGTGGCCTTCATCGTCATCGGCGTGTTCCTCTTCCGGTTCATCGACCAGTCCGTCCAGGGTGGGGCCAGGTCGATCGCGCAGAAGACCAACCTCATCCGGTCGCTGCACTTCCCCCGAGCCGTGCTGCCGATCGCCCAGGTGTTCTCGCTGCTCGCCACGCTGGTGCCGACGCTGTTCGTGATGTGCGCCATCGTCCTGCTCAGCGGCTTCATCCCGGCGTACACGCAGATCCACGTCACCTGGTACTGGCTCCTGCTGCCGTGCATCGTCGCACTGATCTGGGTCTTCAACACCGGGTTGGCGTTCATCATGGCCCGGGTCGTGGCGATCACGCCGGACCTGGACAACATCATCTCGTTCGTGATGCGTTTCGCGATGTACGGCTCGGGGGTCATCTTCCCCGTGACGCACTACGTGGACAGGCTGCCGGACGGGGTGGAGGCCGTGCTCGACCCGATCCTCACCTACCAGCCCATCGCGGTGTTCCTCTACGTCGCGCGGTCGATCCTCATGCAGGAGGAGTCCATCCCGCCGGACGCCTGGATGTGGCTCTGGGCCACACTCTGGGCGGTCGTGACGCTGGTCTTCGGCTTCATCGTGTTCTGGCGCGGAGAGGAACGGTACGGACGTGACTGAGGCGGACCTGCACCTGGACGTCGACCTCGACGGCGAGCTGGACCCGGAGGATCTCGGCGGCGCTCCACCCGTCGCCCACCTGGGCGACCCCGTCCTCGTGGTCGACGACCTGCACATCGTCTACCGCGTCATCGGCGGCAAGGCGCGCACGGCTGCGGCCTCGGGCGCGCACGTCACCAAGAAGTCGGTCGCCAAGCCCTCCCTGCTCAAGCGCCTGCTCGCCTCCGGGTCGCAGCACGTCGGCGCCGTGAGCGAGGTCCACGCGGTCCGCGGCATCTCGTTCGTCGCCCACCACGGCGAGGCCATCGGCATCGTGGGCGTCAACGGCTCCGGCAAGAGCACCTTGCTCCGAGCCATCACCGGACTGATCCCGCCGCACTCGGGCTCGGTCCATGTCGCCGGGGAGCCCGCGCTGCTCGGCGTGAACGCCGCACTGATGCCCCAGCTCTCCGGGGAACGGAACATCGTCATCGGCGGGCTCGCCCTCGGCCTGACGCCGAAGGAGGTCGACGAGCGGTTCGACGAGGTCGTCGACTTCGCCGACATCGGCGACTACGTGTACCTGCCGATGAAGACGTACTCCTCCGGCATGGCGGCGCGGCTCCGGTTTGCGATCTCCTCGGCCGCCACCCCCGACATCCTCATGATCGACGAGGCCCTGGCCACCGGCGACGCCGCGTTCAAGTCGCGGAGCAAGGCCCGCATCGAGGAGGTGCGCGAGAACGCCGGCACGATCTTCCTCGTCAGCCACTCGATCGCCACCGTCGAGGCGATGTGCACCCGGGTGCTGTGGGTCCACCAGGGCGAGCTCGTCATGGACGGCCCGGCCGCGGAGGTCGCCGAGCAGTACCGCGCGTTCGTCCGCGCCCACCGGGAGGCGGGGTCCTCCGGCAGGGCCGGCGGGGTCGGCCCACGGGCCCGTCAGAACAAGAAGCAGCGCAAGGAGTGACGGTCGCAGGGGCGCGACGCGTCGAGCCCCTGCGACCCTGGGCCCGCCCTACGACCGGGTTCGCTCGTCCAGCGCGGCCCGGACGATCGCGACGGCGTCCTCCACGGACGTGACCGACGTGTCGATCACCAGGTCGGCGTCCGTGGGTTCCTCGTAAGGGGACGAGATCCCCGTGAACTCGGGGATCTGGCCGGCGCGTGCCTTGGCGTACAGGCCCTTGCGGTCCCGCGCCTCGCAGACCTCCAGCGGTGTGCTGATGTGGACCAGGAGGAATCGCCCCGCCGCCTCGGCGTGCTCGCGGACCCGGGCGCGACCCGACGCGAACGGCGCGATGGGTGCCGCCACGGCGATGCCGCCGTGGTAGGCCACCAGGGAGGCGACGTAGCCGATCCGCTCCACGTTCAGCTCGCGCGAGGCCTTGTCGAAGCCCAGGCCCTGGGACAGGTGGTGACGGACCTCGTCACCGTCGAGCAGCGTCGTGTGCCGGCCCTCGTCGTCGAGCTCGGCAGCCAGCGCACGGGCCACGGTGGACTTCCCCGAGCCGGACAGTCCCGTGAAGAAGACGACGGTGCCCTCCTGCCGTGCGCCCTCCACGGCCCGCAGGACCTCCTGCGCGACGGGCTCGGGGTAGAGGGCCGCCACCTCGTCGGTCCAGCGGCTCGCCAGGGCTCCGAGGCGCCGGCGGGTCTCCTCGGTGCGGTGGTCCGCGAGGCGGACCACACGGTCCGCACCGTACGCCCTGGCGACGTCGGCCCCGAGCGCACCGCTGCCCGCCGCCCAGGGCACCACCACGACGGTCGCCGCCGGCCCCCCGGCAGCCGCCGCGGTCTCGGCGACGGCCACGGCGGCCCGGGTCAGGCCGGGAGCGCCCAGGACGCCGGGCTCGGGCGACCGCCGCGCTGCCGGCACGAGGACGAGCACGGCGTCGGCGCCTGCTGTCACCGCCGGCCACGCGTCCAGCTCGTCCCGCGTCGGTGCCGCATCGACGACGACGGCGAGGACGTCGCCCTCGGGTCCCACCGACCGGCGCACCCGGCCCTGGACGTCGTGGGCGGACCGGCGTAGCGCGGGGTCCCAGTGCGGTCCCGCCGCGCGGGCGAAGGGCTTGACCGCGGTGGCCCGTCCGCCGTCGAGGACGGCCAGCGGGGTGTTCTCGGCGTCGGTGAGGGTGACGCGGGCGTCGGCGGCGAGGTCGGTCAGCTCGAGCGTCGTCGTGCCGCCGCCGAGGTGCAGCTCGAGCCGGTCGAGCTCGTCGGCGGTCAGGACGCGGGTGTGGTCGGGCAGGTTCATGAGCGTTCGGTGTCGTCCTTCGTCGTGGCGACCGGGGAGTGTTCCCGGGGAGTTGCGGTGGCGCGGGGCCGGGGCGGGTGCTTGGCGAGCTGCTCGCGCACCAGGATCCAGGTCAGGTTGCCCAGCACCAGGGCGGCCACGGCCGCGGCCGCCACGACGGCGACGGGTGCGCCGAGCAGCTTGAGGCCCGAGGCGAGCAGGAGGATGGCGAGCGCCCGGCGGATGAGGCCCCCCGGGGCCCGGCTGGAGACCTGGGCGCCGAACCAGGCGCCCGGGATCGCGCCGACGAGGAGCGACGCGGTCAGACCGAGCTCGAACTCGCCGTACAGCACGTGGCCGAGCGAGGCCGCCGCGACGAGAGGGACGGCCTGGACCAGGTCGGTGCCGACGAGGTTGGACGCCTTGAGCGCCGGGTAGAGCATCAGCAGCACGACGATGATGATCGACCCGGAGCCGACCGACGTCATGCCGACCAGGAGGCCGGCGACCAGCCCGAGGATCACGGTGGGCACCTTGCGCACCACGACCTCGGCGTTCGCGGGGCGGGCCGGACCCTCGCCGAGCGCCCTGCGGTGCTGCACCATGCCGAGGGTGGCTCGCACCACCAGCATCGTGGACGCCAGGAGCAGCGCGACGCCGAGCACGAGCTGCAGCGCCTCGTCCAGGTCGTCGCCGAAGGGCAGTGCCCGGATGAGGAAGACGCCGCAGAAGGCTGCCGGCACCGATCCGAGGCACAGCCAGAGCACGAGCTGGAGATTCACCGTCCTGCGGCGCAGGTGCACGATCGCACCCGCCGGCTTCATGAACAGGCTCGCGACGATGTCGCTCGAGACGGCGACCAGCGGGTCGATCTTGAAGACGAAGATGAGCATCGGGGTCATCAGCGCCCCGCCGCCCATGCCCGTCAGCCCGACGACGAAGCCGACCAGCAGCCCGCCCAGGACCAGTCCCCAGGTGATCTCGATCACGCGGTGGCCCCGACCTGCCTGAGCCGGCTGCCGACAGACCTGCGGGGCACCTCCGGCGTGGTGCGCGGGGCGCGTCTCGGTCGTCGAGGGGTCTCGGTCGCAGGCATGGCCGCAATGGTAGCCTCGGCGGGTTCCCAGAACGCCGTGCGCCATCTTCCGAGACCCAGAGGAGTTCGATGACCACGCCCTTGCCGGCCCTCCCCGAGGCCGACCTCGACGACGACGCGCTCGCGTCGGCGCTCGCCGAGGGGGCCGGTCACGTCCTGCTCGGCCTGCGGTCCGGCGTCGACGCCGCCGGTGGCGACTTCGAGGCGCGTGCCTTCAAGGACGCCGGCGACGCCGCCGCGCAGTCCTGGCTGGCCGCGGCTCTCGCCCACGCCCGCCCCGGCGACGCGGTCCTGTCCGAGGAGGCCAAGGACGACGCCGCGCGTACCGGAGCGGACCGCGTCTGGATCATCGACCCGCTCGACGGCACCCGCGAGTTCGCCGAGCGGACCGCGGACGCCGGGTGGCGGGACGACTTCGCGGTCCACGTGGCGCTCTGGGTGCGGGGGCACGACGACGCGACCGCGGGTCCCGGCGGTCTCGCCGCTGCCGCGGTGGCCCTGCCCGCCCGTGACCTGGTGCACACCACCGGCGCGCCGTCGTCGGTAGCAGACCTGGACGCGGGCGCCGAGGCCGTGCTGCGGGGTGACCGGCCGCTGCGGATCGCCGCCAGCCGGTCCCGCCCCCCGGCCTTCGTGGCCGAGCTCGCGGAGCGCGACGACGTCGAGCTGGTCCCGATGGGATCGGCCGGCGTGAAGGTCGTCTCCGTCGTTGACGGTACTGTCGACGCCTACGTGCACGGCGGCGGCCAGTACGAGTGGGACTCCGCGGCTCCGGTCGCGGTCGCGCTCGCCGCCGGTCACGTCAGCACGCGGCTCGACGGTTCGCCGCTCGAGTACAACCGCCAGGATCCCTGGCTCCCCGATCTGTTCGTCTGCCACCCGGCCCTGGCCGCACACCTGCGTGCGGCACTTCAGGAGGTCGGCGTGGCGATCAAGGAAGGTGCCCAGTCGTGACGTCCCACGTCCTGAGCCAGCTCCGCAGCCTCGAGGCGGAGAGCATCCACATCATCCGTGAGGTCGTCGCGGAGATGCAGCGGCCCGTGCTGCTGTTCTCCGGCGGCAAGGACTCGATCGTCATGCTCCACATGGCGGCCAAGGCGTTCGCGCCGGCGCGGATCCCGTTCCCGATCATGCACGTGGACACGGGGCTCAACTTCCCCACCGTCCTCGAGTGCCGCGACCGCTGGGTCGACACCCTCGGGATCCAGCTCGTCGTGGCCTCCGTCCAGGACGCCATCGACCGCGGCCTGGTCAAGGAGGAGCCCAACGGCTCGCGCAACCGGATCCAGACGCCGGTGCTGCTGGAGGCCGTCGAGAAGAACGGCTTCGACGCCGCCTTCGGCGGGGGCCGTCGCGACGAGGAGAAGGCGCGGGCCAAGGAGCGCGTGTTCTCGTTCCGCGACGACTTCGGCCAGTGGGACCCGAAGAACCAGCGCCCCGAGATCTGGAGCCTGTACAACGGCCGCGTCCACCAGGGCGAGTCGATCCGCGTCTTCCCGCTGTCGAACTGGACCGAGCTGGACATCTGGTCCTACATCGCGGCCGAGAACATCGACATCCCGGACCTCTACCTCGCCCAGGAGCGTGAGGTCGTGAACCGCGACGGGATGCTCTTCGAGGTCAACGAGTTCACCCCGCTCAAGGACGGGGAGACCTCCGAGACCCGCTCCGTGCGCTACCGCACGGTCGGCGACGCCAACCTGACGGCCGCCGTCGAGTCCCACGCCTCCACCCTGACCGCCATCGTCGAGGAGACCGCGGCCGTGCGCATCACGGAGCGCGGCGCCACCCGTGGCGACGACAAGGTGAGCGAGGCCGCCATGGAGGACCGCAAGCGAGAGGGCTACTTCTAAGCCATGACCACCACGACCGAGAACCTCGCCGAGGCGCTGACCGACGGATCGACCGACCTTCTTCGGTTCGCGACCGCCGGCTCCGTCGACGACGGCAAGTCCACCCTCATCGGACGCCTGCTGTTCGACTCGAAGACGATCTTCGAGGACCAGCTGGACTCGGTGGAGCAGGTCTCCAAGGACCGGGGCAACGACTACACCGACCTCGCCCTGCTGACCGACGGCCTGCGTGCCGAGCGCGAGCAGGGCATCACGATCGACGTCGCGTACCGCTACTTCGCGACGCCGAAGCGCAAGTTCATCATCGCCGACACCCCGGGCCACACGCAGTACACGCGGAACATGGTCACGGGCGCCTCGACGGCGGACGTGGCGCTGATCCTCGTGGACGCGCGCAAGGGTGTCATCGAGCAGTCGCGTCGCCACACGTTCCTGGCGACCCTGCTGGGCGTGCCGCACATCGTGGTGTGCGTCAACAAGATGGACCTCGTGGACTACTCCGAGGAGGTCTTCGAGAACATCCGCAAGGACTTCGGCGAGTTCGCCTCGCGCCTGCGCGTGCCCGACCTGACCTTCATCCCGATCTCGGCCCTGGAGGGCGACAACGTCGTCAACCGGTCCGAGAACACCCCGTGGTACGACGGCCCCGCCCTGCTGAGCCACCTCGAGCGGCTGCACGTCGCCTCGGACCGCAACCTCACGGACGTCCGGTTCCCGGTGCAGTACGTGATCCGCCCGCAGTCCCACGACGCGCGCGACTACCGCGGCTACGCGGGGACGGTCGCCTCCGGCGTCATGAAGCCCGGGGACCGGGTCGTCGCGCTGCCGGCGGGCCTGGAGACGACGATCGAGTCGATCGACACCGCGGACGGCCCGGTCGACGAGGCCTACCCGCCCATGGCGGTCACGGTGCGCCTCGCCGACGAGATCGACATCTCACGCGGGGACATGATCGCTCGTCCGAACAACACCCCGGCCGCGCTGCAGAACATCGACGCGCAGATCTGCTGGATGGACGAGACCGCCTCGCTGGTGCCCGGCAAGAAGTACGCGATCAAGCACACGACCCGCTGGGCCCGTGCCATGGTCAAGGACATCAACTACCGCGTGGACGTCAACACGCTGCACCGTGACGAGGAGGCGACCGAGATCAAGCTCAACGAGATCGGCCGCATCCAGCTGCGCGTGACGCAGCCGCTGTTCGTCGACCCGTACCAGCAGAACCCGGAGACGGGGTCGTTCATCCTCGTGGACGAGTCCACCAACAAGACGGTGGCTGCGGGCATGGTCGGCGGCCTGCCGCACTCTGCCTGAACGCCGGGTGACCGTCCCGGGGGCCCGCCGTGGTGCCCCCGGGGCGGTCGACGTCCTTGAACGCGCCGTGCGGAGCCGCACGAACTCGTCAGATCCTAAGGGGCAGCGCCATGACACGTGAGCACGAACGATCGGTGCCACAGGTGGGCGCTCCTGCGGAACATCCTCCCACCGCGGCCGCCGCGACCGAGCCGCTCGACTCGTTCGTGCTGTGGGAGCAGCGTGTCGTCTTCGTCGCGGTGGCCAAGAACGCCAGCACCAGCATCAAGTGGCTGCTTGCCGACCTCACCGGCCAGGACCGTGGCGCTTTCCGTGCGCGCATCGGGCTCGCACCGACACGGTGGCAGACCGTGCACGCACGGTCGGTGTGGCAGGGAGTTCCCACCCTCCACGAGCTGACCGACGAGCAGCGGTCGCAGATCTCACCGGCGAACGGTTGGTTCGTGTTCTCCGTGGTCCGGGACCCTCGCCTGCGGGCGTGGTCGGCCTGGCAGTCCAAGTTCCTCTCGGGCAACCCGACCCACACCCACACGGTCTTCGAGGGCGAGCCGTGGCTGCCCCGGGTACCGGAGTCCGCCGACGACGTCGTCGAGGACTTCGCACGGTTCGTGACCGTGCTGGGCAGCAGCGAGGACTCCCGCGTCGGCGAGGACGACCACTTCGTACCGCAGTGGCAGCGTCTGGGCCGGGGCACGGTCCCCTACTCGCGGCTCTACGACATGTCCGAGGTCCCCGAGCTGCTCGACGACCTCGGCCACCACCTCGCCCAGCACGGACACACGGAGCCACTGGTGCTCGGTCGAGAGAACTCGACCCCGCTGCCCGTCGCCGGACGCCTGTTCACCCCCGAGGTCAAGGACACCCTGGACCGCGTGTACGCCGACGACTTCGAACACCTCGGCGACCGATGGGACTTCGACACCGTCCTGACCAAAGAACCCCAGTGGTCCCGCGACGCCTTCCGCGACATCGCCGCACGAGTCGCCGCCGGCGGCCAGATCGCCGACCTGTCACGCAACGCCAAGCAGATGCGCTCCGAGCTGCGCACCGAACTCCGCGACCTCAAGAAGACCGCACGATCGAACGCCAAGACGATCGCGCAGCTGCGCGCCACCCGCGACGCCCGGGATCGCGAGCTGGCAAAGACCCGCGCGGCCAACGACACCCTCCGCGAACAGCTCCGCACCGCGACCACCGAGACGGCAGAGCTCCGCGCCCGCAACGCCGCACTCGAGACCGCACTGCACCACCGCACACTGCGCGGCCTCCCCCGAGCCGTCCTCCGACGGGCGCGACGTGCGCTGCACGGTTCCGGGAGCGAGCAGTGACCGTCAAGAGCACAGCGCAGGATGCGGCGAGGCGTGCCGCGGGTGCACCACCGACCGCTGTCGATGCCACGGGCGAGCTGAGGTCTCTCGTCCTGTGGGACCAGAAGATCGTCTATGTCGCCGTCGGGAAGGCGGCGGGGACGAGCATCAAATGGTTGCTCGCCGACATCAGCGGGCAGGAACCCACCAGGTTCCGTCGCGGCCTGGGCCCTGCGCCGAACCGGCAGGAGACGGTGCACCGCCACACGTTGTGGTCCGACGTCACGGGTCTGCACGAGCTGACCGACGAGCAGCGGTCGCAGATCTCACCGGCGAACGGCTGGTTCGTGTTCTCCGTGGTCCGGGACCCCCGCCTGCGGGCGTGGTCGGCCTGGCAGTCCAAGTTCCTCACCGGTCACCCGGTCCAGGTCTTCGAGCGCTTCGCCGGTGAGCCGTGGTTGGCCCGGGTGCCGGAGTCCGCCGACGACGTCGTCGAGGACTTCGCACGGTTCGTGACCGCACTGGGCGGGGCCGGCAGGGCAAGGATCCAGTCGGACGTGCACTTCCAGTCACAGTGGCAGCGTCTGGGCCGGGGCACGGTCCCCTACTCGCGGCTCTACGACATGTCCGAGGTCCCCGAGCTGCTCGACGACCTCGGCCACCACCTCGCCCAGCACGGACACACGGAGCCACTGGTGCTCGGTCGAGAGAACTCGACCCCGCTGCCCGTCGCCGGACGCCTGTTCACCCCCGAGGTCAAGGACACCCTGGACCGCGTGTACGCCGACGACTTCGAACACCTCGGCGACCGATGGGACTTCGACACCGTCCTGACCAAAGAACCCCAGTGGTCCCGCGACGCCTTCCGCGACATCGCCGCACGAGTCGCCGCCGGCGGCCAGATCGCCGACCTGTCACGCAACGCCAAGCAGATGCGCTCCGAGCTGCGCACCGAACTCCGCGACCTCAAGAAGACCGCACGATCGAACGCCAAGACGATCGCGCAGCTGCGCGCCACCCGCGACGCCCGGGATCGCGAGCTGGCAAAGACCCGCGCGGCCAACGACACCCTCCGCGAACAGCTCCGCACCGCGACCACCGAGACGGCAGAGCTCCGCGCCCGCAACGCCGCACTCGAGACCGCACTGCACCACCGCACACTGCGCGGCCTCCCCCGAGCCGTCCTCCGACGGGTCAGGCGGATCCTCCCCTGACTTGACGGGGCTCGGCCGGACAGTCCGTCGAGTACCCCCAACAGCAGCACCCGGGATGAGGTCGACGAAGTCGGCCGGCCGGCATCCGGTTCACGGCGTTCGTGGAGCGTCCGGCGTCACCGGCGACGGCTCCCGTGCCACCGTCGCCTCTACCCGGTCGGCCAGGTCCCCGTGCTCGTCCGTCAGCGAGCGTGCGGCAGCCCGGAGCTCCCGGCGTTGCGCCTCCAGACCGGCCGTCGGGAGAAAGCTGCGCTTGGGGGCCGCCAGGAGCACGTCCAGCAAGGCCTCCGTCTCCCGGAGCTGTCGGCCCGACGGGGGCCGTGGGGTATGGCGGTGGCGGCCGGGATCAGGCCGTTCGAGATAGCCCAGGCGCTCGAGTGCTCCCACCGGGTCGGCCACCGCCTCGGTGTACACCTGGTGGAGCAGCAAGCTCCGCTCCTGGTCGTCCAGCTTCTCGTTCGTGACGAGCGCACTGACTGCCGATCTGACGACGGCGCGGAATCCCCGGTGGGTGCCGTTGCCGGGCTGGTCGAGCATCCCCGACCACTTGGTCATGAAGTCGTCCTCGCTGACCGACTCCCGATGCAGGACGTACCACGAGTGGTCATGGGTGCCCAGGATGCGCTCCCCACCCCCGATCGTCGCCCAATGGATCGAGAGGGCCAAGTCGAGCGATGGCCGAATGCCCACCTTGCCCTGTACGTGTCCGTGGAAGAGCGCACGATTCGTCGGCTTCCTGAGGACACCGAGCAGTCGAAGCAGACGCAGCTCGTCGCGGTCGAGCAACCGCTTGAAGCTTCCGGAGTACGCGTGCGGCCCGCTGACCGACTCCCAAGGGGAGAGCCGAACGGCGTGAACATCGTCGGCCAACGTCTCGAGCTGCTCTCGATCGATGTCCAGGCACTCGTCGGCGTCGATGTGGAAGAGCCAGTCGCACCACGACAGCGGGGCGAGCAGGGTCCTCACGAGGTTGGCGTTGATCCGTTGCCTGCTGTTGAGGTTCGGCGGTCGATCCCCGTCCCAGTAGCGGTCGTCCGTCCGCACCACGGTGCAGTGCGGATGCTCTGCCAGATACCGCACCACGGGACCGTTCGGGGCGTCGACGAACTCGAACATGTGGTCGACGCCTGCTGACAGGTTGTCATCGACGAACTGTCGAACTCGTTCGGGCGATTCCTTGATCGTGCTGACGGTGCAGATCATGTGCGGACCTCCACTCGGTGACGCCCCAGCCGTCCGTGCCTACTGACCGGTGGCAGCGTACTTGGTCTCGACGGCGGCCTTGCGAGGTCGCCACCAGGCCTCGTTGTCGCGGTACCAGTCCACCGTGGTCTCCAGCCCGCTGCGGAAGTCGGTGAACCGTGGCTCCCAGCCCAGCTCCTCGCGCAGCTTCGACGCATCGATCGCGTAGCGCAGGTCGTGCCCCGGCCGGTCGGCGACGTGGTCGAAGTCGCCGGCGTCGCGACCGAACACCTCCAGCAGGGTCTGCACCACCTCGAGGTTGTTCTTCTCCCCGTCGGCCCCGATCAGGTACGTCTCACCGATCCGGCCGGAGTCGATGATCGCCCACACCGCGGCGTTGTGGTCCTCGACGTGGATCCAGTCCCGCACGTTCAACCCCGCTCCGTACAACCGGGGCCGCACACCGTCGATGAGATTCGTGATCTGACGCGGGATGAACTTCTCCACGTGCTGGTAGGGCCCGTAGTTGTTCGAGCAGTTCGAGATCGTCGCCTCGACGCCGAACGAGCGCACCCAGGCCCGAACCAACAGGTCCGACCCCGCCTTGGTCGACGAGTACGGGCTCGACGGGTTGTACGGCGTCCGGTCGGTGAACTTCGCCGGATCGTCCAGCTCCAGGTCCCCGTACACCTCGTCGGTCGAGATGTGGTGGAAGCGCACGCCGTGCCGGCGCACCGCCTCCAGCAGCGTGTACGTGCCCACCAGGTTCGTCTGCACGAACGGCGACGGGTCGTTCAGCGAGTTGTCGTTGTGCGACTCCGCCGCGAAGTGCACCACGAGGTCGCTGCCCGCGACCAGCCGGTCCACCAGCTCCGCGTCGGCCACCGAACCCACCACGAGCTCGACGCCCTCGAGCCCGGCGAGCGAGGCACGGTCGCCCGCATATGTCAGGGCGTCCAGCACGGTCACCGCGACACCGGGACGCTCCCGCACCGTCTGCCGCACGAAGTTCGCCCCGATGAAACCGGCCCCGCCGGTGATGAGCACGCGCATATCTGTTTCCTGTCAGTGGTACGGAGTCCTTCCCCACGGCGATCGCTCCGTGAGCGACTACCGGATGATATTGCCCTCGGCGGTCCGACCGACAACCGCCTGCCGGTCCGCCGGGCGGTCAGGCCCGGACCCCGCCGGGAAGCCTAGACGGTGAGCTTGTTGTCCACCATGGACAGCGCCGAGCCGATCGCCATGTGCATGTCCAGGTACTGGTAGGTACCGAGCCGGCCCCCGAAGTGGACGTCCGGCTCCCCCGCCATGCGTTCGCGATAGCGCAGCAGACGGGCCCTGTCCTCGGGGGTGTTCACGGGGTAGTACGGTTCGTCACCACGCTCGGCGAAGCGCGAGTACTCGCGCACCACCACGGTACGGTCCACCGGGTACTCACGTTCCGGGTGGAAGTGTCGGAACTCGAGGATCCTCGTGTAGGGAACGTCGGCGTCCGCATGGTTCATCACCGGCGTACCTTGGAAGTCGCCGACGGACAGGACCTCACGGTCGAAGTCCAGCGTGCGCCAGCTCAGCTCTCCCTCGACGTCGCCGAAGTACCGGTCGACGGGCCCGGTGTAGACGACGGGGACCTGGCCGACCACCGCGCCCTGATGGACCGGCTGCGTCGTGTCGAAGAAGTCGGTGTCCAGGCGGACCTCGATGTTCGGGTGGTCGGCCATCCGCTCGAGCCACGCCGTGTAGCCGTCGACCGGGAGGCCCTCGTGGGTGTCGTTGAAGTACCGGTTGTCGTAGGTGTACCGCACCGGGAGACGCGAGATCACCGACGCCGGCAGCTCTCTCGGGTCCGTCTGCCACTGCTTGGCGGTGTAGCCCTGGATGAACGCCTCGTACAGAGGACGGCCGATGAGGGAGACACCCTGCTCGTCCAGGTTCTCGGGGGCCTTTCCGGCGAGCTCGGCCGCCTGCTCACGAACCAGCGCGCGGGCGGCGTCGGGACCGTGGGCGGAGCGGAAGAACTGGTTGATCGTCCCCAGGTTGATCGGCATCGGGTACACCTCGCCGCGATGCGTGGTGTACACCCGATGCACGTAGGGGGTGAACGCCGTGAACCTGTTGACGTACTCCCACACGCGTTCGTTCGAGGTGTGGAAGAGGTGGGCCCCGTAGCGGTGCACCTCGATCCCGGTCTCCGGGTCGGTCTCGCTGTAGGCGTTGCCCCCGATGTGGTCGCGGCGATCGATGACGAGCACCTTGCGGCCCCGGCCAGCCATCTGCTCGGCGACGGTCAGGCCGTAGAAGCCGGACCCGACGACGACGAGGTCGGTCATGTCATTCCTCCTGAGAGCGGGGCGGAAGCCCCTGAGCGGGGTCAGTCCGGGACGTATCCGCCGCGCTGCCGCACGAACAGCCGGTAGCCGGCCCTCCGCACGGGTTCGGGCACGAGGCGGTAGCCGGCCCGGACGACGACGTTGCGCATCAGCTGAGGTCCCGTCAGGAATCCTTCGGCGTGCAGGGTGCGCTGGAGCGCGAGCTCGGAGGCCAGCAGTCGTCGGCCTCCCCGACGCGCATAGGCGCCCGCTCCCACCCGATAGAGAACGAGCGGCGTCGTCACGTTCTGCGCGTGGGCACCGGCGGCGATCATCCGGGAGAACAGCAGGTAGTCCTCCATGAGGTCCAGGTGCTGGTACCCCCCCGCCGCGGACACGGCGGAGCGCCGGTACACCACGGACGGATGGTTGAAGGGATCGCGGAAGCGCGCAGCCGTCGCGATCTCCGCGCCTGTCGGCGGGACCCGCACCATCCCCGGATCGTGCTCGTTATCGTCGAACTCCTGGATGGCGGACCCGACGATGTCGTACCCGTCGACGATCTGCGGCACCTGGACGGCGAACCGGCCGGGACGGGAGATGTCGTCGGCGTCCGCCCGCGCGACGATCTCGTGCTTGCAGGCCTCCAGCCCCGTCGCCAGGGCTCGGGCCAGGCCGACGTTGCGTTCCAGGGGCAGGACCGTCACCGGGACCACGGTGAGCTCGGGCAGCCGGGCCAGCACGGCGGCGACCGCCGCACCCACCGGGCCGTCGCGGACGACGACGACCTCGTCCGGGCGGAGCGTCTGGTCCTGGGTCACGGAGAGGAACGCACGCTCCAGGTGCGCCGGGTCGTCTCCGCCGTACACCGGCAGCAGCACGGAGAACCGGGAGTCGTCGAGCGGGCCGGTCACCGGGGCGTCGTCCAGCGTGGTGGGCGTCGGTCGCGGCAGGTCCGGAACCGCATCCCCCGCTTCGAACCGCGCCACGCTCAGCGCGGCGGTCCCGACGCCCGACAGGACCTCGGTGTCGGCTCGCGGACGCCGCACCAGGCCGTGGCGCAGGCCCCGCAGACCCGACGAGACCAGGGTTCTGCGGTCGGTGGACCGCACGAACGTCCGCCACCAGCGGCGCAGCGTCGATCCGCCGTAGAGCAGCCGCTCGGACGCACTGAGCGCCGGCGACCGGGTGAACGTCCAGACCTTGTTGCGCACCTCGTAGTAGAAGCGGGGCCCCGGGTCCGAGTCGGTCCCGACCAGCCGGGCGGTCCGGTGCTCGACGACGCTGCCGGGGACGTAGAGCCCGACGCCGTCACGCAGCACCCGGGTCGAGAACTCGAAGTCGTCGTTCCAGATGAAGAAGTCGGCCACCGGTAGTCCGTGACGCCGCACCGCCGCGGCGTCGACCAGCATCGACACGAACGACATCGACCGGACCGGGACGGCCCCGGCGGCGCTCGCCCGCCGCAGCGCCTGGGGCGTGGCGCCCGGGCGCGGCCGAGGCGTGTTCATCGGGTGGTCGCTGCCGTCGGTCCACACGACCCGGCTGGCCAGCGCGGCCACCGGGCCGGCGTGGGCGTCCCGTGCGGCCAGGAGCGCGTCCAGGGCCGACGGCGTCGGGACCGTGTCGTCGTCCATCAGCCAGACAAGGTCGGCGCCGAGATCGGCGACGGCGGTCGCCAGCCCGACGGCGAATCCGCCGGCACCGCCCGTGTTGCGCGCCAGGGCGACGACGTCGGGGCCGACGGGGTGCGCGCGCGCGACGTCCAGCGCGTCGTCCGTCGAGGCGTTGTCGACGACGAGGATGCGGTCGACCGGCCTCGACTGGGCCGCCAGCCCGTCGAGCGCCTGACCGAGCAGCTCGGCCCGGTTGTACGACACGACGACGGCGACGACGGTGGGTGTGGACATCCCGCACATCCTAGTGGGCGCCGCGGCGCGCCGAGGCACCGCGGTCGACGGTCACTTCTCGAAGGTGCGGCGCCACGTCCCGAGCGCCGTCAGGTCGTCGGCAGCCGCCTTCCAGGTCGCGGACAGGCTGCGCCAGCGCAACGCGACCTTCAGGTGGGAAGCGACGGTGGCGAGGGCCAGCCGCCAGAACGTCCGGGCGTCACGGCGCAGCCAGGTCCCCGTGGACTCGTCACCGGACAGGACCAGGGCCGAGGCGTGGCGAGGCACCTCCCACCAGGTCGCCTGGGCGCGGCTCAGCACGACGTCGGGGCGCCGACGAGCCGTGGCGCCGACGGGGCGCAGGGTGCGCAGCACCCCCTTCGTCGCAAAGATCGCCTGCGCCCTGGCGCCCTGGGGCCTGGGCCCGGGGCCGCCGTCCTGCCGGGGCGCCGCAGCGAGCACGGCGTCGTCCCCGTGCCGCACCGTCTCGACGTAGCGCGCTCCGACGTCGAGGGCGTCGGCCACGGTCCGTTCCAGCCCGTCGTGCAGGGTGGCCGGGCCGGCGAGCACCTCCTGCAGGGCACGCACGTGCAGGTCGACCGGGTAGTACCGCATGCCGAGCAGGAGCTTGAGGTCAGTGGCCAGCAGGTCGCGCAGCAGGGCACCACCGCGCGGACGCTCGGCGTGCAGCAGAGCGGTGACCACCCGGTTTCGCGTGTGCAGCCGCGCCTGCCACTCGACGGTGTCGTCCTTGTCCACCCAGGCCACGTGCCACAGGGCTGCGCCCGGCAGCGAGACCGTGGGGAAGCCGGCCTCCCCGGCGCGGAGGCAGAACTCGGCGTCGTCCCACTTGATGAAGAACGGCATCGAGAGCCCGACCGCCCGCATGACTGCGGTCGGCAGCAGGCACATCCACCAGCCGTTGAAGTCACCGTCGGCCCGCGCGTGCATCCAGGGGGTGTCGCGCAGCGGCTGGTCGGCGAGATCGTGCCGCTCGTGCTCGCGGTCCGGGGACCCCCACATGAAGTGCCGTTGGTCGACGACCTCGCTGAACGCGTGCAGGACGGTCGGATCGTTGTAGTCGAGCATGTGACCGCCGACGACCACGGGTTCCGGCACCGTGCGGTGGAACCGGATCGCCCGCAGCAACGCTTCCGGGTCGACGGCGACGTCGTCGTCGAGCAGCATGACGGCATCGCTGCCCGGCCGGTCCAGCGTCTCGAGCATGCCGCGGGAGAAGCCGCCGGAACCACCCAGGTTGCCCTGGTCGATGACCGTCAGCTGGGCACCGAGGGCACGGGCCACGTCCGCGAACCCGGCGTGGTCGGCCACCTTGTCGTTGCCCTGGTCGATCACGAAGACCGTGTCCACCGCCTCCAGCAGCGCCGGGGAGGCCGCGATCGCGGAGAGCGTCGCCGTGCAGTAGTCGGGCTTGTTCACGGTGGTGATCGACAGACACACCTTTCCCGCGCGGCGGGGTGCGGCGTCGACGAGCCACCGCCCGGCCCGCACCGTGACGTCGTCGGTCGCCTCGATCTCGAACCACAGCCATCCGCCCTCGCCCATGTCGCGCACGTCGACCTCGAGCGCGACGTCCCGGGCAGCGGGAACCGACGTCACGGCAGCTCCGGTGCCGTCCGGAGCGCTCCGCATCAGCCGGACGGTTCCCGACCCCTCCACCTCGAGCTCCAGCCGGACCTTCTGCGTACCGGTCCAGTGCGCCCAGTACGACGCCGGGAAGGCACCAAGATAGGTGGCGAAGCCCTGCGCTCCCCCGGACGGCACACGCACCGACCCGTCGGGGTGGTACTCGCCACGGTCCGTGCCGCTGCGGGACTCCAGGTAGAGCGCTCGGCGGTCCGGGCCACTGGGCGCGGACAGCACGTGGGCGACGTGCATGGGGGCCTTCCGTCAGGTGATGGTGCAGAGCCCGACCACCCTAGCGTCCGGCGCTCCCCGCGACGTCGCGTGTGGACCACCGAGGGCACGTGGCGGGTCCCGTAGACTCACGACCTGCCGACATCAGCGACGAAGGGCCCTCCCTGCGATGAGTTCCGTGACCGCCTCCCGGTTCGGGATGCGCGTTCGTGTTCCCGCCGACCAGCCTGCGGAGACCGTCGACGTGCTCTTCGACGGTCGCCGGGTGTGGTCGACCAAGCTTCCCGCGGCGACCCGGAACCCTCTCGGTCGGCGGCTGAGCTGGCCCGAGCCGCTGCGCCCGTACCTGCGGGGCCGGACGACGGTGACGGTGCGCCGCTCTGCGGACGACGAGGTGCTGGCGACCGGCGACGTCACTTTCCGCGGAGCGGCTGAACGGTCTGCTCGCGTGTCGGTGACGGATTCCCAGGGCCGTCCGCTCGCCATGAACAAGTGGGACCGACTCGGTCCCGTGCTCGAGGGCGACACCGGGGTGCGTGACCGGCTTCTCGCCAACGGCCGACGCCTGGCCGACCTCATGGAGTCCTGGGGATACCCCCTCTACATCGTCGGCGGCAGCCTGCTGGGCGCGATGCGCAACGGCGGCATGCTCCCCCACGACGACGACATCGACTTCGCCTTCCTCTCCGAGGCTCGCACCGACTGGGAGGCGGGACGCGTCAGCTACGACCTGCAGCGCAGGCTCGCCGCCGAGGGATACACGGCGATCGTGCTGAGCCTGGCCCAGCTCCAGGTCACGTTCTTCACCGAGAAGGGCGAGACGGACCACTACATCGACATCTTCACCGGCTACCACACCGAGGACGGCCTCTACAACCAACCGTTCGCGCTTCGCGGCGAGCTGGCTGCGGACACGCTCGTTCCCGTCTCCACGATGACGATCGACGGGGTGGACCTCCCTGCTCCGGCCAAGCCCGAGGCATGGTTGGAGTTCGCCTACGGGCCGTCCTGGCGCATCCCCGACCCCTCGTTCATGTTCGTCTCGCCGCGCTCGACCCGACGCCGGTTCGACAACTACTTCGGTGTGTTCAACCGCCAGCGGGTGTTCTGGGAGAAGCACTACGAGAAGTACTCCGCCCGCTCGGAAGAGGCGGCGGGTGGCGAGGCCCAGGTGGACCAGTTCCTCTCTCTGCTGCCGGACAAGTCGTTCGTGATCGACCTCGGTTGCGGCGACGGCCGACTCACCGAACGGATCGCCGCGGCCGGGCACGAGGTGCTCGGGCTGGACTACAGCTACGAGGCCCTGCGCATCGCCCACCAGACCCGGCCCGACGGCGTCGAGTACCGCTTCTGCAACTTCAACGACCGGCACATGCTCCTGCGTCTGACCCTCGACCTCATCGAGGAGGGACGCCAGCCGTACTTCTTCGCGCACCACCTGATCCACGAGATGCCCGAGCTGGGCCGCGCGGACCTCTTCCAGGCGCTGCTGCGCGGCGCCCTGGACGAGCAGACGTTCTGCTATGCGACAGTGTGCACCGACGCGCCGCTGCGCGACCCGCAGAACCCCGAGACGTGGGGCTTGTCCGCGGCCAAGCTGCGCTCCGAGATGCGCCGCTTCGGCCTCGCCCTGCACACGGTCCAGACGGGCGAGCAACCGACGTCCATCGGAGACCGACAGACCCTCACGACGCTGATCTGGCGCTGACCACCCTGGGAGCCTGACCACCAATGAAGTCCTATGTCGCCCGCATCGCGCGCCGCTTCGCACCGCGCACCATCCGCAACCTCGAGGCGCTCAGCGACCTCACGGCCGACCACGCAGAGGGCCCGCTGCGCTTCGTGGCCTACGAGCGCGAGCTGCAGGACCTGCGTCGCGAGGTCGACGCGCTGCGGCGGGACAACCGTCGTGTCGCCGAGCTCTACGACGTCGTGTTCGAGCGAGCCCGCCGTGACGCGGCCGAGCGGGGAGTGGCGCCGTCTGCGGACCGCGAGGTCACGAACCGTGCCATCGCCGCGCTGGAAGAGCGCATCGAGTCGGAAAAGAACGGCCGTGGCGCCACGAACCGGGAGTCCGGCGCGTGACCCCGTCCGCCACCTCCACCACGCTGAAAGTCTCGGTGGTCGTCCCGGCCTACCAGCCCGGGGAAGGCATCCGACGCGTCGTGGACTCGCTCGCGGCCCAGTCGATGCCGCAGGACGAGTTCGAGCTGATCATCGTCGACGACGGCTCTCCGGACGACACCTGGTCGAGGCTCGAGGCGATCCGCGACGAACGGCCCAACGTCCGGATCAAACGCATCGAGAACTCCGGCTGGCCAAGCCGGCCCCGCAACATCGGCATAGAGATTGCGCGCGGCGAGTACGTGCTGTTCATGGATCACGACGACGAGATCCTCCCTGACGGCCTGCGCGCCTCTTATGAGTACGCGACCGCACACCACGCTGACGTGCTCAGCCCGAAGGAACTAAAGACCTCCGACCCTCGCTGGGGCCTCGGCAACTACACGGCGAACATTCCGAATGCCCTGCCACGCCGCGGCATCAACGCCTTGATGCCGATGATGCCGCACAAGTTCTATCGTCGAGCCTTCCTGCTGGAGCACGACATCCGATTCCCCGAGGGCCGCCGGATGCTGTGGGAGGACGTCTACTTCAACGTCGAGTGCTTCAAGCACGCCCAGGTCGTGTCGATCCTGTCGGACACGCCCGTCTACCTGTGGCATGCGACGGACCAGAACAACTCGGCCACCTACGGCCCGTGGGAGGACGAGTTCTGGGAAAAGCTCGCCGCCCTGTTCGACTTCATCACCACGGCCCTCGCCACCGAGTCGCTCGCGGCCGCGCGCCAGACGCAGCTCATGCACCAGTACCGGCTGCGGGTGCTGTCGCGCCTCACCAGCTACCTCCGCTCCGTTCGCACTCCCGAGCATGCCCAGTACGCGGTCGAGCGCGCAGCCGAACTCACGCGCAGGCACATCCCGGAGGACTGGGACGCCAGCCTGCCCGCTCTCGACCGCCCCAAAGCGTGGCTCCTGCGGCGCCGTCGCGTCGATCAGCTGCGCGAACTAGAGATGCTCGACTCCTCGGTCGTCGGGCACTCCACGGTGGACGCGATCTGGTGGGAAAAGGGCACACTGCGTATCCGGGCGACCGCTCGATGGACCGACTCTGAGGGCCGGCCTGTTCCGTTCCGGAAGACGGAAGGTCGGTTGCACCGCGTGCTGCCCCCGTCGCTCGACGAGTTGCCGATCGGCCTCCGCGACGTCACCGAAGATGTGCGCGCCGCGTCGTCCCACCTGACGCTTCGCGACGACCTCTCAAAGGCCACCTGGAACCTCAAGTCGCGCAGCCAGGTCGCCCTGGAGCGGATGGCCCGACCCGGCACCGCACCGGAGCCGCCCCAGGGATCGATGGTGAGCGTCGCCGTGTCGACGATCACCAACTTCTCCCCCGCCACCGCGGCACAGGGGAAGGCCGTCGCCGACGCCGAGTGGGTGGTGAACGCCAAGAGCCGCCTGCTCGGCGAACTCTCCCACCACCCCGTTCGGTCCGCCGCTCCGCCCCGGCCAGCCATGGTGGGTGGACGCGCCGTCGTGGCGGCCCGGTCGAAGCACGGCGCGCTGACCATCGACGTCGGACAGGTGCGTCACGGTATCCTCGACCACTTGAGGCCGGACTGGATGCGCGGCACCGTCACGACGTCGGGCAAGGGGCTCTTGCGACGGCATACGGTCGATGTGCCGGTGCACGGCTTGCATGCCGACGCCCCGGCACAGCTCTCCGGCGCCGCGGGAGTACTGCTGCACTCGGCGGCCGAGCGTCATGGCGCGATTGGCCCGATCGCCCGGTTGCTGGCCCGGGCGACGCCCGAACGCGGGGTTGCGACGCTCAAGGTCGCTCCAACCGGCAGCCGCCTGACAGCGATCTTCCACGCCCCGACCTGGCGGTGGCAGTTGCGCCCCCGCCTAGCGGACGGCCCACGGACTGCGCGCGGATGGGACGTAACCGCCCCGCCGGCGGCGAACGAGGCTGCCCGGCCGCGTCGTACGGAACCGTCCGGCGGGGCCGACGTCACCGTCATCATCCCTGCCTACAACGTCTCCCGCTACGTCGAAGAGTCGGTGCGGTCGGTCTTCGCGCAGACACTCGCTCCCGAACGCGTAGAGATCGTCGTCGTCGACGACGGTTCGACGGACGACACCCTCGCGATACTCGAGCAACTCGCTACCGAGCACCCTCGCATGCGGGTCATCGCGCAGCAGAACTCGGGTTCGGCGTCCCGGCCGCGCAACGTGGCCCTCGACCACGCCACGGGCACGTACGTCTTCTGCTTGGACGCGGACGACCTGCTCACCCCGTGGGCCCTCGAGCGCCTCGTCGGCACGGCCGAGGCGACCGGGAGCGACGTCGTTCTCGGTCGGCTGAAGGGCATCGGCGGCCGAGGTCAGCCGTCGACCACGTTCCGCCGCACGGTCTTGGACGCGGATCTGGCCGAGGACCACCTGTTCCATGCGATGACACCCCACAAGCTCTTCCGCCGGTCGCACATCGAGGACAACGGGCTGCGGTTCCCAGAGGACATCAGTGTCGGTGAGGACGTGCTCTTCGTGGCCGCGGCGGAGCTGAAGGCCCGCAGGATCGCGATCCTGGCGGACGACGACTACTACCTGTGGCGGCTCCGTGACGACAGTGGCGAGCATCTGTCGAAGTCCGGGCCGGGGTTCGAGACGATCTTCGAGAAGGCCTCGCGCCTGGAAACCCTCATCAGGGAACACGTCGAGCCAGGTCTTCGCCGAGACGCGCTCATGCGCCGCGTTTCCCGCTACGTCTACCACGGCCTCGTCCGCAACATCTGGAAGGAGCAGGATGGCGCAGTGCGCGCCCAGATGGCAGCCCGTTCCCGCGAGCGGTTCCGCGGGATCTGGAACGACGGGCTGCGCTCGCACCTACCACCGCACCTGCAGCTCCCGCTATGGCTGCTGTTCGCGGGAGATCGGGACGACGACCTTGTAGCCGTGGCGGATCACGCTCACGGCGACGTCCGACGACTGCATTACGCCGTGGAGGACGGCCATATGGTCGTCGCGCTCCCCAGAGATCTGTCCTCCAGGATCCCACTCGACTGGCGCCGGGCGACAGAGGCCATGTCGACCACGGCAAACCTCCTCCAACTCGAGAAAGGACCATCAGGGGTCACGATCCACGTCGAGGCGGCCGGCAAGCGGGTACTGACGCCGCCGGAGACCGTCCTAGCCGAGCTCCGGCCGCACGCAGGGGACGGGGCCAGGGTCGTGCTGCCCGTGGAGGTCAGTTCGAGGCGAGAGCGAGGACCGGTGACCTGCGCGATCACCCTCGACTCCCTAGCGGTCCCGGGTGACGGAGAGTGGAACCTCGCCATCACGCCAGTTTGGGGAACGATCTCCGGCGCCCCGACCAAGGTCGGACGCAAAATCTCGGAGGGCGCCGACGAGAACCTCCCCGTCGACCTGGACAAGACGACGCACCTGAGCCGACGTCCGGGTGGGGCGCTCGTCGTCTGTCGCGCCTGATCCGGCACCAGCCGGGACTGCCGTACGGGCGATCCCGGCTGGTGCGAATGCTGCGGTCAGGACCGACGCAATGCATTCCGCGCACGCCGAGCCACTCGACGGCCGACTTCTGCCACCAGCTCGGAGGCACGGAACCCGTCAAGCGTGGGTGGCTCCTGCTTCCACGCGGCAAGCTTCTCCTTCTCCGCGGCAAGCTTTTCCTTCTCCGCGGCAAGTTTCTCCTTGGCGGACGTCAGCTGTGTGTCCTTCTTCAGGCCGGCCTGGATCGAACCCAGCACCGCTTCGGCAGCCGCGTCGAGCGGTACCTGCGCCACGGTGAAGACGGGGTTCTCGCTGCTTCGCGCCGGGACTCGCAGGACGCCCAGGTCACCAACGACTCGCACGCCAGTCGCCTCGATCTGGTCCACGTACCGGTTGCCCCGCTCGGTGGCCTTCTCCGCCGCCCACTCGGGCAGCTCGAACGTCGTGTCATGGTCAGCGGGCTGCCGGGAACTCATCATGTGACCGGCGACGCCCTGTCGCATCCAGTGCTCATACGCGGGCCAGGGCAACTTGCGCCGGCGGAACTCCGCGTTGACCGTCCGCAGCAACTCCGCCTCCTCGACGGACATACCCCGGTTCGAGGAGTAGCCGTCCTGCTCGGCGGACGCGAGCAGTTCACGGGGAAGTCCGAGAAGGTCTTCGAAGGCATCGGTGAGCAAGTTCGGGGTCGCCTTGTCGATGACGATCGCGGTCATGTTTTCCGGTCCCACGATGTCGGCCCAACGGGATACGACGAGCCCTTGGTCGTTGCGGGTGTGGAACGTCTTGGTGACCTTGCGGTCCGGCGGGTCCGCAAGGACTGCGCGCAGCCAGTCCTCAAAGCCGACGACGTCCCCCATCTTCATGTACTGCTGCCAGGACGAGGCAAGGATCGACCCGTAGTGACGCAGTGTCACGACGACGTGGATCCGCTCGCCGAGCACCTCGCGGAAGTTGTGCACCATCTCCTCGGAGCTTTCCGAGGCGAACTCGTGGCCCAGCCATATCCGGTTCTCGGTGTCCGCGTCCACCTCCGCCATGAGGCGGTTCCAGTTGTCCCGCGTGGGCTTGGTGCCCCAGCCCCAACCTCGCCCCATGAACGAGGAGACCTCCCGACGGTGGTTGAAAGTCCGCCCTGGGTAGTGGACGCCGTGCGCGAGAAGCTCGGGGCGCAGCGCGGCGGCGGCGTTCTGCAGGTGCGTGGTGCCGGTCTTCGGCAGGCCGATGTGGAAGAGGCGTGCACGCTCGGGAAGCAGCAGCCGTGCCTGGCGCGGTTCGGTAGCGGTCATCGATCTTCCAGGTGTCGGGGGACGACGGACCGGGACACTCTACCGCTGACGCAAGATCGCCCAACCTTGCGAGATCCGCTCGACGCTCGGCAGGTTGCGGTGTGGGACGATATCCCGGCTCATCTACCATCACCCGCAGGGAGCATCCATGGCGAACAGTCCCGTCACGCGAGGCGGTTGGGCACGGATCACGGGCCGGATCCTGGCTCGTGGCAGGCCGACCCCTACGACCGACGCCACCGCAAGATCAGCAACGTTGTCCACGTTTGAACCTGTGCTCACCGGCGTCGAGGCCTCCGGCAGCGTGGCGAAGCTGATCGGCCGGGTGAGCGCCGGCTCGGACGCCGATGCACTGCTGAGCATTCGGGGCTTCATGCGGCTCCGACACACTCAGCAGTCGATCGAGATCCCGGTGCAGCTGCGGGGCAAGCGTTCGATCGGAGGGGAGCAATCCCTCGCGTTCGCCGTCGTCGTCGACCCCAGTACTCTGCCCGGTCGCGGCGCGTGGGACATCGAAATCGCACCGCTGCGGAACCAGGGCACGGGGCCCGCCGTCGCGTTCGGATCGAAACGCATCGCTCGCGCCGATACCGACGGCCGCCTTCTCGGGCCGGATGACGACATCTTGACTTTCACCGCTGACGGGGGGAACGCCACGGTCGCCCGCAGTATTCGTAGTCTCCCGCACGTCACAGCGGAGCGTCTTCAGGACGACCCGGACGGTCGGCCGGAAGTCGTGGTGGGAGCGCAAACGTTCGATGGCGATCTGCGGGTGTACGCCGACGTCACCCCCGCCGGAAGCAGGGACGCACGACAACGTCTCCCCTGGCGTCGTCTGGACGACGGGACAGTTGCCGTCCGGCTCCCCGTTCCACACGCCGTCGGTGCGTTGCGGACACAGCTCGTCGTGGTCACAGATGGCATCCGCGTGGGTCCGAGTCTGGATGGCCTCGAAAACCTCGAGATCGGCCACCTGACCGTACGCCGCGAAGAAGATCACCTGACGGTGACCAGGAACTTCACACGAGGAGCGAGGCCATGAAGCCGATCAGCCTGTGGTGGTGGCGCTGGCAGTACCCGAAGGAGCTGAACTTCGGCGACGAGGTCACCGCGCCTCTGCTCGAGCGGATCACCGGCCGGCCCGTGCGTCACAGCGAACCGGGCGAGGCGGACATCGTCGGAGCGGGCTCTGTGCTCGTCGGCCTGCTGAAAGGGAATCCCCGCAGGTTCCCGGCGATCTGGGGCTCCGGTTTCATGCGCCCGTACACCCACGCGCTGCGCGACGACCTGCGCGTGTCCGCACTGCGCGGCCGGCTCAGCGCCGAGCACTTCCCTCAGGACCGCCGTCAGCAGATCGCTCTCGGCGACCCTGGGCTCCTCGCTCACCTGCTCGTCGACGGGCGCGTTCGCAAGCGGTACGCCGTCGGCGTCATCCCCCACTACAAAGACAAGTCCGAACCTGCGGTCGGCGCCATGAGGGGTCTGTCGGATCAGGTCCGGCTGATCGACGTGGCATGGACCCCCGAGGAGGTCGCCCGCGAGATCGCCGCGTGCGAGGTCGTCATCTCCTCCTCGTTGCATGGGATGATCTTCGCTGACGCGCTCGGCGTGCCAAACGCCCACCTGCGTCTCAGCGAGCGCGTCGGCGGCGCCCGGCACGGGTTGTTCAAGTATCGGGACTACTACTCTGCGTTTGGGGCCGAGCGGCAGCACGACCCATGGTCGCCCGACGACGTCGCCGGGCTCTCCGTCGAACGACTCGTCGGCCGTGTCCAGGATAGGTTCCGCCCCCCGGTCGGGCTGGATGCTCTGCAGCGGGGACTGCTGCAGAGCGTCCCGGTCTGACCGAAGCAATCGCCAGTAGCCACTTCGTAGGCGCACCACGCGGTAGGTCCCCGGTAGAGTTTTCGAGGTTTGAGTGGCGTCCGACACCAGTCGACGTCAGGCGACGAGGAGAAATGACTGATATGACCGAGGACAATGCGGCCGCTGCCAGCTCCCGGACGTGGGACCAGTTCGGCCCCGCCTACGACCAGCCGCCCTTCGACGGACAGCCGCGTACGTACATGATTGCGTCGATGCCGCGTTCCGGGAGCCACATGCTGGGGCACCTCCTGTTCAGCACCGGCGAGCTGGGGAGCCCGCTGGAGTACGTCCACCCGAGAAACTTCTCCACGTGGCAGAAGCGGCTGGGCGAGGAGAGCAGGGCGTCCACGCTGCGCAGGATCATGGCCCGGCGCACCACACCGAACGGGCGGTTCGGGCTCAAAGCACATTGGCCGCAGTTCTCCCACACCCTTGAGGATGACGTGGAGCTGCTGGAGATCCTCGACATCCAGGACTGGCTCCGGATCACCCGCAGGGACACCGTGGCGCAGGCCGTCTCGCTCGTGATCGCGCGGCAGACCAAGTCCTGGATCAGCTTCCACCAGGAGAAGCACGAACCCAGCTACGACTACGACGCACTGGCGTCGGCCGAACGGGGGCTGAAGAAGCACGAGGCTGCCTGGGACGCCTTCTTCGAGGGCCGGGGCATTGATCCGCACGTCGTCGTCTACGAGGACATGCTCACCGACCCCGGTCAGACGGTGACGGACGTGTGCACCTTCCTGGGGGTGCCGGTGCCCGCGGACCTTCCTGAGCCCGAGACGGCTCGGCAGGCGACCGCCCGCAACGCGGAGTGGCGCGAGCGCTACCTAGAGGAGTCGAGCCGCTGACCCGCCAGACGCCAACAGCGGATGCCGCGAGCTATTGCCCGCAGAATCCGCTGTTCGCGCGTCTCAGCGAGCTTGGATAGGGCTCACTCCCAGTCGGCCTGCGCCATGATCTGATCGGCGATGACGAGGTCCGTGCGCGTGGTGATTTTGATGTTGTAATCTTCGCCCCTGACGATCTTGACCCGGTGCCCTGTGAACTCGGCGACCAGGTCGGCGTCGTCGGAGACGCGGTGGTAGTGAGACGCGATCGCGTCGTCGTAAGCCTTGGCGAGCAGTTCCCGTTGGAACACCTGCGGCGTCTGCCCGAGCCAGCTGTGCGAACGGTCGAGCGACCCCGTGATGAACTCGTCGTCGTCAACCGTCTTGAGCTGCACCACGGTCGGCATCCCCAGCATGGCGGCTCCGTGCTCGACACCGGCCTCGAGTATCCGCTCGATAAGCTCGGAGTTGACGAACGGCCGGACGCCGTCGTGCACCATGACGATCCCGCCGGTTGTCGCCTGCAGACCGAGCCGCGCGGAGATGAATCGCTCCTCGCCACCGTCCACGAGCGTGACCGGCAAGCCTGCCTTCTCAATCAGGATCTCGTGATAGACGTCGCGGTTCTCCGGGCTGATCGTCACGATGATCTCGTCGATCGCCGGGTGCACGAACTCACGCACCGTCTTCTCGAGGATCGTGACTCCATTGATCTTGACCAGCAACTTGTTGCCGCCGAAGCGGACGCCGCGGCCGGCGCACGTGACGATCGCCGAGACCTTGTGGGACTTGAACATCAGGGTGGAATCTCTCCTCAGGGGTGGGCCGACGGCAGACGACGTCGTCCGGGCTGGTGTGCTGGGGCTGTCGGTCAGTCGAGCAGGCCGGAACGGGTGTCACGCAGGAACGTGCGCACGGCGTCGATCTCGGTCTCCGCGGTCATGAGGTAGCCAGTGGGGCCGCCGAACAGGTCGCCGTGCCGCGTGCGCATGTCGCGCGTGTACATCCGGGACATGGGATTCTCCGGGTCGGTGATCACCTGGGCGCTGATGTCACGGCCAAACACCTCGCGAGCGATCGTCGCGCTCGTGAGCGGCGGCGTGGCCACGTTGAGCGCCTCCAGGCCGTGATCTAGCGCCACCTGAACGTCGGCCCAGAGCCGCCGAAGATCGTAGTACTGGAACTCGCCCTCGGGGCGGATGTGTTCAACCCGGTAGTCGTTCATCAGGTCGTACACGATGCCCTTCTTGATGCCGAGGCCGTAGAGCTGCGGCAAGCGGACGGGCAGCAGGTCGAACACGTCACCGAGCCGGCGCTCCATGTGCAGTCGGTTCGCACCGTACGGCGTCAGGCCGTTCTCGGAGAGCGGCGTCGTCTCGTCCGGCGAGGTCTGACCGGGGTACACGCACACGGTGGACGCGAGCACCAGCTTCGACGTGCGCACCGTCGATAGCAGATCGACGTACGCGTCGATCTCCGCTCGATCCGCGGCGCCGTCGGAGTTGATGCGGTGCGAGTCCGCACGTGCCGCCGCGCTGAAGACGAGGTCGTACTCCTGTCTCTCGATCTGTTCGATGTTCGACGTGTTGTACATATCGTCGAACCCGTACGCGGCCGCCAGGTTCGATCCGACGAAGCCCGTGTGTCCGATCAGCGCAGTCCTCACGCCGCTCCTTCCGTGCGTCGCTCGCTCGGTGCGAGGTCCGGACCATCGTAGGGGACGCACGGCGGCGCCGGGAGTCGGCCCGGAGCACGCTCAGCGGCGGGCGATCGCGATCGAACTGATCCGTACCGGCTTGCCGTCCAGCGTGCGGATCCGCACCTCACCGTCCTTGGAGTTCGGGATCTTGATCACGAACGTCTTCTTGGGGTTGAACTTCTCGGACTTGAGGTTGATCCGGCCGAACGGGTGGCCCTTCACCCGCACCTGGATCCGCCCGGAGCCCGAGCTGGTCGAGGCGACGATCCGCACCGACTTCACCTCGCGCGCGCCGCGGAATACGATAGAGGCATTTTTGCTTGAGGCCCGGAACGAGAGTCCGGTGTGGTACTTCGCGCCCGTCGTCCTCTTCCAGGCGTTCGACCTATCCCAGTTGTTCGGATGTACCGGGCGCGAGGAGCGCATGATGCGCTCGATCTTGCCTCGCTCGCCGTTCTTTCCAATGGCCCGCACCGCGACCTGACGCGTCGTTCCGGCGCTGGTCTTGATCCGCACCGAGGTGTTCGTCGTCGTGCCGTACACCCGCCAGTAGCGGCTGTTGGGCATGTCGTCGTTCAAGCCCGCGTACCGGTGCAGCACCTGGTACTTCTTCGCGCCGGACACCGCGCTCCATCGATAGGTCACCGTCGGGGACCACTGGGCGGGCACCTGTCCGGCCGGCGCTTGCCCCCTCGGCTTGCCGACTGCGGGACGGACCGTCCCGTAGTAGCTTTTCGCCCGCTTGACCTTGTTGCCGACCGCGGTGCGAAGGGCTCTCATCTGGGACTGGAGGTGTTGCCCCGGACAAGCCGTGTAGTTCGTGGTCCGGTGCGTCGTGATGGCCGGGACCCGCACCCACTCCCCCGGATCCGCGCGGGTGGTGGAGCCGGTGCTGGATCCGGTGGGCAGCATCACGTGGCTCTTGGCCCCGATGCCGTACCGGTACGCCTTCCAGGCAATGACGCGCATCAGGCTGTGCATGACCTGGGACGAGGGCCGAGCCGTCTCGTAGTCACCCATGACGGACACGCCGATCGTCCCGGTGTTGTACCCACCCACCTGGGCACCGATCGGATTGTCGTGCACCGCTCCGGAACGCCCCTGAAAGATCCGCCCGAAGCGATCCACCAGGAACTGGTAGCCGATGTCGGGCCAGCCGCGCGACTTCGTGTGGTAGGCATAGATGCCTCGCACGATCGCCGCGGACTGGGACTTCGAGTACGAGTTGGTCCCCGCGGTGTGGTGGACGAAGATCGCGTCGAGCCGCCCAGACACCTCCGGCCACGATCCCCGGAGCGACTCGTCCGCACCCCACTGCGACCGCGTGACGATGTTCGGGACGATCTCGCGGCCGGTCGCGGCGTCCGCGGACGCGGCCGGGCTCGGGCTCTCACCGACCGTCGCATCGGCACCGGACGTTCCCGGGTCGACGACGTCGACCCGCAGGGCTTCCGGTGCGGCGCCGCTCGCCGTCAGCACCCGCACCTGGATCCCGTCGGCACCTGAGGTGGTGACCGGCTCGGTGCCGGTCCTGCCGTCCTCGACGACGACACCGTCCAGTCCCAGTGCCCGCCACTCGGTCCACTCCCCGTCCTCGCGGAGTCGGACCGCCACCTCGTTCACCTCGTCCGGGCCTGCGGCCCACGTCACGCCGGCCACGAGGAACTCCTGGGTGAACTCCATCGGGCTCAACGCGGCAAGCTCTTCGGCGGTCTCAGCGCGTGCCTCCTCGACGGCCTCGCCGTCCGGTTCCTCCACGCCGCGACCCGCAGCGGCGTGGTCCGGCCCTTCCTGCTCGGACCCGACCGCTGCGTCGAGCGAGTCCGCCCGCGCCTCGGCGGACCGGTCAACGCCCTCGACGTCGAGCGCCTCAACCTCCGGCGGCACCGCGTGCGCCTCGGCGACGGGCAGCGTCACGGTCGGCAAGACCACGCCCCCGACTGCGAGCGCCGCACAGATTCCCGCTGCTACGCACCTGCGTCCCCATCGAGCCATGCCACAGCACGCTAGGCCCCCAGGGACGGGAGAGCATCTCGAGCCGTGGCGGCAGTCGCGTCGAATGGGTTCAGTAGTAGCCCCTGACCAGCACCTGCACCGCCCGGGACAGACGACCGGTGGCACGACGCCAGAGGGCTCGGTCCTGATCGTTCCGGGGCGTGGTGGCGGCGTCGGAGGGTGGAACTGCCGGCTTCAGCGCGCCGCCTCCCGTGGGCGTCCCCGGGCGTGTCCGCGCCTTGCTTCCGGCCAGGTCGACCAGGGCGTCCATCAGGTGCCGCTCCATCGCCGTCGACTCCGCCTCGACCCGGCTGTCGGCGATCACGCCGGCACCGCCCTCGACCGTGAGTCGCTCGTCAGGGAAGAACGTCTCGTTGATCCACCTGACCTCGTCGTCGAACTGGTGATGCAGGTGGTCGAGGTCTTGCTGCGTCAGCTGGAGCCTCCGGCCGTCGGGCGGGGCGGGACGCGCCATCAAGGCATCGCTGAGCGCCCACGCTGCGCTCTTCTGCCGCAGGTTCCGGTTCGCGTGTCGCATCAGCTCGAGCTCGTGCACGGTGAGGGACCGGTTGACGAAGCCGGCTCCCAGATCGAGCGGGACGGCGGGGTCCAGACGGAGCACGGTGGAGAAGAACCCTGGAACCAGGTGCGCCCGTTCGGTGTCGTAGTGGAGCACCCTCACGTTCTCGACACCGAGCACATCACGCAGGTGTTGGAGCCGGCTGCGTAACGGGGGCGCATAGCGGGCCGGCTCACCGTCCCGGCCGAGGTAGCCCTCCAGGTCGCTCGTCACTCGATTCTTCTTGACCCCCTGGGCGTAGACCGACAGGGCGTGCCCGGCGATGTCGCGGAGGTAGACGGCCACCTGCAGCGTGACGCCACGTTCCTCGAGGAGCTGGGCCAACGCAGTGATCCGGTCGGGGCTGAACCGGAACAACAGCTCGGACGAGTAGAGAACGGTCGGGTCCTCCGTCGCATCGAGCTCGCGCAGGAGGGTGGCGAGAGCCGCTAGCGCCTGCTCGTCGTTCGCCCGGCCGCCCTGGCCGAGATAGGGCAGGAGCGCATTGCCGTTGCCGCTCACGACCTCACCGCTCAGCGCCCGGGCGTCGGACGACGACATCGGGTAGTGGACCCCGTGCTCGCGCAGCACGTCACGATTGCGCACAAAGGCGATCTGGAGGGCTGTGGAACCCGTCTTGTTGATTCCGAGGTGCAGGAGGAGGCGACGACTCACGACTGGTGAGCATAGAGGAAGGGGACCGCGGACGCCCCGGACCAAGAGCATCGAGATGCTGATGACCCGAGGCTGGGGCACAGTGAAATGACAGAGGCGGTCTCTCGGAAGGTTCGACCATGAGCAAGTCCTGGGCAACGCGGGTGACCGCGGTCTCGATGTCTGCCGTGCTGGCACTCGGTCTTCTGGCGGCCCCCAGCAGCGCCGAGAGCGGGCCGATCCAGGTGCGCGAACGTGTCGCCGCGGCGACGACCCCAGCGCCGGAGGTCTTCCGGTTCTACGGGAGCGGTTACGGCCACGGGGTCGGCATGCCGCAGTACGGTGCCTTTCAAATGGCACGCGAGGGCGCCACCGCGACGCGCATCCTGAAGCACTACTACACTGGTGTAGGCACCCCGTACCTCACCACGCCGATGAACATCCGCGTCCAGGTCTATGGGCCTGACCCATACTCGTTCTCCGGCTACGGCGACACATCGGCGACCACCACGGTGACCATCGACCGCGGAGCCTGGCGAGTTCGCAACGGCCATGGCACCACGCTCGTCAACGGCACAGGCGGCGCGACCCTCAACGTCTCGAAGACCACCTCGGGCAAGGTCAAGGTCAAGACCGGCGGCAAGACCTATTCCGCCGGCGTCACACGCATCTACTGGTCCGGCACCCGGTACTACAAGAAGGGCGGCACCGCGGCCGTCGCCCAGGTGCAGGGTGCCCACGGCACCTACCGGCACGGACGTTTGACGGTGACAGTGAAGAACGGTATCCCTAACATCACCAATGACGTGCGGCTCAATACTGAGTATCTCTACGGGATCGCGGAGATGCCCTCTTCCTGGGGCCTCTCCGGAGGCGAGCGAGCACTTCGAGCGCAGGCGATCACAGCCCGGTCGTACGCATTGTCCAAGCTTTCCAACAAGGCGGCGTGTCGTTGCCATGTCGTGGACGACGTGCGCGACCAGAACTACACCGGCTGGAAGAAGGAGAACGAGGGGGCCGGTGGCCGCTACGGCAAGTTGTGGAAGGCTTCGGTTGATCTCACCCGTACTTCGACGACGCGGGCCAGGGTTCTGACGTATCGCGGTCAAGCCGTCGCCGCACACTACTATTCGTCGAGCGGAGGACGCACCGCCGACTCAGAAGATGTGTGGACGTCGGTCGTTCCCTACGAACGCTCCGTCTCTGACCCCTACAGCCGGCGGGCGCCGGGGAACTCTTACGCGACGTGGACGCGAACGCTCACCCAAGCCAGCGCGAGCGACCTGTTCGGACTGCCGAAGGTGGTCTCGGTCCGCGTGACCGCGCGGTGGCCGAGCGGTCAGGTGCGCAGCATCACGGGCACGAACCGGCGGGGCACCACCTCCACCCTCTCCGGCAAGGCGGACAAGATGCGGTCGGTGATCGGGCGTGCCACCACGGCTGGGTCGCTCCCAGCGTCCTGGATCACGTCGATCCAGAAGAACTGACCCGGCGGATCGCCTCAGACCTCCCGCGCCTCCCCCTCCAGCAGGACGGGGATGCCGTCGCGCACCGGGTAGGCCAGAGGACGCTCGGGGTCCGTCGACCGCAGCTCGGGCGCACCGTCCGGTCCGACGGCGTCGACCAGCTCCGCACCCGTCACCGGGCAGCGCAGCACGGACCGGACCCACGGGTCCATCCAGGGGGTCTGCGGGCTCACGTCGCGTCCTCCTCCCGCACGAGCGACAGCACGTCGTCGCGCACCTTGATCATGATGTCCTCGTCGGCGGCCTCGACGTTGAGCCGCAGCAGCGGCTCGGTGTTGGAGGCCCGCAGGTTGAACCACCACTGCGGGTGCAGCCCGTCCCAGTGGGCGACGGTCAGGCCGTCGAGGGTGTCCACGACCGCGTCGGGGTAGGCCTCGTGATAGACCTCACGGACCCGCTCTGCGGTCGCACCGGCGTCGGCCACCGTGGAGTTGATCTCCCCGGAGGCGCTGTACGGCGTGTACATCTCGGCCAGCGCCGAGGCGGGGTGCGGTTGCGAGCCGAGCGCCCCGAGCACGTGCAGCGCGGCGAGCATGCCGGTGTCGGCGAACCAGAAGTCGCGGAAGTAGTAGTGAGCCGAGTGCTCGCCGCCGAACACGGCGTCGTGGGCGGCCATCTCCGCCTTGATGAACGAATGGCCCACCCGGGTGCGCACCACCTCGGCCTCGGCGGCACCCAGCAGGTCCGGCACGGACCGGGAGGTGATGAGGTTGTGGATCACGGTCGCGGTGCGACCCGCCGCCTTCTCCCGCTCGACCTCGCGCAGCCCGACCAGGGCCGTCACGGCGGACGGGGAGACTGCCGCACCACGCTCGTCGACGACGAAGCAGCGGTCGGCGTCCCCGTCGAACGCCAGGCCGAGGTCCGCCTCCTGGGCCACGACCGCGGCCTGCAGGTCCAGCAGGTTCGCCGGCTCCAGCGGGTTGGCCTCGTGGTTCGGGAACGAGCCGTCGAGCTCGAAGTACATCGGGACGAGCTCTACGGGCAGCTCCGCCAGCCCGGTCGCCGTCCCGAGCACGGCGGGGGCCGTCAGCCCCGCCATGCCGTTGCCGGCGTCGACCACCACCTTCAGCGGCCGGATCCCGGAGAGGTCCACCAGCGAGCGCAGGAAGGCCGCGTAGTCCCCGAGGAGGTCCTGCTCGGTCAGGTTCCCCGTCACCGCGTCCGACGCCGGGCCGTCCGGTCCCCCGGCCCCACCGGCGTCGAGCAGCTCCTGCGCGACCCGGCGGACCTCCGCCAGCCCGCTGTCCTGCCCGACCGGGCGCGCGCCCGCCCGGCACAGCTTGATCCCGTTGTAGCGCGCAGGGTTGTGCGAGGCCGTGAACATGGCCCCGGGGGCGTCCAGCCGCCCGGAGGCGAAGTACAGCCCGTCGGTGGAGCACTGCCCGATGAGCACGACGTCGACACCGGCGGACCGCACCCCGTCGGCGAACGCGGCGACCAGCTCCGGCCCGGAGTCCCGCATGTCCCGGCCGATCACGACGCGCGAGGCCCCCTCGGGGACTGCCACGACGCGCGCGAAAGCCTGCCCGATCGCCCGTGCCGCCGTCGGCGACAGCTCGTCCGGTACGACTCCGCGCACGTCGTACGCCTTGATGATGCGGCCCAGGTCCAGTGCGTCCACCGCCCCAGCCTACGGGGACAGGGCACACCCCTGCCCGGGCCGCCACGGCCGGCGGAGCGGGTGACGACGGCGGGCGGGGTCCTGTGGTTGGCTGTGGCCGTGACCGAGCTCTACCCGCTCGACAACCCCGTGCAGCGCTACGACTGGGGCTCGCCGAGACAGATCCCCGAGCTCCTGGGCGTGCCCGCCGACGGCCGACCGGTGGCCGAGCTGTGGCTCGGCGCGCACCCCAGCGCACCCAGCCGCTCCGGCGGAGCCGCGCTGGGCGACCTGGTGCGGTCCGACCCCGAGGGGATGCTCGGTCGGCGCGTGAGCGACCGGTTCGGCCCGCGCCTGCCGTTCCTGCTCAAGGTGCTCGCGGCCGAGCGCGCGCTGTCGTTGCAGGTCCATCCACGTCCGCACCTGGCACGGGCCGGCTACAACCGCGAGAACGCGCTCGGCATCCCGCTCGACTCACCGGAGCGCTCGTTCCACGACGACCAGCACAAGCCCGAGATGGTCGTCGCGCTGACGGAGTTCGAGGGTCTCGCCGGTTTCCGCACGCCACGCACCGTGCTCGGACTTCTCGACGGCCTCGACGGACCGCTGATCGGCCGGGTCCGTACCGCCCTGGAGGCCGACAGGACGACGAGCGGCGTCCGCCAGGCCTTCGTCGAG
Source organism: Isoptericola aurantiacus (assembly GCF_044769875.1). NCBI lineage: Bacteria > Bacillati > Actinomycetota > Actinomycetes > Micrococcales > Promicromonosporaceae > Isoptericola > Isoptericola aurantiacus. Next base: position 269,144 of record NZ_JBJBAE010000003.1, read on the forward strand.
CTCCTCACCGCGAGAACGTCCGCAACCTGCGCCGACGTCGTGGGCGCCTCGGTCCAGGCGGTACGCGACCGGCTGGCGTCCGGCTCACCGTCCCGACGCGCCGACGCGACCGTCGTCCGGCTCGCCGAGCAGCACCCGGGAGACCCCGGAGCGCTGGCCTCGTTGCTGCTCAACCGCGTCACGCTGGACCCCGGGGATGCGCTCTTCCTGCCGCCCGGCGAGGCCCACGCGTACCTGTCCGGCCTGGCGGTCGAGGTGATGGCCTCCAGCGACAACGTCCTGCGAGCGGGGCTCACCTCCAAGCGGATCGACGTCGACGCGCTTCTCGAGTGCGCCTCGTTCGCCCCGCGCCGACCCGCGACGCCGGAGATCACCACGTCCGGTGGCCGCGGCCAGGTGCACACCTACCGGGTCCCCGTGGCCGAGTTCGCCCTGACGCTCGCCGACGTCGATGCCTCCGAGGACGTCACGCTCCCCCAGGCCGGGCCACGGATCGTGCTGTGCCTCGACGGGTCGGTCGAGCTCACGTCCGACCGGTCCGACGACGGCCCCGCCCGGCTGCACCGCGGCGAGTCGGTGTTCGTCCCGCACGACGCCGGGAACCTCACTCTGGCGGGGTCCGGCCACGTGGTCTGCGCCTGGGTGCCGTAGCCGATCCGACCCCGTCGCCCTCGTTGTGGGTGCACGACGCGCCGACGGCTCGATCCTCGAGGCGGCGCGTCGTGCACCCACAACGAGGTGGGGTCAGTCGGACTCGGCGCGCAGGACCCGCAGGTGCCCGCGACGTGCCGTCTCCGTGACGCCCTCCGGCTCGGGCACGGGGGCTGCGACGTCGGCGGCCCGGCCACCCCGGCCCGCCTCGCGGACCGCCTCGGCGAGCGCCGAGAGATCGTCCTTGGACGGCGGCGGGGCGACGAACTCGGGCTGGAGCCGCACGACCTCCCAGCCCCGCGGAGCGGTGAGACGCCCGGCGTGCACGGAGCAGAGGTCGTAGCTGTGCGGTTCGGCGCGCTGCGCGAGCGGTCCCAGCACCGCGGTGGAGTCCGCGTAGACGTAGGTCAGCGTCGCCACCGCTGCCTGCGTGCATGCTGTGCGCGAGCACTGCCTGACCGATCTCACCCGGGGAGGATACGCCCGCAGCAGCACCGCCCGCTCCCGGCGCGCCGTGCGTGGATACCCTCGTGGGGTGAACAGTGTGCAGCCCACCGGCGCCGGGGTCCCCGTGCCGTCCGCCTCCCCGTCCGGTCCCCGACGGCGGGACCGGCGCGGTCGGGGCATCCGGGGTCCGCTGCTCCCCCCGGACGCGCCGGCCCGGCGCACCCGTGCCGAGCAGTTCGACGACACGGTGCTCGGGGTGGTGCAGCGCATCGAGCGGCGCTGGCCGGCCGTGTCCGGCACCGAGCTCGCCGTCGAGGACGTCCCGCCGTCGGACCCCGCGCCCTGGGAGGACAAGGGCGTCCCGCTCGGCCGACTCTTCCCCGCCGAGGCCGGGCAGCCCGCGCGGATCGTGGTCTACCGCCGTCCGGTCGAGTCCCGCGCGCTCGACGGTGACGACCTGGTCGACCTCGTCAACGACGTCGTGGTGGAGCAGGTGGCCCAGCTCCTGGCGCGCACCCCCGAGGAGATCGACCCCGACGCCGACCGCCGCTGAGGCTCAGGACGCGTCCACGCGCCGCACGATGACGTCCCCGGGGCTGGGGAGCGCCGGCGTCGGGTCCAGCGTCGCCACCAGCGTGCCGCTGTCCCCGGTGCCGTCGTCCCCCGCCAGCCGGACGCCCCAGGCGAGGCTCGGGCCCGCGGCGGCGTCCGCCGGCGCCTCGACGACGACGGCCACCTGCGCACCGACGTCGGACGCCGGCAGCTCGACGGTCGTGCCGGCCTGGACGGTGACCTCGCGCTCGTCGGCCACCGCACCCTCGGCGTCGAGTCCGCGCACGGTGACCGTGACCTCGCCGACCACGTCGGCGTCGGGGTCGCGGTCGTCGGCGCCGGGCACCGCGGACAGCACGACGGTGGCTCCCGCGCCGCCGTCCGGCAGCGCCACCTGCCCCGAGGTCGACGACCCGCTGTCGGAGAGCGACCGACCCGCGTTCCACGCGACGTCGTAGGGCGTGTCCTCGATCACGGCCTTCTCCGGCGCGGTGCCCGGCACGGACATCCGCGCGCCGGCGGTCACGGGGACGTCGGCGTCGACCGTCACGGTGTACGTGCCGGCCCCGAGACCTCCGAGGGGGACGCCGACGACCGTCCCCGGCTCCAGGTCCACCTCTTCCGCGCCACGCAGCCGCACGGGTCCGTCGGGCCCGTAGACGCCCACCCGTGCGCTGCCGGCGTCCTGCCCGGGCGCCACCAGCCACAGGACGGGGGCGTGCTCGTCGTCGAGGTCCTCGCCACGGGAGACGACGCCGGTCACGGCGAGCGACCGTGCCGGAGCCGCGCCGGGTTCCACGAGGTCCACCCCGGCCGGGACGAGCCCGTCGATGCCCTGGGTCTGCAGGCTCGCGGTCACCCGGGCGCCGACGGCCGTCACGTGCACGGCGAGCCGCCGCTGCTCGGGAGCCAGGGAGTCGAGCCGCACCACGGTCTGCTCCCCCGCCGCCACCGTGAACGTCCCCTGGCCGCCGACGGGGACCGCTCCGGCCGGCCCGAACACCTCGAGCGTGACGGCGGCCGGGCGCGGGCTCGGGTTCTGCACGGCCAGCAGGGCGCTCGACCCCACCTCGCTGTCGCCGCCGACCAGCCAGTGGTCCGTGGCCGGACGTCGGCACGACGCCGCGGCGAGGCCGCGCAGGTCACCGGTGGCGGTCCGCGAGGACACCGCACCGGCGGCACCGAGGGTGCCACCGGACTCGGGGGTCGCCCGGAGCGCTCGGACCCCGGCGGCCTCACCGGCCGTCACGGCGGCGTCCGGGCCGGGCGCCAGGTCCGACCGCCGCGAGCCGTCCAGGCGGCCCAGCGTGATCGCCCCGGACGCCCCGGAGATCGCGGCGGCGAGCCTCGACCGCGTCTCGACCGGCGTCGCACCGAACTGGTCGTCACCCACGTCCGCCCCGCGGGGCAGCCGGACCGGACGGGGGCACACGAGCACGTCCTCGCCCGGGTCCACCGCCACCTCCTGCTGCCCGGATCCCACGGCGGTCCGGTCGGCACCGGTCCACCGGTCCACCCAGGTCTCGCCGACGGCCGCGGTCGCCGCGAGGACCCCGGCGGCCACCAGACCCGTGGCGGTCACCGCGGCCAGGCGGCCCAGGCGTGCAAGTCTCATCGGGACCTCCGTCGCCCGACCGGCAGGGCGAGCAGCAGATAGACGACCAGGAGGAGACCCCCGGCCACGAACCACGGCGCGCGGGCCGGCACCTCGTGGTGGACGGCCAGGTGACCGCCGGCCGCACCGAGCTCGAAGACCTGGCGGCCGTCGGCCTCCACGGCGGCCAGGCGACGACCGTCCAGGGTGGCGTGCCAGCCGGCGTCGGCACTCTCGGCGAGCACGAGCACCCGGTCGGCCGCCCCGGTGCCGAGCACGTCGTCGACCACGGTGCCGTCCGAGTCCACGGCTCGCTGCGGCACCGACTCCTCGCCGTCCTGCGGCACACCGGCGTGCACGGTCGCCCACGACGGCGGCGGGCCGTCCGGACCGACCCGCCACAGCAGGGTCCCGCCCTCGGTGGTCCGGGTCAGCCCGGGCACGAGGTCGAGCGTCGTGGCCAGCTCGGCGTCCGCACCGGGGGGCACCTGCACCGCGCCGACGCCGAGGCCGCTCAGCCGTCCGGCGACGTCGTCGCCGCGCCCCGTGGCGAGCCGGGCCACGGTCGCGTCCAACGCGGCGAGGTCGGTCCGTTCCGGCGCCGGCACCAGCCCGGCGTCCCGGGCCCGCACCACCACCGAGGAGTCGAGCAGGCTCGAGCCGTCCGTGTGCATCAGCGTGTACTCCACCGCGCCGTCGACCTGGTCGAGCTGCAGCACGCGAGCGGCCTGCGGCGCGGACTGCAGCTGGCGCCCGACCGCGGGGACGACGCCCGCGTGCGCGGCCTGCAGCTGCGCGACCCCGCCGTCGGCGACGTCGTCCTGCCACCAGGCCGCCAGCCCCAGCACGGGCACCGCCAGGGCGACGGCCGCCAGCGCACCGGCACCGGTACGCCGCCAGGGTTGTCCGCCGCCCGCCGGGACGGCACACAGCGCCGCGGCCCCGAGGCCCAGCAGCAGGACCGACAGACCCGCGCCCGGCCAGCCGTGGGCCGCGACGACGGCGCCGTCGACGTCGGTCGCCGCCGCCACCACGGTGCCCGCGGCCGCCAGCGCCGCCACGAGCCCCAGCACGGACAGACCGACGGCACATCGCACCGCCGTCACCCGGCCCCGGACGAACAGCCCGGCCAGGGCCAGCACGAGCACACCGGCGCCGAGCAGCCAGGGCACCACGGCCAGCACCGTCGGCAGCAGACCTGACCCCGGCCCCCCGGACCAGGACAGCGGCCCGGCGAGGCCGAGCAGCAGCGCCAGACCGTCCGACGTCGTCGCGGCCACGGGGGCACCGGGTTCGGCCAGCGGCAGCCGCCACCCGCCGTCGGACCACGTGGTGGCGACCTGCCACCAGAACGGCAGCGCCACGACGAGCGCGGGGACCGGGATCAGCAGCAGGTGCCGCCAGTGCCGCCACGCGACCGCCAGCCCGCCCACCACGGCCAGCAGGGCGACGGGGAGCAGCACGGGTTCGGCGCACGCCGCCACGGCCAGCAGCAGCCCCGCGGCCGCCGTCGCCCCCAACGACCCCCGGCGGGGGCCGGCGGGGACGACGCCGTCGCGGGCCTGGGCGCCGACGGCACGGACCGAGGCGAGGAGCACCCACGGCAGCAGCAGGTGGGCCACGACGGCGGCGAGCCGACCGCTGCCCAGGGAGTCGAGGAACCCGGGCGCGGCCACCCACACCAGCGCGGCGCCGGCCCGCGCCCACACGGACCGGGTCAGGGCGCCCGCGGCGTACCAGCCGCCCAGGGCGGCCAGGGGCAGCGCCGCCACGACCAGGACGTTCACACCCGTCTGCGCGCTGCCTCCCGCCAGGGCGCTCAGCAAGGACACCACGAGCAGCCAGGGGTCCGCCGGAGCCCGCGTGCCCAGGCCCTCACGCACCCAGCCGGACGTGGCGGCGTCGAACGTCTCGGAGAAGGACGCCGGCGCGGGCAGCAGGGCGCCACCCACGATCCGCCCGCCGTCGGCCAGCACACCCTGCCAGGGAGCGAAGGCCGCGACCGCGAGCCCGGCCGTCGCCACCAGCACCAGCACCAGGCCCGTCCGCCGGCGCCGTGCCAGGTCGTGCAGCTCGGCGCGCTCGAGGTCCGTGGGCTGGCGCCGCACCTGGTGGGCCTCGGCGCGCATGAGCCGCGCCTCGCGCCGTTCGGCGGCGACCTGGCGCCAGTCGGCGCGCAGCGAGCGCAGCACGCTGCGGGGCTGGGTCCGGGTCCGTGCGGCACGCCGCCGCCCACGGGCCAGCGGCACGACCCGCAGGACGGTGACGACCGGGGCGAACAGCTCGTCCCGCGCGCCGGCAGGGTTCTTCAGCGCCAGCCGGTAGGCGGCGGCGAAGGGCGCCCAGACGACCATCGCCACCATGGCCAGCGGCACCAGCGGCAGCGGGACCGACACGAGCCGGGAGTACAGCCGGCTGCGCCGTCGGGCGTAGGCGGAGACCTCGATGCCCCGGCGGGTCCGCGACGCCCGGTGCCGACGTGTCCGGCGCAGACCGCGCAGGGACGCCTGCGCGTGGTGGACCACGGCGTCCGGCACGACGACGACCCGGTGCCCGGCCAGCCGGGCCCGGCGGCACAGGTCCAGGCTGTCCCCGAACTGCCCGAGCTCCGGGTCGGTGCCGCCCAGGTCCGTCCAGACCGACCGGCGCACCAGCGCACCGGCGAGCCCCACCGCGAGCACGTCCTCGCGGGCGTCGTGCTGCCCCTGGTCGATCTCCGTGTCGTCGATGCCGGTCATCCGCCGACCGAGCGGGGAGACGGTGTAGCCGACCTCGACCAGCAGGCCCGGCCGCGTCGGGTCAGGCAGTGCGGCGCGGCCGTCGGCGTCGAGGGTCCAGCGACGCTGCTTGCAGCCCGCCACCGCGACGGCCGCCGAGTGCTCCACGGCGCGCAGCAGGCGGCCGAGCGCGTCGGGGGCCGGCGCCGCGTCGTCGTGCAGCACCCACAGCCACGTCGGCCCGGCGGGGTCGTCCACCGTGCCGGGCCCGCCCACGTCGTCGGGCGCGGTCCCGACCAGCGCACGGTCCACGGCCTCGCCGAAGGTGCGCGTGCCGGCCGCGGCGACGAACCGGCGGCCGCCCATGCGCAGGTCCGGGTGCAGTCCCGTGGAGGCCGCCGCGTCGGTGTCGACGACGACCACCTCGTCGGGCGCGCGGTCCTGGGCGGCGACGGCGTCGAGGGTCGCCTGGAGGAAGGGCGTGCGGCCGTGGGTGACCACCACGGTGGTCACGGTGACGGCGGCGCGCGGGCTCGCGCCGTCGACCGCCACGGGGCCGGGAGCCGCCTGCGGGGCGGCCCCGTCCCGGGCGGGGGCCTGGGTCAGGTGCGGAGCAGTCATCCTGTCCGCCATGATGCGGCGCCGAGGCGGCGTCGCGTGGGATATCCGTCAGACGGCGCGCCGCTTCAGCTTGCGACGCTCCCGCTCGGACAGACCTCCCCAGATCCCGAACCGCTCGTCGTGCTCGAGCGCGTAGTCCAGGCATTCGCTCCGGACCTCGCAGGAGGCGCAGACCTTCTTGGCCTCACGCGTGGACCCGCCCTTCTCCGGGAAGAAGGCCTCCGGGTCGGTCTGGGCGCACAGAGCTCGTTCCTGCCACCCCAGCAGGGTCTCGTCGTCGACGACGTCACCCTGGCCGAACAGCGGCAGGACCGGCGCGATGCGGTCCGGTGCGCTGCCGACGTCAGACGGGAAGACCTCCTGGTCCCCGTCGAGCAAGTTCCACATGGCGTGCCCCTCCATGCCGTTCTCGAAGAAACTGCATACATGGAATTACACGCGTGTCATCAACGGTCGTCAAGCCGAAATGTGCTACGCGCCTCACCTGCACCACCTGTTCACACCCGTCTGAGGTCCGCATGAGGTAGATCTGAGGCGCGTCACCCCTCGTAGGCTGGCACGGTGACCACCGCACCCACCACCGTGACCGCACTCCTCGCCCGCCTCGCCGCCTCCGGAGGACGGCCGGCCCTGACCTGGTACGGAGATGACGGCGAGCGCATCGAGCTGTCCGGAGCGGTCGTGGGCAACTGGGTCGCCAAGACCGTCAACCTGCTGTGCGAGGAGTTCGACGCCGGGCCCGGCACCGACGTCGTCGTCGACCTCCCCGTCGGCTGGCGCCAGGTGGTCTGGGCACTCGCCACGGCCCGCTGCGGCGCGGCGCTGGTCCAGGTGGATCCCGCCGCCACGGCCGACCCCGCCGCCCGGCACGAGGACGCCGACGTCGTGATCACCTCGAGGCCCGGGGCGTGGACGGGAACCTCGGCGGAGCTCGTCGCCGTGGCCCTGCCCGCCCTGGCCCGGCGCTTCGACGGCGACCTGCCGCCCGGCGCCGTCGACGCCGCGGCCGCCGTGATGACCTACGGCGACGCCATCGGGTTCGACCCCGCGGCCGGCACCGACCTGCCCCTGGACGCCCTGATCGGATCGACCGACGCCGGGACCGCGGGGGGCGAGGCCGCGCCGACCGGCGGCCGCGTGCTGGTCCGCGGCGACCGCGACGTCGCCGCGCTGCTGGCCGAGGCCGTCGGCGTCTGGTCGCGCGGCGGGTCGGTGGTGCTCGTCTCGGCACGGACGACGGCGGAGCTCGATGCGGACGCCGAGCGGCTCGGACGTCTGGTGGCCACCGAGCAGGTCACCGGCGTCTGACCGGGGGGACCTGCGGCGTCAGCACGGGCCGCGGGCGCCCGGGGACCTCAGCCGACGGGTCCTCCGGCCGACTCCTCCGCGCGGCCGAGCGCCCGGTACGTCCAGCCGGCACCCTGCCAGACGGACCGGTCCAGGGCGTTGCGTCCGTCCAGGACGTTCCGCCGTGCCACCCGCGCCGCGACACGCGCCGGGTCGAGCTCGCGGTACTGCCGCCACTCGGTGAGCACCAGCACCACGTCCGCCCCCGTCAGCGCGGTGTCCAGGTCCCGCTCGTACCCCAGGCCGGGGTGCTTGGCACGCGCGTTGTCGATCGCCTGCGGATCGTGCACGACGACGTCCGCGCCCAGCTCGCCGAGCCGCGCCGCCACGTCGAGCGCCGGCGAGTCGCGCACGTCGTCGCTGTCCGGCTTGAACGCCGCGCCCAGGACCGTGACGCGGGCACCCTCGATCGTGCCGTCGAGCATGCCCGCGGCGAGATCGACCATCCGCACCCGGCGGCGCGTGTTGATCGCGTCCACCTCGCCCAGGAACGCCACGGCCTCACCGGCGCCCAGCTCGTCGGCCCGCGCCATGAACGCGCGGATGTCCTTCGGCAGGCATCCCCCGCCGAAGCCGAGACCCGCGTTGAGGAACCGGCGCCCGATCCGGGCGTCGTGTCCGATCGCGTCGGCGAGCTGCGTCACTTCGCCGCCTGCCACCTCGCACAACTCGGCCATCGCGTTGATGAAGGAGATCTTCGTGGCCAGGAACGAGTTGGCCGCCACCTTGACCAGCTCGGCCGTGGGGTAGTCCGTCACGATGCGCGGCGTCGGCTCGGACAGCGGGGCCGCGTAGACCTCGTCCAGCACCGCGGTGGCCCGTTCGCCCGCAGCCCCGGCCGGGACCCCGTAGACGATGCGGTCGGGGTGCAGCGTGTCCCGGACGGCGAACCCCTCGCGCAGGAACTCCGGGTTCCACACCAGGGTCGCTCCCACCGCCTCGACCTGCCCGGCCAGCCGGCCCGCCGTCCCCACCGGCACCGTCGACTTGCCGACCACGACGTCACCCTCGCCGAGGTGGTCGACCAGGCCCCGGACCGCGGCGTCGACGAACCGCAGGTCGGCCGCGAGCGAGCCCGCGGACTGCGGCGTGCCCACACACACGAAGTGCACCCGGGCGCCGGCGACCACGCCCGGGTCGGTGGAGACCGTCAGTCGGCCGGAGCTCTGGACGCGGGTCAGCAGCTCGTCGAGGCCCGGTTCGAAGAACGGGGCCTTGCCGAGGGCCAACGACTCGACCCGGGCGGCATCGACGTCCACGCCGACGACCTCGTGCCCCAGGCTCGCCATGCTCGCCGCATGGACCGCACCCAGGTAGCCCAGACCGGTCACGGAGATCCGCATGCCGGCGAGTCTAGGACGCGGCCCCGGACCCCGACAGGGCCGGTGGATGACACCACGGTGAACTCTGCGCGGCGCCGGATCGGACCGGTCGGACATTCCGTTCACCTGCCGCTTGTCCGGACCCGATCTGCACCGACGGTTGCCCGGCCGTAGCGTGCCGTGTGTGACACGCCACATCTCGCGGCACGCCGCCGTCAGCGGCTCCGTCGTCGGCCTCCTCGTGCTCTCCCTGACCGTCCCGGCGTCCGCCGGCGCCATGCCCGTGCCGGTCGTCCCGGCGGACTCGGCGGCGGCTGCCTCGCCGGTCGACACGGACGACGCCCCGGCCGAGCCGTCCGGGAGCGACCCCGAGCCGGTCGCGCCGAGCCTGCGCGAGACGACGTTCGAGGAGGCCGACGCCGCTCCCGCACCGTCGTCACGGCGCGGGGACACCTCCGACGACGCCGACCGTGCGGCGGCCGACCCCGAAGAACCCGAGCTGGTCGCCACCGCTGCGGTCACCGGGTTCGGGGTGGCCGGTGTGACCTGGCAGGGCGACCTCGACGACCCCGACGGCGTGGTCGTCGAGATCCGGACCACCGGCGACCGTGCGACCGACCCCGCCTGGTCCGCCTGGGAGGAGATCGCCGTCGAGCCGTCCCCCCAGGGCACGATCGACGGCACCGAGGCCGTCGTGGTGGGTGACGTCGCCCAGGTCCAGGCCCGGGTCACCGGACCTGCGGCGGGCACCGTCCGCGATCTCGAGCTCTCCGTCGTCGATCCGGGAACCTCCGCCGCGGACGACGACGTCGCGGTCCCCGAGGAGTACTCGGGAAGCGGCGCCGCCGTGTCCTTCGGGGTGCCCGGCCGACCTGCGATCGCCTCCCGTGCGGCCTGGGGTGCGGACGAGTCGATCATGACGTGGACCCCGCGTCAGGGCGACGTCCGCGGAGCCGCGATCCACCACACCGCAGGGACGAACTCCTACACCAGGAGTCAGGTGCCCGGCATCATCCGCGGCATCTACGCCTATCACGCCAGGACCCGGGGCTGGGGAGACATCGGCTACAACTTCCTCGTCGACAAGTTCGGCCGCGTTTGGGAAGGACGGGCCGGCGGCATCTCCCGCCAGACGATCGGTGGTCACGCCCTCGGGTTCAACGCGAGCACCACCGGGATCTCGATGCTCGGCAACTACGAGACCGCCACGCCGTCGAACGCGGCCGTGAGCGCCGTGGTGAACCTCGCGGCGTGGAAGCTCGCCCGGCACGGCGTGCCGGCCTCCGGGACGGCCGTCATCGAGGGCACCCGCCTGAACCGGATCTTCGGGCACCGCGACGTCGCGTCCACCGCCTGCCCCGGCCGGAACCTGTACCAGCGCCTCGGCGAGATCCGACGGCGCGCCCAGGCCCGGCAGAACACGACCCTGGACGTTCCCGACGGCACCTTCGTCACGGACCCGCGCGGGCGGCTGGCGCTGTACGAGAACGGTCGCAAGCACATCGCGACCTGTTCCATGGTCCGGGCCTACGGCGGGCGCTGTGCCGACGCCCTGCCCGTCTCCGCGTCCCGGTGGGACGCCGTGCCCGGTGGAGGTCGCCTGCGCCACACCGTCCAGACCCCGGACGGACGCCTGTACTGGGTGGACGGGGGCGAGAAACGGCAGGCGTTCGACGACCTCGCGCTCCAGCGCAACGACAAGGTCAGCACGCGAGTCGGCATGGCGCGCAGCGCCCTGGACCTCGTGCCCTACGGCAAGCCGGTCCTGCGGGGAGGCGTGATCGTGATCGATCGGTCCTCCGGAGACCGCAGCCTCGTGACGGTCCGCGGCAGCCACGGCTCGTTGGGACCCGGCCTCCGCCACGACACGCCACTGGCCGGCATCGTCCAGGGCGAGCTCGACCGGAGGAGCATCGCACGCATCCGGCACGTGCCGTCGACCACCGGAGTGATACGGCGAGCCAACGGCAGGGAGTTCGTCCTCGCCCTCGACCGGCTCGTCCGCATCGACGGCACAGGGCACGTCCGCCCCACCGCCGTGACCCAGGACTGGGGCAAGGGACTCATGAAGCAGCTGCCGCGGACGATCCGCGCCGAGGACGACACCGTCTTCGTCCGAGAGAGAGGCCATGATCAGCGATACCTGATCAAGGACGGCGTGCTGCACCCCGTGACCAGGTATCGCGCGCGGGTGCTCAACGGCGGGTCGCACCCCACCGTCCACGAGATCCTGAAGGTCACGAAACGGCAGTTCCCCACGGGTTCGAGGCTCTGACCCACACAGTTCCTCTACCTCCTCGGCCCGCGGACGCCGCAGACAGACCGCCCGAGGCATCTATGCTCACCTACCGTGAAAGCCTCGCCCGCCCGCCACGTCGCCCCGCGACGCGTACCCGTCACGGGACCGTCGCACGCCCGTGCACGGGCGCAGCACCCGGTGCTGCGCGCGATCGGGCTGGTCATGACGGCCGTGCTCGCCTTCGGCTGCGTCGGTGCCGCCACCGCCGCCGTCACCCTGACGAACAACATCGACGCCGTCGACGCCGAGGCCGCGCTCGGGACCGATCGGCCCACGAAGGAGCCGCCGTCCGACCCGTCGGCCGGCGAGGCGCTCAACATCCTGCTCCTCGGCTCCGACTCCCGGGGCGGGGACAACGCCGAGGTGGTCGGCGACGGCACCGAGGGCGCCCGCTCCGACACCACGATGATCATGCACATCGCGGCGGACCGCTCCCGGGTCGAGCTCATGTCGATCCCCCGCGACACCACCATCGACGTCCCGAGCTGCCCGACCTCCTCCGGCGCGGAGACGCCGGCGTTGTACGGCGTGAAGTTCAACGCCGCGTTCGCCCAGGGTGTGCTGTACGGCGACGACGTCGAGTCCGGCGCGCTGTGCACCATGAAGACGGTCGAGACGATCACCGACGTCCGGATGGACGGGTTCATCGTCATCGACTTCTCCGGCTTCGAGGACATGATCGACGCCCTGGACGGCGTCGAGCTCTGCATCCCGAACGACGTCTCCTCGGCCAAGGCGGGTCACCTGGAGCTGCAGGCCGGCGTCCAGAACCTCGATGGCGCGACGGCGCTCAAGTACGCCCGCGCCCGGACCGGCGAGGGGCTCGGGGACGGGTCCGACATCGGCCGCATCGCCCGCCAGCAGGAGCTCATGGCGGCGCTGTCCCGCACGGTCCTGGGACAGAACCTGCTCACCGACTCCCCGAAGCTGCTGAAGTTCCTGCGGGCGGTCACCGGATCGCTGACCATGAGCAGCAACCTCGCCTCGATCCAGGGACTCACCGGTCTGGCGTACAGCGCCCGCGGTCTGCGACCTGAGACGATCGCGTTCATGACGGTCCCCTGGCAGTACGACCCGTCCAACCCCAACAACGTGGTGCTCACCGACGAGGCGCCCGCGGTCTTCGACAGCCTGCGGGACGACAAGCCGCTGAGCGACGCCATCGAGACCGAGAAGAAGTCCGGCAAGAACACGAAGAAGTCGGGCGACGACGCCTCCTCGGAGGACTCCGGGACGACGGACGGGGCGACGGCGACGGACGACCCGACGGAGGCCACCGACACCGGGGACGACCAGGACGCCGCCGACGAACCGAGCCCGACCAGGACGCGCGAGGCGGGCGCGGAGGCCTTCACCGGTGCCGACGTGACCTCGGTCTGCGGGTGAGCGGCATGAGCGACGACCGGCGCATCCCCCCGAGCTTCACGCCCTCCGGCGGGCGGAGCTCCCGTCCCGAGCGGGACGGCGACGCCATCTCGGTGGGTGGCTCCAGCAGCCCCGCCCGGCCGCCCCGGGTGGGTCGCCGCGACGACGCCGTCCCCCTGGAGGGTCGCGAGCCGCGGGTGCGCCGCCAGTCGTCACGGGAGATCCCGGTCCAGCCGGAACGGCGCCCGGCCACCCCGAACCGCCGTCCCCAGTCCTACGCTCCCGCCGTGGGCAGCACCCGCCGCAACGCCGAGCGACCGCCGTCGCAGCAGCCCGCGCCGTCCCGCGGCGTCACCGGCACCAGGGTGGCCCCGCAGCGCCCGGCCCCGTCGCAGGCCGCGCCCGCCCGGGGCACGGGCGACGGCGGCATCCGGGTGCGCAAGGGGCGTGTGGCCGTGCTGATCCTCTGCCTGGTCCTCGTGCTGCTGCTGGCCTGGCCCGTGGGCCTCGTCATCTGGGCCAACGGCAAGATCGAGCACACCGACGCACTGTCCGGCGCGGCGAACACCCCGGGCACCACCTACCTGCTCGCCGGTTCGGACAGGCGCGGCACCGGAGGGGTGAACGACGGCACCTCCGGGGCCCGCACGGACACGATCATGGTGCTGCACAAGCCCTCCAACGGCCCGACCGCGCTGATCTCGATCCCGCGGGACACGTACGTGGACATCCCGGGCGAGGGCATGAACAAGATCAACGCCGCCTACGCCTGGGGCGGTGCGCCCCTGCTGGTCGAGACGGTCGAGGGTCTGACCGGCCTGACGGTCGACCACTACGCCGAGGTCGGGTTCGGGAGCCTGGAAGAGCTGGTCGACGCCGTCGGCGGCGTCGAGCTCTGCCTCGACTACGACGTCGACGACCCGAAGTCCGAGCTCGTCTGGAAGTCGGGCTGCCACGAGGCCGACGGCGCCACGGCGCTCGCCTTCTCGCGCATGCGCTACTCCGACCCGAAGGGCGACATCGGACGGGCCGAGCGCCAGCGACAGGTCATCGCCGCGGTCTCGGAGAAGGTCGTGCAGCCGAGCGTGCTGCTCAACCCGGTGAACCAGGTCCAGCTCGTGGAAGCGGGCACCGACGCGCTCCTGGTGGACGAGGACACGGGCATGGTGGATCTCGGCCGGCTCGCGCTGGCCTTCAAGCAGGCCACCGGACCCGACGGTGTCACGGGGACACCGCCGATCGCCGACCCGGGCTACGACCCCGGCACCGGGGTGGGGTCCACGGTCCTGCTCTCCGACGACGCCGAGAAGTTCTGGGCGAAGATGGCCGACGGCGACCTCAAGCCGGGCACCACCGTCGGCGGCCTCTGAGAGCGGGCCCCACGGTCGAGGAGAGCCGGACCGGCGCACGGTCGTCAGACCGGAAGCGGAGCGCCCCCTGGGGCGCGTGAGCGCGACCGCGCGCCGGTCCGGCTCGCCTCGACCCGCATCAGCGGCCCGCCCGCGCAGCCCGCAGCCGCTCGCCCTTCGCGTGGGCGACGTCGCGCAGATCGGCCTGGAACGCCACCATCCGTTCCCGCAGCGCCGTCGACTCCGGGTCGGTCCCGGCGCCGAGGATCTGCGCCGCCAGCAGGCCCGCGTTGCGGGCGCCGCCGATCGACACCGTCGCGACCGGCACACCCGCCGGCATCTGCACGATCGAGAGCAGGGAGTCCATCCCGTCCAGGTGCTTGAGCGGGACGGGCACCCCGACGACGGGCAGGGGGGTGACGGCGGCGAGCATGCCGGGCAGGTGCGCCGCTCCCCCGGCGCCGGCGATGATCACCCGCAGCCCGCGATCCGCGGCTCCGCGGCCGTAGTCGATCATCTCGGTCGGCATCCGGTGGGCGGAGACGACGTCGACCTCGCAGGCGACGTCGAGCTCCTCGAGCGCGTCGGCCGCCGCCTCCATGACGGGCCAGTCGGAGTCCGACCCCATGACGATCCCGACGACGGGCTGGTTGTCGCTCATCAGTGCTCCTCGCGGTTCTCGGGGGTCGCGACGTCCTCGCCGCGCAGCAGTGCGGCCGCGGCCAGGGCACGACGCCGGACCTCGTCCAGGTCGTCGCCGCTGACGTTGACGTGTCCCAGCTTGCGGCCCGGGCGGATGCCCTTGCCGTACAGGTTGACGTGGGCCTCGGGGAACCGCTCGCCGAGCGCGGGCAGGGCGTCGGTGAGCCGGTCCAGCGACGAGCCGAGCACGTTGGCCATCACGGTCCAGCGGGCCGTCGGCTCCGTCGCGCCCAGCGGCAGGTCCAGGACGGCACGCAGGTGCTGGGCGAACTGGCTGGTGATCGCGCCGTCGATCGTCCAGTGGCCGGAGTTGTGCGGTCGCATCGCGAGCTCGTTGACGAGCACCTGCGTCCCGCCCTCGGCGGTCGGCACCTCGAACATCTCGACGGCGAGGACGCCCGTCACGTCGAGCCCGTCGGCGACCTGCACGGCCACGTCCCGGGCCTGCTCGGCGACCTCCACGCCGAGGTCCGGCGCCGGCGCGATCACCTCGGCGCACACGCCGTCGCGCTGGATCGACTCGACGACCGGCCAGGTGCGGACCTCGCCGGACGGGCGGCGTGCGACCAGGACGGCCAGCTCGCGCACGAACGGGACCTTGTCCTCGACGAGCAGCTCCGGGCCGCCGTCGACGTGCGCGGCGATCCAGTCGTCCACCTGCTCGGCGCCGGTGACGACCCGCACCCCCTTGCCGTCGTAGCCGCCGCGGGCGGTCTTGACCACGGCCTCGCCGCCGGGCGCACCGGCGAGGAACTCGGCGAGCGCGGCGCGGGCGTCGGCCGGCTCGGAGGGCAGGGCCGCCCAGCGGGGGCACGGCACGCCGAGAGCGGAGAGGCGGCGACGCATCACGATCTTGTCCTGCGCCTGCACCAGGGCGTGCGGGCCGGGCCGCACGGGCACGCCGGCCTCGACCAGGTCGGCGAGCAGCGCGTTCGGGACGTGCTCGTGCTCGAAGGTCAGCACGTCGGCCCGAGCACCGCCGTCGGGCTCGACCAGGGCACGGAGCGCGGCCTCGTCCCTCGCGGCACCGACCGGGGCGTCGACCACGACCTGGGCCGCCGCCGTCGTCGGGTCCTCGACCAGGACACGCAGGTGGACGCCGAGCTCGGCGGCGGCCGGTGCCATCATGCGGGCGAGCTGCCCGCCGCCGACGACGGCGACGACGGGGGGAACGGCGGAGGCGGAGGGAGACGTCACGGGCCACGAGGATACCGGCCCGCCGGGAGCAGCCGCCCGCCGGCTCACCGCCGTCGCCGGTCACGGCCGCTAGGCTGGCCCACATGCCCGACGCCCCCGCACCGGCCACCCCCCGCCGGGGGGCGTGGCCGAACCGCCTGGCCGCCGCGGTCTGGCGGCAGCGGGTCGAGCTGCTCCGGTTCGGCACGATCGGCGCCCTGGCGTTCGTCGTCGACTTCACCGTGTTCAACCTCATGCTGCACGGTCCTGTCGACGTGCTCGCGCACAAGCCCGTGACCGTCAACGTCATCGCCACGGCCGTCGCGACCGTGGTGTCGTGGCTCGGGAACCGGTACTGGACCTTCTCGGCACGCCGGACCCGGCGCAGGGTCCGCGAGCTGCTGGAGTACGCGGCGGTGAACGTCGGCGGCGTCGTGATCACGTCGGCCTGCCTGGCGTTCTCCCGCTACGTGCTCGGACTGGACTCCGCCCTCGCGGACAACGTCGCGGCCAAGGGCGTCGGTCTGGTGCTCGCCATGATCTTCCGGTACGTCCTGTACCGCACGGTGGTGTTCCGCGGGGAGGGCTGAGAGCCCGTCACGCGCGCTCGTCGTGGTGCAGCCAGCCGCGCCGGCGGCCTCGGGAGGAGATGGTGGTCCCGGGCGGCAGCACGATGCTCGGGTCGAGCGTCCGCGGCACCCCGACGAGGAAGATGCGGAAGACCGGCGGGCGCCGTTGCGCGAGCTCGAGCCGCCCGCCGTCGGCCGCCACGAGGTCTCGGGCGAGCGCGAGACCGAGGCCCGTGCTCCCGCCGGACGAGGCACCGCGGTCGAAGATGCGGGGGGCGATGTCGTCCTGGACACCGGGCCCCTCGTCGGTCACCTCGAGGGCGACGGCGCCCTTCGGCCCGGACGGCTTGGACCGCACCGTCGTGGTGCCGTCGCCGTACTTCAGGGAGTTCTCGAGCAGGGTGGCGATGACCTGGGCGAGCGCCCCCGGGGTGGCCAGGACACGATGCTCGGCGGCGACGTCGACGACGAGCGCACGCTTCGCCTGGGCGAAGGTGTCCGCCCACTCCTCGTGCTGCTGGCGCACGACGTCGAGCAGCACCACCGCCTCCGTGGTCCCGCCCGTGGAGCGCCGGGACGTGGCCAGGAGATCGTCCACGACGGTGACCAGCCGCTCCACCTGTTCCAGCGAGACCCGCGCCTCCTCGACCACGCCGTCGTCGTCGGAGGTCATCATGATCTCCTCGAGCCGCATCGTCAGCGCCGTCAGGGGCGTGCGCAGCTGGTGGGAGGCGTCCTGGGTGAACTGCCGCTCGGCGGCCAGCCGCCCCGCGAGGCGGTCGGCGCTGCGGGCCAGCTCGGCGGCGACGAGGTCGATCTCCTCCACGCCCGACGGCTCCAGGCTGGGCCGTACCTGGCCGGACCCGAGCTGCTCGGCCGACGCCGCCAGGTACACCAGCGGCGCGGAGAGCCGGTTGGCCTGCCAGACCGCCATCGCCACCCCGGCTCCGATGGCGACGACCCCCGCGACGACCACGAGCGCCACGATCTGCGCGGCCTTGACGTACACGCTCCAGGCGGAGACCTCGAGGGACACCCAGGCGCGGCTGTCACCCGCCTCCGTGGCCTTGACGATCGTCGGGGGGTCGAGCACCTCGCCGTACATGAGCTGCTCGCCGTCGGGCAGGCTCACGGTGACCCGCGCCGGCAGGTCGCCGGAGCGACCCTGGGCGGCGTGCTCGAGCTGTTCGTCCGTCGGCCGCTCCTCGTTCTCGACGACGCGGTCGACCGTCGCGGAGAACGTGTTGGCGCGGTCGGAGATGCGCTGCTCCTCGCTGGCGACGACGTAGCGGGCCGTGAACAGGCCCAGCGGGACGCCCAGGAGGATCACTGCGACGGCGACCGCCGAGATCGTCGCCAGCAGGACGCGACGGCGCACCGGACCTCAGGCCTGCTGACCGAGCTCGAACCGGAAGCCCAGGCCCCGAACGGTGGAGACGTAGCGCGGCGAGTTGGCGTCGTCGCCGAGCTTGCGGCGCAACCAGGACACGTGCATGTCCAGCGTCTTGGTGGACCCGACGGGGTCCGAGCCCCACACGTCCCGCATCAGGGTGTCCCGCACCACGACCGAACCCGCGTTGCCCACGAGCACTCGCAGGAGGTCGAACTCCTTGGTCGTCAGGTGCAGCTCCCGCTCACCCTGGAACGCCCGGTGGGCCGAGACGTCCACCCGGACGTCCTGGGCCCGCAGCTCGTCGTCCTCCGTGGCCTCGCCGTGGGTGCGGCGCAGCAGCGCCCGCACGCGCGCGAGCAGCTCGGCCAGGCGGAACGGCTTCGTCACGTAGTCGTCGGCCCCGGCGTCCAGGCCGACCACCAGGTCGACCTCGTCCGCCCGCGCCGTCAGCACGAGGATGGGTGTGGTCAGCCCGCGGCCCCGGATCTCCCGGGCGACGTCGAGGCCGTCGACGTCCGGCAGACCGAGGTCCAGGACCACGATGTCCGCGTCGCCGGCATGGTCGATCGCGCCTTGACCAGTTCCTTGCACGACGACGTCGTAACCCTCACGTGTGAGAGCCCGCGCCAAAGGCTCGGCAATCGCCGGGTCGTCCTCGGCCAGAAGTACGTGGGTCATTCCCTCATGCTAGCGGCATCATGCCTGGTGTCGGCACGTCGCGACACGACGTGGTCGTCACTCTGAGGTCGCATGTCACGTCCCCCTGGGGTGGGACGCGCGGGGACACCGGCGGTGCCTACGCTGGGCGGCATGGGCTGGTTCGCGCGCGTCACCGGGTGGTTCGAGCACCACCGGTTCACCGTGGACGCGCTCGGGGCCGCGTTGTTCGCCCTGTTCGTGGCCGCCACGAGCGCCGACGTCTTCCGGTACGTCACGGCGGGTCGCGGCGGCGCGATGCTCTGGGCGGTCGCCCTGGCGGCACCGCTGGCCTGGCGCCGGGTCCGTCCGGTGGCCTCGGCGGTCGCCGTGTACGCCGTGGCCCTCGCCCACCTGCTGGCCGGTTACCCCCTGCTGCTGCCCGCCGACCTGGCCGTCCTGGTCGCCCTGTACTCCGTGACGGTCCACGGGCCACGCTGGGCCCACCTCACCGCGATCGGGTCGACCGGCGCCGGATGCCTGCTCTTCACGGTGGTGTCGTCCGTGGGGCCGTACGGCGCCGGCAGCCTCGACACCGTCGTCGACCTGCTGCCCAGCGCGGTGCTCATGGGATCGATCGCCCTGGCCGTCTGGGCCTTCGGCCTGACGCGCCGCTACCGCCGCGTCACCGTGGACGCCCTGCGCGACCGCGCCGAACGGCTCGAGGTCGAACGTGACCAGCAGGCCCGCATCGCCACCGCGGCGGAGCGCGCCCGCATCGCCCGGGAGATGCACGACATCGTCGCCCACTCGCTGTCCATCGTGGTGGCCCAGGCGGACGGCGGACGGTACGCCGCCGCCGCCGACCCCGACGCCGCCGTCCGTTCGCTCGGCGTCATCTCCGAGACGGGTCGGGCCGCCCTGGCCGACATGCGTCGGCTGCTCGGCGTGCTGCGCGACGACGACTCCCCCGACGGCGCCCCGGGCGCGGACGGCGCGGCCACCACGGGCGGCGTCACCACGGGCGCCGCCGCCACCGCGCCGGCGCCCCGCGTGCCGCCGTCGTCCCCCGCCCCGCTCGCTCCGCAGCCCGACGACGCCGAGCTCGACGCGCTCGTCGCCCAGGCACGCGCGGCCGGCACCCGGGTGTCCCTCGTCCGCGTGGGCACGTCGCGCCGGCTGCCGCCAGGAGCCGGGGTCACGCTGCACCGGGTGACCCAGGAGGCGCTCACCAACGTGCGCAAGCACGCCGGGCCCGACCCGCGCGTGACGGTGGTGCTCCGCTGGGAACCGGAGTCCGTCACCGTGGAGGTCGCCGACGACGGCCGGGGCGCGGCCACCGAGGACACCGCCGCCGGTTACGGGCTGCTCGGCATGCGCGAACGCGCCGCGATGTTCGACGGCACGCTCACGGCCGGTCCGCGGCCCGGCGGCGGCTGGCGGGTACGGTTCACGATGCCCGTGCCCGCCGCGGCGCCGCCGGCCGGCCGGACCGGCGGTCCCGCACAGCCCCAGGAGACCGCATGACGGCGCATCCGCCGGACGCCGGGCCGGTGCGCGTCGCCCTGGTGGACGACCAGGAGCTGGTGCGCGCCGGGTTCCGCATGGTCATCGAGTCCCAGCCCGACCTGACCGTCGTCGTCGAGGCGTCCGACGGCGAGCAGGCGCTGCGCCTGCTCGCCGGCCGCGCCGTGGACGTCGTGCTCATGGACGTGCGCATGCCCACCATGGACGGACTGACCGCCACCGCGCGGCTCACCGCCACGGCGGACCACCCGCGCGTGGTCGTGCTGACCACGTTCGACCTCGACGAGTACGTGCTGGAGGCGATCCGGGCCGGAGCCTCCGGGTTCCTGCTCAAGGACGCCCCGCCCGAGGAGATGCTCGCCGCCGTGCGCACGGTGCACCGCGGGGACGCCGTCATCGCGCCGTCCTCCACCCGGCGGCTCCTGGAGCACCTGGTCACGGTGCTGCCCGACGCCGCGGCGGAGCCGCGCCGGGAGGCGCTCGCCGCGCTCACCGACCGCGAGCGCGAGGTGCTCGTGCTCATGGCGCGGGGACGGTCCAACTCCGAGATCGCCGCGGAGCTGTTCGTGGCCGAGGCGACCGTCAAGACGCACGTGGGGCGGGTGCTGGCCAAGCTCGGGGCCCGCGACCGCGTGCAGGCGGTGGTGGCCGCCTACGAGACGGGCCTGGTGCGACCGGGCTCCTGAGCCGCTGGGCTCCCGGACGGGCCGCCCGGCCCACTACCCTGGTGCGGTGCGCCCCGAGGTCTCCCTGTCCGTCGACGACGATCCGGACGTGGACCAGGCCGAGTCCCGGTGGGAGCAGCGCTTCGCCTGGCCCGTGATCGTGGCGGCGCTCGTGTCGGTCCCCGCGGTGTGGCTCACGCTGCTCGACGAGCCCTACGCCACCGTCGGGACCGTCGGCAGCCTGCTCACCGGCGCGGTCCTCCTGGGCGAGACGGTGGTGCTCTTCGTCGTCTCGCGGGACAAGCGCCGCTGGGTGCGCGAGCACCGGTGGCTGGTGCTGGTGACCCTGGCCATCGTCGTCTCGGCCGTCCTGGCGATCGGCCCGACGCAGCTCCTGCGGCTCGTCCGGGCCGTCGGCGCCCTGCGGCTGCTGCGCGCCCGGCACATCGTGCGGGCCGGGCGGCGGGTCATGGACCACTCCCGGATGGACCGGCGGTGGGAGCGGGTCGTCACGGGACTGGTGATCGCCGTCGTGGCGGGATTCGTCGCCGTCGTGCTGGCCGACCCGACCTCGCAGAGCCGCGTCCTGATCGCGGAGCTCGTGGGTGGCCCGGCCTCCGTCTGGGTCGTGGTGGTCGCCGGGCTGCTGTTGTCGGGCGCCGTGTTCGTGCTGGTCCGGGGACGTCTGGAGTCCCCCGACGACGACGGCGGGCGGACGCGGTGACGGCCTCGGTGCCCGCAGGGGTCGGTCCCTCCGAACCACGCCTCGTCGAGCCGGACGGCCCGTCCCTGGTGCTCCGGGCGGTCCGCCACGTCGTCGTCGGGCTCGCGTGGGGCGTCGCCGTGGCGCTGGGGGCCGCGCTGGTGCTCGGGGTCTTCGCCGAGGAGGCGTTGCCGGCGGGCGACCTCGCGGCTGACCTCGACCTGCTCGCCCGCACCTGGGCCGGTGTGACGCTCGCCGGCGCCGGCGGCGTCGCCGTCGTCTGGCCCCTGCTCGCCGCCCTGGAACGGTCGGTGCTGCTCCCCCGCCTGGAACGTGACCTGGCCGAGCGCCCCGCGGACGTCGCCCTCGCCTCGGCCGTGGCACGGCTCGCACCCGGCCCGACGGAGATCGTCGGCCGGCTCGTCGCGACTCTCGGCGTGTGCGCCGCCGGGGCGGGGATCGTCCTGGTGCTCGTGACGGTCGGCGGCGCCGACGCGACGACGCCACCCCTTCTCGGGTGCGCCGGCCTCGTGGGGCTGTGGCTCGCCGTACGGGCCCCGCTGCGCCGCGGCGCCGCCCGCTGGTCCGACCGGGTCAGCACGTTCCGTGCACAGCGCGGCCCGTCCGCGGATGCGGCGCAGGAGCTCGCGACGCGACGGCGGCACGCCGCACCCGCGAGCGACCTCCCCGCCGGGTGGCGCACCCGGTGGACACGGTGGCTGGGGGTCGCCCTCTGGATCGCCGTGCCGACGCAGATCGTGGCGGTGGTCCTGTGGTTCGTCCCGGTCGTCGTGCGCCGACCCTGCCGCCGCTGCGAGCCCCGCGGCTTCGGCGCGCTCGGCGAGGCGCGCATGGACGCCGCGAGCGTCTCCGTGACGGTCCTGCTCGTCGCGGCCACGGCCCTGCTCCTCACCGTCCTGGCCGCCCGCCTCGTCGAGCGCGCACGCCAGGAGCGGGTGGTCGCCCGGTGGGTGGCCGACGGCGCGCCACGCCGGCTGCCGGACGCCGTCGCCGCCGACCTGCTGGGCCGCCGGCGTGCCGCGGTGTCCGCCGCCCGGCTCCTCGCCGTGCTCGCCCCGGTCACGCTGGGCGTCCTGCTGGCGGCTCCGCAGGTCTCCGTGCCCATCGGGCTGCCCCGGCCCTGGACGGTGGCCGCACTGCCGGCCGCAGCACTCCTGCTCGCCCTCGCCGACGCGAGGAGGGGACGGCGTCGGCGGGCCGCGCTCCGCCGTGCGCTGTGCCTGGGTGACGACGCCGTGGACGGTGAGCACGACGACGCGGCTTCCGACGACGCGGCTCCCGACGACCCTGACCAGCAGACCGAGCAGCCCCCCGGGACGTCCCCGGGAGCGGGTCATACCTGGGGATGACCTGGACGGCGCCCAGGACCAGCCCCCGGGCCGACGACGCCGGGACGCGCGCTCCGTAACGTCGTGGCTGTCATCGAGCTCCCCGCCCGGGAGCCGCCAGCACCCACCGTGGAGACTCCGTGGACACCACCGTGTTCGTCCCGATCGACGACGGCGCCAGCGGCGCCCCCGAGGCACCGGCGGGCCACCGGCCCGGCGGTGAAGCCCTCCCCGCCGTCCGTGCCCGCTCGCTCACCAAGACCTACGGCAAGGGCGCGGCGCAGGTCCGGGCCCTGGACGGCGTCGACGTCGACTTCGCCGCCGGTCGCTTCACCGCGATCATGGGCCCGTCCGGCTCGGGCAAGTCCACCCTCATGCACCTGCTCGCCGGCCTGGACAGCGCCACGAGCGGGCAGGCGTTCCTCGGGTCGACGGACGTCACGGCGCTCGGCGACAAGGCGCTGACGCGGCTGCGGCGCGACCGGGTGGGCTTCGTGTTCCAGCAGTTCAACCTGCTGCCCATGTTCAGCGCGCGGGACAACATCACGCTGCCGCTGGACCTGGCGGGCGCGTCGGCCGACGCGGCGTGGCTCGACACCCTGGTGAGCACCCTGGGCCTGGAGCAGCGCCTGACCCACCGGCCGGGCGAGCTCTCCGGTGGTCAGCAGCAGCGCGTGGCCATCGCCCGCGCGCTCGTCGCCCAGCCCGAGGTCGTGTTCGCCGACGAGCCCACCGGCAACCTGGACTCCCGCTCCGGGGCAGAGGTGCTGGGCTTCCTGCGCCGCTCGGTGCGCGAGCTGGGCCGCACCATCATCATGGTCACGCACGACCCGACGGCCGCCGCCTACGCGGACCGCGTCGTGCTCCTGGCCGACGGCCGCATCGCCGGGGAGATCACCGACCCCACGCCCGAGGCCGTGCTGGCCGGGCTGGACGCGCTGCGGTCCCTCGAGGCCCCGGTGCCCGCGGGCGGCACCCAGGCGGGTGCCTGATGCTCCGGATCACCTGGGCGCAGATGCGCCGCAGCCTGGGACGGCTGTCCGCGGCGGGGCTCGCCGTGGTCATCGGCACCGCGTTCGTCGCCGCCACGCTGCTGGCGAGCGGTGTCATCACACGCACCACCTACGACTCCATCGCCGCCCGGTACGCGGACGCCGACCTGGTGGTCGGCGCGACCCAGGACGACCCGGTGCGGGACGTCGACGCGCTCGCGGCGGTGGACGGCGTCGCCGCCGTCGCCCCGATGTCCTCGACGTACGCCGAGATGTCCAGCGGCTCGCGGACCGTGTACCAGAACGTCGTCCCCACGGCGGACGACCGGCTGATGCCGCTGGAGGTCACCGACGGGACGATGCCGGCCGGCGACGACGAGATCGCCCTGCCGGCCCCCGTGGCCGACCGGCTCGGGGTCGGGCTCGGGGACACGGTCGACGTCCGCCGTGACGTCACGGCCGCGGACGGGTCCTGGGAGCAGGTCACCGAGCAGCCCACCGTGGTCGGGCTGCTGGACGACCCGTACGGGGCGTACTCGCAGACCGACGGCGCCGCCGTCGTCGACGCCGGGACGTTCGCCGCGTGGCAGGCGGCCGAGGTCGGGGACGATCCCGGGACGGTCGAGGTCGCCGTCGCGCTCGCCCCGGGCGCGGACGTGGCCGCCGTGCAGTCCGCGCTGGCCGCTCAGGTCGGCGGGACCACGAGCACCGAGGGCGCCCGCTGGGTGGTCCCCACGGACGAGCGGGCCGCGGAGGTCGCCGCCGACTTCACCGGCGGCCAGGACCTGATGTTCCTGATCTTCGTGCTGACCTTCGCGGCGATCGCGCTGGTGGTCGCGGGCCTGGTCATCGCCAACACCTTCCAGGTGCTCGTCGCCCAGCGCGCGCGGACGCTGGCGCTGCTGCGCTGCGTCGGGGCGGACAAGGCCCAGGTGGCGCGGGGCGTGCTGACCGAGGCCGCGATCCTCGGGCTGGTCGCGTCGGTGGCGGGGGTGGTGGTCGGCACCGTGCTCGGGCAGGGCGCCCTGTGGGTCGCCCAGGCGTTGGACGTGCCCGTCCCGCTGCCGGACACGGTCACGATCACCTGGCAGGTCGTCGTGGTCCCGGTCGCCGTGGGCACCCTCGTGACCGTCGGGGCGGCGCTCGTGCCGGCGCGGGTCGCCACCCGCGTCGCACCGCTGGCGGCGCTGCGTCCGTCGGACGTGCCGTCGGCGTCCCGCCGCGCGGGCACGGTCCGGCTGGTGCTCTCCCTCCTGGCCGCCGTGGTCGGTTTCGCCCTGCTGGGCGGCGGTGCCGCGCTGGGCACGGTGGGTGAGAACCCGACGGCCGGTCTGCTGGCCGGGGTGGCCGGCGGCGCCCTGTCGTTCGTCGGCGTGGCCGTCGGCGCGGTCTTCTGGTTGCCGAAGGTCGCGGCGGCGGCCGGGCGGCTGGTCGGTGCCTCGGGTCCGACGGCGCGGCTCGCCGCGGCGAACACGCTGCGGAACCCGCGGCGCACCGCCACCACCAGCACCGCCCTGCTCATCGGTGTCACGCTCGTGGCGATGATGTCCACGGGCGCGGCGAGCGCGCGGACGTCGCTGACGGCCGCGCTGGACGAGCAGTTCCCCGTGGACGTGCTGGTGTCCAGCACGGCGTGGGACGACGACGGCGCGGTCGCGTTGTCCGACGACCTGCGCACCCGGGTGGCCGGGACGGAGGGCGTGGCGGCGGTCGCGGACGTGACCGAGCTGACGCTGACGACGCCCGAGCTGGTGCTGTCCCCGGACGGGGACGTCGTGGCGGCCGAACCCGGCACGTCCGGGGACGCCTGGTCGGTGACGGTGTCGGCCGTCGACCCGCAGGCCGCA
The DNA here is from genome assembly GCF_044769875.1 of Isoptericola aurantiacus. NCBI lineage: Bacteria > Bacillati > Actinomycetota > Actinomycetes > Micrococcales > Promicromonosporaceae > Isoptericola > Isoptericola aurantiacus. The sequence continues at coordinate 294,967 of NZ_JBJBAE010000003.1, forward strand.
CGGACGGTGCTCAACGCTCCGGACGTCGTGGCGGGGCTGGCACCGGGGACGGTGCTGCTGAGCTCCTACGAGGCCGAGAACCTCGGGCTCGCCGACGGCGACGCGCTGGCGCTGGCGGGCCCCGACGGGACCGGGACGTTCACCGTCGCGGTCGGCGCGCCCGGTGCGGCCACGACCTACCTCGCGGCCGCGGACCTGGCGGCGCTGGACACGGATCCGGCGGTGACCGGCATGTACCTGTCCCTGGCGGACCCGACGGACGCCGTCGCCTCGGTCGGGACGATCCAGGACGTCGTCGCGGACTCCGGCGAGGCCGCCCAGGTGATGGGCGTGGCCGTGGAGCGTGCCGCGTTCGACCGCGTGATCGACACCCTGCTCGGCATCGTCGTCGGGCTGCTGGCGGTGGCGGTGGTGATCGCGCTGATCGGGGTGGCGAACACGCTGTCGCTGTCGGTGATCGAGCGGCGCAAGGAGTCGGCCACGCTGCGGGCGATCGGGCTGTCCAAGGCCCAGCTGCGCGGGATGCTGGCGATCGAGGGGCTGCTCATCGCCGGGGTCGGCGCGGTCCTCGGCATCGCGCTGGGGCTGGTGTACGGCTGGGCGGGGTCGGCGGCCGCGCTGGGGATCATGGGCGACGTCACGCTCGCGGTCCCGTGGCGGGACGTCGCGCTGGTGCTGCTGGTGGCGCTGGTGGCGGGACTGGTCGCCTCGGTGGCCCCGGCGCGGACCGCGCTGAAGGCCTCCCCGGTGGAGGCGCTCGCGACCGAGTAGCCGGCGCTCACCCCCTGCCGCGAGATCGACGGACCCGTTCCGAGATCGACGTACCGTGCGTCGATCTCGGTCCGGGTGCGTCGATCTCGCGGTTGTGCACAGGGCTGTGGACAGCACCTGCGGGTGGGGGCACGACGGCGGCACCCTGGTGCGCATGCCCGTCCGTCTCACCCTGCACCCCGACGAGGACGTCGAGCTGCCCGCCGGCGCTCGCCTCGGCGACCTGCGCGCCGCGCTGGCCGAGCTGGCCCGTCGGCCCGAGCTGCTGCACTGCGGTCTCACGGCGGACGGCGCCCCGGTGGGCGACGACGCCCGGGTCGGGCTGCGGCCGCTGCTGCCGGGAGCGGTCCTGCGCACGGTGCGGCCCACCAGCGGTCCCGCAGGTGCGGCACCGGACGTCGCGGCGCTGCGCAGCCGCCGGTTCGTCGCGGCCGCGACCGGCCCCGCCGCCGGCGAGCCGTCACCGCTCGTCCCGGGAGCCCCCCTCCGCCTCGGCCCCGCGGCCGATGCCGTGACCGTCCGGGTCGACGCCCGTGACCGGGTCCGGGTGCGCCGCTCCCCCGCCGTCTCGGCGTCCCGCGGGACACCGCGCGGCCGGACCCCGGTGCTCGTGCGCCCCGCCGACGGGGCGGCCGGCCGGCCGCGAGCGCGCCGACGTCGCCTCGGTCTCCTGCCGCGACGGTGGCACGTCGGCACGCTGCTGGACGTCGCCGGGACGCGATACGCGCTGCATGCCTCCGGCGACGTCGCTGCCTGGCTCGCGGCCGAGACCGCCGACCCCCCGGCCGCGCCGGCTCCCGGGCCGGCCGTGCTGGCCACCGGGCTGGTACCCGTGATCGGTTCCGTGGCGCTGGCCGTCGCGTTCCGCCAACCGCTGTACGCCCTGTTCTCGGTGGTGGCCGTCGTCGCGCTGATCCCCCAGGTGCTGGCCGCGCGCCGACGACGCCGGGCCGGCAGCGAGCCGGCGGCCGGTACCGCCGTCCCGCCCGCCGGCACCGACCCCGCGCGGACGGCGCTGCGCGTCGTGGCCGCCCACCAGGCCTCGGACGGCGCGTGGCGACGGTCGCTGGAGGTGCGCGCCGCACGCTCGGCGGCACGTGGGGCGGACAGCGGTCCGGCGACCCGTCCCCGCGACCTGCTCCCCGACGGCGCACTCGCCGTGCGCGGCGCCGCCGACCCGGTCCGCGCCGCAGCGCGCGCCGTCGTCGTCGATCTCGCCGCGGCGGGGGCGAGGGTCGCCGTGGCCGGGACCCGACGGGACGCCTGGACCTGGGCCCGGTGGTCGGCCGAGGCACCGGCCGCGGGCAGCCGCGACCCGGACCCCGTCGTCCTGGTGGTCGACGGCCCGGACGCGGACTCGCGCGCCGCGGCGGACGCCGCCGCCCGGCGGGGCGACGTCGTCGTGCTGTGCCTGCCGGACGCCGGACCCGGTGCACCGGAACCCGCGGCGCCCGCCTGGTGCCGGGCCGTGCTGCGCCTGCTCCCGGACGGGCGGGCCCTGCGCACGGCTCCCGACGGGACCGACACGCTGGTGGCTCCCACGGGCGTGACGGAGGCGTGGGCGGAGCGGACGGCACGCCGGCTGGCGGGCCTGCGCGGTCTGTCCCGGTGCCTCGGCGACCTCGAGGAGGCGGAGCGCCGGGGTCCGGGGCTCGCCGCCCCGTCCGGCACCGACGCCACCGACCCGACCGACCCCCGCCTGCCGGCGACCGTGCCCCTGGCGGGACTCGTCCCGGCCGACGACCCGGGCCGTCGGTGGGCCGCCGCGACCGGGTGGGCGGTGCCGCTCGGCCGGGACGCCGCCGGGGAGCCGGTCACCGTCGACCTGGTCGCCGACGGTCCGCACCTGCTCGTCGCGGGCACCACGGGTGCCGGGAAGTCGGAGCTGCTGCAGTCGCTCGTCCTCGGGCTGGCGCTGACCCGTTCGCCCGCGGACCTCGCCCTCGCCCTCGTCGACTTCAAGGGCGGGGCGTCCTTCGGCCGGTGCGCCGACCTGCCGCACGTGGTCGGGCAGGTCACCGACCTCGAGGCCGGTCTGGCCGGCCGTGCCCTGGCCGGTCTGCGCGCCGAGCTCCGCCGTCGCGAGCGCGTGCTGGCCGAGCACCGTGCGGCGGCGCTCGACGACGCCCCGCCCGGCACGCTGCCCCGCCTGGTGGTCGTCATCGACGAGTTCCGCGCCCTGGCGGACGACCTGCCCGAGTTCCTGCCCGGGCTGCTGCGCGTCGCCGCGCAGGGTCGGTCGCTGGGTGTGCACCTGGTGCTGGCCACGCAGCGTCCGGCCGGTGCCGTGAGCACGGACGTGCGCGCCAACGTCTCGACCCGCATCGCGCTGCGCGTCGTGGACACCGCGGACTCCCACGACGTCGTGGAGACCGCCGCGGCCGCACGCATCCCCGTGGACCGCCCGGGACGGGCCGTCCTGCGGGTCGGCGCGGCGCCCCCGGTGGTGCTGCAGTGCGCGCACGCGGGCGCTGCTCCCGACGGCGGCGAGTCCGTCGTGCGGCGCGTGCCGCACGGGCACCGGCCGGGCACGGACGCCACGAGCGACCGAGACGTCCACGGCAGGGGCGAGCTCGACGGCGGCACAGGTCGGGAGGGTCCGGGCCCGACGCCGGCCGGGCCCTCCCGGGGTCCGGTGCCGGCCGACCCGGTGGCCGCGACCGTGGCGGCGGTGCGGCGTGCCGCCGCACGGATCGGGCATCACCGTGGTCCGGCGCCGTGGCTCGACCCGCTGCCCGAGCGGGTCACCGGCGAGACCCTGCCGTCCGACGTCGTGCCGACGGGGCACGTGGGCGGGATCCCGCTGGCCCTGGCCGAGGACCCGGACCACCAGCGCAGGTCCCTGGTGCACTGGCGGCCCGAGGCCGGGCACCTGGCGGTGCTCGGCCGGACCCGCTCGGGGCGCACGACGGCCCTCGAACAGCTCGCGACGGCGGCGCTGGACCAGGGCCGGCACGTGCACGCGCTCGTCCCGGCGTCGGCGGCACCGCGGTTCGCCCGGCTGGCGGACCACCCGTGCTTCGGCACGCTCGCGGGGCCGGAGGACCCACGGCGGGCTCGGCGTCTGCTGCACCTGCTCACACGGGGGCACGCCGGCCGAGCGCCGACGCTCGTCGTCGTCGACGGGGTGGCCGAGCTGCGTGCCGCGCTCGCGGGCGCCGAACCGTGGGACCCGCTGACGACCGCGCTCGCCGACGCCCCCGCAGCGTTCGCCGTGACCTCGGACTCCGCCTCCGTGGGTGGCCTCGCCGCACGGACGGGACCACGGCTGATCCTCCTCAGCACCGACCAGCACGCCGACGTGATGCTCGGCGCACCGTCCGCCCTGGCGGGCCGGGGCGGCCCGCCGGGACGAGGCGCGTGGCTGTGCTCGGACGAGCCACCGACCTGCCAGGTGCTGCTGCCCGGCGACCCGGTGACCGACCGGCCGGGGCTCGCACCGGACGTCGCGCCCGTCGTCGTGCGGCCGCTGCCGGACCGGGTGCTCCGGGTCGACGTCGAGGCCGAGGAGCTCGAGAGCAGCCGGGCCGGGACCGGGATCGTCATCGGTGTCGGGGGCGACGGCGCGGACCCGGTCCGCCTGGAGGTGGCCGGCGGCGCGCTGGTGGCCGGACCCCGCGGGTCGGGCCGGACCACCCTCCTGCGCGCGATCGCCCGGGGGGCCGCGCAGCGAGGTGTCCTGGCGGCCGTCCTCGCGCGCGACCCCGACCTGCGGTCCGACGCCGGGACCGCCGCGGCCGGCACCCACGCCCCGTCCGCGGTGCGCGCACTGGTCGAGGAGCTGGTGCGACGGCACACCTGCGGGTCCTCGGGCACGGAGGGAGCCGGGGTCGAGGGCCGTCCCGTCGTGGTGGTGGACGATCTGGACGCCCTGGCCCAGTCGTGCCCGGTCGAGGTCGACCGGCTCGGGTCCCTCGGGACGGACGGCGCGGTGTCCCTGGTCGCCGCCTGCACCGTGCAGTCGGCGCTGATGGCCCACCGAGGGCCGCTGGCCGAGCTGCGGGGTCTGCGCACCGGCGTCGTCCTGGCGGCCGGCGAACGCGGCGCCGACGACGTCTTCGGCGTACCGCTGAGCGAGGTGGCCGAGCCCGGACCGCCACGACCGGGTCGCGGTGCGCTCGTGCAGGTGGGACGGGCCGTACCGGTGCAGACGGTGGCGGTGTGAGGCCGTCAGCCGACGGTGTGCTCGACGACCCGCCGTGTCATGAGCCCGACGAGGACGCTCGCGGCGAGCAGCAGCAGGGCGAGCCCGCCGAGGACCGCCACGGGCGTCCCGGCGGTGAGCAGCGCGATGCCGACCAGCGCCTGGAACAGCTGCCAGCCGGCGACCGGCGCGCGTCCACCACGGCGCCCGCGCCACAGGGCGCGCCCGCACAGCACGAGCAGCACGGCCAGGCCGACGAAGAAGAACACGACGAAGAGACTGAGTCCCAGGCTCTGCGCCTGCCCGCGCAGCAGGCCGACGACCACGGCACCGGCGAAGGCCGTCAGCGCGACGCCCTCCAGCCCGACGGCGGCGAGGACGGCCACGAGCACCGCCGGGGGCTTGTCGACGCGGCGCGGGGAATCGCCGCCCGACGCCGGGTCGACGTCGTGCGCACCAGCCATGTCACGCAGGATACGTCCCACCAGCATCTTTGTGCAGTGTGATGAAACCCTCAGGGTTCACGCCGCAGAAATCTGTCGGTAACCCCTTGTGCGCGGCTTCACGAGGTGTGAGTCTTGATCTCAGATTCCGAACCCCCCTGGACGAACCGGACCCGGAAGGGCTGCCGCTGGCGCGCCCGCGCGCCTGGCTCCGCCGGGCCCACTACTGAGGAGATGACCATGGACTGGCGTCACAAGGCTGCCTGCCTCGACGAGGACCCCGAGCTCTTCTTCCCCATCGGCAACACCGGCCCCGCGCTGATGCAGATCGAGGAGGCCAAGGCGGTGTGCCGTCGTTGCGACGTGGTCGACACCTGCCTGAAGTGGGCGATGGAGTCCGGTCAGGACGCCGGCGTGTGGGGCGGCATGAGCGAGGACGAGCGTCGCGCGCTCAAGCGCCGTACCGCCCGGGCCCGCCGCGCCGGCTGACGCACCCGCCGCGCGACCCGTCGAGAACGCTCCCCCGCTCCTGCCGAGCGGGGGAGCGTTCTCGCGTCCGCAGCCGGACGTCGGACGGAAGCGCCCGCGCCGTCAGCGGTGGTCGACGTCGCGCAGCTCCACGTCGACGATCACCTCGGTGCCGCCGCCCTCCCGCGGTCGCCAGTCGATGGTGCCCCGCAGCTCGTTGACGACCAGCGTCTTGACGATCTGCGAGCCCAGCCCGCTGCGTGAGGCGCGCCCGAGCTCGTCGATGCCGTCCTGCATCCCGACGCCGTCGTCCGCGACGACGACCTGCAGCGCCTTGCCCTCACGCTCCACGTCGATGGAGACCGTGCCGGACTCGCGCCCGGGGAACCCGTGCTCGACGGCGTTGGTCACCAGCTCGGTGAGGACCAGTGCGAGCGGGGTCGCGTCCTGGGCCGGCACCATCCCGAACGAACCGCTCTGCCGGGTGCCGACCTTGGTCCGGGTGGACGCGACGTCGGCGGCGAGCCGCAGCGCCCTCTTGAGCATGTCGTCCAGCTCGACGTGCTCGTCGATGGTCTGCGACAGCGACTCGTGCACCAACGAGATCGTCGCGACGCGGCGCATCGCCTCCTCGAGGGCGGCACGGGCCTCGGGAACCTCCATCCGCCGCGCCTGCAGGCGCAGCAGCGCGGCGACGGTGGCGAGGTTGTTCTTCACCCGGTGGTGGATCTCCCGGATGGTCGCGTCCTTGGTCATGAGCTCGCGCTCACGGCGCCTCAGCTCGGACACGTCGCGGCACAGCAGCACCGCACCGATCCGCTGGCCGTGGTCGGTCAGCGGCAGCGCCCGCAGGGAGAGCGCGACGCGTCCCGCCTCGATGTCGGTGCGCCAGGGAGCCCGTCCCATGACGACCAGCGGCAGCGACTCGTCGACGGCGTCCTGCTGCTCGGCGATGCCTGCCGTCACCTCGACGAGCGACTGGCCCACCAGCGGCCCGATGACCCCGAGACGGTGGAAGCACGACAGGGCGTTGGGGCTGGCGTAGAGCACCTCGCCCTCGGAGTTGAGGCGGATGAGGCCGTCGCCGACGCGGGGGGCGCCGCGCCGGGGCCCGGTCGCGGCGTTCGGCGAGGGGTACTCGCCGCGGGCGATCATCGCCAGCAGGTCGTCGGCCGACTCGACGTAGTTGAGCTCGAGGCGGCTCGGCGTGCGGCCCGAGCCGAGGTTCGTCTGGCGCGCGACGACGGCGATCGCCCGCCCGTCGTGCACGACGGGCACGGCCTCCTCCCGGACGGCGTAGGCACCGAACCATCGCGGCTCGCGGGACCGCTGCGCCCGCATCTCGGCCATGGCCGCGGCGAGCTGGCCCAGCTGCCCCTCGGGCGCCAGCGAACCGACGACGTCGTCGTAGTGGACGGTGGCCCCGGTGCTGGGCCGGCACTGGGCGACGGCGACGAACCGGCCGTCGCTGGTCGGCAGCCAGAGCACGAGGTCGGCGAACGCGAGGTCGGAGACGATCTGCCAGTCCCCGACCAGCAGATGGAGCCACTCGACGTCCCCGCCCGGGATGTCGGCGTGCTCGGCGATCAGATCACTCATGGCGGACACGCCCACCAGCCTACGGGCGCTCCTGCCGACGGGGCGCCACTTGTAGGGTGAGGGCGTGCACCTGACGGTGGAGCTGACCTATCCGGCCGACGTGGCCGCCGTCGCCGCCATGCTCGGCGACGTGGAGTTCGTGCGCTGGAAGGTCTCCCGCGCCGGGGCGGGCCCCGCCGCCCGCGTGGACGTCTCGGGCGATCCGGAGTCCGGTTTCACCGTCTCGCTGCGACGCACCCTGCCCACGGACGTCATCCCGGCACAGCTACGACCCTTCGTGGGCGACCGCCTGGAGGTGCGCCAGGCCGAGGCGTGGGAGCCCGCTCGTGCCGGTCGCCACGTCGGGACCGTCGCGGTCGAGATCACCGGCGCGTCGGTGCGCCTGACGGGTTCGCTCCTGCTGGAGGCCCTGCCCGACGGCGGTACCCGGCACGTGTACGACGGTGAGCTGCGGGCGTCGGTGCCCTTGTTCGCCGCCGCGATCGAGGAGGCCGCGGCGGGTGCGGTGCGGCACGCGCTGGAGGCCGAGGAGCGCGCCGCCCGGGACTGGCTCGCACGCACCTGACTCTCACGAAGCGCTTCGATCTTGATCTCATCTTGATAACGGGAGCGCTCCCACAACCCCTCTCACCTGCACCGTTACCAGATCGCAACGTCACCGTCCCGTATCGACGTCGATTGACGCTTGACGCGGCACCCCTCGCGACGGAAGCATCATGGTCGGTCGTGGAAGCGCTACCATGTCGTGACCATGTCGTCACGGCCGGGCAGCTCTCCCTGAACGTCCTACCTATTTGTTCGAACCAGACAAGGGAGTCACCGTGCTCAGCAGCACCCGCCCCCGCCGGACTCGTCGCCTCGCCGCGGCATCCGCCGGCATCGCGTCCCTCGCTCTCGTCCTCGGCGCCTGCTCCGGCGGCGACGAGCCCGCGGACGACGAGGCCACCGACGACGGTGGGTCGACCGACGAGGAGATCACCCTCACGGTCGCCACCTTCAACAACTTCGGCTACACCGACGAGCTCCTCGACGAGTACATGACGGAGCACCCCAACGTCACGATCGAGCACGTGACGGCGGCCGAGTCGGCCGACGCCCGCACCAACCTGACCACCAAGCTCGCCGCCGGCGGCGAGGGTCTGGCCGACATCGAGGCCATCGAGGTCGACTGGCTGCCCGAGCTCATGCAGTACCCGGACCTGTTCACCGAGCTGCCGGCCGTCGACGGCCGCTGGGTCGACTGGAAGGTCGCGCAGGCCACCACGACCGACGGCAAGCTCATCGGCTACGGCACCGACATCGGCCCCGAGGCCATCTGCTACCGCTCCGACCTGCTCGAGGCGGCCGGTCTGCCCTCGGAGCGCGACAAGGTCGCCGAGTGGCTCGGCGGCGACGACGCCACCTGGGAGAGCTACTTCGACGCGGGCAAGGAGTACGTCGACGCCACCGGCAACGCGTGGTACGACGGCGCCGTGGCCACGTTCCAGGGCATGATCAACCAGGTCGACGCCGCCTACGAGGACCCGTCCACGGGTGAGCCGAAGGACCTGGCCACCAACACCGAGGTCAAGGACCTGTACGACCAGGTCGTGACCGCCTCGGTCGACGACAAGCTGTCGGCCGGCCTCGAGCAGTGGGGCGACGACTGGTCCGCGGGCTTCCAGAACGACGCCTTCGCCACCATGCTCTGCCCGGCCTGGATGACCGGTCCGATCGAGCAGAACGCCGGTGACGTCGAGGGTTGGGACATCGCCGACGTCTTCCCCGGTGGCGGCGGCAACTGGGGCGGCTCGTTCCTCACCGTCCCGGCCTCCGGCCCGAACACCGAGGCGGCCACCGAGCTCGCCGACTGGCTGACCTCTCCCGACGTCCAGACCCAGGCCTTCGAGGAGGCCGGCACCTTCCCCTCGCAGGTCGAGGCGCAGGAGTCCGAGGCCGTCCAGACGTTCACGAACGCCTTCATGAACGACGCCCCCGCCGGTCAGATCTTCTCGACCCGCGCCCAGGCGATCGACGGTGCTCCGTTCAAGGGCAAGAACTACTTCGCCATCCACACCGAGGTCCAGAACGCGCTCAACCGCGTCGACCTCACCGGTGAGGACCCGGAGAAGTCGTGGGAGACCGCCGTCTCCGACGCCCAGAACGTCATTCAGTGACGTCAGCTCTCCGGACGTGAGGCCTCGGCCGCACGCACCCTGAGAGCCACCGTGTCGGGCCGGTCGCCTTCCCGGCGGCCGGCCCGACACGTGCCCACAGCACCGCATCACGCCAGAGACGTACAGGAAGCAGCTCATGGCCCTCATGTCCCCCACGAAGCCCGCGCACGCGCGCGGCGGCTCGGACCGCCCCCCGCGGCGGCTCGGGTTCTCCCAACGGCTCGGCCGGCTGGACGTCAAGCTCTCGCCGTACCTGTACATCTCCCCCTTCTTCATCCTCTTCGCCGTCGTCGGGCTCTTCCCGCTCGTCTACACGGCCGTGGTGTCCCTGTACGACTGGAACCTCCTCGGGGGCCAGGGCGACTTCGTCGGCATGCAGAACTACGTCGACGTCCTGGGCCAGCCGCTGTTCTGGAAGTCGGTCGTCAACACCTTCTCGATCTTCCTGTTCTCCTCCGTGCCGCAGGTGATCATGGCGATCACGATCGCCGCGCTGCTGGACCAGAACCTGCGCTCGGCCACCTTCTGGCGCATGGGCGTGCTCGTGCCGTTCGTCGTCGCCCCCGTGGCGATCTCGATGATCTTCGGCCGCCTCTACGCCGACCAGTACGGGTTCATCAACGACCTGCTCGGCCTGGTGGGCATCGACCCGATCGCCTGGCACGGGGACCGCATCGCCAGCCACTTCGCGATCGCGTCGATGGTCAACTACCGCTGGACCGGGTACAACACCCTGATCTTCCTGGCCGCGATGCAGGCCGTGCCCCGCGAGCTCTACGAGGCCGCCGTGATCGACGGCGCGGGCCGCGTCCGCCAGTTCTTCTCCGTCACGGTCCCCCAGATCCGGGCGACCGTCATCTTCGTGGTCATCACCTCGACCGTCGGCGGCATGCAGATCTTCGACGAGGTCCGCATGTACGACGCCCAGGGCCTCGGCGGGCCCGACCGCGACTGGATGACCACCGTGGTGTACCTGTACGACGTGGCGTGGGGCAACCAGAAGAGCTTCGGCCGCGCCGCCGCCGTCGCCTGGTTGCTGTTCCTCATCATCGTCGCCGTCGGCATGATCAACTTCCTCATGACCCAGCGGATCGCCACCGGCGGGCAGAGGACGCCCAAGGTGAGCCGTCGGCACACCAGGAGGCTGCTGGCCGAGGCACGCGCCGCCGCCGCTCCGGGTGCCGGTCCGACGACGGCTCCGGGTGGTGCCGCCGGCCCGCCGGGAACTCCGCCGCCACCGCCCTCGATCCCGCCCAGCCAGCCGTCCACGAACTCCGGGGAGGACGTCCGATGAGCTCCGTCGCCGTCACCGCCCAGACCGCGGGCACCGGTGCCGCCCGCGCCGCGGCCAAGCGCCGCTCCCGAGGCACGTCGCCCGCCGGGGGTTCGCTCCGGCGGGCCGGATGGGTCACGTACCTGCTGCTCGGGATCGTCCTGCTGATCTCGATGTTCCCGCTGTACTACACGCTGCTGCTGGGCTCCTCGGACCCCGTCGCGATCGCGAAGGACGCCGTCCCGCAGTGGCTGCCCGACTTCAGCCTCTTCACGCAGTTCCAGACGGTCATCTCCGACAGCAACATCAACTTCTGGAAGGCGTTGTGGAACTCGACGCTGATCGGCGTGATCTCGTCGGCGTCGGTCGTGTTCTTCTCCACGCTCGCGGGCTACTCGTTCGCCAAGCTCAACTTCCGCGGTCGCGGTCCCCTGCTGGTCTTCGTCATCGCGACCATGGCCGTGCCGGTGCAGCTGGGCATCATCCCCCTGTACATCCTCATGAGCGAGATCGGCTGGTACGGCAAGGTCCAGGCCGTCATCATCCCCGGCATGGTCACGGCGTTCGGCGTGTTCTGGATGACGCAGTACCTCTCCGAGGCGCTGCCCTACGAGCTCATCGAGGCGGCCCGGGTGGACGGGGCGTCCATGATCCGCACCTTCTGGTCGGTCGCGCTGCCGGCCGCGCTGCCGGCGGCCGCGATGCTCGGTCTGTTCCAGTTCGTCCAGCAGTGGACCAACTTCTTCTGGCCGTCGATCATCCTCACCAACGAGAACCCGACGCTCCCGCTGGTCGTGAGGTCGCTGCAGGCGAACTACTTCGTCGACTACTCGTTGGTGATGGGCGGCGTGTTCCTCGTCACCCTCCCGCTGCTGGTGCTCTTCTTCTTCGTCGGCCGCCAGCTCGTCGCCGGCATCATGGCCGGCGCCGTGAAGGGCTGAACCAACCGCCACGTCCCCCTCGGATCGCCCGGGCCCCCGCCCGGGCGATCCCCGACACGGAAGCACGGCTGACATGACCTTGAGCACGACGGGCACCGGTGCCCGGATCGCCGCTCCGCGGACGACCGTCCCCTTCACGCCGTCGTCCCCGCTGACGGCCCCGACCCCGAACTCCACCGGCCGGGTGACCTTCCCCGACGGATTCGTCTGGGGCACCGCCACCGCGGCCTACCAGGTGGAGGGCGCGGCGTCGGAGGACGGCCGCGCGGACTCGATCTGGGACGTCTTCGCGCGCATCCCCGGTGCCGTGGTGAACGGTGACGACGGTGCGGTCGCCTGCGACCACTACCACCGGTTCCGCGAGGACGTCGCGCTGATGCGCGAGCTCAACCTGGACGCCTACCGGTTCTCGACGTCGTGGGCCCGCATCATGCCGGACGGCCGGACCCTCAACCCTGCCGGCCTCGACTTCTACTCACGGCTCGTGGACGAGCTGCTCGCCGCCGACGTCCTGCCGTGGCTCACGCTCTACCACTGGGACCTGCCGCAGGCGCTGGAGGACCGCGGCGGCTGGCCGGAGCGCGACACCGCGTACCGGTTCGCCGACTACGCCACGGCCGTGCACGACGCCCTGGGCGACCGCGTGAAGGTCTGGACCACCCTCAACGAGCCGTGGTGCTCGGCGTTCCTCGGCTACACCTCCGGCGCCCACGCACCCGGCAGGAAGTCTCCGGAGCTCGGTCTGGCGGCCGCGCACCACCTCATGCTGGGCCACGGTCTGGCGGTGGAGGCGCTGCGGGAGCGGGACCCGGAGGCCTCGCTCGGGCTGACCCTGAACTTCACCGTGTCCGACCCCGTCGACCCGACGAACCCCGCGGACGTGGACGCCGCACGGCGGGACGACGGCATGTTCAACCGCATCTTCCTCGATCCCATCCTGCGTGGCGCCTATCCGCAGGACATCCTGGACGACGTGGCACACCTCGGGTTGACGGATCACGTCCGACCGGGCGACCTCGAGATCATCTCGACCCCGATCGACGTGCTCGGCGTGAACTACTACAACGGCGGGGCCGTCGCGGCCACCCCGCAGTCCGACGGGACGCCGGAGGGCACGGCGGGGCCCGACGGCGCCCGCGAGCCGGCGACGTCGGGCCCGGTGTGGGAGACCCTCTCCCCCAACCCGGTCCCCGACGGCGTCCACCCGCACAGCCGCGGGCTGCCCACCACGGACATGGGCTGGGAGGTGCAGCCCGAAGGGCTCACCCGCCTGCTCACGCGCATCCAGCGGGACTACACGGGGCCGCGAGGGACCGCGCTCTTCGTCACCGAGAACGGCGCGGCCTACCCGGACGTGGTCGAGGCCGACGGCAGCGTGGACGACCAGGACCGCCTCGACTTCGTGGACCGGCACCTGCGTGCCGTGCGGGACGCCATCGATGCCGGCGTCGACGTGCGCGGCTACTTCGCCTGGTCCCTGATGGACAACTTCGAGTGGGCGCTGGGCTACTCGAAGCGCTTCGGCATCACCAGGGTCGACTACGAGACGCAGGAACGGACCGTCAAGGCCTCGGGCCGCTGGTACGCCGACGTCGCCGGTGACAACGCCGTCCCGGCGCGGAACGAATAGTTAGGTAACCTCCGATGGTGGTCACGAAGCACATCGCACCGACGCTGGACGACGTCGCCCGAGCGGCCGGCGTCTCCCGCTCCACGGCGTCGCGCGCGATCAACGGGGGCGACCGGGTCTCGCCCGAGGCCCAGCAGGCCGTCGACGCCGCGATCGCGCACCTCGGGTACGCCCCGAACCGCGCGGCGCGCTCGCTCGTGACCCGTCGGACCGACTCGATCGCCCTGGTGGTCCCGGAACCGGACGCCCGCATCCTGACCGACCCGTTCCTCGCGGGCGTGGTCCGAGGCGTGAGCGAGGGCCTCGGCGGCACCGACCTGCAGCTCGTGCTGCTGCTGGCCCGGCCCGGCGAACGGCCGGGGCACATCGCGCGGTACCTGAACAGCGGCCACGTCGACGGGGTCATCATCGCCTCGCACCACAAGGACGACCAGATCGAGCCGGAGCTGCGCGCCGGCACCCTGCCCGGCGTGTTCGTGGGGCGTCCCTTCGACACCGCGGGGCTGCACTACGTGGACGTGGACAACCGCGCGGGTGCACGGGTGGCGACGCAGCGGCTCATCGACCGCGGCTGCCGCACGATCGCCACTCTCACCGGCCCCCAGGACATGACGGCCACCCTCGACCGGTTCGACGGGTGGCGCCAGACGCTGACCCGGGCCGGCCTGTCGACAGCGGCCGTGGCCAACGGCGACTTCACCGTCCAGGGTGGGACCGCCGCCATGGAGAAGGTTCTCGACGAGCACCCGGACGTCGACGGCGTGTTCGCCGCGTCCGACCTCATGGCCACCGGTGCGCTCCAGGTCCTGCACGCGCGGGGGCGCCGGGTGCCCGAGGACGTCGCCGTCGTCGGGTTCGACGCCCTGGGCGCCGAGCGCACGACGCCGCGACTGACCACGGTGCTGCAGCCGGTGGTCGAGATGGTCGCCGCCGCGACGTCCTCGCTGCTCGACATGCTGGCCGGGCAGAACGTCCACCCCGAGCCCCGGATCTTCATCCCCCGCCTCGTCGAGGGTGACTCCGCCTGAGGCGAAAGTGCAGCGCAGGGTGGGGGCCGCACCCGAGCGATACTCCGGAGCGAGCGTGCGAGCCCAGGAGGATCGCGACCGAAGACACCGAGCACGGCACCCGCCCGCAGCGGAACCGCAGCCTCCGGCGGCCACAGCCCCACCTGAGGCGAAGGTGCAGCGCAGGGTGGCCGGTCACCGCACCCCTGAGGCGCCGCCGTCACCTCATCGGACCGGCGTGCGCTCGCCGATCCAGCTGTCGACGACCTGCCACTGCTCGAAGAGCCAGACCTCACCCGCCACCTCGTCCGACGGGACGGTGCCCGGTGGGTGCCACCAGCCGGCGAGCGTGATCGACTTGTCCATCGGCAGCTCGCGCCAGATGTCCCGCACCGTCACGAGGCGCTCCAGCCCGGTGTGCGCCACGACGAGCACGCCGGCAGCCGGAGCCCCCTCCATCGCGGCCTGGAACCCGCCGGCGTGGGGAGCCATGACGTTGCCCATCGCCTCGGCCCGGCGGGCGAGGTCCTCGTGGCCGGCCTCACGCAACGCGGCGATACGCCCCGTGCGCCGTCGTGCCGTGATGTTGCCGCCCTCGGGGAACAGCACGAGGGCGTCGTCCCCCGTCAGCTCCTCGGCGATCCGCCGCACGGTCTGGCGGGCACCGGCCTGCCCTTCCGGACGCCGGGTCGACGGCGTGACGAACGCCGACGGCAGCCGGTGCAGCAGGACGTCGATCGCGGGATCCCACTGCAGCGAGTCCTTGAGCACGACCGCCGGAGCCCGTCCGGTCAGGCCGAGCAGCCGGTCGAGCAGGATGAACGAGTCGCCGGGTCCCGCGTGGCGGCTGACCACCACCAGGGGCACGGCGGGCAGCGAGAACCCCGGTCCGACATCGACGGTGATGCGCAGCCGCAGCGTCCAGCGCACCTGCCAGAAGAACAGCGCGAGCATGCCGCGGGCGAGCCGCACGTGGGCGCGCCGGTACCAGGGACGCCGGGCGAAGGCGCCGAACCCGGCGGCGATCCAGAGGCCGAGCAGGGCGAGGAGCGCGGCGGCGTCCCAGACCACGTAGAACGCGATCATCCAGAGCAGACGGACCACGCGCAGCCTGCCGGGCAGCACCCAGGTCAGCGCGGCGCCCACGACCAGCGCGAACATGAGGGTGGTCGGGACCATGAGCACGGCCAGCGCCACCACGAGCGGCGCGACGACCAGTCGCCGGACCCACCACGGCGGCGGTGCGATCACGCCTGCTCCTCGAGGTAGGTGCGGGCCGCGGCGTGGGACTGCTCGATGCGTCGCCGCGTGGCGTCGAGCCGCTTGAACGCCCCGAGCTTCTCGTCCCCCGGCAGCGATCCGCCCGACGGCAGCACGTGCACCGTGACCCCGTCGGGCACGTCGTCCAGCTCGCGGAAGAACCGGTGCCGGCGCGAGATCTCGAACGTCACGCGGGCGACGTCCGCCGGCGTCCTGGGCGCGCTGAGGGGCTCCTCGATCCGACCCACCTGGAGCACGTAGATCGTCGTCGCGCCACGGCGGACCGCCTCACCGAGCGGGATGGAGTCGACCACCCCGCCGTCGACGAAGTGCTCGCCGTCGATCTCGGTGGGCGGCAGCGCCCCGGGCACGGAGGCGGACGCCTGGACGGCGTCCACCAGGGACCCGGAGTCGAACCAGTGCTCGGCCGCGCGTTCGATGCTCGCGGCCGCCACGACGAGCTGCACCCGCAGATCGGCGAACGTCCGGTGCTCGCCCAGCGTCTCGGTGATGAGGGCACGCAGCTTGGCCGGGTCGTACAGGTGGATCCGCGACCGGGCCAGGTGCCCGACCTGGCGGTACCACGGCTCGGAGTAGACGCTGGCTGCGGTGGGCGACGCCCAGGCCTCCAGCAGGCGCGGCACGACGGCGGGGGTCGGGTCGGCGGCGACCGCCGCACCGTTGATGGCCCCGATCGAGGTGCCGACCAGCAGGTCCGGCCGCACCCCGGCCTCGAAGAGCGCCTGCAGCATCCCGACGTGCACGGCACCGCGCACGCCGCCACCGCCCAGCACGAACGCGACCGTCACGGCGACATCGTCGCACGCCACCGCCCCGATCGCTGTGGGTGCACGACACGCTGCCGGGCGCTTGAGCCCGGCGGCGTGTCGTGCACCCACAGCGATCGGGGCGGCGGCAGGTCGAGCGCGCCTCAGTCGCGCAGGTGCCCGTAGCGGTGCTTCGTCCGGCTCACGGCCTGCTCGCGCAGGAACGTCAGCAGCTCGCGCCGCCCGCTGGCGAGCACGGGTCCGTCCAGCACCGTGACCGCACCGAGCCGGTCGGCGGCCGCCTCGCGCAGGCCGGGTGCACGGCCCACCACGCGGATCCGCCCCGCCACCCGGCCGTCGGCCACGGCGGCGGCGAACTCGGCGTGCGAGACGGGCACCTCGTGCGGCACGCCCCAGCCGGCGTCCGCCTCGGGGACGACGACGGTACGCACCCCGGCGCGGCGGGCTGCGGCCAGGACGCGACGCACCTCGACGGGCAGGGCGTCGTCGCCCACACGGACGGTCACCTGGTCCACCGGGCGGTAGCGGAACGTGTTCTCCTCGACGGAGAGCCCGGTCGGGTCGTGCTCGACGCCGAGCTCGCCGTCCCACGCGGCGTCGTCGGAGCGCCCGGCCCAGGCGAGCCAGCCCTCGGGGTCGTTCCCCCGCGACGGCGGCCCGCCGGCGTCGGCGGGGCTGTCCGCCCAGGCGCCGAGCTGGGCGACGTAGTTCGGGCCGCCCGCCTTGGCGCCCGGACCCACGGACGAGGCCTTCCAGCCGCCGAACGACTGTCGCTGCACGATGGCGCCGGTGATGTGCCGGTTGATGTAGGCGTTGCCGACCTCGACACCGTCGAGCCAGGTGGCGATCTCGGCGGTGTCCAGGGAGTGGATGCCGCCGGTGAGGCCGAACGACACCTGGTTCTGGAGGCTGATCGCCTCCTCGAGCGTCTCGGCGCGCAGGATGCCCAGCACCGGCCCGAACACCTCGGTGAGGTGGAAGAACGACCCGGGCGCCACGCCGTCGCGCAGGCCCGGTGACCAGAGCCGGTCGGGGTCGAGGCCCGCCGCCGTCGCGACGTCGTCCAGGCGCCGTGGTTCGACGAGCCAGCTCTCCCCCGGCTCCAGCGTGGTCAGCGCCCGGTGCAGCTTGCCGGTGGCGGGTTCGGTCAACGGGCCCATGACGGTGGACAGCGAGGTGGGCGGCCCGACGGCGAGCGAGCGGACGGCGTCGACGAGCTGGCGCCGGAACCGCTCCCCCGTGACGGTCGTCGGGTCGCCGACCGAGCCGACGAGGATCACCAGGGACGCCGCCGAGCACTTCTGCCCGGCGTGGCCGAACGCGCTGCGCACCACGTCGGCGACGGCCAGGTCGAGGTCCGCCGACGCGGTCACGACCAGGGCGTTCTTCCCGGAGGTCTCGGCCAGGACGGGCCGCTCGGGACGCCACCGGGCGAACAGCTCGGCGGTCTCGAGGGAGCCGGTGAGCACCACACGGGCCACGTCGGGGTGGGTGACGAGGTGCTGCCCGACCTCCCCGTCCGGGACCCGCAGGAGCTGCACGACGTCACGCGCGACGTCGACCGGCAACCCGATCTCCGGGGCGACGGCGGCCAGCGCGTCCTGGACCGCCCCGACCGTGAGCTCGTAGCAGCGGGGTGTCGGGGGTGCGGGCTTGGCCAGCACCGTGGACCCGGCCGCGAGCGCCGCCAGCACGCCGCCGACGGGGATGGCGACGGGGAAGTTCCAGGGCGGCGTGACGAGCGTGACGCCGTCGGGCGTGAACGTGGCGCCGTCGACGGTGTCCAGGGCCTCGGCGGCGGCCGCGTAATAGGTGGCGAAGTCGACGGCCTCGCTGACCTCGGGGTCGGTCTCCGCGACGGTCTTGCCCGCCTCGTGCACCGCGGCGGCGATCAGGTCCCCACGGCGGTCCTCGAGCCGGCGGGCGGCCTCGCGCAGCACGCGGGCGCGGCCGGCGGCGGGCACGGCGGCCCACGCCGCACGGACCTCGACGGCACGGGCGACGGCGGCGTCGACGCGCGCGGTGTCCGTGACCTCGGGCGACTGCGCCGGCACGAACCCGCTGTCCGGTCCGATCAGCCGGGTGGCCCACTCCCGGTGGGCCGCCACCGCGGGGTCGGTGTCGACGGCGTTGCGGAACGCGGCCGGGACGTCCTCGGGGCGGGCGGGGCCGTCGGAGGAGGCGTCGGACCCGAACCGCGATGCCCGTCGCGGCTCGACGTCGTCGGGCGCGGTGCGCACCCCGGCCGCCACGGAGGCCCGGAACGCGATCTCCTGCCGTTCCATGGGCGTGCCGCGCACGCCCGGGACCGCCGACGGCGGGGCGAACGAGGCGTGCAGGAAGTTCTGCTCGGCGGCGTTCTCCTCGAGACGCCGCACCAGGTAGGAGATCGCGACGTCGAAGTCCTCGCTGCGGACCACGGGCGTGTAGAGCACCACCCTGCTGCGCTGCCCGCCGTCGTCGTGGGCGGCCAGCTCGGCCTGCACGAGCCGGGCCTCGATCGGTGCCATGCCCTGCAGCATCTCGATGTCCAGGCCCTCGCCGACGTCCCGGGACCGGCTGAGCAGGATGGCGAGCGCCACGTGGAACAGGTTGTGGGAGGCGACGCCGAGACGCACGGCGGCGGTCCGCTCTGGGGTGAGGTGGTGGTCGAGGATGCGCACGTAGTTGGCGTCCACCTCGGCCTTGGTGCCGTACGGGGCGGCCGGCCAGTCGTGCAGCTCGGACTCCACGTGCTCCATGGCGAGGTTGGCGCCCTTGACGAGCCGCACCTTGATGCGTGCACCGCCGGCGGCCACCCGCCGCTGTGCCCAGGCGGTGAGCTCGTCCAGGGCACCGAGGGCGTCGGGCAGGTAGGCCTGCAGCACGATCCCGGCGGACATCTCGCGCAGGTCCTCGTGCTCCAGGACGTCGCGGAACACCGCGGCGGTCAGCGCGAGGTCCTTGTACTCCTCCATGTCGAGGTTGACGAACACGCCGTTGTCGCGCGCCGCGCGGTACAGCGGCAGCAGACGTTCCACGACCCGCCGCCGCGACCCCTCGAGGTCCCAGGTCACGAGCTGGGCTGCCACGGACGAGACCTTCACCGAGACGTAGTCGACGTCGGGGCGCTCGACCAGCGCGATGGTTCGCGCCAGGCGCGCGCGGGCCTCGTCGTCGCCCAGGACCGCCTCGCCGAGCAGGTTGACGTTGAGCGTGTACCCCTCGGCGCGGGTGCGCTCCAGGTGCGCGCCCAGGCCGCGGCCCGCGTCCGCGACCAGGTGCCCGACGAGCTGGCGCAGGCGGACCCGCGCGGCGGGCACGACGACCGAGGGCAGCACGGGTGCGACGGCGGCGCCGACCCGGAACAGCGTGCGGTCGACCGGCGACAGGAACGACGCCGCACCGGCGTCGCGCCCGAGCCGGGCCAGGGCCTTGGCCGCCACACGTGCGTCCTGGGGCCGGGCGACGTCGTCCACGAACCCGACGGCGAGGTCGAGCCCCGCAGGATCGGCCACGAGGTCTCCGAGACGTTCGGCGGTCGCGCGCGTGCGGCGGTCGGCGCGGGTGGCGCCGGCGGAGTCCTCGGCAGCGGCGATCCAGGAGTGCGCCAGCGCGACCGCGTCCTCGACCAGGGTCCGGGTGTCGACGAGGTCGGGCCGGGGGTCGTCCCGGTGCCCGGCGCCCCGTGCGAAGGTGTGCGTGCTCATGTCCCCAGGGTGCGCCTCCTGCACGCCGCGCGTCTTGTACAGAAGGCGCCCGGACGCCACGACCTTTCGACAAGGCTCCCGCGACGCCACGGGCTACCGTGGGCGCGGGGCCCGTCCGGGACCTGATCCGGCCGGGTCGACGCCGGTCCGCTCTGCGAGGAGGAATGCGGTGACCACGACGTCGGTGCCGGCCCGGTGCGGCGGCCTCCCGCCGCGCGACGCGCCGGTCGTCGGGGTACGGCGTGCGGCCGGAGCCCCCGAGATCCGCGGGCTGCACCCCTGACCCCCGAGGAGCGGCGCACCGCACCGCACCCGGCGGTGCTCGCGACCCGCCTGCGGGCAGCCGGGTGCGTGTTCGCCGAGGAGGAGGCGGCGCTGCTGCTGGCCGCGGAACCCGCCGACGCCGCGGCGCTGGAGGCGCTCATCGCGCGGCGGGTCGCCGGTGAGCCGTTGGAGCACCTGCTCGGCACCGTGGAGCTGGCCGGGCGCCGGTGGTCGGTGGGGCCGGGAGTGTTCGTGCCGCGGCGGCGCAGCGAGCTGATGGTCCGCACGGCGCTGGAGCTGCGCCGTGACCGCTCCGGCGTCGGCCCGCGTCCGCTACCGGCTCCGACGTCGGTGGTCGACCTGTGCTGCGGGTGCGGCGCGGTCGGCGGGTCGGTCGTGCTCGGGCTGCGCGCTCTGCCCGGGGCCGGGGACGTGCGGCTGCACGCCGTCGACGTCGAGGCGGCCGCCGCCGTCCACGCCCGGCGCAACCTGGAACCCCTGGGCGGCGTCGTGCTCCGGGGCGACCTGTTCGACCCGCTGCCCGAGGCGCTGCGCGGGGGCGTCGACCTGCTGCTGTGCCACGCGCCGTACGTGCCGACGGCGGCGATCGCCACGATGCCGCCCGAGGCGCGCGACCACGAGCCCCGGGTCGCCCTGGACGGCGGCGCGGACGGGCTCGACGTGCTGCGGCGGGTCCTGGCCGGCGCGCCGGCATGGTTGGCTCCGGGAGGCGCGCTGCTCTTCGAGGTGGCCACGGCACAGGTCGACCCGGCCCGTGCGGAGGTCGTCGCCGTCGGCCTCGACGCGAGGGTGGTCGAGGACGACGAGCTCGGGGCCACGGTCGTCGTCGCCGCGGACCGCCGGCTCCCGGGCACCTGAGCCGCGCGGGTCAGAGCGCCGCGCGGGGACCCGCCTCACGGCGGCGGACCAGCACCACGAGGATCGGACCCAGCACCGCGATCGCGGCGGCCGTGCCCGCCGCGAAGGCCACGCCCGAGTCCATCAGCTCCCCCTGGGCCCGGGCGACGGCGATCCAGCCCAGCCCCCAGCCGGCCGCCAGGCCCACCGGCACCGCGACGGCGGGGCGGGGCGCGGCGGCCACGGCGATCGCCACGACGAGCACGGCGGCGACGACGGCGAGCACGATCCCCCACCCCGTCGCGCCGAGCACGAGGTCGCCGGCGCCCGCGTCCGCGAGGGTCGCTGCGACGTCCGCGATCGTGGCGACGCACACCCAGCCGAGGTACAGGCCGACCGGCACGTCCGTGGCGGCCGCGTCGAGCCACCGCGTCGGCTGTTGCCGGACCAGCCGGACCAGCACCACGCTCAGGACCACGACCAGCAACGCGATGACCACCACGCTCAGCCGGAGCAGGCCGAGCTGGACGACCCCGATCCACGCCGCGTTGAGCAGCATGGACACCAGGATCCACCAGGCCACCGACCGCATCCGGGGATCGGCGGCGCGCCCCGGCAGCGCCTGGACCACGGCGAACAGCACCAGGCCCGCGTAGATCACCGACCAGATCGAGAACGCCGGCGTGCCCGGGGCGACGACGGTCGCGTCGGCGGCGAGCGCCCCGCCGGCCGCCTCGGCGATCGGCTGCCCGCCGAACGCCCCGGAGCCCACGGCGGCACCGAGGATCGCGAGCAGGGCGCCGAGGGCGACGACGGTCTGCCGCACCCGGTCGGCCGCCGTCGGGTCCGGGAGGACCCCCTGGGGCGATTCCCTGCCGGCGGTCGGTCGATCCGAGGGGCTCATGGCCCCAGCATGTCAAACATCAGCTGCTGAGCACCCGGCGGCGGTCACGCCCGCGGCCGCGCCTCGACCCAGTCGCCCAGGGTGGTGCGCGGTCCGGTGAAGAACGGCACCTCCTCGCGCACGTGCCGTCGCGCCTCGGTGGCCCGCAGCTCGCGCATGAGGTCCACGATGCGGTGCAGCTCGTCGGCCTCGAACGCGAGCAACCACTCGTAGTCGCTCAGCGCGAAGGTGCTCATCGTGTTGGCGCGCACGTCCGCGTACCCGGCGGCCGCGATGCCGTGGTCGCGCAGCATGGTGCGGCGCTCGGCGTCGGGCAGCAGGTACCACTCGTAGGACCGCACGAAGGGGTACACGCACAGGTAGTCGCGCGGCTGCTCACCGGCGAGGAACGCCGGGACGTGCCCGCGGTTGAACTCCGCGGCGCGGTGGAGCGCCACCACGGACCAGACGGGCGCCAGCGTCGCGCCCAGGCGGGAGGCCAGCAGCCTGCGGTAGGCCCCCTGGACCGCCTCGACGCTCGGACCGTGCGTCCAGACCATCAGATCGGCGTCGGCGCGCAGGCCGGAGACGTCGTACACGCCGCGCACGACGACGTCGCCGTCGGTGCGGGCGGCGTCGCGGACGTCGTCGGGCGCCCCGTCCCACAGCGCGTCGGCCGCCCCGGCCGCCACCGCGGCGCGTTCGGCGTCGTCGGCGGGCAGCGGACCCGCCGTCGAGAACACCGAGATCATGGCGTAGCGGATCGAGGAGTTGATCGACTCGGCGTCGACCGTCTCGCCGGTGTCGCCGTGGATGTGGTGGTCGGTCACGTCGCTCTCCTTCGTGGTTCGCTCAGCGGTACAGGTCGCGCGAGCACAGTGCCGGGACGCCGCTCGGCTCTCCGTCCCGCCGCAGGCAGCAGTCCACCTCGCACACCGAGCGGAACGCCGGGAGGTCTCCCACCGTCTCCTCGGCGACCTCCTCGCCGCGGGCCAGCGCAGCACGCTCGAGCAGGAGGTCCACCAGCCCGGCGACGAACGGTGCGCGCGTGCCGACCGTCCCGGCGCGGACGGCCGTCATCCCGAGCTCGGTGGCGGTGGCCATCGCCTCGGTGTCGAGGTCGTAGGCGACCTCCATGTGGTCCGAGACGAACCCGATGGGGGACATCACCACGTCCCGCAGGCCCTGCCCGGCGCGCTCGGTCAGGAGGTCGTTGACGTCGGGCTCCAGCCAGGGCTGGGTCGGCGGGCCGGAACGGGAGCAGTAGGCGAGCTCCCACTCGACGGCGTGACCGCGCCGGCGGGCCACCTCGGCGGCGACCACCGCGGCGACGTCGAGGTGCTGGGCCGAGTAGGTGGCCTGCGACACCTCGGACGCGGCCTCCATGGTGTCCGGGATCGAGTGCGTGACGAACACGAGCTTCGCGTCGGCCGGGCTGCCGCCCTTCGCCGCCAGCTCCTCGTAGGCGTCGGCGACGGCGTCGACGTTGGCCTGCACGAACCCGGGGTGGTTGAAGTACGAGCGGATCTTGTCGAACCGCACCCCCGTGGACCCGTCCGGTCCGAGCTGGCCGCGACGCTCGAGGGTCACCGCGAGGTCCTCGCGGTACTGCCGGCACCCGGAGTACGAGGAGTACGCCGAGGTCACCAGCGCGACGGCGCGCTCGGCCCCGAGCTTCTCCAGCTCGTCGATCGCGTCGGTGGTGTACGGCTCCCAGTTGCGGTTGCCCCACACGACCGGGAGCTCGATCCCCCGGGACGCGAGCTCGGCCTCGAGCGCCGCCTGCAGCGCGAGGTTCTGGTCGTTGATGGGGCTCTTGCCGCCGAACCCGTAGTAGTGCTCGCCGACCTGCTCGAGGCGGGAGTCCGGGATGCCCTTGCCGGCCGTCACGTTCCGCAGGAACGGGACCACGTCCTCCGGTCGGTTCGGACCTCCGAAGGAGTACAGGAGCAGCGCGTCGTACGGCCGGGTGTCGGCCGACCGGGGGGTCATCGGCATGGCACTCATCCTCGCACCGCGGGGGACGGCGGGCGGCCCGCCGAGCCCCGCGGTGGACGTGACATCGAACGGACGCGGTGTCAGGTCCCACGACGGCGGCGTCGCGGCGCCGCGCTCAAATGTCACGGTCAGGTCACGATCGCAGGTAGGCTCAGGAGACCCCGGCAACGACAGCGCAAGGAGGCACCGTGGCACCCGTCCGCACCGCCCCCGGCGCTCCCGCTGCTCCCGCTGCTCCCGCTGCTCCCGGCGGGACCCGGCACCACGCGCCGTCCGCCGTCGGTCACGTCCACGACGAGGGTGATGCCGAGGCGCTCGCCGCCCGGCTCCAGGACCCCGGGCGCTCCTGGCCGGTCGCGGTCGTCTCGACCGCCCGCGGCCGCCGCCGCCCCTACGTCGACGCCGACCGCTTGCTGGACGAGGTGCGCGGACTCGCCGAGGTCGTCGTGATCCGCACCGGCGAGGCCTCGTGGGCCTTCTCCCGCGCCATGCCGCAGGGCACCCAGGTCTACGGCGGAGCCTCCCGCGTCTATCCCGTCGGGCTGGGATGGGTCCACCACCTCGACCGTTCGCCCCTGTGGTTCGCCGACGACGACGCCGAGGGTGCCCGCACCCGCGAACGGCTCGTCCAGGACGCCCTCACCGCGGCCGCCGGCGCGGGGCTGGCGGCCACCACCACGCCCTCCGCACCGGCGGACGTCCGGGCCGTGGTGCTCGGCGTCGTCGGCACGCGCGCCCTGGTGCGCACCGAGGAGGGATCGACGGCGCACGTCGCCCAGGAGCTGACCCTGCCGACCGTGCCCGTCGATCGGTTGCTCGCCGCCGACATGACGGTCCAGGGCGTCCTCGACCGCGCCTCCCAACGGCTCGACGTGCGCGCCATGCTGCCCGACGCCACGGCGCAGGCCGCGCTGGTGCGCGACGCCTACCCGGTCGACGCCGTGGTGCCCGTCCAGGTCCAGGACGTCCGCGCCGACGAGGTGGTCCTCGCCCTGGCCCCCGAAGTCCTCGTCCGGGTCGGCCGTGCCGCCGCCTCGGGCGGCTCGCTGGACGACCTCTGCGACCTGTTCTCAGTCGGCGAGGTCGTCGCCGCACGGATGCTCGATCCCCGGCCCGTCCCGGGACCGGCCGGCGCCACCCGCCCCGACCTGCGCCTCGACGACGTCGACGACGCAGCCTGCGTGCTGCCCGCGCTCAGCCTGCTCGCCGGGGGGCCGGCCTGGTTGCCCCGGCCCAGCGTCGGCGCCGGCTCCGCGTCGTCGCCCGACGCACCCGATACGCCCGATGCACCCGATGCACCCGGTGCGCCCGACGCGTCGGGGCGGCCCGGCGCCGGTGCGGTGCCACCGACCCCGGCCGACCTCGTGCGGCGCGGCGACGCCACGACGTCGCCCGCCCCGCCGTCGCCGGGTCCGTCGCGCCCGGACCCGGCCGCGCCCGGGCAGGCCACGCCCGGGCAGGCCACGCCCGGGCAGGCCACTCCACCCGGTCCGGCGCCCCGCCGGTCCGGCCCCAAACCTGGTCCCGGTCTCCGGCGCGCGGTCCCCCCGCCCGGCCACGAGGATCCCGCGGGGCACGCCGCGCTCCCGGAACGCGCGGCCGAGGACCCGACCCGCGCACGGCACCGGGCGCTGGTCAACCAGCTCGAGCTGACGGTGCACGAGCAACGCGCCCGGGCCGACGCGGCCGAGGCTCGCGTGCTCGAGCTGCGCGCGGCGGTCCGCGGGCTCGAGGCCGAGACCGCCGGGCTCCGCGACCTCGCCCGTGAGCAGCAGGACCGGATCGACCGGCTCCAGCGCGACGTCGAGCGGCACAAGCGCAGCGTCCGCATCGCCAAGAAGGAACGCCGGCGGGACGTGGAACCGGCGCCGGCGCACCGTCGGCTCTTCGTGGACCCCGTCGACCAGCTGCGGTACGACGTCCGGCGCACCTGGGCGGAGCTCGTCGACGCCGAGGAGAAGGACGAGTACCCGCTGCCCGAGTTCGTCGTCGGGCCCGAGTTCTGCGACACCCTCGCGGGGACCGGCCGTGGGCTCGAGGAGAAGGTGCACCGGGCCGTGGTCCTGGTGCTCGTCGGCCGGGCGCAGGACGTCGCCGGCTACGAGCTGCACCGGCTGCGCCGCGGGGACGGCGGCGGAGACCCCTACCGCGTCCGCGAGTCGGACGGCGCTCAGGCCATGCGCCTGTCCCTGCAGGTCAGCTCGCCGCAGGCGCGCCGGCTGCACTACTGGGTGCTGCCGGGCGGTGGGGTGGAGCTGTCGCGCGTGGTGCTCCACGACGACGTCGAGCCCTGATCTCAGGACGCGGCGTCCCGCCGCAGGAGCGTCGACGGCTCGTCGACGGCTACCGGGAGGCGAGCACCAGGTTCGTCACCGACGCGGCGAGGTCGGCCAGACGCACCGCCGTCCGGCCGAGCAGCTCGTCCAGGCCGATCGGACCGGGCGCGATCGAGAAGGCGGCCGCGATACCCGCGGCGCGCACCTGGTCGGCCGGCAGCAGGACCTGCCCCGCCAGCACCACGACCGGGGGGCGGGCCGGCGAGGCGGCCGCGAGGCGCGCCACGCCGTCGGCGACCTTGCCGCGCACCGACTGGGAGTCGAACGACCCTTCACCGGTGAGCACGAGCGTCGCGTCGGCCAGGGCCGCCGGCAGCCCGAGCGCCTCGGCCACGAGCGCCGCCCCGTGCTCGAGCTCGGCGCCGACCAGCGCCGCGAGCGCGGCGGGCACGCCACCGGCGGCGCCCGCCCCCGGCAGCTCGCGCACCCGGACTCCCGACTCCCGCTCCAGGACGCCGGCCCACCGGGCGAGCGCCTCGTCGAGGAACGCGACCTCACCCGGTCCGGCGCCCTTCTGGGGCGCGAACACGGTCGCCGACCCCAGCTCGCCGACGAGCGGGTTGGTGACGTCCACGGCGAGCCGCCAGCGGACCTCGCGGGCACGGGCGTGCAGCCCGGACAGGTCGAGCGCGGCCACGGAGGCCAGGCCCTCGCCGCCGTCGGGCACCGGCTCGCCGTCGGCGTCGAGCAGTCGCGCTCCGAGCCCGGTCAGGATGCCGGCTCCGCCGTCGGTGGAGGCGGACCCCCCGAGACAGACGAGGACTTCCTCGACCCCGGCGTCCAGCACCGCGGCGGCGACCTCGCCCGTGCCACGGGTGTGGGCGTGCAACGGCTGGAGCGGGACGTCGCTGACGGCCGGCAGGCCGCTGGCCTCGGCGAGCTCGACGACGCCGGTCCGGCCGTCGGGCGAGGTGGCCCAGCGGGCGGTGGTGGGCCGGCCGACGGCGTCGACCGTGACCGTCCGGTGGACCGGCGTCCGCCAGGCGGTGAGCAGCGCGTCCAGCGTGCCCTCACCGCCGTCGGCCATGGCCAGGCACGTCACCCTGGCCTCCGGTGCGGCGGCCAGGACGCCCTCCCGGACGGCGGCCGCGACGTCGGGAGCGGCCAGGCTCCCCTTGAAGGAGTCGGGGACGACGACGACGTGCGGGACGTCGGCGGTGGGGGCGGCGGCGCGGGGTCCGGCGGGCGTCGGCGAGGTCACGCGCCGAGGATATCGGCCCCGATCAAACCCGGGGCGACCAGTCCGGGATCTCGGGCTGCGCCCGGCGCAACGTGTCCAGCAACCGACTCAGCTCGGCCTGCTCGTCGGCGTCCAGGGCGCCCCCGACGTACTGCTCCATCGCCCGCACGTGGCGCCGCCCGACCTTGCGCTGCAGCCGGCGCCCCTCGTCGGTGAGCGCCACGAGCGTGCCGCGCCCGTCGTCGCCCGGCACCGACCGCTCCACCAGGCCGCGCGCCTCCAGCCGTTCGACCATGCGCGACAGCGACGACTGGGCGAGCAGGACCTCCTCGTTCAGGTCGCGCAGCCGCAGAGCGTGCCCGTCCGCGCGGGAGAGGGTGAACAGCACGTCGTACTCGCGGATCGAGAGCTCGACCCAGACGTCGTCGTCCTGGAACCGGCGCATGAGGGTCACCTGGGTACGGAAGAGGGCCTCCCAGGTGCGGGCGGCCCGCTGCGCGCTGCCGGGTGACGGAGGCGGCGTCGTCATCAGGCTCTCCTGTCCCCCGGCACCCTCGCCGGTTCTCGGTTCAACGTCCCAGGCGGCGCTCGCGCCGGGAGAAGTCACGCAGGGCGCGCAGGAAGTCCACACGCCGGAAGTCGGGCCAGAAGGCCTCGCAGAAGTACAGCTCCGAGTGCGCACTCTGCCACATGAGGAAGCCACCCACCCGCAGCTCGCCGGAGGTGCGGATGACCAGCTCCGGGTCGGGCTGACCCTTCGTGTACAGGTGGTCCGCGATGTCCTCGACATCGAGGCTCCTGGCCAGCTCGGCGAGGCTGGCGCCGCGGGCCTCGGCCGCGGCGAGGTAGGACCGCACGGCGTCGGCGATCTCGTGCCTGCCGCCGTAGCCCACGGCGACGTTGACCTGCAGCGCGTCGGCGTCGCTGGTGGCGGCGGCGGCCTCGCGCAGGGCACCGACGAGGCGTTCGGGCAGCAGGTCGAGCCGACCCACGACGCGCAGCCGCCAGCGGCCCGTGGCGGCCAGGTCGCGCACCGCGTCGGAGATGATGTCGAGCAGGTCGGCCAGCTCCGACGCAGGGCGCGCGAGGTTGTCCGTCGAGAGCATCCACAGCGTGACGACCTCGATGCCGAGCTCCTCGGCCCAGCCGAGGAACTCGGCGATCTTGTCGGCTCCCTTGCGGTGACCGGTGGCGGCCGTCTCGCCGAAGGACTTCGCCCACCGCCGGTTGCCGTCGAGGATGACGCCGACGTGCCGCGGCAGGGGCGCGGACGCCAGGGACGTCGCGAGCCGGTGCTCGTACAGGTTGTACAGCGGGTGGGGCAGGCGCACGCGGTTCCTCAGGAGGGTTCGGGACGGACGAATCGGGACAACGGTACCGCCCGAGGGTGCCGACCTCGCCGGGCGGGCGGGCTCGTCGTGCGGGGCGCGCCGACTCCTCGCACGATCTTCACAGGAGCCGGGAGACAGAGGCCCTCCGGGTCGCCTACGCTGGCGTAACCTACGCAACCGTAGGTTGTCCGTTCCGCCCCGTCCCGCAAGGAGGACCTCCGTGGCACGAGCCGCCGAGCACCCTGCCCGCCCGCTCGACGCCACCGACCCGGCGGCGGTCGGCGCGGACGCCACGGACACCGCACGGGGCACGGTCGCCGGCGCCCGTGACGTGGTCACCGGCGCCGTCCGGACCGCGACCGCCGAGGCGGCCGCGGGGGCCCGTCGGCTCAAGCCGAGACTGCGCGGCTGGATCCACGCCGTCACCACGCCGCTCGCGCTGGCCGCCAGCATCGTCCTGGTCGTCCTCGCCGAACCGGTGGCCGGCAAGGTCGCCGCCGGGATCTTCGGGCTTAGCGCCCTCATGCTCTTCGGCACCAGCGCCGTCTACCACCGGGGCACCTGGTCGCCGCGCGTCGAGGCGGTGCTGCGCCGCGTGGACCACGCCAACATCTTCCTCATCATCGCCGGGACCTACACCCCGCTGGCCGTCGCGCTGCTGGACCCCCGCTCCGCCACGACCCTGCTCACGATCGTGTGGAGCGGCGCCGTCGCCGGCCTGCTGGCCCGGGTGCTGTGGATGAGCGCCCCCCGGTGGCTCTACGTGCCGGTCTACGTCGCCCTCGGGTGGGTGGCGGTGGCCTACCTGGGGCAGTTCGGGGCGACCGGCGGCGCGGCCGTCGTCTGGCTCGTCGCGGGCGGCGGGCTCGCCTACACGCTCGGTGCGATCGTCTACGGCACCAAGTACCCCGACCCGTCGCCGCGCTGGTTCGGGTTCCACGAGATCTTCCACGCGCTGACCGTGGTCGGCTTCACGTGTCACACCGTGGCGATCTTCCTCGCGTCCCTGACGGTCTGAGCGCACTCCGCGGCGCGCGCGGCCCGGCCGCGCCGCGGCGTCTCCGCTACCGCGGCACGACGGCGTAGCGGCGGTTGTCCAGGGACGGGTTCGCCCGCCGGACGGCGGCCAGCTCCTGCGGGTCCAGGTCGGCGGTGCGGTACTGCGGCGCCTCGTCCGCCTCGAGCCCGACGACGCCGTCGGGCCCCACGAGGATCGAGTGCCCGGTCACGCCCTTGCCCGCCATGCCCACGCCGATCGTCACGACGGTGTTCTCGATGGCGCGGGCCGTGAGCAGCGCGCGCCAGTGCTCGGCCTTCAGCGGACCGGACACCCAGGCGGCGGGCACCACGACGACGTCCGCGCCGGCGTCGACCACGCGGCGCGCGGACTCCGGGAACCGCAGGTCGTAGCAGGTGATGACCCCGAACGTCAGGTCCCCCACCCGCATCGTCAGGGGGGCGGCGTCCGCGGGACCCGGCTCGAGCCGGTCGGACTCGCGGGTGCCGAACGCGTCGTAGAGGTGGACCTTGCGGTACACGCCGGCCAGGTCACCGGCCGCATCCACCCCCACGACGGCGTTGACCCCCTTGCGCGGTCCCGCGCCCGGGGCGGGTTCGGACCCCGGCAGGGTCGTGCCGGCGAGCACCGCCACGCCGTGCTCCGCCGCCAGCCTGCGCAGCGTCGTGACGAAGGGACCGTCCAGGTCCTCGGCGTGCTCGATGCCGACACCCTGCGGGTGGTAGCCGGAGGCGTACTCCGGCAGCACCAGCAGGTCCGCGCCGAGCCGCGCGGCGGCGTCGAACGCGTCGGCCACCATGTACCGGTTTGCCTCGTGGTCGTCGGCGACCGCCACCTGGGCGATCGTGACCCGCACGCTCATGCCGGCCCGCCCCGGTGGTGCTCGCCGTCGACGTCGGGCGAGCCGACGTCGTCGGGCGAGGCGGGGCTGCCGAGCCCGTCGGACGGGCTCGTCGGCACGTCGTCGACCGGGGGCGTCGTCCCGGTCGCGTCCCGCCGCACCCCGAGACGGCGGCGCTGGGGGACCTCGATACCGTGCGCCCGGGCGTAGGCGTCGGCCTTGCGCATGTGGCGGCTCAACGACAGGAAGAGCAGCACGGCGCAGACGGCGACGCCGAACGTCGCGAGGAAGCCGGCCAGGCCCGGGGTCACCTCCCAGTCGTCCAGCACCCGGGCGGTCGGGCTCGGTGAGGGGTCGACGGCGGCGAGGAGCGCGACGGCGGGCAGCGAGACCATCAGGACTCCTTCCGCAGGCCGGCGAACAGGTCGTCCTCGGGGGTCGTGGTGGGCACGCGGGCGTCGGCGAGCTCGAACTCCTCGGTCGGCCAGACGTCGGCCTCGAGGTCCCGCGGCACGGCGAAGAAGAAGCCGTCGGGGTCGATCTGCGAGGCGTGCGCGGTCAGGGCCGCGTCGCGCCGGTCGAAGTAGCCCGTGACGTCCACGTGCGTCGTCGCCGTCCGCTCCGGGATCTCCCGGGCGGCGCGCGACTCGATCCAGTCGCCGAACGGCGACTCGAGGCCGGCGCCCTCGATCGCCTCGTGCACCGCCCGCATCCGGGCCATCGAGAAGCCGTGGTTGTAGTAGAGCTTGCTCACCGCCCACGGCTCCGCGCCGCCCTCGACGACGTAGCGGTCGCCGTCCGCGGCCGCGTGGTAGGCCTCGAACGCCACCTCGTGGCAGCGGATGTGGTCCGGGTGCGGGTAGCCGCCCGACGGGTCGTACGTGGTCATGACGTGCGGGCGGAACTCGCGGACGAGCTCCACGAGCGGGGCCGAGGCCTCCTCGAGCGGGAGGAGTGCGAAGCAGCCCTCGGGCAGCGGCGGCAGCGGGTCACCCTCGGGCAGGCCGGAGTCGACGAACCCCAACCAGGTCTGGCGCACCCCGAGCGCGTCGGCCGCGGCCGCCATCTCGAGCCGCCGCACGGCACGCCGTCCCTCGATCGAGTCGAACTCGTGCCCGGCGGGCACCTCGAAGGAGGGGTTGAGGACGTCACCGCGCTCCCCGCCGGTGCAGGTCACGACGAGCACCTCGACACCCTCGGCCGCGTAGCGCGCCGTGGTCGCGGCACCCTTGCTCGACTCGTCGTCCGGGTGCGCGTGCACCGCCATGAGACGCAGTGGTTTGCCTGCCAAGGGGGACCTCCAGGATCGTGGTCGGACGACGCGTCGGGGGCTGTCATGACAGCCGGGGACGTCAGGGACAATGGTGTCATGACCTCCGAGCAGCACCCCACCGTCCCCGCGGACAGGTACGGCCGTGCGGGCGCGACGCCGCGCCGTCGGCCGGGACGGGGCCGGAAGGTGGCGATCGGGGTCGCACTGACCGCCGCCGTCGCGGCCGTGGGGTGGTACTCCTTCGCCCGGAACGCCGCCGACCCCGTGACCTCCGAGATGGTCGGGTTCACCGCGGTGGACGCCGAGCACGTCGAGGCCAGGTTCCAGGTGAACATGCCGCCGGGGACGACGGCGGTCTGCACACTCGACGCGCTGGCGCCCAGCTACGCGCAGGTCGGCACGCTCGACGTGCCCGTCGGGCCGTCGGAGTCCCGCAGCACCGGGTACGAGGTCACGATCGGCACCTCGCAGCTGGCGACGTCGGTCGACATCGCCTCGTGCGCCGTCACCGGCGACTGACCGGGCCGCTGACCCGGCCGCCGGTCGGCCGCCGGCGCCGGCGGCCGACCGGACACGCCGTCGGGCACCGTCGGCTATCCTGAGGGATTCACACGCAGTCCTGCGACAGCCGGCGCGCGTGCCGACGCCCGCCGGGCGCTTCGACGCGTGCCGACCCGCGCAGGCCATCGAGCACCAGGAAAGGAGAGCCCTCGTGACCGAGAGCAACGTCACCTGGCTCACCCAGGAGGCTCACGACCGGTTGACGGCGGAGCTGGAGAACCTCTCCGGCCCGGCCCGCACCGAGATCGCCGAGCGCATCGCTGCCGCCCGCGACGAGGGTGACCTCAAGGAGAACGGCGGCTACCACGCCGCGCGCGAGGAGCAGGCGAAGAACGAGGCGCGCATCCGCGAGCTGACCGAGAAGCTGCGCAACGTGGCGGTCAGCCGGCCGGCCGACGACGGCACGGTCGAGGCCGGCATGGTCGTCGTGGCGAAGGTGGCCGGCGACGAGATGACCTTCCTGCTCGGCTCGCGGGAGATCGCGGGCACCACCGAGCTCGACGTCTACTCCCCCACGTCCCCGCTGGGCGCCGCGATCGACGGCCACCAGGTCGGCGACAAGGTCAGCTACACCGCGCCGAACGGGCGCGAGATCCCGGTGGAGATCACCTCCGCCACCCCGTTCTCCGGCTGAGCGACGGCGTCCGCGGGCAGCGTGCACCCCGCCCGCGGACGCCGTCGGACCGTGACGTCCGCCACGTCGGGACCGCGTCGCCACGGGGCCTCGCAACCCCTCTGCGCCCCCGAGTAGCAACGCTGCGGGCGGTTCCCACGGGCGCCGCCGGGAAGCCCGCGGGCAAAGCCCGGGGTGGGATTTCGCCGCAGAATTGTCTATCCTTTTCCGTGGTATGAACCGCACCGAATCCTCAGCGAGCGACCATCCGACGCCCGACCGCACCCCGGCCGGGCACGATTCCGCACACCTCACCATCCGCCCGCCGACGCTCGCCGACGGCGGCGAGATGTGGCGGGTCGCCCGGGACTCGGGCAGCCTCGACCTGAACTCCTCCTACAGCTACCTGCTGCTGGCCGACCACTTCTCCGACACCTGCCGGATCGCCCTGCTGGGTGACGACGTCGTCGGCTTCGTGACGGGCTACCTGCTGCCGCGCGACCCGAGCCGCTACTTCCTGTGGCAGGTCGCCGTCGACGAGCGGGCCCGCGGCCACCGCGTGGCCGGCCGCCTCGTGGACTCCGTCCTCGACGAGGTCCCCGGGGTAGAATCGTTGGCGACCACGGTGACGGCGGACAACGCCTCGTCCCGTCGCGTCTTCCAGCGACTGGCCGACGATCGCGGAGCCACCCTCACCGAGAGGTCAGGGTTCGAGGCACACCACTTCCCCGACGGCCACGAGGCCGAACCACTGCTCGTCATCGACGGCCTCGGCCGGCGCTGACGCCACAGAGACTCCGGGCTGCGCCGGTCCCGCGCGCAGGTGACGACGCAGCCCCGCACTTCGCACGCACCCGCGCGCACCACCTACAGGAGTGTCCTTCGTGACAACTGTGACCCCCCCGACCAACGACGCGTCGACCGAGGACCCGACAGGCTTCACCGCCCTCGAGTCCGGCGTCCGCAGCTACTCGCGCGCCTGGCCGGTCGTGTTCGACCGCGCGGTCGGCGCCCACGTCTACGCCGAGGACGGCACCGAGTACCTCGACTTCTTCGCCGGTGCCGGGTCCCTCAACTACGGGCACAACAACCCGATCCTGAAGAAGGTCGTCCTCGACTTCTTCG
The DNA here is from genome assembly GCF_044769875.1 of Isoptericola aurantiacus. NCBI lineage: Bacteria > Bacillati > Actinomycetota > Actinomycetes > Micrococcales > Promicromonosporaceae > Isoptericola > Isoptericola aurantiacus. The sequence continues at coordinate 329,417 of NZ_JBJBAE010000003.1, forward strand.
CCGACGACCGCATGGTGCACACGCTCGACATGTTCACCACGGCGCGTCGCGAGTTCCTCGAGACGTTCCACTCCACGATCCTCGAGCCGCGCGGGCTGGACCACAAGGTCGTCTTCCCCGGCCCCGGCGGCGCGAACTCCGTCGAGGCCGCGCTCAAGCTCGCCCGCAAGGTGACAGGCCGTGAGTCGGTCATCAACTTCACCAACGCCTTCCACGGCATGACGCTCGGCGCGCTGTCCGTGACCGGCAACTCGATGAAGCGTGGCGGCGCCGGCATCCCCCTGGTGCACGCCACCCCCATGCCGTACGACGACTACTTCAACGGCGACGTCGACGACTTCGTCTACCTCGAGCGCCTGCTCGAGGACGGCGGCAGCGGCCTGAACGAGCCCGCAGCCGTCATCGTCGAGACCGTCCAGGGCGAGGGCGGCATCAACGCCGCGCGCGCCGAGTGGCTGCGCGGCCTGTCCGAGCTGTGCAAGCGGCACGGGATCCTGCTGATCCTCGACGACATCCAGATGGGCTGCGGCCGCACCGGCGGGTTCTTCTCCTTCGAGGAGGCCGGGATCGTCCCGGACATCATCTGCCTGTCGAAGTCGATCTCCGGCTACGGCCTGCCGATGGCCATCACCCTGGTGCGCCCGGAGCTCGACGTGTGGGAGCCCGGTGAGCACAACGGCACGTTCCGCGGGTTCGCCCCGGCGTTCGCCACCGCCTCCGAGGCGCTGCGCACCTACTGGTCGGACGACACCCTCGAGAAGGAGATCCTCGCCAAGGGCATGATCATCGAGGGTCACTTCAACGCGATCGTCTCGCGGTACCCCGACCTCGGGCTGATCAACAAGGGTCGTGGCCTGGCCCGCGGCCTGCAGATGCCCGACGGCGAGATCGCCGGCCGCGTCACCGCAGAGGCCTTCCAGCGCGGTCTGCTGGTGGAGACCTCGGGTCCGGACAGCGAGGTCGTCAAGCTGCTGCCGCCGCTGACCATCACCGAGGACGAGCTGCGCCAGGGACTGGCGATCATCGACGAGTCCCTCGCCGCCGCCCTCGGCTGACCCGCCACCCCCGTCCGACCCTTCGACGACCGAGGAGACCCCATGATCGTCCGCACGCTCGACGAGATCACCGACACCGACGCCGACATCAAGAGCGAGAACTGGCGCTCCAAGCGCATCATCCTCGCCAAGGAGGGTGTCGGGTTCTCGGTGCACGAGACCACGCTGTACGCGGGGACCGAGAGCTTCTTCTGGTACGCCAACCACATCGAGGCCGTCTTCATCACGTCCGGCGAGGGCGAGATCGAGGACCTGGCCACCGGTGAGGTCCACCAGCTCAAGCCGGGCTCGCTGTACCTGCTCAACGACCACGACAAGCACAAGGTGCGGCCCACCACCGACATCACGTGCGTGTGCGTCTTCAACCCCCCGGTGACCGGCCGCGAGGTGCACGACGAGAACGGCGTGTACCCGCTCGTCACCGAGCCGGAGACCACCACGGCCTGACGGTCCCGCCCCGGGCCGGCCCCCGGCCCCGGTCGCGCATCGAGCGTGCCGGTTTCTTCCCCCAGACTTCGGTTCGAGGGAGAAGCCGGCACGCTCGACGCGTCAGGGGGTGGTGAGCCCCGCCAGCCGGCGTGCCAGCAGGCGGCGGTCCCCCTCCCGGTCAACCAGCTCCAGCGCCCGGCGCAGGGCGTCGGCAGCCTCGCCGGGCCGGCCCAGCCGGGTCAGCAGCTCGGCCCGCACGGCCGGCACCAGGTGATAGCCACCGAGCGCCGGGTCCGCCGCGACCTCGTCCACGGCGGCGAGACCCGCCGTCGGCCCGTGGACCTCGGCCAGGGCCACCGCGCGGTTGAGCGCCACCACGGGTGAGCCCGTCATCGCGACCAGCACGTCGTAGAGCGCGAGCACCTCGGGCCAGTCCGTCGCCTCGACCTCGGCAGCACGGGCGTGCAGGGCCGCCACCGCCGCCTGCACCTGGTACGGACCGGGGCGGCCTGCGACGAGCGCGTCGTCCAGCACCGCCAGTCCCTCGGCCGTCTCGTCGTCGCGCCAGAGCGCCCGGTCCTGCTCCGCCAGGACGAGCGCCGCTCCGTCGGACCCCGTGCGCGCGTCCCGCCGCGCGTGCTGGAGCACCATGAGGGCCAGCAGCCCACGCGCCTCCGGCTCGTCGGGCAGCAGCCGGACCACGAGCCGGGCCAGGCGCACCGCGTCGCCGGCCAGCGCCCGGCGCCCGGCTGCCCCCTCGACGGCGTCGGCGGGCTCGGCCCAGGCGTCGTAGCCCTCGGTGAAGAGCACGTACAGCACGGCCAGGACACCCGCCGTGCGGTCGGCCAGCAGGGTCGGCGGCGGCACCCGGAAGACGATGCCGGTGTCCCGGATCCGTCGTTTCGCCCGGACGAGCCGCTGGGCCATCGTCGCCTCCGGCACGAGGAAGGCCCGCGCCACCTGAGACGTGGTCATGCCCGTCAGCGACCGCAGGGTCAGCGCCACCCGCCCCTCGAGCGGGATCGCCGGATGGCTGCACGTGTAGACGAGCCGCAGCAGGTCGCCGTCCGGGTCGTCGGTCTCCCACGGCTCGCTCTCCAGGCCGTCCGCGACCTCCGCGAGGACAGGGTCCGCGGTCCGGGCCCCGACCGGCGCGCCGGACCGCACCCGCTCGTCGAGGCGGGCGGACTCCTCCGTCCGCTCCCGCTCGGTGCGCCGACGGCGCAGCACGTCGATCGCGTGGCGGCGCGCCGTCGTGGTGAGCCAGGCGCCCGGCCGCTCGGGCACGCCGTCGCGGGCCCACGTCCGCACGGCGGACGCGAACGCCTCCTGCGTCGACTCCTCCGCCAGGTCGAGATCACCCGTGGACCGGGCGACCGCGGCCAGCACGCGCCCCCACTCGGAGCGGAACGCGTCCTCGACCGCGGTCCCCGCCGTGCCGCTCACGCCGACCCGTCACCGTCCGTCGGCCAGAACGGGTGCACCTCGACCGTCGACCCGCCCCACGCCCCCGGGTGCTCCGCGGCGATGGCGAGCGCTGCCGCGAGATCGGGAGCCTCGACGACGTCGAACCCGCCGATCACCTCCTTGGACTCCGCGAACGGGCCGTCGGTGACGACGGTCCGGCCGTCGTCGACGCGCACCCGGCGGACGTCCGCCGCGGGGCGCAGCCGCTCGCCGAGCACCCGGGAGCCGGCGGCGTCGTGCCGGCGCACCCAGTCCTCGATGTCGGGGGTCGGGCCACGGTCGGGCACGTCGGGCTCGTGGATCAGGAACAGGTAGCGCATCACCCCTCACCGCCCGTGCCGTCGAGGTCCAGCGGCCACACGGGACGCAGCTCGATCGCGCCGGCGTAGGCCATCGGGTGCTCGGAGGCGACGGTGATCGCCGTGTCGAGGTCGGGAGCCTCGATGACGTCGAACCCGCCGATGGCCTCCTTGGACTCGGAGAACGGGCCGTCCGTGACGAGCACCCGGCCCCCGCGGACCCGGACGCCCACCGCGTCCTCGGGCGGGCGGAGCCGATCCCCCGCGGAGGCGACGCCGTCGCCGTAGTAGCGCTCCACCCAGGACTCGATCGACGGGGCGGCCGCCGCGTCCTCGGGGCTCGGGGGTCGGTCGTCGGGCGTGGACAGCACCAGCATCAGATAGCGCATCGTCGTCTCCTCACCAACTCCGGTCGTCACGCCGGAAGAACACCATCGGTCCGTAGAACGCCACGTCGACCGGCTCGACGTCGCGGGGGCCGCGCCGGTCAGGCGCCACGGTAGCCCGGTAGCCCTGCGCCTGCGGGGCCCTGCCGAGGATCCTGTCCAGGAATCGCATCGTCCGCCTCCTTCGTCCGCACGGCCCGTGCGGCCGTGTCATCAGGACGACGAACGGCGACACCGCTGATCGACACCCGTGGCGCAGCTCAGGTGAGGTGGTACCCGTCGCGGCGCAGCCGCTCCAGCACCTGCGCGCAGTGATCCGGTCCCTCGGTCTCGAGCTGGAGGGTGACGAGGACCTCGGCGACCTCGAGCGTCGTGTCCGTGCGGCGGTGGTCGACGCGCACGATGTTCCCCTCGGCGCCGGCCACCGAGTCCAGCAGGGACGCGAGAGCACCCGGCTCGTCGTCGAGGCGCACGGAGATCTGCAGGTAGCGCCCGGCGGCCACCAGTCCGTGCTGGATCACGCGCTGCAGGAGCAGAGGATCGATGTTGCCACCCGTCAGCACCGGCACGATCGTGCCCGGGAACTCCTCGGGCGCGGCCGACACCGCGGCGACGGACGCGGCCCCCGCAGGCTCCACGACGAGCTTGGCCCGCTCCGCGACCAGCAGCAGCGCCCGGGAGATCTCCGTCTCGGTGACGGTGCGCACCTCGACGCCCAGCCGGTGCAGCACCTCGAAGGGCACCTCGCCCGGGGTGCCCACCGCGATGCCGTCGGCCATCGTGGAGCCCAGGTCCCCCACCACGGGCCGCCCGGCCACGAGCGAGGCCGGGTACGCGGCCGCGGACGCCGCCTGGACGCCGACGACGCGCACGTGGGGCGCCACCTCGGCCAGCACGGTCGCGATCCCGGCCACGAGGCCACCGCCGCCCAGCGGCACGACGACGGTGCCGACGTCGGGCACCTGCTCGAGGATCTCCAGCGCGACGGTGCCCTGCCCCGCCACGACGTCGACGTGGTCGAACGGGTGCACCAGCACCTTGCCGGTGCGCGCCGCCTCGGCCCGGGCTGCGGCGAGCGCCTCGTCCACGCTGGTGCCGACCTGGCGCACCTCGGCGCCGTAACCCCGGGTGGCCTGCAGCTTGGGGACCGAGGCGCCCTGGGGCATGTAGACGACCGCCGGGATGCCGAGCTGCTGTGCGGCGAGGGCCACGCCCTGCGCATGGTTGCCGGCGGAGGCCGCGACGACGCCCCGGCCCTGCTCCTCGGGCGTCAGGCGGGAGAGCCGGGTGTAGGCGCCGCGGATCTTGAACGACCCGGCACGCTGCAGGTTCTCGCACTTGAGGACGACGTCGGCGCCGGCGAGCTGCGTGAGCGCCCGGAACGGCTGCACCGGGGTCCGGGTCACCACCGGCCGGATCAGATCGGCGGCGTCGCGGACGTCGTCGAGGGTCACGCGGGCGAGGGGGGTCGGAAGAGTCACCCGCCCAGTATGCGACGGCGCCGGACGGCGACGCACCGGCCCGGGCCGTCAGCCGCGGCGCTCGTCGGGCTCCGTCCCGGGGGTGCCGGGCGACGGCGTCCCCTCGTCGTCGTCCGGGGTCGCACCGGACCGGTTGGACCAGAGCAGGGTGCCGGGCAGGTCGGAGAAGGACGGCCGTCTCAGCAGGGGCACGTGGTCGTCCGTGCCGAGCTCGGGGAACTTGTCGTGCCCGTGCAGGTACTGCATGACCGTGTTGAGCACCGCCGCCAGCGGCACCGCGAACAGGGCGCCGATCAGGCCTGCCGACAGGCTGCCCGCCGCGACCACCAGCACCACGGCCACGGGGTGCAGGGACACGGCGTGGCCCATGAGGAACGGCTGCAGGATGTGGCTCTCGGCCTGCTGCACCAGCAGCACGATGCCGAGCATGATCAGGGCGGCGATCCACCCCTCGGCGACGAGCACGACGGCGCAGGCGATCGCACCCGTGACGATCGCTCCCAGGATCGGCACGAACGAGCCGACGAACACGAGGATGCCGATGGGGATGGCGAGCGTGGGGACGAAGAACGCGGACCCGACACCGATGCCGATCGCGTCCACCAGTGCCACGAGGATCTGCGTGCGCACGTAGGACGACAGCGTGACCATGCCGCGGCGGCCGGCCTGGTGCACCGGCTCGCGGGCGGTGACCGGCAGGAGGTTGACGATCCAGGTCCAGATGGTGCGCCCGTCCTGGAGGAAGAAGATGAGGCAGAAGATCGCGATGATGATCCCGACCAGGACGTGTCCCACCGTCGTCGCGGCCCCCAACGCCCCGGTGATCAGCGAGGAGCTCTGGTCGGCGACGAAGTCCTGGGCCTGCTGGCCGAGGTCGGACAGCGTGGCGGTGTCGACCCCCAGCGGACCGTCCGAGAGCCAGGTGAGGAACTCGTTGAACCCGGCCACGGCCTGGTCCCACAGGTCCTGGAACCCGCTGACGATGGACTGCCCCGCGATGACGACCAGACCGGTGACGAAGGCGATCAGCCCGAGGATGGACAACGCCGTCGCCAGCCCGCGCGGCACCCCCCACCTCTCCATCGTGAGCCGGACCGGTCGCAGCAGGACGGTGATGAGCAGGGCGACAGCGACCGGCACCACGATCGTCTTGAGCTGCCCGAGCACCCACACCAGGGCCGCCACGCCCGCGGCGATCAGCAGCAGCCGCCACGACCACGCCGCCGCGCCCCGCACGCTGGGCGTGACCATGCCCCGCCCGCTCACCCCGCTCTTCTCAGCGTTCACCACGGCCCCACAGTAGGTCTCCGTGGTGGTCATCGCCCGGAGAGGTCGCGGCACGTCGCGCGACCGACCCGCTCGGCACGGTCAGTCCCGCGGGATGCTACGGCGCTGCGGGTAGAACGTCTCACCCCGCTCGAGCATGGCGACGAACCTCGCGGCGTTGCGCTCCCGGGTCTCTTCCTTCTTCACGGTGGCCAACCGGTGCAGGAAGGCGAAGCGGTTCTGCGACGTGAGGAGCTCCCACGCGGCGGTCGCCCGCGGGCTCTCGGCGAGCGCCCTGACCATGGCCGGCGGCACCTCCATCGTGGCCGGCCCCGCGTAGGCAGCCTCCCAGCGCCCGTCGGCCTTCGCCCGGTCGATCTCGGCCTGTCCCCGCGGGCGCATCCGCCCGGCCTCGATCAGGCCGGTGACGATCCCGCGGTTGCGCACCGACCAGATGCTGCGGGCGCGCCGGGGGCAGTACCGCTGCAGGCTCGTGACGTCGTCGCGGCCCTTGGCCTGGGCGTCGATCCAGCCGCTGCACAGGGCCTCGTCGAGGGCGTCGGCCCGCGTCAGGGTGGTCGGGGCGTCCTGGCCCTTGCGCGCCAGGACCAGCCAGACGCCGTCGGGCGTGGTGTCCTCGTGCTCGTCGAGCCAGGCACGCCAGGCCGCGGCGTCCGGCAGGAGCAGGGGTTCTGGCGGCACCGTCGCTCGCTCGGTCATGGGAGTCACGCTACGGCCCGGCGCCGACACCGGCAGCAGCCGCGGCTCGCCCTTCCGTGCGCCTGCGGCGTGCACCGCGACCTCGCGACGGGCAGACTGTGCGCGTCCACCCTCGTCGCACGCCGGGAGCCCACCTCATGTCCTCCGTCGCCCTGTGGGGTCTGGTCCTCGCGGGTCTGGTGGTGCTGACACCGCTCGCCGACAAGATCCGGGTACCCCTGCCGGTCCTGCTGACGATCTTCGGCATCGCCCTGCCCCTGGTTCCCGGCACCCCCGGCCTGTCGATCGACCCGGAGCTCGTGCTGCCGATCGTGCTGCCGCCCCTGCTGTTCGCGGCCACGCAGCGGTCCACCGCCCGGGAGTTCAAGGACCAGGCCCGCCCGATCCTGCTCACCGCGGTCGGACTGACGATCGCCTCGGCCGCGGTCGTCGCCGTCGTCGCGCACGCCGCCGGCGTCCCGTGGGCCGTGGCCTGGGTGCTGGGCGCGATCGTGGCGCCCCCCGACCCGGTCGCGGCGACGGCGGTGGCCCGGCGGCTGCGGCTGCCCGGACGGGTCGTGACGGTCCTCGAGGGCGAGGGCATGTTCAACGACGCCACCGCGCTGGTCATGTACCACGTGGCGGTGGCCGCCGTGGTCGCAGGGTCCGTGACCGCCGGGGAGGTCGGGCTCGACCTGCTGCTCGCCGTCGTCGTCGGCATCGGGCTGGGGCTCGCGCTGGGCTGGGTCGGGCACCTCGTGCTGGGCCGGATCCGGGTGCCCGCCGCGGAGACCACGATCACGCTGGCGCTGCCGTTCGCCGCCTATCTCCTGGCGGAGGAGCTGTACGGGTCCGGGGTCCTCGCCGTCCTCACCCTCGGCCTGCTGCTGCGCGACGTGTCGCACACGTCGGTGACCTCGGGCGGGTGGCTGCTGGGCCGGTCGGTGTGGGAGTACCTCGACTACCTCATCACCGGCGTCGTGTTCATCCTCATCGGGTTCGAGCTGACGTCCGTCCTGGACGACAACCCCGTCGCCGCCTCCACGCTCCCCCTGGCGCTCGCCGTCGTCGGTCTGCTGGTGGCGCTGCGGTTCGCCTGGATGTTCCCGGCGGTGTGGCTGGTGGAGCGCGGGATGGCTGCCCGCGCGGTGCGCCAGGGCGTGCCGGAGGCGGTGGCCGGCGTCGGGGCGTTCACGCAGCGCGAGACCACGGTGATGTCCTGGGCGGGGATGCGCGGCGTCGTCTCGGTCGCGTCCGCGCTCGCGCTGCCCCACCTGGTCGACGGCGGCGGCGACTTCCCGCACCGCAGCACCGTCGTGTTCGTGGGGCTCGTCGTCGTGCTCGTCACGCTGGTGCTCCAGGGGCTGACCCTGGCCCCGGTGGTGCGGCGGCTCGGCGTCGGCAGCACGGTGGACGAGACCGCGGAGGTGGCGCGGCTGCGGGAGGAGGCCACCCGGGCGGCGCTCGAGGCGGTCCGCGCCCGCGACGACGTCCCGGAACCGGTGCGCGACGCCGTCGCCCTGCAGTACGAGGGGTATCTCACCGCGCAGCTCGCCCTGTCCGAGGCCCGGGCGGCCGGTGCGGACACCGAGGACCGCTACGGGGAGCTGGTCGACGCCCTGCTGGCCGACGCCGTCGAGGTGGAGCGCGGCGTCGTCATCCGGGCCCGCAGCGAGGGGCTGGCCAGCCCGCACGTGGCGGACGAGGTGCTGGCCGACGTCGAGGCCCGCGCCGTGCGCGATCTCGACTGATCACGGGGTCCGGCGGCGACGTCGGAACACCGGACGGTCCCGCGTCGTTGCGCAGGGTGCAGGGCCGGCAGACCGGCCTCGCAGGCACTCCAGGAGGCGACGCGATGTTCGAGAACCTGTTCGGCGGCGGCAAGACCACGATGGTGGCGCCCGAGGACGCACTGCCCGGCCGCGAGTCGCCGATCCTGCCGGCCCCCCGCCCGCACACGGTGCTCGGCACCTCGCTGACCGGCCCGTGGGCGCCCGGCACCCGCGTGCTGTACCTCGCGATGGGCTGCTTCTGGGGCGCCGAGGAGATCTACTGGCAGGTCCCCGGTGTGGTGAGCACCGCCGTCGGCTACATGGGCGGCACGACGCCGAACCCCACCTACGAGGAGGTGTGCTCGGCCCGCACCGGTCACACCGAGACGGCCCTGGTGGCGTACGACCCCGCGGTCGTGTCCGAGGAGGAGCTGCTGCGGATCTTCTGGGAGCGGCACGACCCGACCCAGGGCTTCCGGCAGGGCAACGACGTCGGCACGCAGTACCGCTCGGGCGTGTACTGGACGACGCCGGAGCAGGCGGAGGCCGTCCGGGCGACCGCGGCCCGCTACGGCGAGGTGCTGGCCGCGAAGGGCTACGACCCGATCACCACGGACATGCGGCCCGCGGCCGAGGCCGGTCCGTTCTTCTACGCGGAGGACTACCACCAGCAGTACCTGTCCGACGCGAAGAACCCGCACGGCTACCGCTGCCACGCGACGACCGGGGTGCCGTTCCCCGACGCCGCCTGACGGCCGCGGCGTCGGCCGACGTCGGGATTCCTCAGCCTTCAGCGGGCTGAACCATGAGGATGCGCGACGCCGGTCCCGGCCGGCGTCGGGATTCCTCAGCCTTCGCCCGCCTGAAGCGTGAGGATTCGCGACGCCGATGTCGGTGGGTCCTGCGAGGATCGAGGGGTGCTGCTCGCCGAGCTCGTCGAGACCCACACCGCGCTCTCCGCGACGCGGTCGCGGCTGCGCAAGCGCGAGCTGCTGTCCCAGGCGCTCCGGGCGGCCGCGGCCCCCGGCGACCGGGACGGCCCCGAGGGCGACGAGATCGAGATCGTGGCCTCGTACCTGTCCGGGCGGCACCGCCAGCGCCGCACCGGGCTGGGCCGCCGGTCGCTGGCCGAGGCGCCCCCGGCCGCCGACGCCCCCGGCCTGACCCCCGTCGCCGTCGACGACGCCCTGGAGACCCTGTCGCACCTCGCCGGGCCCGGGTCGCAGACGGCTCGCGCCACGGCGGTCACCGACCTGTTCTCCCGAGCGACCGCCGCCGAGCAGCGGTTCCTGCGCGACCTGATCCTCGGCGAGCTGCGGCAGGGCGCCCTGGACTCGTTGCTCCTGGACGCCATCGCCGCGGCGGCCGACGTCCCGGTGCGGGTGGTCCGCCGCGCAGCGATGTTCAGCGCCCTGTCCGGCCCGATCGCGCGGGCGGCGCTCACCGGCGGCACCGCGAGCCTGGACGGGTTCCGGCTCGAGGTCGGCCGCCCGGTCCGGCCGATGCTCGCCTCGTCCGCGCCCGACGTCGCCGGAGGCCTGGAGCGGTTCGACGGCGAGGTGGCCGCCGACGTCAAGCTGGACGGCATCCGTGTCCAGGTGCACGTCACCGGCGGCGACGTCACCGTGTTCACGCGGTCGCTCGACGACATCACCGAGCGGTTGCCCGAGGTCGTCGCCGTCGCCCGCTCCCTGGACGTGCGCGCCGCCGTGCTCGACGGCGAGGCCCTCGCGCTGGACGACGACGGCCGCCCCCGTCCGTTCCAGGACACCGCGGCGCGCACGGGCACGCACGACGCCGAGCCCGACGCGCTCCCCCTGACCGTCCGGTTCTTCGACCTGCTGCACCTGGACGGCACCGACCTGATCGACTCCCCGGCGCGGGACCGGCTGGCGGCGCTGGACCACGCGGCCGGACCGGACGCCGTCGTGCCCCGCGTGACGTCCACGGAGGCGACGACGGTCCAGGAGTTCTTCGAGGCGACGGTGGCACAGGGGCACGAGGGCCTGGTCCTCAAGGACCTCGACGCCCCGTACGACGCCGGTCGCCGCGGCGCCGCGTGGGTCAAGGTCAAGCCGCGGCACACGCTCGACCTCGTGGTGCTCGCCGTCGAACGAGGCTCGGGGCGCCGCCAGGGGTGGCTGTCGAACATCCACCTCGGCGCCCGGGACCCGGCCGGCGGCTTCGTCATGCTCGGCAAGACGTTCAAGGGGATGACCGACGAGATGCTCGCCTGGCAGACCGAGCGCTTCACCGAGCTCGCCGACGGTCCCACCGACGGCTACGTCGTGACGGTCCGCCCCGAGCAGGTGGTCGAGATCGCGTTCGACGGCGTCCAGCGCTCCACCCGCTACCCCGGCGGCGTCGCGCTGCGGTTCGCCCGCGTGCTGCGCTACCGCGACGACAAGCGGCCGGACGAGGCCGACACCCTCCAGACCGTCCGACGCCTCCTGGATCCGCAGGGCACCGACCGCAGCGTGTGACGCCGTCGGGCCGCCCCGCACTGCGTGCGACGGGCTCGGTGCCCGCCGCACCGCCGGCACCTCACCGCCGCCCGCGGCCGCCCGTCCGGCCGCCCCGCCCGGACGACCCCTTGCCCGGCCGGCCGCCCCGGCCGGTGGTCCCGCCCCGACCACGCCCGCTGCGGCGCTCCTCGGCCGGCGGGCGACCCGCGCGACCGCCCCCGGCCCCCCGGCCCCGAGGCTCCGTCGGGCCTCCCGCCGTCGCCCCCTCGGCGCCACCGCGCCCCCGCGAGCTGTTGACCGTCCGCCCCCGCACGATGCCGACCATCTCCTCGACGAGCACGGCCGTCTCCGCGGAGAGGCCGTCGCGCAGCCAGACGAGCCCCACCGGAGCCTCCGGCCCGCCGTCGAGCACCCGGTGCACCACGTCCTTGCGGTGGTGGAGCCGCGCCAGGGACATCGGCACCACGACCATCCCGACCCCGGTCGCCGCCCACTCGACGGCCTCGGCCGTCGTCCGGGGGCGCAGTCCGTCGGCCAGTTCCGGGTCCGGCGATGTCGGCGCCCGCCCGGGCACCGGCCGACCGTCGGTGAACAGCACGTCGTCGGCCGGCAGCCAGGTGACGTCGTCCGCCTCGTCGAGGTCCGCCGCCGTGAGGTGCTCGGACTCCTCGGTGGCGGCGAGCAGGTGGTCGCGGGAGACGACGACGACCGGCACCTCGGTGTACAGCTCGATGGCGTGGAACACGTCCTTGTCGACGGGCAGCCGTCCGATCGCGGCGTCGACGTCCCCGGCCCGCAGTGCCGTGGCGACGTCGGCCGCGGGCACCGGCACCAGGTCCAGGGGCACGTCACGCAGTCGCTGCTCCCACGTACGGGCCCACCGGCCCGGCGTCGCGCCCGGGACGTAGGCCAGGCGGAACCGCGGCCCGGTGTCCTCGGCCGGTGCGCCGTCGTCGGGTCCGGGACCGTCCGGGCCGGGCGCGGGGGGTGTGTCGTCGCTCACGGGACCAGGCTACGGGGCCGCACCCGGCCCGCCGACGGCGCGGCGACCGCCCGCAGGACGGCGGCGGCGTCGGGGCACGTCTAGGCTGGGCCCATGGCCGGAACCCCCTTCTCCCAGCAGGTCCTCAAGCCCATGAACGCCGCGAAGAAGCTCGGGGTGCACCTGCCGGCCACGCCGGCGGAGTTCCAGGCGCACGGCATCACGCGCGCGGAGCTCACCGCGCTCGAGGAGAACCCTCCGCAGTGGCTCTCCGACCTGCGGCGCCACGGCCCGCACCCCCGGCCCGTCGTGGCCGGGCGGCTCGGCATCTCCATCGGCGGCCTGGCCCGCGGCGGGGTCACGGAGCCGCTGACCACCGAGCAGATCGAGGAGCTGCGCGAGGACCCGCCCGAGTGGCTCGTCCGCGAGCGCGAGACGGCCGCCAAGGTGCGCGCCGAGGAGGAGCGGATCGCGGAGGAGCGCGAGGCGCACTGATCTCGTTCGGCACTCGCGGCTTCGCTCGGCAGCTCCGGAGTGCCGATCGAAACCGCGAGTGCCGAACGAAGCTACTCGCCGGACGCGACCCGGTCGGTGTGCCCCAGCGCGAGGTCCGGTGCCACGGCGTCGCGGACCGCGATCTTCAGCGGCGGGATCTCCGGGAAGCCGCCCTCGGCCTTGCGGTCCCACAGCAGCACCGGCTCCTCACCCGGGGCCCGGACCAGCTCGACGCGGAACACCCCGCCCGTGCCCGGCACCAGCGCCACCTCGCCGATCCGGGTGCGGAAGGTCTGCAGCAGCTCCTGGGCCACCCACGCCGCCCGCATCAGCCAGCGGCACTGCGTGCAGTAGGTGATGGTCACACGGGCCTCGGACGACGTGGCTTCGGTCATGCGCCCAGACTACGGTCGGGGGGTGACCTCCCCCGCTGCCCTGCCGCCGTCGCTGACCGCCGTGCTCGACCGGCTCCTGCCCTGGCCCGACGACGGCACCCGCGCCGACGCACCGGTCGCCGTCGACGCCACCGACCGGCTGCTGCTGGCCGAGGCGGCGGCCCTGGTCCCGGGCGCCGGGCCGGCCGGCGTCGTCGTCCTCGGCGACCGGTTCGGCGCGCTGTCCGTGGGCGCGCTCACCCTCGGCGCCGAGCGCGTGCGCAGCCACACCGACGCCGTCGACGCCGAGGCAGCGGTCGCGCACAACGCCGCGCGGGCGCTCGGCGGCCCGCAGGACGCCGACCGGATCACCACCTCCGGCGCCCTGGACCCCGCCCTGCTGGACGGCGCCCGGCTGGTCCTGCTGCAGCTCCCCAAGGGGCTGGCCGAGCTGACCGAGATCGCCGAGGCCGTGGCGCGGTACGCGTCCGACGACGTCACGCTGCTCGCCGGGGGGCGCGTCAAGCACATGACGCGCGCGATGAACGACGTGCTCGGCGACCGCTTCACCGCGGTGCACGCCACCCTGGCGCGGAGCAAGTCCCGCGCGCTGGTGGCCTCGTCCCCGCGGCCCGAGGCACGCACCGCCGACCCCCTGCACCCGGTCCGCGCACGCCTCACCGACGCCGAGCTGCTCGCCGCCGCCACCCCGACGTCGGGAGGAGAAGCGCCCGGGCACGTCGACGTCGTCGCGCACGGGGCGGTGTTCGCGGGCGCGGCGCTGGACCACGGGAGCCGGTTCCTGCTGAGCACGGCGGCCCGCTGGCCCGGCGCCGAGCGGGTGCGTGACGCCGTCGACCTCGGCTGCGGCTCGGGACTCGTGGCGACCGTCCTGGCGCTGAGGTACCCCGAGGCGCACGTCGTGGCGACCGACAGGTCGGCGGCCGCGGTGGCCTCGACGCGAGCGACCCTGGCGGCGAACGGTGCCACCGCCGGTCTGGACCGCAGCGACGCCGCCGCCGGGCTGCCGGACGCGAGCGCCGACGTCGTGCTCCTGAACCCGCCGTTCCACGACCGGGCGGCCGTGAGCACCGATGCCGCGCACCGCATGTTCGCCGCGGCCGGCCGGATCCTGCGGCCCGGCGGGGAGCTGTGGTGCGTGTACAACACGCGGCTGCGCTTCCGCGGGTCGCTGAACCGTGCCGTCGGCCCCACCGAGCACGTCGCCCAGGACCCGCGCTTCACGGTGACGCGCTCGCGCAAGGCCTGACCAGATCTCCCGGCCCGCCGGGAATCTGCCCCCGTGCTCCCGGGAACTCCCGCTGGGTAGGTTCGCACCGTCCCTCGGAGAGGAAGGCCCGCCATGCACACCACCACCGCACCGGCACCGACCGCTCGTCACGCCCGGAGACGGCGTGCGTTCCGTGTCGTGTCGGTCGTCGTCGCCCTCTGGCTCACCGCCGTCGTGGTCTTCGCCCTGACGGAGGTCGTGCTGATGTGGCTGCCCGAATCCACCGTCACCGTGATCACGGGCGACGACGTGGATCTGGGTGGCGAGCGTCTGCACTACCTCGCCGCCGGCCTCCTGGGGTGGGCGACGCTGCTGCCCGCCTACGCCCAGTGGCGTCGGCCGGAGCGACGCGTCGCCTCGATGCAGCTCCTCTGCGTGGTGGCGGTCGGCTCGTTCGTGGTGTTCGGCAGCACCGGCGACCTCGGACCCGCACTGCTCGAGGAGTGCGCCGTCCTCCTGCCGGTCCTGCTGCTCGCCGCACTGCACCCGCGGGCTCGGGACGTGCTCACGGTGGGCCCGTTCGACCGCGGCCCGCTCGTGCTCGCGCTGGCGGGGGCAGCGGGATGGGCCGCTGTGGCCGTCGCCGCCCTGGTCGGGCAGGTGGAGGCCGGTGCGGACGGGCCGCACTCCCAGCACCGCGCGGCCGTGGCGGTGCTCGGCGTCGTCCTGGGTGCCGCCGCGCTCCTCGGGGCCTCCCGGACCGACGGCCGCGGCCTACCGGCCGGGATCGCCGTCGGCGCGACAGCCGTCGTGGCCGTGCACTCGCTGACCTTCCCCGGGTCAGCCTCCGCGCTCGGCACGACGACGGCGGTGCTCGCCCTCCTCTGGGCGGCGGCCTTCGCCGCGCTGACCGGCCGCGCGGCATCCGGCGTCCGGCGCGGCCAACTCGGGCCCGGCGGCGGTGGCGGGCGAGCATCGGGAGCGCCAGGGTCGACACCGGCATAAAGTGGGACGTCACCGGCCGGAGACAGCGATGACGCAGGACCGACGTTCCATCGACCGCCCGTCGGTACCCTCCCGGGCCGGCGCGGTCGGGCTGCTTGCCGTAGCCGTCGTCGCGGCGGCCACCGCGGGCGGGGTCGCCCTGACGACCGGCGGCACCGACCTGGGCGGCGTCGCGGGAGACCTGTTCGCCCTGACCCTGGCCGTGCTGGGCACGCTGGTGGTCCTGCGCGGCGACCCGGTCCGCTACGGCTGGCTCATGCTCGCCGCCGGGACGACGACGGTGGTGCTGCGCTGCGCCGCGGTCCTCGCGCCGGTGGCGACGGCGGACGACCTGCCGGGCGCTGCGGCCGCCGTCTGGACGCAGGACCTCTTCCCCGTGACGTTCCTGCTGGTGGCGCTGCTGCTGCCCGCACTGTTCCCCGACGGGTCGGCGGCCTCGCCGGGCCGGGGCCGTGCCGTCGTCGTCACAGCCGCCGGCTGGGTGCTGTACGTGGCATGGTTCGCCCTCGTCGAGCGCCCGGCGCAGAACGTGTTCTTCGAGGCGGCCGACCCGCCGCCCAACCCCCTCGGTGTGCTCGAGGTTCCTGACGACGTCCTGGCGGCACTGCTGGGGCCGGTCTGGCTGGTCCTCGTCGTGGCCTCGGTGGTCGTGGCCGTCGGCAGCCTCGTCACCCGGTGGCGCCGGGCGACCGGGACGACGCTGCGACGCCAGATCGCGACCGTCGCGGTCGCATTCGGCGTCGTGCTGGTCCTGACCGCCACGGCGGAGGCGGCCGATGCCGTCGGCGCCACGCTCGGCGTCGGTCTCGGGTTGTCCGCCGTGCTGCACGCGGCGGCGGCCACGGCCGCGATCGCTCTGGCGCTCCTCTGGGGCGCAGCCGTGCTGCGCTACCGGTTGCACGACGTCCCCCGCGGCCTACGGCGCACCGCCGTCTACGGCCTGCTCACCGCGCTGCTGCTGATCGTGTACGCCGGCGTGGTCGCCCTGGCCGCGACGCTCGCCCCGGACCGCCTCCCCGCCGCCGCCCTGCTGGCCGCCGTCGTGGTGGCCGTCCTGGTGGAGCCCGCCCGACGGCGTCTGCAGGCCGTCGTCACCCGCATGCTGTACGGGCAACGGGACGACCCGGTCGCGGTGCTCAGCCGGCTCGGGCGCCACCTGGCCGATGCCGGCACGTCCGAGCAGACCTTGGCCACGATCGTGCGTACCGTCAGCGAGTCGCTGCACCTGGCAGGGGCGGCCGTCGAGGCCACCCACCCCGGCCGGACCGAGGTGCTGGCACACCACGGCGCCCTGGACGAGACGGCCGCGGACGTTGCCCTGCGCGACGCCGGGGAGCTGGTCGGGCACCTCGTCGTCGCTCCACGGCGGCCCGGGGAGGACCTGACGCCCGCCGACCTCGCCCTGCTGGAGAGCGTGGCGGGACCGATCGCCGCGGTGGTCCGATCGGCCCGCCTGACGACCGCGCTGCGCGACTCCCGCGAGCGCCTGGTGGTGGCTCGTGAGGAGGAGCGGCGCCGGATCCGCCGGGACCTGCACGACGGGCTCGGACCGTCCCTGGCCGCCCAGACGTTCCAGCTCGACGAGGCGCTGGCCCTGCTGCCACGCGACCCCGAGCGGGCTGCGCTGGTCGTGACCGCCGTGAAGGAACGCAACCGCGAGCTCGTCGGGCAGGTGCGCCAGGTCGTCGACGAGCTCCGTCCTCGCGCACTGGACGAGCTCGGTCTTGCCGACGCCCTGCGATCCCACGCGGCGCTGCTGGCGGGTGGACGGCTGGACGTCGAGGTCCAGGTCGATCCCGTGCCGCTGCCGGCACTGCCCGCAGCGGTCGAGGCTGCAGCGTTCCACATCGTCCGTGAGGCGGTGACCAACGCCGCCCGGCATGCCTCGGCCGGGGCGTGCCAGGTGTCGCTGCGGGCATCGGGCGGGCATCTGCGGATCTCGGTGCACGACGACGGGCACGGCGTGGCCTCCCGGGCGACGAGCGGTCGTCCGGGAGTAGGTCTGACGAGCATGCGCGAGCGGGCCGAGGAGCTGGGCGGCAGGCTGGAGATCACGCAGCCCGACGGCCTGGAGGTGGTCGCCCGGCTACCGTTGCGTCCGGCGGGCGCACCGGACGACGAGGAGGACGATGTCCGAGGACGCTGACCTGCGGGTGGTCGTGGTGGACGACCACGAGATCTTCCGCGAGGGCCTGGCCGCGCTGCTGGACCGGGCGGCCGGAACGGTGGTGGTGGGAACGGCCGGCTCCGGCGAGGACGCGGTCGGACTCGTCACCAGGGTGCGCCCGGACGTCGTCCTCATGGACATCCGGATGCCCGGGACCAGCGGGATCGACGCGACGCAGCGGATCACGGCCGCACATGCGGACGTCGCCGTGGTGATGCTGACCATGGTGGAGGACGACGACGCCCTGTTCGCCGCGATGCGCGCCGGCGCCGGAGGCTACGTCCTCAAGGGCGCCGACTCCGAGGAGGTCCTGCGGGCGGTGCACGCGGCGGGGCGCGGGGACCTCCTGCTCGGATCGCAGGTGGCCCGGCGGCTGGGTGGGATGTTCCGCGCGGCACCGGGCAGCGTTCCGACGGTGACGCCGTTCCCGGGACTGACCGGCCGCGAACGCGAGGTGCTCGACCTCGTGGCGTCCGGTCTCTCCAACGCGGTGATCGCACGGCGGCTGGACGTCTCGGTCAAGACGGTCGCCAACCACGTCTCGAACGTGCTGGTCAAGCTCCAGGTTCCGGACCGGCCGCAGGCGATCGTCGCCGCCCGCCGAGCGGGGCTCGGGGGCGACGACGGGCAGGCTGCGGCGGACCGTCCGGGGTGATCCGGCTCAGCTCACTTGACGTCGACGACGTCCACGACGAACACGAGGGTGGCGCCGCCGGGGATGCCGGCCTGCGGGACGCCCCGCTGGCCGTAGCCGTGCTCGGCGGGGATGGACAGCAGGACGCGGTCACCGACGTTGCGGCCAACGAGCCCCTTGTCCCAGCCACCGATGACGGCGCCGACGCCGATCGGGAAGTCGATGGTCTGGCCGCGGTCCCAGGAGTTGTCGAAGACGTCGCCGCCCCAGGTCTGGCCGAGGTAGTTCACGACGATGGTGCGGCCGGCGTCCACGACGGGGCCGGTGCCCTCGGCCAGGACCTGCACCTGCAGGCCGGCGGGGGCCTCCCCCTCGGGGAAGGTGATCTCGGGCTTGTCGCCGTAGGAACCGGAAGCGGTGGGCAGCGTGGTCACAGGGGTACCTCACGAGAGCTCGGGGAGCCGGCGGCGGTGCGCCGGCGGGTGCCGGACCAGCCTACGGCGTCGCCGCGGGCACACCAGCGGTCGGGAGGGTGCGGCGCGGTCCGGCGCCGGGGCGTCCCGCCGCCACGGCGTCCTGCAGGGACTCGACGGCGGCCCGGGCGGCGGGCGTGCGGGCGACGGCGTCGCGCACCACGACGAAGATCGACCGGACGGGCTCGGGGCGGACGACGGAGACGGAGGCCGTCCCGGGCGGCAGGTCGACGGCGCCGAGGGCGGGCAGCACGGTGATGCCGACGCCGGCCCGCACCATCGCGATCGCCGTCGGGTAGTCGTGGGCCTCGACGTCGAACCTCGGGCTGAACCCGGCGGCGGTGCACGCCTCGAGCAGGTTGCGGCGGCACCAGCCGCGGGCGAAGTCGTTGTCGATCCACCGCTCGGTCGCGAGGTCGGCGAGGTCGACCTCCGCCGCGGCGGCCCGGGGGTGGTCGGCCGGCACGACGGCGCGGTAGGGGTCGTCCAGGAGGTGGTGCGCCACGAACCCCGCCCCGGCGCGGAACCCCGTCTGCGCGACGGCCACCTGGAGGTCGGGGCGGGCGTCGGGGTCGTCGGCGATCTGCTCGCTGAGCGTCAGGTCGAGCCGGACGCCGGGGAAGTCGGCGGTCAGTCGCCGCACCACGCGCGGGAGCCAGGCCGCCCCGACCGAGGCGAAGTAGGCGATGGACAGCCTCCCGGTCCGGCCGGAGCGCAGGTCGGCGACGACGGCCTCGGCCTCGCCGAGCCGCGCCAGGACCCGGTCGGCCTGGGCGGCGACCTCGAGTCCGGCGGCGGTGGGCCGCACGCCCCGGCCGGCGCGTTCGAGGAGGGTCAGGCCGGTCTCCCGCTGCAGCGCGGTGACGTGCTGGCTCACGGCGGACGGGGTGTAGCCGAGGTTGCTCGCCGCCGCGGCGACCGAGCCGCTGGCCACGACGGAGCGGAAGATGCGCAGGCGGTGGACGTCGAGCATGGGGTCGATCATACAGTCGCACTGAATCCTTCAGCAGAAACGTGAACTGGTGCTGATGCGTCGCGCCAGGGCACGATCACCGCATGACGACCACGACCGCACCCGTCCCCTGCGAGCAGCCCGCGCCGGCACCCGCCCCGACGTCGGCCCCGCGCCGCCCCGCGCTCGTCGTGGCGGCGATGACCACGACGATCCTGCTGTGGGCCTCGGCGTTCATCGGCATCCGCGCGGTCGCCCACGACCTCGACCCCGGGCCGCTCACGCTCGGTCGCGTCGCGGTCGGGACGCTCACCCTCACGGTCCTGGTCGGGATCGCGCGCCACCGGCGCCTCACCCGCGGTCGGCCCGTCGGGCGGCTCCCCCGCGGCCGCACCCTCGCGGTGGTCGCGGCGTGGGGCGTCGCCTGGTTCGGCGGCTACAACGTGGCCCTCAACGCCGCCGAGCAGCACCTCGACGCCGGCACCACGGCGATGCTGATCAACCTCGCACCCGTGCTCATCGCCGTCCTCGCCGGGCTCCTGCTGGGCGAGGGGTTCCCCCGTCGCCTGCTGACGGGGATGGGCGTCGCCCTGGCCGGCGTCGTCCTCATCGCGCTCGCCACCTCGAACGGGCGCTTCGACGCCGCCGGAGTGGTGCTCGCCCTGGTCGCCGCGCTGTTGTACGCCGGGTCCGCCGTGCTGCAGAAGCGAATCCTGCCCGGCCTGGACGCCCTGACCATGACCTGGATCGGCTGCGCCGCCGGGACCCTCGCCGCACTGCCGTTCCTGCCTGCCCTCGTCACCCAGCTCGCCGCGGCACCGGCAGCGGTTGCCGTCGGGGTCGTCTACCTGGGCGTGTTCCCCACGGCGATCGCGTTCAGCACCTGGGGGTACGTCCTGGCGCGCACGGACGCCGGGCGGACCGCCGCGAGCGCCTACGCCATCCCGCCGCTGACGGTGCTGCTGTCCTGGATCCTGCTCGACGAGGTGCCGCCTCCGGTGGCGCTGGCCGGCGGGGCGCTCGCCCTGGCCGGCGTCGCCGTCGCCACGCTCCCCCGCCGGACGCGCCGCGCCGGCAGCTCCGGTGCGCGGCAGCCCACGGGCCTGGCCTGAGCGGTCAGCGCAGCGCCGCGGCCTTGGCCGCCAGCACCCCGCGCTCGCGGTCGTTGCCGCAGAGGCGGGCGGCCAGCTCCAGCTCGGCGCGGGCCTCGTCGCGCCGTCCGAGCCGGGACAGCAGCTCGCCGCGCACGCTCGGCAGCAGGTAGGTGCCGGAGAGCACCTCCTGGGCGACCAGGTCGTCGACGATCTCCAGCGCGGCCGCCGGGCCGGCGGCCATGGACACCGCCACCGCCCGGTTGAGCTCCACCACGGGTGAGGGCGCCACCTGGCCGAGCGCCTCGTACAGCACGACGATGCGCTCCCAGTCGGTGTCCTGCACGGACCGGGCGACGGCGTGCTGCTCGGCGATCGCGGCCTGCAACCCGTACGGTCCGAGGCCGCGCCCGGCGCCGACCGCCTGGGCGAGCGCGGCCCGGCCCCTCCGGATCGCGCCCGTGTCCCAGCGCCGCCGGTCCTGGTCGGCCAGCAGCACGGGTTCGCCGTCCGGTCCCGTGCGCGCGGGGAACCGCGCGGCGGTGAGCTCCAGCAGGGCGAGAAGACCGGCAACCTCGGGCTCGCGCGGCACCAGCCGCCGCAGCACGCGCGCCAGGCGGATCGCCTCGGACGCCAGGTCCGTGCGCATCCAATCGCTGCCCGACGA
Organism: Isoptericola aurantiacus; assembly: GCF_044769875.1. Classification (NCBI taxonomy): domain Bacteria; kingdom Bacillati; phylum Actinomycetota; class Actinomycetes; order Micrococcales; family Promicromonosporaceae; genus Isoptericola; species Isoptericola aurantiacus. The sequence goes on from NZ_JBJBAE010000003.1 coordinate 350,807, forward strand.
CGCCGTGGCCCCCTCGGTGAAGATCACGTACAGCACGTTGAGCACCGAGCCCAGGCGCTCGGGCCGGTCCGCCGCGGTCGGCACCTCGAACGGGACCCGCGCGGCGCCGAGCGTCCTCTTGGCCCGGGTGATGCGGGCCTGGACCGTGGCACGCGTCACCAGGAAGGCCTGAGCGATCTCGTCGCTGGACAGCCCGGCCACGACCCGCAGCGTGAGCGCCACGCGCGCCTCCTTGGACAGCACCGGGTGGCAGGCGGTGAAGATCAGCGCGAGCCGGTCGTCCTCGATCCGGTCCGGGTCCCACAGCAGGTCCGCCTCACCGGTGTCCGACGGCGGCACCCCGGCGTGCGCCTGCCCTTCGGCCAGGTCGCGGCCCAGCGCGGCATACCGGTCGTCACGCCCGGCACGACGGCGGAACGCGTCGATCGCCCGGCGCCGTGCGGTGGTCAGCAGCCACGCCGTGGGGTCCCGCGGCCGGCCGTCGCGCGGCCAGGCCACCAGAGCCTCGGCGAGCGCCTCGGACGCCACGTCCTCGGCCAGAGCGAGATCGCCGGTGTACCGGGCGAGCGCGCCGACGATGCGGGCGGAGTCGATCCGCCACGTCGCCTCGACGGCACGCCGCGCGGCGTCGGGATCCTCGGCGGCCCCGACGCCGCGCCGCTCGTCCGGGGTACCGCCGTCGGACGCCGGAGCGCCCGCCGCGGTGCCGCCGTCGGGCACGCCGCTCATTCCGTCCCGAGCTCCTGGCGCCACTGCTTCTCCTTCTGGATCCACTCGTTGTCCGCCGGGAAGTCGTCCTCGCCGTGCACCCGGCGCACCTCGAGCTTGGTTCCCGGGCCGCTGAGCGGCGCCCGCTTGGCCCACTCGATCGCCTCGTCCTTCGAGGCGACGTCGAGGATCCAGAAGCCGTTGAACAGCTCCTTGGTCTCCCCGTACGGGCCGTCGGTGACCACCGGGGTGTCCCCGGAGAAGTCCACGACGGCCCCCTCCGAGGCGTCCGAGAGACCCTCCCCGGCACTCAGCACCCCGGCGTCCATCATCGACTCGTTGTAGCGACCCATCGCGGCGATGACCTCGGTGAAGTCGATCTCCTCGTAGGCCGCCTGCCCCTCGTCGGTGCCGCGCATGATCAGCATGTACTTGGTCATGATCCGTTCCTCTCCGGTGATGATCGGCAGTTCAGAGCTGACCGGTGCGCTCGCGCCAGGCGCGCTCACGCCGGACCCACGCGTTGTCCTGGGGGAACTCGTCGATCCCGGGGATGCGGCGGATCTCCGCCTTCATGCCCGGACCGGCGAGCGGGGCCTTCTTGGCCCAGGCGACGGCGTCGTCCATGGTGGCGACGTCGAGGATCCAGAAGCCGTTGAACAGCTCCTTGGTCTCCCCGTACGGCCCGTCGGTGGCGACGGGCTCGTCACCGGAGTAGTCGACGACGACGCCGTTCGCCGGGTCGTCGAGTCCGTCCATCGCGACCAGCACACCGGCGTCGATCAGCTCTTCGTTGAACCGGCCCATCGTGGCCAGCATCTCCTCGAAGTCGACCCCGGCGGCGTCGAACGCCTCCTGCGCCTCGTCGGAGGCCCGCATGATCAGCATGTACCTGGCCATCTCTCTCATCTCCCGTGACGGTGGAGGCCCCCGTTCGAGACCTTCTCACCCCCAGGTCGAACGGGACAGCCGAGGATCGACAGGCGGCCCCAGATCGCTCGGCAGGGATCGCGGGGCACGCGGGACGGAGAACCTCTTGCGCCGCAAAGTTAGTAAGCGTAACTTTACGGCTATGCCAGATACCCTGCACTTCCTCGACCGCCCCGACGGGCGCATCGCCTACACCGACGCCGGGGCCGGCCCGCTCGTGGTCGCCGTCCCCGGCATGGGCGACCTGCGCGCCACCTACGACGACCTCGTGCCCGCCCTCCTCGACGCCGGCCACCGCGTCGTGGTGAGCGACCTGCGCGGCCACGGGGACTCCGACACCACCTTCACCACGTTCGGCGACGACGCCACCGGGGCCGACCTGATCGCCCTCGTCCAGCACCTGGACGCCGGGCCGGCCGTGCTCCTGGGCAACTCGATGGGCGCCTCGGCCGCGACGTGGGCGGCCGCCGAGCGCCCCGACCTGGTCCGCGGGCTCGTGCTGATCTCCCCGTTCCTGCGCCAGCCGGGCTCGGCCGCCGCACGCCGCCTCATGCCCCTCGCCTACGCGGCGCTGCTCGCCCGCCCCTGGGGCGCGGCGTTCTGGGCGCGCTACTACACCCGGATCAGCACGGGACGCCGCTCGCCACGTCACGACACCCACGTCGCCGCCGTCCACGACGCGATGCGCGACCCCGCGCACCTGCGCGCGTTCCGTCGCCTCGCCGTCTCCCTCGACCACGAGGTCGTCGAGCGGCGCCTGGACGAGGTCCGCGCGCCGAGCCTCGTCGTCGTCGGGGCCCAGGACCCGGACTTCGCCGACCCCGCCGCCGAGCTCGCCTGGGCCGCCGACGCGCTCGACGGCCGCGCCACCCTGGTGCCGGACACCGGGCACTACCCGCAGCACCAGGCACCGGACGAGGTCGCGGCGTCCGTGCGGGAGTTCCTCGCCCACCTGCCCACCGGTCCGCAGCGTGCCTAGGGCCGGCCTCTCCCGCGAGGCGGTCGTCCGGATCGCCCTGGAGATCGTCGACGACGGCGGGACGGACGGGTTCACGAACCTCTCGCTCGCGCAGGTCGCCGCACGGGCCGGCGTCTCGGCGCCGAGCCTGTACAAGCACGTGCGCTCGCTCGGCGCGCTGCGTCGGGACGTCGCCGTCGTCGCCGTCCGCGAGCTCGACGCCACGATCACCCGCGCCGTCGTCGGCCGCTCCGGACCGGACGCGCTGCGGGGGCTGGCGCACGCCCTGCGGGACCACGCCCGGGCCCACCCGGGCCGGTACGAGGCCACCCAGGTGGCGCCGGACCCCGAGGACCCGGAGGCCGCCGAGCACCGCGCGGTCGCCCAGGACGTGGTGGCCACCATCGCCGCGGCCCTGCGGGGCTTCCGGCTCTCCGAGACCGCCACCATCGACGCCGTCCGCGCCCTGCGCGCCGGCGTCCACGGGTACGTCGTCCTCGAGCTCGCCGGCGGGTTCCGCCTGCCGCAGGACGTCGACCACAGCTTCGACGCGCTGATCGACATGCTCGTCACCGGCATCGAGACCCTCGGCAGCGAGGGACCCTGACAGCGACGGCGCCGCACGGCTCCCACGTCACAACTGTGTGAATCTTCGGACACCACCCCGGTCGGAAGTGGCGTGACGGGCCCCGAGCACCGCAGTCTGGACCCATGACGCTCGACTCCCCGGCACCACCACGGCCCGACGGACGCAGCACCTTCCCGTCGATCGCGGAGTACGCCTTCCTGTCCGACTGCGAGACCAACGCGCTCGTCGCCCCCAGCGGCGCCGTCGAGTGGATGTGCGCCCCACGGCCGGACTCACCCAGCGTCTTCGCCGCGATCCTCGACCGCGGGGCCGGCACCTTCCGGGTCGGGCCGCACGCCGTGCGCGTCCCCGTGGCCCGGCGCTACATCCCGGGCACGCTGATCCTCGAGACCACCTGGCAGACGTCCACCGGCTGGCTCGTCGTGCGGGACGCGATGGTGCTGGGCCCCTGGCACAACGTCGACGAACGGTCCCAGACGCACCGCCGCACGCCCACCGACCACGACGCCGAGCACATCCTGCTGCGGACCGTGAAGTGCGTGTCGGGCACCGTCGACCTCGAGGTCATCTGCTCCCCCATGGCCGACTACGGGCGCCACGAGCCGGAGTGGGAGTACCTCGACGAGGGGTACTCCTCGGTGGTCGCCCGCACCGGCGAGGAGAACCCCGACCTGCGCCTCAGCGCGTCGCTGCGGTTCGGCCTCGAGGGGCGCCGCGCCCAGGCCCGCACCCGCATGGACGCCGGCGACACCCACTTCGTCGCACTGGCCTGGTCACCGCTGCCGGCCCCCGACTCCTTCGCGGAGGCAGCCGAGAAGATGTGGCGCACCGAGCAGTTCTGGCGCGACTGGATCACCCAGGGCTCGTTCCCCGACCACCCGTGGCGCATCTACCTGCAGCGGTCCGCCCTGACGCTCAAGGGCCTCACCTACGCCCCGTCCGGCGCGCTGCTCGCCGCAGCGACGACGTCGCTGCCCGAGACCCCCGGCGGGGAGCGCAACTGGGACTACCGGTACGCCTGGATCCGTGACTCGACGTTCGCCCTGTGGGGCCTGTACACCCTGGGCCTGGACCGGGAGGCGAACGACTTCTTCGCGTTCATCCAGGACGCCTGCCACGACAACAAGCAGCTGCAGATCATGTACGGCGTCGGCGGCGAGGAACAGCTGGACGAGTCGCAGCTGGCCCACCTGTCGGGCTACGAGGGCGCCCAGCCCGTACGGGTCGGCAACGCCGCCTACAACCAGCGTCAGCACGACGTCTGGGGGGCGGTGCTCGACTCGGTGTACCTGCACACGCGCAACCGCGAACAGCTTCCCGAGGCGCTGTGGCCCGTGCTCAAGCGGCAGGTCGAGGAGGCCGCCAAGCACTGGCACCTGCCCGACCGCGGCATCTGGGAGGTGCGCGGCGAGCCGCAGCACTTCACCTCCTCCAAGCTCATGTGCTGGGTGGCGCTCGACCGCGGGGCACGCCTGGCGCGGCTGTACGACGAACCGGACTTCGCCGAGCAGTGGCAGAAGCTCGCCGACGAGATCCACGCCGACATCTGCTCCAAGGGCATCGACGAGCGCGGGGTGTTCACCCAGCGGTACGGCGACGACGCACTCGACGCCTCGCTGCTGCTGATCCCGCTGCTGCGGTTCCTGCCGCCCGACGACGAACGGGTGCGGGCCACCGTGACGGCGATCGCCGAGGAGCTCACCGAGGAAGGGCTCGTGCTGCGCTACCGCACCGACGAGACCGACGACGGCATGTCCGGCGAGGAGGGCACGTTCACGATCTGCTCGTTCTGGCTCGTCTCGGCGCTCAGCGAGATCGGCGAGGTGGAGCAGGCGCGGACCCTGTGCGAGCGCCTGCTGTCCTTCGCGTCCTCGCTGAACCTGTACGCCGAGGAGATCGACCCGCGCACGGGCCGGCACCTCGGCAACTTCCCGCAGGCGTTCACCCACCTGGCGCTGATCAACGCCGTCATGCACGTCATCCGCGCCGAGGAGGAGCCGGGCGACCACCGGGCCTTCCGGACGCCCAGCCGGGCCTGAGCACCGCCGTCGTCCCGCGTCCGTGGCCGCGGACGCGGGCGCGGGCGCGGGCAGCGAGGACGAGCGGGCGGGCGCGGAGACGCGAGGTAGACCACGCCCCTCCCAGGTAGACCATCTCCCCGCGAGGTAGGCACCGCTGTGCCCAGGTAGGCATGGCCGCGCTCGGGTAGGCCACCTCCCGCTGAGGTAGGTCACCTCCTCGCGAAAGGTTGGCCTACCTGGCCACCGGGTCGCCTACCTGGCCGGGGGGTTGCCTACCCCGCCGGAGGGTCGCCTACCCCGCGGGAGGGTCGCCTACGTCGCGGGGTCGTTGCCTACCTCGGCGGAGGGTTGTCTATCTCGCGGGACGGGGACGGCACGACGACGGCCGGGCACCTTCGCGTGAAGGTGCCCGGCCGTCATCGGAGCAGCGAGCGCTACGTCGGTGCGGCGAGTGCTACGCCGCGGCGTGGAGCGCTACCTCGCGAGGACGTCGCCTACCTCGCGGGAGCGGGCGCTCACTCGCGGAAGATCGCCAGCAGGCGCAGGATCTCCAGGTACAGCCAGATGAGCGTGACCATGAGGCCGAACGCAGCCGACCAGGCGAACTTGGCCGGCACGCCGCCCTCGACCCCCCGCTTGATGGCGTCGAAGTCGACCATGAGGGACATCGAGGCCAGGATCACGGCGAAGATGCCGATCGCGATGCCCCAGCCGCCGGAGCGCATGCCCCAGCCCTCGAGCACGCCGGTCCAGGTCAGGACCACGTTCACCAGCGAGAACAGCAGGTAGCCGACCATGCCGAGGAGCAGGAACCGCGTGAACTTCGGGGTCACCCGCACCTTGCCGGAGCTGAACAGCGCCAGCGCCGCCGCGAACACCGACAGCGTCGCCAGGACGGCCTGCCCCACGATGCCGTCGTACGCGGCCTCGTAGAATTCGGAGATGCCCCCGAGGAACAGACCCTGCGCCACCGTGTAGAGGGTGATGAGGACCGGGCTCGGGTTCTTCTTGAAGGCGTTGACCAGACCGAGTACGAGCCCGGCGATCATCCCGATGATCCACAACGCCGGCATCGTGTCGGTGAGCTGCCAGCTCACCGCGCCGACGACGACGAGCAGCGCGAACAGCCCGGTCGTCTTCATGATGACGTCGGTGTAGGTGAGGCGCTTGGTGTCGACCGGCGTGGCCGACGGCGCGTTGTACATGTTCTGCAGCGAGGCGGCGTCTGCGGCCTGGGCACCGTACTGACCGCCCTGGCCGTACCGGCCGCCCTGCGGCGGCGCCGTGGTGGCGCCGCCGGCGCCGCGCCGCGGCTCGCCGAAGACGGCGCTGTTCGAGAAGACGGGGTTGCTCATGAGCTCCTCCTGGTCGCGGCTGCCGGGTGCCCGACGACGGGTCGTCGCGCGGGCAGGGCCGGGTCGCTGGCCGTGGCCATCATCCTAGGCAACGCACGACCCGGCCGACAGGTTCCCGGAGACCTGCGGTGCGCGAGCTCGGCAGTCAGCGCGCGGTCGAGCCCGAGGCCTGGGACGCGGCCCGCGCCGCGGCCTCCCGGTCCCTGCGCTCCGTGGCGCGACGGCCCTTGCGTGCGGCGCGGCGGTCCCGGCGAGCGGCCCGGCGGTCCTTGCGCCCCTCCACCAGCACGTACAGCACGGGCACGACGAGCAGCGTCAGCAGCGTCGAGGAGATGAGCCCGCCGATGACCACCAGCGCGAGCGGCTGGGAGATGAACGCCCCGCCGCCGGTGAGGCCGAACGCCATCGGCGTCAGCGCACCGATGGTCGCCAGGGCCGTCATCACGATGGGCCGCAGGCGCTTGCGAGCACCCTCGCGCACCGCCTCGTCCAACGTCTGCCCGCGCCGGCGGTACTGGTTGATGAGGTCGATGAGCACGATCGCGTTGGAGACCACGATGCCGATGAGCATCAGGACGCCGATCAGCGCCGGCACGCCCAGCGGCGTGTCCGTCACCAGCAGCGCGATGAGCGCACCGGTCGCGGACAGCGGCACCGAGACGAGCAGGATGAGCGGCTGGACGAGCGACTTGAACGTCGCGACCATGACCAGGTACACGATCGCGATCGCCGCGAGCAGCGCCAGGCCGAGGTCGGCGAACGCCTCCTCCTGGTCGGCCGCCACGCCGCCGACGTCGACGCCGGCCCCGGCGGGCAGGTCGAGGTCGTCGATCGCGGTCGTGACCTCGGCGCTGAGCGTGCCCAGGTCCTGGGCGTCGGGGGTGATCGAGACGGTGGCGGCGCGCTCGCCGTCGATACGACTGATCGACGTCGGGGTCTGGACCTCCTCGACGTCCGCCACGTCGGTCAGCGGGACCAGGCCCGTGGCCGTGGGGATCTCGATCTCCTCGACCTGCTCGACGCTCTCCGGGGCGTCGCCCGAGTCGACGACGACCTCCAGCGGACCGTCGCCCAGGTCGACCTCGCCGACGGTCTGCCGGGGGTTCATCGTCCCGGAGACGATGCCGGCCACCTGGGTCTCGGTCAGCCCCGCCTCGGCGGCGGCCTCGCGGTCCACGGTGACCTGCAGCACGGTCTGCGCGGAGGACAGGTCGTTGCTGATCTCCGCGACCCCGTCGAGGTCGGCGACCGCGTCCTGGACCGTCTGCGCGGCCGAGGCCAGGTCGTCGGCGCTGCCGGCCTGCACCACCAGGTCGATGGTCGTGGACCCGAACCCGGAGTCCCCACCGGCGACGCTGACGTCGGTGGTGGGTCCCTGGCCCGCGAAGGTCTCGGCCGCCGCGCGGACGTCGTCCTGCACGGCGACCCCGTCGGCGTTCTCGTCGAGCGTGACGGAGAACGTGGCCGTGGGCGCACCCCCGCCGCCGAAGAACGCGGCCTCCGGACCGCCGGCGGATCCGACGGAGGTCTGGACCGTCTCGACCCCGGGCACCGTCTGCAGCTCGTCGCCCAGCTCGCGGGCGGCGTCGTCCTGCGCCTCGAGCGAGGCCGTGTCGGTGAAGGTCTGGGTGACGGTGACGGTGTCCTGCCCGGAGTCGCCGATGAAGTTGGTCTCGAGCCGCGGCACCAGCGCGAGCGTGCCCGCGAGGATGCCGACGGCGATGACGAGCGAGACCCACGGGTGCCGCAGCGCCAGGGCCAGGCTGGGGACGTAGGCCCGCTGCCACAGCCCGCGGCGCTCCTTGGCCTCGGCGGCCTCACGGGTCGCCACGTCGTCGCCGTCGACCGAGCCCTCGGTGCCCTGCGCGCTCTTCGGGGCCTTGACGAACCAGTAGGCCAGCACCGGCACGATGGTCAGCGCGACCAGGAGCGAGGCGAGCATGGCGATCGCGACGGTGAACGCGAACGGCCGGAAGAGCTCGCCGGTCATGCCGGACACGAGTCCGAGCGGGAGGAAGACGGCCACGGTCGCGACGGTCGAGGCGGTGATCGCCCCGCCGACCTCCCGGACCGCGGTGAGGATGGCCTCGGACTTGTCCTCGCCGTAGGACAGGTGCCGCTTGATGTTCTCGATGACCACGATCGCGTCGTCGACCACCCGGCCGATGGAGATCGTCAGGGCCGCGAGGGTGAGGATGTTCAGGGTGTAGCCGGTGGTCTCCATGACCAGGAACGCGGTCGCGAGCGACAGCGGGATCGACACGGCCGAGACCAGGGTCGAGCGCACGGACAGCAGGAACAGCAGGATGATGACGATCGCGAAGACCAGGCCGAGCCCGCCCTCGGTGGCCAGGCCCTCGATGGACTCCTCGATGAACGGCGCCTGGTCGAAGACGACGGCGGTGGTGATGCCGACCTCGTCGAGCTCCTCGGCGTGGTCGTCGAGCACGTCCTGGACGCCGTGGGAGACGTCGACGGTGTTGCCCTGCGGGGTCTTGGTGATGGCGACGCCCAACGAGGGCTCGCCGTCGAGGCGCGAGTAGGAGGTGGCCTCGCTGGGGGTGACGGTGATGTCGGCGACGTCGCCGAGCAGCACGGGGTCGGGGACGGCCGGGGGCGCGTTGGCGTCCGGCAGCAGGTCGGCGCCCGTCCCGGCACCGCCCTCGGCGGCGGCGGCGCCGTCACCCTCGGTGCCCGACGGCGAGGCTGCGGCCCCGCCCTCGGGAAGCGTGGCGGCGTCGCCCCCGCCCGACGCCGCGGTCCCGTCGTCGGACCCGCTGCCCGTGGCGCTCGAGGCGCTGGGCACCAGCGGCAGGTCGGCGAGGTCGTCGGTGCTCTCCAGGCGCGTGCCGGCCTGCAGGGAGTACGTCGCGCTGTCCTCGGTGATGGTGCCGGCCGGGATCACGACGCCGTAGTCGGCGAGGACGTCGGTGACCTGGGTGAGCTCCAGGCCCTCGGCGGCGAGCTCCTCGGGGTCGACGTCGATGACGATCTGGTCCTCGACGGCCCCGGTGACGGCCACGGACCGGACATCGTCGACGTCCTCGAGCGCCGGGACGAGCACCGAGTCGACGTCGTCGGCCAGCTCGGAGAGGTCGCCGTCACCGGCCACCGCGAGCTGGATGACCGGGAGGTCGTCGAGGGAGCCGGTGATGACCTGCGGCTCGACGTCCTCGGGGAGCTGGGACTGCGTGCGGGTCACGGCGGTGGTGAGCCGTTGCGTGGCGGCGTCCATGTCCGTGCCGTAGGTGAACTCCACGGTGGTGGTGGACATGCCGGTGGCGGAGGTGGAGCTGAGCGACTCGATGCCGTCGACCGTCTGCGCCGCGGCCTCGAGCGGTTCGGTGACGCTCTCCTCGACCACTTCCGGCGAGGCGCCCGGGTACGTCGCGACGACGACGCCGGCGGGGAGCTCGAGGGACGGGATGAGCTCCTGCTTCAGCGACGTCAGGCTCAGCGCGCCGAAGGCGAAGATCGCGACCGTGGCCAGGGCCACCACGGCGCGGTTCGCCAGGGACAAGCGGGCAAGGCGGAACACGCTCACTCCAGGGGGTCGAGGGGGAGTGCACGACGGCGGAGTCGTACGGCTGCACAACGGAGCCTACGCGCCGCGGGTTCCCGTTCGGTACACACCCGTATCCGAACATGTTGCAAAGAAACCCTTGCAACGTCTTCTTTGCAGCGCTATGTTGGCACTGCAGCAGCCGCCGTGAGCAGACCGGGAGAAGCCATGATCGTCGCCGTCACCGCACCGTCCTCGACCCACCGCACCGCGCTGGACCGCCTGATCGACGGGGCCGGGCGCGCCTGCGTCGCCGCCGGGACCCGACTGGCCGCCGTCGCGCACCGTCGCGTCGAGCAGCGCCTAGCAGGGTCCCCCGCCCGGCGCGCCGCGGCGGCCCGCCGGCACGCCGCCTCGGAGCGGGCGCGCGACAACACCGCGCAGATCAATCCCCTGGGTCTGCGCTGAGACGTCGTCGCAGTACGGTCGTCCCATGGGAACCGAGCCAGCCCCCGAGGCGGACCAGCGGTCGGACGCCGTTGACTCGAACCGGCTGAAGGGCCTGTCGCACCCGCTGCGGGTGCAGATCCTCGACCTGCTGCACACCCACCGCGAGCTCACGGCGAGCCGGCTCGCCGAGCTCGTCGGCGAGTCCAGCGGCTCGACCAGCTACCACCTGCGCCAGCTCGCCAAGCACGGGTTCGTCCGCGAGGTCGAGGGGCGCGGCACCGCGCGGGAGCGCTGGTGGGAGTCCGCGCCCGGTGGTTACAGCATCGGGATCGACGACGACGACGACGCCGGCGCCCGCACGGCGAAGACGTCCGTGAACGCCGAGCTCGAGCGCACCCGCCAGGCCAAGGTGTGGCGCCTGCTCGAGGCCATGGAACAGGCCGACCGCACCGACCCGCGGTACGGCAGGTGGCTGCACGCGATCACGCTGAGCACCTCGCACCTCTGGGCGACACCGCAGCAGCTGCAGGAGGTCATCGCCGCCTACGACCGGTTCGTCGACGAGCACCTCGCGCCGCTGCGCGGCCAGGAGGGCACGCCCGGAGCGTCCCCCGTCCAGATCCACTTCAACGCGTTCCCGCTGGTCGACGAGCTGCGGGACGATCCGGAACCGCAGGACTGAGGGCCCCGTCAGCCGCGGGGCCGACCAGGTCCGGCGCGCCGGCCCGGGGCCGTGCCGGCCGGCTGCCGAGCAGCACCCCGCCGACCACGAGGACGCCACCGGCCAGCTCCCCGGCGGAGACGGTCTCGCCCAGCACCACCCACGCCGCCGACATGCCGAACACCGGCACGAGCATCGAGAACGGCGCCACGACGCCCGCCGGGTGGCGCGCCATCAGCCAGGTCCACAGCCCGGATCCCGCCACGGTGCCGAGCACCACGGTGTAGGCGAGCCCGACGAGCGCGGCGGTCGCTCCGGGGGCGCCCCAGGTCGTCAGCGACGTCGTGATCTCCTCGGGCCCCTCGACCAGCAGCGACACGGCCAGCATCGGCAGGGGCGGGACCACCGACATCCACATCGCCAGGTGCAGAGGGTTGCGGGGGCGCGCCTGCCGGTTGCACACGTTGCCGATCGCCCAGCCGAACGCGCCGGCCAGCGTGAGCAGGAACGGCAGCAGCGCGGCGTGCTCGGCCCGCTGCCAGCCGACGACGGCGAGGCCGGCCATCGCCACGACGATGCCGACGACCTGGCGCGGACCGACCCGCTCCCGCAGGAACGTGGCCCCCAGCACCACGGTGAACGGTCCGGAGGCCTGCAGCACCAGCGACGCGAGGCCGGCGGGCATCCCGGCGGCCATCCCCCAGTAGAGGAACGCGAACTGCAGGACGCCGAACCCGAGGCCGTACCCGATCAGCCAGCGCACCGGCACCCGGGGCCACGGGACGAACAGCACCGTGGGGACGGCGAGCAGCGCGAAGCGCAGCGCCACGAGGAACATCGGCGGGAAGTGTCCCAGCGAGGCGTCGATGGCCAGGAAGTTCAGCCCCCACAGCAGGGCGACGACGACGGCGAGGAGACGGTGGCGGGGCGGCATGTCGTCATCGTCACCGCCAGATCTCTGTAGCACAAGCGATGCTTTCTTGCCTATCTCTGTAGGATGCCTTCATGGAAGCGCGCCACCTGGACCTTCTCCGCGAGCTCGCCGACCGCGGGAGCATCACCGCCGTCGCGGCCGCGACCCACCGCACACCGTCGGCCGTCTCCCAGCAGCTCAGGACGGCGCAGCGGGAGCTGGGGACCCCGCTGGTCGAGCCGCACGGTCGCGGGGTCCGTCTCACCGACGCCGGCCGGCTGCTCGCCGAGGGCGGCGTCCAGGTCGCCGCCGCCCTCGCCGAGGTGCAGGCCCGCTGGGACACGTTCCGCCACGAGCCGACGGGAACCGTCACCCTGGCGGCGCTGCCGAGCGCGGCGACGTTCCTGTACCCCGTGCTCGAGCGGCGCCTGGAGGAGTCGGGCATCGAGCTGCGCTTCACGGACGCGGACGTGGCCGAGGCCGAGTTCGGCGCGCTGACCGCGGACCACGACGTCGTCGTCGCGCACAGTCTGACCAGCGTGCGGCCCGCCGGGACCGACGGGCTCGACGTCGTCCCGGTGGTCGACGAGCCGCTCGACGTCGCCATGGCCGCCGGGCACCGTCTCGCGGCACAGCGCACCGTGAGCGTCGAGGACGTCGTCGGCGAGGCATGGATCGGCGTGCCGCGGGGCTACCCGTTCGACACCGTCCTGCGTGGCGTCGAGCAGGCCACCGGCCAGCGGCTCGACGTCCGGCAGCGCCTGGTGGACAACCGGCTGGTCGAGGCGCTGGTGGCTGCGAGCGACCGGCTCGCGGTGCTGCCGCGCTTCACCACCACGACCGGCTCGGGCCTGACGCTGCGGCCGCTGACGGGCGTGCCGGCGGTCCGCCACGTCTCGGCGGTGATGCGGCCGGACCGGGCTCGACGGCGCGCCGTGCGGCAGGTGCTGCGCGCGATCGCCGGATCGGCCGAGGAGGTCGCCCGGGCGCACGGGGTGCCGTCACCCGGCTCGGCGGCGTCCGCGGCGCACGGGTGACCGCGGGGCGCCCGACGTCACAGCTCGGTCATCGCCTCCGCGGGGGTGGCCTCGACCTGGGCGGCCGCGCGGTTCCAGCGGCGCCACAGCACCCGCTCCCCCACGCCGTCGGCGATCCGGTGCCCCAGCACGAGCATCGTGACGACCCCGACGACCAGGACGCCGGCGCCGACCCAGAAGGGCGCGGCGAGGCCCACGTGCTCGGCCAGCAGACCGGAGACCACCGGCGCCGGGGCTGCGAAGCCCCAGCGCACCAGGTTGAAGGCACCGGTGGTCACGCGCCGGTCGGGGTCGCCGACCCCCAGGGCCAGATCGGTGACGTTGGCGTTGGTGACCCCCATCGCCAGGCCGGCGAGGACGAGCCAGACGACCGACGCCGTCGTGCCGGGCGAGGTCGCCAGGCCCACGAGCGCCGCGAGCAGGACGACGAGCGCGATCGCGACCGTCTGCACCGCACCGATCCGGTGCGCGAGGCGGTGGCCGACCACCAGGATGCCGAACGCGAGGCCCACGCCCCAGCCGGTGAACACCAGACCGAGGGGGACGACGTCGAGCCCGAGCGCGATGGGGGTGTAGCCCAGCACGATGAAGAACACGAAGTTGTACGCGGCGATGATCACCGAGAGCACCACGAACGCGGGGCGGCGGAACGGGGCGAAGACCTCGCGGTAGCGCAAGGGCGCGGGCCGCTCGGCGGGGTCGCGCAGCTTGAGCACCGACAGCACCAGGGCGCCGACCATGAACAGGCCGCACGCGAAGAACGGCACCCGCCACGAGATCTGCCCGAGGAGGCCGCCGAGCAGCGGGCCGAGCGCGAAGCCGAGGCCGAGGCAGGTCTCGTAGAGCTCGACGGCCCAGCCGCGGTCGTTGGCCAGGGAGACCAGCAGCACCATCGCGGTGACGAAGAACATGGCGTTGCCCAGTCCCCAGAGCCCGCGCAGGAGGGACAGTCCGAGCAGGCTGCCGGCGAGCGCCGCGCCGATCGCCGCCACCGCCACGAGGCCGACGCCGGCCACGAGGATCTTCTTGTACCCGAAGCGTCCGGTCGCGACGGTGGCCGGCACCATGCCGAGGGCCATCACCGCGACGTACGCGGTGAAGAGCATCTCGATCTGCCAGGTGCTGGCGCCGATCTCGTGCCCGATGACGGGCAGGATCGGGTCGACGATCGCGATGCCGGCGATCGCGAAGAACGCGGTCAGGGCGGTCGCGTAGATCGCGGTCTTGTTCGGCTCGTCGCGGTGCGCAGCCACGGGGGTACCTCCTCGGGAGGGCGGGGACACGACGAGACTACGCCAGTTGGTTGCTTGCAGCAACTATCAGCCGGCGGCCGACGGCGGTGCCCCCGCCCGGGTTCGAACCGGCCCCCACAAGAACGTGAGGTTCGCTAGACCGGCCTGCAGGCCGTGCGCGCCGCCTCCAACTGGCGCGGCAACAAGTTCCCCGACGGCGTCAAGACCGCCCAGCGCGCCGTCGGCACCCGCCCCGACGACAAGTGGGGCCCGAAGTCCCGCGCCGGCCACGACGACACCGTGGCCGCCATCCAGAAGGTCCTCGGCGTCACCGTCGACGGCATCTGGGGTCCCGACACCGACCGCGCCTACCTCGCGCTGCGCAGCGACAAGAAGCGCTGACCCCGCCGACCCCACACCTCGACCACGGTAAGGACCACCCACCCATGAAGCTCTTCAGCGCCGAGCTCTGGCGCGCCGCCGGCCTGCGCTCCCTGCAGACCGTGCTCGTCGCCGCGCTACCGTTCCTCGCACTGCTCATCATCGAGCCGTCAACGACGCAGCTCGTGCAGGCCGGCCTCGCCCTCGCGCTCGCGCTCGCGCTCGCGGCCACCCTGTCCATCGCAACCTCGCTCGCGAGCCTGCCCGAGAAGGCCGGCACCCCGGTCCCGCGCTGGCGAGCCATCCTATCCCGCACCGTCCGCAGCTTCGCTCAGGTCTTCGCCGCGGCGCTCGCGGCCGCGGCCACGTTCGACGCCGTCGCCTGGTCGTCCGTCGCCGGACAGGCCGCCGTCGCCGCAGCGACCACCCTGGTGCGGACACTCATCGCGTCCCTGCCCGAGGTGCCCGACCCCGCCCCCGTCGGCGCGGACGGCGTCCCGGACATCACGTCACTGTCCGCGGACATGCCCGAGGGTTACGAGCTCGCCGAGGTGTCCGACGCCAAGACCGAGGTCGTCGATCTCCTGCACCAGCTCGATGGCGAGGAACGCCTCATTTTCGGTGACCGTCAGGTCGAGCGGCTCCTCGAGCTCAGCTGGCGGCCGCCGGCCAGCTAGGCGTCCGAGCATGGCGAAGGCCCCCGCTTCCCGCGATGGGGAGGGGGGCCGTCGCCGCCGTTCGGAACGTGACTAGCGGACGTGATCGGGGACGATCCCCTGCAGCCACTTCGACATCGCGATCGAGCCATCGAAGTAGTTTGCGTGCGTCATCCTGACGGTCTCGATCGAGTCTGAGCCGACCAGGACGATCTCGATGTCCTTGCGGTCGCGGTACTCCTGCTCCTTCGCCGCGTACTCCTTGACCGCCTTGGTGCCATCGCTGCGGAAGTCAACCTGCTCGATCAGCTGACCCTCCGCGTGGTCGAACACGAGCAGGTAGTGGTGGATACTGCCTGCACTCATCGCTCTCCTCCTGCCAGGTGCGGGGCTGCGGCCTCTCGCCGCGCCCTCATCTCGTGAAGCAGTTCATCTTCCACTATGCCACCTTGTTCTTCAATCGCCATCGCATGTGAGATGGCTTGCATGAGGTCCTGAACCTCCTGGGGCCCGTAGCCGGACTTCACGTCCTTGCCTATCGCAGCGGACAGCTGCTCGACGGTGACAGCCCACTGGTGCATCACCTGGGTCCGAAGTTGCACCTCGATGCGACGGTCCTTGTACCAGGCGATCACGTGTACTCCGCGGTAGCCGGACGCCCGTGGCTCCTCGATGTAGTCACTTACAGACTCGATCGTCCGTCGCTTCGCGATCCGCGACTGTACGCGGTAGACCTCGTCGATCGACGAGAGCACGGCCCGGCATCCGCCCAGATCCTGCATGCGCGAGAGCGGAAGCGTGGGCTCCCGGACGAGCTTGTCCAAGATCGTGGGCACCCGCTTCAGGCGCTGCGAAACCTCAGCCTTTGCGCACCGCTCGGTGCGAACCATCGACCGCAGCCCCATGTTGGCGGTGGTGAGCGGTCGTTGGTGTGCTGCTCGGAAGGCCAGCAAGATGTCGACGGCTTGCTCAAACCGGTCGGGGTCCAGCTCGGCGTCCCCCCGCAGCACCCGACGTATGGTCTTCCCCGCCTTGTTCACCCTGGAAGGGGTCAGTTCGGAGGCGAGGACCATGACCGGATGCTACTGGCACGGCCCCCGCGGGGTCGCCCGGAATTCCCAGATCACCCCGCAATTCACCCACCCGCCGAGTTCAGGTCAGCTCCTGGAGCTTGCTGGTCCAGATCTGCGTGGTGCGGGCCGCCGGTCCGCCCAGTGCGCAGTCCCGTCGGGACGGACGGGGACGATGACCATGCGTGTCAGGGCTCGGGTCGCGGCAGCATGGGCGTCCACGTCGGCCGGGTCTAGCCCGCGCTCGAAGCACCAGGTTTCAGGGTCTCCCTTGACCTCGGGCGCTTGCATGTAGGAGCCGGGACCAGGCACTTCGCCGGCCAGACCGTCCCAGGGCCCTCCCACAAGTCTGGCTAGCACGTCTCCTGTGGTCTCCCTACACTTCGGGGCCCGTCACGTCCTCCGACCTGACGGCTCGCAGCGTTCGCAGCTCCTCGTTGAACTTCACGGCGGCGATCGTGTCGAGGTTGCTCACGGCGAAGAAGATGCCCATCGCAGCAAGGATTAGGCCGAGGACGCCGACGATCCCGCCGATGAGCACCAACGGGCCACCGTCGTTGGAGTAGCTCGTGTTCATCGACAACCCGATGGCCACCATCGCCGGTCCAGCCACAGAGCCGACGAATCCTAGCGCCGCATACGCAGCGCCTAACTCGGGCGGCTTGACGCGTGCAGGTTGGCGCGAGTCGTTGAGGACGGTGCTCTTTAGGCTGCTGGGACGGTCCATGTTCGCATCTCCCGTGGTGTGTCCGTAGGTCGTTCGGCGCGCCAGATTAGGTGCGCTCGGTCTAAACCGCGATCCGTCGGACGTGTTCGACGGCGTCGGCCAGGTGGTCTGTCTGCTCCTGGTGAAGCACCAGGAAGCGGTGCAAGGCCATGAGGCCAAACACCAGGCCGCCGGCGATCAGAAGGCCACCGATCACGAGTCCGCCGGTGTCAGGCTTGGAGAGCGACACGATGCCGTCGACGATGGTGAACGTCATGGCCCCGAGGCCGACGGTACAGAGGACGATGCCCGCTATCGCATGGAACGCCAGGTCAGTGTTGGTTCGGTACTCGGTCCGCACGGTCCTGTTCCTCTTCGAGGTGGGGTCGTTCGGAGGCTACCCGGTGCCGCGCCGCTGGTCGGCGCGGCACCGGGTGAAGTTCACGCGGTCAGCGGGCCCTCGGCCTGCAGCAGCTTGTTCACGGCGGACTTGCCGAGGCCGACCTGGTCGGCGATCGCGCGACAGGACAGGCCCTGGCGAGCCAGGCGGACGATGTCCTCGCGGCGGTCGGTCGCGCGGACGCCGGCACACGGACGCGGCGCCGATGGTGACGTGGAGCTCGAAGGCTTCGTCCGGCAGCGGGCGCATCTCGCTGACCTTGACCGTTTGAGCCGAGCCCTTGTGGACCACGCCGCCGCCATCGCTCTTGGTGGGCCACCCTGGACCGATGGACCCGCTGACCGTGCTCGCCCTGGCCCAGCTCGACGCCGAGTACCGCGACGTCACCGGACGGCTGCCCTAGCGCCCCGGCCGTGACCCGGAGCTCGCCGAGCCGTGCACCGGCAGATCGCGGCCGACGACGTTGCGACGGATCAGGAGTGAGACGTCGGAGCGATATCCACAGGGTGAAGTGATGCGAATTTCGGGCAACCTCGTGCGCACCGGGGCGCACGTGTGTACCGGGCGTGTGTACACGGGTGCCGCGACGATACGTCGACGCAGGTCAGACATAGTGCCCCCGCCCGGGTTCGAACCGGGACTGGGCCGGTTTTAAGCCGGCTGCCTCTGCCAGTTGGGCTACGGGGGCGGTGCGGGACGACGACGGGCGGCCTCGTTCGGCGGCTCCGACCTCGCTCGACACCTCACGGTACCGAGCCAGGTGGGAACGACCGAGCGAGACCGCCCGTGCGTCCGTTGGCCGGGTCAGCCCTTCTCGGCCGCCGCCGCCGAGGACTGCGCCTTCTGCTCGACCTTGCCGCCCGACGCGCCGCCGGCGTTCTTGGGCGGCACCGAGGCCTTGCGGAACTCGTCGCGCGGGTCGTGCAGCGAACCGAGGGAGACGATCTCCCGGCCCATGAGGAACTGTCCCGTCCAGCCCACCAGGATGCGCAGCTTGCGGTTGCCCGTCGGCATGGCCGAGACGTGGTAGCCGCGGTGGGCCAGCCAGGCCAGGGGGCCCTTGAGCTTGAGGAAGCCGAAGAGCTCCGCGACACCCTTGTACATGCCCAGGGAGGCCACCACGCCGACGCTCTTGTGCTTGTACTCCGTCGGCGGCTCGTCCTTCAGGGTCGCGATGATGTTGTCCGCGAGCTGCGTCGCCTCGCGGATCGCGTGCTGCGCGTTCGGCGGGCAGAACGAGCCCGGGTTGAGCAGGTCCGGCACCGCGGCGCAGTCGCCCGCGGCCCAGGCGTCCGGCACGACGTCGCCGGTCGTGCCGTCCTCGTTCGCGGTCGCGACCTGCAGCGTCGCCTTGACCGTGACCCGGCCCATGCGGTCGTACGGCAGGTCGGAGTGGTCCTTGATGACCGGGTTCGCCTTGACGCCGGCCGTCCACACGAGCGTCTCGGTGTCGAACTCGACCCCCGTCGAGGTCACGACGTGCCCGTCCTCGCAGGAGGACAGGAAGGTGTTGAGGTGGAACTCGATGCCGCGCTTCTTCAGCTCCTCGAGCGCCCACTCCCCCATCGGCTCGGACACCTCGGGCAGGATGCGGCCCGCGCCCTCGATCATGACGAACCGCAGGTCCGACTCCTCGATCGTCGGGTAGTTGCGCGTCGCGTACCGCGCCATGTCCTCGATCTCGGCGAGCGCCTCGATGCCCGCGAAGCCGCCGCCCACGAACGTGAACGTCAGCATCTTCTTGCGCAGGTCGGCGTCCCACGTCGAGGAGGCCACGTCCATGCGGTTCAGCACGTGGTTGCGCACCGCGATGGCTTCCTCGACGTTCTTGAAGCCGATGCCCTGCTCCGCCAGGCCCGGGATGGGCAGCGTGCGGGAGACCGAGCCGAGACCGATCACGACGTGGTCGTACGAGACCTCGTAGTCCGGGCCCTCCTCGGGACGGATCGTGATCTTCTTGTCGCCGTGCGCGATCTGGCGCACCTTGCCCTGCAGCACGTCGATGCCCTTGAGGGCGATGCGGTGCGGGGCGACGACGTCGCGCGCGTCGATCGATCCTGCGCCGGCCTCGGGCAGGAACGGCGCGTAGGTCATGTACGGGCGGGGGTCGACCACGACGATCGCGGCCTCGCGCTTGCCCAGCTTCTTGCGCAGGCGTCGCGCCACGTAGAGCCCGACGGAACCACCGCCGAGCACCACGATCCGCGGCACCTTGCGAGGGCGCGGGGTGGGCGCGGTCGCGTCCTGGGCAGGGGTATCCGTCGTCAGAACGTTCTGAGGCATGATCCTCAGTCTACGACTGCCCGCGGACCGCTCGCGCGCGGATGGGCAGCGACGGTCGTCACGGTCCGGACACGAACGTCCGAGCCCGGTCTCCCTCAGCCCATCGACAGGGCGATGCCGTCGAGGATGTCGCTCTCGGACGTGACCACGTGCGTCAGCTCGCCGCCCGAGGCCGCGACGTCGTCGCGCACCCGGGCCACCACCTGCGACCACAGCAGCGCGCCGGCCCCGATGACGTCCGCCCGGCCCGGGTGCATGAACCCCAGCGCGAGGCGTTCGGCACGCGTGCGGCCCAGCAGGTCACCGCAGGCGGACAGGACGTCGGGCACGGCCAGCCGCGCCCCGTTGATGACGTCGCGCCGGTACGTGGCCAGCCCCAGTGCGTGCGCCGTGACCGTGGTGATCGAGCCGGCCAGGCCGACCAGCGTGGCCGTCCGGCCGAAGGGGACGACGGCGGCCGCGGCGTCGAGCGCGGCGTCGGCGTCGGCGCGTGCCGCGGCGACCTGCTCGGGAGCCGGCGGGTCGGAGTGCAGGTGCCGCTCGGTGAGCCGGACCGACCCGATGTCCATCGAGATCGCGGCGTCCGGCGTCGTCGTCCCGAGGACCAGCTCGGTGGAACCGCCGCCCAGGTCCACCACCAGGTAGGGACCGGGGTGCGCTCCAGCGGCGCCGCTGACGGCGCCGCGGAAGGACAGCCGGGCCTCCTCGGCCCCGGTGACCACCTCCGGGTCGACGCCCAGCGCCGCGCGCACCCCCTCGAAGAACTCGTCGCGGTTGCGGGCGTCGCGGGTGGCCGACGTCGCCACGAACCGCGCACGGGTGGCACCCAGCTCGGCGGCGACCTTCGCGTACTCGCGGGTCGCGGCCAGGGTGCGCTCCAGCGCCTCGGGGGCGAGCTCGCCGGTGCGGTCCACCCCCTGCCCCAGGCGCACGATCTCCATGCGGCGGTCGAGCTCGGTCAGGGTGCCGTCGGGGGCGACGTCGGCGATCAGGAGGCGGATCGAGTTGGTGCCGCAGTCCACGGCGGCGACACGGGTGCTGCTCATCACGACCGCACCCTGCCACCTGCGACCGACAGGCGCACGGCCGACCGGCGGGCCCTCAGCACGAGCACCGGTCCGGGCGCCACTGGTCGCGCACCCGCTCCAGCGCCTCGTCACCCAGCGGGTTCACGCCGGGCCCGGCCGCCAGCGCGTGCCCGACCAGGACGTGCAGGCACTTGACCCGCGTGGGCATGCCCCCGGCCGAGATGCCCTCGATCTCGGCCACGTGCCCCAGCTCGGCGCGCTGGGCGAGGTAGTGCTCGTGGGCAGCGCGGTAGGCGGCGGCGAGCTCGGTGTCCTCGGTGAGCCGCTGCGTCATCTCGGCCATCACGCCGTCGGCCTCGAGGCGCGAGGCCGCGGCCACGGCGCCCGGGTGCGTCAGGTAGTACGTCGTCGGGAACGGCGTGCCGTCGGGCAGCCGCGGGGCGGTACGCACCACCAGGGGGCGCCCGCACACGCAGCGCGCGGCGATGCCGACCACGCCGCGGGGCGTCCGGCCGAGCTGCTCGGCGAGCACCTCGAGGTCGCGGTCCGTCACGGCCGTCGGGTCGTCGGGAGGGGCGGGGGCTTCGCGGGTCACGCCGACTATTGTCCCCCGTCGGGTTCCTCGGAGGGCACGTCGCCGGCGTCGGACCCGTCACGCTCCTCGGTGGGCAGCGTCCCGGCGTCCGGGTCATCGGCCACCCGCACCGACTCCCACATCGCCTGGTACCAGGGCACCGTGGGCGTCCGGCCCGTGCTCGTCGGCGACGCCGTGGCCTCGCCGTCCCCGGAGTCGGCGTCCGCCGCCGTGTCGCCGTCCACCACCCGCCAGGGGGTGTCACCCGGCAGGATGTAGTTGAGCCGGCTGCGGGCCTGCTGGATCACGTAGGAGCGGTCGTCCCAGCGCGCGAGCTCGTGGGTGAGCTCGTCGCGCTCGGTCTCGTGCGCGGCCAGCTCGGCCTGCAGGCGGTCGATCTCGGCCTGCTGCTGCACCGCGCCCCGCACGGTCGGCAGCAGCAGGACGAACGCCAGCAGCAGCACGACGCCCAGCACCAGCAGGCGGACGGTGAGCACCTCGGGCAGGACCAGCCCGAGCCGGCTGCGCCGTCGTTCGTCACGGGCCGGCCCCGACGGGCGGCGGGTGCTGCGACCCGCAGCCTTGCTCCCCGAGCTGCCCGCCCGCGGGGACGCACCCGTGGAGCGTCCGCGTCCGCCCGTGCGCGACGTCGCGCGCGCGGCCGGACGGGCACCCGGGCGGGAGGCGGGGCGGCGGGGCGTGGCGGGACGACGGGAGGGCACGCTCCGATTCTGCCGAAGGCGACGCCGCACGTCGGGGACCTGCGTCGGCGCGCCCGGCGCCGACAGGCCGGCCACGTCCCGCCGGCCACCTCCCGCCGAGCCGCGCCGCGCCGAGGTAGGCCACCTCGCGACGACGGAGGCCACGTCGCGCTGAGGTAGGCGATATCCCGCCGAGGTAGGCGACATCCCGACGACGTAGGCCCGACTCGCCCGCTGGGTCCGGTTCCCGGGACGACGACGGCCGGTGACCTCCGTACGGAAGCCACCGGCCGTCGTCGTGCCGCCGGATCACGGCCTACCTCGCGCCGATGTTGCCTACCTCGGCGTGAGGTCGCCTACCTCGCGCCGACGGTGCCTACCTCGGAGGGAGGTTGCCTACCTCGCGGGTCAGCCCTGGAAGCGCGGGAACGCCGAGCGACCGGCGTACCGGCCGGCGTCGTCGAGGGCGTCCTCGATGCGCAGGAGCTGGTTGTACTTGTTGATGCGCTCGCCGCGGGCCGGGGCACCGGTCTTGATCTGACCGGCGTTCGTGGCCACCGACAGGTCCGCGATGGTGGTGTCCTCGGTCTCGCCGGAGCGGTGCGAGGTCATCGTGGTGAAGCCGTTGCGCTGCGCGAGCGTGACGGCGTCGAGGGTCTCGGTCAGCGTGCCGATCTGGTTGAGCTTGACCAGCAGGGAGTTCGCGGCCTTGGTCTCGATGCCCTTGGCCAGGCGCTCCGGGTTGGTGACGAAGAGGTCGTCGCCGACGATCTGGACCTTGTCGCCGACCCGGGACACCAGAGTGCTCCAGCCCTCCCAGTCGTCCTCGGCCAGCGGGTCCTCGATGGAGACCAGCGGGTAGTCCGCCACGAGCTGCTCGTAGTACTCGATGAGCTCGGCGGCCTGCAGGCTCTTGCCCTCGAAGGCGTACTTGTCCTCCGAGAAGAACTCGGTGGAGGCGACGTCCAGGGCCAGCGCCACGTCGGAGCCCGGGGTGTAGCCGGCCTTCTCGATGGCGGTGATGATGAGGTCGAGCGCCGCACGGTTGCTCGACAGGTTGGGCGCGAAACCGCCCTCGTCGCCGAGCCCGGTGGCCAGACCGTCGGCCTTGAGCACCGACTTCAGCGCGTGGTAGACCTCCGCGCCGGTCCGCAGCGCCTCCTTGAAGGACGTCGCGCCGATCGGGGCGATCATGAACTCCTGGATGTCCACGTTCGAGTCCGCGTGGGACCCGCCGTTAAGGATGTTCATCATCGGCACGGGCAGGACGTGCGCGTTCGGGCCGCCGACGTAGCGGAACAGGTCCAGGCCCGCGCTCTTCGCCGCGGCCTTGGCCACCGCGAGCGAGACGCCGAGGATCGCGTTCGCGCCCAGCTTGCCCTTGTTCGGGGTGCCGTCGAGCTCGATGAGCGTCTGGTCGATGAGGCGCTGCTCCTCGGCGTCGTAGCCGATGAGCTCGGGGGCGATGTCGTCGATGACGGCGTTGACCGCCCCCTCGACACCCTTGCCCAGGTAGCGGTCGGCGTCGACGTCACGGCGCTCGACGGCCTCGAAGGCGCCGGTGGAGGCGCCGGACGGGACCCCGGCACGGGCGAAGGTGCCGTCGTCGAGGGCGATCTCGACCTCCACGGTGGGGTTACCGCGAGAGTCCAGGATCTCGCGTGCGCCAACGGCTTCGATGCTTGCCACGGATGCTCCTTCTGCAGGGGCTCGCGGGCTGTCGGGACCAGGCTCGGACACGTGTGCGTCCGGGCAGCCGACGCCCGCGACGATGGAGGGTTGACGCCCCCAGCGTAGCCCCGTCGCCGCGCGGTCGCTCCGGAGGCCCACCAGGCGGTCGTCCCGGACACCGGACCGGCCGCTGCGGGTCCGACACATCGGACTATCGTGGCGGCGGTGGACGGGTTCTGGGAGTTCGTCGGCTCCTACTGGTGGCTGGTCTTCCCGCTGAGCGGCATCGCCGGCGGGTGGGTCCGCGGCGCCCGGAAGTGGGACGAGCGCCGGCGTCGCGACAAGATCGAGCTCTACCGCCTCAAGCACGCCGACCGGCTCGCCGCCACCGAGGCCGAGGAGTCCCTGACCAGCGAGATCGAACGGGTCGTGGCCGTGCACGCCGACACCGACCGCCGCTGGCTGGAGTACGAGCTCGACGCCGTCAAGATGCTCGAGCACCCGGTCATGACCGACATGCGCGAGCAGGTCACCGTGGACTTCCACCGCGCCCGGCGCGACGCCGAGGGGCTGCGGCCCGACGACCTCGACGAGCTGCGGGACCGCCGTCGCCTGGACCGCTACCGCGAGGCGGTCCGCGAGTACCAGCTCACGTTCGACGTCGCCGAGCGGGAGGCCAGGCGGCGCCTCGCCTCCGACCTCTCCGCCGAGGAACGTCGCGCCGTCGACCGGGCGAAGAAGCTGCTGGCCATCGCCGACGACGCCGGCGCGAGCCAGGCGGAACGCCAGTCGGCCTACCGCCGGGCCACCCGGGAGCTGGAGGGCATCATCGTGCTCCCCGACGCCGCGACCGACGCGATCGAGCAGCGCATCGCCGGAGCGCTGGAGCAGACGCCCGAGGACGAGCAGCCCTCCGCCTGACCACGTCACCGGCGACGTCGCACGCCGACGACGCCGCCCCGAACTGCACGTTCACAGGTTCGTCACAGGCTCGTGGCAGGTCCGCACCAGGTCGGCCGCCTAGGTTCCGCCACGTCCAGACCTGACGGCGTCGGGTCGTCCGCGGGCCTCCGGCCCACCCCAGAAGGAGTGGCATGTTCCTCACCTACCTGCGCCGCGAGCTGCGGCATCGACGCAAGCAGACCGCCGTCGTCGCGGTCGGCCTGGCCGTCGCGATCGCGCTGGTCATGGTCGTCTCGTCGGTGTCGGCGGGCGTGCGTGACGCCCAGGCGTCCGTCCTGGAGTCGGTCTACGGCGTCGGGACCGACGTGACCGTCACCCAGGCGGGCGAGGCCGGCGGCGGCGGACCCGGCCGGTTCGAGTTCGACTCCCAGGACGGCGAGGCCGACGACGAGGGCACGCGGTCCCTGGACCAGGCCCGGCTGGCCGTGGAGCGGGGCAGCGCCTCGTTCGACGACACCGCGCTGGACGACGTCCTGGGCGTGGAGCACGTCACCGGCGCCGCCGCCACGCTCACGCTGACCAGCACCTCCTTCAGCGGCGAGATGCCCGACTTCGACGCCATGCGCGAGCAGATGGAGGCCGGTGGCGGGCAGGGACAGCCGGGCGCCGGGGGCTCCGACGGCGAGGACGGTTCCGAAGCGCCCGCGGGCGGCCCCGACGGCGCCGGCGGGAGCGCGTTCGAGGTCGACTCGTTCACGGTCACCGGCCTCGATCCGGCCGCCGACGCCGTCGGGCCGCTCACCACCGTGGAGGTCGCCGACGGGCGCGGGCTCGAGGCCGGCGACGAGGACGTCGCGGTGCTGGACGCCGCCTACGCCGAGTCCGCCGAGATCGCCGTCGGCGACACGATCTCCGTGGGTGGCAGCGACGTCGAGGTCGTCGGCACGGTGACCTCCACGACCGGCGACGGCGTGGCGACCGCCTCCGACGTCTACGTCCCGCTGGCCCTGGCGCAGTCCCTCGCGGACCTGGACGGCCAGGTGACCGACGTCTACGTCTCGGTCGACTCCTCCGACCACGTCGACGCCGTCGCGGACGCCATCGCCGCGGAGCTGCCCGACGCGTCCGTCAGCACCCAGTCCGACCTGGCCGGCGACGTCACCGGGTCGTTGTCCACCGCGTCGTCGCTGGTCGGGACCCTCGGCACCTGGCTCAGCGTCATCGTGCTGGCCGCGGCGTTCGGTCTGGCGATCCTGTTCACCGTCTCCGGCGTCAACCGCCGCACCCGCGAGCTCGGCACCCTCAAGGCCATCGGCTGGGCCAAGCGCCGCGTGGTCGGGCAGGTCGCCGGCGAGTCCGTGGTGCAGGGCCTCATCGGCGGTGTGGCAGGCGTCGCGCTCGGGGCGGTCGCGGTGGTGGCGATCAACCTCGCCGGCATCACCCTGTCCGGGTCCTCCGGCGGGGGCGCCGTCAGCTTCGGCGGACCCGGCGGCGGTGGGGGCCGGCTGCCCGACGGCGCCGCGGCCGGGGGTGGTGGCGGTGGCGGCCCGTTCGGTCAGGTGGCCGACGCCGCGGCCGGCGCCGTCGACGTGGTGCTCTCCGCGCCAGTGACGGTTTGGGTCGTCGTGGCCGCCGTCGGCCTCGCGGTGCTCGGCGGGCTGCTCGCCGGCGTCGTGGGTGGCTGGCGCGCCGCACGTCTGCGCCCGGCCGAAGCCCTGCGCTCGCTCGCCTGACCGCCGTCGAACCCGAGAGGAACCCACCATGTACCAGCTCCAGGACGTCACCAAGACCTATACCGGCAAGCGCACCGTCCACGCCCTGCGATCCGTCGACCTCGAGATCGGCGACGGCGACCTCGTCGCGATCCAGGGACCCACCGGCGGCGGCAAGTCCACCCTGCTGCAGATGCTCGGCGGGCTCGACCGGCCGACGTCGGGCAGCGTCAGGCTCGCCGGCGACGACCTCGCCCGGCTCTCCGACGGGGCGCTGACCAGGGCGCGGGCCGAGCGCATCGGCTTCGTCTTCCAGCACTACAACCTCATCCCGACGCTCACCGCGGCCGAGAACGTCGCCACCGCGCTGGTGCCGTTGCACGTCAAGGCCGAGGAACGCACCCGGCGGGCGCTCGCGGCGCTCGCCTCCGTCGGGCTGGACGAGCGGGCCGACCACCTGCCCGGCGAGCTGTCCGGCGGCCAGCAGCAGCGCGTCGCCATCGCCCGCGCGCTCGTCAAGGAGCCGCGGGTGCTGCTCGCGGACGAGCCCACGGGCAACCTCGACGAGGCCACGCGGGACGAGATCGTGGAGCTGCTCGAGGGGCTCTGGAAGGAGCAGGGGCTCACCGTCGTCATGGTCACCCACGACTCCGCCGTCGCCCGCCGCGCGCCGCGTCGCCTCCGGATCGCCGGCGGCACGGTCTCCGAGCGCTGACCCCGCCCGCGACGTGGCGCACCCCGGCGAGAGGTGCGCTACGTCGCGGAGGCGTCGAGCGTGACCTGGGCCGCGGCGAGCCGCGCGATCGGCACGCGGTACGGCGAGCACGAGACGTAGTCCAGGCCGATCTCGTCGAACACGGCGATCGACGCCGGGTCTCCCCCGTGCTCGCCGCAGACGCCGGCCTTGAGCCCCGGGACGGCGCTCCGGCCCTTGCGCACACCCGTACGGACCAGCTCACCCACCCCGTCGACGTCGATGCTCGCGAACGGGTTGCCGGGCAGGATGCCGGCCTCGACGTAGGCGCTCAGGAACGACCCCTCGGCGTCGTCGCGCGAGATGCCGACCGTCGTCTGGGTCAGGTCGTTGGTGCCGAACGAGAAGAAGTCCGCGTGCCGGGCGATCGCGTCGGCGACGAGCGCCGCCCGCGGCAGCTCGATCATGGTGCCGACCGTGCACGGCAGGTCGCCAGCGGTCTCCTCGGCCCACGTCTCCTCGACGACAGCACGCATCCGGCGCAGCTCCTCGTCGAAACCGACGAGCGGCACCATGATCTCCACGCGCGGGTCGCCGCCCTGCTCGCGCACGGCCGTCGCGGCGCGCGCGATCGCCCGCACCTGCATCTGCGCGATCTCCGGGTACAGCAGCGCGAGCCGCACCCCGCGGGTCCCCAGCATCGGGTTCATCTCGCTGAGTCGCTTCACGTGACCCAGCACCGTGCGGGCGTCGTCCAGCTCACGCCCCGTCACCCCCGAGTCCTCCAGCCGCTGGACCAGCACGGACTGCTCGACCAGGTCGGGCAGGAACTCGTGCAGCGGCGGGTCGATGAGCCGGATCGTGACCGGGAGCCCGCTCATCGCCGTGAGGATCTCGGTGAAGTCCGCCTGCTGCATCGGCAGCAGGCGTTCCAGGGCGGCGGCGCGGTCCTCCGGCTTCTCGGCGAGGATCATCGCCTGGACCGCCGGGAGCCGTTCGGCGTCCATGAACATGTGCTCGGTGCGGCACAGCCCGATCCCCTCGGCACCGAGCTCGCGGGCCTTGGCGGCGTCGGCCCCGGTGTCCGCGTTGGCCCGCACGCCCAGCCGACGCACGTCGTCGGCCCAGGAGAGCACCTCGGTGAAGTCGTCGGTGATCTGCGGCGGCACCAGCGGCAACGCCCCGGCGAACACCTCGCCGGTGGTGCCGTCGATGGTGATCGTGTCGCCCTCGGAGAGCACCACGTCACCCACGGTCACGGTGCGGGCCTCGGCGTCGATCCGCAGCTCGCCCGCGCCCGCGACGCACGGCTTGCCCATCCCGCGGGCGACGACGGCGGCGTGCGAGGTCATGCCGCCGTGCGAGGTGAGCACGCCCTGGGAGGCGATGACGCCGTGGATGTCGTCGGGCGTGGTCTCCCAGCGCACCAGGACCACGGGCTCCCCGGCGCCGCCCCGCTCGGCCGCGGTGTCGGCGTCGAACACCACCGCGCCGACCCCGGCACCCGGGGAGGCGTTGAGGCCGCGGGTGAGCGCCGTCTGCCCGTGGTCGGGGTCGAGCCCGGGGTGCAGGAGCTGGTCGAGCTGCGCGGGCTCGATGCGCCGCAGCGCCGCCTCACGGTCGATGACCCCCTCGGCCACCAGGTCGCGGGCGACCTTGAGCGCGGCCGCCGCCGTGCGCTTCCCTGTGCGGGTCTGCAGCAGATAGAGCTTGCCGTCGTCGACCGTGAACTCGATGTCCTGCATGTCGCCGTAGTGCTGCTCGAGGCGGGCCATCGTGTCGAGCAGCTCCCGGAAGGCGTCGGGCAGCACCTGCTCCATCTGCGCCAGGGGCAGCGGGGTGCGGATGCCGGCGACGACGTCCTCGCCCTGGGCATTGACGAGGAACTCTCCGTAGAGCTCCTTCGCGCCGGTGGAGGGGTTCCGTGTGAAGCACACACCCGTGGCGGACGTGTCGCCGCGGTTGCCGAACACCATCTGCATGACGTTGACGGCGGTGCCCAGATCGTCCGGGATGTCGTGGGCCTTGCGGTAGACCCCGGCCCGCGGGGTGTCCCAGGAGGCGAAGACGGCGTGCACGGCCCGGCGCAGCTGCTCGCGCGGGTCGGTCGGCAGCTCCTCGCCGGTGTGCCGCAGCGCGACGGTCCGGAAGGTCTCGACGAGCGCCTGCAGGTCCTCGACCGTGAGCCCGGTGTCCTGCTCGACGCCGCGCCGGGACTTCAGCGCGTCGATCTCGTCGGAGAACGCGTGGGCCGGCACGCCCTCGACCACCTCGCCGTACATCTGCAGGAACCGGCGGTAGCAGTCCCAGGCGAACCGCGGGTTGCCGGACTCCTCGGCGAGGCCCACGACGGACTCGTCCGAGATCCCCAGGTTCAGGATCGTGTCCATCATGCCGGGCATCGACACGACGGCGCCCGAGCGCACCGAGACCAGGAGCGGTCGCTCTGCCGCGCCCAGCTGGCGTCCGGTGCGCTGCTCGAGCGCGTCCAGGTGGGCGAGGATCTCGGCCCAGAGCCCGTCGGGCCAGGTGCCGCCGGACTCCATCGTGGCGACGCAGGCCTGGGTGGTGACCGTGAACCCGTCGGGCACGGGGACGCCGATACGGCTCATCTCCGCCACCCCGGCCCCCTTGCCGCCGAGCAGAGGCTTCATGTCGGCGGTGCCCTCGGCGAGCTCGTACACGAGGCGTGGGGCGTCGGGCTCGGCGGCGGGCCGGTCGGTGGTGCTGCGGGCCTGCTCGGACTGGTCGCTCATGGCTACCTCGTCTCCGTCTCGGCTCCGGGCGAGGCGGGGTCGTCGCGCCCGTCGCGGTGCGTGGGCAGGACTGTACGGGTACGGCGCCGCGCTGTCACCAGGTCGATGATGCGACCCGCCGCCTCCTCCAGGGCCAGCGTGGTGGTGTCGAGCACCGGACAGCCGAGGCGCCGCTGGACGCGCGTGATGTCGTCGAGCTCGTCGACGATGCGGCCCAGGTCGGCGTACCCGCCCAGGCGGCCGGCGTCCTGCAGGCCGACGCCCATGAGGTCCACCCGCCGGCGCCGGATCGTGAGCAGCCGCTCCGGGTCGATCGTCAGGCCGACGATCTTCCAGGAGTCGATCCGGAACAGCTCGGGCGGCGGGGTGACGCCGGCGACCAGCGGGATGTTCGCCGTCGGGTACCCCAAATAACCGAGGTACATCGACAACGGCGTCTTGCCCGTGCGCGACGCCCCGACCAGCACGATCTGCGCCTCCGCCAGCCCCTCGGGCGTGGCGTTGCCGTCGTCGTTGGCGATCGCGAACTCCATCGCGTGGATACGTTCGAAGTAGTCCGCGGCGAGCCCGACCGGCTGCACGAGCCGGGCCGGCGCGGCGCCGGTCCGGGCGGTCACGGCGTCCAGCGCGGGGGTGAGCAGGTCGGCGCACGGGATGCCGAGCTCGGCGCACCGGTCGATCACCTGGCCGTGAAGCGCCTCGTCCACGACGGTGCAGAAGACGACGGCGGGGTCCGGGTCCGCCCGCAGCTGCTCCACGACGTCGTCGAGACCCTCCTGGCTGTGCAGCCGAGGGTGGCGGACGACGACGACGTCCAGGCCGGGGTACTGGGCTCGGACGGCGCGGCCCACACGGGCGCCCGTGTCCCCCGTGGAGTCCGCGACCACGTGGATGACGACCCGCTCCGGCGCGACCATGGGGTCAGGCTATGCCGCCGTGCCGGGCGCCGCCGCGAGGTAGGCGAACCCTGCGCGGGGTAGGCAAACTCGGCGCGAGATAGGCGAACCTCTCGCGAGATGATTGCCTACCTCGCGAGAAGTTGGCCTACCCCGCGAGAAGTTGGCCTACCTCGGGGCGATCAGTCGACCGGCTCCCACGGGCCGTGCTTGCCACCCGGCTCCTGGTTGCGGGTCCACCACTGCGCCTCGTACCGGGACCCGTCGTGCACCACGACGTCACCCGCGGTGAAGATCCGCGACGCCGTCCACACCGCCGTCCCGTCACCCGCCACCGCGATCTCCTGCCACGACCCCCACGGCGAGACCCCCGGCGTCTCGGTCGTCCACCACGACGCCCGGAACACCGACCCCTCGAAGGACACCTCGTCCCCCGCGGTGTACACCTGACCCGCCACCCACTCGGGCACCGGCGGCGCGGCCGGGCCCACGAGCTCGGCCACACCCCAGCGGCTCGTGTACTGGTAGCCGGTGCCCGTGGGGTCGGCCCACGAGGTCACCGCGGTGCGCGCGCCGTCGGCGGCGTCGTTGACCTGGAGGTCCAGGCCGTGGAACGTGCGCAGGCCGCCCTGGCCGAGCAGGTCGACGGCCACCTCGACGCGGTAGCCGTCCGCGGTGGGCGTGGTCGCCGAGGTCACCCGGGCGGCCTGGGCCGCGGCGTCGCCGGTGCCGAACGACACCGCGTTCTCGGCGCTGACGCGGATCTGGGTGTCGTCGGCCTCGTAGCCACCGTTCTTGGTGTTGCCCGTGTCCAGGAAGATCTCCACCGAGTCCTGGATCCACGGGTCCGAGCCGCTGACGTCCAAGGTCGGGTCGGTCACGTCGGCCAGTACGTACAGCGTGTCGCCGACCCACAGGGTGCGGAAGGTACCGACGGCTCCGTCGCTGCCCTCCACCGGCTTCTGCGCGGTCACCGACGCCGCGT
The DNA here is from genome assembly GCF_044769875.1 of Isoptericola aurantiacus. Taxonomy (NCBI): domain Bacteria; kingdom Bacillati; phylum Actinomycetota; class Actinomycetes; order Micrococcales; family Promicromonosporaceae; genus Isoptericola; species Isoptericola aurantiacus. The sequence goes on from NZ_JBJBAE010000003.1 coordinate 382,579, forward strand.
CGGCCCACACGTCGTCGACCTCGCCGTCGACCGCCGGCGCGGACGCCCCCTCGGGCACCTCGACGAACGACAGCTCCTCCAGGAGCGTGAGCGTGCCGGTGGCGCCGGGGCTGTTCCACCCGGCGGTGGTGCCGCCGTCGGACACCCGCACGTCCAGGGCCGCCGTGTCGCCCTGCGCGGCGCCGTCCAGCGGCAGGTGCGCGACGACGTCGTACCCGGCGTCGGTCCCGGTGACCTCCGCGGCCGCTCCGGCGGCCCCGCTGACCGAGCCGTCCCGGCCGACGACGACGGTGCTGCCGTCCAGCTCGAACGTCACGGCGTCGCTCGCCTCGACCGCGTCGTCCGCGACCGCGACCGCGGCGGTGAGGTGGTCGGGTGCCCAGCGGAGCTGGAAACCTGCCACCTGCTCCCCCGCTGCGGTGATCGCGTGGCGCGGCAGCCGGTCCCACTGCGGTGAGGCCGCCGCCGAGCCGTCGAGCGCGACGTCCCCGGCGAAGACGTCCGCCGCACGCTGCTGCGCCGGCAGGTCGCCGTCGACGACGCCGTGGTAGGCGGGCTTGGCCTGGTAGGCGTCGTCGAACACGAGCGGCGCCCCGTTGTCGGCTCGCCACGACCGCCCGTCCGTCAGCCCCCACACGGTCACGCTGTACAGCGCGTCGGCGTGGTCGCGGAACATCCGGAAGGCGTCCCGGAACCAGTAGCCCTGCTCGATGAGGTTCGCCTGCGTCTCGGGCGTGCCGATCGTGACGTCGAGCTCGGTGACGGCCTGCGTCACCGGCAGATCCTCGAACCGCTCCAGGGCCGTCTCCAGCGCGGCCACCGGCATCGCGAGCGACACGTGGAACTGGTGGCCGACGCCGTCGACCGGCACGCCGCGCTCGAGCAGCCGCTCGACGAGCGCGACGTAGCGGTCCTGCTTGGCGCCCTGCTCGGTGTTGTAGTCGTTGATGAACAACTTGACCGGGCGGTCCGTGCCCTCGGCGGCGTAGACGTCGTTGAAGGCCTCGTCGGCGTACTCGAAGGCCAGGTCGATAAAGTCCTCACCGAGGATCCGGTACCACTCGCTGCGACGCAGGCCGTCGTCCGTGGCGCCGTCCGAGACCACCTCGTTGACGACGTCGAAGGCCGTGATCGGGTTGTCGGCCCCGAACTCGCCGTAGGTTCCGGCGAGCCACTCGGCCACGGCGAAGATGTGGTCGCGCATGCGGTCGCGCAGGATCTGCTGGTCGGCCGCCGAGTCGGTCAGCGGTTCGCCGGCGTCGTCGGTGAAGAACCAGTCCGGGGTCTGGGAGTGCCAGACGAGCACATGCCCGTACAGGTCGACGTCGTTCGCCGTGGCGAAGTCCATCAGCGCGACGGCCTCGGGATGCGGGCGGAACGTGCCCTCGTCGTCGTACCAGGCCTCGGGCTTCATGTGGTTCTCGGGCGTGATCTGGTCGAAGTGCTTCAGGAGCAGCTCGGCGGCCGGGCCCGTGGTCTCCCGCGAGTCGATCGCCACGCCGGTGTGGAACGGGACCGTCTCGCGGATCGGCGTGAGGTCCTGGACTCCTTCCGGCTCGGGCACCGCGAGCACGACGTCGTCGACCAGGAAGTCGCTGGTGTTGGTGCCGTTGTAGTCGGTCTCGAGGTACAGGTACTGCTCCGCTCCGGCCGGTGCCTGGAAGGAGGCGGTGACCTCGGTCCAGCCGTCGGCGGTGACACCGGACCACTGGGCGAGCGTCGCGTAGCTGGTGCTGCCGTCGGCCGTGCTGGCCAGCGAGAGCCAGACGGCGTCCGGCTCCTGGCCGGCGGCGAACCGGACCTGGGCGGTCAGCTCGTAGCGCACGCCCGGCGTCAGGACGTCGGAGACGTCGCGGCCGATGCCGTCGCCCTGGCCGTCCCGGGAGCCGATCAGGGCCGCGGCCCCGCCGGACGCGGCGTCGGCCGTGGTGATCTCGACCGTCGGGTCGGTCTCGTCGCCGCTGCGCGGGCCCCAGCCGGCGAGGCCGTCCTCGAAGTCGGTGCTGAGCACGGTGCCCGACGCGGGCGGGGTGCCCTGCACCGGCGTGAACTCCCAGCCGTCGGCCAGCCGCTCGGTGACCACGGTCTGCACCGCGGCCAGCGATCCCGAACGGTCGCCACCGCCGTCGTGCACCAGGACCAGCTCGCCGTCGGTCATGGCGGAACGCAGGTTCTCCGTCAGCGTGGACTCGTCCTGGGTCTCCCAGTCGGAGATCGTGTTCGTCACGGCCAGCGGCTGCATGCCGAGCCTGACCGCGACCCCCGGGGTGGCGCCCCAGGACCCGTTCGGGGCGCGCCAGAACGGGACCTTCGCGTTCGGGTCGCCGAGCGCGCCGCGGATGATGTCCAGGTTGGCGATCATGTCCGCCTGCGCCTGCTCCGGCGTCATCGACCCCATGTCGGCGTAGCCGGTGGAGTGGTTGCACAGGGCGTGCCCCTCGGCCACGATGCGGCGCAGGAGCGCGGCGCCGCCGTCGGCCTCGATGTTCTGGCCGATCACGCAGAAGGTGGCGTGCAGCCCGTTCGCGGCGAGGAAGTCCAGCAGGGCCGGGGTCGTGCCCGGGTTCGGGCCGTCGTCGAACGTCAGGGCGGCCACGGGTGCGCCGGCGCTGCCCGCCTGGGCCGCGGACACCGGTGCGGTGGTCGGGTTCACCGCGCCGCCGGGGACGAACCCGTCGGGCAGGCTGCCGTCGGTCTGCTGGCCGGTGATCGACAGGTCGTCGACGAGGAAGTCGGGGTGGACGTCGCCGACGGGAGCGGCCTCGAGGTAGAGCTGTGCGGCGCTCAGGCCCTCCGGCATCGTGTAGCTGCCGCCGACCTGCACCCAGTCGTCGGCCGTGGCGGTGACGGCGCCGCCGACCCAGGTGTAGGCGTCGTCGCCGCCGTCGGCGGGTGTCTCCTGGACGGTGAAGTGGAGGTCGGTGGGGTCCGTGGCGCCGGCGGGCAGCTTGACCCATGCCTCGATCTGGTGGGCACCTCCCTCGGTGAGCAGGCCGGTCACGTCCGTGGCGGGGCCGTTCCACTCGGCGGTGCGACCGGTGACGCTCAGGGCGCCGGAGCCGGTGCGGGCGTCGTCCGTGATCTCCAGCGTCACGGGACCACGAGGCCCCCAGGGGTCGTAGGTCGTGTCGAAATCGTTTTCCAGCAAAACGGAGTCCTCCGCCGCCGCTGTCGCTGCCCCGGCGACGGCGGCACCTGCTGCGCCGCTCACCGCCAGCGCGGCCACGATGAGCCCCGCGACCGTCCTGGTGATCCTCTGCCTCATCGTCGCTCCCTTGCGATGTGCGGCCGGCGGCGTCGGTGCCGCGGCGCGGGCACCCAGCGTGCCCTGTGGTGAGGACACTAGAGGTGGTGCGAAAACGATGTCAACGAGGTGCGACGGAGGACGGCGGGCCCCGGACGGGGCTCAAGCACCGGCGATCGACCACCACGAGGGTCGCGAACCGAGTTTCACCCGCGGCGCTCCGGGGTGTCCGGCCGATGAGTGCGGGATGATCGACTGCAACACCGAGGGAGGCGAGTGATCGGACGACCACCGCGACCACGCGCCCAGCGCCGCCCCCGCCCAGCGCCGAGGGGCCGTACGCACGTGCTCGCTGCCGGGCTCCTGTCGGCAGGGCTCTTCCTCGGGTTGTACCTCCTCGCGGTCCACACCGACACGGGACAACGGGCCGATCAGGACCTCATGCACGACATCGTCGTCGGCATGACCTGGTTCGAACCGGTCGGGAGCTTTCTGCGGAACGTGTTCCCCTACGTGCTCGCCGTCGTCGTGGTCGTCCTCGCCGTCGTGGCCGCCTGGCGCCGCCGCTGGGCCGCCCTCGTGGTGGCCGCGGTCCTGGGTGTCACCACGGTCCTGACCGCGACCGGGCTCCGCATCCTGCTCCCCCGCCCGGGCGAGGGACCTGGCCTCAGCGGGGAGTCGATGGTCAACACCTACCCCAGCGGACATGTCGCTGCGACCGCCGCGCTGGTGGTCGCCCTGATCCTGCTGTGGCCGCGAGCGCTCCCGAGGGGTTCGGTCGCCGTCGCGATCGTGGTCGTGCTCGCTGCCGCGCTCGGCTCGGTGGCCACGCACGCGCACCGACCGAGCGACGTCGTCGGCGGGGTCCTCCTCGTCTGCGCACTCGCCGGTCTGCTGATCGCAGCAGCCGGTCCACGCCGGGTCCGACCGACCGCGGAGCGGGTCCGGGAGCGGGCGGTCAGGGACGCCTGACCGCCCCGCGTGCGGCGAGCTCGAGGTAGGCGGAACGGGCGTCGTCGTCCGGCACGTCCAGGTCGAGCACGTTCCCCTCGGGACCGTTCCGGGCCACGCGTCGCTGGATGCGCCGGACCTCCAGGCCCGACCCGACCGCCACCGCGAGGCTCGACAGGGGTCCGTTCCGTGTGGCGGCGATCAACCTGCCGTCGCCGTGCCGGTCCCCGGGCAGGAGGACACCCGGCAACCGACGCTCGCGCTGCCGCACGATCCAGGGCCAGAAGCCCGTCAGACCCTGCACGGCTCGTCGACCGTGCTCGCCGAGCCCCAGCACCCGGTCCACCCTCGCGCACACCTGCATCACCGGCGCGTAGACGTCGAACGACCGTGCCCGGTCCTCGAGCTCCGACCAGTCGAACCCGGGTTCGCGGGCGGCGTGCCAGACGTCCCCCAGCCACAGGAGCCGGTTGGCCCCTTCCTGGCAGGCGTGGAAGGCCAGCAGCAGCGCGCCGTCGACCGGGTCGAACGTGGGGACGTCGATCCCCCCGATCTCGACGGTGCGACGTGCCGCCAACATCGCGTCCAGGTCGATACGGAAGGCACGCCGCAGTTCCGGGCGGACCGCGACGCTCCAGTGCAGGTCCAGCATCTGCCCGCGCGGCGCCCGCATCGCGAGCTCGCCACGGCCGGACCGCAGCAGTGCGGGCCAGTTGCGGTCGACCAGCACGCAGCCGCTGTCGAGCAGGGCCTCGACGGCGGTGGGGAAGTCCTGCGGCGCGATGTACAGGTCCAGGTCGGTGTACTCACGCATCGCCGCGCTGGGCCAGAGGTGCCCGGCCGCGACCGGCCCCTTGCCGACGGCCCAGCGGACACCGGCGTCGTCGAGGTGCCCACCGACCTCCCGCAGACCGGCGAGCAGCAGCAGGTGCCGCATCGACTGCCTGCGGGCGGCAGCGGTCACCGAGGGGATCTCCGCGGTCGCCGCGAGGTAGCGGTGGACGGCCGGGCGGATCCGGTGCTCCCGCGCGGACTCGCCGAGCAGCGCGAGGTCGAGGCCCTCGACGTCGGCGGTCCCGCCCTCCCGGTCACCCCGGACCGCGTCGAGGAGGATCCGCCGGACCTGCCGGCGCCCCGGTCCGGACGGGTCGTGATCTGACACGCTGGCAGCGTACCGAGGCACGGTCGACGGGCCACTGCGGCGTCGGGTGAATTCGTCCTCGGCACGGGTGATACGCGGCTCCGAGGTTCGCCACCGGGTCGGTCGGTGCGAAGATGCAGCGAGACGTCACCCGCGAATCGAGGCGCACCATGTCGAGAGACCGCACCGGGGCGGCCGGCTCCGCACCGCGGCGCCGGTCCCTGATGCGCTTCGGCCACCTCGTGCGCCGCTCGATCCGCATCGTCCGTGAGGCGGCACCGAAGGCCTTCACCGGGACGGTGCTCCTGCAGGTCGTCAACGCGCTGCTGCTCTCCGGCCAGGTCCTGGCCGTCAAGCTCGTCCTCGACACCCTCCTGGACCCCTCGGCCGACGCCGCGTCCGCCGCCCTGCCGATCGTCCTGCTGGCGGCGACCATCGCCGGCGCCACCGTCCTCGGGAGCCTCACCGGCTCGATCGGGAGGTTCCTCGGCGAGAGCGTCGCGCGGAACATGCTCGAGCACGTCCTGACCGTCGCCTCCCGCGTCCCGCTGCGGTACTTCGAGTCGACGGGCTTCTACGACCGGCTCGTGCGGGTGCAGGGCGACGCCATCTCCCGCCCCAACCAGGTGACACAAGGGCTCATCTCGATGATCGGGGCGCTGGCGGCCTCGATCGCGATGGCGGCCACGCTGGTCTCGATCTATCCGCCGATCCTCGTCCTGCTGGTCGTCGGCGGCGTGCCCCTGTTCCTGGCCAACCGACGCGCCGGGCAGCTCGAGTTCCGCTTCACCGTGGACCAGACGCCCACGCGACGGATGCGCGGCTACCTCACGTACATCCTCGGTGACCGGGACGCTGCCAAGGAGATCCGCTCCTTCACGATGGCGGACTCGCTGCTGCGTCGCTTCACCGATCTCTACGACCGCTACCTGAAGGACCTGCGGCGACACCTGGTCCGACGGACGCGTCTGGCGCTGCTGGGAAGCCTGGCCACGTCGCTCATGCTGGCGCTGACCCTGCTGGTCGTCGTCTGGCTCATCAGCACCGACCGCGCCTCCGTCGCGGAGGCCGGCGCCGCCGTGGTCGCGATCAGGCTCCTGCAGGGCCAGGTGCAGGCCCTGTACGCGGGGATGCAGGTGATCTTCGAGGCCGGGCTGTTCCTGGACGACGTCGACGAGTTCCTCGACCTGGAGCCCGCCACCACCGGGCCGGCGAGCCCGACCCCGGCGCCCACGGACTTCGAGCAGATCGAGGCCAGCGGTATCGGCTTCACCTACCCCGGATCGGACCGGCCCGCCGTGGCCGAGATCGACCTGACGATCCGCTCCGGGGAGGTCGTGGCTCTCGTCGGCGAGAACGGGTCCGGCAAGACGACGCTCGCCAAGATCCTCTCCGGGCTCTACGCGCCGGACTCCGGGTCGCTCACCTGGGACGGAGCCGACGTCGCCACGATCGACCCCGAGTCGTACCGCGGGCGGGTCGCGGTGATCTTCCAGGACTTCGTGCGGTTCGCGTTCTCGGCCCGGGACAACATCGCGCCCCGGGGCGACGGCGACGACGACGCCGTGGAGCGCGCTGCGGCCGCGTCCGGGGCCACGGGCGTGCTGGGGTCGCTCCCCTCCGGCCTGGACACGATGCTGTCGAGGATGTTCGACGACGGCGTCGACCTCTCGGGCGGGCAGTGGCAGCGGGTGGCGATCGCCCGGGCCTTCTACAAGGACGCTCCGTTGGTGATCCTGGACGAGCCCACCGCAGCGCTCGACCCGCGCGCCGAGCACGCGCTGTTCCGCGACCTGAGGTCGACCCTGGACGGACGAGCCGCCGTCTTCGTGTCGCACCGCTTCTCCACGGTGCGCGACGCCGACCGGATCGTCGTCCTGCACGACGGCAGGATCGTCGAGGAGGGCAGCCACGACGACCTCATGGACCTCGGCGGACGGTACGCGGAGCTGTTCCGGCTGCAGGCGAGGGCCTACACGACCTGAGGGCCGACGTCAGATCGGCGCCGACTGCAGGACGCCCTCGCGGACCAGCCGTGCTGTGGTCGGGGCGGCCTCCGGTCCCCACGGGACGTAGGCACGGTAGACCGGCACCTTCGACACCAGCCCGGCGGCCTGCGTGAACGCCCTGCCCACCACCGTGGGTTCCGACCAGCCCATGAGCCGCGGGAAGGACATCAGCGCGAGCATCGCCTCCTTGCCCGTGAGGCGCACCACCTCGGACCGCCCGTCGCGGGTGGGCAGGGGCACCACGATGCCGGCGAGCGGGACGGCGTCGGAGCTCGCTCCCTCGAAGCGGAGGATCCTGCGGTCGTCCGCGCTGATCCGCTCGCCGACACCCTGCTCGCGCAGGCCCTCCTCGGTCACGACGGTCCCCGGCCGCAAGCGGATCTCGGTCGCTCCCGGCGGTACCGTCACCACGTCGTCGGCCGGGTCGACCGGCACGACGTCGTCCGACAGGAGGCGAGCACCGTCCGCGCACATCAGCGCCGCCATGGTGGACTTCCCCATCCCCGAGTGGCCGATGAAGGCGATGGCAGCGCCGTCGACCTCGACGGCGCTGGCGTGCAGCACGAGCCGACCCCGCAGCGTGAGCAGGAGTGCGCACAAGGTCCCGACCGCGAGGATCGAGGCCATGCCCTCGTCGACGTCGTCGACCATCCGGAACTCGGCACGGTCCAGGTCCTGGGCGATCAGGACGTCGCACAGCCCGTAGATGCGGAACACCAGGCTGCCGTCCTCGGCCCGGACCAGCGAGTACCAGTGGTCGTCACCGGTGGCCTGGTCGAGGAGCACCGTGCCGGCCGGGGTGTCCGAGGTCGACCCGATGCGCCCACCGAGCGAGACCAGGACGTCCGGCGTCCTCCCGGTGGCGGGCCTGGCCTGGTGCAGGGGGAAGGTGCTGGCGACGACGAGCCCGTAGATGTCCTGCACGTCGAGTCGGTTCGTGGTCATCATGGCCTCGGGGATGTCGGGGCGCCGAGGACGAGAAACTCCTCGTCGGCGCTGGGGTCGAGACTGGTCCCGTCCACGACGAGCCAGGCGTGCGCCGCGACGGCGCCGCCGCGCTTGGCCACCCCGATGGCGAGCTGCGGGCGGTGGGCGCGCAGCACGTGCCCGCCGACGAGCGCGGCGCGCAGGCAGGAGCCGTCGAAGTACCGGGTGCGCAGGATCCGAGCGGCGAGCTCCAGGCGGTCGCGCTCCCGGGGCGTGAACGCCAGGGCCGCCCGGCCGGCGCCGTTCGCGGCGTCCGCGGGTCGGCCCGCCACGAGGTCGAGGCGAAGGAGCGCGGCGAGGCGCGGCAGCGGCGCGTGGCGGACGCCCAGCTCGACGACGGCGGCCAACGCGACGAGCTCGACGGCGTCGAGCTGCGCGCGCAGCGGGAGGGACCAGAAGGTCCGGAGCGCACTCATGCGTCGACCAGAGGCGTGCTCAGGCGCTCCGACGCCGCCCAGGCCGTCTGCAGGTGGTGGTCCGTCCCGGAACGCAGGACAGGGTTCAGCCATGCGGCACGCAGCGCCTCCACGTCGACGACGTCGGGGTCGACTCCGGTCCCGTCCCAGGACCGTGCGAACTCCTCCTCACGGCCGCCCCAGCGGGCGCCGTTGAACGCGGCCTTGCTGGTCCGGGCGAGCACGGCGTCGGGGAGCAGGTCGTGGAACAGCCGGCGCATGACGTCCGTACGGCCGGCCGGGCCCCACCGACCTCCCCATCGTGCGAGTGCCGCCAGGAAGCGAGGGTCGGCGAACGGTGTGGCCGGGGCCATCCCGAACTCGCGGACGCCCGCCTCGTGGTTCGCGAGGACGACCGAGACGGCGCGCGGCTCGAAGACTCGCCAGGTCGCCTGGTCCCAGCGCCATCGCTCGTGCGTCCCGGTGTTCATCAGCTGGAGACGACGTCTGCCGTAGGGGGCCCGCAGCCAGGACTGGTCCTCGCGCGGCAGGCCGGGGCGCCGGGCCTGCACGGCGTACGGCAGGACCGACCAGGCCGCCGACCGCAGGAGCCGCCGGGAGGGGCGCCCGCGGTTGAGCAGGACGTTGCGCAGGGACGTGACGCGGTGCGGGAGGAAGGCGTGGTCGCCACCTTCACCGGTCAGGAGCACCGCGGCGTCCAGGGCCTTGTACACCGGTTCGCGCAGCTGCAGCGCCGTCGGCCACACGACACCGCGGCGCCGGATCGCCCGCTGCGCGGTCTCGCTCAGCAGGGACTGCTCCCCGTGGAGCTCGATGACTTCGTGGTGGACGTCGAGATGGTCCACGACCAGACGCTGCCAGTCGGTCTCGTCGGACTCGGGAACCTCCGGATGGCGGACCGAGACCGCGATCGGCTCGTCCATGCCCTGCGCCCGGGCGACCGACACGGCGACCGCGAGCAGCGCGGACGAGTCCCGCCCGCCGGAGAACAGCACGACGGCAGGCCCCGCTGCGAGGTGCTCGGCGACGACGCGCTCGAGGACCGCGCGCGGTTCGGGCTCTGCCCACGGGAGCGGTCCGGCGTCGTCCCGGCCGGCGACGACGCCGAGGGTGTCCTCGATCGTGGACAGACGGACGAACCCGGGCTCGGCCGACTCGACGAGATCAGGCACGATGTCCTTTCACGACGGATGGCCGGGGCGGTGCCCCGGCCATCCGTGCTGGTGGAGCTCAGCGGCTCACGTGGTCGAACGGCCACCACTTGTAGGTGTCGTCCCAGTCGACGGCGTTGGCGTCCTTGCCCAGCGTCAGCTCCGACAGGCTGCCGACCTTGGTGATGCTCGGTGCTTCGTACATCGTGTCCCCCTCTCGTTGGTCGTCGCAACGAAAGCGTCGCAAGTGCAGCACCGACCGGCAATCGTCCGGGCGGGTGAAACCAGGTGCCGCGGACGTTTTCACCCGAGATCCGGCTTCAGTTCGCCGCGCCGCGTGCGCGCGGCGAGGATCCTAGGACGACACGACCTACCGAGGAGAGTGCACGATGAGGATCCGGACCGACGACGTGGCCTGGCAGGAGATCGACGGCGAGCTCGTCGTCCTCGACCTGAGGACGTCGGCCTACCTGACGACGAACCGCGCCGGGGCGGTGCTCGCCCAGCGGTTGCGCGAGGAGCAGAGCCTCGAGGCGCTCGCGGCAGCGCTCGTCGACGAGTTCGACATCGACCGTGCGACGGCGGTCGCCGACGCCGAGGCGTTCGTGGACTCGCTGCGCGAGCTGTCTCTCCTCACCGAGTAGTCGGTGCGGGACGGTGGGTGAAAGTGGCGTCGCGCGGCGCACCGAGCACGGCTCCTGAGCTAGGGTCCACTCCACGCTCGACGCCGAAGGAACCCATGCGTATCACTATCGATATCTCGACACTCACGCGATTCCTCGTGATATCGATCGCCGGGCTCGGTGTGCTCCATGTCCTGTTGGTGGCCCTCACGGAGTGGGTGCTTCCGGACTCGGGGGGATTGCACATCGTGGACCTCTTCGTCAATCTCGACCAGGAGGGCGGCCTTCCGATGTGGTTCTCGTCCGTGCTGCTGGCGGTCACAGGTCTGGTGGCGTTCGACCTCGCACGCGCTGATCACGCCGGTCGCCGCGCCTGGATCGCGCTGGGCACCGTCATGGTCTTCCTCTCGCTCGACGAGGCCGCAACCGTCCATGAGCGGATCGGCGCAGCGCTTGAGCACAACGTCTCGGGAATAGCCGAGCTGCCGTTCAACGTGTGGGTGATCGTCTACGTCCCGTTCGCGTTGCTCGCGCTGTTGCTCTTCATTCCGCACCTGAGCGCATTGCCTGCCCCCGTTCGGAATCGCATACTCCTCGCAGGGGCCCTGTTCGTCGGCGGAGCGGCCGGTCTGGAGATCGCCGTCGGCCTCGCCCACGCGGACCCCGACTCGGATCGCGTGCTCACCCAGCTCTTCGCCCTCGGTGAGGAGCTCCTCGAGATGTCTGGCGTTGCGCTCCTGCTCCTGTCCCTCGTCGCCTACCGCACGCAGCTGGACGAGATCGGTGCGATCGCGTCCCCCGAGTCGGTCCCCTGACAGGCTCTCGCCCGGGGCCTGTCAGGAGGTCGTGGAGACGGCCGCGGCGGCGAACACCTCCCCGAGGACCACGGCGTCGATGAGCTGCCTGGCCCACGTCAGGATCGCCGCGCCCCGCAACGGCTTGCCGCCGATGCGCGCCGTCGTCGGGAACGGCACCAGGACCGCCCGGATCGCCGGCTTGAGGATGGTGCCCGGGTAGAGCCGCTTGAGCCGTAGCTGGGCGGACTCCGGCAGGTCCACCGGGGCGAACCGGATGTGCTTGCCCTGCGCGGTGATGTCGGTCAGGCCGGCGCGGCGGGCGTGGTTGCGGAACTCGGCCACCTCGAACAGCGCCTCGGTGGGCTCGGGCAGGGCACCGTAACGGTCGACGAGCTCGGCCCGTACCTCCGCCAGCGCGGCAGCGTCCTGGGCGGCGGCGATCTTCTTGTACGCCTCGAGGCGCAGACGCTCGGTCGCGATGTACGACTCGGGCAGGTGGGCGTCCACGGGCAGCTCGACGGTCACCTCGGGCTGCTCCTCCTCACGGTCGCCCCGGAAGGCCGCCACCGCCTCCCCCACCATGCGCACGTACAGGTCGAACCCGACGCCCGCGATGTGGCCGGACTGCTCGCCGCCGAGCAGGTTGCCGGCGCCGCGGATCTCCAGGTCCTTCATGGCGATCTGCATGCCGGCGCCGAGGTCGGTGTTGGCGGCCATGGTGGCGAGCCGGTCGTGCGCGGTGTCGGTCAGCGGCCGCTCGGGCGGGTACAGGAAGTAGGCGTACGCGCGCTCGCGCCCACGGCCCACCCGGCCCCGGAGCTGGTGGAGCTGGGACAGGCCGAGGGTGTCGGAACGCTCGAGGACCAGGGTGTTGGCGTTGGAGATGTCCATGCCGGTCTCGATGATGGTGGTGCACACCAGCACGTCCAGCTCCTTCTCCCAGAACGCCCGGATCACCTGGTCGAGCTGGGTCTCGGACATCTTGCCGTGCGCGACGCCGATGCGGGCCTCGGGCACCAGCTCGCGCAGGCGCGAGGCGGTCCGGTCGATCGACTCGACCTTGTTGTGCACGTAGAAGACCTGGCCCTCGCGCAGCAGCTCGCGCCGGACCGCCGCGGTGATCTGCTTCTCCTCGTACCCGCCCACGTAGGTGAGCACCGGGTGCCGCTCCTCGGGCGGGGTGGCGAGCGTCGACATCTCGCGGATGCCGGTGACCGCCATCTCCAGGGTGCGCGGGATCGGGGTGGCGGACATCGCCAGGACGTCCACGTTGGTGCGCAGCTGCTTGAGCGTCTCCTTGTGCTCGACGCCGAACCGCTGCTCCTCGTCGATGATGACCAGCCCGAGATCCTTGAAGTGCACGGACCCGGTGATGAGCCGGTGGGTGCCGATGACGATGTCCACCGACCCGTCCTTGAGCCCCTCCAAGGTCTCGGAGGACTCCTTGCTGCTCTGGAACCGGGACAGCGCCCGGACGTTCACGGGGAACCCGGCGTACCGCTCGGAGAACGTGTCGAAGTGCTGCTGGACCAGCAGGGTGGTCGGGACCAGTACCGCGACCTGCTTGCCGTCCTGGACGGCCTTGAACGCCGCGCGGATCGCGATCTCCGTCTTGCCGTAGCCGACGTCGCCGCACACGAGCCGGTCCATCGGCACCGACTTCTCCATGTCCGCCTTGACCTCGTCGATCGTGACGAGCTGGTCGGGCGTCTCGATGTAGGCGAACGCGTCCTCGAGCTCGCGCTGCCACGGGGTGTCGGGGCCGAACGCGTGGCCCTGCGTGGCCATGCGCGCCGAGTACAGGCGGATCAGCTCCGAGGCGATCTCGCGCACGTGCTTGCGGGCGCGCGCCTTGGTGTTCTTCCAGTCGGCGCCGCCCATCTTGGACAGCGTCGGCGCCTCGCCGCCGGTGTACTTGGTGACCTGGTCGAGCTGGTCCATCGGCACGAACAGCCGGTCTCCCGGGTGGCCGCGCTTGGAGGAGGCGTACTCGATGACCAGGTACTCGCGCGTGGCGGCGTTCGCGCCGGCGCCCAGGGTGCGCTGCACCATCTCGATGAACCGCCCGACGCCGTGCTGCTCGTGCACCACGAAGTCCCCCGCGCGGAGCTGCAACGGGTCGACGACGTTGCGACGCCGCGACGGCATCTTGCGCATGTCCCGCGTCGTGGTGCCCTGCCGGCCCGTCAGGTCCGCCTCGCTGAAGACGGCCAGGCGCAGCTCCGGGACGACGAACCCCTTGCCGACCATCGCCGGCGCCACGTGCACGACGCCGCCCTCGGGCTCGTCGGGCAGGGTCGTGACCAGGCGGGCCGCGGTGTCGGCGGCACCGAGCTGCTCGACCATCCGCTTGGCCGGTCCGGGGCCCTCGGTGGTCAGGACCAGCCGCCAGCCGGCCTTCTGCAGGCCCTGGACGTCGTCGAGGGCCCGGGCGACGTCGCCCCGGTAGGACTCGACGTCGCGGGCGGCGATGGTGAGCGTGGTGCCGCCGTCGTCCCCCCGCACGACGGCGGCCGACGCCGCGGCCGGAGCGCCGTCGTCGTCCGCGACCTGCTCGGCCGTGTCGAGGGAGAAGGCCGAGAGCGTCCACCAGCCGAGGCCCCGGCGTGCGGCGACCTCGCGGGTGTCGGCGAACGAGGCGAACGACGCCGCGGACAGGTCGAGCGGGGCGTCCCCGCCGGCGACGGCGCCCGTCCACGCCGCGGCCAGGAACTCCTCGGTCGTGGCGACCAGGTCGTGGGCACGACGGCGGACGCGTTCGGGCTCGTCGAGCACCAGCAGGGCGTCGGCGGCGACCAGGTCGAGAACCGGCACCATGCGGTCCACCAGCACGGGGGCGAGCGACTCCATGCCCTCCACCGCGATGCCGGCCGCGAGCTTGTCGAGCATGTCCGTGGCACCGGGCAGCCGCTCCACGAGCGCGGCGGCCCGCTCGCGCACCGCGTCCGTGAGCAGGATCTCGCGGCACGGCGGGGCCCACAGACCCTGGTCCGCGATCTCCAGGGAGCGTTGGTCGGCCACGGAGAACCAGCGGATCTCGCTGACCTCGTCCCCCCAGAACTCGATGCGCAGCGGGTGGTCCTCCGTGGGCGGGAAGACGTCGAGGATGCCGCCGCGCACCGCGAACTCGCCGCGCCGCTCCACCATGTCCACCCGGGTGTAGGCGGCGGCCACCAGCGCGTCACCGACGGCGGTGAGGTCCGCCGTCTGCCCGTGGTGCAGCTCGACCGGCACCAGCTCGCCCAGGCCGTCCACGACCGGCTGCAGCAGCGCACGCACGGGCATCACCAGCACGCGGACCGCACCGGCCTGTCCGCTGTCCGCGTCCGGGTGCGCCAGACGGCGGAACACCGCGAGCCGCTTGGCGACGGTGTCCGCGCGGGGGCTGAGGCGCTCGTGCGGGAGGGTCTCCCACGCGGGCAGGACCGCGACGTCGTCCGACCGCTCGTCCGGCAGGTAGGCACGGATGCTCGCCGCCAGCTCGTCGGCGTCGCGACCCGTGGCCGTGACCACGACGAGCGGCCGCTCCTGGGCGGCGGCGGCCAGCAGCGGCGGCCGCACGCCCTTCGGACCGACGACGTCCACCTCGCCGCCCGCGGGCACGGCCTCCAGGGCGGCTGCGGCACCGGGGTCGGCGAGCAGGGCGGGGACGATGCCGGTGAGGTTCATGGGAGTCCTTCGGAGCAGGTCTTTCGGCGCAGCGCACGACGACGGGCCCACCTCACCCCGGGACGGGGCGTGCGGGCTGGTGGGTCCAGGCTACTCCGGAGTCGGAGCGAGACCACGAACGGCCGGTCGGGCCGGAGGAGCCTCGGGGTTCGCGGGCCCCGGGTTCAGGAGCGACGGCGGTAGAGCTCCTCGTAGCGGTCGACGGTACGCGCGAGCGAGAACTCCTGGGCCCGCCGGGCACCCGCTGCGGCGAGCGACGCGCGGCGCCCCGCGTCGGCGAGGAGGTCGGCGAGCGCCCGACCGGTGCCGTCCAGCGGCACGAGAAGTGCGGAACGCCCGTCGTCGCTGACGTATCTGGCCCCGACGTTGGGCGTGGCCACCACGGGTGTCCCGCTCGCCATCGCCTCGACGTACGGGATGCCGAATCCTTCGTAGTCGGAGGGCAGGCAGAAGACCCACGCCCGCCGGTAGGCGTCGGCGAGCTCGGCGTCGTCGAGTGCTCCGAGCGCCCGCACGCCGGGCCCCGCGTCCTCGGGGACGTCCCGCGAGACCATCCACAGCTCGGCGTCGGGATGCCGGGGCCGCACCTGGGCGACGAACTGGCGGGCGAGCTCGGCCCCGTTCTTGCGTCCGTGCCACGCGCCGACGAACAGCACGGTCGGATGCTCGGATCGCGGGTCGCCCTGAGCGTGGAACCTCCCCAGGTCGACGCCGTTGGGCACGACGTCCCGCACCCACGGGTACCACCGTCGCGTGGCCGGCGAGACGACCACCGTGTCGTCGGCGACGACGCTCGCGAGCCACTCCGAGAGGCCGAGCAGCACCATGCGCACCCGCTCCTTGGCACCGCGGATGCGGCGGGCCTCCTCGAAGCACGATCCGTGCAGCGTGCGCACGTGCCGGCCGACCCGGCGGCGCCACATCCAGTAGTCGTCACCGTGGGCGTGCACCACGTCATAGCTCGTCAGGTCCAGTCGGCGCACGGCCGTGGCGAACCGGAACGTCCGCAGCGCTCCGGACAGCTCGACGTGCCGGTGCCCGTAGGTCGCCCCCGGGACAGGTGGGCACTCGCTGATGACGTCGACGTGGTGCCCGCGCCGCACGAGCTCGGTGGCGAGCTCGTGCACCTGGTACCCGATACCTTGCTTGCTGGCGCTCGGCAGGTAGTAGGAGATCATCGCGATGCGCAGGGGACGGCTCGAGGTCCGGTCCCCGGTGGCCTCGGGCGCCGCAGGCGTGGCCGTCATGACGCGTCCCGCAGACCGTCGCGCAGGGCCTGCAGCCAGCCGCGGCCGTACTGCAGGTCCGGCTCCAGGTGGTTGCCTTCCGCCCACTCGTTCCAGGACTTGACCCAGAGCAGCTGCTCGTCCGCGGGACGGTGGGCGATGGAGGCCGCTGCCTGGTGGACGTTCTCACGGAACTTCTCCGGCGTCGCGCCGTGCAGCACGACGCCGCGCCGGCCCGACCGCGGCGAGTTGTCCCAGTTCGGGTACACGCACGGCTGGATGAGGTCGCCGGTGCGGTTCTCCTGGCTCCACGACGTGGAGTACGGGTGGATCTCGGGTCCGCCGGCCAGCTTGCGGTAGGCGCGCATGCGGACCATGTCGAGTCGTGACCTGCCTGCCGGCATGCGCATGTACACGCCCGCGTCGAAGCCGTCCTCCTTGACGCGGTCGTAGCGGACCCCTCCACCGTCGATGTCACTCATCTCGGCCACCAGGTAGAGGCCTTCGAGACCTGCGCGACGGGCCAACGACTGCCACAGGTCCACGAACTGTCCGGCGTCGGGCAGCTCCTCGGGGCGGAAGACGTAGAAGACCGGACGCCCCCCGACACGCAGGTAGCGCGCGTCGCGGAACGCCGGTAGCACCGCCTCGAAGTGAGCGGTGTAGTCGTCGAGGCCCGGGTACTTCTGGTGCATCAGGACGCGGTGGGGCTCGCCGTGCCAGATCCCGCTCCACGTCTGGTTCGCCCACGCGAGGCAGAACGGCAGATCAGGGCTGCCCGACGCCAGCACCTCGGCGAACGGGCGCTCCAGGATCCTGCGCCCGTGCCCGAACCAGTAGTGCCAGTAGGCGAACGCCTCGACGCCGTACTCCTGGGCGAGCTCGGCCTGCGCAGCCCTCGCCTCCGGCAGACGCAGGTCGTAGAAGCCCAGCTCGGACGGCACGAGAGGTTGCCGGTGTCCCGGGTAGAGACGCCGCGCACGGGCCACGTTCGTCCACTCGGTGAACCCCCGTCCCCACCACTCGTCGTTCTCGGGCACCGGGTGGAACTGCGGCAGGTAGAACGCCACCGGGCGTACCGCAGTCATGCCGCTCCGTGCCGGCGGCCGCGTCGACCCGCCCGGATTCTGCATGCGGCACCTGGCCGATGCGCTCCAGCACGACGTCCGGTCGTCATCTGTGGTCTCCTCCGCTCACACCGAGCACCGCGCTCGCCACCCCAGTCTCGGCGCCAGTCGTGGGGCACTCAACGTCCGAGGCGGCTTTTCACCCCGCGCGCCCCAGCTCCTCGGCGGAAGTTCACCCGTGCGATCACGCCACCGCGATGCACCGCGACGCCGGCGGGCCTCAGGACGGTGACCATGCCTGCACGGCGCTGACGGCGACCAGCCAGTCGCTCTCGGTCACCAGCCCCATGAACGGTGTCGGCGGACCGCCGAGCACGCCGGTGTAGTTGACGTCCAGCACCCGTACGCCCCGGACACGGGTCCACGGCACGCTGATCCGCACCGCGGTGATCTCCACGGGATCGGTGTGCAGCAGCGCGACACGGTCCCACAGCTGGTCGGTGGGGGACCCGATCGGACGCCACTCGCCGTCGGTCGTCTCGACCTCCACCGTGTAGGCACGCAGGCCCGCGGTGCAGCAGCGGATGCCGGGAGTAGCGACCGCGATCCGATCCACCTCGGCCGGTTCCTCCAGAGTGACGGTCACGGACGGGGCGGGGTCCACGGAGCCGTCGCTCAGGCGACCCGAACGCCACGGGTCCCGCACATCGAACGTGCCGGACGTGATCGTGGCCGGGTCCCCGGCCTCCGGGTGCGTGGACGACGCCGTGACGGACGCACCGGCGAGCACGTCCCGGCCGAAGGGCTCGGCGGCCCGCACCGACAGCCGCTCCCCCGCAGGGGCTCTCAGCATCACCGGGCTGCCGCTCACCGGCACGTCGGTCCCCCCGGGCTCCACGACCAGGGGGGCCTCCGCGCCGTAGACGTCACGACGGACCACCTCGACGTCGTCGCGGGAGCCGGACGCGACCAGGACGGAGGTGCTCAGCCCTTCCGACCACAACGCCAGCACGGACGTCCCGTCGGCTGCGGCGGCACGCACGGCGTGGACCCCGGGCACACCCGTGGACACCGTCGTCGCGTCGTCGTACCGGTCCACCAGGGGTGCGGTGGCCGCGAACGCGGCTCCGGCAGGCTTGACGTAGCCGTCGTACTGCACGAGCGACCACGAGACGCCGTTCTCACCGAAACCACCCTCGCTGAAGAAGTAGGTCCACTCGGCGACGTCCTCGGTCGCGTACCACCACAGCTTGCGGGCCACGTCCCACCCGGACGCCCAGAAGTTCACGACCCCGTCCGACCACCACCCGGACTCCGTGTCCCACCAGGGCAGCCCGTCGCAGTCGGCGAGGATCTCGCGCAGCGCGTCCATCTCGGCGCCGTCGCGGGAGAAGCCCTCCTCCTCCCACGAGCGGTTGTACCCGGTGTAGGGGTGGATCCCGACGGCGTCCATCGACGCGCACCCGCCCGCGTCCACCAGGCCACGCCACCAGTCCAGGGCGAAGCCGAGGGTGTTGCCGCCGACGACGACGGCACCCGGGTCGGCGGCGCGGACGGCTCGTGCGAACGGCGCACCCACCTCGCGCTCGTAGCGAGCCGCATCCTCGTAGCCGGTGTTGTTCGGCTCGTTCCACGGTTCCCAGGCAGAGATGCCGGGTGCACGCTCTCCCAGCACCGTGACGATCTCTCGCACCCACCCCTCCCAGGTACCCGCCCGCGCCGCCGCCGTCTCCGCCTCGCCGCCCTGACCCACCTGGACCGCGAGCTCGACGCCGCTGCGGGACGCCAGCCGCGCAGCGGCCTCGAGGTCGGCGAACGGGTCCGTGATCTCGTCGTCGGCGGCACCGAGACCCGCACCCGGCAGGAACTCCCAGTCGATCGCCGCCGCGTCCGGGGTCCCGGCCGGGTCGGGGACGAGAGCGCCGAAGTCGAGCTGCACCCGGTGGGACCCGACGCCGAGCTGGTGAGCGAGCTGCACACCACGCAGCGGGCCGGCGCCTCCCCAGTCCGCGCCCTCGGCGAGCGCCGACGGATCGAGCGCGCTGCCCGGGGGCGTCACGGTGTACCGCAGGCACGTGCCGGACACGGGGACGTCCTCGCCGTCGAGCAGCGCGGCGTCGACCTCGTAGACCCCGGGGCGCGGTGCCGGCAGCTCGAGAACGATCGACCCGCCGTCCGCGGGCAGGTCGCTCAGGTGGACGTCGCCCGCGACGGGGTCGGGAACCCGAGGGTCCCCGCGCACCTGGTAGCGCAGCCGGTACCGGTCGGCGTGAGCGCCCCAGGAGGGATCGAACTCCGCGGTGACCCGAGGGGTCTCGTCCGCGCCGAAGACCGCATACGGGCGATCCACCAGCAGACCGGCGCCGAGACCCAGGGTGGCCACCAGCGACTCGTCCGCGGCGTCGACCTGGAACGGCTCGCGGAGGCCGAGCTCCATCCGCTCGGTGCTGATCGCGGTGAGCGAGACCGTGGCATCAGGGCCGTCGGTGAGCAGGTAGTAGTCGTCTGCGTCGCGCAGCACCGGAGTGCGATCCCACAGGGAGAACGGTTGTGCGAGGTCGGCGCCGACATCGGGCCACACGCCGCGCCGGACGCCGTCGACGCCGTACCAGCGCAGACCGGTGCCGGGCTCGGCCAGCAGCAACCCGCCCTCCGGAGCGCTCGCGACGCCGGTCGCCTCGGTCCACGGCAGGTCCGGCAGTCCGACAGGCCCGTCCCGCTCGGGGGGCGCACCGAGTCGTGCCTGCACCTCGCCGTCCGGACCGGCGACGGTGAGCGTCGGCCCGTCCCCGTCGTCGCCGCGATAGACCACGGCGCCCCCGTCCAGGGCACCCAGGACGCGGCCGTCCGCTGTGAGCGGGTCCAGGCGCTCGCCGTCGCCGGTGACGCGGTGCACGACGGCGCCCGCGTCGTCCACGCCGACGACGCGTCCGTGCACCTCGTCGTCCCACGCCACCGTTCCGGACAGGTCGAGCACCGCGCCGGTGGTCTGAGGGCCCGCCGGGAGCTCCACCCGGAACAGCTCGGTACCGTCCGGGGCGATCTTGAGAAGATCGCGGCGACCCATGAGCGTGTCCAGCAGATACACGTTCCCCTCGTCGTCCACCTCGAAGGTGTCGAGGCCGAACAGCTCGTAGCTCGGGTCCCACTCCAGCGTCACCGCGGTCCGGCCCCCGGACGTGCCGTCGTCGAGGTCGTAGCGGACCACCGTGTACGTGGCTTCGTCACGGGACATGACGAACGCGGTGCCGTCGTGCACCCGGACGGTGACGAGCTCACCGGAGTCCGGGAGCACGTCGTCGACGACCGTGCGCAATCCCGGCATCGCCTCGGCGTCGACGCCGTCGGCGACCAGCTGGGTGAGGTCGGGCACCCCGCAGACCGGTGAGTCGCCCGCGGGCCTCCCCGCGGTCTGCTCGCCGGCGGCGTCCCCGGCGGTCGACGGCCGGCCGGCGGGGGCGTCGTCCGGGCCCCGACCGCGGACGAGGATCAGGACGAGCGCCACGATCACGAGGCCGACCAGCAGCACGGGCAGGGCGACCACAAGGCGTCGTGCCATGGTGCCTCCCGCGCTCGACCCGGTACTGCCACGCTAGAAGGCCGGTGCCACGACGGCGAGGGATCGGCTGACACTTCACCCGGACGGACCGTCGGCAAGATCACCCGCAGTTCACCCCCGCCCGGACGGGCTCCTGCTGTCGTCCCTCCGTGCCGACCGGTGATGATGATCCCTAGCGCCGATCATCCCGATGTGCAGGAGGCCTGGACCCGATGAGCTCTCGTCGCGTGGGTGCCTACGTCCTGTCCGGTGACCCGACGTGGCTGGAACGCACGCTGCGCGTGTACTACCCGCTGCTCGACGAGCTTGTCGTCGCGCTGCCACAGGACCAGCGCGGCTGGACCGGCAGGCCTCTGCCGGTCCAGGAGTGCGTCGACATCGTCCGCTCCGTGGACACCCGTGGGATCGTGCGCTTCGTGCGCGGCAGCTGGGTGGACCCCGGCGACCCGCTCGGCGTGGAGACCCGTCAGCGCCAGGCCGCGGTCGATGCCCTGGCCGGGACGGACTGGGTCGTCCAGGTCGACGGTGACGAGCTGCTGCCCTCCCCCGAGCTGCTCGTCCACGCGATGGACCGCGCCGACGTGCTGGGTGTGGACGCGGTCGAGCTGCCGATGCGGGTCGTCTTCCGCCGCACCCGGCGTGCCCGCTACGAGGTGGTGCGGCCGAGCGGTGCCCCGCACCTCGAGTACCCGGGGCCGGTGCTGGTGCGCTCCCCCACGCGGCTGGCCAGCTCGCGCCGGACGGACGGCGCCTTCCTCCGTCTCGTGGTGCCCGGCGACACCTCGTTGCAGGTCGCCAGGCCGCCCGGACCGGGTGAGGTCCGCGAGGACCTCCCGGCCGAGTTCAGCCCCCTCGTGCACAACTCGTGGGGGCGGACTCCTCGCGAGATCCTCGCGAAGGTCCGTTCGTGGGGACACGCGAACGACATCCACCGCTACCGGTACTACTGCGCGGTGTGGTTGCCGGCGCCCCTGACCTGGCGGCTTCTTCGTGACTTCCACCCGTTCGCGCGTGACCTGTGGCCCCGTCTCCGGCGAGTGGCCGACTGAGATGCCGCCGACGGTCCGCAGCCTGGTCGTCGTCCTGTCCTTCCACGGCGTGGACGACACCCTCGCGTGCGTGGACTCTCTGGTCCAGGGGTCGCCGGGGCACGACGTCCTTGTGATCGACAACGGGTCGTTCGACGGCGTCCTGGACGAGCTCGCAGCCAGGTTCCACGGTGTCGCGACGATGCAGACAGGGACGAACCTGGGCTTCTCCGGAGGGATGAACGCCGGCATCTCCCGCGGGCTTCGCGAGGGCTACGACGTCGTCACGGTGCTGAACAACGACACGGTGGTCGAACCCGGCGCCCTGGACGAGCTCGTCGGGATCGCAGCGAGTGGCGGCACGGCCGTGAGCCCCCTCGTCCTCTACCGGGACGAGCCGGGACGTGCCTGGTTCGAAGGCGGTCTGCTGGATCCTGACGACGGGCTGCCTCGGCACATGACGCCGGTCGAGGCCGCCGCCGCAGGTCGTCGGGACGGCGGCGATCCCTACGCCGTCGCGATCCTGGCCGGGTGCTGCGTCACCGCGTCGGCCTCGACGTGGCGGGACGTCGGGCTGTACGACGACCGCTACTTCCTCAACTTCGAGGACTCCGACTGGAGCATGCGAGCGCGATCCCGCGGGGTCACGCTGCAGGTCGCGCCCCGCGCGCGGATCCACCACGGGGTCTCGCGGTCCTTCACCGGTGCCCACGCCTACCTGGGCACGTACTACTACCTGCGCAACCTGCTCCTGTTCGCCTCGACCTGGCTGCCGGCCCGCCAGCGGCGACGTCTGCTGCGTACGCGCGTCCTCCCGACGCCGGTCCGTGACGCCCGGGCGCACAGCGCGCGGGCGGGGATACGCACCGGATGGATCCTGGCAACAGTCGCCGTGGCGCGTGTTCAGCGGCGCTACGGCCGAGCCCCGGCACGTCTGGAGCGGCGGGCACGCCGGTGGTCCGACGCCTCGCGGCACCGCTCCTCCCGGATTCACCCCCTGTAGGCGCCCGGGACGACAGATTCACCCGTTCCCGGCGTTCCCGATGCCCGTCCCCCATGCCTACGGTTCACCTGTGCATCAGCAGGTAGGGTCCGCGATCCAGGCGCAAGGCCTGGGCAAGTCGTACCGCATCGCCACGTCCGGGCGCTCGCACGACCGTCTCACGGAGGCCGTCGCCGCGCGCTTCAAGGACCCGTTCCACCGGCGGGAGTTCGAGACGTTCGACGCTCTGTCCGACCTGTCCTTCGACGTGCCGTGGGGTGAAGCCGTCGGGATCGTCGGACGCAACGGAGCAGGCAAGAGCACGCTGCTCAAGATCCTCACCCGGATCACCGCGCCGAGCAGTGGTCGGGTGGAGCTGGGTGGCCGCGTGGGCAGCCTGCTCGAGGTCGGCACCGGTTTCCACCCCGAGCTGACCGGGCGCGAGAACATCTACCTCAACGGGTCGCTGCTCGGGATGGGCCGCAGCGAGATCCGGCGCCGGTTCGACGACATCGTCCGGTTCTCCGGCGTGGAGAAGTTCCTCGAGACGCCGGTCAAGCGATACTCCTCCGGGATGTACGTGCGGTTGGCATTCTCCGTCGCTGCACACCTCGAGACGGAGATCCTCGCCATCGACGAGGTGCTGGCGGTGGGCGACGCCGAGTTCCAACGCAAGTCGCTGGACAAGATGCGCGACGTCGCGAAGGACGGCCGTGCCGTTCTCTACGTGAGCCACCAGATGCAGACGGTGACGTCGCTGTGCACGTCAGCGATGTTCCTCGACCGCGGCCGCCTGGTGCAGCACGGGACGGTGGACGACGTGATGTCGACGTACCGCGACAGCTTCAGCAGCTTTCGCAAGAGCCAGGAGGACGTCCGCCGGCGGCCCGGCTCCGGGCTCATCCGGTTTACCGAGGTCACAACTCCCGAGATCCGTGAACCCGTGGCCGACACCGTGGTCAAGTTCGAGGTCGGCGCGAACCCTGAGATCGTCGGGAAGTACTTCGTGACGTGCCACATCCGCAATTACCAGGGCGTCATCGTCACTCAGTGCGACTCCCGGCTCGTGAACCAGTGGTTCGATCCCTCCGAGCCGCACGGCGGTGAGGTGCGGATCAAGGACCTCTGGCTCCAGCCGGGGCTCTACACCGTCGACATGCATCTGTGCCAGGCAGGCATCTTCGACGAGTGGCAGGCTGCCGCCACGTTCGAGGTGCTCCCCCACCTTCCGTACCCGGAGGTCGTCATCGAGGACGGCATCTTCGGCGCCGTCCTGTGCGACTTCGACTACGAGGCATGGTGACCGGCGTGAGCGCATCCAGGACCACCACGAAGATCGTCATCACCCCGCCTCGCAAGCTCAACGTGCCACGGTGGCGAGAGCTGTGGGAGGCGCGCGAGATCTTCTACCGCTTCGGAGTTCGCGACGTCGTGCTGCGGTATCGGCAGACGGCGATCGGAGTGGCGTGGGTGGTGCTGCAGCCGCTGGTCACGGCGGCGATCTTCGCCGTCGTCTTCGGCCGGGTCGCCGGCCTGCCCACGGGCGGTGTGCCGTACTTCCTCTTCGCCTTCGCCGGAACAGCCGCGTGGACCGTCTTCTCCGGGGTGCTCACCCGGGCCGCGCCGTCCCTGGTGGCCAACCAGCAGCTGGTGTCCAAGGTCTTCTTCCCGCGCGTCGTCGTGCCGCTGTCGACCATGCTGTCCGTGCTGCTCGACTTCGGGGTGTCACTCGCACTGTTCGGGGTACTGCTCGCCGTCAACGGCGTCAACCCGGGATGGGCCGTGCTCGGTCTGCCGCTTTGGACCCTCTGCGCCCTCGCTCTCGGGTCTGGTCTAGGCCTCGCCTCGTCAGCGATCATGGTCAAGTACCGCGACGTGCAGTATGTGCTGCCCTGGTTGGTGCAGGTACTCATGTACGCGACCCCGGTCGCCTACTCCCTGGATGCCGTCCCGGCCGGCCTGTCGTGGTGGTTCGAGATCAACCCGCTGACCTGGCTCATGGAGTGCTTCCGCTGGGCCATGCTCGGCACCCAGGCGCCGCCGGTCTGGCAGGTGGCGGGGCTCGTTGCGGCGTCGGTGCTTGCCGTGGTGGTGGGGCTGCTGATCTTCCAGCGGCGCGAGCGCGAGTTCGCGGATCTGATCTGATGGACGCACGCGTGACGGTGGTCATGTCGACCAACCGTGTCTCGCCCTATCTCGCCGAGGCCTTGCAGAGTGTCAAGGATCAATCGTTCACCGATTGGCACCTCGTCGTCATGGACAATGGTTCGCCCGACCCGGCCGGCGTGCGCGAGGTGGTCGGAATGATCCCGGGCGCGGACGTGGTGCAGGAGTCGGGCCACGTCGTGTCGATTCCGCTCAATCATGGCGCAGCACTCGCTCGTGGCGAGTATGTGACGTTCCTGGACGACGACGACGTGTGGTTGCCAGACCGGCTCCGAGTGCTGGTGGACCTTCTCGACGCCGACCCTGCTGCGGGCGCTGCGTACTCGTCGATCGATGTCATCGATTCTCGTGGTCGGCGTCAGGGACACCATTTCATCGCACAGGATGAGTCGGCGCACGACCTGTTGTCCGGCCACTATCCCTTCCCCAACCTCGTCTCGTTCGTCTACCGACGCACTGCGCTGCTACGTGTCGGCGGGTTCAACCCCGCTCTCGCCTACGCCGAGGACACCGACCTCACGTTCCGGATGCTGCAGTACTCGCGCATTCTTGCCGTTCCTGAGGTGCTCACCCTCTACCGTCGACACGGCTCCAACACGACCCACGACAACTTGACTGAGGTGTACGACTGGGCGCGCCGCATGATCGGCATGCAGCTGTGGGGTGCGGAGCAGCACCCGGATCCGGGCGTCCTCGTGGACGTCCGCGCCAATCTCGCCGCTCTGGACGCGCACGACGCCGTGGACTCCGTGGGCGAGGGTTTCGACCGGCTGCGCCGCGGACGTGTCCCGGGTGCTGCCCGCATGCTCGCCCGCGCCGTGCGTCTCGACACGCGGGCCGCCACTGGCGAGGCCGTGCGGCGCCTCCGGAACCGCACCCGGCGGAGCAGCAGCGGCTGACTGCGGAACGCCCGCGCCCGGCTCATCCGACAGCGTGGGTTCCGAGCACGAGCAGCCAGTCGTGATCACCGCCGGCGTTGGCACCCGGTGTCGTCATGGTCGCGGCAGGGTTCGTCGACGTGGCCTCGCCCGTCGTCGGGTCGACCCACCACGCACCCGCACCCTCCGCCAGCCGGTCGACATCGAGCGTGATCGTGCGGTCCGTGGGGACGTAGACGAGGGCAAGGTCGCCGTCGGGGCTCACGGCCGCCGTCGCCAGGTCGGTCTCGAGCTGGTCGGAGGCGTCCGGGTTGCCGCCGATGCCACCGGTCAGCAGATCGCCGGAGTCGGGGACGAGCGTCCACCACGGCAGGGAGGCCACGACGTCACGGATCCGGGCCACCTGCTGGGCGCCCTGCGAGTGCAACCGGTCCTGCCACCCGGGCAGGAACTCCCAGTCGTCGGTGCCGTAGACGTCACCCGGAGAACCGGACGTGATCGCCCACAGCACCTGGCGCCGCAGGGTCTCCGTCGTGGTGGGCTCGTCGCCCATGTTGTTCTCGCCCTCGTAGTTCGTCTCCCCCAGCAGGGCGGGGCGCACCGGCGCGGCGTCGTACGCCTCGCGGACCGCCTCGTAGACCGGTTGGTAGGTGTAGACGAAGTCCCAGTCGACGAGCGGCCCCCAGTGCGGATCCTGCCCCGCGAAGCGCACGGAGATCAGCTGGGCCGAGAACGGACGGTCGTCGCCCGTGGAGCGGATACCCGCCTGCACCGCCTCGAGGCACGCGTCGTCGTCCGCGTCCGGCGTGTAGTCGCCACCTGCCATCCACAGGATGTTCGGCAGGTCGGCCGCCCACGCGCCCACCATCGCTCCGTACTCCCGGCAGACGTCGACCGACGGCGACCCGAAGGGTTCGTCGATCGTCCAGCTGTCCACCGGGTAGAGCAGCACCGTGAGCCCGAGCTCGGCGGCACGCTCCAGCGTCGCGTGCGCCCGATCCCAGTACGCGGCGTTCCACCGGGTGACGTCGCCGTCGGCGAAGGGCAGCAGCCCGTCCACGGTCGCGCCGTCGGCCGACGGTCCCCCGTTGGCCGGGTTGCCCAGCAACGAGACGACGAGCGTGTTGAAGCCCTGGTCCGAGCGGGCGGTCAGATAGGTCTCCGCCT
This sequence comes from Isoptericola aurantiacus, assembly GCF_044769875.1. Classification (NCBI taxonomy): domain Bacteria; kingdom Bacillati; phylum Actinomycetota; class Actinomycetes; order Micrococcales; family Promicromonosporaceae; genus Isoptericola; species Isoptericola aurantiacus. The sequence continues at coordinate 409,640 of NZ_JBJBAE010000003.1, forward strand.
CGTCGGGCAGCAGGTCCACCAGCAAGGACCACGGAGCGTCCCCGGCCACCAGGATCGGCGTGCCGTCCTGGTCGACGAACGACCGCCCGTCGGCCGAGACGGCCGTGACGAAGCGGGGCCGGCCGTCCGCGGTGCTGCGGGCCGTGGACGGCTCGACGGACCTCAGCGGCGCGCCGGCGGCCGGTGGCCTCTCGTACCAGCCGTCCTGGGTCGGCGTGGCCGGTCTCAGCTCCCGGTAGACGACGGCAGCACCACCGAGGGCGACGGCGACGAGGACCAGCACGACGATGAGGCGCCTCATGGCACGAACCGCTCGGCCGACCGCAGACCGAGCGCCGCCCGGACCCGGTCGTCCTGCTCCCGCACCGCCGCGCGGTCGTTGGCGGCGACGGCCCGCACGTGCGACGACTCGGCGGTGTAGTCGGCCAAGATCTGGCGCACCTGGGCGACGACGGTCGCGAGATCGTACGAGTCGCGATCGTGCGCCCGCTCGTCGCCCGTGCCGGGTGGAGCGTAGTGCGCGGCGAGCGCCGCCTGCTTGCCGGAATAGCCCGTCGCGACGACGGGTACCCCCTCGCTCACCGCGGCGACCAGGTTGTGGTACCGCGTGGCGACCATGGCGTGGCACCCCCCGAGCGCGTGGGCGACCTGCTCCACCGTGCGTGCCTCGCTCAGCTCGACGGCCGCCCCCGGGTCGTCGTCGACCACCCGTGCCGCCGTCTCGCGGGCGACCCGCAGGTCCAGCTCCTCACCCGTGACCACCCGGACCCGCACACCCACGTCGAGCAACGCTCGCACCAGGTCGACGCACCGGCCCGTGTACGTCTCGCGATCCGTGTCGCGCTCGGTGCCGCCCCAGTCCATGACGCCGACGGCCACCACGGGGTCGGTCTCCACGCTGCCGGGCGAGGGTGCGGTGGCGACAGGATCTCGGGACAGCACGAGATCGGGCACCACCGTGACGGTGCGACGCACTCCGAGCTCCACGAGCGCCCTGGCGGACCCCTCGTCGCGCACGGTCACGACGTCCGCCCACGCGAGCGTCCGTGCGAAGAACCACCGCACGCCCCAGGAGCCGCAGGCGTCGACTCCCACGCTGAGCAGTAGCAGCGGTCGGCGCAGCAGTCGTGACCATGCGGCGAGCCAGAACAGCGAGAACGCGATCCCGCGCGGGCGCTGCCCCTCGCCCTCGAAGATGCCCGTCCCGGGGATGACGACGGCGTCCACCGAACGCACCGTACGCCCCAGGTGCGCGACGTCGGCCACGCGACCCCACAGGCTGCTCAGCCCGTGGCGCGGGCCGCTCGGGTACCGGATCTCCACCGCCTCGACGCCGTGCTCGGCGGCGACGACGGCGGGCAGCTGCGCCACAGCCAGCGGCCGGGCGTCCGTGCCGTCGAGCAGGCGCAGCCCGGCGGCCAGCGAGGCCTCGTTCCCGTAGTTGCCGGTGCCCGTCTCGCCGAAGAATGCGACCCGCCGCGCCGGCCTCATGCGGTCCTCCGGCGGTTCCCCACGATCCCGACGTCCTGAGGCAGCCGGACGAGGTCCCCGGCGATGGAGCGCCACCCGGGCACGGTCCAGCGGCCGAGCACGGTGGCGACGCACCGGGCGCGCTCCGCGACGTCGAGGGGGGCCGCTGCCACCGCGTGGAGCAGCAGCGCCGTCGACCGCGAGTAGGGGAACACCGTGCGCGGACGGTTCGGGTTCACCCAGGCGGCCTCCGAGGCGCGGTCCCCGCCATGCCGTTCCTCGTGGGCGCGGATGTGCAGCAGCCCGCGCTCGGGCACCACCTCGAGGCGTCCGGACAGGGCGAGCGCCGCGGGCAGCACCATCTCGCCCGCCGTCGAGACCTTGATGCCGCCCGCCGCACGGGCCGCAGCCGTGCGCATCAGGCCGAAGCCGACCTGGCCGACCATGCGCCGCAGCACTGTGGCCAAGCGCCGGTGCGGGGTCGCTGCCGCCAAGCCCTCGGCCAGCTCGGCGTCACCGTCCTGGTGCTCGCCCACCTCCCGGTCCTGCGGGTCGACGAGCACCACCCGCGGGACGGCGCACACCGCCCCCGTGCCCGCGTCGTCGAGCACCTCGACGCTACGGCGCAGCCACGTCTCCTCGCGCACGTCGTCGTGGTACGCCCAGGCGAACAGCGGCGAGCGCGCGTGGTCGAGCAGCCACGCCGCGTTGCGCCCGCCACCGATGTTCACCTCGTGCCGCACGTAGGAGAACCGGGGGTCGCGAGCCGCGACGGCGCGGGCGATCTCCTGGGTGCCGTCCGTGGACGCGTTGTCCGCCACCACGACGGCGAAGTCGTCGACGTCCTGCCTCTCCAGCGCCGCCAGCGCCCGGGGCAGGTAGCGCTCGCCGTCGTAGACCGGTACGCCGATCGTGACACGCGGTGGGGCGGTCATGTGGTCACTCCCCTGCTCGCGAGCCTGGCCAGCACCTCGTCGTAACCCTGCAGCGTCTGTTCCCGCGCGGCGTCGATCCACGATCGGATGTCGCGCGACAACGCGTCGCGCTTGTCGAGCAGCGCGTCGAGCGACCCGACGAGCTCCTCGGGTCGGAAGGTGTGGACGCCGACCCGGTAGGCGCCGAGCCCCAGGTCTTCCGACAGGATCCCGACCTTGTCCGCGTGCTCGACCGCCACGAAGGGGATCGAGTTCAACGCGGCGGCGATCAGGATGTGGAACCGGCTGCCGACGACTGCTCGCGCACCCGCGAGCTCCCGCAGCAACTCGTCGAAGCTGCGCGGCACCCGCAGCGTGACGGTTGCTGAGGCCTTGTCTCTCGTGGCCTCCTCGACCACCTGGCGCGCCACGGCCACGTCCGCGGCATCGGACACGACGACGTGCACCCGCTCCCCGCGGTCGAGAAGGGCCGCGACGAAACGGCTCATCTCGCCGCGATATCGCCGACGCTCGTCATCCGTCGCCTGGGCCGCACCGGAGGCGGACGGAACGTCGATGACGCTCACCACCACGGGACCGTCAGCGGCTCCCGGCCCGGGCGAGGGGACACTTGCCCGACCGGTCACGACGTCTTCCATCAGCACGTCCCGGGACGTATCCACACCCGCAGATCGAACGGCCTCGAGCGTGACCACGTCACGGTACGAGCGGACGCACGCCGTTGCTGCGGCTGCACGTACGGTCCACCGGGTCAGCCGACGGGTGTACCGACTTCCCCCGACGGCGAGCCACACGTAGGGGGTGCGTCGGCACCGAGCCGCCACGCCGGCGAGGAGCAGCGAGAGGAGCGTCCCTCGGGGCAGGCCTCCGTGGCCCGCCTCGAGCGCACCCGTGCCGGGGACGATGATCGCGTCGAAACGGCCCGCGATACGCAGCAGGTGCATCAGGTCCAGAGCGAGGCGAACGACCTTCGCTACGCCGGAAGCGTGCAGCGGACCGCGATAGGTCCACGCCGCTCGGGCATCCCACGCAGGCTGGCCGAGCACCTTCTGCGCGGCGGCCGGTTCGCGGCTGAGGATCGTCACGTCGACATCGCCCGGACCGGCCTCGAGCATGCCGATCACCTGTGCCGCCGATGCGTCGTTGCCGATGCTGCTCACACCCAGCTCCGCCAGCAGCGCCACCCGGGTGGTCATGACGTGCCCGCCCCCAGATCCAGGCGCTGCTTGCGCACAGTGAACCCCTCGGCGTACGTCGACCGGCACTCCATCCCCCGCAGGCGCATCAGACCCAGGAAGGTCTCGTCGTCCCACCAGTCGCGGCCGGTCTGGGAGGGATAGTGCTTGGACAACAGCTCGACCTTGCGGCGCGCGTCCGCGGAGCCGACCGGGACGTACGTCGTCACACGGCGCAGATCGCCGTCCCACTTCGGGATCTCGTACTCGAGCACCAGCGCGTCGCGCCACACGGTGGGCACCAGCTCCCCGACGAGCCGATGGTCCTGGTGCGCGTCCTGCGGGCTGGGCGCGAGCACCAGGTCGATCCTTCCGTCCGGCTCGAGCTCGCGGGCGAGGCCCTCCAGAGCGTCCTTGACGGCACCCCAGTGCTCCGGGAGCCGGCCGTCGGCCAGCGACCAGAACCGGCTCGTCGCCCCGGGACTGAACGCCTGGGCCGCCGCCTCGGCCTCGGCACGCCGTTCGGGGCTCCCGGTGAGGGTCGCCACGACGACCTGCGCCCCCCCGCGCGCCGCGAGCGCCAGGAGGGTGCCGCCGCAGGCGATCTCGACGTCGTCGGGGTGCGCCGCGACGCACAGCACCCGCAGGTTCCCCTCCGGCAGCCCGAGCCCGATCATCGTGCCGTGCTCGACCCGCTCAGCGCCGGCGCGAGGTCGCGGTCCGCTGCCGGGACGGGCGCCACGGCCGCAGGGGTGGAGGGGCTGGCGGTGAGGGGGCGCAGCGTGCCGGCGGGGTGCTCCCACACGGCCCAGGGCCGGTGGCCGCGCCGGTCCATCTCCTCGAGCATGTTGCGTTCCTTCAGGGTGTCCATGGGCGCCCAGAACCCGTCGTAGCCCACGGCGCGGAACCGTCCGTCACGGGCCGCGCCGACGCACCCGTTCATGACCAGGTCGTCGCCCTCGTCCAGGTAGTCGAAGATGCCCTGGCGCAGCACGAAGTAGCCGCCGTTGATGCACATGCTCATGCCGGCCACGGGCTCGAGGTCGCGCATCGTGCCGTCCGCGTCGTACCGCACGACGTGGAACGAGTCCTGGGGCGGCACCGCCAGCAGGGAGCCGACGGCGTCCGTGGCGACCAGCTCGTCGATGATCTCGTTCATCGGCGCGTCGGTGAGCACGTCGCCGTAGTTCGCGAGGAAGACGTCGTCGTCCTCCAGGTACGGACGCACCCGCCGCAGTCGCTCCCCGATCGGCGTGTCGATACCGGTGTCGACGAACGTGATGCGCCAGTCGCTGATGTCGCTCGCGAGCAGCTCGATCTGCTCCCCGCCCTTCGTCAGGACGAAGTCGTTGGAGTGCGTCTCGGAGTAGTTCAGGAAGTAGTCCTTGACGGCCGTCGCGCCGTACCCGAGGCACAGGATGAACTCCGTGTGCCCGAAGTGTGCGTAGTACTTCATGATGTGCCACAGGACGGGGCGTGATCCGATCGAGGTCATCGGCTTGGGCAGCGACTCCGAACCGGAGCGCATGCGCATCCCCAGTCCGCCGCAGAACAGTACGACCTTCATGACCCGACCTCCGTCGTCGCCCGACCGGCAGCGTCGCCGGCCTCCTCGCTCGTGCTGGTCCCGGACCGCGGAAGCGCGTCCGGCAATCTGCGCGGGGCGGCCAGCTCGCGCATCGCCGGCGCCACGGGCCTGCCCCGCAGGAGTCCTTCGGTGGTCCCCGCGCTGACAGCCCGCGCGTAGACGGACAGCGCGCCGCGCACGGCCTCCACCGTCCGGTCGACGTCGGCATCGGTGTGCGCCGCCGAGATCACGAACGACTGGGCCAGCACGCCCCGCGAGAGCAGCTCCTGCAGGAACAGCGTGCGGAACGCCTGCGACGGGTTGCCCTCGTGGTCGCGCGTGCCGAAGACCAGGCACGACGCCCGGCCCATGACCGTCACGTGATCGGACATCCCCGCATCGGCCACGGCCTCCTCGACGCCGGTGCGCAGCCGCTCCCCCTGCGTCTCCATGACCCCGACGACGTCGCGCTCGGCGTACGCGTCGGCGACGGCCAGGTAGGCGGCCAGCCCGGTCGTCTCCGCTCCGTGCGTGGTCGAGAGCAGGAACGCGCGTGACACGTCCGTGTTGAGCCCGCCCACCTCCATGAGGTCGGCGCGGCCCGCGAGCGCCGAGACGGAGAAGCCGTTGCCGAGGGCCTTGCCCCAGGTCGAGAGGTCCGGGACGACGCCGTAGACGGACTGCGCCCCGCCGGCCGCCCAGCGCATCCCGGTGATCATCTCGTCGAAGATCAGCACGAAGCCCTCGCGGTCGGCGAGCTCGCGCAGGCCTTCGAGGAATCCGGGCGCGGGCTCCGCCGTCGCGGTGGCCTGCTCCAGGATCAGGGCCGCCACCTGGCCGGGATGTGCGTCGAGCATCGCCCGCACGGAGTCCAGGTCGTTGTACCGGAAGCCGACCGTCAGGTCGCGGTGGGCCTGGGGGATCCCGGCGGACATCGCCGTCGTCGAGACGAACCAGTCGTCGGTGGAGAAGAAGGGCTGCGTGCTGCAGATCGCGACGAGGTCGCGTCCGGTCGCGACGCGTGCGAGCTTGACCGCAGCCGTGGTGACGTCGGAGCCGTTCTTGGCGAACTTCACCATCTCGGCGCCCGGCACCTGGTCGAGGAACCGTTCCGCGGCCCGCAGCTCCCACACCGTCGGCCGGGAGAAGTTCACTCCGTCCGCGGCCGCTCGCGTGACGGCTTCGACCACGGGACGGTAGCCGTGCCCGAGCGTGACCGCCCGCAGGCCCATGCCGTACTCGACGAACCAGTTGCCGTCGAGGTCCTGCACCCGTGCGCCGTCGCCGCGCACCAGGACGGGCGCCATGTGCTCGGGGTACTGGTCGGAGCCCCGTGCATAGGTGTGCGCACCGCCCGGGACCAGCTCGTGCAGCCGCCGCTGCGCTGCGGCCGAGGCCGTGAAGCCCTTCGGCGTGAGGTCCGGCTCCGAAAGGAGACCTGGTGTGGGGTTTGCTGCGACCTGGGTCATCTCGTTGCTCCTCGCCGTGGAAGCCCTGAACGGTCCAAGTCTGCGCACCGGCCCACGAGCGGTGGAAGGCGGGAGCCCCAAGTTCACCCGGCCGACCGGCTCCCGCCGCCGGATTTCATCCGCTCGGCCTCAGCCGGACTCGGCCCAGCCGTCCTAGCGTATGAGCCATGAAGATCACCGAGACGTCCATCCCCGGGCTCGTCGTCTTCGAGCCGACTCCGCACCGCGACGAGCGCGGCTACTTCTCGCGCACCTTCGACGTGGCGGTCATGGCCGAGGCAGGCATCGACCCTGCGGGTTTCAAGCAGGAGAACCAGTCACGGTCCTATCAGGGCGTGGTCCGCGGTCTGCACGGCCGGTCGAACAAGGGCGAGGCCAAGCTGGTGCGCTGCGCGCACGGCGCGGTGCTCGACGTCGCGATCGACGCCCGCCCCGACTCGCCCACGTTCGGGCAGATGGAGACGTTCCTCCTGGACGACCAGCTCTGCCGGCAGGTGTACATCCCCCGAGGATTCCTGCACGGGTACCAGGCACTCACCTCGGTCACGGACTTCGTCTACCGCATGGACGACTTCTACGGACCGGACGAGGACGTCACCGTGAGCTTCGACGACCCCGACCTCGCCGTGCCGTGGCCCGCCCCCGTGACGATCGTGAGCGAGCGCGACCGCCACGCCACGTCGTGGGCCGACTTCCGGGCGTCCCTGGGCCGCTGACGCAGCGGGGCCACACAGCTGGCCCCAGGACGAAGGGCCGGGACGCCCACGGCGTCCCGGCCCTTCGTCGTCGGGTCAGACGGGTTCGACCTCGCGGGGCATCGGGTCCAGGACGACCCACCGTCCACCGTTCGCCTCGACCTGCGGCAGTGCACGACGCACCTCGTCGAGCAGATCGGGCACGAACAGCAGCACCCGCTCGGGCCGGAGCCCGACGAGGTCGTCGGGCGAGACGATGGGGATGCGGTTGCCCGGCATCGTCCGGCCGTGCTTGGCCGTCGAGGCGTCCGCGATCGCCACGACGTCCGTCGCCTCGATCCCCGACGCCCGCAGGAGCGCCGAGGTGCGGGAGGCAGCACCGTAGCCCGCCACGCGCAGTCCACGCGCCGTGGTGTCGGCCAGGTACTCGCCGATCGCCGCGACGGACTCGCGCAACGCGGTGCCGAGCCCGGCCACCGACGAGGGTTCGAGGACTCCCTCCGCCGTCTCGCGTTCGATCATGGCCGTGACGTCCGGCGACTGCTCGCCCCAGCGGGAGCCGTCCTTGGCGAGGGCCAGCATGATGGTGCCCCCGTACAACCGGTACTCCCAGGCCCCGACGGCCGTGAGCCCGACGTCCGCCGCCATGCGCACCAGGGCGGGCGTCGAGTAGTAGGCGAAGTGCCCGTGGCGCAGCGCGTTCCAGATCCCGCCCCGCATGATCGCCGCGAGCGTGTGGTACTGCATGAGGAGGACCCCGTCGTCCGCCAGCCGGTCACGACGCTCGACCAGAGCGGCCCGCTGGTCGGCGTCGTGCATCATGCCGAAGATGTCGACGATGAGTTCCGCGGGACCCTCGGTGACCTCGACCATGTCGCGCCGGGCCAGCTGATCGACCCAGCTGCCACCGTGCGGGCTCGGGTACTCCAGGACGCGCGTGCCCCGGCGGACGAACCCGGCCGCCTCCGCCTGGTCGACGGCCGCCTCCGCCTGGGCGACGAGCGCAGCGGGTTCGACCCCCCGCGGCTCCTCCGGCGTCGTGGGGTCGGCCTCGAGCTGTGCCAGGCCCGTCGACGTGCCGAGCACCATGCGCAGAGGGTGCTCCGGGTCGGGCGTGGCGTCGGACGGGGCGGGGAAGAGGTCGGCCGGTGGCTGCATCCCGAGGTCGAGGACGACCACGCCCTCGGGAGAGCCGTTCCAGCGGTCCCGCCAGTCGCTGTCGGGCAGTGACTCGTCCGCCGCGCTCTGCGGGGTCGAGGCGGACGTCGCGATGTCGGTCATCGGGTGCTCCAGGTTCTTCGTCCGGGTCGGATGTCTCGTGCGCTCGGTCAGCTCAGGCGAAGGGTCGCCAGGTCGAGCCGACCGGTGTTCGCCAGGCGGCGGATGCGTTCGAGGCGGACGAATCGCTCGCCCTCGAAGTCCTCCGCCGTCAGACCACGGTCTCCGGCGTCCTTCCAGATCTCCCGGATCCCGTCCGGGACGGTCCATCGAGGCGCGGCGGCGGGCAGCTGCTCCCGGATCTTCGTGAAGTCCACGCGGTAGTTGCGCGCGTCGGCGCCGGCGCCCTCGGCGAACGTCACGGGAGCCCCGGTGATCTCGCTGACCTGCTCGGCCACGGTACGGATCTGCACCACGTCCTCGTCGCGGCCCACGTTGAACGCCTGGTCGTGGACCACCTCGCGGGGTGCCTCGAGCGCGGCGAGGAACGCCCGTGAGATGTCCTCCACGTGCACGAGCGGACGCCAGGGCGACCCGTCGGACGCGAGCCGGACCTCACCGCGGGTGAACGCCGTGCCGGTGAGGTTGTTGACGACGATGTCGGCGCGCAGCCGACGCGACGAGCCGTAGGCGGTGGCGTTGCGCAGGTAGGTGGGCGAGAAGCTGTCGTCGGCGAGTTCCGTCAGGGCCTGCTCCGACCTGATCTTCGACTCGCCGTAGGGCGTCACGGGGTGGAACCCGGCGTTCTCGTCGACGGGCGCGTCACCGGCGGCACCGTACAAGGAGCAGGACGACGAGAACAGGAACCGGGTGACGCCTGCAGCCTTGGCCGCCTTCGCCATGTGCACGGCACCGTCGGTGTTGACGGAGTACGTGGCCTCGGGGTTGAGGTGACCCAACGGGTCGTTGGAGATGGCCGCGAGGTGGATCACGGCGTCGAACCCCTCGAGATCCTCGGGCTGCGCATCCCTGACATCACCGGTGCGCTGCTCGTACCCGCCCACCGGGGACCCGAAGTCGCAGCCGTCGTACCAGCCGGCGTCGAGCCCGACCACCTCGTGACCCGCCTCCTGCAGGAAGGGAACGAGCACCGCTCCGATATACCCACGGTCACCGTCGACGAGCACTCTCATGGCAATCTCCCGATCTGCGGCCTGCTGTGTCGTGCACCCGTCGCCAGGCCACGTGAGGGCGGACATGACGCCCGCGACTTCGACGCTAACGAGTGCGCGCGGCGACCGTCAGGTCCTGGCCGGGTGAAAACGGCCGGCCACCGGGTGATTGAGCCGGATCGACGTTCCGCCGGGAGCGTCGGCACGTGAGGATCGGACCATGAGGATCCTGCGCGTCTCGCACAGCGCCGTCGTCGACGCCTGGCGCGAGCGGGAGCGCGAGCTGCGTGCGCTCGGCCACGACGTGCGGCTGGTGTCCGCGCGCGTGTGGGACGAGGGAGGCCGTCGGGTCCGCCTCGAGCCCCGCGCCGGGGAGCCGGTGCGCGGTGTGGCGACGTGGGGCCGGCATCCCGCACTGTTCCTGTACTCCCCCGGGCCGCTGTGGCGCGCGCTGGGCGAGCCGTGGGACGTGGTCGACGTGCACGAGGAGCCGTTCGCCCTGGCCACGGCCGAGGTGCTCGCGTTGCTGCGCCTGCGGGCCACGCTCTCCCGACGCTCCGCACCACCGGTCGTGCTCTACTCCGCCCAGAACATCGCCAAGCGCTACCCGTGGCCGTTCCGCGCCCTCGAGCGTGCTGCGCTGCGCAGCGCGGCGGGGATCTCGGTCTGCAACGACCGTGCGGGGCAGATCCTGCGGCGCAAGGGTGCCCGCGGCGTCGTGGCGACGATCCCGCTCGGTGTCGAGCTGGCCGACCAGGCGTCCGGCACGACCCGGGCCGCCCCGCCGGATGCCGGCCCGCAGGCGGTGCACGTCGGGTACGCCGGCCGGCTCGCGGCGCACAAGGGCGTCACCGTGCTGCTCGACGCCGTGGCCGCGGACGAGCGGCTGCACCTGGACGTCGCCGGGGACGGCCCCCTGCGCGACCTGGTCGCCGAGGCGGCGGACTCCAGCGCCCGCGTGCGGTGGCACGGCTCGCTGTCGGGGCCGGCCCTCGTCGAGTTCTACCGCGGCCTGGACGTCCTCGCCGTGCCGTCCCTGGACACCCCGGGCTGGGTGGAACAGTTCGGGCGGGTCGTGGTCGAAGCGATGGGGTGCGGCGTCCCCGTCGTCGTCTCGCGCTCGGGGGCGCTGCCCGACGTCGTCGGCGACGACGGCGCCCCCGGCGGCGAACCGGCCGGAGGGCTGCTCGTCCCGCCCGGCGACGCCGACGCGCTGCGGACCGCCCTGCTGCGGGTCGGCACGGAGCCCGGCCTCGCCGACCGGCTGCGCGCGGGAGGCCTCGCACGGGCCCGCTCCTGCTCCTGGCCCCGGGTCGCCGCACGGTACGACCGGCTGTACCGCGACGTCGTCGACGGTCCGCAAGATGTCGGGGACCGGCCGCTGCCCGAGGTGCTCGTCGTCGCCTACGGCCGGCCCGACCTCCTGCGCCGGGCGCTCGAGCCGTTGGCCGGCAAGTTCCCGCTGACGGTCGTCGACAACTCCTCGCTGCCCGAGATCCGCGCCGTCGCCGAACACTTCGACGCCACCTACCTCGACCCCGGTCGGAACCTCGGCTTCGCCGGGGGCGTCAACACCGGACTGGCGCACCGACGGTCCACGGACTCCGACGTGCTGCTGCTCAACCCGGACGCCGTGGTCGATGCCGACGTCGTGGTCCGGCTGCAGGAGGTGCTGCACACCCGGGACGACGTCGCGAGCGTCGGCCCGGCCCAGGTCGACGCCGCCGGCAGGCCCGCGCGGGTCGCATGGCCCTTCCCGTCACCGGTCCGCTCCTGGGCCGAGGCGCTCGGGCTCGGACGCCTGCTCAATGACGGGCGCCGTGGCACGTTCGTCATCGGATCGGTGCTGCTGCTGTCCGCGGATGCCCTGGCCGAGGTGGGACCGTTCGACGAGCGCTTCTTCCTGTACGCGGAGGAGACCGACTGGGCCTATCGCGCGAGCACGGCGCGCTGGCGGCACGTCGTCGCGGACGACACCCGGGCGCTGCACCTCGGTGGCGCCACCAGCGCCGACCCGGCCGGCCGCGAGCGCATGTTCCACGCCTCCCAGGAGCGCTACCTGCGCAAGCACTTCGGGTCGGCCGGGTGGACCGCGGCGCGCCTCGCCCAGATCACCGGCTCTGCGGTGCGTGGCCTGCTGCTCCCCGGCGAGCGGGGCGCCGAGGCCCGCCGCCGTCTCGGGCTCTACCTCCGCGGGCCGGTCTCGGCCGCGAAGCGCGCCGACGGTCGCTGCGAGGTGGCGGCATGAGGCGCCTCGGCCGTTCCGCCGGGCTGATGCTGGTCGCCGTCGCCGTCGCCGTCGTGCTCGTCGTCCTCGGGGCCGCGTCGGTCCTCGACCAGCAGTACGCGGGCCTGGCCGCCGTCGCGATCCTGGCCTGCGGGCTCCTCTTCCACGATCCGATGTCGCTGCCGGTGCTGGCGATGCCGGCCGTCGTGATCGTCGAGCGCTTCGGCGCCGGGGGGATCGACCTGACCATCTCCGACATCGTGCTGTTCGGGGCGTTCTGGATCGCTCTCGTGTTCGCACCCCGCCCCTTCTCCCGGCCGATGCGATCGATGCTCTGGCTCAACGCCCTGTATCAGGTGGCGACGATCTTCACCGTCATCGCCAACCCCTACCAGGCCAACACCGTCGAGTGGTTCCATGCCTGGGTGCTGATCAGCGGGGCGCTGGTCGTCGGGTGGGCCGTGGGGCGCAGCGGTCATGCGCGCCTCGGGATGACGTTGTTCCTGGCGGCGTGCGGAGTTCTCGCGGTGTCGACGCTCGTGCAGTGGGCCGGCCAGGTCGCAGCAGGGAACTTCGGGGCGGTGTACCCGACCTGGCCGTTCGGCATGCACAAGAACTTCGTCGGCGACGTCGTCGCGTTCGCCGCGGTCGTGGCCTACGCACGGCCGTCCTGGATGGGATGGACCAAGCGCTGGGCACTGCCCATGTTCTGGCTCTGCACCGCCGCCGTCGTCGCCTCGCAGGCGCGCCAGGCCATGGTGGGTCTGGCGGTCGCCCTGGTGATCCTCGTGCTACGACCGGAACCCGGACGTCGGCACTCCAAGCTCATCCTGCTCGCCGTCGCGGTCGCGGGCGTCTACGTTCTCACGCTGGTCAACGACCAGCTCGAGTCTGGCAACGAGTTCAACTCCGCCTACCAGCGGCTCACCTGGTACGAACAGGCCCTGTCGGTGTGGAACCAGAACCCCGCCTTCGGCGTCGGCCTGCGCTGGTGGACCGCCGGACGTACCGACTACGAGTTCCAGCCGCCCAACGCCGAGCTGGAGGTGCTCACCTCGGCCGGAGCCGTCGGACTGGCCGGCTTCCTCGTGATGTTCGCCGGGATGTTCGTGGTGCTGTGGCGCATGGACCGGCGCTACGGGTCGCTCGCGCTCGCCCTGGTCGCCTCGCGGCTCGTCCAGGCGCAGTTCGACCTGTTCTGGGTGGCGATCCAGTCCTCGGTCCCGTTCCTGCTGGCCGGTGTCTGCCTGGGGGTGCAGGCCCGGCACGCCGCCGGGCCGCCGACCGGCCGGGACCTGCAGGACGGGACCGAGGACGAGGCCCTCGAGGACCGGGCCGGGCCGTCCGAGGCCGCGGCCGCCGCGGGGCGGGACGACGAGCCGGCGGCACCGTCCCGCGACGAGCGCCGTGCAGCGGAGGTCCGGCGATGAGGATCCTGCACGCGGTGGTCTCCGACGCGTTCGCGGGGGTCGAGCGCCACGTCGCTCGGCTCGCGCGGGCCCAGAGCGCCGCCGGGCTCGACGTCCACGTCGCCGGTGGCGCCACGGACGCGATGGTCCGCGAGCTGGACGGGTCTCGGGCCACGCACGCGTCCGCCGGGTCGATCAGCGAGCTGGTTCGCGACCTGCGCCAGCACCGCGACCTGGCGGACGTCGTGCACGTGCACATGACGGCGGCCGAGATCGCCGCCACCCTCGCACTGGCGGGAAGGCCCCGCGGCCGACCCGCCGTGGTGAGCACCCGGCACTTCGCCCTGACGCGCGGGCACGGGGTCACCGGCCCGGTCGTCGCCGCCGTCGCCCGGCATCGGGTCGACGCTCAGATCGCGATCTCGCGGTACGTCGCTGCCGGCATCGACGGATCCTCGGCCGTCGTCCCGGCCGGACTGGACGCCGCGCCACCGGGGCCCGCGGCCCGCGAGCGCGGCCGGACCGTGCTGCTCGCGCAACGGCTCCAGCCGGAGAAGCGCAGCGACGTCGCGATCCGCGCGTTCGCGCAGTCCGGCCTCGCCGCGGAGGGCTGGACGCTCGACGTCGCCGGCGACGGCGCAGAGCGCGAGCGCCTGGAGCGGCTCGCCTCGTCCCTCGGGATCCTCCCGGGTACCAGCGTCCGTTTCCTCGGGCACCGCGCCGACGTCGCGGAGCTCATGCGTTCGGCCGGGATGCTCGTCGCGCCGTGCCCCGTCGAGGGCCTCGGCCTCAGCGTCCTGGAGGCGATGGCCGCCGGTCTTCCGGTCGTCGCCTCGGCCGCCGGTGGTCACCTGGAGCTCCTCGACGGCGTCGGCCGGGCGTGCCTGGCACCTGCCGGCGAGGCGGACGCCACCGGTGACGCCCTGGCCGTCCTCGGGGCGGACCCGGGGTTGCGCGACGCCGTGGCCGCGCGTGCCCTGACCCGGCAGCGACAGCGGTTCACCCTCGCCGCTCAGGCGAGCGCCACGACGGACGTCTACCGTCGGGTCCTGCGTGCCGCCCGGACGCCGCGGACCAGGTCTCGCCCCGCGGTGCGGGCATGAGCGGCACCGGCCACGAGATCGTCGTCGTCTCGCTCGAGTCGTGGAACGAGGTCTGGCGCCGCAACCAGTATCTCGTCGCGGAGATGCTGCGCGCCGATCCCGGGCTGCGCGTGCTGTTCGTCGAGCCTCCGGCCGACCCGCTGCACGACCTCCTCAGCCGTCGCCGACCGGGGCTCGGCCGGCCCGTGCGGCAGATCGCCGCCGTCGACGGCGTGGGGCCGGGCAGGCTGCACACCGTGCGCCCGACGAAGCTCCTGCCCCGGCGCATCGCCGCTGGTGGGGACCGACGCCGCGCGCGGTCGGTGGTGCGGGCCGCTCGTCGGCTGGGATTCAGCACGCCGACGCTGTGGATCAACGACCTGGTGGGCGTCGATCTGCTCGAGGCGACGGACTGGCCGGTGCTCTACGACGTGACCGACGACTGGCTCGCCGCCGACCGCGCCCCGGCCGAGCACCGCCGGCTCGCGAGTGCGGAACGGCGGGTCCTGGCCGGGGCCGCAGCGGTGACGGTCTGCTCGCCCGCACTGGCGGCGAGCAAGGGCACCGACCGCCCCGTCACGCTGCTCACCAACGGCGTCGACGTGGGACGTTACGTGCGGCCGGCCCCCCGGCCCGCCGACCTGCCGGCCGGACGTACCGCGCTGTACGTCGGCACGTTGCACGCCGACCGCCTCGACGTCGACCTGTGCGTCCGCACGGCCGAGGCTCTCGGTCGGGAGGCCACGCTCACCCTCGTCGGCCCGTCGGCTCTCGGCACGCCCGACGAGGACCGCCTGAGGTCGGCCGGCGTCGCGCTCCTGGGTCCACGACCGTGGAACGAGGTTCCGGCCTACCTGCAGCACGCGGACGCCCTCGTGGTGCCCCACGTGGTGAACGCGTTCACCGACAGCCTCGACCCCATCAAGCTCTACGAGTACCGCGCCGTGGGCAGGCCGGTGGTGTCCACGCAGGTGGCGGGGTTCCGCGACAGCACCGACAGGCGGGTCATGGCCGTCGACAGTGCGCGTTTTCCCGAGGCGACCCTGGCCGCCACCAGGGTCGCGCCCCCGGCGCGCGACGTCCCGAGCGACCTGCCGACCTGGACGGGCCAGGCCGCTCGGATGGCGCGGGTCGTGGACGAGGTCAGGACGGCACGGGAACGGCGCCGGGGCGGTGCGGCCGACGGCCGTGCCGGAGTCGGCAGGACCGGCTGACGTCAGTCCTCGGCGTCCCGGGACCTCCGCACGGGCTGCCAGACCGGACTTGGCCTGCGTGCCGCGTGGCGGTTCTCCGCAGGTCTGCGGCTGCGGTCACGGGGGTCGGGCGTGACCTCGCCGGTCGGTGGGATGACTGCCGGAGCGGGCGCCGACGACGCCGACGCCGGGCTCCGCAGGGCGACCGGCACGGACACCGCGGCACGCCCCGCGGCGGCGTCGGCCGTCGAGGCGTCGGCCGTCGAGGCGTCGGAGGCGGAGCTGTCGGGCGCGGAGCCGGGGCCCTTCGTCCCGTCGGCGCGGGGCTCCGGCACGGCGGCCGACGACACCGATGCGGAGGCGGCCGACGTCGTCGAGTCGGCGGACTCGGCCGCCTCGGGTGAGGAGGACGAGCCCGAGCTCGCGGACAGGTGCGGCGCCACCGCGGCGGACGACGCGGATCCGGCCGAGGCGGCCGACGGTGCCGAAGCGGCAGATGCCGGCGCCACGTCCGGTCCGGCGGCCGGGCGGGACTCCCCGTCGCCGTAGACCGATGCGTACTGGGTGCGGCGGTCGCCCTTGACCCCGGACAGCGCGAGGCCGGAGATCGCCACGTCGTTGATGCGCAGGCGCTGGACGGCCTCGGCCAGCACCACGCGGTCCGTGCGGCCCGCCGAGGCCAGGACGACGGCTCCGTCCGCGTACCCGCCGAGGATCGTCGCGTCGGCCGCGGCGAGCACGGGAGGTGCGTCGATGACGATGACCTCGGCCCGTTCGCGCAGCCCGTCCACGAGCCCACGCACCTCGGCCGTGGCGAGGAAGTCGGCCGGGTCCATGTGCACGTCCGGGACGGGCTGCAGCTCCAGGTTCGGGACCGTCGTCGGGCGCAGCGCGGTGGCATCACCGGACCAGCCCTCCGGGGCGGGCAGCCACTCGTCGAGCTGCGGACGGCGCAGGTCCGCGGAGAAGACGATCGTCCGCTGCCCGGACAGGGCCCACGACGCCGCCAGGTTCGCGACGATGAAGGCGCGCGGTGCCGCGGGGTCGGCCGCCGTCACCATGATCACGCTGTGCTCGCGACCTCCGAGCGAGACGCGCACGGCGGTGCGCAGCTCACGGATCGACTCGGTGAAGGGCGATGCCGCGCGGCTGGTGATCGGGAGCTGCGACGTCCCGCCGGCCTGCTTGGCAGCCTCCCTGACCCCGTACAGCTCGGCCAGCACGTTCACCTCGCTCACCGCGGCGGCCTCGTCGGCGGAGCGGACGTGGAAGTCCAGACCCCGGCGTGCGAACGCGAGCCCGACACCCGCGACCAGGCCGAGGATCGCCGCGAGCGCCAGCACGCTCGCCGGGGACAGACCCAGGGCGACGGCCGGCGTGGCCGTCGTCAGCACCGAGCCCGGCTCGACGATCGACTGCAGCGTGCTGCGCTGCGCCGAGACCGCCTGGTACTGCGCCACGATGGACTCCTGCTCGGCGTTCGCGAGGGGGTCGTTCTTGTTCACACGGAGCTGCCCCTGAACCTCCTCGAGCTGGCTGCGGAGCGCGTCGCGCCTCTCGTCGAGCGCGGCGATCTGATCGTCCCGGACCGTCGGGAGGTAGCCGACGTATGCCGAGGCGAACGCGTCGGCGATCTCCTCGGCTCCCCCGGGAGAGGCGGCGTCCGCGATGATCGTGACCGTCTGGGCGTTCGCGTCGTACTCCGCGTTCACCGCGTTCGTCAGGTCGTCCGGCGAACCCGGGTACCCGAGCTCGTCGGCAGCGGCCCGCGCCACCGGGTCAGAGGTCACCACCAACGGATCGATGCTCCCCAGGGCGGCGACGGCCGTGTCGCCGGTGATCGAGTCGGCCGAGTTGATCTGGACCACGGCCGAGGACTCGTAGACCGTCTGCAGCCGGTCGAGGTAGAGCCAGGCGCCGGCCACCACGAGCAGCACGGCGACGAGGACGTAGTACTTGCCCGCCCAGACGACCTGCAGGAAATCACGCACGGTCACCGGTGGACACCTCTTCCTCGTCGGCGCGTGGGCCCGCGACCCGTCCGCGTGGCTCCGAGCCTACCGTCGCCACGACGGACCGCACGATCCCGCGCAACCGGTCGGCGAAGCGTTCCTCCGAGAACGAGGCCACGTGCTCGGTCAGGACGGCCGGGGACCAGTCGGCCCGCAGGACCTCGTCGGCCGCCTCGGCGAAGGCCCCGGGCTCCGGGACCGGGACGTGGCGGCCCGTCACGCCGTCGACCACGGTGTCCAGGTAGCCGCCGGCGCCGAGCACGACCGACGGCCGGCCGAACGCTCCGGCCTCGAGCGGCGAGAGTCCGAAGTCCTCGTACGAGGCGGCGACCAGGGCTCCGCAGCTGCGGTAGAGCCAGCGCAGCTCGTCGTCCTCGACCCTCCCGGTGAACGTGACCGGGGCACCGGTGGCGATCCGTTCGAGCCGTGCACGGTCGGGCCCGTCACCGACGACGACGAGCCGCGGCCCGCCGAGCAGGCTCGCAGCCCGGATCAGGACGTCGACGTTCTTGTAGGGCAGCAGGCGCGCCACGCAGAGCAGGAACCCGGGCTCCAGGCCGGGCACCGCCCGCTCCTCGCCGGCGGGCATCATCGCCGGGGGCGGCGGGAGGATCTCCGCCTCGATGCCGTAGGCCGCGCGGACGGCGTCCCGCGTCACCGTGGAGTTCGCGAGGTAGACATCGGCACGGGCCGCGGCCGCCGCGTCCCAGCGACGCAGCCGCGGCGTCAGCATCCCCAGCGCCGCGCCCGCCAGGGCGGTCCGCCCCCGGTCGAGCAGACCGCTGGCCTCCTGACCGGACAGGTAGCGGTCCCGCTGGTAGAGCCAGCGCGCCGGGGCGTGGCAGTAGACGACCGTCCGCCGCGCCCCGCGATAGCCGTGCGCCCAGCCCGTGGAGCTCGCGACCAGGACGTCGCCCTCGACCGCCTGGGCATCGACGGCACCAGGGAGCAAGGGCAGGGCGAGGCGGTGGTGCCGACGCAGCACGCCCCAGCGATCGAGGCGGGAGGTGCGCAGGTCGACGTCGGCGAACTCGGGGAACGTCCCGGCCGGGTCGTAGAGCGTGGTGTGGAGGGGCGCCTCCGGGAAGGCGCGGGTCATCGCCAGCGCGACACGCTCGGCCCCGCCGCGCTGGGTGGCGTAGTCGTGGGCGAGGGCGACCTGGACGGTCATGGACCACCTCCTTCCTCGAGCATAGGAACGGCGACGGCCCCCACCGGTCCCGGCCGTGGGTGAATTCGGTCGGCACGCGCAGGACCGGGGTGAATTCACCCCGGGATCCGCGGCGCGCGCGGGGGCGGACGTGGCCGACGCCTCAGAGCCTCGCGATCAGCGCCGAGAGCCCGCCGGCCGCGCGGGACGGCCGCGCCGGGATCGCGACCCGGCCCGACGGCGCGACACCTGATCCCAGACCTCCGTGAGCCCCTCGACCGTGCGCGCGACGGGGAAGCGCCTCAGGGCCGACTCCCGCGCCCGGGCAGCGTCGGCACGAGCCTCCTGCGGCGCGGCGAGCACCTGGCACAGCCCCGCGGCGAGGGCCGCGGGATCACCCGGGTCCACCAGGACGCCGAGCGGCCCGTCCACCTCGGGATCCTGCATGATCTCCTCGACCCCACCGGCCCGGGTCGCCACCACCGGGACGCCACGGACCATCGCCTCCACCACCACCTGGCCGAACGGCTCGGGCACCGGGGACGCGTGCAAGCACACCGAGGCGCGGTCGAGCTCGGCTCGCGTGTCCGGGACGAACCCGACGAACGTCACGCTGCTCCCGAGCCCGAGCCGCCGGACCTCCGCGTGCACCGACTCCGCGTAGTCCTCGGCCCCGAAGGCCGGTTCGCCGACCAGTCGCAGCTGCGCGTCGGGTGCGACGGCCAGCACGGCGGGCAGCGCGCGGACGGCTTCGAGCTGGCCCTTGGTGGGGCTGATGCGGCCGATCAGGGCGATCTCGCGCGGCGACCGGGGGTGGTGCGCGGCGTCGCTGCGCTGTTCCGGTGCGAACCCCGGGTGGACGACCCGTGTCACGCGCGGAAGGGTGCCGGCCGTCGCCCGCGAGTTGACGACGACGGCGTCCGGCGCGACCCGCGACAGCCCACGGAAGGCGCGGGCGACCGGCCCGGGCAGGTAGTCCGGCGCGATCCGGTCGTGGACGTGCCAGACGAGCGGTCGCCGCGCGACCGCGGCGGGAACGATGCCGAGGACGTCGGCTTTCAAGGAGGTCGTGTGGACGACGTCGGCCCGCAGGCTCCGGACGTGCCGCGCCAGGCGCCAGCTGAAGGGTACGAGGCGCACCGCGCCGCGGAGCGTCCGCAGCGAGAGGCGCCCGACGCGGGTCCGGTCCGTCGTCACGACGTCGTCGTCCAGAGCGACGACGTCGACGGTGACGCCGGCCTTCTCGAGCAGGCCTCGCAGCGGGCCGTCGGAGAAGAGGACGACGCGGATCTCGACCGTGCGCGGCAGGTGTTCGCAGACCCGCACCAGCGCGAGCTCCGCGCCTCCCAGCGCTCCCGTGTGGTCGAGCACGACGACGCGGGTCACGCCGGTCGCAGGAGCGCGTGCCGGGGTGTGCGTCACGCCCCCATCATTTCACGCGGGCGGTCGCCCGGGCAGGGCACCCGTCATCCCCGCGGGTGGAACTTCCCCTGCGCGGCCAGCAGCCCCTCGGTCACGACCATCTCGACGGCGTCCGCGGCGTCGTCCACGAGCATCGGCAGGTCCTTGCGCTCCGTGGCCGAGAAGTCGCGGAGCACGTGGTCGGCGGTGTCGGTGCGCCCGGGCGGCCGTCCGACGCCGACGCGGACGCGGACGTAGTCACGGGTACCGAGCGCCTTGGAGATGTCGCGCAGCCCGTTGTGGCCGCCCTCTCCTCCGCCGGTCTTGAGCTTGAGGGTGTCGAAGGGGATGTCGACCTCGTCGTGCACCACGAGCACGTGGTCGGCGTCGATGCCGTAGTACTTCGCCAGGGCCGAGACCGGCCCGCCGGAGGTGTTCATGTACGTGCCGGGCTTGGCGAGCACCGCCCGCGGGCCCGGGGCCCCGCCGGGGAGCGTGCCGAGACGCGCCTCGGCGACGGCGGCCTGGGCACGGGGGTGGCGTGCGAACCTCGCGCCGACGCGCGAGGCCAGCAGGTCGAGCACCATGTGGCCGACGTTGTGCCGGTTGCCCGCGTACTTCGGTCCGGGGTTGCCGAGCCCGACGACGAGCCAGGGGGTGTCAGCCATGGGTGTCTTCCTTCCGCCGGGTAGAACCTACCCGGCACGCAGAACGCCCGACGGCGGCACACGGCCGCCGTCGGGCGTTCGGGTCGTCATCTGCTCGCCGGGGCGAGAGTCACTCGGCGGAGGACTCGCTCTCGGCGGAGGCCGCAGCGGCGGACTCGGCGGACTCCTCGTCGGCCGACTCCTCGCCGCGCGGCTCGGTGATGGTGACGACGGTGTACTCCGGGTCGGTCAGCAGCTCGACGCCCTGGGGGAGCTCGACGTCGCCCGCGACGATGTGGTCGCCGTTCTCGCGGCCCTCGATGGAGACCTCGACGTACTCGGGGATGCTCGTGGCGAGGGTCTCGACGGACAGCGTCTGCGACTCGACCAGGTGGATCGTGCCGGGGGCGGACTCGCCGACGACGTGCACCGTGATGTCCACGGTGATCTTCTCGCCCTTCTTCACCAGCAGCAGGTCGATGTGCTCGATGTCGGCACGGACCGGGTGGCGCTGGACGTCCTTGACGACGGCGAGCTCGGTGCCGTTGTCGAAGGTGAGCTCGAGCAGCGCGTTGGTGTGACGCACCGCGAGCATCGTCTCGTGGCCCGGCAGCGTGATGTGCACCGGGTCGGTGCCGTGGCCGTAGAGCACGGCGGGGATGTTGTTCGCGCGACGGATGCGGCGGGCGGCACCCTTGCCGAACTCGGTGCGGGTCTCGGAGGCGAGCTTGATCTCGGCCATGTGGATCACTCCTGCGGATGGTCTGTGGCGTGCCGACGACCAGAGGGAGCCGTCGGCTGCCCGCGACCGGTGAGGTGCGGGCGGCGGCTGCGTCGGCGTGGGACACGTGACGGACGCGATCGCGGACGCCGCAGGGTCTGCGCTCACGCGCGACACCCGCAGCCGCCCAGTCGATCACGGAAATCCGACGGATCCTGCTCTGCGTTCGATCGGTCCTGCAGACCGGCGCCCGTCAGACGTCCCTCGCCGAGGCAACCTGACTACTGTACCCGGCACCCGACGTGGAGCGAAAGCGGCGGTCCGCGGTGCGCGTCACACCGCGGCCCCTCACCCGGGCCGGTCGCCCGCGAGCCGTTCACCCCGGTGCCACGGACGCGACGACGGCGGCCGCCCCGACCGGGCGACCGCCGTCGTACCTCGCGAGCCGAGAACCCTCAGCTGTTGCCGTCGAACAGCGACGTCACCGAGCCGTCGTCGAACACCTCGCGGATCGCCCGCGCGATGAGCGGCGCGATCGAGAGCACGGTGAGGTCGTCGAACCGCTTGTCGGCGGTGATCGGCAGGGTGTCGGTGACGACGACCTCCGTGGCCCCGGACTCCGAGAGCCGCTGGGCGGCCGGGTCGGAGAGCACCCCGTGGGTCGCGGCGACGATGACGGACTTCGCACCGGCGTCCATGACCACCTTGGCGGCCTCGGAGATCGTGCCGCCGGTGTCGATGAGGTCGTCGACCAGCACGCACTCGCGGCCCTCGACGTCCCCGACGACCCGGTTGGCCACGGCGCGGTTGGGGCGCGTCACGTCCCGGGTCTTGTGCACGAACGCCAGCGGCCCGCCGCCCAGCTTCGCCGCCCACTGCTCGGCCACGCGGATGCGGCCGGCGTCCGGGGACACGACGGTCACGTTCGTGGTGTCCACCCGGGTGCGCACGTAGTCGGTCAGCACGGGCATCGCCCACAGGTGGTCGACCGGGCCGTCGAAGAACCCCTGGATCTGCGCGGTGTGCAGGTCCACGCTCATGATCCGGTCCGCGCCCGCGGTGCGCAGCAGGTCCGCCACGAGGCGGGCCGAGATCGGCTCGCGCCCGCGGGACTTCTTGTCCTGGCGCGCGTACGCGTAGAACGGCGCGACGACGGTCACCGACCGCGCCGAGGCCCGCTTGGCGGCGTCCACCATGAGCAGGTGCTCCATGAGCCACTGGTTCACCGGGGCGGTGTGGCTCTGCAGCAGGAAGATGTCCGCCCCGCGCACCGACTCGCCGAAGCGGACGTATGTCTCGCTGTTGGCGAAGTCGTAGGCGGACGTCGGCAGCAGGCCGATGCCCAGCTCCTCGGCGACGTCCTCGGCGAGCGCGGGGTGGGCGCGCCCCGCCGCCAGGACGAGGTTGCGCTCACCGGTGCCAGGGATCGAGGTGTTCATCTGTGGGGGCTTCCTTCGGTCGTGCTGCGGGGTTCGGGCGGCGTCAGGCGGACGTGGAGGACTCGGTGGTGCCGGCGTCGTCGCCGGGCGGAGGGACCACCGGCACGGCCCCCGTGAGGGCATTGTGCTCGGCGAGCTCACGCTTCGCCTGCGGGGCCAGCCCGGGCGCGCCCTCGACGGACTCGCGGGAGCGCGCGGCGGCGTCGGCGGCGGGCGTGCCGGGACGACGGCGCTCCACCCAGCCGTCGATGTTCTTCTGCTGGGCACGGCTCACCCCCAGCGCACCGGCGGGCACGTCCTTGGTCACGATGCTTCCGGCGGCCGTGTAGGCGCCGTCGCCGACGGTGACGGGTGCGACGAACATGTTGTCGGCGCCGGTGCGCGCGTGCGCGCCGATGACGGTGCGGTGCTTGGCGACGCCGTCGTAGTTGACCGTCACGGAGGCCGCACCGACGTTCGTGTGCTCGCCGATCGTCGCGTCGCCCACGTAGGACAGGTGGGGCACCTTGGCACCCTCGCCGATGTCCGAGTTCTTGGTCTCGACGAACGTGCCGATCTTGCCCTTCGCCCCGAGGACGGTGTTCGGGCGCAGGTAGGCGAACGGTCCGACGCTCGCCCCCGCGCCGATCACCGAGAGGGAGCCGTGGGTGCGCACCACGGTCGCGCCCTCGCCGACCTCGACGTCGGTCAGGGTCGTGTCCGGGCCGATCGTCGCGCCCGCGGCGACCGTCGTGGCGCCGTGCAGCTGCGTGCCGGGCAGCAGCGTCACGTCCGGGGCGAGCTCGACGTCGGCGTCCACCCACGTGGTGCCCGGGTCGACGACGGTCACCCCGTCACGCATCCAGGCCTCGAGCGTGCGGCGGTTCATCTCGGCGCCCAGGGCGGCCAGCGCGAGCCGGTCGTTGACGCCCTCGACGAGCATCGGGTCGTCGCTGAGCACGGCCCGCACCGCGCCGCCCTCGGCCCGCGCGGAGGCGACGACGTCGGTGAGGTAGACCTCGCCCTGGGCGTTGTCGCTGCCCAGACCGCCCAGACCGCGGCGCAGCACCGCGGCGTCGAAGACGTAGACCGAGGAGTTGATCTCGCGGATCTCGCGCTGCTCGGGCGTGGCGTCGCCGTGCTCGACGATCGCGAGGACGTCGCCCGTGCCGGGCTCGCGCACGATGCGGCCGTAGCCGGTGGCGTCGGCGAGCTCCGTGGACAGGATCGTCACGGCGTTGCCGTCGGCGTGGTGCGCGGCGAGCAGCTCGGCCAGCGCCGCGCCGTCGAGCAGCGGGATGTCCCCCGCCAGGACGACGACGGCGCCGTCGACCCCGTCGCCGAGCGGATGACCCTGCCCCTCGAGGTGGTCGTCGTGCACCGTGTCGCTGTGCGCCAGGGCGGCCGCGCGCGTGGCGTGCACGCGGGCGTCGAGGGCGTCGAGCGCGCACTGGACGGCGCGACCGGTACCGGGGACCTCGTCCTGGTCGACGACGAACGCTCCCGCGTCGATGCCGAGCGCCGCGGCGGCGACCTGCTCGCGCTCGTGCCGGACGACGACAGCGAGGTGCTCGGGCTCGAGCTCGCGGGCCGCGACCATGGCGTGACCCAGCATCGTGCGTCCGCCGAGGGCGTGCAGGACCTTCGGCGTCGTGGACCGCATGCGGGTGCCCTGCCCGGCGGCGAGGACGACGACGGCGGCCGGCCGCGGGGTGTCGTCCGGGCCGGGCGTCGGGCCGTGGGCTGCGTTCGTCTCGCCGTGCGGGTCCGTGGGAACCACCGGTGCTCCGTCTCTGTCGGGGTCGTCTCGCGCGAGCTCCGCCCCCAGGACTCGAACCTGGACCAAGGGCACCAAAAACCCATGTGCTGCCGATTACACCAAGGCGGACCGGACGGCGGGCGGCCGGACGCACCTGCGCGGGGGCGCGCACGAGCCGGCTGCCGCACGTCTGGCCTCAGTCTGCCAGGTCGCCGGGGGTGGGCTGCG
Organism: Isoptericola aurantiacus; assembly: GCF_044769875.1. Lineage (NCBI taxonomy): Bacteria > Bacillati > Actinomycetota > Actinomycetes > Micrococcales > Promicromonosporaceae > Isoptericola > Isoptericola aurantiacus. Next base: position 434,528 of record NZ_JBJBAE010000003.1, read on the forward strand.
CACATCCGGGCGAACCGGACCCCCGGGCGGCGTGGGGCGTGCCACACGGACCAGGCATGATGGACCCATGCCTGCCGATCCCAGCGCGTCCAAGCGTGCCCCGCGTGCCCGGATGACCGCGAGCCAGCGCCGCGAGCAGCTGCTGGCCGTGAGCCGGGGCCTGTTCGCGGCCAAGGGGTTCGAGGGCACCAGCGTGGAGGAGATCGCCGCGACGGCGGAGGTGTCCAAGCCGGTGGTCTACGAGCACTTCGGGGGCAAGGAGGGCATCTACGCCGTCATCGTCGACCGCGAGGTGCAGGCGCTCACGGGCGCGCTGACGGGGGCGCTGTCCGAGGGCGGGCACCCGAAGGTCATGGTGGAGCGCACGGCGCTGGCACTGCTGGGCTACATCGAGGCGTCCGAGGACGGGTTCCGGATCCTGGTGCGCGACTCCCCCGTGGCGCAGGCGACGGGCACGTTCTCCTCGCTCATCGGGGACGTCGCCACGCAGGTCGAGCACATCCTCGCGGACGAGTTCAGGCGCAACGGCCTGGACCCGAAGGTCGCCCCGCTGTACGCGCAGATGCTCGTCGGGATGGTCGCGCTGACCGGCCAGTACTGGCTCGACGCGCGCCGCCCCAAGAAGGCGGACGTGGCCGCCCACCTGGTCAACCTCGCGTGGAACGGCCTGGCCGGCATGGAGCGCCGACCGGGACTCCTCGGCCCCTGACCCCCTCCCTCGCTGTGGGTGCACGACGCGCCGTCGTCGCCCACACCGGCGCGGCGTGTCGTCCACCCACAGCGCGGGGGGGTGACGCGATCGTCCACAGGCCCGTCGGCCGCCCCTCCCACCGCCGCGGGGCGCACCGGCAGCGTCGACCCATGCCCCGACCGGAACAGCTCGACCCCCGCATCCCCCGCGACCGACCCTTCCGCGTGGCCGACGCCGTCCGGCACGGCGTCCCCCGCCATCGGCTCCGCTCGGCACGGCTGGCCACGCCGTTCCGAGGGGTCCGGTCGGTCGAGCCGCCGCAGGACCTGGCCGCGACGTGCCGAGCCCTCGCCGCACGGCTCGGTCCCGGCGTCGCGTTCTCGCACACCACGGCGCTCGACCTGCTCGGCATCGAACGCCCCTGGACGCTGGAGGACGACGACGCCCTCCACGTGGTCACGACCAGGCAGCAGGACCGGCCCCGGTACGACGGCGTGGTCGCGCACCGCTCACGGCAGGCGTCCCTGGAGGTCGTCGAGCACGGCGGGCTGCTCGTCACCACCGCGGCACAGACGTTCGTGCACGTCGGCGTGGGTCTGCGCCGCCCCGACGACGTCGTCGTCCTCGGTGACGCGATGATGCGCCGTCGGCGCTCGTTCACCACCGTGGCCGGGCTGACCGATCTGTCCCGACGCACCCGCAAGGTGAAGGGGATCGCCCAGGTGCGCGCCCAGATCCCGCGCATGCGGCCCGGTACCGACTCCTCCCCGGAGACAGTGACGCGGCTCGGCCTGGTGGCCGGCGGGCTGCCGTGCCCGCAGGTCAACCAGGTCGTCACCGATCCGGAGGGTCGGTACGTCAAACGTGTCGACCTCGTCTATCGCGCAGAACGGGTCGCGATCGAGTACGACGGCGACCAGCACCGCACCGACCGGGCCCAGTGGCGCGAGGACGTCCGTGCCCGGCGCCGGCTCGAGGAGCTCGGCTGGATCGTGATCGTCGTCGTCGGTGACGACCTGCGGGACCTCGGCCGCGTCGTCGCGCGCGTCGGCGTCGCCCTGTCCCGCCGCTGAGCCCTCCCTCCCGGCCCCCCCGATCGCTGTGGGTGGACGACGCGCCGCTGCTTCGGACGGCGACGCGGCGCGTCGTCCACCCACAGCGCGTCATGGGGCGTCAAGAGTCTTGACGTCGAGAGACCGCGTTAGGCTCGGGGGATGGAGAGCACGCACACCGGTGACGAGGTCGACCGCATCGTCACCGCCTGGCAGCGCGAGCGCCCCGACCTCGACGTGGAACCGCTGACCGTCTTCTCCCGCGTCAGCCGGCTCGCACGGCACCTGGACCGCGCCCGGCGCGGCGCGTTCGACCGCCACGAGCTCGAGACGTGGGAGTTCGACGTCCTGTCGGCCCTACGCCGCGCCGGCGACCCGTACCGGCTCTCCCCCGGCCGCCTCGTCGCGCAGACCCTGGTCACCAGCGGCACGATGACCAACCGCATCGACCGGCTCGAGCGCCGCGGGCTGGTGGAGAGGCACCGCTCCCCCGACGACCGCCGCGGCGTCCTGGTCGAGCTCACCTCCGCAGGACGGTCCCGCGTCGACGCGGCGATGAGCGACCTGCTCGACGTCGAGGCCTCCGTCCTGGACGCCCTGCCGGCCGCCGAGCGCCCTAGGCTGGCGGCGCTGCTGCGCACCCTCGGCGCACAGTTCGATGCGTAGCGAGTCCGACGGCGCGTCCGGGGCCGCGCATGGCTCGGAGCGCGGCCGGTCGGGGTCCGGGGACGACGCCGGTGCCCGCCCGGGCGGCGCGGGTGCGGCGGCCGGGGGGCTCGCGCTCGTGGCGCTGCTCCTGGTGGCCCTCAACCTCCGCGCACCGATCACCTCCCTGCCGCCCGTCGTGGACGAGGTGGCCTCGGCGCTCGGGTTGTCGTCGGCGGGCGCCGGGCTGCTCACCTCGATCCCCGTCCTGTGCTTCGCGCTCTTCACGCCGGTCGCCTCGGGGGTGACGGCGCGGCTCGGCCCCGAGCGAGCACTGGGCCTCGCCCTGTGCGGGGTGCTCGCCGGGACCGTGCTGCGCTCCACGGGCTCGGTCGCGACAGCGCTCGTGGGGACCACCGTGCTGGGTGTGGCGATCACGGTCGGCAACGTCGCCGTCCCCGTCGTCATCGCCCGGGACTTCCGACGTCGTGCCGCGTCCGTGACCGGGGCGTACGCCGCCACCATGAACGTCGGCTCGACCTTCACGACCGTGCTCACCGTGCCGTTGGCCGTCGCGTTCGGGTGGCAGTGGGCTTTGGCCGGCTGGGGCGTGCTGGCGGTGCTCGCGCTGGTCGTGTGGGTCCCCACCGGCCGGCGCCTGGCCCGCCGGCACGCCGGGGCGCCGTCGTCGCCCGCCCCCGCTCCCTCGGCGGCCGCAGCGGGGGCGCAGCGACGGCTGGTGGTGCTGCTCACCGTGGCGTTCGCGGGGCAGGCGTCCGGGTATTACGCCGTGACGGCCTGGCTGCCGACGATCCTGGCCGACCGGCTGGGCCTCGATCACGCGGCGGCGGGAGGAGCGGCGGCACCCTTCCAGCTCGCGGCCGTGGCCGGTGCGCTCCTGGTGCCCCTCGGGCTCGCGAACCGCCTGCCCCCGCGTGCCGTGGCGGCGGCGATGTCGGCACTGTGGCTCTCGCTGCCGGTCGGGCTGCTCCTGGCGCCGGAGGCCTGGTGGCTGTGGGTCACGCTGTCGGGCGTCGCGCAGGGCGGCAACTTCACGGTGATCTTCACCCTGGTGGCCCAGCGCGCACCGTCCGTCGCCGCCGCCCGCCGCGCCTCCGCCGTCGTGCAGGGCGCCGGGTACGCCTGCGCGGCCACCGCACCGACCGTGCTGGGTGCCGTCCACGAGGCCACCGGCGGCTGGACCGTGCCGCTGGTGGTGGTGCTGGGCGTGCTCACCCTGATGACGGCGGCGCTGTGGGTCGCCGCCCGCCCCACCTACGTGCGCTGAGCCGTCCTCACGTCCGGGCGACCTCGAGGTTCGCCTCGCCCAGCAGGTCCAGCAGCCGACCGGCGGTGGGCTCGGCGCCGGCGGACGAGACCGCGGAGACCACCCACTCCGGGCGCCCCGCGGCCGGCAGCTCCAGCACCGCGAGCCCGGCCGCCTGGGGCTTGGCCGCGACGTGCTGCGGCACGATCGCGATCCCCAGGCCACGCTGGACGAAGTCCAGCAGGGTGTGGACGTCGTCCACGCTCATGCGGACCCGGCGGTCCAGGTGCCTCTCGGCGAACGCGCCGTCCACGAGCGCCCGGATCCCCCAGGGCTCGCGGAAGTCGACGAAGTCGCGGCTCGCGAGGTCCTCCCACACGGCCTCCGGCACACCGGCCAGGGCGTCGGTGGGATGGGCGAGCACCACCACGGGGCGCCGCCCCAGCTCGAGACGGCGCAGGCTGCCCAGGTGCTCCGTCGTGGCGACGAAGGCGACGTCGAGGACGCCCGCTCGCAGCTGGGCCGCGAGCTCGTGCGAGCCGGCCTGGACGAACTGGATGTCCACGAGCGGGTAGCGGAGCTGGAAGCGCTCCAGCAGCGGTCCGACGTCGAGGACGCCGAGGCACTGCTCGGAGCCCACGCGGAGCCGCCCGGAGAGCTGCTGGCTGGCCCGCACCACGGCGTCCCGGCCGGCCGAGGCCTGCGCGAGCATGCGGCGGGCGAACGGGACGAGCGCGCGTCCGGCGTCGGTGAGACCGACCCGGCGGGTGGTGCGCAGGAAGAGCGGCGCGCCCAGCTCGTTCTCCAGGGACCGGATCGCGGCGGACAGGCCGGACTGGCTCACCCCGCACAGGGCGGCCGCCCGCGTGAAGTGGCCCTCGTCGGCCACCGCGACCACGTACTCCATCTGCCGCAGCTCCATCGATCACTCCCGCTTCTTAATCTTATCGGTCTCAGTGGTTGGACTTCTCACCATCCTCCTTCCTATCGTCGAGTGCACCCCGTCGTCGACCCGAGGGAGAACCGTGCAGCAACGCACCATCGGCACCCGGACCGTCAGCGCGATCGGACTCGGCGGCATGCCGATGTCCATCGAAGGACGCCCCGACGAGTCCCGGTCCGTCGCGACCATCCACGCCGCGCTCGACGCCGGCGTCACCCTGATCGACACCGCCGACGCCTACCACCGCGACGCCGGCGAGGTCGGCCACAACGAGGAGCTGATCGCCCGCGCCCTGCGCAGCTGGGGCGGCGACGCCTCCGAGGTGCTCGTCGCCACCAAGGGCGGGCACCTGCGCCCCGGCGACGGGTCGTGGACCCAGGACGGCCACCCGGAGCACCTCAAGGCGGCCGCCAAGGCCTCGGCCCAGCGGCTCGGCGTCGAGGCGATCGGCCTCTACCAGTTCCACCGGCCCGACCCCGCCGTGCCGTACGCCGACTCGATCGGCGCGCTGGTCGAGCTGCTCGACGAGGGCGTCATCGTGCAGGCCGGCATCTCCAACGCCGACGTCGCCCAGATCGACGAGGCGAACGAGGTGCTCGGCGGGCGGCTGGCCTCCGTGCAGAACCAGTTCTCCCCGGCGTTCCGCTCCAGCCTGGACGAGCTGGAGCACTGCGCCTCCCTGGGGATCGCGTTCCTGCCCTGGTCGCCGCTCGGCGGCATCGCCAAGGCCGCCGACGTCGGTTCCGCGCACGCCGCGTTCGGCCGCGTGGCCGAGCGTCACGGCGTGAGCCCGCAGCAGGTCACGCTCGCCTGGGAGCTCGCGCTCGCCCCCGTCGTCGTGCCCATCCCCGGCGCGTCGCGGCCGGCCAGCACCCAGGACTCGGCCCGCGCCGCCGACCTGACCCTCACCGCCGACGAGCTCGCCGAGCTCTCGGCCCGCTGACCACCCCCACCGATCGAGGAGGATCACCATGAGGACCGTCCCCCTGGGCACCACCGGTCACCAGGTGCCGAACGTCGTGCTCGGCCTGATGCGCATCGCGCAGATGGACGACGACGCCGTGCGCACCCTGGTACGGACCGCCCGCGACGCAGGCATCGACTTCGTGGACCACGCCGACGTCTACGGCGGGGACCTGCACGGCTGCGAGCGCCGGTTCGCCGAGGCGATGCAGCTCACGCCCTCGCAGCGCGCGGAGCTGACCATCCAGTCCAAGGCCGGCATCGTGCCCGACGGCCCGTACTTCGACTACTCGTACGACCACCTCGTGTCCTCGGTCGAGGGTTCACTGGAGGCGCTGGGCACCGACTACCTCGACGTCCTGCTGCTGCACCGCCCCGACGCGTTGGTGGAGCCCGACGAGGTGGCGCGGGCGTTCGACCACCTGGAGTCGACGGGCAAGGTGCGCGCGTTCGGCGTCTCGAACCACACGCCGGGGCAGATCGAGCTGCTGAAGAAGTCCGTGCGGCAGCCGATCGTGGCGAACCAGGTCCAGCTCTCGATCACGCACGCGCCCCTCGTGGCGCAGGGCGTGGCGGCGAACATGGCCGGGCTGGACCAGTCGGTGGTGCGTGACGGCGGCGGGCTGCTCGACTACTGCCGTCTGCACGACATCACCGTGCAGGCGTGGTCGCCGTTCCAGGCCGGGTTCTTCACCGGGGTGTTCCTCGGCTCGGAGGACTACCCGGAGCTCAACGCCGTCATCGACCGGCTGGCGGCGAAGTACGACGTGCCCGCCATCGCGATCGCGACCGCGTGGATCACCCGCCACCCGGCCGGGATGCAGGTGGTCCTCGGCACGACGACGCCCGAGCGGGTCGCCGGTGCGGCACAGGGGTCCGACGTCCCCCTGACCCGCGCCGAGTGGTACGAGCTGTTCCGCGCGGCGGGCTACACCGTGCCGTAGCAGGGACGACGGCGGCCGGCCGGGGTGCGGTCCCGGACCGGCCGCCGTCGCGCGGAGGCCTCACGGACACCGTTGACCGAATGTCAGATGCGATCTAACTTAGATGACATCTAACATTCATGGAGGCGACGATGGCGTTCCACGGCAGGTCCGCAGACCTTCGCCTGCTCCGACGGCAACTCGAGGACGTCCACACGGGTGCAGGCACGACGTCCGGCCGCGCGCTGATGGTCAGCGGTCGGCGACGGGTGGGCAAGTCACGGCTCGTGCAGGAGCTGTGCGACCGCGCGGACGTCCCGTCCGTCGTCTTCCAGGCGACACGGCGCCGCAGCACCAGCGCCGAACGCCGAGACTTCCTCGACACGGTGTCCCAGGCCGGTCTGCCCGGCTCGGACCTCGTCGCCGGACTCACCGCCTCCGACTGGAACCAGGCGCTCCGCTCCCTCGCGATCGCGCTGCCGGACGACCGCCCCGCCATCGTCGTCATCGACGAGCTTCCCTGGCTGACCGAACAGGATCCCGAGCTCGAGGGCGCACTGCAGACGGTGTGGGACCAGCACCTTTCGCACAAACCGGTGCTGCTGATCCTCGTCGGCAGCGACCTGTCCGTGATGACCGCCCTGCAACAGCACGGCCGCCCCTTCTTCGGGCGTGCACGGCCGATGCACATCGAGCCGCTGCATGTCGCCGACGTCCAGGACGCCACAGGGCTCGATGCCGCCGCTGCCATCGACGCCTACCTCGTCACCGGCGGGTTCCCGGAGGTCGTCCAGTCGTGGCAGCCGGGTACACCGCTGCGCGCCTTCCTCCACGAGTCCCTGACCGACCCGCTCTCCCCGCTGCTCGTCTCCGGTGAGCTCTCCCTGCTCGGCGAGTTTCCCGAACCGACCGCAGCGCGCGCGGTCCTCGACGCCGTCGGCTCGGGTGAGCGCACCTTCAGCACGATCGCCGCGGCAGCCGGCAACGACGGCCCCCTGAAGTCCGGCACGCTCGGACCCCTCCTCACCTCACTGTTGAGCAGGAGCGTGCTCGCTGCGGACAGCCCCCTGTCGACACGGGCCGACAGCAAGAACAAGCGGTACCGCATCGCCGACACCTATCTGCGGTTCTGGCTCGCCTTCATCCGTCGAGCCCTGCCCCTCGCCGAACGCGGCCACGGCGAACGCGCGCTCGAGCACATCGAGCGGTCGTGGACGTCCTGGCGCGGTCGCGCCGTCGAGCCGCTGGTTCGCGCGTCGCTGGAACGGCTGCTCCCCGACAACTCCTGGCCCACCGCTGCTGCCGTCGGCGGATGGTGGAACCGTCAGAACAACCCCGAGGTCGACCTGGTCGGCGCCGATCGTGAGCCCGTCGCGCGGTCCGTCGAGTTCGTCGGCTCGGTGAAGTGGCACGACACCCGACCCTTCGACCGGCGCGAGTACGACGCTCTGGCCCGCGCAGCCGTCGCCGTCCCCGGTGCGGACGAGGGCGTACCCCTGGTCGGGGTGTCCCGATCGGGCTTCAGCGACGGGCTGCCGCTGGCGGCCACCTGGGGACCCGAGGACCTGGTGGCCGCCTGGCGGTAGCACCTCAGGGCATCTCGATGCCGAGCTCCTCGAGGTATTCGACGGCGTTCGCCAGCACGTCGTCCTCGACCGCACGACGGTCGGCGAGGAACTTGCGGTTGGCCTCGATGTACTTCGTCTGTGCAGCAGCATCCAGATCCGCGAGGTGCTGCACCGTGGCGAGCTCTTGCTTGCACTCGACGTCCAGCGTCGCGACACGGATCTGATCCTCGAGGGGCAGATCGAACACGCCGACGACGACCATCCCCGCCTCCGCGCTGCGCGGGACGGACACGCCCAGAGCTCCGAGAACCCCCTGCTCGGCGAGGCACTCACGCCACTCGGCGCGGACTCGTCGACCCTCGTCCGTCGTCAGCGCAGGGCTGGGGGCAGACTCCGGGGCGAGCGGGTGCCGACCGGTCTCGAAGTCCTGCGGGTCGTAGGACAGTCCGGCGTCCTGGGCCTCGTCGTAGCATTCCCGGGACACGCTGCCCGGGACACTCGATCGATCCCAGTCGGCCCCTGAAGCGGCGAGCTCGGCCTCCGAAGGCGGCAGGACGCTCTGGTAGCTGCTGTGCGGCACCACTCGGAACTCGGGACGGTGCGCCTCGTCACCGCAGGATGGATCGGCCACGTCGTCGGACGTGCTCGTCGTCGCTGTCACACCCGGTACACGCCCGGACGCGCCGAGAGGTTGAGTGCCGTCGCCGTCCAGCTCGCTCAGTCGGCGAGCTCGGCGGCCTCCAGCCACTGCATTTCCAGCTCGTCCTTCTCGGCGCCGAGCTCACGCAGGCGCGCGTCCAGCTTGGCGGTCGCCTCGAAGTCGGTGGGGTCGGCGGCCATCCGCTCGTGCAGCCGAGTCTCCTCGTCGGCCAGTCGCGCGAGCTGCTTCTCCAGGCGCTGCACGGCCTTCTTCGCCTGCCGCTGCTCGGCGGCCGACGGCGCGGGGGTCGCGGCGTCCGCCGGCGCGGACGCCGCCCCTCGCGACGCAGGCTCTCCGCCGGACACCGGCGCGGAGACCGCAGCACGGCGCAGCTCCAGGTACTGCTCGACGCCGCCGGGCAGATCCCGCAGCGTCCCGTCGCCGAGCAGCGCCCACTGGCGGTCGCACACCCGCTCCAGCAGGTAGCGGTCGTGGGAGACCACGATGAGCGTGCCGGGCCAGCCGTCGAGCAGGTCCTCCACGGCGGCCAGCGTGTCGGTGTCGAGGTCGTTGGTGGGCTCGTCCAGGAGCAGCACGTTGGGCTCCGAGACCAGCAGCCGCAGGAGCTGGAGACGCCGGCGCTCCCCACCCGAGAGGCTGCGCACCTCGGTGTGCGCCCGCTCGCGCGTGAACCCGAGCCGCTCGGTGAGCTGGCCCGCCGTCATCTCCTTGCCGTCCACGACCACGGTGCGCTTCTCGGCGTCGACCACCTGCACAGCCGTGAGGTGACCCACCTCGTCGAGCTCGGTGACCTCCTGGGTGAGCTCGGCGACCTCGACCGTCTTGCCGCGCCGCACGCGTCCGCCGTCGGGCGCCCGGCGGCCGGCGAGCAGGGCGAGCACCGTCGTCTTGCCCGCCCCGTTGACCCCGACGAGCCCGTACCGGTCGCCCGGGCCGAGGCGCCACGTGACGTCGTCGAGCAGGGTGCGGTCCCCGCCGTCGGGCAGCGGGACACGCACGGTGACGTCCTCGAGGTCCAGGACGTCCTTGCCGAGCCGCTTGGTGGCCATCTGGGTGAGCTCGAGCTGGTCGCGCGGCGGCGGCTCGTCGTCGATGAGGGCCGCGGCGGCGTCGAGCCGGAACTTCGGCTTGGAGGTGCGGGCCGGGGCGCCGCGCTTGAGCCAGGCGAGCTCCTTGCGCAGCAGGTTGTTGCGCTTCTCGGCGGCCGCGGCGGCCTGCCGCGACCGCTCGGCGCGGGCCAGGATGTAGGCGGCGTACCCGCCCTCGTAACCGTCGACGGCGCCCGTCCCGTCGCCGCGGACCTCCCACATGCGCGAGCAGACGGCGTCGAGGAACCAGCGGTCGTGGGTGACGACGACGAGCGCGCCTTGACCAGCAGAGGCGCGCCCGGCCGATCCATATCGGTTCCGCAGGTGCTCGGCCAGCCAGGCCACGCCCTCGACGTCCAGGTGGTTGGTGGGCTCGTCGAGCAGCAGCACGTCCGGGTCGGTCACGAGCAGCGCGGCGAGCGCCGCCCGACGGCGCTGCCCGCCCGAGAGGGTGGCGACCGGCTGGTCGAGGTCGAGGTCGGCGAGGAGCCCGGCGTGCACGTTCCGGATGCGCGCGTCGGAGGCCCACTCGTGGGTGGCGTCGTCGCCGTGCACGAGGTCGAGCACCGTGGCGCCGGGGCGGGCGTCGTCGCGCTGGTCGAGCATGCCGAGCCGCGAGCCACCCACCCGGGTGACCCGTCCGCCGTCGGGCGCTGCCGTGCCGGCCAGGAGCCGCAGCAGGGTCGACTTGCCGGCGCCGTTGGGGCCGACGACGCCGATCCGGTCGCCGTCGTCGAGGCCGAGGGAGACGCCGTCGAGCAGGGTGCGGGTGCCGATGGTCAAGGAGATGCCGTCCGCACCGAGGAGATGTGCCACCCGAGAAGGGTAGTTGCCCACGCCCCACCCTCCGCCGTCGAGGCCGGGGAAGCCGTTAGCCTCGGACCGTCGCCGCCGACCGCACCGAGGAGATCCGCATGGCCCAGTTCGACCTGCCCGTCGCCGAGCTCGAGCAGTACGCGCCCGCGATCGCCGAGCCCGACGACTTCGACGCGTTCTGGACCGGCACGGTCGCCGAGGCGCGCGGTCACGGTGACGGCGTGGAGCTGGAGCGCGTCGACGCCGGGCTGACCGAGATCACGGTCGACGACGTCACGTTCCCCGGGTTCGGCGGCCACCCGATCAAGGCCTGGCTGGTGCGCCCGGCGCGGGTCGACGGTCCGCTGCCGGCGGTGGTGGAGTTCGTCGGGTACGGCGGAGGTCGCGGGCTGCCGCACGAGCATCTCGGCCTGGCAGCCGCCGGGTTCGCGCACCTGGTGATGGACACCCGCGGGCAGGGGTCGGGCTGGGGCTCCGGCGGCGGGACCGCGGACCCGGTGGGGCACGCCCCGGCGGCTCCCGGCTACCTGACCCGGGGCATCCTGGACCCCGCCGAGCACTACTACCGCCGCGTGTTCACCGACGGCGTGCGCGCGGTGGACGCCGTGCGGCAGGTCGAGGGCGTCGACCCGGCGCGCGTCGCGGTGGCCGGGACCTCCCAGGGCGGCGGGATCGCGATCGCGGCGGCCGGCCTGCTGCCCGACGTCGTCGCCGCGGCGCCGAACGTGCCGTTCCTGAGCCACTTCCGCCGCGCCGTACAGATCGTGGACAGCCACCCGTACGCCGAGATCACGCAGTACCTCTCGGTGCACCGTGACCAGGAGGAGGCGGTCTGGCGGACCCTGTCCTACCTGGACGGGGTGTCGTTCGCGCGCCGGGCGCGGGCCGCCGGGCTCTTCTCGGTCGCGCTCATGGACGACATCTGCCCGCCGTCCACCGTCTACGCCGCCTACAACACGTGGGGCGGGGCGGACAAGCAGATCGACGTCTACCCGTACAACCGGCACGAGGGCGGCCAGCACTACCGGTTCGCCCCGACGCTGCAGTTCCTCCGCAAGCACCTCTGAGCGCTCGCACGCGCCACTGACCCGCTGTGGGTATGAATTCGACGGCCTCGAATCGTTCTGAGACCGTCAGAATCATGCCCACAGCGTCCGGGGGGTCAGAGGAGGCGGGCGCCCGCGGCCGGGCCCGTCGTGCACCACACGGCGTCGGCGGCACCCTCGGCGGTCCACGTCGCCGCGATCGCCAGCGCGTGCTGCCGCGACCGGGCCAGCGCCGCGACGGTGGGTCCGGAACCCGAGACCATCGCACCGAGCGCACCGCCGTTCCGCGCGATCTCCAGGGTGCGCTCGAGCTCGGGCCGCAGGTCGAGCGCGGCGGCCTCCAGGTCGTTGTGCAGCGCCGGTCCGAGGGCCGTGGGGTCCCCGGCACGCAACGCCTGCATGAGCGCGGTGTCCTGCGCCGGGTCCGCGGAGGGGACGAGGGCGCCGGTCGCGGCGAGCTCGTCGTAGCGCCCGTAGACGGCGGGCGTCGACAGCCCCTCGTCCCGGGTCGCGAAGGCCCAGTGGAACTCCCCGCGCGACATCGCCGGGGTCAGCAGGTGACCTCGACCGGTCCCGACCGCGGTGTGGCCGAGCAGGGCGAACGGCACGTCCGACCCGAGGATCGCGGCGAGGCGGTGCAGCTCGGCACGGGGCAGACCGGCTCCCCACAGCGCGTCGCAGGCCACGAGCGTGGCGGCGGCGTCCGCCGACCCGCCGGCCATGCCCCCGGCGACCGGCACCCCCTTGGCGAGGTGCAGCGCCACGTCCGGTGCGAGCCCCACCTCCCGCGCGAGCAGCTCGGCCGCCCGCCAGGCGAGGTTGGAGGCGTCGAGCGGGACGCGTCCGGACTGCGGGCCGTCGACGGTCAACGAGATCCCCGCGCCCTCGGCGACCTGGGTCGCGGTGACCTCCTCCACCAGCGCCACGGCCTGGAAGACGGTCACGAGGGGGTGGTAGCCGTCGTCGGCGACCGGCCCGACGCGCAGGGACAGGTTGATCTTCCCCGGCGCGCGGACACGGACCGACGGCGAGGGAGCGGCGGCGAGTCGGGTCACGCGTCCACCCTGGCAGCCCCTGCCGGAAGCTGCTCGGCGATGCGCGCGAACTCCACGATTCCCAACCGTTCTCCCCGCAGGCCCGGGTCCACCCCTGCAGCGCGCAACGCCGTCTCGGCAGCGGCCCCCGAGCCGAACAGTCCCGCCAGCGCGGCGCGCAGCGTCTTGCGGCGCTGGGCGAACGCGGCGTCGACCACGGTGAAGACGTCCCGGCGTGCGGCCGTCGTGGCGGGCGGCTCGTGCCGCTGGATCGCCACGAGGGCCGAGTCGACGTTCGGCACCGGCCAGAAGACGTTCCGGCTGACGGTCAGCGACCGCCGCGCGGCTCCGTACCAGGCGGTCTTCGCGGAGGGGACGCCGTAGGTCCGCGATCCGGGGGGTGCCGCGAGCCGGTCGGCCACCTCGGCCTGGACCATGACGAGCACCGTCTCCAACGACGCGAACCGTTCCAGGAAGGTCAGCAGCACGGGCACGGCCACGTTGTAGGGCAGGTTCGCCACCAGAGCCGACGGCGGTGTCCCGGGCAGCTCGGTGACCTCCATCGCGTCCGCGGTGACGACCTCGAGATCGGCGTCCGGCAGGTGACGCCGCACGGTGTCCCCGACCTGGCGGGCCAGCACGGGGTCGATCTCGACGGCGACCACGGAGGCACCGGCCTCGAGCAGACCGAGCGTCAGCGAGCCCAGCCCGGGGCCGACCTCGACGACGCGGTCGCCGGGCAGCACCCCGGCCGCACGGACGATCTTGCGGACGGTCCCGCCGTCGTGCACGAAGTTCTGCCCGAGCGTCTTGGTCGGCCGGACGCCCAGGCGCCCTGCCAGCTCGCGGATCTCCGCAGGGCCGAGCAGGGCGCCAGGGGTGTGTGTCATGGGGCCGAGTATCGCCCGACCCGGCAGGTCAGTACCAGCCGACGGACTCGGAGTGGCTCCACGCACCGCAGGGCGAGCCGTAGACGCTCGCGATGTAGTCCAGGCCCCAGGCGATCTGGGTGGCCGGGTTGGTCTGCCAGTCGGAGCCGGCGCTGGCCATCTTCGAGCCGGGCAGCGACTGCGGGATGCCGTAGGCGCCCGACGACGGGTTCGCGGCCGTGTGGGACCAGCCGGACTCCTTGGTCCACAGCGACTCGAGGCAGGTCCACTCGGAACCGCTCCAGCCCCGCGCAGCGGCCATCTGCTGGCCGATCTGGCGGTTCGAGCCGGAGTAGCCGGACGTGCTCGACGAGGACGACCCCGAGGACGAGCCGCCGGACGAGGGCGTGGCGGGCTCGGGCTCCGGGCGCTCCTTGGTGCCCTCCACGAGGACCCGCGTCACGGGCTTCGTGGTGACCTTGTCCGAGATCTTTGTCGAGGAGACCTTCGTGCCGTCGACGGTGGTGACCTTGCGCACGACGGTGCGTTCCCCGTCGCGACCGGCCTGGCGCACCTTGGCGTCGAGGTCGGCGTAGCGGTCGGCGCTCTCGACGACCCGGGTGTCACGCTCGATGGTCTTGACGTCCTTGACCTTCTTGACGTCGACGCGCTGCACGACGACGGCGACCTGCGGCACCTCGGCGTCGGCGGGCAGGTCCTTGGCCCGGACGCCGGCATCGGCGGACGTGGCCACGGTGACGACGTCGTTCTTGTCGACGGTCACGTCGGCGTCGTCCAGCACGGCGTCCACGTCGTCCGACCCGTCCTCGACGGCGGTCTCGCCGTCGTGCACGACGGCGACCTGCTCGCCGTCGTGCACGGTGAGCGGCAGCTCGAGGCGGTCGTCGGACCGCGAGGCGACGAGGGCGACGTCGCCACCGCGCTGGGAGAGCAGGTTGAGCGCCTCGTCGGCGTCGGCGGCCGTCACCCAGGCCGTCGACTCCTCGTCGTCGACCAGGATGTCGACCTTCTTGCCGGTGCGCACGACGACGTCGGCGCCCTCCTGCAGCGCGGCGGTGGTGCCGGGGGCGACCACGTCGCGGTCGCCGACCTCGATGCCCTCCTCGGCCAGGAGGCCGTCGACGTCCCCGGCGAAGGTCGAGACGTCGCGGGTCTGGCCGTCGACGTCGAGCGTGACGGTCTTGTAGGCGTGGGACACGGCGACGGCGGAACCGCCGCCGACGGCGAGTGCTCCTGCGGTGCACGAGGCGACCAGGATCCGGCGACGTCGGCTGCGGCGGCTGCGTGCGACGGCGCGGGTCTCGGCCGTGGTCGGCTGCGGTTCGGGGGTCTCGGGTGCGGTGGTCATACGGCTCCAGAGGTGGTGGGGCAGTGGGGCCCTGGCGGGCGCGGCGCGTACACCAGATCGGATGGGGTGAGCGCCAAAGACACCCGACCGTAACCGTCTCGTTATCGATCGCAAGACGGTCTACCTCACATCCCGAGCCCCTCGCACCGCACCTTCACAGCCCGTTCACGGCCCGGTTCCGCCACCGTCAGATCTCGGTGCCCACCCGCCCGCGACCGCTCCGCGGCCGGCTCCGCAGATCCTCTCCACCTGCGCCGCGCGGGCCGGCCGGGCACTGCGCGCAGACAACACGACGGCGCCGGACGGCACGACGCCGGACGCGATCGTCATCCCCGAAGTGGCAGGGCGCCCAGCGCCCGTGAACGCGATCGTGTCCGGCGTCGTGTCGTCCGGCGCCTTCAGCGAGTGAAGCTAGAGCAGGCCGAGCTTGGCGGCACAGGCGGGCCACTGACCCCACCCGGACCGCGCCTGGAGGATCTGCGCCCGCTTGGTCTGCTCGGCCGCCGAGGCGTCCGACGGCAGGCCCGTGCCTCCGACGGCCTGCCAGGTCGACAGGGTGAACTGGTAGAGGCCGTAGTAGCCGTTGCCGGTGTTGGTGGCCGGGTTGCCGCCGGACTCGCACTGGGCGAGCGCCGACCACACGCCGGCCGGCGCGCTGCCGGTGCCGGAGCCACCGGAGGACGAGCTGCCGGAGCTGCTCGACGAGGAGCTGCTCGACGAGGAGCTGCTCGACGAGGACGAGGACGAGGACTCGGCGGGCGCCGGCTCGGGCTCGGGCTCGGGCCGTTCCTTGGTGCCCTTGACGACGACCTCGTCGACCGGCTTGGTGGTGACCTTGTTCGACACCTTCTCGCGGTCGGTGACCTTGCCGTCGGTGCGCGTGACGCGGTGGACGATGGTCCGCTCGCCGGCCTTGCCCTCGGTGGCGACGTAGGAGCCCTCGTCGACGTACCGGTCGGCGTCGGTCCTCGTCACCGTGTCGTAGGCGATCTTCTTGGTGGTGGAGACCTTCTTGACGTCGACGACCTGCACGACGACCCGGACGCTGGGGTCGCCGGGGTTCTGGGGCTCGATCTGGTCGACGTGCACGATGTCGTCGCCGTCGAGCTCGACGCCCTCCTCGGCCAGGAGCTCGTCGAGGGTGACCGCGCCGTTGTCGACGATGCTCTCCTTGCCGCCCACGACGAGCGAGACCGGCTGGTCGGCGTCGAGGCGGATGGGCAGGGTCGCACGGTCGGCGGACCGCGAGGGCAGCAGCCGGACCTGGTCGGCGCGGGCGTCGAGGTCGTCGAGCACCTCGTCGGCGTCGAGTGCCGCGATCCAGACGTCACGCTTCGTGCCGTCGGTCTCGACGGTGAGCTCACGCCCGTAGCGGACCTCGACGACGGCGCCGTCCCGCAGGTCCTCGTCCGCGGCGGGAGTGACCTGGTCGTTCTCGCCGACGCGTACGCCCTCCTCGGCCAGGAGGTCGTCGACGGTGCCGGCGTAGGTGGAGACGGTGGTGTAGGTGCCGTCGACGTCGATGGTGACGTCCTTGCGCAGCTGTTCGACGACGGCGGCGGTGACGCCGCCGGCCACGGCGAGCCCGAGGACGGCCACGAGGGCGACGAGCGGCCAGCGACGGCGGCGGCGCGCGGGCGGCGTCGGCTCAGCGGCGGTGCCGTCGGCCTCGGCGGGCTGCGCGCTGACGGGCACGGGTGCGGTCGGGGGTGTGACGGAGTCGGCGGGCCAGTCGCTCACGTGTCGGTCCAGTCGTCGTCAGGTCCGGGCACGACGAGGGCCCGCGCGTGGTGGTCGGGGCCCGGGTCGATCCGGTGGCTCCGACGACCGTAACCGCATCGTGATATTCATCCAAGAGCAGTTG
Source organism: Isoptericola aurantiacus (assembly GCF_044769875.1). Taxonomy (NCBI): domain Bacteria; kingdom Bacillati; phylum Actinomycetota; class Actinomycetes; order Micrococcales; family Promicromonosporaceae; genus Isoptericola; species Isoptericola aurantiacus. Next base: position 451,327 of record NZ_JBJBAE010000003.1, read on the forward strand.
TGGTAAGTCTGACCGGTTACGGGCCCATATGCGCCAAAAGATCAGCCCGATCTGCCGGGCACGTCACACTGTTGCTCGAGGCGCCGCTCGAGCAAGGGTCTCGGCTCAGTACCAGCCGACCGACATCGAGTGGTTCCAGGCCGCGCAGGGGGTGCCGTACCGGCCGGAGATGTAGCCCAGACCCCAGGTGATCTGCGTGGACGGGTTGGTCCGCCAGTCCGACCCCGCCGAGGCCATCTTCGATCCGGGCAGGGCCTGCGGGATCCCGTACGCGCCGCTCGAGGCGTTCTGCGCGTTCCAGCGCCAGTTCGACTCCTTGGTCCACAGGCTGTCGAGGCAGGAGAACTGGTCGTCGCCCCACCCGCGCTCCGCGGCGAGGGCGCGGGCGACGGCCTTGGCCGACCCCGGGTCCACCTGGATGTCGGAGACGTCCAGCGTGCCGACCAGGACCACCTCGGTGACCGGCTCCGTCGTCACGCTGCGGTCCACCACGGTGCGCTCGACCTCGGCGCCGTCGAGGGTCCGCACCTGGTACGTCGTCACCCGCTCCCCCGGGACGCCGCGCGTCTGGACCACCTCGTGGCCGACCGGCAGCTGGTCGGACTCGACGCGCTCCGTCTCGAACGGCACGACCTCGGTGACGATGTCGGCCCCGCTCGACCCGCGGTTGACCACCACCACCATGCCGTCCACCGCGGCGGCCCCCAGGGGCACCGACGTCCGGTCGTGCTTGCCCAGGCTGATGCCGACCTCCGCGAGCACGTCCCGCACCGTCGCCTGGGTCGTGCGCAGGGGCAGCACCGAGCCGTCGACAGCGACGTTGACGGTCTTGAGCGTGGAGACGCGCACCGGCTCGCGTCCGAGCGGGGCGCTGCGTGAGGCCGTGGTGACCGCCCCGTCGGCGCGGGGGCCCAGCGCGGCGAGCAGCTCGCCCACCGTGTGCGCCGTCGTCGGGAACGTCAGGGTCTCGCCGTCGATCTCCAGGGTGACGTCCTTGCTGGACCGGACCACCACCTCGCCGTGATCGGGCGCCGCGGCGTTCACCGCGGGTTGGACCAGGTCGTCCGGTCCGGGGTGGATGCCGTGGAAGGCCAGCACGTCCCCGACCGTGTCGCCGTAGCCGTCGAGCGTGCGGACCTGGCCGTCGACGTCGACCGTGATCTGCGCGTGCGCGTCGACCACTCCGTAGGCGCCGACGGCGAGCGCGACGACCACCAGCGCCTGGACGCCCGCCCGAGCGGCCGCCGGCAGGCGACCCCGCCGGCCCACGTAAGGCGCCGACGCACGGCGACGACGCGGCTCCTCGCGTCGTCGACTCGCGTTGGTTCCCGCCACGGTCACCAGACCGTAGCCGACCACGCGCTGCGGCGGAAGGGCCTCACCACGGGCCGTACACCTCGACGGACGTCGCCGAGACGGCGTCGCAGACCTGCTCGAGCTGCCGGTCGAGGATCTCGGCCATCGCCCGGACCGTGTGCCCGACGACGTAGGGGCCGATCGGGCGGCCCCGGTACGGGTGGGGCGGCAGGAACGGGGCGTCGGTCTCCACGAGCAGGTGGTCCAGGGGGATCGTGCGCAGCGCGGCCCGCAGGTGGTCGTTCTTCGGGTAGGTCACCGGCCCGGCGAACGACAGGTACCAGCCGTGCTCGGCGGCCAGCGCAGCCATCTGCTCGTCGCCGGAGTAGCAGTGGAACACCGTGCGCTCGGGCGCACCGTCGGCGAGCAGGACGTCGACCACCTGCGCGTGCGCGTCCCGGTCGTGGATCTGCAGCGCCAGCCCCAGCTCCTTGGCCAGCGCCACGTGCGCGCGGAACGACTCCCGCTGCGCGGCTTCGCCCTGCGGACCGGTGCGGAACAGGTCCATCCCCGTCTCCCCGATCGCCCGGACACGCGGGTTGTCCCGGGCGACGTCGGCCACCCGGGTGACCGCGTCGCCGAGCGACGTCGCGTGGTGATCCTGCGGCGACGGCTCCAAGCCGTCCGGGCCCACCTCACGGACCCCGGCGTGCAGCACCGCCTCGTTCGGATGGATCGCCACGGCGCCGAGCAGGCTCGACCCGTACGCCGGGTCGCGCAGCAGCGCGTCGGTCCACGCGATCGTCGGCAGCTCGCAACCGACCTGCACCAGCCGGTCCACCCCGGCGGCGGCGGCCCGGGCGAGGTGGTCGGTCACGGTCGGGACCGGCGAGCCCTGCAGGGCACGCTCGTCGAGGACCGCGGCGATGACGTCCAGGTGCGTGTGGTTGTCGACGACCGGGACGGGCAACGGCTCAGGGTCCGGAGGGAAGCCGCGCTCGCGCTTGCTGCGACCCATCAGGCCTTCTCGCGCAGGCGTTCCAGCTCCTCGTCGACGATCGAGTCGTCGAGCTTGGTGAACACCGGCGTGGGCTTGGCGATCGGGGTCCCCGGGGTCACCGGGCGGGACTCCCACGACGGGAACTCGTAGGCTCCGTCGTGGTCGCCGGTGATGATCGGGTAGTGCCGCGAGTCGTCGTCGAGGTCGGCGACCTCCTCGATGCGCGGCTGGGGGGCGAACTCCCCGGTCCCGCCGAGCACCTCGTGCACCGACTGCGCGGAGTGCGGCAGGAACGGCGCGAGGAGCGTGTTGCAGTCGCTGACCGCCTGCGTCGTGGTGTGCAGCACGGTGGCGAGCCGGTCCGGGTCGGTCTTGAGCTTCCACGGCTGGGTCTCGGAGACGTAGCGGTTGACGTCCCCGACGACGCGCATCGCCTCGGCGATCGCGGCCCGCTGGCGGTTGGACTCGATGAGGGCGCCGATGTCGGTGAACGCCCGGCGCGTGGACGCCAGGACGTCCCGGTCGGTGTCGGTGAGCTCGCCGGCCGTCGGGATCTGACCGAAGTTCTTGTGGACCATCGACGCGGTGCGGTTGACCAGGTTGCCCCAGCCGGCGACCAGCTCGTCGTTGGTGCGGCGCAGGAATCCGTCCCAGGTGAAGTCGACGTCCTGGTTCTCCGGCCCGGCCGCCGCCACGTAGTAGCGGAACGCGTCGGGCTGGTAGCGGGCCAGCATGTCGCGCACGTAGATGACCACGCCGCGCGAGGAGGAGAACTTCTGGCCCTCGACGTTGAGGAACTCGCTGCTCACGACCTCCGTGGGCAGCTGGAGCGCACCGAACCGGCCCGGCTCTCCCCCGCGCGAGCCGCCGCCGTCGTACGCCAGCAGCTCGGCCGGCCAGATCTGGGAGTGGAAGGTGATGTTGTCCTTGCCCATGAAGTAGTACGAGCGGGCGTCCGGGTCGGTCCACCACGCCCGCCACGCCTCGGGCTCGCCGCGGCGCCGGGCCCACTCGATCGAGCTGGACAGGTAGCCGATGACGGCGTCGAACCAGACGTACAGCCGCTTGGTGGGATTGCCCTCCCAGCCCTCGAGCGGCACGGGGATGCCCCAGTCGATGTCCCGCGTCATCGCCCGCGGGCGGACGTCGTCGAGCAGGTTGCGGCTGAAGTTCAGCACGTTGGGCCGCCACCCGTCGCGCGTCTCCAGCCAGGACGACAGCGCGTCGACGAACGCCGGCAGGTCGAGGAAGAAGTGGTTCGACTCGACGAACTTGGGCGTCTCGCCGTTGATGCGGCTGCGCGGGTTCTTCAGGTCGATCGGGTCGAGCTGGTTGCCGCAGTTGTCGCACTGGTCGCCGCGGGCGCCGTCGTAGCCGCAGATGGGGCAGGTGCCCTCGATGAAGCGGTCCGGCAGGGTGCGCCCCGTCGACGGGGAGATCGCACCCATGGTCGACTTCTCGACCATGTAGCCGTTGCGGTGGACGGTACGGAACATCTCCTGCACGACGGCGTAGTGGTTGCGCGTCGTGGTGCGCGTGAACAGGTCGTAGGACAGGCCCAGGGACGTCAGGTCCTCGACGATGACGCGGTTGTAGCGGTCGGCGAGCTCCTGCGGGGTGACCCCCTCCTGCTCCGCCTGCACGAGGATCGGCGTGCCGTGCTCGTCGGTGCCGGAGACCATCAGGACGTCGTGACCCGCCATCCGCATGTGCCGGCTGAAGACGTCGGAGGGAACGCCGAAGCCGGCGACGTGGCCGATGTGCCGCGGACCGTTGGCATAGGGCCATGCCACCGCGGAGAGGATGTGGGTCATGGCCCGAATCCTACTGGTCCGGGCCGTGGCGACGTCGGGACGTCTCACCCGTCCGCCGCCTCTCCCGCCGAGATCGACGTACCCGTACCGAGATCGACGGACGGTCCGTCGATCTCGGTACGGGTACGTCGATCTCGACACCTGGGGGGCGGTTGGTGGCACAGTGGGTGGCATGAGCACGCGGGCACTGATCGTCGTGGACGTCCAGCCGACCTTCTGCGAGGGCGGCGAGCTCGGGGTGGACGGCGGGAACCGCGTGGCCGCCGACGTCGCCGCCTACGCGGCCGCGCACCGTGACCGGTACGGGCTGGTGGTCACCACTCAGGACTGGCACATCGACCCCGGCGAGCACTTCAGCGACGCGCCCGACTTCGTCAGCTCGTGGCCGGTCCACGGCGTCGCGGAGTCACCGAACGCCGCCCTGCACCCTGTCCTGGCCGACCTGGACGCCGACGTGGCGATCCGCAAGGGCCAGTACGACGACGGCTACTCCGGGTTCGACGGCACGGATCCCGTCGGGCGGTCACTCGACCAGGTGCTGCGCGAGGCCGCCGTCGACACCGTGGACGTCGTCGGGCTGGCCGAGTCCCACTGCGTCAAGCACACGGCCCTGGACGCCGTGCGCCACGGGTTCGCGACCCGCGTGCTCACCGACCTCACCGCTCCCGTCTCGGCCGAGCAGGGCGAGCAGGCCCGCAGCGAGATGGCGGCCGTGGGCGTCGAGCTGACCCGCTCCTCCGCGGGGTAGGCACGCTCTCCGCGGGGTAGGCACGCTCTCCGCGGGGTAGGCACGCTCTCGGCGAGGTAGGCGACCCGGCCACGAGGTCGGCTACCTCGCGGACACGGCAGCGCGGTCCGCCCGTTAGCCGCTCAGGCGCTCCGCGCGGCGAGCGCCGCGGCGTACAGGTCCCGCTTGGGCACCCCGGCCGCGGTGGCGACGTCGGCCACCACGGTCTTGAGGCGTTCCCCGCCCCCGACCCGGGTCAGGACCTCGGGCACCAGGTCCTCGACCCGCGGCGCCTCGGCGGCGGGCGCCCCGGCGACGACGACGCAGATCTCGCCGCGCAGCCCGGGGCCAGCCTCGGCGCGGTCGGCCGCGAGCGCCGCCAGCTCGCCGAGGGTGCCGCGCAGCACCTCCTCGTAGGTCTTCGTGAGCTCGCGGCAGACGGCGGCGGGCCGGTCGGTACCCAGGGCGTCGGCCATCGCGGCGAGCGTCTCCACGACGCGGTGGGGAGCCTCGAAGAACACCATCGTGCGGGGCTCGGTCGCCAGCGCCCCGAGCCACCGGGACCGCTCCCCCGGCTTGCGGGGCACGAACCCGTCGAACGTGAACCGGTCGGTGGGCAGACCGGACAGGGCCAGCGCCGTGAGCACGGCGGAGGCGCCGGGTGCCGCGGTGACGGGCAGCCCGCGCTCGACGGCCCGTTCCACGAGGCGGAAGCCGGGGTCGGACACGGCGGGCATCCCGGCGTCGGTGACGACGACGACGGTCCCGCCGTCGGCGACGACGTCGAGCAGGTCGTCGGCGCGGTCGCGCTCGTTGTGCTCGTGGTACGACACGACACGCCCGCCCACGGTGACGCCGAGCCGGGTGGCCAGACCGTGCAGCCGGCGGGTGTCCTCGGCGGCCACGACGTCGGCGTCGGCGAGGAGCCGCAGCAGTCGCGGGGAGGCGTCCTCGACGTTGCCGATCGGGGTGGCGGCCAGCACGACGGACCCTGCCTCGGCGACACGACTCATGGGGACAACTGTCCCACGGCGGCGTCATGACCCCCTAAAGTGGCCGAGGTGAGCGCCCCCGATGCCGACGCCCAGGCCACCGGTGAGATCCCGGAGGCCGGGACGTCCGCCGAGCCCCGCCAGCAGTACCCGTCCCGGCGCGACATCCACGGCCACCGCCGCACCGACACCCGGGGCATCCCGGTCGTGACGGGTGCGATCCGGGCCATCACGGGCGCCGTGCCCGCCGTGGGCCGGCGGTCCGCAGACAGCCCGGCCGATCCGGCGCGGGGGACGACCTCCCCGTCGGCCGACGACGCGGCGTCCGTCCCGCCGTCGGGCACCACGGCGGCTGCACCCGACGGGCCGGACGATCCCTACGCCGTTCCTCCGGGCGGCCCCGTGCCCGACAGGCGGACGGCCGACCGCGAACCGGTCACCGGCGCGACGGTCGACAGCGCAGCGGACCGCGACGTCCCGACCGGGCGCACGCTCCTCGTCCGCCTTCTCGGCGAACGCCGACTGGCGCTGGGCGTGACCTGGCAGGCCCGCGCGCTGGGCTGGCTCGGCGCCGTCGTCGTCACCCTGATCGCCGCGGTCACCCGGCTGTGGGAGCTCGGCCGGCCCGGGACGCTCGTCTTCGACGAGACGTACTACGTCAAGGACGCCTTCACGCTCGGGGAGACGGGCGCGGAGAAGCAGTGGCCGGACGACCCGAACGCCGCGTTCGAGGCCGGGGACGTCCACACCTACCTCGACCAGGCCGCCTACGTGGTCCACCCGCCGGTGGGCAAGTGGATGATCTGGCTCGGCATGGAGTCCGGGGGCGGTGCCACCAACCCGTTCGCGTGGCGTCTAGCGAGCGCCGTCGTCGGCATCCTCGCCGTGCTGCTGCTGGCGCGGATCGCGCGGCGGCTGTTCTCCTCGACGGTGATGGGCCTGGCCGCAGGGTTCCTGCTGGCGATCGACGGCGAGGCGATCGTGCACTCCCGCACGGCCCTGCTGGACCAGTTCCTCATGTTCTGGGTGCTCGTGGCGTTCGGCTGCCTGGTCCTGGACCGGGAGCAGGCCCGCCGCCGGCTGGCGGACCGGGTGGGGGCGGTCCTGGAGGCGGGGGGCACGGTCGGGCGGTACGGCCCGCGGCTCGGGTTCCGGTGGTGGCGGCTGGCCGCCGGTGTCTCGCTCGGCCTCGCGTGCGGGGTGAAGTGGTCGGGCCTGTACTTCGTGGCCGTCTTCGGCCTGCTCACCGTCCTGTGGGACATCACGGCGCGCCGCCGGGCGGGGATCGGACGCTGGTTCGAGGACTCCGTGCTGGCCGACGGCCTGCCCGCGTTCGTCCAGATCGTGCCCGTCGCGCTGGTCACCTACCTGGCCTCGTGGTGGTCGTGGATCGCCGGCTCGGACGACGGCGGCTACCACCGGGGATGGGCGGCGGCGCACCCCGACGAGACGGTCGGCTGGATCCCCGACTGGCTCGAGAGCCTGTGGCACTACCACCAGCAGATGTGGTCGTTCCACACCCACCTCGACTCCGAGCACGCCTATGCGGCCGGCCCGTGGGGGTGGATCGTGCAGTGGCGCCCCACGTCGTTCTTCTGGGAGCGCTCGGCCGCCGGGGAGAACGGCTGCCCCGTGGACACCACCAACGGCTGCGCGTCGGCGGTGACCGCGCTGGGCAACCCGCTGCTGTGGTTCCTCGCGGCGATCGCGATCGTCGTCACGATCGCGCTCGGCGTCTGGCTGCGCGACTGGCGGGCGCTGGCCGTGCTGTCGGGGACGATCGCCGGCTGGGTGCCGTGGTTCTTCTTCACCGACCGCACGATCTTCACGTTCTACTCGATCGTCTTCACGCCGTTCGTGATCATGACGCTCGTGTACCCGATGGTCGTGGCGCTGGAACGCACACGCCGGAGAGCCGGCCGCGGCGGTGTGGTCGCGGTGATCGCGGTGGTCCTGCTCGCGATCACCGCCGTGTCGGTGGCGTTCTACCCGTTCTGGTCGGCGATGCAGGTGCCCTACGACTACTGGCGTCAGGTCATCCGCTTCCAGAACTGGGTCTGAGCAGGCTCGCCGGGGCCCCGGCTCAGCTCACCAGGCGACCTGCGGGGTCGGGTGGAAGGCCCAGCCCGCGGACCGCCACGCCGGGGCCTGAGCGGCCGTCCGGGCCGCGAACGCGTCGAAGTCCTTCGCCGCCGCTGCGGTCCACGCGACCTCCGCCACGGCCCCGAGCCGCGGCAGCAGCATCGAGAACAGCTCGTCGCGGGTGGTCAGCGTCTCGGTCCACACCGCCGCCGAGACGCCCTCGACGGCGGACGCCGGCAGCCCGTCGATGACGGCCGTGGGCTCCCACTCGTAGGAGTCGCGCAGCTCGACGGTGCCGGCCCACTCCAGCCCGAGCGGGTGCTCGGACGTGTACTTCATGTCGAGGTAGGCGTGGTTGCCGGGCGACATGACGAACCGCGCCCCGGCGTCGGCCGCGGCGACGAACCGCTCGAACTCCTCGCCCTTGGGCTCCCAGTACTGCAGCAGCGTGCCGGGCTCGACGGGTCCGCGCGCGCCCTCCTGCCAGAAGATCGGCGTCTTGCCGTGCTCGCGCACGATCCGCGCGGCGAGCTCGACGAACTGCGCGAACTCGCCGTGGTCCATGGTCAGCACCTCGTCACCGCCGACGTGCACCCACGCACCGTCGGTCGTGCGCGCCAGGTCGCCGATCACGTCGCGCAGGAACGGCTCGGTGGCCGGGTTGTCGAACCACAGCCGCGAGAAGCCGACCTCGATGCCGTCGTAGGCGTCGGTGGCGAGACCGTCCGAGGTCAGCGCGCCGTAGACGTGCGTGGCGGCGTTGACGTGACCGGGCATGTCGAACTCCGGCACGATCGTGACGTACCGCGCGGCGGCGTACTCCTGCAGGGCCACGTAGTCGTCGACGGTGAGGTAGCCGGCCGTCCCGCCGCCGACCTGGTTGTCGGAGGCCTTCTCCAGCTCGGGCCGGGACGGGATCTCGATACGCCAGCCCTGGTCGTCCGTCAGGTGCAGGTGCAGCACCCGCAGCTTGAACGCGCCGACCAGGTCGACCACGGCGCGGATGTCCTCCGGCCCGAACCAGTGGCGCACGACGTCGAAGCTCAGCCCGCGCCAGGAGTACCGCGGGGCGTCGTGCACGACGACGGCGGGCACCGTGGCGGCGGCGCCGTCGGCGGCAGTGCCGTCGGCGGCGGGAACCACGAGCTGGCGCAGGGTCCTCGCGGCGTGCAGCAGCCCGACCGGCTCGGCGGCAGTCGCGAGGATCTCGCCGTCACCGACGCGGAGCGTGTACCGCTCGGGGCCGTCGGACCCGGGGCCGGCAGGTCCCGCGGCGGGGTCGAGGCGCAGCGTGAACGTCACCGCGCCGGCCGGTGGGTCGGCGTCCTCGCTGACGGGCACACCGGCAGCGGCCAGCTGTTCGGCGACCACGGCGGCGAGCGCCGGGTCGGGGGCGTCGAGACGCACGGCTGCCAGCCGGAGCGCGTCGTCGTCGGACTCGGTGACCTCCGTGGGCCACGGGATGAGGGGGAGCATGGATCTCTCCAGGTCAGGAACCCAGGACCAGCAGCGGCTCGGGGTCCGTCGGGACGAGGTCGGCCGACTGGTACGCGACCAGCGTCGGACCGGACCACGCGGCGTGCACGCCGTCGGGCAGGTCGTCGGTCACTCGGCCCCACACCCACCCGGTGGTGGTCATGGCCCCGGTCCGGTCGGCGGCGATCACCACCTCGACGGCGTCGGACGCCGTGGCCGTCCCGAGCTGCTCGCGCTGGACGACGGACTCGGGCCGCGTCTGGTGGATCACCACCATCGCCGGGGGCAGGCCGTTATTAGTAACCACCCCTTCAATATAGGCGATCGCGTCCTGCACCTCGGCCACCGACGCCTGCTGCGGCGCCGTCGTCCCGTCCGAACGCCGGTCCTCGGGGTGCAGCGCGACGCCGACCCCGGGCCGGGCGAGCAGGTCGGCCAGCGGCTCGACCTCCTCGACCAACGGCCGCGTCCCCGCCGGGACGTCGAGCAGCACGTACTGGCCTGCCTCCCGGGCGGCGTCGACGAGCGGAGCCAGGTCCGCCACGGCCGCCTCGTCCACCCAGTCACCGTCGTCGCCGGGGACCGCACCTGCGGCACCGGCGGGCACGACGACGGTCGGCACCACCGGCCCGCCGTCCAGCCCCGCGTACGACTCGGCCGTCGCCGCCGCCCGCGCGACCACCTCCGCCGGGTCGTCGTCCCCGTCGGCACCGACCGTGACGTAGCGGCCCGGCAGCAGGCGCTGGTCACCCGTGGGCAGCAGGTCCCCCCGCTCGGCGGCCGCGACCCGCCAGGCGAACTCCGCGGCGTCCCCGAACGACGGCCCCACGCCCACCACCGCCAGCGCCTGTGCGGAGTCGATGCGATCGATCGCCTCCGGCGAGGAGGCGATGTCACCGTCGGGCACCTCCTCGTCCACGGCGCCGGCCGCCCGGAGCGTGGCGATCGCCGCCTCCTGCCCCGGGCGCGGGTCCGTGAGCGCCAGCACCTCGTCGAGCCGCGCCCGGTCCACCGGGGGTGTCGCCTCCCCGGAGCCGGCCAGAGCCGCCTCGACCTGCTCGTGCAGCCGGGACGCGTCATCCGCGGCCAAGCCGTCCTGCGGAGCGTCCCCCGGCAGCGGCTGGGCCACGTCCAGGCGCACCACCGTGGCCCCCGCGGCGCTCGCGGCCTCCTCGGCGGCGGCGGTGCCGTCCGGACCGCCGGGCGTGCCGCTCGGGTCCGAACCCGGAGACTCCCCCGCCGGAGAAGCCGCACCGTCGGACGCCATCGCCTGCGGCGGCGCCGGCTCCGGCTCGACGACGACGGCGACCCTCGCCCCGAGGCGGTCGAGCTCGGCAGCGGCGCCGTGCGCCGACACGGCGTCACCGACGACCAGGGCGGGAGCGGACAGCGCCTCGGCAGCGGCGGCATGGGCGGCACGCACGTGCTGGGCACCGGGGCCCTGGGCAGGGGCCGCCAGCACCACCACCGGTGACCGCGAGAAGATCTGCTGACTGGCGGTCAGGGCGAGCTCGGCGGGGTCGGAGACGTCCAGGAGCAGGGTGTGCGACGTCGGTTCCTGGACGACGGTCCGCACCGCCGGCCCGGCGGGCTCGGGAGGCGGGTCGGCAGGACTGCAGGCACCGACCAGGACGGCCGCCCCGAGGAGGGCCAGGACGAATCGGACGTTTCGCGCACGCACGGTGCCCATCCTCCCGCATGCCGAGCCGTCCGGTCGACACCCGCGGTGCACGGGCGAGGCGCCTCCACGGCAGCCGCACCGACGGCTGCTACGCGCCGCGGACCGGCAGGCTCGGGGCACCGCGGGACGGGTCCGCCCCCGCCGCACCCCGGTCCCGCAGGGGTGCCGCAGGCACGGCCGGCGTCGAGGACGTCGGCGGGGCCGGCGACGACGGCGGTGAGGCCGCGCTGTCGGGTCCGACGTCGCGGCTGCGGGCCAGCCGGGACTCGCCCTCCCGCACCAGCTCGTCCGCGACCGCCGCCCCGGCGACCGACCACACGACCGCCGAGCGAAGGTCGGGCCAGACCAGCTCGTCGACGCCGCCGGACGGTGCGGACAGGTGTCCCAGCACGTGGCGGCGGAGCTGGTCGGCGGAGGCCGCCGCGTGGATGTCGTCCATCGGGGGCAGGGTCGCCAGCACGGCGAACCGGTCGCCGTCGATGCGCCCGGCCTCGCACCCGCGGGGCAGGCTCGTCCGGAGCCGTCCGGCCAGCTCGACCAGCACGGTGTCACCCATCTCCAGGCCGTGACGGGCGTTGAGCGCCGCCATGCCGCGCACGTCCAGCAGCACCAGGACGACGCGGGTGCCCGAGGTCCGCACCAGCTCGCAGCGCCGGGACAGCGAGTGCCACGTCGCCGCGCGGGTGGGCAGGCGGGTGTGCGGGTCGAGCGAGGACCGCTCGGCCAGCGCGGCGACCAGCGAACGCATCAGGTCCGCCGTCCCTGCGCTGCCCCACCGCTGCCCCGCGACGAGCACGTCGTCGTAGCGGTGGTCGTCGTCGCGCTCCATCGCCCGGGTCGCCACCGACGAGACGGGGTCGTCCGGGGAGACGATCATCGGAGCCCAGTCGGTCACGGCGGAGACGGGGCGGCGCTCGAGCACCGCTCGGCCGTATCCGAGACGGCCGGTGAGCGCCGCCGTCAGGCCCGAGCGCATGATCATCCCCGAGCGGTCGCCGCGCTCGTCCTGCACGACGACGCAGCTCACCTCGGGGTTGCGGAACATCACCTCGAGCTGGCCCACCGGCATCGTCGAACCGACGACGGTGACAGGACGGGAGAGGTCGGAGACGACGCCCGCCAGGCGGGCTCCGCCGCGGACCTGCCGGTGCCGGGCAACCTGCGTGATCTCGTCGTGCACGGTGGCAGTATGGTGCTGCGCCGAACGGTCATGTCGGGCGAACCGGGCATGGTCGCCGAGCGTTCGGCCACTGTTCACCGTCGTTCACGAAGCAGCCATCCCACCGCGGCCACCTCCGGCGGACCGGGTGAGAAGGGCCCGGCGGGCCGTCCCACCCCAGGTCACCGTGGATACTGGGCTGGCCCCGACCGACCGCAGGAGACCTCGATGCGCCACCGCCTCACCGCCCGCCCGACGGCCCACGCCGCCACCCGCGCCTCCCGGGGCGCCGGGGCGGTGGTGGCCGCGCTCCTGATGGCGGGTCTGGCCGGGTGCGGCCCGGTCGACACGGCGGGCACCGTCACCGAGCCGACCGCAGCGGCCGCGGCGTCCTCGGACACCTCGTCCGACGGCGGGTCGAAGAAGACCGACGGCGGGTCGAAGAAGTCGGGCGAAGGCTCGAGCCAGAAGTCGGGCGAGGGATCGAAGCAGAAGGCGGGCGACGGCACAGCGCTGGCCGCCCTCGCCGACCTCACGATCAAAGGACGTGCCCCGAAGACCGGGTACGACCGCGACCAGTTCGGTCCGGCGTGGGCGGACGTCGACCACAACGGCTGCGACACCCGCAACGACATCCTCACCCGGGACCTGACCCGGCCGACGTACAAGTCCGGGACCCACGACTGCGTGGTCCTCACCGGCCGGCTCGCCGACCCGTACACCGCCACCGTCATCGAGTTCCAGCGCGGGCAGGACACCTCCACGGCCGTGCAGATCGACCACGCCGTCGCCCTCTCGGACGCCTGGCAGAAGGGCGCCCAGCAGATCGACGAGGAGACGCGCCGACAGCTGGCGAACGACCCGCTGAACCTCTACGCCGTCGACGGGCCGACCAACGGCGCCAAGGGCGACGGTGACGCCGCGACGTGGCTGCCCCCGAACACGTCGTTCCGCTGCGAGTACGTGGCCCGGCAGATCGCCGTGAAGAGGACCTACGACCTGTGGATCACCGGTGCCGAGCACGACGCGATGGAGCGGGTGCTGTCGTCCTGCCCGGACGAGCCGCTGCCCGAGGGCGGCCTGGCTCCGACGGTCCAGGCGGCCACGGCCCAGCCCGAGCCCACCACCGAGTCGCAGCCCTCCGGCTCCGGCTCGGCCGACCCGGAGCCGGAGTCCGTCCACTACGAGAACTGCACCGAGGTGCGCGAGGCCGGCGCGGACCCCGTGCGTCGCGGCGACCCGGGGTACGCCGACCACCTCGACCGCGACGGCGACGGCGTCGGCTGCGAGTAGGCGGGGACCGGAGCGCCGCTCAGCCGGCCGGCGAGCACGCGGACGCGGACCGCCCTGAATGCGGGTCCGCCGAGGCGCCGGCGCCGAGCTCGGGCTCGCACACCTCGCAGAGGAACCAGTCGTCGAAGTAGTCGAGGACCTCGTGCCGGTGGTACAGCTCCGGCACGGCCGGCTCCCGGGGGATCGTGCCGGCGATCCAGGCGCTCACGAGGCCGTGCCGGTCCAGCAGGTGGGCCACACGGCGGCAGTCGAGCGTGTGGACGACGTCGTCCCCGACCAGGACGTAGCACCGTCCGGCGGCGACGTCGCGGTCGATCTGCGCCTGCTGGAGCCGCGTCCTGGTGATCCACTCGGCGAGCAGCTGCTGGTCCGCCTCGTCGCGCAGCACCCGGGCGCCGTCCTCCGTGGCAGCGCGGAACCGGACGTCCCGGAACCGGCTGCCGGCCACGTGCGTGCCCTGCTCGATCCTGTTTCTTGTCGTCATACCGCTGTCGTCCCCCCGGACTGCTCGCTCCCGCACGGCGTCGGGCCGACCGGCCTGCAGAAGGCCGGAGCGACGCGCTGCCGTGCGGCAGAAACCCGGCGCAGCGACCGGGCCTGAAGCAATTATTGCTCGGGGTGCACATCTCGGCATCCGGGGATGTCCCCACGTGGCGGGAGGGGCGGCGGCTCGGGGTCCTCGACCCGGTCGCCGCGTCGGGCGACGGCCGCTCGAGAGCGACGAAGGCCCGGAACCGTGCGGTTCCGGGCCTTCTGCGGGTGGAGCTAGGGGGATTCGAACCCCCGACCTTCTCATTGCGAACGAGACGCGCTACCAACTGCGCCATAGCCCCGTGAAGCGGTAGTCAGATTAGCACCCGGCCACCGCTTCGGACCAAATCGGCACCGCGACGCCGACGTGACATGCGTCGCACCCGACGCGCGGATCACCCGGCGGCGCGACGCCGCGCGAGGATCTGCTCCAGGGGCAGACCCAGCGTCTCGGTCCGCGGGCGAGGCTCGTCCCCGACGTCGCGACCGCGCGGACCGTCCGCCGCGCCGGACGTTCCCTCGGGGGCCGCCCCGGCGTCGGGCCGTTCCGAACCTCCTGAGGCCGGCGCGGTCTCGGGCGTCACCGGACGCTCGGACGGCGGCGGCACCACCCGACGTTCCTGGGTGGGCACCGTCGTCGGCTGCTCGGGACGCGGCGCCGAGGCCTTGTGCACATACGTGGGCAACGGCACCGGGACCGGGTCCCACGGCTCACCGCCGACGGGTCGGTCCTCCCGGGCCGGTGCCGACGCCGGCTCGGCCCGTTCGGGCTCGGCGTCGTCGCGCCCGTCACCCGCCGCCGCGTCACCCGCCGCCTCGCCGCCCGGTGACGCGACGCCCGCCGGCGTCCCCGGCTCACGCCCCGCCGTCGCCCCCTCCGTGGTGCCGGACCGCTCCGGTGCGGCCGGCCGCACCCGCGGGATCATCTGTGTGCTGGTGTCCGAGGGGTGCACCGCCCGACCCGTCACACGTGCCCGGTTGCGGGGCGCGTACGGGCCGCCGTGCGCCAGCGTGCGCTGCTGCGTGGCCTGCTGCCGCTCGGCGCGCCGCTCCGCCCGCCACCGGGCGTCGGAGCGGCGGGCGGCCATCACCGCCAGGCGGCCCAGCGCCAGCACCACCGCGAGGAGCGCGGACGGCACCGCGGCGACGGGCCAGGTCACGTAGCCGAGCCCGACGACGGTCCATGCGGCCGCCGTCAGCAGCACGAGGACCACGGTCAGGGTGAGCCTGCGGCGCGCCCGGGCGGCGCGGCGCTCCAGGACGGCCAGCCGGCTCGCGCGCACCTGCGGGGTCATGCCCGACGGCGCGCCCCCGGTCCGCGAGGTCACGAGCGGCACGCTGCCGGTCGCCGGCGCGCCGGACGTGCTGGTCTGTCGCATCGCTCGCCCCTTCCCTGCTCCGTCCGCCACCGCCAGGACCCGCAGACCGCCGGAGAAACGGTCTGCCACCCGCGCGTCGGCGAGCAGCTGACGCCGCCGCACCTGCTGCGGGACCCAGTACCCCAGCCAGAGCACGACCAGCGCGAGCGCTGCGAGTCCTGCCGGCGAGGTGTCCACGACATGACGGTAGGCGAGCCGGGGCACCGTGGGTCGCACCGATCTGCGGCGTGTCCGCGACCTGACGTGGCCGCGAGCCCGTGCTCAGGCCCCGTCGCGCACCTGCTGCCACCGGGCGAGCAGCCCCCCGGGGACCTCCTCGGCCGTCAGCGCGAACGTCCGGTGGTCGCGCCAGGCGCCCTGGATGTGCAGGTACCGCTCGCGTACGCCCTCGTCGCGAAAGCCCAGCTTCTCCACGACGCGCAGGCTCGCGGCGTTCTCCGGACGCACGTTGATCTCGATGCGGTGCAGCCCCACGATGTGGAAGCAGTAGTCCGTGGCCATCGCCACCGACGTCGGGATGATCCCGTGCCCGGCGTGCTCACGCGCCACCCAGTACCCGATGCTGGCCGAGCACAGCGAACCCATCTGGATGGAGGACACCGTGAGCTGGCCGACCAGCGCACCGTCCAGCTCCACGACGAACGGCAGGGCGGCGCCCGCCCTCGCCTGCGACGTCAGGGCGCGCACGTACTCGGCGAACGACGCCGACCCGGGGTGCTCCCCCGGCGACGTCGCCTCCCACCGGTCCAGCCAGTCGGTGTTGGACCGGCGCAGCCGCATCCACTCGCCGCCGTCGCGCCGTCGCAGCGGACGCAGCACCACCGCGCCCGACGGCGTGTCCTCACGCAGCGTCACCGGCCACGGTCTGGTCACCGCCCACCTCTTCGCGTCGCTCATCCGAAGCCCCTCGTCCACCCGGCGTGCCGGGTACCCCGTGCACCGGACCCTGCCACAATGTGATCATGCACGGCGAGCCCAGGCCCACGACAGCCCATCAGCCGTACCCGGTCGCAGCAGGGATGGAGGCCGAGGACGTCAAGGACGAGCTGCGTCGCGCCATCCGCCACCAGCGCGAGGGTCGGTCCCACCGGCTGCGGGACGAGGCCGCGGTCGCGTTCGCCGACGTGCTGGCCACCGTGCCGGCGGTGCAGGACGCCGCCGTCGTCGTCGCCTACGCGGCCCGGCCCACCGAACCCGGCACCGGCGAGCTGCTCGAACGGCTCGCCGGCCGTGGGGCGCGTGTCCTGCTGCCCGTCCTCGGCGCCGGGCTGGCGCGCGACTGGGCCGAGTACGCGGGACCGGACGACCTGCGCGAGCGCGCGCCGGGGCGCCCGCCCGAACCCGGCGGACCCAACCTCGGTGCCGACGTCATCGTCGAGGCCGACGTCGTCATCTGCCCGGCGCTGGCCGTCGACACCAGCGGCGCCCGGCTGGGTCAGGGCGGAGGCTGGTACGACCGGGTGCTCAAGCAGGTGCGACCCGGGGTGCCGTCGATCGCGATGGTCTTCCCCGAGGAGCTGTACGACGCCGCCGATCGGCCGCTGCCGTACGAGTCGCACGACGTGCCGGTGCAGGCGGTGGCCACCCCCGCCGGCTGGCACGCCCTGCCCGTGGAGTAGGGGCCGGGCGGCACCCCCCGGTCAGGGCGTCAGGGTCGCCGTGTCCGCGGCCGAGGACTCCACCGCCGCCCGGGAGAAGGGGAACCGGAAGGTCTCCCCGTCCGCCCAGGCCGCGAGCTGGTCCTCGTAGTGCGACGACGCGGGGTGCCCCGAGACACCCCCGGCCGCGACCCACGTCGAACCGTCCAGGTCGCCGAGGTCGACGACCATCCGCATCGACGGGCCCGTGGTGACGGCGAAGCTGCCCGTCGAGGCGTCCCACGAGGTCGCGTTCACGATGGAGCTGCCGCCCGGCAGCGCCACCGGCCGCGGGTTGACGAAGTCGCGCAGCAGCGCGGGCACGTCGCTGCCACCGAGCACGGGGTGCTGCAGGCTCAGCTGATGGACGGAGCCCCAGTCCCAGTCGTCCGGGTCCTTGGACAGCTCGACCGTGAGGTCACGACGTGCGGTGACGAGCGCCTGGGTCAGGACCTCGTCGCGGGTCTCGACGACGTTCACCGTCGAGCGGTCGTCCCAGAACGGGTCGTCGGGGCGTTGCAGCATGTCCTGCACGACGACGAGCCAGCGCGCGCCGCCCGACGGGGCCATCGAGGCGGGCAGGTCGTCCCAGAACGTGGCCGACAGCAGGTTGCGCCACACCGCGCTGAAGTAGGCGGCCGGCGCCGAGTCGACGTCCGTCGAGTAGTCCCACCCGGCGAGCAGCTCCTGGCCCGCGGCGTCGTACGCGTCGTCGATGTCGAGGTCGAGCAGGACCGGGACGAGCTCGGCGGCGAACGGCGACCAGTCGTCGAGCTGGATCGTGCTCATGTCCTCGACCGTGAAGGGCCTGCCGGTCGCGATCTGGGCGTCGAGGAGCGCGGAGATGCGCCCGGACCGGAACCCGGGGTCCCAGTCGCTCGACAGGTACGGTTCCGTGCCGGTCGGCAGCACCGCCTGGTTCGCCGCCACGACGTACCCGGACTCGGGGTCGAGCGCCCGCGGCATGTCCGCCGGGTCCACGTACCCCTGCCAGGCGTAGCGCGGGTCCCAGCCCGGTCGCGGCCAGGTCCCGTCCGACGGCACCGGCCCGGCGACACGGTGGCGCACCGGCACACGGCCCGGGGCCTGGTACCCGATGTGGCCGTCGGTGGTAGCGAACACGATGTTCTGCGCGGGCACGTCGAACAGCGCGGCGGCGTCCTGGACGTCGCTCGCGTCCGACGCCGTCGCCATGGCGAAGATCGCGTCCGCGGTCCGTCCGGGCTCCAGCGCCGTCCAGCTCAGGGAGACGGCGTACTCGCCGAACCCGGTGCCTGCCTCCGTCGGGGAGTCCACCACCTCGTCGACGTCCAGCACGGTGGAGACGACCGGCCCGTGGTCGGTGGACCGCACCTCCAGCTCCACCGGGTCACCGCCGTTGACGCGGATCGTCTCGGTGCGGGTGGTCATCGTCGCCCACTCCTCACCCTCGGCGTCCCGCAGCCAGGTGTCGCCCCGCACGCGTTCGATGAAGAAGTCGGTGACGTCCGCACCCATGTTGGTCAGGCCCCAGGCCAGGTCGGCGTTGTGCCCGATGACCACCCCGGGGAAGCCGGCGAAGCTGAAGCCCGCGACGTCGAACGGGCAGTCGTCGTCGACCGTCTCGCAGTGCAGCCCGACCTGGGACCACACCCCCGGGATCTCCAGGGACAGGTGCGGGTCGTTCGCCAGGATCGGCGACCCCGACGCCGTGTGCTCGCCGGCCACGACCCACGAGTTGGACCCGGCGCCGTCGCCCCGGCCCACCAGCACCGGCACCGCCTCCAGCGCCTCCTCGGCCGAGGCGACCGCCGCGTCCAGCAGACCGGTGCCGTACGGCACCTCCGCACCCGCGGTCTGCGTCACGGCGTCATGGCGGACCGACGCGGTCCGGGCCACGTCCTGCTTGCGCAGGATCGGCTCGCCACCGCTCTGGTCGAAGTCCGGGAACAGCTCCTCGACCATGTCGACGTCCTCCAGCGTGCTGTAGGCCAGCGCGCGGTCGAGCTCGTCGTCGTAGTTGCCGCGCAGGTCCCAGGCCATCGCCTTGAGCCAGGCGAGCGAGTCGACCGGGTCCCACGGGTCGGGGTCGGCCACAGCCACGCGGGTGCCCAGCACGGTGTACTCCACGCCGAGGTCGTCCGGACCGCGGTCGGCCAGGTAGGCGTTCACGCCCTGGGAGTACGCCTGCAGGTAGCTCCGGGTCTCCGGCGAGACGAGGTCCCACTCCTGCTCCGCGACCTCGCGCCAGCCGAAGGTGCGCACCGTGCGGTCGGCGTCGATCGCCTCCGGGACGTCACCGACGAGCTCCGCGAGACGGCCCGCCGTGACGTGCCGGCGGTAGTCCATCTGGAAGAACCTGTCCTGCGCGTCGAGGTACCCCTGAGCGGTGAACAGGTCCTCGGCGTCCGAGGCGTACACCTGCGGCACGCCCTGGTCGTCGCGGTGCACGGTGACGTCCCCGGAGAGCCCCGGGACCGTCTGCGTCCCGGTGACCTCGGGAAGCGGCTTGCGGACCGTGACGAACGTGAAGGTCACACCCGCCACGAGGGCGAGCACCACGAGCACCGAGACGCCCACCGCGGTGCGGCGCAACCGCGACCGCGGCGGCTGCGCGGCGTCGTCCGCCGGGCCGTCCTCGGCCGTCGCACGTTCGTCGGGACCGTTCGGTTCGGGTGGGGCGCTCGATGACACGCAGGCGAGACTACCGCCCGGCGTATGATTGGCACTCACCTGATCCGAGTGCCAGTGCTGAGGAGCTGCCCGTGCCCACGTACGCCTACCGGTGCGCCGACTGCGGCCACGCCTTCGACATCCACCAGGCGTTCACCGACGACGCGCTGACCGTCTGCCCCGAGTGCGCCGGCACCCTGCGCAAGCAGTTCGGCTCGATCGGTGTGACCTTCAAGGGTTCCGGCTTCTACCGCAACGACTCCCGGTCGGGGTCGAAGAAGTCGTCCGGGTCGTCCTCGGGCGGGTCGTCCTCGGGCACGTCGTCCGGCGGGTCGTCCTCGAGCACGTCGTCGACGAGCGGTGGCTCCACCGGGTCGTCCTCGGGCTCCCAGGCCGCCTCCGCCTGACCGCCGCGGCCGCGGGCCACCCCCAGCCGGCACTCGACCGGCGTCGTCCACAGCCTTCCCGGGCGGACCGCTCCGTGGACCCGGCCGCCACCTAGCGTGCCGGCCATGGAGTCCACCGGAACCTCCCGGCTGCTGCGCCGGCTGCGCTCGGCGGTCTGGCGCTCACGGTTCGTGCTCGCCGCCGTGTGCTGCGGGCTCGCCGCGAGCGTCACGGTCGACGCGTTGCGGCCGCCCGCCCCACCCTCGCGACAGGTCGTCGTCACGGCACGCGACGTGCCGGCCGGCACGACCCTGGCGGCGGCCGACGTCACGACCGTGAGCGTGGCCGTCGAGCTCGCACCCGACGACGTGCTCGGCGACCCCGGCGACGTCGTCGGGCGCACGTCCGCCGTCCCGCTGCCCGCGGGGCTCCCCCTGCACCCGGGCCTCGTCCCGGGGGGCGGGCCGGCCTCCCGGGCGCCGGAGGGCAGCGTCGTCGTCGCGGTCCGGCTGGCGGAGACCTCGTGGCTGCGTCCCGGCGACCACGTCGACCTGCTCGCGGCCGACGACGACGGCACCCGCCTGGCCCGGCGCGCGCTCGTCCTGCCGGGCGTCGGGTCCGATGCCGGCGGCGGCGCCGGCGGGCTGCTCGACGGGGCCGCGCCCACGGGCACCGACTCCCCGGTCACGCTCGTCGCCGTCGACCCGGACGAGGCGGCGGCCGTCTCGTCCGCGTCGGGATGGGGCGCCGTCGTCGCCGTGCTCGTCCCCTGACGGCCGCCGGCGCACGGCATCCGCTTGCACCCGCGCGGGCCCCGCGGACAGAATCGACGCGGTCGCGCCGGAGCAGGTCCGGCGCCGAGGGAGGAATCGCACCGTGAAGAACGCGCTGGCCGGGTTCAAGGTCTTCATCATGCGTGGCAACGTCGTCGACCTGGCGGTCGGCATCGTCATCGGCGGCGCGTTCGCCGGCGTGATCAGCGGGCTGCAGGCCGGGATCATCAACCCGCTCATCGCCGCGGTCTTCGGTCAGCCCGACCTGTCCGGAGTCTGGGCGTTCACCATCAACCAGGCCCACTTCAGCATCGGGGTCTTCCTGTCCGCCGTGCTGAACTTCCTCATCGTGGCCGCGACGCTCTACTTCCTCGTGGTGCTGCCGATGAACAAGCTCGCCGAGCGCCGCGCCCGCGGCCAGGAGCCCGAACCGGAGCCGGTCCCCGAGCCGGACGTCGTCCTGCTCGCCGAGATCCGCGACCTGCTCGCGGACCGGTCGACCCGCAGCTGAGCCCGCGCGCCGGTACCACCGGCACCCACCCCGCACACCGTTGTGGGCATGAAATTGACGGCCCCGCACCGGGCTGAGCCGTCAATTTCATGCCCACAACGTGCGGGTCACCAGTGCGGCGGGACGTCGCCGCGCAGGCGGTCGTCGTTGGAGCCGTGACCGCCCTCGTCGTCGGTGGTGGCTCCCCAGACCGTCTCCCGCTCCGTCCCGCGCCGGACGGCTCGGCGGGACCGACGCACGCGCGGCTCGGCCGCGTCGTCCTGCGGGCGGTCGGGAGAGTCCGTCTCACTGCTCATCGGGCCATTGTCCCCCGGGTCAGGCAGGCGAACCGGCCGAGCCTGCCGACCCCGCGACAGCATCGGGCACCGGGGCCGACGCCGACGCTGCGGACGACGCCGACGCCGCGGACGCCACCGGCTCGCCGTCGTCGGGCAGCACGGGCACCACCACCTCGGGCGGCACCGGCACGCCTCCCGGCGTCCCCACCCGCTCGTCGCGGACCCGCTGCACCAGGCGGCGCACCCGGTCCGCCTCGCCGCCCGGGTCGAGGAACGCGGCCGCCGACCACACCTGGGTGACCGTCCAACCCAGCCGTTCGAGCCGCTGGGCGAGCTGGCGGTCACGCACCCGTACCGACGGCTCGGCCACGTAGGCGGCGTCGTCCGTCAGCACCGCGACCAGCAGCTCACCGGGCAGGTCCGGGTGCCCCACGACCAGGGGCACGTGGTCGCCGTCGTCGGTGCCGTAGTCGGTCTCGACCAGGTACCCGAGCCGCCACAGCCGCTCCCCCAGGTCGGTGAGCAGCCGGTCAGGCACCCGCCCCACGTCGACGCCGTTGCCGAGCTCGACCTGGTCGGCCACACCCGATCGCCGCGCCGTCAGCTCCAGGAGCTCGCGCAGCAGGCGCGGCCCGCCGCCGCGCAGCCGCTCCGGGTCCAGGGCGTCCGCGCCGAAGCAGGACACCACGTGCAACCGGTGCCGCGTGGCGCCGATGGCCCCGAGCAGCATCGCGGCGCCGCCGTCGGACCCGAGCTCGCCGAACCGGTGCAGCACCCGTCCGTGCGGCGTCCGGCCGAAGCCCACCGACAGCAGGATCGTGTCGCGGGACAGCCCCGCGACCCCCGTGATGTCCGCCACGACCACCGGCTCGGGCCGGCGCCCCGAGAAGAACGGGGCCAGCGCGGGGTTCGCCCGCACCTCGGCCAGCAGCGCCTCCCGGATCCGGTCCGCGTGCGCGGCCGTGACGGTGACGATCCCGAGCGTCTCCTCCGGCCGCGTGAGCGCGTGCTCGATCGAGATCTCGATGACGCGGTCGACCTCGGCACGCGTCGACTCGACCGAGCCCGAGACCGGGTCGGGCATCCCCGTGCCGTCCACCACGTCGAGGCGCACCAGCGCCTCCGGGCGCGGCAGCGGTGCCGGTCGCAGGACGTCGCCGTAGCCGTGCGCGGCCAGCAGCCGGGTCAGCGCGGGATCACGCCGGTTCTCAAGGGGCTGCAGCGTCACCGTCGGCAGCAGGTCCGCGAGCTCGTCGACGCTCGTCCCCGACGCCGACCGCGGGTCCCCGACGGCCACCACCTGCCGACCGCGTGCCAGCGCGGGCAGCACCACCTCGGTCGGCACGTGCTGGACGGCGTCGAGCACCACCAGGTCCACCGTGCGGTGCGCGGGCAACAGGTGCGGCACCAGCGTCGGCGTCGCCAGCACGACCGGGCGCAGCCGGCGCGCCACGTCGCCGTACCGGTCCACCAGATCGCGCAACGACGTCATCCGGCCCTCGATGAGCTCCGCGAAGAGCGCTTCCGCCCCGTCGCGGTCCTGCCGCATGGCGCTGCCCAGGTGCGCACGGGCCGCGACCCGTACCGGTTGCGACAACGCGGCCAGGTGCCGTGCGTCCAGGTCGCGGAACCGGCGCGCGAGCGCGTCCAGCCCGGCGCCGTCCTGCCCCGCGAGCGCCGGCTCCGTCGCGAGGATCTGCTCGAACACGCTGGACCACCAGGCCAGGTCGACCTCCGCCCGCACCAGCTCGGCGTCGGCGCGACGGGTCGTCAGGTCGTCCACCAGCTCCCCCACGCCCGACTCCCGGGCGCGCCGCAGCAGGCTGGTGCGCTCCGGCAGGGTCTCGAGGGCCTCCGGGTCCCCGGCGAGCTGGTGCAGGCGCTCGGCCAGCGCGTCGAGGTCCAGGTCGAGCAGCCGCGCGCCGTGCGTCGTCGGAGCCAGGACCGGCTCGAGCTCGACGAGGTCGATACGCACCGCCTCGTAGGTGTCCTCGATGGTGGCCAGACCCTCCGGCAGCGTCGGCCACCCACCGCGTGCGGAGTGCTCGGCCCACACGTCACGCTGCTGGGCGACCTCGGTGAGCGCGGCGTGCAGGTCGGGCACACGCACGCCCGGGCGGACCATGTCCTTCGCCCGCTTGCGCAGCCGCCGTCGGGTGAACCAGCCCATCTCGACGCCGTGCTCCCGGCGCCACCCGCGCGACGCCGTCGCCTGCACCAGGTCGGAGGCGGTGCGTTCGAACACCATCGGGTGGAAGACGTCCAGGGTGCTGCGCATCCCGGCGAGCATCGCCAGCTGGTCCCCCCACGCCCGCAGCGTGCGCGGCTGGTCCAGGCCCGTCACCTCGCCGGCGTAGGCGATCTGACGGCGCAGCTGCGGCACCGTCGACTCCTTGAGCCGCTGCACCCGCGACAGGGCGTCGCGCGCCTCGTCCATCGTCAGCAGGTTCGCCCCGAACCAGGGCGTCGCCGACGGGCGCAGCGTGAACGCCCCCAGCGTCGCGGCACGCTCCAGATCGGTGGCGACGCGCCGTCGGCGGTCACCGTCGAGGGCCAGCACCGTGGTGCGGTCCAGCCGCACCGTCGTTCCCGGGGCCGGGCGCTCCGACGTCAACCGGGCCAGCTCCTGCAGCGCGTCGTAGGCCGACACGCCCCACGGCGAACGCCGGGCGTGCAGCGCGTCGATGTACCCGGTGAGCTGCGCGCGGGCACCGATGAGGGCGTCACGCACCTGTGCCGCGCCGGAGGTGTCGACCTCCTCGGGCTCGGTCGCCATCGCGTTCGCGAGCCGTCGCGCCATGTCCTCCCGCCAGGTCGGACGCGGCGTGACGTCGAGGGACAGCCCGCCCAGCCCCAGCTCCTCCAGGCGCTGGGCCAGCTGGTCCGCGGCGCGCCGGTGGCCGGTCACGTAGAGCACCGAACGGCCCGCCGCGGCGGCCTCGGCGACCACGGCCGCCAACGTGCCCGCGACGTCTGAACCGACCGGGGCGTCGACGAAGACGTGGCTCCCGGTGGCCAGGACGTCGACGACGTGCCGCTGGTGGGGGTCCAGGTCTCCCACACCGCGCTCGCGGGCAGGATCGGCATCGGTCCGCCTCGCCTCCGGCAGCTGTACCCGGGACACGCGCTCTCGAGCCTGCTCGGCCCCCGCCAGCGCGGCGACGAGCTCGTGGCGTCCCAGCCCCGGCGTCAGCTCGTCGAGGTCGTCGACGAGCGCCTGGCCGGGATGGACGAACGTGCCCACCAGCACCCGCTGCTCCTGGCGGTAGTCGTCGAGGTGCTCCCGCGCCACGGCGCCGATCCGGTGCAGCACGTCGTCGGGGTCGAACCCCGCGGCGGTGAACGTCGCCTGCGCCAGCGCGTCGGCGTCGAGCGTCATGCCCCGGGCGGCGAGCGTGCGGACGACGACCGGGTTGACCTCCACCGTCGGTTCGAGCGTGAGCTCGTAGTCCGTCTCACCCTCGCCGCGCGGCGTGAGCGTGACGGGTCGCAGCAGCAGGGGGGCGTGAACCGTCCGGGTGCCGACCGGCTCGGGGTCCGACGGCGGTACGCGCAGCCGCGGTGCGTCGTCGCGCCGCGCGACGCTCACCACCGGGATCGAGGTCGTCACCGGGGGTGCGGGCAGGTCGTCCGGGTCCGGCGGGGAGTCGGCGGAGACCGTGGCGTCGGGTGAGGCGGCCGAGGCGGCGGCGACCGGGGACGACGCGCCGGCGGCCGAGGCCGACGTGGCGTCCGCGAGCGCCGTCAGCCCGGCCCGGCGGTCGTTCGTGGGCTCGCCGTCGGCGTCGACCGGCTCGCTCCACGTGGCGACACCGATGGCGAGATACGTGGGCGCCATGCCGTAGCGGGCGGCGTGCTCGGCGGAGCGGACGACGACGGACCGCGCGCGCCGTCGTGCCGTCGGGAAGGTCGCGGGCTCGCGCACCAGGTTCGACAACCGGGTGGGGCGCCCCGCGAAGAGCTGGGCGACGCCGGAGGGGTGGGCGGCGGACAGATCGACGACGGCCTCACCCAGGAGCCCGACGTCGGCCAGGCTGGAGCCGCCCACCATGTCGACGAGCCCGGCGCGCCACCGGCGCACCGCCTCGGCGAGCGGGGTCGAGGCGAGCGGACCGGGGGCGGGATCGGGGCTCTCCTGACTGGTCCCCGCGGATTCCGCGGGGTCGGGCTGGTCCGCAGGGCCGCCGGTCCGGGCCGGGGCGTCCTGCGGCTCGGCCGCGGACTCTGCCACGGCAGCGGCGGTGGATCGGCGCAGCACTCTCACGCGAGCACGGTATTCCCGCGGTGGCGTCGGTGGCGGTGGGCACGCCGGACCGGCCGCGAATCCGTGGGGACCCGGATCGCGGGCCCGGCGATGTCGTCGATCGGCGGCGTCCGGACATGAGGACAGCGCGCACCGCGCAGGGGGCGGGCGGTACGCGCTGCCATCGGGCAGTCTGCCGGGTGAAACGTGCGGCGTCAACAGGCACGATGCCCCTGCGGCCGCGCCGTCCGTCCGGGCGGATCCGGTACCTGCCCTGCGCTGTCCGGGCGGGCCGTTCACGACGTCGCCCCCTGCCCCGGGGCATCGCGTGGCGTGCGACGACGCCCGGGCCGTAACCTCGGCAGGTGCACCGCATGCTCGAGGCGATCGTCCCCGCCCGGATGGGACACCACTTCCGGTGGCTGCTCGCCTCCAGCTGGACCAGCAACATCGGTGACGGCATCGCGCTGGCCGCCGGGCCGCTGCTCGTCGCCTCCCAGACCGACTCCGCGTTCCTCGTGGCGCTGGCCGCGCTGCTGCAACGCCTGCCGTGGGTGGTCCTCGGGCTCTGGGCCGGCGCGCTGGCCGACCGGCTCGACCGCCGCCGGCTCGTCATGGTCGCCAACGCTCTGCGCGCCGTCGTCGTGGCGGTGCTGTGCGCCGTCATCGTCACCGGGCACGTGAGCATCGGCGTCGTGCTGGTGACGATGCTGCTCATGGGCGTCGCGGAGGTCTTCGCCGACACGACCTCCCAGACGCTGCTGCCGATGGTGGTCGCACCCCGCGACCTCGGCACCGGCAACGCCCGCCTGCAGGCCGGCTTCCTCACCGGGAACCAGCTCGTGGGGCCGCCCGTCGGCGCGGCGCTCTTCGCCGCCGGGACCGCCTGGCCGTTCGCGGTCCAGGTCGTGTGCGTGCTGCTCGCCGTCGTCCTGGTCGGCCGACTGCAGCTCCCGCCGGTGGAGAGGACGGCCACGGCCGGCACCTCGCGCGAGATCCGCGACGGTCTGCGCTGGCTGTGGCACCACCCGCCCGTCCGCACGCTGGCGCTGGTGATCTTCAGCTTCAACCTGACGTGGGCGGCGCCGTGGGGCGTGCTGGTGCTGTACTCCCTGGAGCGCGTGCAGATGGGTCCGGTCGGCTACGGGCTGCTCATCACGTCCTCGGCCGTCGGCGGGATCCTCGGCACGCTGCTGTACGGGCGGCTCGAGCGTCGGTTCTCCCTGGCGAACCTCATGAAGGTCTGCCTGTCCCTCGAGGTCGTCTTCCACCTGGTCCTCGCCCTGACGACGACCGGCTGGGTGGCGATGGCGTGCCTGTTCGTGTTCGGCGCGTACACGTTCGTGTGGGGCACGGTGTCGAACACGGTGCGTCAGCGGGCCGTGCCCACCGCGTACCAGGGGCGGGTCGGGTCGGTGTACCTCATCGGCCTGTTCGGCGGGATCGTCGCGGGCAACGCGATCGGCGGCGTGCTCGCCGAGCTCTGGGGCATCACCGCCCCGTTCTGGTTCGCGTTCGTCGGCGCCGGGCTGACGCTGGTGCTGGTGTGGCGCCAGCTCGCCAACATCGCGCACACCGAGGCCACCTGACCCGCCGCGTCGTTGTGGGCATGAAATATGCAGGTCCGCTCCGCCGCGGGCCCGCATATTTCATGCCCACAACGACGGGGGTTGGCTTCGGTGAGACGGGCGGGCCTACTCCCCCGTGGCCCCGTCGGCCAGCTCTCGCGCGACGTCGAGGTGCCCGGCGTGCCGGGCGTACTCCTGGAGCACGTGGAAGCAGATCCACAGCAGGGTCGGCGGGTCAGCGGTGAACCGGCCGCCGACGGCGGCACGGTCGGCGAGGTCGTGCCCGGCCAGCACCGCGCGGGTCCGCTCCCCACCGGCGTGCAGGGCGTCGACCAGCGCAGCCGCGG
The DNA here is from genome assembly GCF_044769875.1 of Isoptericola aurantiacus. NCBI lineage: Bacteria > Bacillati > Actinomycetota > Actinomycetes > Micrococcales > Promicromonosporaceae > Isoptericola > Isoptericola aurantiacus. The sequence continues at coordinate 479,153 of NZ_JBJBAE010000003.1, forward strand.
TGACACCGTCGGGCACCTGCCAGGGGCCCTCGGGGTCACCGCCGGCGTGGTCGCCCCACGGGTCGTCGACCTGTTCGCCGAGGAACCCCCACACGAACCAGCGACGCTCCATGTGGACCAGGTGGATCAGGAGCTCGGCGGGCGTCCACCCGGACGGCAGCGTGCTGGTGGTGAGCTGGGCGCCGGTGAGCCCGTCGAGCTTCCGCGCCACGGCGGCCCGGTAGTAGTCGAGGTAGGCCACGAACTGGGCGGACGGGTCGGTGGAGTCGAGGCGAGGTTCGACGTCGGAGAGCGGCATGCGGGCAGCGTACGACGCAGCCTGACCGATTTGACGATCTGTTGACCAAAGTGCGCCTGATTGGATTCGAACCAACGACACCGGCTTTAGGAGAGCCGTGCTCTATCCCCTGAGCTACAGGCGCTCGCCGTCTTGAGGACGACGCGCCGCCGCAACCGAAGCCCCGGCGACGCCCACAGCCTAGCGTCCGAGCCCGCGCGAGCAGGAATCAGCCCCACGCCGCCGGGTCGGCCACGACCTCGCGCAGCACCTCGCGCGCTCCCCCGCTGAGCGCCGCGTGGACGCCGGCCCGCGCGGACCGGACCGCCACCGGCGCGAACGGCGCCGCGAGCACCCGCTCGGCCAGCCCTGCCTCGACCGGCTCCCGCAGCCAGGGCTCCAGGTCCGTGTACACCCCGCCGAGCACGACGGTCGAGACACCCGTGAGGTTCACGAAGTCGGCGAGCGCCGAACCGAGCGCCTGCCCGGCCCGCTCGACGGCGGCACGTGCCTGCGCGGCCGGGGTGCCGCCGTCGGGCAGCGGAGCCGCACCGGCGCCGGGCGTCGCCGCGCCGACCGGATCTCCGCCGTCGGATAGCAACGCCTCGACGAGCCGGTCGAGCGGCGCGTCCCCGGGCAGCCCGGCGGCCCGCAGGATCGCCTCCTTGCCGGCGTACTGCTCGAGGCAGCCGTGCGCGCCGCAGGTGCAGCGCGGTCCGGCGGGGTCGACGACGACGTGCCCGACCTCGCCGTTCCACCCGCGTTCGGCGAGGAACAGGGCGCGGTCGACGACGATGCCGGCGCCGATGCCGACGTCCCCGGAGACGTAGAGGAAGGAGTCGGGGGCATCACCGGCGAGCTCGGCCAGCGCCGCGAGCTTGGCCTCGTTGGCCACGTGGACGGGGAGGCGCGGCAGTCCGAGCAGCGGCACGGGGTCGAGGGAGGACCAGCCGAGGTTGGGGGCGACCTCGAGCTCGCCGGTGCGGGCGTCGACGAGGCCGGGCAGGGCGAGCCGGGCGCCGGCGACGCGCATGCCGTCGGCCTCGACGCGGGCGACGACGTCGGAGGCCAGCGAGCCCAGGCGCGCGAGGACGGTGGCGGGGTCGGAGTCGTGGAAGGTTCCCGCCTCGACGTGGTCGGCGACGACGTCGCCGGCGAGGTCGAGCGCGCGCACGCCGAGGTAGTCGACGTTGACCTCGAGCCCGAGGCCGACGACGGTGCGGCGCGCGGGCACGAGCGGGACGGCGGGGCGGCCGGCGCGCTGGGTGGCCACGGGGAGGAGCTCGGCGACGAGGTGCGCCGCGACGAGATGGTCGACGAGGGTGGAGACGGTGGCGCGGGTGAGTCCGGTGGCGGCGGCGACGTCGGCGCGCGACGGTGGGACGGCGTCGCGTCGCCCGACGGCGTCGGCCGCGGCGTCGTAGATCGCCCGGGCGACGAGGCGCAGGTTGCGTTCCCGCAGGGTGTGCTGCCGGGACGCGCTGGCGGACGCACCGGTGGTGTGCTGCGTCGTCGTCGGTGGGAGCGTCACGCCTTGACTGTAGCCGAAGGACACGTAATAGTTCAGCCGTACAACAAACGCCGTGGCGTCGCCCGGCACCCGACTCGACGAGGAGAACCCGTGAGCGACATCAAGTACTCGTTCGGCCTGTGGACCGTCGGCTGGCCCGCGAACGACCCGTTCGGCCCGGCCACCCGCCCCGAGCTCGACCCGGCGGAGTCCGTGCGCAAGCTGGCCGACCTCGGTGCGTGGGGCTTCACCTACCACGACAACGACGTGTTCCCCTTCGGCGCCTCGGAGTCCGAGCGCCAGGCCGGCATCGACGCCGTCAAGAAGGCCGCCCAGGAGTCGGGCCTGGTCTGCGAGATGGTCACCACCAACACGTTCAGCCACCCGATCTTCAAGGACGGCGCGTTCACCTCGAACAACCGCGACGTGCGCCGCTTCGGCCTGAAGAAGGTGCTGCGCAGCGTCGACAACGCCGCCGAGATGGGCGCCTCGACGTTCGTCATGTGGGGTGGCCGCGAGGGCACCGAGTACGACAACTCCAAGGACCTGCACGCCGCGCACGCCCGGTACGCCGAGGGCATCGACACCGTCGCCGCCTACATCAAGTCCAAGGGCTACGACCTGCGCATCGGCCTGGAGCCGAAGCCGAACGAGCCGCGCGGCGACATCCTCCTGCCGACCATCGGGCACGCCATCGCGCTCATCGACACCCTCGACAACGGTGACATCGTGGGCCTCAACCCCGAGACCGGGCACGAGCAGATGGCCGGCCTCAACTACACCCACGGCCTCGCCCTGGCGCTGTACTGCGGCAAGCTGTTCCACATCGACCTCAACGGTCAGCACGGCCCGCGCTACGACCAGGACCTCGTGTTCGGCCACGGCGACCTGCTGTCCGCGTTCTTCACCGTGGACCTGCTCGAGAACGGGTTCCCGAACGGCGGCCCGCGCTACGAGGGCCCGCGCCACTTCGACTACAAGCCCTCGCGCACCGAGTACCTCGACGGCGTGTGGGAGTCGGCCAAGGCGAACATGGAGACCTACGACATGCTCGCCGCCAAGGCGAAGGCCTACCGCGAGGACCCGGAGGTCCAGGCGGCGTTCGAGCACGCCGGGATCGGCGAGCTCGCCCAGCCCACGCTCGGCGAGGGCGAGTCGTTCGACGCGTTCATGGCCGACTCCTCGGTCGAGGGGATCGACGTCGACGCCAACGCCGAGAAGGACTACGGCCTGGTCCGCCTGCACCAGCTCGCGCTGCGGCACCTCATCGGCTGACCCACCCCCGCCCGTGAGATCGACCCACCCGGATCCAGATCGACGCACCGAGCATCGATCTCGGGCCGGGTGGGTCGATCTCACGGCACCCGACACTCCCCAGGAGCGAAGATGCCCCTCGTGGCCGGCGTGGACACCTCCACGCAGTCCTGCAAGATCGTCGTGCGCGACGCCGAGTCCGGCGCCCTGGTGCGCAGCGGGTCCGCCAAGCACCCCGACGGCACCGAGATCCACCCCGACCACTGGTGGGACGCCTTCCGCGAGGCCGCCCGCGAGGCCGGCGGGCTCGACGACGTCGCCGCGATCGCCGTCGGCGGCCAGCAGCACGGCATGGTCGCCCTCGACGCCGACGGCCGCGTGATCCGCGACGCCCTGCTGTGGAACGACACCCGCTCCGCCGACGCCGCCGAGGACCTGATCCGCGAGCTCGGCGACGGGGACCGCGAGGCCGGCGCCCAGCGCTGGGCCGACGCCACCGGCTCCGTGCTCGTCGCCTCCCTGACCGTCACCAAGCTGCGCTGGCTCCGCGACGCCGAACCCGAGAACGCCGCGCGCGTGGCCGCCGTCGCCCTCCCCCACGACTGGCTGTCCTGGCGCATCGCCGGGTACGGCCCCGCCGACGACTCCCCGCTCGGCCCCGACCTCGACGCGCTGTGCACCGACCGCTCCGACGCGTCGGGCACCGGCTACTACGACGCCGAGGCACCCGGGGACGACGACGGCACCACCGGCGCGTACCGACGCGACCTGCTGCGCCTCGGTCTGGGCCGCGACGACGTGACCCTCCCCCGCGTGCTCGCGCCCTCCGCGTCCGGCGCGGTGGCCCATCCGACGGTCGCGGGCGCCGACGTCGACGGTGGCGCGCTCATCGGGCCCGGCACCGGCGACAACGCCGGAGCCGCCCTGGGCCTGGGCATGCAGCCGGGCGACATCGCGATCTCGCTGGGGACCTCCGGCGTCGTCTCCGCCGTCGCGCCGCGGCGGACGGCCGACGGGTCCGGGGCGATCAACGGGTTCGCCGACGCCACCGGCAACGCCCTCATGCTAGCCGTCACGCTCAACGCGGCGCGTGTGCTCGACGCCGCACGCAGCGTCCTGGACGCAGGCTTCGACGAGCTCTCCGACCTCGCGCTCGCTGCCCCGTCGGGCGCCGACGGACTCGTGCTCGTGCCCTACCTCGAGGGTGAGCGCACCCCGAACCGCCCCGAGGCCACCGGCACGCTGCACGGCATCCGGCTGGCCACCTCCACCCGCGAGCACCTCGCCCGCGCCTACGTCGAGGGCATGCTGTGCGGGCTGGCGGACGGCCTCGACGCCCTGCGCGCCCAGGACGTGCCCGTCGAGCGGGTGCTGCTCATCGGGGGTGCCGCCCAGTCCCCCGCCGTCCAGGAGGTCGCCACCCAGGTGTTCGGGCTGCCGATCTCCGTGCCCACCCCGGGTGAGTACGTGGCCGACGGCGCGGCGCGGCAGGCGGCGTGGGTGCTGGCGGCGGCGCAGGCGCCCGGCGCGGCGGCACCCGGGTGGTCCGCGACGGTCGCGACCACGCTCGAGGCGGACCCGCACCCCGAGGTCCGCGAGCAGTACGCGGCGGTGCGCGACCTGGTCTGACCCACGCGCCCGGGACGACCGCGTGGTGACCGAATCGTTTAGGCGCTGGGCACCGCCAGGTCGCGCTCCCTAGGCTGGGCGCTCCCCTCGATGACGATCGGAGCGAGCCATGCCCCAGGGACGACGACGTACCCGCTGGACCGCACTCACCGCCGCACTCGGCCTCGTGGCCGCCGGCGCCACCGGGACGGTCGCCGCCACGAGCGCCGCAGCAGCCACGGGGTGCACGGTCGACTACCGCGTCACCAACCAGTGGACGGGGGGCTTCCAGGGGGACGTCAGCGTGACGAACCTCGGCGACCCGGTGGACGCCTGGGAGCTGGCCTGGACCGCGGCGGCCGGGCAGTCGGTGTCCCAGGCGTGGAACGCCGAGGTCGCGCAGTCAGGCGCCACGATCCGGGCCACCGGGGTCGGCTGGAACGCCGGTCTCCCGACCGGCGCGACCGCGAGCTTCGGGTTCATCGGCTCCTGGTCCGGCAGCAACCCCGTGCCCACGCAGTTCACGCTCGACGGCGTGACCTGCACCGGCGCCGTCGTCGACCCCGACCCGACCCCGACCCCGGACCCCACCGTGGACCCGACGGACGACCCGACCGTGGACCCCACGGACGAGCCCACCGCGGACCCGACCCCGGCGCCCGCCGACGACCTCTACGTCGACACCGCGAACCAGGCGTACGAGGCGTGGCAGTCCGCGAGCGGCACCGACAAGGACCTGCTGGCGAAGATCGCGCTGACCCCGCAGTCGTACTGGGTCGGCAACTGGAACAGCGCCGCCGAGGAGCGTGCCGCCGTCGCCGACTACACGGGGCGCGCCGCCGCGGACGGCACGACGCCGATGCTCACCGTCTACGCGATCCCCGGCCGGGATTGCGGCAGCTACTCGGGCGGTGGCGTCGAGCAGAGCGAGTACGCCCACTGGATCGACACGGTCTCCGCGGGGATCGAGGGCGAGCCGTACATCGTCCTCGAACCGGACGCCCTCGCCCAGCTCGGCGACTGCGACGGGCAGGGGGACCGGATCGGGTTCCTGCAGTACGCGGCTGAGCAGCTCACGGCCGCCGGCGGCCGGGTGTACATCGACGCAGGTCACTCCGGTTGGCTGAGCGCCGCCGAGGCCGCGCAGCGGCTCAACCAGGTCGGGTTCGAGCACGCCGCCGGGTTCGCCCTGAACACGTCGAACTACCACACGACGGCGGCCGAGCGCGCGTACGGCGAGCAGATCTCGGCGCTGACGGGAGGCGCCGGGTTCGTCATCGACACCTCCCGCAACGGCAACGGGTCGAACGGGGAGTGGTGCAACCCCCGGGGCCGCGCCCTCGGCGAGCGACCGGCCGTCGTCGACGAGGCCGGCGGGCTCGACGCCCTGCTCTGGGTCAAGCTGCCCGGCGAGTCGGACGGGACCTGCAACGGCGGTCCGAGCGCCGGGGCGTGGTGGCAGGAGATCGCGCTGGAGATGGCCCGGAACGCCTCCTGGTGACCCGAGCGACGTCCCGAGGTAGGCACCGCCCCGCCGGGGTAGGCAACCTCCCGCCGAGGTAGGCATCCTCACCGCGAGGTAGGCCACCCTTCGGCGGGACATTGCCTACCCCGAGCGAGAACGGCCTACCTCAGGGGGGAGGTTGCCTACCTCGGGGGGAGGTGGCCTACCTCGGCGGCCGCGCTCGCCGGTACGTGCGGATGCGGTAGCGCAGCCCGTCCGCACCCGACGACGTCGCCCACCCGGCCTCGCCTGCGTCCGTGCCGCCCGTGTCGACGTCGCCTGCGAAGGTGCCGTCGGCGTCCGTGCCGCCCGTGTCGACGTCGCCTGCGAAGGTGCCGTCGGGCAGGAGCGACCACTCCTCCGGGTCGACCTCCGGTGCGTACACGTCCCCGTCGACCTCCAGGTCGATCTCCGTGACGACGAGCCGGTCCGCCGCCGGCAGCGCGTCGGCGTAGACGCGCGATCCGCCCATCACCCACACCTCGTCCCCGCCGGACGCCTCGGCAGCCACGGCGAGCGCCGCCGCGATCGAGTCGGCCACCCGGAGCGAGTCGTGACGCTCGGGGACGGCCAGCGCCCGGACGCCGTCGGCCGGCCCGCGGGTGACGACGACATTGGTCCGGCGCGGCAGGGGCCGCACCCGGTCCGGCAGCGACTCCCAGGTGCGCCGGCCCATCACGACCGGGTGCCCCGCCGTCGTGCGCTGGAAGTGCGCGAAGTCCTCGGGCACGTGCCACGGGATCCCGCCGTCGGCCCCGATGACAGCGCGGCCGGCGGCGTCACGGGCCTGGGCCCAGATCAGTCCGATCATCGCCCGGCCCGTCAGACCGCGACGGGCGCCTTGATGCCCGGGTGGTGCTGATATCCCAGTACCTCGATGTCCTCGAAGGTGTAGTCGAAGATCGAGTCGCGCGGTGCGAGCCGCAGCGTCGGGTACGGGTACGGATCGCGGGCGAGCTGGCGCTCGACCTGCTCGACGTGGTTGTCGTAGACGTGGCAGTCGCCGCCGGTCCACACGAAGTCGCCGACGGCGAGCCCGGTCTGCGCGGCGACCATGTGGGTCAGCAGCGCGTAGGAGGCGATGTTGAACGGCACGCCGAGGAACAGGTCGGCGGAGCGCTGGTAGAGCTGGCAGCTCAGCCGGCCGTCGGCCACGTAGAACTGGAACATCACGTGGCACGGCGGCAGCGCCATCCGGTCGATCTCGGCGGGGTTCCAGGCCGTCACGACGTGCCGTCGTGAGTCCGGGTTGCTGCGGATCTGCTCGATCACCGCCGCGATCTGGTCGAGGTGGCGCCCGTCCGGCGTCGGCCACGAGCGCCACTGCACGCCGTAGACGGGACCGAGCTCGCCGTCGTCGTCGGCCCACTCGTCCCAGATGGTCACGCCGCGCTCCTGCAGCCAGCGCACGTTGGAGTCGCCGCGCAGGAACCACAGCAGCTCGTAGGCGATCGAGCGCAGGTGCACCCGCTTGGTGGTGATCAGAGGGAATCCGGCGGACAGGTCGTAGCGGATCTGGCGCCCGAACACGCTGCGGGTGCCCGTGCCGGTGCGGTCGTCCTTGTGCGTGCCGTGGGTGAGCACGTCACGCAGCAGGTCCTCGTACGGCGTGGGGATGCTCGACTCGGGGGCTCCGCTCATGTGCGAGAGTCTACGGACCGCGTCGCGAAACCACAGGGAGGCCGCCCATGCCCCGCCGCACGACTCCCGGCCGCGGCCTGGCCACCGGCGGTCTGGCCGGTCTGGTCACCGTGCTCGTCGTGCTGCTGTACGCGGCCCGCGCCGGACGTCGCCTCGGTGAGCCAGGTGTGGCCCCGGGGCTGCTCGCCCTGGTGGCCGTGGCCGTGGTGGGGGTGCTCGCCTGGGTCGCCTTCGCCTCGGCACGTGTCCGCGGTCAGGTCGCCCGGGTCGCGCGGCACCGCCCCGGCGTCCCGGTGGTGGTGGGGCGCCCGACGACGGCGCTGACGGCCGAGGCGCAGCGGCTGCGGGCCGGGACGCGCGGCCTGCCGCCGGACTGCCCGGACCGCGAGCACGTCGTCTACGCGTTCCTGCCCGACCGGGTCGAGCTGTGGGTCCGCGGCGACGACGCGCCGCGGTGGTGGGTCACGCTGCCGGCGCCCGTGGCCACCGGTGCGGTGCGGGTCGGGCGTCGCGAGCTGGACGCCGTGGCGATCCGGGACGCCTCGGCCCGGCTCGAGCTCGTGCCGACGTCGCACGAGGGACGGGCGTGGGCGACGACGGGACACCGGGCGGCCGCCGTCGTCCGCGTGCGCGAGCTGCTCGCCCGGTGACCGGACCTCACTCCGGACGGGCGTGCCGGGGCGGGGTCGGCGGGTCGACCGGGGCGGCGGGCGCGGCGCCGTCCCCGTCGTCGGGCCGGAAGTGCGCACCCTGCTCCACCGGGCGGTGCTCGCCGGCGTGCTCCTCCCCCGCCGCGTGCTCCTCGGCGGCGCGCTCCGCCGTCTCGGCGGCGGCGATGTCCGGACCGGTGGCCCAGTCGCGGTCCGGGTGCGGCTCGCCGGGGCCCGTCCCGCCGTCGGCGGGCTCCTCGGGCAGGATCTTGCCGGAGCCGAAGTCGGACTTGTCCCGGGTGCTCATCCGTCGATCGTGGCACCGTCGGCCACTGCTCGCCCGCCGTGCGCCGTGGCCCGGCCTCGGATCGCGCCCGACCCGGTGCACCGGGCCGCGCCGACGGGTGGGAGGATCGGGGCATGAGCGACCAGACCCTTCCCGCGGACGCCCCCGCCGCCGTGACCCCGTCCCCCACCGACCCCCTGTGGGTGGAGCGCACCGGTACCCGCACCTACCGCGGCTACACGGCCCGCGGCGCGAGCGTCGAGATCGGCCCGGCGTCCGAGGGCGCCGTCTTCACCCCGGGCGAGCTGCTGAAGATCGCGCTCGCCGCCTGCGCCGGGATGTCGAGCGACACCAAGTTCGCCCGCGTGCTGGGCGACGACTACGCCACCACCATCCGCGTCGAGGACCCCAAGGACATGGAGCAGGACCTCTACCCGGTGTTGTCCGAGGTCTTCGAGATCGACCTGTCCGGCCTGGACGAGAAGACCCGCGACAAGACGCTGCTGCTGGCCCAGCGGTCGATCGACCGCGCGTGCACCGTGGGGCGCACCCTCAAGGCCGGGGCCGAGGTGCCGCCCGCGCGGTTCGAGCCCCCGGCGTCCTGACCCGATCTACCCCGGGCCGCGCGGCCCGGTGACAGCCCTCGACCCGGAGGACCCTCCCATGGGACAGCGCACCGCAGACCGGCCGTACCGCGTCGAGGTCGCCCGGACGATGCCCGTCGAGGCGTCGGTCGCGTTCGCCTGGGTGGCCGACCCGCGCACCCATCCGCGCTTCATCCCGTTGACCCGGCTCGACGGCGCGGCGCGGGAGGCGCCCGGCCCCGGCGAGTCGTTCGCGATGGTCTCCGGACCGGGCGCGCGGCGCGGGCGGCGCGGCTTCGTGGACCGGATGGTCGTCGAGGAGGTCGCGCGTCCGTCGTCGCGGACCGGGACCGTCGGTCGCACCGCCGTGCGCAAGACCGGACCCGCCCTGCTGGGGACGGCCGGGTTCGACGTCGTCCCGCTCGACGCCGACCGTTGCGTCGTCGTGTGGTGGGAGGAGGCGTACCTGGCCGGGCCGTGGCCGCGACGGCCGAACGCGGTGCTCGTCGGGGTCGCCCTGCGCGTGATGATGCACGTCTCCCTGCACCGCCTGGGTCGCCTCCTGGCGCGACGTGGGTAGAGTCGCCGGGGTGAGCAGCGCGAACGAGCACCTCGACGACGTCGGCGCGGGTACCGTCGGCGGCGACGTGCCCGGCAGCGCCCCGGGCACCGAGGTCGAGAGCTGGACCCGGTACCGCCCGACACCGCTGCTGGACGCCCTGCTGTCGAAGGCGGTGACGATCCCCTCGGCGGCCATCCACAAGCACGTCGACTCGGTGCGGCGCCGCAACCCGGAGGCCGACCCGGCCGGCGTCGTGCGCATCCTGGAGAAGGAGTACCTCACCCTCGTCGCGACGGCCGGCGGCGCGGTCGGCGCCGCGGCGGCCACCCCCGCCGTCGGCACCGCGGCAGCCGGGCTGCTGACCACCAGCGACATCGCCACGTTCTTCGCCTCGTCGGCGGCCTTCTCCCTCGCCGTCGCCGACGTGCACGGCATCGCGATCGACGACGTCGCCCGGCGCCGCGCCCTGCTGCTGGCCACGGTGCTCGGCGAGTCGGGGGCCCGGGACGTGGAACGCGCCGCCTCCGGCTCCCAGCTCGCCTGGGGCAAGGTGCTGCTGACCTCGATGCCGCAGTCCACGATCAAGCAGGTGAACCGCGTCCTGACGCACCGGTTCCTCAAGCGGCAGCTCGCCAAGCAGGGCACGCTGGCGCTCGGCCGGATGATCCCGTTCGGCGTCGGCGCGGTCGTGGGGTTCGCCGGCGGACGGGCGCTCGGCCACGGCGTCATCGCGCAGTCCCGGACAGCGTTCGGCGCACCGCCCGGCCACTTCCCCCGTGTCATCGACCAGCCGCCGCCCGCGCTCGAGGTCGACGCCGGCGAGGAGCGCCCGGCTGTGCGTTTCCGCCGATTCCGGCGCCGAGGTTCGCAGGTCCCCGACGACGACGGTGCCCGCCCGGACGCGTAGTCTCTCCATCGTGAGTACCTCACCCGACCACGCCACCGCCGTCGACCCCGAGCTCTCCACCCGCCTGCCGGAGCTGCGCGAGCAGTACGCCGCGCTGCAGGCCCGCGACCTGTCCCTGGACCTGACCCGCGGCAAGCCCTCGGCCGAGCAGCTCGACCTGTCCGAGCCGTTGCTGTCGCTGCCCGGCGAGGGCAACCACACCGCCGCGTCCGGGACGGACGTGCGCAACTACGGCGGGCTGGACGGCCTGCCCGAGCTGCGCGAGATCTTCGCCGAGCTGCTCGGCGTGCCGGTCCGCCAGCTGCTCGCCCAGGACAACGCCTCGCTGCGCCTCATGTACGACTGCCTCGTCCAGGCGGTGCTGTTCGGGGTGCCGGGCGGCGACGGCCCCTGGTCGGCCGAGGAGTCGGTGACGTTCGTCTGCCCCGTGCCCGGGTACGACCGGCACTTCGCGATCTGCGAGGAGCTGGGGATCCGCATGGTGACGGTCCCGATGACGCCCGACGGCCCCGACGTCGAGGCCGTGGCCGCGCTGGTGGCCGACGACCCGTCCGTCAAGGGGCTGTGGTGCGTCCCGACGTACGCCAACCCGGACGGGTCGGTGGTCTCCGAGGACGTCGCACGCCGGCTCGTCTCGATGCCGGCTGCGGCGCCGGACTTCCGCATCTTCTGGGACAACGCCTACGCGGTGCACCACCTGACCGAGCACGAGACGAAGACGGCGAACGCGATCGAGCTGGCCGCCGAGGCGGGCAACCCCGACCGCGTGCTGATGTTCGCCTCCACCTCGAAGGTCACGTTCGCCGGCGCCGGCGTGTCGTTCCTGGCGTCGTCCCCGGCGAACATCGACTGGTTCACCGAACACCTGGCGTTCCGGTCCATCGGCCCGGACAAGGTCAACCAGCTGCGCCACGCGCAGTTCTTCGGGGACGCCGCGGGCGTGCGGGCCCACATGGCCAGGCACCGCGAGATCCTCGCCCCGAAGTTCTCCGCGGTGACGTCGATCCTGACCGAGCGCCTCGGCGACGCCGGGGTGGCCACCTGGACCGACCCGGACGGCGGGTACTTCGTCTCCGTCGACGTGGCGCCGGGCCTGGCCTCGCGCGTCGTGGAGCTCGCCGGCGAGGCCGGGATCAAGCTGACCCCGGCCGGCGCGACGTTCCCGTACGGCAAGGATCCGCAGGACCGCAACATCCGGCTCGCGCCGTCGATGCCGCCGCTGGCGGAGGTCGAGGTGGCGATGGACGGCGTGGCGACGTGCATCCTGCTCGCCGCCGCGGAGGCCGCCGCCGCCTGACCCACCGCTGTGGGCATGAAATATGCGGGTCGCGACCGGTCGCGACCCGCATATTTCATACCCACAGCGGTGAGGCGGGAGTGAGGCGTGCGCCACGGCACAGGTTCTTCGCCGTTCCCCCCGGGGGGCGCCACGGCCGGGACCCTAGGCTGGGGCCTCGCCCGCGGCCGACGCCGGATCCGCAGCAGCACACGGCAGCTCCGCCGACGGGTGACGCGGGCGCGTCCTGTCCCCTCGCGCCCCGGAGGCACTCGTGACCACCACCAGCCCTCCCCCGACCACGGAGCTCGACGACGCCCGCGGCGAGGCGGCCGAGGCGCCGGCGACGAAGCTCTCGGGCACCCAGATCGTGGCCAGCGCGCTCGCCGCCGTCAGCACCACGGTGGCGCTGTCGTTCTTCGGCATCGCCGGGACCATCATCGGCGCCGGGGTCGCGAGCGTCCTGACCGTCGTGGCCAACTTCCTCTACACGCGCTCCATCGAGAAGACGCACGCCCAGCTCAAGCCCGTCGTCGGCCAGATGGTCCGGCCACGGGCCGCCCGCGGCACGCTCGACGGCGTCGCGACGACGGCATCGGTCGCGCCGGTCGGTCCGGCCACGGCGGTCGACGCCGCACCGCCGGACGGCGGGCCCGATGCGGACCGGGCGGACGACGCGGACGACGCGGACGACGCCGAGGTCCCCCCGCGCAATGCCTGGCTGCGTCTGGTCCGGCGTCACGGCACGGTCCGTGTGCTCGCGGCCTCGGCCGCTGTGGTGTTCGTGGCCGTGATGGGTGTGGTGCTGGCCGTGGAGCTGCTGATCGGCAAGCCGCTCGCCGACGCCGTCCAGGGTCAGGAGGGATCGGGCACGACCATCGGACGGTCCGTCGGTGTCGAGGCCACCAGTCCGTCGGGTTCCTCCGAGCAGCCCGACGGCGACGCGGACGGTGCGACGGACCGTGCCGGCCGCGAGACCGGCACGACGGGGACCGACGACTTCCGGTCCGCCACCGGTACCGACGAGCAGGGTGCCGGCACCTCGACCGGCACGGACGGGTCGGAGGACGGCGCCGAGACGAGCACCGACCCGACGCCCGAGGTGACCGCTCCGGTCGACCCTGCGGAACCGACCGATCCCGCCGAGCCGACCGACCCCGCCGAGCCGACCGACCCCGCGGACCCCGAGGGCTCCGGGGGCGGCAGCACCGACGGGTCGACGGGCGGGGCCGGGTCGACGCCGGGCACGGGCTCGGGCGAGAGCGGATCGTCCGACGGCGTCAGCAGCTCGTCGAGCGGCAGCGACGCGACGGACGCCGGCTGAGCACGGCCGGAGCCGGCACCCACCTCGGGTACGACGAAGGGCGGCTCCCCATGCGGGGAACCGCCCTTCGTCGCGTCCCGGCCCGACCTCGACGCAGCGCGGCCGGACCTGCGGATCAGTTGCCGAGCACCGCCTTGAGGAACTCCTTGGTCCGCTCGTGGGACGGGTTGGAGAACATCGTCTCGGGGTCGGCCTCCTCGACGATCTGCCCCTTGTCGAACATGAGCACGCGGTCCGACACCTCGCGGGCGAACTGCATCTCGTGCGTGACCAGGAGCATCGTGATGTCCGTGGTCTCGGCGATCTCGCGGAGCACGCCGAGCACGTCGGCCACGATCTCCGGGTCGAGGGCCGAGGTGACCTCGTCGAGCAGCAGGATCTCCGGGTCCATCGCCAGCGCGCGGGCGATCGCCACACGCTGCTGCTGGCCGCCCGAGAGCTGGTTGGTGTTGAAGTCCCGCTTCTCGGACATGCCGACCTTCTCGAGGAGGCGTTCGGCGTCGGAGATCGCCTCGTCCTTGGACTTGCCCAGCACATGGATCGGCGACTCGATGATGTTCTCGAGCACGGTCATGTTCGGGAACAGGTTGAACTGCTGGAACACCATCCCCACCCGGTTGCGCACCACCCGGCGGCGCTTCTCGGAGACGGCGACCCACTTGTCACCCTTGTACTCGTGGGTGTACGGGTCACCGTCGATGAGGATGAGGCCGCCGCTGAGCTCCTCGAGCGTCATCAGCAGCCGCAGGATCGTCGTCTTGCCCGATCCGGACGGCCCGATCAGCGTGATGCGCTGACCCTGCGGGACGGAGAAGTTCAGCCCGTCCAGCACGACGTTGTCACCGAAGCGCTTGGTGACGTCGCGGAACTCGATGGCGGGCGTGTCGCCGTTCTTCGTGGTCATGGTCTGGCTCTCTGCGGAAGGGTTCGGGTCAGGCAGCAAGGCGGATCTCCATCCTGCGCACCAGCAGCGAGGTCGGGTAGCTCACCGCGAGGAAGAGCAGGCCCACCATCGTCAGCGCCTCGACGTAGGAGAACGTGTTGGCACCGAAGCTCTGCGCCTCGGTGTACATCTCCACGATGCCGATCGCGAAGAGGAACGGCGTCTCCTTGAACATCGAGATCGCGTAGTTGCCCAGGCCGGGCAGCGTGTTGCGGATCGCCTGCGGCAGGATCACCGCACGCCAGGTGCGGCCCTTGGCCATGTTGAGCGCCGTGGCCGCCTCCCACTGCCCCTTCGGCACCGCCTCGATCCCGGCGCGGTACACCTCGGACATGTACGTCGCGTAGTGGATACCCAGCACCGTACAGCCGATGAACAGGACGGGAACCCAGGGCGGCGAGAGCAGGTAGACGAAGACGAGCTGCACCAGCAGCGGCGTCATGCGGATGAAGTCGGACACGAACTTCAGCGGGATCCTGACCCAGCGGGTCGGGGTCCGCATCGCCAGGGCGATGAAGAGCCCGAGGATCGAGGCGATCACCATGCCGATGACCGTGGCCTCGACGGTGACGACGAGGCCACGGAGCAGGTCGGGAAGGACCTCCCAGGCCTTGTCCCAGTCCCAGATGCTGTTGCTGTTCACAGGGGACCTCCTGCCTGCGACGGCATCTGCGTGTTCGCCGGCCGCGTGTTGGGGGCCGGCTTGACCCCGAACGTCTCACGCAGCGTCGGCTTCGTCCCCCGGCCGAGGCGGCGCTTGGCGCGCTCCTCGAGCACGTTCATCCCCCAGGTCAGCAGGTAGGCGATGATGAAGTAGACGATAAGGCCGGCGCCGTAGCTGAAGAGGGTGTCGCTCGTGGCCTTGCGCAGCTCGACCGTCCAGAAGTTCAGGTCGTGCAGCGTGATGTAGTACGCCAGCGCCGACCCCTTGACCAGCTGGATCAGCAGGTTGGCGAGCATCGGGATCATCAGCGCCCACGCCTGGGGGAAGATGACGCGACGCACCTTGTGGAACCAGGTCATGTTCAGTGCGGTCGCGGCCTCCCACTGGCCCTTCGGCACCGACTCGATGGAGCCGCGCACCACCTCGGAGGCGTACGCCCCGTAGTTGAGGCCGAGCGCGACGATCGCCACCGCGAGCGCCTCCATCTTGAAGCCGAACTGCGGCAGCACGTAGAAGATCCAGAAGATCTGCACCACCAGCGAGGTGCCGCGGAAGAACTCCACGATGACGCGGGACGGCCCGCGCACCCAGAGGGTCTGGGTGCGCGAGCCGAAACCGAGAACCACGGCGACGAGCATGGCGAGCAGGGCCCCGCCGAGCGTCATCTCCAGGGTGACAAGAACACTGCTGCCGAGGTCGGGAAGCCGATCGACGAGTGTCTGGATGTCATCGGACATGCGGTCAGTAGTCCATCCCCAGCTCGTCCGCGAGGTCGGAGAGGTCCTGGTCGGGGTCGCACAGCTGCTCGGCCGTCAGACCCTCGGGCGGGAACTCGGCGGCGCTGAAGCCGAAGGGCTCCATGACCTCGAGCCACTTGTCCTCGTCGCCCAGGTAGGTCGCGAGCTGCTCGTTGTAGGCGTCGAGGAGCTCGGTGTCGCCCTGGCGGAAGACCTCGGCGCCCGCACCGATCTGCGGCTCGCCGTTGATCGTCGCGACGAACGCGTCGGTGGCCTCGACGGCCTCGTCGGTGCTGTCGGCCAGCGCACGCAGCGAGATGCCGGTCAGGGCGTAGGCGTCGGCGCGGCCGCTCACCACGGCGTCCAGACCCGCCTGGCGGTCCGGGACCTCCATGGAGTCCACGTCGGTGTCCTCGGCGTAGCCGGCCTCGATGGCGCCCTGGGTCACGGCGACCTTGACGTCGCCGCCCTCGACCGACTGCCAGTCGGTCAGGCCCTGCGGGTTGCCCTCGGGCACCAGGAACGCGGTGGTGTACATGATGGTCGGCTCGGCGAACGCTGCCTGCTCGCACCGATCCGGGAGGATCGACATGCCGGCGCTGACGGCGTCGAAGCGCTCGGCCTGGACGCCCGGGATGAGGGCGTTCCACTCGACCTGCGTGCCGGTGACCTCGTCGATGCCGAGCTCGCCGTAGATGGCGCGGCCGAGCTCGATGGTGGCACCGGTGAGCTCGCCGTCCTCCTCGTAGGAGTAGGGCACCTCGCCGAAGAAGCCCACGTTGATGGAGCCGGCGTCCTGGAGCGAGGCGAGGTGGGACATGTCCCCGTCGCCGTCGGAACCGGATCCGCCGTCGTCGGTGCTGGAGCACGCGGCCAGGGCGGTCAGAGCAAGTACGGAGCCGGCGGCGGCCAGTGCGCGGCGGCGGTTCGTGGTCCGGATGGACTGCACGGGGTCTCCCTTCCGTCGCCCGACGGCGTGCTGCCGCGGGCTGGGTGGTGCGGACGATCCGTTACGGTAGCGTCGATCCGGACGATCCGACAATGGGCGTGTCGTCGTGTCTGATTGTCTACAATGATCAGATCGGCGTGATCCCGCAGTTCATCGCGGCAGAGTTCACCCCGCGACACGAGCCTGCAACATTCGACCCTCGCGATCGTTGTCAGGTCGTGACCGGAAAGGAGCCCAGATGTCCCCGCCCCACCGGCCGGCCCCCGGTGCCGCGCCGACACTGTCGCCCGTGACGCGGCCGTCCACCGTGGACCTGATCACCGTCGAGCTGCGCAACGCCATCTACACCGGAGCACTGCGCGTCGGCTCCCCCATCCGCGAGGTGGAGATGGCCGGGCAGCTCGGGGTGAGCCGCGGGCCCTTCCGCGAGGCGGCGCAGCGCCTCGTGGCCGAGGGACTCATCGTCGCCACCCCGGGTCGCGGCCTGTCGGTGCGGACGATCGGGGCGGACCGGATCCGCCCGTTGTACGCAGCACGCACCACGGTCGAGACCACGGCCGCGCGTCTCGCCGTGGCGCACGCCTCCGACGAGCAGGTCGCCGAGGTCCGCGCCGCCCACGACGCGCTGGTCCGTGCCGACGCCTCGCACGACGCCCTGCGGGTCGGCGCCGCCGACCTCTCCGTGCACTGGGAGCTCGTGGCCGCGAGCGGCAACCCGTGGCTGCTGCGCTGGATGAGCACGCTCATCGTCGAGGTGCGCATCGCCAGCTTCACGGTCAGCGAGGAGTACGTGGTCCGCCGGGACGCGGCGGCGTCGCACGCACCGCTGGTCGACCTGCTCGAGGCGCGCGACGCCGACGGCCTCGAGGCCGCGATCCGGGCCAACCTGGACGACGCCGTGCTGCGGCTGCTCGCACCGGAGTCGGCAGGCGTCGAGACGCTCGAGGAACCGCGCCCGCTCCCGGCCCCGCGGCTCGGCCCGATCGGCCACTGACCTCGACCGCTGTGGGTATGAAATTGACGGCCCGGCATCGATGCCGGGCCGTCAATTTCATACCCACAGCGGCAAGGGGGGTCGGGAGCCGTCAGCGGCCCGCCACCGACGCGCGGCGCTGCGCCTCGAACTCGTCCGCGCGCCACGACGTCATCCCGCCCACGACGACGGCGGTCGGCTCCCCCGCCGCGTCGCGCAGCACGTGCACGGGCTCGCCGACCGGCCCGAACCCGGCGTGCGGCTCCGGGCGCAGCACGTCCCCGTCGACCGTGAGCTCCTCGGCGCCGTCCAGCGGGTCGGCGCGCCGCGGGTCGAGCAGCCACAGCCGCTCCCCGAGGCGCACCACGTCCGTCATCCCCCACAGGTTGGCGAACCGGCCCGTCCACCGGTCGAGCTCCGCCGCCTCCACCGGGGCCGGCCCCGGCCGCACGCCGTCCGCGGCCGGAGCGCCGTCGTCGTCCCGCGCCGTCGTGATCAGGGCGAGCAGGCCGAGCGCGATCGGGTCGGCGGGCCCGTCGACGGCGTTGGTCAGCACCGAGACGGCGATGCGTGCCGTCGGGTCGAACCAGGTGCGGGTGATCTGGCCCGGGAAGCCGCCGGAGTGGCCGACCAGGCGCCGGCCGGCGACCGTGCGGGACTCGAACCCGAGCCCGTAGGCCCGCCGGGCCGCGTGGGGACGCTCGATCACGGACTCGTCGCGCTGCAGCAGCCGCTGCGTCTCGGGCCGCACCAGCGCCGAGCCGTCGAAATGGGCCGCCGCCCAGCGCACGAGGTCCCGGGCGGTGGAGCAGAACCCGGTCGCCGCGGCCAGCGTCCCGGTGGTGACCCCGGCCACGGGCAGGCGCCCGTCGGCGAACGTCGTGGCCAGCCCCGGGGTGGCCAGGGCGCGCGCGCTGTGCCCGACGACGGCGCGGCGGGCGACGTCGTCGTCCAGCTCGGGTGCGGTGTCGGCCAGGCCGAGCGGGTCGAGCAGGTCGTGGCGCACGTGGTCGGCGTACGGCGTGCCGGTGACCGCCTCGATGACGAGGCCCAGCAGGCCGTAGGCCAGGTTGGAGTACTTGAAGTGCTCACCGCGGCCCAGCACGTCACCGTCGTCCAGGACCGAGTCCAGCAGGGTGGCACGGTCGGGGAACGGCGCGGCGAGCTGCCAGAAGTCGGCGTCGCGGCCGTCACGCCGCAGGCCGCCGGTGTGCCCGAGCGCCTCGCGCACGGTGACCCGGCCGGCGGGGGCACCGCCCAGCTCGGGCACGTGGTCGCCGAGCGGGTCGTCCAGCCGCAACGCACCGGCGTCGGCCAAGCGCGCGATCGCGGTGGCGGTGAACGTCTTGGAGTGCGAGGCCACCCGGAAGACGTGGTCGCTGCGCAGCGGGGTGCCGGAGGTGATGTCGGTGACGCCCCACGCGCCGTCGAGCACCACCTCGTCGTCCACGAGCACGGCGTACTGGACACCGGGGACACGGGCGAGGCCGGCCTGGGTGGCGACCCAGTCGGCGAGGTAGGGGGTGTTGAGCCGGTCGGCGGTGGTGCGCGCAGGGGCATGCTCGGCGCCGGTGAGGGTCATGCCGCCAGCCTAGCGGCGCCGTCAGCTTCTATGATTGAATGAATCAGGTTATTCACTCATTGAGGAGAGGTCCCATGGCCGGCATCACCCTGATCGTCCTCGGCGGGTTGCTCGTCGCCGTGCCCGCCGCGGTCGCGGTCGCCCTGCTCCGGTGGTCCGGCCGGCACGCCCCCGACGGCGCACCGCTGCGACGAGCCCGGCGGCACGACGCTCTCATCGCCTGGGCCTCCACCGTCGCGGGCCTCGTCACGGCGGCCGGGGTCCTGACGCTGCCGATCACCTGGACCACCGACCGGCTGCCCGCACCACCGGCCGCCGGGGTGCTGTGGACCGTCGGACCGTTCGCGGTCGCCGTGGCCGCCTGCCTCGTCCGGGCGGTCGGAGAGCTCACCTGGCCACGGCCCGCCGGGACCGTGCGCACGGCGTCGCTCACCCGCCGCACCGTCCGCGACCTCGGCAGCGTGCCCCTGCGCGCGCTGGGAGCGACGGCTGCGCTCCTGGCCACAGCCCTGGTGGCCGCCGGCGTCACGGCCGGGCCGAGCGGAACGTCGGTGGCGAGCCCCGAACGCACGCTCGCCGACGGGAGCATCGTCAGCGGGTCCGCGGGCCCCTACCCCGGCTGGCCCTACGGCGTCCCGATGCTCGCCGCTCTCGCCGTGACGCTGGTCGTCACGATCGCGACCCTGCGCGTCGTCGCACGCCGCGCCCCGCTCACCGACCTGTCGAGCGAGCAGGACGACGCCGTGCGCCGCACCTCGGCCGCCCGCACGGTGGCAGCCGTCCAGGTCTGCGTCGGCGGAGCGACAGCACTGACGCTGGTCGTCACCGGCGGTGCGCTCCGCCGCGCGGGTACCGCCCGGATCGGCGACGTCGTCGACCGCGTCGCGGCGATGACGGTGACGGGCTACCTGGCCACCGCTCTCGCCGTCGCGATCGCAGCCGTCACCGTGGCCGTCGTCGTCCGGGCTGCGCGCGGTGTGCCCGTCGCACCCGTGCGGGTCGGGGCCCGGGCGGACGGATGACCGACATCACCGTCGACCTGCACGCCGCGGTCCCGGCCTACGAGCAGATCCGTCGCCAGGTCGCCGGCCTGGTCGCCGTCGGCACCCTGGTCCCCGGCGACCGGCTCCCCGCCTCCCGCGACCTCGCGCGCGACCTCGGCATCGCCGTCGGCACCGTCCAGCGGGCCTACCGCGAGCTGGAGAGCACCGGGGTGGTGACCTCCCGTCGCCGGACGGGCACCGTCGTCGCCGAGGGCACCGGGCCCGGCGCCGGCTCACGCGACCCCCGACCCGCGCTGGTCGAGGAGCTGCGCACCGTCGTCGCCCGGGCCCGCGCGGCCGGCCTGACGGACGAGACCATCCTCGACATCGCCCACGGCGTCCTGCGCGGCCCGGACGCCGCCGCGGGAGCGTCCGCCGACCGATGAATTCCCTGTCGGTGGCGCGTCCTAGGTTCTACCGTGGACGAGTCGACCGAGGAGATCCCCCGATGAGCACACCCGACGACCGAGCAGGCGACGCCGTCGAGGCGTCCGGCCTCGTCAAGCACTTCACGTCCGGCAAGAAGACCACCAAGGCCGTCGACGGCGTCGACCTGACGATCCCCACCGGCAGCGTGTTCGGCCTGCTGGGGCCGAACGGCGCCGGCAAGACGACGGTCGTGCGGATGCTCGCCACGCTGCTGCGGCCCGACGGCGGCACCGCCCGCGTGCTGGGGCACGACGTCGTGCGCGACGCCGACGCCGTCCGCGGCGCCGTCGGGCTCACGGGCCAGTACGCGTCCGTCGACGAGGACCTGACCGGCACCGAGAACCTGCTCATGCTGGCCCGGCTGTACGGCTTCCGCGGCCCCGCGGCCAGGCGACGCGTCGCCGACCTCCTCGAGGCGTTCAGCCTGACCGACGCGGGTGCCCGCCAGGTCAAGACGTACTCCGGCGGGATGCGGCGCCGCATCGACCTCGCGGCCTCGCTCGTGCTCTCCCCGCGGGTGCTGTTCCTCGACGAGCCCACCACCGGCCTCGACCCGCGCTCGCGCAACCAGGTGTGGGACATCGTGCGGGTGCTCGTCGACGACGGCGCCACCGTGCTCCTGACCACGCAGTACCTCGAGGAGGCCGACCAGCTCGCCGACCGGATCGGGGTCATCGACCACGGTCAACTCATCGCGGAGGGCACCTCCAGCGAGCTGAAGCGGTCCGTCGGGCAGGGCGCCGTCGACCTGCGCCTCGCGGACGCCACCCGGCGGGGCGAGGCGGCCGCCGTCGTGCAGGACGTCCTCGGGACCGAACCGACGCTGCCCACCGACCCGTACGCGCTCAGTGCCCGCGTGCCCGACGACGGGGCCCACCTGGTGGCCGGGCTCCTGCCCGCGCTCGACGCGGCAGGGATCGCGGTCCCCGAGTTCTCGCTGGGGCAGCCGAGCCTCGACGAGGTGTTCCTGACCCTGACCGGCGAGCCCCTGCCGGACGACGCACCCGAGGATGCCGGCATCGAGCAGGAGGTGGCCCGATGAGCGCCGTCGACATCAGCACCACCACGCTCCGCGACGCCGTCGCGCTCGAGACCCGGCCGACGCGGCCGTCCGCCGTCTCCTGCTCGCTGACGTTCGCGTGGCGGGCGCTGCTCAAGATCAAGCACGTGCCCGAGCAGCTCTTCGACGTCCTGGTCTCCCCCGTGATCTTCACCCTGATGTTCACCTACCTGTTCGGCGGGGCGCTCGCGGGATCGACGAACGCCTACATCCAGTTCCTGCTGCCCGGCATCCTGGTCCAGACGATCATCATCGTGACCGTGTACACCGGCTACACCCTCAACACCGACATCACCAAGGGCGTGTTCGACCGGTTCCGCTCGCTGCCGATCTGGCGCCCGGCGCCCATCGTCGGGGCACTGCTCGGGGACACCGTCCGGTACACGATCGCGTCGATCATGTGCATCGGGCTCGGTCTCATCATCGGGTTCCGTCCGGCGGGCGGGTTCGTCGGCGTGGTCGCGGGGGTGGCCCTGCTCCTCGTGTTCGCCTTCGCGCTGAGCTGGATCTTCACCATCCTCGGGCTCCTGCTGCGCACGCCGAACGCCGTGATGGGGGTGTCGATGATGGTGCTGATGCCGCTGACGTTCGCCTCGAACATCTTCGTGGACCCGTCCACGATGCCGTCCGGTCTGCAGGCGTTCGTGGACATCAACCCCGTGTCCCACCTGGTCACCGCGGTCCGCGGGCTCATGGGCGGGGCGGCGGACGGCGGCGACGTGGTGACCGTGCTGGTCTCGGCCGTCGTGATGACGGCGATCTTCGCCCCGATCACCATGCATCTGTACCGCACCCGCCACTGACCCCGTCCCACCCCGTTGTGGGTATGAAAATGACGGCCCCGGATCGGTCCGGGGCCGTCATTTTCATACCCACAACGGGGTGGGACGGTCGGCGAACCCCTCAGTACCGGACGGGCCTCGGGTCGAACGGCACGACGATCGTCCCGGGCGTTCCGGGACCTGGACGCCGCGGGTCGCGGAGCAGAGCACGGACGTGGGAGACGGCGTCGCGCTCCTGACTCATCGACGCCTCGCGCGTGAAGTCGTCCGCGACCACGACCACCACGTCGTACTCCAGCTCCTCGAGCCATCGGCGACGCCGGACGTCGTCCCGCCACTGCCGTCTGTCGGTGCGGTGCTGATCCCCGTCGTACTCGATGACGACCCGCGCCTCCGGGTAGAGCAGGTCGCAGCGCTTGACGTAGGTGCCGTCGTCGAGCCGGACGACGGCGTTGACCAGGGGCCACGGAAGGCCGGCGTCGGTCAGCCGCAGCCGGGTACGGGTCTCCATGACCGAGTCGGTGCCGGGGCACATCCGCTCGATCTGCTCCCGGACCTGCGCGATTCCCTTGACCTTGCGAGTGCGGCGTGCCAGGTCGGCCAGCTCAGCGGTGCTCGTCAGCACGTCGCCGTACCGCATCATGGCGTCGCCGAGGATCACGACGTCGTCGGGCAGCCTGAGGTCGGCGGCCACGTGGACGAACGTCTGCGCGGGTGTCGTCACGGGCAGGCCGTCGACCGTGGTGACCTCCAGGAAATCCTGGCGGGTGCGGTGAGACACGACGTCGCGACGCTGCAGACGGTCGCCCTCCACCCGTGTGGCGACGTGGAGCGGCGCGTCGTCGGCCGCGGCCTCCCGCAGCGTCCACGGGACGTCGATCCCGTGCAGCCGCAGCGCTGTCACGTGGCTGAACACCACGCCGTCGTCCATCGCGACGTTCAGCGCACGGCACCGGGCGGCCAGATCGCCTCCGAAGCCTGAGGGCGACCGGAGTCCGTGGAACGGCCGGTCCAGCTCCGCCCGACGCAGCACCCGCGGCGGGAGGCCACGGGCCAACGCATCGGCGACGCGGAACGGCCGGCCCAGGCTCGGCGTCTCGCTGGGGTGTAGCAGGTTGTCCGATGTCCTGTGCAGCACACCCCGACCGTGGCACCACCGCGCTCCTGCCTGCAGGCGATTTCCACAGGCTCCCCCACGAGAGCCCTGTGGGTATGAAATCGACGGCCCGGATCGCTCCGAGGCCGTCGATTTCATACCCACAACGGAGGGGGTCAGGCGGCCGACTCCGCCTGCAGCTCCTCGTCGCACTT
This sequence comes from Isoptericola aurantiacus, assembly GCF_044769875.1. NCBI lineage: Bacteria > Bacillati > Actinomycetota > Actinomycetes > Micrococcales > Promicromonosporaceae > Isoptericola > Isoptericola aurantiacus. The sequence goes on from NZ_JBJBAE010000003.1 coordinate 503,009, forward strand.
GCGGGTCACGACCAGCACCGGGCACTTGGAGTGGTGCAGCACCGCCTGGCTCGTCGAGCCCAGCAGCAGACCGCGGAAGCCCCCACGGCCCCGCGAGCCCACGACCACCAGGTCCGATGCCGCCGAGAACTCGGTGAGCAGCTCGGCACCCGAACCGTCGAGCACGTGCCGCTTGATCGTCAGCTCCGGGTGCTCGGCGCCGACCCGGTCGACGATCACGTCGAGCCCGGCCTTCACGTCCGCGAGCACCTGCTCGTGGTCGATCTGCGAGGGCAGCCAGGCCAGGACGCCCGCGCCGGACCCCAGCGGCACCCCGGCGACGGCCACCAGCTCGGCGCCCCAGGCCGAGGCCTGCTCGACGGCGTGCCGCAGCGCGACCTCCGCCGTCGGCGACCCGTCCACCCCGACCACGATCCGGCGCACCTCATGGACCGTGTCACCGTCCCGCCGTTCCGGATCGTCGTCGCCGGCCGGCTCGCGGTACGGCACGACGACCGTCGGGCAGTGGGCGTGCGCCGGCAGCGCCGACGACACGGTGCCGAGAAGCCGCTCGGTGAACCCGCCGCGACCGCGGGTGCCGACCACGGCCAGGCAGTGCTCCGCCGACAGCTCGACCAGGACACCCGCCGCGTCCCCCGTGGCGACGCTCGTCTCGATCGGCACACCCGTCGGCGCGATCCGTGTCTGCACCTCGGCCAGCACGGCCTTGGCACCCTCGGCGATGGCGGTGTCGTCCAGGGCCGCGTACCCGCCGTCGAGCGAGGCCGCCGTGAAGGACGGCAGCGAATAGCTGCACACGGCGTGCAGCGACCAGCCGACCCTGCCGGCGTACGCCGCGGCCCAGTCCAGGGCATGCAGGCTTGCCGCCGATCCGTCGACCCCGACCAGTACGACCTCTGGACGTGTCATGTCGCGCCTCCCGTCATGACCGGACCTCGGCGTCCGATGCCATCATGGTTCAAGCGTAGCGAAAGACGGCCGCAAGGTGCAGCAAAGCCGCCGGGAGTCGCCGAGGGCGCGCCGCACGCTCACCCCCGCCCGCGGGCACGTCGTCGACACCGGGACGCGACGACGCCCCGGCGCTCGTGGGGAGCACCGGGGCGTCGGTCGCAGCGACGGCGGGAGGTCAGCCCGTGACGCGCAGGTACGTGGGGCTGGACTGCCAGATGCCGGACTGGCGGACGGTCCACCCACCGGGGCGCGTCGCCTCGATCTGCTGGCCGTTGCCGATGTAGATCGAGATGTGACCCGGGGACCAGATGAGGTCGCCCGGCTGCGCCGACGAGCTCGAGATCTGCGTGGTGTTCGACGCGCTGAGGATCGCGCTGGACGAGTGGGGCAGCGAGATGCCGAGCTGGGCGTAGACATAGGTGACGAGGCCCGAGCAGTCGAAGCCCGACGGCGAGGCGCCGCCGACCACGTACGGCGTGCCGATGTAGCGGGCCGCGATCGACACGGCGGACGAGCCGCTCGTGCTGGCAGCGGGCGCCGTGCTCGTCTCGGTGCTGGTGGTCTCGGTCGAGGAGGTCTCGGTCGAGGTGGACTCGGTCGAGGTGGACTCGGTCGACTCGACGGCGGTGCGCTCGGCCGAACGCGACGGCGCGACCTCGCGCACCACCGGCTCGGGCTCGGGAGCGGCCTTGATGCCCGCCTTCTCGATCGACTTCGCCGTGACCTTCTCGACGTCCAGCTCGGCCTTGGCCGCGACCGTGACCACCGGCGCGGACTCCAGCGCCTCACGGGCCTGGTCGGTCAGCGCACCCAGGTCGACCGTGCTGAGCTTCTGAGCGGCGTCGGCGTCGACCGGCGCGGCCTGCGCAGCGGTGGCGCCACCGATCGTCGAGACCAGCAGACCACCGGCGGTGGCCACGACAGCGGCCCGGCGCCCAGCAGCCGCCGACGGCGCGGCGATCATCGGACGACGAGCGGCGCGGTGCCGGCCTCGCGTCGTAGTGCGTGCGTTCACGTCTTTCCTCTCCGTCCGCCTACGAAGTCAGCTGTCGGGTTCGGGTGGGAGAAAACACCCGGCCTCACGGTCCGTACGAACCATCAGGCTTCACCCCGAGGACACCGTCTCCGATGCCCGAAAGTGGGTCCCCCGCTCCTGCCATGGGTCTCGGCTCCCCGACCGGTGGCAGGACTCGGCGTCCGGACGGGGTTCGGCGAAATGCTCCACCGAACGAGTGAACGGTATCCGATCGTCGTCGCCATGTCACGTTTCGATCACGACGACGTCGGGAGCGTGTCGATCGGGGCTCGTCGAGGGCTTCCAGGGGGCCTCTGCGGCCAGCAGGGCGGCCCGAGGTACACGGACCGCGGGGTGCCGTGCCGAGGACGCAGAGGGCCCCGAGGCGCATGCCGCGCCTCGGGGCCCTCGGAGAGCTGTGCGTCCTGCCGTCAGCCGAGTCGGATGAACGTGGGGCTGGACTGCCAGATGCTGCGGAACTGGATCGTCTTGCCGGGACGCGGCGCGTCGATCTGGGAGTTGCCGCCCGCGTAGATCGCGACGTGGCCCGGGGACCAGATGAGGTCACCCGGCTGCGCGTCCGCCCGGGAGATCACGGTTCCGGAGTACCGCTGGTCCGAGGAGCTGCGGGGCAGCGAGATCCCGACCTGGGCGTAGACGTACTGCGTGAACCCGGAGCAGTCGAAGCCCGACGGCGAGGTGCCGCCGGAGACGTACGGGACGCCGACGTAGCGCGAGGCGACCGAGATCACGGAGGAACCGACCGCGGAGGCGGGGACCGACGTCGTCTCGGTGCTGGTGGTCTCGGTGGTGGACGTCTCGGTCGAGGTGGACTCGGTCGACTCCACGGCGGTGCGCTCGGCCGAACGCGACGGCGCGACCTCACGCACCGGCTCGGGCTCGGGAGCGGCCTTGATGCCCGCCTTCTCGATCGACTTCGCCGTGACCTTCTCGACGTCCAGCTCGGCCTTGGCCGCGACCGTGACCACCGGCGCGGACTCCAGCGCCTCACGGGCCTGGTCGGTCAGCGCACCCAGGTCGACCGTGCTGAGCTTCTGAGCGGCGTCGGCGTCGACCGGCGCGGCCTGCGCAGCGGTGGCGCCACCGATCGTCGAGACCAGCAGACCACCGGCGGTGGCCACGACAGCGGCCCGGCGCCCAGCAGCCGCCGACGGCGCGGCGATCATCGGACGACGAGCAGCGCGGTGCTTGCCACGCGAGGTGCGAGCAGTCACGTTCAACCTCTCCGGTCGCCTACGAGGTCAGCTGTCGGGTTCGGGTGGGAGAAAACACCCGGCCTCACGGTCCCTACGAACCATCAGGCTTCACCCCGAGGACACCGTCTCCGATGCCCGAAAGTGGGTCCCCCGCCCCTGCCGTGCGGTCATCCGTGGGCACCGGGACGGTGGCAGGGTTCGGCGTCCGTCCCGGTACTCACCAAACCGAATCCGGTGAGCGTGTCCGACCGTACCCGAACCGGATGGGGATGTCACGCTCCGATCACGACGGCCTCGTGGCCGACGGTCCGACCGCGCTCCGGGCGTCCGGGCGCCGGTCAGCCGGCTGCGACGAACAGGTGCTTGGCGAGGTCCTCCGGCAGCTCCAGCGCCTCGCTCCCGCCGACGGCCTGGATCGTGTAGGTGTCACCGGCCCGCTCGGCCTGGATCTGCACGCCGGGCGTCAGACCGACGCTCGCCAGCCGGGCGAGGAACTCGTCGTCCACCTGGACCGGCTCGGCGATGCGCTGCAGCACGAGCCCGTCGTCGCCGGGCCGCGCCAGCAGGTGCGCCGGCAAGGACTGCACGCCCTCGAGGAACGGGACGTCCTGGAACTGCTCGCCGAGCTCGGACAGACCCGGGATGGGGTTGCCGTACGGGTCCTGGTGAGGGTGGTCCAGCAGGGTCACCAGGCGACGCTCCACGAGGTCGCTCATCACGTGCTCCCAGCGGCACGCCTCGTTGTGCACGTGCTCCCAGTCGAGCTTGATCACGTCGGTGAGCAGGCGCTCGGCCAGCCGGTGCTTGCGCATGACCCGCACGGCCTTGGACCGGCCGGAGTCCGTGAGCTCCAGGTGCCGGTCCCCGGTGACGACGACGAGACCGTCGCGCTCCATGCGGGCGACCGTCTGCGACACCGTCGGCCCGGAGTGCCCCAGACGCTCCGCGATCCGTGCGCGCAGAGGCGTGATGCCCTCCTCGCCCAGCTCGTAGATCGTCTTGAGGTACATCTCGGTGGTGTCGATCAGGTCCGTCACGTCCGCTCCCGTCTTGAGGCCCGGGCCTAGTCTATTCGCACACACCCACGCTGCCGCGTCGCCCCCGGGACGGACGGCGCACCCGAGACACGGAGTCACCATGCCCCTGCAGATCCCCTCGTCGCTGCTGCCCTCGGACGGCCGGTTCGGCTCCGGCCCGTCGAAGGTCCGCACGGCCCAGGTGGACGCTGTGGCCGCGGCGGGCGACCCGACCCGGCCCGTCCTGGGGACCTCGCACCGCCAGGCACCCGTCAAGGACGTCGTGCACCGGGTCCGCACCGGTCTGGCGGACCTCTTCGACCTGCCGGACGGCTACGAGGTGGTGCTCGGCAACGGCGGGTCGACGGCGTTCTGGGAGGTGGCGACGGCGTCTCTCGTGCGCGAGCGGGCCCAGCACGCGACCTTCGGCGAGTTCGGGGCCAAGTTTGCCGCGGCGACGCGCCGCGCCCCGTTCCTCGCGGACCCCGAGGTCGTCGACGCAGCACCCGGCAGCGTCGCGTACCTGACGCCGTCGGACGCCGTGGACGTCTACGCCACCCCGCACAACGAGACCTCGACCGGCGCGATGGCGCCGGTGCGGCGCCCGGCCGAGGACGCCCTGCTGCTGACCGACGCGACGTCGGGCGCGGGCGCCCTGCCGGTGGACCTGCGCTCCACCGACGTCTACTACTTCGGCCCGCAGAAGGTGTTCGGGGCCGACGGCGGGCTGTGGCTCGCGTTGTGCAGCCCGGCCGCGATCGAACGGGCCGCGGAGGTCGAGGCGTCGGGCGGCGGACGCTGGGTGCCGGAGTTCCTGTCGCTGACGACGGCGCTGGAGAACTCGCGCAAGGACCAGACGCTGAACACGCCCGCGGTGGCCACGCTCGTGATGCTGGCCGAGCAGGTCGAGTGGCTGAACGGCCAGGGCGGCCTGGAGTGGTCGTCCCGGCGCTGCGCGACGTCGGCCGAGATCCTCTACGGCTGGGCCGACGCCCGCGAGTGGGCGACGCCGTTCGTCACCGTGCCGGCGGAACGCTCGACGGTGGTGGGCACCGTCGACCTGGACGACCGGATCGACGCGAGCGCCGTCGTCGCCCACCTGCGCGCGGCCGGCGTCCTCGACGTGTTCCCGTACCGCAAGCTGGGCCGCAACCAGCTGCGGGTCGGGATGTTCCCCGCCGTCGACCCCGACGACGTCGCGGCGCTGACCGCGTGCGTGGACCACGTCGTCGAGCGGCTGGTCTGAGCGGCGGTCAGGCGGCGGTCGCGACCTCGGGACGCGGCGCGTCGAGGTAGACGACCTCCAGGTGCGGGCGGCGTGTCAGCCGGTACCGCACCCGCAGCCGCCAGCTCCGCACCGCCCAGAGGGTCGCGGCCGACGCCACGGCGAACGTCGTCACCGATCCGACGAGGATCGCCTGGCGCGGACCGAACGCCTCCCCGATCCAGCCCACCACGGGCGACCCGATCGGCGTCGAGCCGAGGAAGACCATCATGTAGAGCGCCATGACACGCCCGCGCATCACGGGGTCGACGGAGGTCTGGATGGTGGAGTTCGCGGCCGTCATCATGGTCAGGGCCGCCAGGCCGACGGGGATGCAGGTCAGGACGTAGCCGAGGTAGGAGGGCATCAGGGCGTTGACGGCCGTGGCCACGGCGAACCCGAACGCGGCCCCGATCACCAGCCGGACCCGCGGGCGCTCGCGACGGGCGGCCAGCAGCGCCCCGGCCAGCGACCCGATCGCCAGGACGGAGCCGAGCAGGCCGAACTCCTGCGCGCCCCGCCCGAACTCGACCCGCGCCATCATCGCGCTGGTGAGCTGGAAGTTCAGGCCGAAGGTCGACACGACCGCCATCACGACCATGATCACCACGATGTCCGACCGGCCCCGCACGTAGCGCAGCCCCTCGCGGATCTGTCCCTTGGCGCGGGGTGCGCGTTCCTTGGTCCACATCGCGGCCGGCCTCATGACCGCGACGGCGGCGATCGTGGCCGCGAAGGTGACCCCGTTGACGACGAACACCCACCCCGGCCCGACGGCGGCGATGAGCAGCCCGGCTACACCTGGTCCGACGAGGCGTGCGGCGTTGAACGACGCGCTGTTCAGGCCGACGGCGTTGGCCAGGCGCTGCGGCGGGACGAGCTCGGCGACGAAGGTCTGGCGCACCGGGTTGTCGAACGCCGTGGCGAACCCGAGCCCGAGGGCGAACGCGTAGACGTGCCACAGCTCGGCGTTCCCGGAGAGCACCAGCGCGCCCAGCCCCAGGGCGAGCAGCCCCATCGCGCCCTGCGTGGCCATGAGGAGGCGCCGGCGGGGCAGTCGGTCGGCGAGGAGTCCGGTCCACGGCCCGATCAGCAGGAAGGGCACGAACTGCAGCGCCGTGGTGATGCCGACGGCGACGCCCGAGTCGTGGGTCAGGACGGTGAGCACCAGCCAGTCCTGCGCGATCCGCTGCATCCACGTGCCGACGTTGGCGACGAGTGCGGCGCCGAACCACAGCCGGTAGTTCGGGTAGCGCAGGGAGGAGAAGGTGGCACTCATCAGTGGTCTCGGAACGTTTCGACGCGACCGTCTATTCCCGGCCGCTCACGGCGGGCTCAGGGCCGCCGTCCCCACGCGACCAGCGCCGGGCCCGAGGCCGGGAACGCGCGCTGGGTGAGCCGGAAGGGCCAGGTGGCGGCCGCGACCGCGGCGCCGGAGACCGCGGAGGACGGCTGGAACAGGCGCCCCGAGCGCGCGGTGCGTTCCGCCGTCGTCGTCCCGTCGTCCGCCAGACGACGCTCCGCGAGCCGGTTGCGCACCGCCTCCAGCGCGTAGCCGAGCGGCGCGCCGTACAGGCGCCCGCCGACGTCGGTCAGCCCGGCGCCGGCCAGCAACGCCCGCATCTGCGGCGGGTCGTACCGGCGGTGGTGGCCGACGGCGGCGTCCATCGGGCCGAACCGTTGCTGCCACGCGGGGGTCGAGACGAGCACCAGCCCGCCCGGGCGCAGCAGCGGCAGCCACTGCGCGAGCGCCGCGGCGTCGTCGTCGATGTGCTCCAGGACCTCGAACGCGCACACGACGTCGAACGCGCCGTCGTCGCCCAGCTCCTCGACCGACCCGTGCAGGACCCGGCCGGGCAGCCCGGCCGCGGCCAGCCGCTCGCCGGCGACGGCGGCACTGGCGCCGTCCAGCTCGACGCCCGTGTAGTCGTGACCTGCCGCGGCGAGCCGCACCCCCACGGCGCCCTGGCCGCAGCCGACCTCCAGCACGCGCCCGCCCGGCGGCAGGTGGCGGCGCACGACGTCCCAGCGCAGCGAACCGAACAACGTCAGCGGCGGCAGTGCGGTCATCGACGGACTCCTTCGGTACGGGCGCGGCGGCCCCGGGCGACGATGCCGGTACCCCGGCGAGGCAGGGCCCGCTGCAGCAGGCGGAACGGCCAGACGGCGACGGCGACGGCGGCCCCGGTCACCGGCGAGGACGGTTGCAGGGTGCGCCCCGACCCGGCCGTCTGCTCGGCCGGGCTGCCGGCCTCGTCGCGGCTCCGGGCCCGACGGCGGGCCACCCGGTTGCGCACCGCCTCCAGGAGGTAGCCGAGCGGCGCGTCGTAGAGCCGGACGTGCACGTCGACCAGCCCGGCGTCGGTGAGCAGGGCCGCGAGCGCGTCGGGATCGTACCGCCGGTAGTGGCCGGCCAGGGTGTCCCAGGCGCCGAACCGGTCCGGCCCGGCCGGGGTGGACAGCAGCAGCATGCCGCCGGGCCGGACCCGGGCGGCCCACTCGTGCAGCGCTGCGGCGTCGGCGGCGACGTGCTCGATCACCTCGAACGCGCACACGACGTCGAACCGCTCGCCGGGCCCCAGCGCGGACAGGTCGCCGTGCAGGACCCGGGCGTCGGGGGCCACGGCGGCGACGCGGGCCGCTGCCGTGCGCCACGAGACGCCGTCGAGCTCCACGGCGGTGTAGTCGTGCCGGGCGGCGATCCGGGTGCCGAACGCCCCCTGGCCGCAGCCGATCTCCAGGACGCGGGAGCGCCGCCGCGGCAGCGCGCGCCGCACGGCGTCCCAGCGCAACCAGGCCCGCGGCGGCAGCGGGGCGTAGCGGGCCAGCATCGCCTGGCGGGCCAACGCACCGGCCGCGGCGAACCCGAGGTCGGCGAGGGTCACCAGGACGCGGCTGACGAGCACGACGAGCAGCAGCTCGGCGTGCGGCAGCGCGCCGGTCAGGACGGCCAGGAGCACCAGCTCGCGCGCCCCGGCACCGGCCGGGAACATCACCAGGAGGAAGCCGACCGTCCACGCCAGCGCGTACCCGCCCACGGCCAGCGCGAGGGTGTCGATGCCCGTCGCCATCCCGAGCCCGGTCGCGAGCAACCAGACCTGCGTGCCCACGCACACCCAGCCGATCACCGACCAGGCGGCGGCCGTGCCGAGCCCGCGCCAGGACAGCGGGCGCTCCAGGGGCGCGCGGCGGGCCAGCCGGAAGGCGACGGCCAGCAACCGGTTCAGCACGGGAGGCAGCAGCAGCACCGCGACGGCGGGCAGCAACCACAGGGTCCAGGACCACGGCCCGAGCGCGTCGGCGGCGACGAACGGCAGCGCGACCACGCCGGTGACCGCACCGGAGACCACGCCCACAGCGGTGGCGACGGCGGTGGCCGTCACGGTGCGGCGGCGCGGGACCCCGTGGTCGGCCCCGACCTCGGCGGCCGCGACGATGTTCCACACCCCGCCGGGGACGTACTTGCCGAGCTGGCTGATGCCGAACACGGCCACGGCGGCGCGGGCACCGAGCGGGGAGCCGAGGTCGGCCAGCACGGCCCGCCACGCGAGCAGCGTGCCGCCGACGAACAGCACCGACAGGGCGAACGCCCCCACCAGCCGCGCGCCGGACAGCGCGGCGGCAGCCACGAGCAGGTCCTCGCGCACGGCGACGACGGCGTAGACGGCCAGCGCCACGGCCAGCACGAGGAAACCCCAGCGCACCCACGGCGAGCGCAGGACGGCGAGCAGGCGCGCGGTGGCGCCGTGCCGTGCTCGCGAGGGGGCCCCCGTGGCGCGCGGGGCCCCCGTGGCGCCGGGTCCCGGCCGCCCGGTCACGGCCGGATCCCGCGGCGGTCCAGGGCCGCGACCAGGGGGCCGACGACGGCGGCCGGCCGGATCGCGTCACGCGCGCCGTGCGCTCGGGCCCGGGCGGCGGCGAGCCGGACGGGATCGGTCAGGTCGACGAGCCGGTCGGCGAGCGCCCGGCGGTCGGCCGGCGGCACCAGCTCCAGGTGGTCCCCGAGCAGCCGACGCTGGGGCGGTGTGTCGGAGGTGACCACCACGCATCCGGCGGCCAGCCCCTGGAAGACCTTGTTGGGCACCACGCGCCGCCCCTTGGGGGTGCCGCCGACGATGCCGAGGCAGACGTCGTGGGCGGCGACCAGCTCGGGCAGGTCCGCCGGTGCGGTCCAGCCGAGCCAGGTGACGCCGTCGACGCCCTCCAGCGCGGACCGCGCGGCGGCGTGGTCCTGGCCGGTGCCGATCAACGTCGCCTCGATCGGCCGGCCCGCTGCGGCGGCCCGGGGCAGGGCGTCGGCGAGGGCCTCGGCCACGGTCACGGCTCCCTGCAACGGGGTGAAGAGGCCGAAGAACACGACGCGCAACGGCCCGGCGACGGCCGGGGTGCCGCCGTCGGGCCCCGGTATGCCCCGCCCCCGTGCGGCACGGGACGCCGCGTCGGCGAACCATGCGTCCGGCGCCCCGACGGGCACGACCACCACCCCGCGACGCCTCGAGCGTGCCGGATTCTCCCCGACAGGCCGCCGGTGAGGGAGATCGAGGAACGCTCGACGGACGCGGGGGGTCGGGAGCAGCGCCCGGTGCTCGTCGGTGTCGAGGACGACGACGTCGGCACACGCCAGCGCGAGCCGGTCCAGACCCTGCAGCAGGCGGACGCGCAGGCCGGTCGCACCGCGGTCGACGGCGGTGTCGGCGGCGAAGACGAGATGGTCCAGGACCACCGGGGTGCGCGGGTGCAGCAGCCGGGCCAGGACCACGTCGAAGTGGCCCAGGTAGCCGACCAGCACCGCGTCGGGGGCGCCGTGGACGCGGCGGTGGGCGGCGGCGTCGCGCACCAGCAGCGCCCAGCAGGCCAGCAGACGCAGCAGGAGCAGCGGCAACCGCCACGGCTGGCGGAGCATCCGGACGCGCGCGGCCGTCGAGAACCCGAGGGGGCGGTTCAGCTCGGCCACCTCGTACCCGTGGGCCTGCAGCCCGGCCACGAGGACGCCGACGCGCGGGTGCCGGGCGGCGTCGTAGGTGCCGAACGCGACGATCACCCGTCCCGCCCGTACTCGACCCGCTTGAGCCGTTCGAGCGCGTCCTCCAGCAGCGTGCGGTTGGTCCGCAGCAGGTCCGCGATGACCAGCAGCGCCAGGCAGAGCAGCGACCCCACCAGCATCGCGGCGGCGAACACCAGGGACTGCACGTGGCCGCCACCCTCGCCCTGGGCGAAGAACACGAGGAACCTGGCCGCGGGCACGGCCGCGGCCAGGAAGAACACCGCCGCCAGCGTGAGGAAGACCAGGTGCGGCCGGAACATGATCCAGCTGCGCACGATGGCCCGCCCCGAACGGCCCATGTGCTGCCAGATGTTGCGGAACAGCCGCGACTCGCGGGTCTTCGGGTTGGTGGTCACCGGCACCGAGACGATCCGCAGGTGCTTGTTCCCCGCCTGGATGATCGTCTCCATCGTGTAGCTGAACTGGGTGACGACGTTCAGCCGGAGCAGCGCGAGCCGGGAGTAGGCGCGGAACCCGCTCGCGGCGTCGGGCAGAGCGGTGTGTGCGGCGGCGGACACGACCCGGCTGCCGAGGCGCTGCATCCGCTTCTTGAAGGGCGAGAAGTGCTCGATCGTGGCGGTCTGCCGGTCACCGACCACGATGTCGGCCGCACCGGCGACGATCGGTGCCGTGAGATCGCCGACCAGCTCGGACGGGTACTGGTTGTCACCGTCGGTGTTGACCACGACGTCCGCACCGTGGGCGAGGGCGAAGTCGACACCGTCGCGGAACGAGCGGGCCAGGCCCATGGTGCGGGTGTGGCGCAGCACGTGGTCGACGCCGAGGTTGCGGGCCACCTCGGCGGTGCCGTCCGTGGAGCCGTCGTCGACGACGAGCCACTCGACCTCGTCGAACCCCGGGACCTCGCGCGGCAGTGTCGCCAGGACGAGCGGGAGGGTCGCGGCCTCGTCGAGGCACGGGATCTGGACGACGAGCTTCATCGAGGCCCTTCGGTGGGGACGACGGCGGCGCTGAGCAGCGCGGTGGCGCTGACGTGCGCGAGTCTAGCCACGGGCGACGTCGGCGGGCTCACCCGCGGCCCGCGGCGACGCTCCCGGCCGCGACGGTGCGACCCGGCGTCCGGGCCCGCCACCGCCAGGCGACGACGACGGCGGCGGCCAGCCCCAGTGCCACGACGACCAGCACGCTCGCGATCACCGGTGCGGTCAGGGGGCTCCACGCCGCCCACCGTTCCCAGGCGTCGGCCGCCGAATCCCCCGGGCCCCGGTACATCGCGACGAAGGCCCAGACCAGGCCCGCGACCGCCACCGTCACGGCGAGCGTCGCGGTGACCGGCACGGCGAGGGCCACCCGGCGTTCCCGGCGTCGGCAGACCTGCCAGACGGCGATCGCCACGAGCGCCGCGAGCGCCGTCAGACCGCCGAACACGTACCGCCCCTGCAGGGCGACGAGCACACCGGAGTCCGTCCAGCTCTTCACGGCGTTGACGATGACGCCGCCGAACAGTCCGGCGGGCAGCAGCGCGATCGTCACGGCGCCTCGCCGGGCACCGGGCACGACGACGGCGATCAGTCCGGCCGTGACGAGCAGGACCGAGCCGAGCACCACCAGGTGACCCGGCAGGCGGACCTCCAGCCAGGACAGGTTCCCGAAGAACGCCTGAGCGGTGCGGCCGACGGCGTCGGAGAGGACCTCGCCGGCGGGCACGGGCGTCATCCCCGAGTAGTCGCGCGGCAGCCCGACCGGCTGCACCGCGCCGTCGACGATCCAGTTGCGGGCCCACCACCAGCCGCCGACGACGAAGGCCACGACCAGTGCGACGAGACCGCGCCAGGCGCGGGAGACCGCCGTCGGGCCGGCGCGGGGGCGACCGCGCGGACCGGGCGCGAGCAGGTAGGCGGCCACCACCACGGGGATCGCGAACGCGAGCATCACCTTGGTCAGCAGCCCGACGCCGAGCGCGAGACCGATGCCGACCACGACCCGCCAGCGCAGGTCGCCCGTGACGACCCGGGCGGCGAGGTAGGTGACGCCCGCGCCGGTGAGGACCACGAGGGCGTCGTTGTTGGCGGCTCCCATGATGTGGCCGACCTGCGGGATCAGCATCGGGACCGGCGCGGCGACGAGCGCGGCCGAGCGCGACCCGGTCAGCCGCCGGGTGGTGGCCGCCGCCAGCGGGACCGTCGCGGCGAACAGGACGGCGTCGAGGAGCCGCAGCACCAGCAGGGCGACGTCCCAGCGCGCGTCGGCGGTGCCGGTGACGTGCAGGACCGCGGCGCCCAGCGCGTAGTACGCCGGCGGATGCTGGGTCATCTGGTCCACGGTGGCGCTGGTGCCCGGCGCGGGCAGGGCGTTCTGGGCGGTGATCCGGACGCGTTCGTCGGCGGGGACAGGGGTGAGGTCGACGAACTGGTTGCGGTCGGGCCGGAACACCCAGCGCCCGGGCAGGTCGGCCGGGTAGGCGGCCTCGGCCACCGCCTGGTCGGTCACGGGGGCGAAGTGGGCGTCACCCGGCGCCGGCCAGCCCCCGCCGTAGGCGACCCGCACGACGCTGTTGAGATGGTTCTGCTCGTCGGGCGAGCGGAACCCCGGCGTCAGCACGGCCCAGGCCACCGTCCACGACGCCACCGCGAGCGTCAGGAGGGCGAGGGTGCGGCGATAGGCACGCTCGCACGGCGGCGTGTCACGCGTCACCCGGCCATTGTGGCAGGTGGCGTGGCGCCGCGGCGCGCGACGGCCGTCGGCGTCATCGGACCCCCGCTCCGTGAGATCATCCCGCCTATGCGTGGCATCATCCTGGCCGGCGGCTCCGGCACCCGACTCCACCCGATCACCCTGGGCGTGAGCAAGCAGCTCGTGCCGGTGTACGACAAGCCGATGATCTACTACCCGCTCTCGACGCTGATGCTGGCGGGTATCCGGGACATCCTGGTGATCACCACCCCGCACGACGCCGAGCAGTTCCGTCGGCTCCTCGGAGACGGCTCCCAGTTCGGGGTGTCGATCGAGTACACGGTGCAGGAGCAGCCGAACGGGCTCGCGCAGGCGTTCGTGCTGGGCGAGGACTTCATCGGTTCCGACTCCGCCGCCCTCGTGCTGGGCGACAACATCTTCTACGGCCAGGGCCTCGGCGACCAGCTGGCACGCTTCCAGCACATTGACGGCGGCGCCGTCTTCGCCTACCGGGTCGCGGAGCCGTCGGCGTACGGCGTGGTCGAGTTCGACGACGCCGGTCGCGCGATCTCCCTCGAGGAGAAGCCGGCACAGCCCAAGTCGAACTACGCGGTACCGGGTCTGTACTTCTACGACAACGACGTGGTCGAGATCGCCAAGAACATCGAGCCCTCGGCGCGGGGCGAGTACGAGATCACCGACGTCAACGCCGAGTACCTGCGCCGTGGCTCGCTGCAGGTCGAGGTGCTCCCCCGCGGCACGGCCTGGCTGGACACCGGCACGTTCGACTCCCTGCTCGAGGCGAGCGACTTCGTGCGCACGATCGAGCAACGCCAGGGGCTGAAGATCGGCGCGCCGGAGGAGGTCGCCTGGCGGCGCGGCTTCCTGTCCGACGACGAGCTGCGCGTGCGCGCCGAGAGGCTGGTCAAGTCCGGCTACGGCAGCTACCTGCTGGGCCTGCTGGACGAGTAGCCCACCCCGCGCTGCGGGTGCACGACACGCCGATCGAGCGGTCGGGCCTACCGCGTGTCGTGCACCCGCAGCGTGTGAGCTACGCGAGCACGGAGGGCGCGGCAGCCTCCCACCGTTCGGCCCAGTCACCGATCGGCTCCACACCAGCCGCTCGCAGCGCGTCGTGGCCCAGCACCGAGAAGGCGGGCCTCGGCGCAGGGCGGACGAACGCGTCGCTCGTGGTCGGCTCCACCGGAGTCTCGAGGCCCGCCGACGCCAGGATCCGCCGGGTGAACCCGAACCACGACGTCCGGCCCGACGACGTCCCGTGATACGTCCCGGCGGGCACCTCGGCGTCGACCAGGCGCACGATCAGCTCGGCGAGGTCGCGCGTCCACGTGGGCTGCCCGACCTGGTCGTCGACGACGGCGAGCCGGTCCTTCTCGGCACCCAGCCGCGCCATGGTCTTCGGGAAGCAGCCACCGTGGGCGCCGTACAGCCAGGCGGTGCGCACGATCAGGTGGTCCGGAGCCTCGGCGCGCACCGCCCACTCCCCTGCCGCCTTGGTCCGGCCGTAGGCGGATCGCGGCGCCATCGGCGCCCCCTCGGCGTACGGTGCGTCCGCCGCGCCGTCGAACACGTAGTCGGTGGAGACGTGCACCAGGCGGGCCCCCGCAGCGTCCGCCGCCCGGGCGACGTGGGCCGCGGCGGTGGCGTTGACGTCGAAGGCCTCGGCCTCGTGCTTCTCCGCGTCGTCCACGGCGGTCCAGGCGGCGGCGTTGACGACGACGTCGTGGCCGACGACGGCGGCACGGACGGCCTGCGCATCGGTCACGTCGACATCGGCCCGGCCGAGTCCCGTCGCGTCCCGCCCCGCGGTGGTGAGAACGCCGAGGAGGTCCTGGCCGAGCATGCCGCCCGCGCCCAGGACGAGCCAACGCGGGTCCTTGGTCTGTGGAGTCGTTGCCGTCACCGTAGGATCCTAAGGCCCGCGACCACCGATCTGGAGGAGTTTCCCGTGCAGTTCCGCGAGCTGGCCGTCCCCGGCGCCTACGAGATCACCCCGAAGCAGTTCGGAGATCCTCGGGGTGTGTTCCTCGAGTGGTTCAAGGCCTCGACCTTCTCGGAGCACCTGGGCCACGACCTGGACCTGCAGCAGGCGAACCTCTCGGTGTCCGCGGCGGGCGTGCTGCGCGGGGTCCACTTCGCGGACGTCCCGCCCGGGCAGGCCAAGTACGTGACCTGCCCGCGGGGCGCGGTCCTGGACGTCGTCGTCGACATCCGGGTCGGGTCGCCGACGTTCGGCCGCTGGGACTCGGTGCTGCTCGACGACGTGGACCGCCGCGCGATCTACCTCGGTGAGGGCCTCGGTCATGCCTTCATGTCGCTCGAGGACGACTCGACCGTCATGTACCTCTGCTCGACGGGCTACAACCCGACGGCCGAGCACGGCGTCCACCCGCTGGACCCGGCGATCGGCATCGAGTGGCCGACGTCGGCACGTGACGGTGCCCCGGTCACGCCACAGCTGTCCGCGAAGGACACCGCCGCCCCGACCCTGGCCGAGGCGAAGGAGCAGGGCCTGCTGCCGACGCTGGAGACCGTCGAGGAGTACGTGGCGTCGCTCCGCGCCTGACGCTGCGCCGATCAGATCCCGAACGCGGCCTCGAGCGGCGCGAGGAGGAAGTACACGAGGAACATCAGGGCCGTGACCCACATCAGCCAGTGCACCTGCTTGACCTTGCCGAGCGCCACCTTGATGACGACGAACGCGATGAAGCCGGCGCCGATGCCGTCGGCGATCGAGTAGGTGAACGGCATGAGCACGATCGTCAGGAACGCGGGGATCGCGATCTCCACGTTGCGCCAGGAGATCGACGCGACCTGCATCATCATGAGGTAGCCGACGAACACGAGCGCGGGAGCCGCCGCCTCGTAGGGCACGAGCGCCACGAGCGGTGACAGGAACGTCGCCAGGAGGAACGCGACACCGGTAACGACGGACGCGAGCCCGGTCCGGGCCCCGTCGCCCACGCCCGAGGTGGACTCCACGTACGCGGTGTTCGAGGACACCGACCCCATGCCGCCGAGCACCGCGGCCAGGGAGTCGACCACGAGGATCTGGCGGGTCCTGGGCGGGTTGCCGTCGGGGTCCAGGAGCCCGGCCTCGGAGCCCACGGCCACCATCGTGCCCATCGTGTCGAAGAAGTCGGCGATGAGCAGGGAGAACACCAGCAGGATGACGGTCACGGCGGAGATCGACCGGAACGAACCGAGCAGCGAGAACTCCCCGAGGAGCCCGAAGTCCGGGATGGTGGCGACGCCGTCCCACGTCGGCGCGTTGAGTTTGAAGCCGTGCTCGTTGCCCGCCGCCTTGGTCCCGATGTGCAGGGTGTTCTCCAGGACGATCGCGAGCACCGTGGCGACGGCGATCGCGATGAACATCGCCCCGCGCACCTTGCGCACGAACAGCGCGATCACCAGGAGCAGGCCGACCACGAACACGAGGATCGGCCACGTGCCGAGGTAGCCGAGCGCCAGCGGCGTCCCCTCGCCGGGGACCACGAACCCGGCGTTGACGAACCCGATGAGCGCGATGAACAGGCCGATGCCCACGCTGATGGCGGTCTTGAGCTCCAGCGGCACGGCGTTGAACACCGCCTCGCGGAACCCGGTGAGGACGAGCACGAGGATGATGGCGCCCTCGATGACCACCAGGCCCATCGCGTCGGCCCAGGTCACGTCGGGCAGGCCGGCGATCGAGTAGGCGACCACGGCGTTGAGCCCGAGACCGGCGGCGAGCGCGATGGGGAAGTTCGCCACGACGCCCATGAGGATCGTGACGACGCCGGCCACCAGCGCGGTCGCTGCCGCCACCATGGCGATCGAGTCGGGGGTGGCCTCCGTCCCACCACCGAGGAACTGCCCCGTGCCGTCCGGGACCGTGCCGATGATGAGCGGGTTGAGGACGATGATGTAGCTCATCGCGAAGAACGTCACGAGACCCCCGCGGATCTCGGTCCCGACGGTCGATCCTCGTTCGGTGATCCTGAAGAAGCGGTCGATGCCGCGGGGCCCCGTCGGGGGCGCGGAGGTCTCGGTGGCCATGGGCACCTATCGTGCCAGAGGCGTGAAGGTCCTGCGGAGACGTTCGGGCGATTCGGCCGGTTGGCCCGTTCCGGCCGCCCGTGACGGTCACCACGCCGCACCGTCGGTCCCGGGCCGTGCGGACACGTACGATCGGGACGTGCCCTCCGTCCTGACCCTGCTGCTGCACCCCGAGCAGCGCCGGCAGGCTCCCGACCCACCGCGTGCCGACCTGCGCCGCGTCATGCTCGTCGGGATCGCCGCCTGGGCGGTGGCCCTCGTCGTCGCCGGCGCCCTCCTGGCGTTCGCCGGTGGTTCGGTCGAGTTCGTCGCCACGTGCGGTGCCGGCATCCTGCTCGGTCTGCTCGGCCTGGTCTGGGCCCGCCGCCACCGCGACGACTGATCAGTCGCTCAGCCCCACGCCGTCGTGGCCCACAGCGGGACGGCACGCTCCGGCTCGTCGAGCACCGCGCCCAGCAGCGCCACCCGGTCCGGACGTCCGAGCAGGTCCGCCAGCCCCGCGGCGAGACCGGCCCGCGACGTGGCGTGGACCCGTCCCGTGGCGTCCACCCACCACGGCACGGGCCGCCCTGCCACCGACAGCCGTTCGTGCCGGTACCAGACCTGCGGCAGCCGGTGGTCGAGCTCGGCGACCCGGGGCTCGAGCTCCTGCTCGTCACCCAGCAGGTCGGGGGCGGGCAGCCCGTCCTGGCCGGCCAGCGGCAGGTCGAGCAGGTCTGCGAGCGCCTCCGCCTCCGGGGCGGGTACCGGGATCACCGCACCGAGCGCGGCCCAGCGCGCCGTGCCCGTCACCTCGACGTCGTCGGCACGCTGCACGACGACGGCGCTCGCGTCGAGCGCGGGCAGCCGGTCGGGCAGCGGGTCCAGCGCGGCGCCCCGGTCGGCGGGGTCGAGACGGGTCGCGAGGTTCGCCAGGCCGCGCCACACCACGAGAGCGTCCCGCAGCGGCAGGGCCGATCCGGGCGCGGGCAGCCGGTCCAGCGCGGCCGGCCAGTCCGTGGCGTCAAGGTCGCCGAGCGACTCCGCCCCGCCGAGGGCGCGCCGGGTCGCCAGGTCGAGCCCGGCCACCTGGCGCGGCGCGGGCGGCAGCAGCGGGACGCCGTCGTGCAGGGCGAAGGGTGCGCCGAGCCGCTCGCGCAACCACCAGGCGGTGTACGACGGCGCGCTGCTGCGGCCGCGGCGCACCGGCGTCAGCAGGGCCCGGCGGGTGACCGGGTCGACGGCGAGCTGGGCCAGGACGTCGGGCCAGGCGGACTCGGCGACGGCGTCGAGGTCCGCCACCGCGACCAGCTCGCCGATCGCGACGCCGGCACCGAACCGGCTGGTGAGGAGGCGCAGGTAGTCCGACCACCCTGCCAGCCACGCGGCCGGGTCGTCCGGGCCGCCGTCGTCGTCCGGCTCGTCGGTCTCCGGGGTGACGACGTCGCCCACCGTGTACACGTCGGGGTCGGTGCGGGCGCCGGCGGACGCGAGCACGGGCGCGCCGTACCGGGCCACGTACTCGACGTCGACCGGGGACAGCCCGTCGAGCACCTCGGCGGCCCAGGTGCCCGGCAGCGTCGCCTCGCGCAGCGCCGACATCTCCCCGTCCGCCGTGGGCACCGGGAGCTCGCCCGTCCAGAACGGCGCGTCGATGCCGCCCGTGAGGCGCACCAGGGCCAGCGCGGAGGCCACGATCTCGGTGGCGCCGTCGTCCCCGTCGCCGTCGAGCACGGCGTCCGCGGCCGCCAGCGCGGCGCGGCGCACCTCCGGGTCGTGCAGCATGCGCTGGGCGTCGGTGACCACGGCTCCGGCACGCACCAGCAGGGGGTGGGCCACGTCCGGGTGCACCACCCGGAGGCCGAGGACCCGGGCGGTGGCGGCCAGGGAGGCCTCGTCGCCGTCATCCACGGATCCCTCGGGCAGGACGACGGCGCCACGCACGCCGGCCACGCGGCCGTCGGCGAGCGGGACGCGGGCGCCCGACAGGGCCTCCAGGACCCCGGGCTCGTCGGCGTGCGGGGCCAGGGCGCCCAGGACGGCGCGCCAGCCCTCGGTCGCCAGGCCGCCCGGCAGGTCGTCGACGAGGTCCGCGAGCGGCACCACGGTGGCGCCGAGAGACCGTGCGGTGGCCTGGTGCCGTGCCGGGACGGCCACGACGCCGGGCAGGATCCCCGCGAGCGCGGCCACGAGGTCCGGGTCCGCGCCGGCCTCGCCGGAGACCACCAGGGCCTCGGCGGCTGGCACGAGGTGCGCCGGGCGGTCGGAGGCCGCGCCCGGGGTGCCGGGCTCGTCGGTGGGCGCGGGCTCGTCGGTGACGTCCGCGTCGAGCCCCGGACGGTCCGGAGCGGGCAGCAGCGGGGTGGTGCGCAGCGCCTCGACGGCGGCGGCACGGATCGCGGCGTCCAGCTCGGAACCGGGCAGCCCGGTCGGCACGAGCTCCAGGGCGGGTCCCCCCTCGGCCGCGACCTGCCCCACCAGCGCCGCGTACGCGCGGCCCGCCTCGGCGGCGAGCCGGTCGGTGGCGGGGCCCGGCAGCACGGTGCGGCGGCCGGCGTCGACCGGGAACGTCGCCAGCAGGACCGCCGGCAGGTCGATCCGCACGTCCGTGGGCGTGGGCGCGTGCAGCACCCGGCGGCGCGCGTCCGCCGCGCCGTCGCGGGCGGCGTCGTCGGGCGCGAGCGCCCATGTCAGCGACCACCGGGCACGCCGGTGCTCGCGAGGCAGCCCGGCCAGCTCCTCCGCGGCGAACCGGCCGTCCGCCGTCCGTCGCGGCGTGGGCCGGCGGCCGGGCACCAGGCGGACGTGCCGGTCCTCGGCCCCGGAACCGCCCACCACGCTCAGGGAGAGGTCGGTCAGGGCGGGGAACGCCAGCAGCAGCACCTCGTCGACCTCGGCGAGCTGGGCGAGCACCGCCGTGACGGCGGACTCGTCGCGCAGCCGCACCTCCACGATCGTGTCGTACCCGTCGTCGTCGTCGAGCGCCGGCGCGGGGAACGGCAGCCGCAGGACCGGCAGGTCGTCGCCGCGCGCGACGACGTCACCCGCCAGCCGCTGCGCCCCCGGCCGGGCGGTCAGCTCGTCCAGCAGCGCGCGGGTGGCGTCCAGCCCGAACCGGACGCCACCGCTGCGCGAGGCCACCGTGACGTCGTCGGACACCGCGCGGACCGCGGCGAAGCCGACGCCGAACCGGCCGACCTCGCCGTCGTCACCCTTGGCCGACGCGCGCAGCGCCGCGAGCGAGGCGACGCCGTCGGCGTCCAGCGCGGCGCCGGTGTTCGCCACGCGCAGCAGCGCGCGCCCGACGTCGAGCGTGATCTGGACCCGGCCGGCCACGGCGGCACGGGTAGCGGCGTCGGACGCGTTCTGCAGCAGCTCCACCACCACGCGGTCGCGGTAGTGCCCGCGCGCGTGGTCCTCCTCGGAGTTCGCGTCCTCACGGAAGCGGGTGGCGGACCCGAGCCACGCCTCCGTGACCGCGTGCCGCAGCGCGGCGGTCCCGAAGACGTCGTCCGTCACGCGGTCCCATCACCTTCCGGCTCGTCGGTTCCCTGGTCCGTCCCGGCGTCGTCCGGACCGGGCGTCCGCGCCCCGTGATCCTGCGCCGGCCGGGGCGAGGACAGGTCGACCTGCTCGACCGTCGACTCGTCGATCAGCGGTGCCGGATCGGGCCAGTCGCTCCGCCGTCGCTCGACGTCCGTCTCCGAGTGGGCGCCGCAGCCGTGGTCCAGCGAGACCACCTTGCCGTCGTCGGGCGACCACTCGTTGGCGCACACCCCGAAGAGCTGACCGAGGGAACCCTGCAGCGGCACGAGGAACCCGCACGTGCTGCACTCGGAGGCGGAGGCCACCGCACCGGGCGCCGTCGGGCCGCGCGTGCCGCGGTACCAGCGTTCCGCGGCCTCCTCGCGGCCCTGCGGCGAGAGCACGCGCTGACGGGCCAGGGCGAGCTCGTCGATGGCGACGAGGTCCTGCTCCTCGTCACCGGTGGCTTCCCAGCCCGGCTCGAGCCGCGGGTCGTCGGCGCGGAACGGCAGCGTGTCCCCGGGGCGCACGTCACCCGGGCGCAACCGCTCCGACCAGGGCACCCACTGCGGGGCGAGGATCGCCTCGTCACCGGGCAGCAGCTCGACCTCGCAGACCGTGGCCGACCGTCCGCGCGGGACGCGGGCCAGGGTCACGGTCCAGTGCCAGCCGTGGTAGCCCTTCATCGTCGCGGCGAACCGGTGCGACATGAGGCGCTCGCCCTCGGCCAGGGTACCGAGGTGCTCACCGACGTCGTCGGGCGTGCCTGCGACGTCCAGCGCGGCCGCACGCGCCTGGTCGACGGCACCGAGCAGGACGGCGTCGTTGCGGGCGCGCGAGCTCACGCGGCGTGCCTTCGCAGGGGCCGAGGCGGAAGCCATGGGAAGTCTCGCTCTCAGGAATCGAGGTTGTCGGCGACCGCGCGCAGCATCGTGGCGACGCGCCGTCCGGCGTCGGCCTCCGGGTACTTGCCACGCTTGAGCTGGTCGCCCGTGCGGTCGAGGACCCGGATGAGGTCCTCGACGATGCCGGCCATCTCCGACGGCGCCTTGCGCTTCGCGCGGGCCACCGACGGCTTCGGGTCCAGCAGCGCGACCGAGAGCGCCGACGGTCCACGCCGTCCGTCGGCCACCCCGTACTCGACGCGGGTGCCCGGCTTGGGGCTCGCCACGTCGGCGGGCAGCGCGGAGGCGTGCAGGAACACCTCGCCGCCGTCGTCTCCGGCGATGAAACCGAAGCCGCGATCGGCGTCGTACCACTTGACCTTGCCGGTGGGCACCTGGACCTCTTCGTGCTCGTCGTCGTTCGGCCGCGCGATCGGATGATCGGGGCAGTGACCCAGGGTACCGGGGCGCACGGCCCGCCGTCGCATCGGTTCACGCCGCCGCCCACCCGTTGTGGGTATGAGATCTACCGACCGACAACGGTGTCGCCCGGTGAATTTCATACCCACAACGATCAGGGGGGTCAGGGGGCGGGTACCCCGGCGTCGCACCCGAGGCGGACGGCGACGGCGTCGAACCAGTCCGCCGGGTCGCTCACGGCGTTGTTCAGGTGGCCGAACAGCTCGAAGGAGATCGTGCCGAACAGCCCGCTCCAGGCCATCAGGACCCGCGCCACGACCTCGGCCGGAGGGTCCGGCATCCCCCGCTGCACCACGACGTCGCGCGCTCCGGCCACGAGCGCACCGACGTCGGGCAGCGCCGCCGCGCGGGGCGCACCCTGCCCCCCGGCGGCTTCCCGCGCCTCGGCAGCGATCCGCGCCAGCGCCAGGACCACGCGGATCGCCGGCTCCACGGTGTCCTGCGGCGCCGCGTATCCCGGCACGGGCGTGCCGTACAGCAGGGTGAACTCGCCGCGGTGGGTCACGCACCACGTCCGGACCGCGCGGCACGCCGCCAGCCAGCGGGCGCCGTGGTCGCCACGGGGCACCGCGGCCTCCGCGTCCTCGACGGCGGCGCCCAGCTCGTCGTAGCACTCGACCAGCAGCGTGGTCAGCAGCGCGTCGCGGCTCGGGACGTAGCGGTACACCGCCGAGGACACCATCCCGACGTCGCGCGCCACCGCCCGCAGGGACAGGGCCGCGGGACCGTCGGCCGCCAGGCGTGCGCGGGCGGCGTCGAGGATGTCGCGGGTGATCGTGGCCCGCGCGAACTCGCGGGCGGTCCGTGCTGCCATGGCGTCAGGGTGGCACGGCAGAGCACCGATCGCGACGAGGAGCGCTGCTCCGCGACGGCCGCTCGCACGGGAACGTCGGTGTCAGTACGCCCCGCGGCCGGTCAGCACGACCTTGGCCGTGCGCGCCAGGATGAGCAGGTCGCCGAACGGCGTCCAGTTCTCCGCGTAGTAGACGTCAAGCCGCACCGCTTCCTCCCACGGCAGGTCGGAGCGCCCGCCCACCTGCCACAGCCCGGTGATCCCGGGCTTGACCAGGAGGCGACGGCGCATCCGCGCCTCGTACCGCGAGACCTCCTGCGGCAGCGGCGGACGCGGCCCGACCAGGGACATCTGCCCGGCGAGCACGTTGAACAGCTGCGGCAGCTCGTCCAGGGAGTAGCGCCGCAGGTACCGGCCCACCGTGGTGACGCGCGGGTCGTCCCGCCGCTTGAACAGCACGCCGTCGGCGTCGTTCTCGCCGCCGAGGACCGTCTCCTCGCGGTCCGCCCCGACCCGCATGGTGCGGAACTTCAGCATGCGGAACGTGCGCCCGTCACGGCCCACGCGATCCTGGGTGTAGAAGACCGGCCCGGCGCTCGTGAACGCCACCGCCGCGGCGGTCACGGCCATCACGGGCAGCGCGACCGCGGTGACCAGCAGCGTCAGGGTCCAGTCGATGAGGGTCTTGGCCAGGTACTTGGGCCCGGCGAACCGGGGGGCGTCGACGTGCAGCAGGGAGACCGACTGCTCGGGGGTGACGGTGATGCGCGGTCCGGCGACGTCGGCGAGCTCCGCGGTCAGCATCAGGTCGACCCCGATCGGCTCGAGCTCCCACCCGAGCTGGCGCACGACGTCGGCCGTGATGCAGTCCGACCCGGAGACCGCGACGCACTCGGCACCGGTCTGGATCGCCGTGCTCGCCGCCGTGCGCAGGTCGCCCAGCACGGGGACACCGAGGATCTCCTCGCCCGGCAGGACGTCGTCGGTCGGCACGCAGACCCCGACGACCCGGTAGCCCGAGGGGCGGGCGTGCAGCTCGGTGACCAGCCGCTCGGCCTGGTCCCGCAACCCGATGGCGAGCACCGACGTCGTGCAGCCGCCCCGGGCGCGCATCTGGACCAGGTGCCGGCGCCAGGACCACCGCCCGACGAGCAGCAGGACGAGCCCGAGCGGGAAGGCCACCACGAGGAACTCGCGCAGACCGGGCCAGGTGAACAGGAACGCGACGAGGGCCAGCGCGGCGAAGAGCCGCCAGGTGGCCTCGAAGACCCGGTGGAACTCCTGCGGTCCGGAGGCGAACACGCGCACGTCGTAGCCGCGGCTCAGGGCGATCGACACCGGCCAGGTGACGGTCACCAGACCGACGAGGAGGAGCTGGTCCAGCTGCAGCGCTCCGCTGCCCGCGGCGAAGAGCAGCTGCCCGTCCCGGACGGCGACGGCGACGGCGCACGCGAGGAGGACCAGGAGCGCGTCGGTGGTCATGAGACGACGACGGTAGGCACCCTGCCAGCGACCCGTGCGGAAGGTGTCGCGCACCTCGCGCAGCCGCTGCGCGCGGACGCTCGCCAGCGCGTTGCGGGTCTGGTCCCGTACCTCGGTAATCGACACGTCGGTCTCCTCGTGCACTCCGTACGTTCCAGATGCTAGGAGTGGCGAACCGTTTCGACGGGACGTTTCCGAGGCCTTTCACCCGCTCTTTCACCCGGCCTGCGATCCGCATGATTCCGCGGTTTTCACCCCCTGATTCACCCGTGACGCGCTTGCTTCGACGCCGGTCGTGTGCCGTCGTCCGCGACCGCCGCGCGAGAGCACTGCTCTTGCCGTGCCGGCCGACGCCGTGGGATGCTGTCGCTCCCAGAAAGAGCACTGCTCTCAGATCGGAGCGATGATCATGTCCCGTCACCTCGTCGTCGGCGCCGGACCCGTGGGCCGCGCCGTCGCGGCCCGGCTCGCCGCGGACCACCACGACGTCACCGTCCTGACCCGTTCCGGCCGGGACACCGGCGTGCGCGGCGTGCGCCACGTCGCGACCGACGCCTCGGACGCCGACGCGCTCACCGCCGTCGCCCGGGGCACCGACGTCCTCTACAACTGCGCCAACCCCGCCGACTACACCCGCTGGGACACGGTCTGGCCCCCGCTGGCCACCGCCCTGCTCACCACGGCCGAACGCACCGGCGCCGTCTACGCGATCACCGGCAACCTCTACCCCTACGGCCCCGTGGACGGCCCCCTCACCGAGGACCTGCCCGACGTCGCGACCGACCACAAGGGCCGCCTGCGTGCCCGGATGTGGGCGGACGCCCTGGCCGCGCACCGCGCCGGCCGGGTCCGCACCGTCGAGGTCCGCGGCTCGGACTACGTCGGTCCCGGCGTCGGGCAGAACGGCCACGTCTCCCGCGTCGTGCCCGCCGCCCGCCGCGGCCGCGGCGTCGTGATGATGGGGCGGGCCGACCAGCCGCACACCTTCACCGACGTGCGCGACGTCGCCGCCACGCTCGTGGCGGCGGCCGCCGACCCGGACGCCCACGGGCGCACCTGGCACGTGCCCTCCAACCCGCCCGTCACCCAGGAGCGCGCCCTGACCGACGTGCTCGCCGCCGTCGGGGCGGAGCCGGTGCGAGTCCGGACGCTGCGCGGTCCGGCGCTGGCCACGGCGGCACTGGTCAGCCCCCTGCTGCGCGAGCTGCGCCAGCTGATCCACCAGTTCGAGCGTCCGTACGTGCTGGACGACACCGCCGCCCGCGAGCACCTCGGCGTCATGCCCACGCCCTGGGACGAGGTCTGCCGGGCGACCGCCGGGACCTGACCTCCGAGGGCCCGGCGACGCGGGAGCGAGGGCGCGTAGCATCGGTCCGATGGCCGCCACGTTCACCGAGTGGGTGCGCTCGCGCTCCGACGCCGAGCTCGTGACGCTGCTGCGCGCCCGCCCCGACCTCGGCACTCCCGCCCCGTCCACGCTGCGCTCCCTGGCCGCCCGCGCCGCAAGCCGCACCAGCATCGAGCGTGCCGTCGCCCACCTCGACGCCGGGCGGCTGCAGGTCCTCGAGTCGCTGCTCGCGCTGTCCGACGGCGGCCCCCCGGTGGCACCCGACCGCCTCGCGGCCGCGCTGGGCGCACCCGACTCCCGGGCCGCCGTCGAGCAGACGCTCGAGCACCTGCGGACCACCGCCCTCGTGTGGGACGACGGCGAGGGCCTGCGCCCCGCCCCCGGGCTGGACGAGGTGCTCGGCCCCTACCCGGCAGGCCTCGGCCCGGTGCGGGCCGACCCGCCCGCCGCGCCGCCCGCCGACCTCGCACCCGGTGAGCGCCAGGTCCTGGACGCGCTGACCTGGGGGCCGCCCGTGGGCGTCGTCCCGCCCGCGGGCACAGCGCCACGCCGCGCCGTCGACGCCCTGGTGGCCGACGGCCTGCTCCTGCGCTCGGACGCCCGGCACGTCCTGCTCCCCCGCGACGTCGGGCTCGCGCTGCGCCACGGCCGCACCCACCGCGCACCCGACCTGGAGGCGCCCCGACCCGACGGCACCACGATCCCGGCGGCGAGCACCGACGCCGAGGCCGCCACCGCTGCGCTGGACGTGGTGCGCCACGTCGGGCTCGTCGTGACCGCCTGGGACGACGCCGCGCCGGTGGCCCTGCGCGCCGGTGGCCTCGGGGTGCGGGACCTGCGTCGCACCGCCCAGCTCCTGGAGTGCGACGAGCCGACCGCGGCGTTCGTCGTCGAGCTCGCCGCGAGCGCCGGGCTGGTGGCCGACGACGGCGACGCCCCGGCGTCGTACCTGCCCACGACACGGGCCGACGCCTGGGAGCAGGCCGACGACGCCGGCCGCTGGGCGGTCCTGGTCGCTGCGTGGGCCGCCTCGCGCCGGACCCCGTGGCAGATCGGGACCCGGGACGAGAAGGGCGCCGTGCGTGCACCCCTGTCACCCGACCTGCACCGCGCGTGGGTGCCACGGTTGCGCCGGGACGTGCTCGGTGTGCTGGCCGCCCAGCCGGGCGTCGCGCTCGGCCTGGAGCAGGTCGCGCAGGTGCTGCGCTGGCGATCGCCGCGCGCGGTGCCGCCCGAGGCCGCGGTCGCCGGCCTGCTGCGCGAGGCCGCGCTGCTCGGCGTCACGGGGGCCGGCGCGCTCTCGGGACCCGGGGCGCTCGTGGCCCGGACGGCCGAGACGGCACCGGACGCCGTCGCCGTCGGCCGTTCCGCCGAGTCCGCCGTGCTGGCCGACGCGTTGCGGCACGTGCTGCCCGCCGAGGTCCCCGAGATCCTCCTGCAGGGCGACCTGACGGGGATCGTGCCCGGCCGCCCCTCGCCGGAGCTCGCCCGGCTGATCGACCAGGCCGCGGACGTCGAGACGCGGGGTGCCGCCACGACCGTCCGGTTCTCCACGAGCTCGGTCACGCGCGCCCTCGACCACGGCCGCGGTGGCGAGGACCTGCTGGCCGAGCTCGCCGCGCGGTCCCCCGTGCCGGTGCCGCAGCCGCTCGAGTACCTGGTGCGGGACACCGCCCGGCGGCACGAGGCGCTGCGCATCGGCGCCGCGACGTCGTACGTGCGTGCCGCCGACCCCACCGTCCTGGCGGGCCTGGCCGAGGACCCTCGGCTGGCGGGTCTCGGTCTGGTCCGGCTCGCACCGACCGTCCTCGCCGCCTCGGTGCCGGCCGCCGAGCTGCACACCGCGCTGCGCGAACGCGGTCTGCTCTCGGCGCTCGAGGGTCCCGACGGGCGGGCGCTGGGGCGGCTGCGGCGCCCCGCGCGCCTCGACCGCGACGCCCGGGTCCGCCACGGCGGCGAACCGGTGCGCAGCCCCGGCGACGACGCCCGCGTCGCCCTGGTCCGCGCCTTGCGCCGCGCCGCGCCGAGCGGTGGGCCGCCGCCCGACGGTGCCGGACCGGGGGCCGGGGCTGCTGCGCGGTCCGACGGCGCCGGCGCGCCGGAGCGCCCCACCGCACCGGGCACGGGAGGTCCCGGGCACGACGACGGCGGCCCGGTTCCCGGGACGGGCGCGGACCGCAGCCCCACGGGGGCGGGTGCCGCCGTCGCCCCGCGCCCCGGACCCGCGGACGCGTTGGCCGAGCTGCAGGACGCCCTGCGGGACGGGCGCACCGTGTGGGTCGAGATGGTGGGCGGCTCGGGCACGCTGGTGCGGCGCGCGCTCAAGCCGTTGCGGCTCGACGGCGGCCGGTTGCGCGCGCTCGACCCCGACCGGGAGGCGGAGCTCACCGTGGCCGTGCACCGCATCGCCGCGGTGGAGCCCGTCGACTGACACCGGCCGCGTCCGGAACAGGACCGCCCGCCCCGGCGTTGGCATCCTGGAACCCCCACCGGAAGGACCCGCATGCCCGACGGCCCCCTCATCGTCCAGAGCGACAAGTCCGTGCTGCTCGAGGTCGACCACCCGCAGGCCGAGGCCGCGCGCCGCGCCATCGCCCCGTTCGCCGAGCTGGAGCGCGCCCCCGAGCACGTGCACACCTACCGGCTGACGAACCTGGGCCTGTGGAACGCCCGCGCCGCCGGGCACGACGCCGAGCAGGTGGTCGACACCCTCATCGCGTACTCGCGCTACCCGGTGCCGCACGCGCTGCTGGTCGACGTCGCCGAGACGATGGGTCGCTACGGCCGCCTCACGCTGGCCTCGCACCCGACCCACGGGCTCGTGCTCGAGTCGACCGACGCCGCCGTGCTGGCCGAGGTCCTCAAGTCGCGGCGGACCGCGGGGCTCGTGGGCGAGCGCGTGGACATCGGCACCACCGCCGGCGCCGTGACGGTCCACCCGTCCGAGCGCGGCAACCTCAAGCAGGCCCTGGTCAAGCTGGGGTGGCCCGCGGAGGACCTGGCGGGGTACGTCGACGGCGAGAAGCACGCCATCGCGCTGAGCCCGACGACGACGCCCGTGTACCCGGGCGAGGAGGCCTCCGCCTGGGAGCCGCGCCCGTACCAGCAGCAGGCCGTGGACGGGTTCTTCCACGGTGGCTCCGGCGTCGTGGTGCTGCCCTGCGGCGCCGGCAAGACGATCGTGGGCGCCGGGGCGATGGCCCGGTCGCAGACCACCACGCTCATCCTCGTCACCAACACCGTCAGTGCGCGGCAGTGGCGTGACGAGCTGGTGCGCCGCACCTCCCTGACGGAGGACGAGATCGGCGAGTACTCGGGGTCCCGCAAGGAGATCCGCCCCGTCACCATCGCGACGTACCAGGTGCTGACCACCAAGCGGAAGGGCGTCTACTCCCACCTGGAGCTGCTCGACGCCCGCGACTGGGGCCTGATCCTCTACGACGAGGTCCACCTGCTGCCGGCGCCCATCTTCCGCATGACGGCGGACCTGCAGGCCCGCCGTCGGCTCGGCCTGACGGCCACGCTGGTGCGCGAGGACGGTCGCGAGGACGAGGTCTTCTCGTTGATCGGCCCGAAGCGGTACGACGCCCCGTGGAAGGACATCGAGGCCCAGGGCTACATCGCGCCGGCGGACTGCGTGGAGGTGCGCCTCACGCTGCCCGAGCACGAACGGATGGTGTACGCCACGGCGGAGCCGGAGGACAAGTACCGCCTGGCGGCCTGCGCTCCGGGGAAGAACCGGGTGGTGGAACGCATCGTGGCCGACCACCCGGACGACCAGGTGCTGGTGATCGGCCAGTACATCGACCAGCTCGAGGAGCTCGCCGCCCACCTGGACGCGCCGCTGATCACGGGGTCGACGACGGTCCGCGAGCGCCAGCGCCTCTTCACCGCGTTCCGTTCCGGCGAGATCTCACGGCTCGTGGTGTCCAAGGTGGCGAACTTCTCGATCGACCTGCCCGAGGCGTCGGTCGCCGTCCAGGTCTCCGGCTCGTTCGGCTCGCGGCAGGAGGAGGCGCAGCGCCTCGGCCGGGTCATGCGCCCCAAGGCGGACGGCCGCACCGCCCACTTCTACGCCGTCGTCGCCCGCGACACCGTGGACCAGGACTTCGCGGCGCACCGGCAGCGCTTCCTGGCGGAGCAGGGGTACGCCTACCGCATCGTCGACGCGGAGGAGCTGGACGGAGCGAAGTGAAGGGTGGGGGCCGAGGAACGAGGCACGCGCCCGCGACGAAGCGCAGCCCGGCTCCGACCCTCGGACCCGAGGAGCTGGACGGAGCGACGTGAAGGGTGGGGGCCGAGGAACGAGGCCCACTCGTCGTGCCGGGCACGTCGCGGACGCGTAGCCTGACTCGTGGCGACGGCGCCCCGCCCGGGACACCACGCCGACCCACGCACCTGCGGCTCGCGCACGGCCGCACCGCGACCGTCCGCTCGCTCCGGCCCCCGTGCGCAGGTCGCCGGGGTTCGTCGTTGGACGGAGGCATCGATGCCGACCCCCGAGCAGCTCTCCGCCGCCGGCGCCGCCGGGGCCATCACTCCGTCTTCGTCGTCGGACGGTGACGACCGATGACGGTCACGACGACCGCGGCGTTCCTGCTGACGACGGCGGTCGTGGCGTTCGGGCTCAGCCTCCTGGCCCGGCGGTGGGTGCGCGGGATCGACATCGACCCGGGCCCGTGGTCGTCGACGCTGTCCTACGTGGCGACGGCGTACGGCATCGTGCTCGGCTTCTCGATCATCTTCCTCTTCGGGGAGTTCTCCGCGGCCCGCGCCGCGATCGGTGACGAGGCGACGTCGATCGGCACCGCCTTCGACGAGGCGCAGCTGTTCCCTGCCAGCCAGGACGCCATCCAGCACTCCTTGATCTGCTACTCCCGGGCGGTCCCCGCCCACGACTGGCCGGCGCTGCAGGTCGGCCGGGCGTCACCCGAGGTGGATGCCGCGTACAGCGACCTGTTCGTGACGCTGAGCGAGTCGACCGAGCCCACGAGCGGGACGTTCCAGCCGGCGACCGCGACGAACCTGCTGGCACAGCTGGGCAACATCTCCACGGCCCGCGAGACCCGCCTGGTGGCCGCCGAGATCCAGACCCCGCCGCTGCTGTGGGTGCTGCTGATCTTCGGCGGGGTCCTCATCCTCGTGCTGCTGTTCGTGGTGACGCTCCAGGCCCGTGCCGCCGCGCAGGCGGCACTGGTCTCGGTGTCGGCCGTGTTCACGGTGGTGATGCTGCTGATCGTCGTCGCGCTGAGCACGCCGTTCAGCCCCGGAGCGGGGCGCCTCTCCCCCGCTCTGATCGAACAGACCACGGAGTCGATGGAGACCACGGCTCCCGACCTGGCGGCGCTCCCGTGCGACGTCGAGACCGACACCTGACCGACGAAGGAGACTGCGATGCCCGACGACCCCACCGGGCCGATCCACGGCACGGCCGCGTTCCGCGAGCACCTCGACCCGTTCGAGTTCCCGACGTCGGGGATGCCGGCCGGGACCGCCTACGAGCTGCTGCACACCGGCCTGATGCTGGACGGCCGGGAGACGCTCAACCTGGCCTCGTTCGTGACCACCTGGATGGAGCCCGAGGCGGAGCGGCTCATCATGGGCTCGCTGCGCAAGAACCACATCGACCACGAGGAGTACCCGGCGTCGTCGTTGATGGAGGAGGCCTGCGTCCACATGCTGGGCGACCTGTTCAACGCCCCCGACCCGGCCGAGGTCGTGGGTGTCGGCACGATCGGCTCCTCCGAGGCGATCATGCTCGGGCTGCTGGCGCACAAGCGCAGCTGGCGGGACCGGCGTCGTGCCGCGGGCCTGCCGGCGGACCGGCCGAACGTGGTCTACGGGGCCGAGACGCACGTGGTGTGGGACAAGTTCGCCAACTACTTCGACGTCGAGATGCGCAAGATCCCGATGAAGCCGGACCGGTTCGTCATCAGCGCCGACGAGGTGGCCGAGCAGGTCGACGAGAACACGATCGCCGTGGGGGTCGTGCTCGGCACCACCCACATCGGCGAGGCCGACCCGATCGCCGAGATCAACGACCGCCTGCTGCAGATCAAGGAGCAGGAGGGCTGGGACATCCCGATCCACGTCGACGGTGCCAGCGGCGCGTTCGTCGCACCGTTCGCCGAACCGGACCTGGAGTTCGACTTCCGGCTCGAGCAGGTGGCGTCGATCAACGCCTCGGGGCACAAGTACGGCCTGGTCTACCCGGGTGTCGGATGGCTCGTCTTCCGCGACCGCACCAAGCTGCCGCAGGACCTGGTGTTCAGCGTGAACTACCTCGGCGGTGCGCAGCCCACGTACACGTTCAACTTCTCCCGCGGGTCCGCCATGATCCAGGCGCAGCTGTACAACTTCCTGCGGCTCGGCCGGTCGGGATACCAGGAGATCGTCGCGACGATGCTCGCCAACGCCCGTCACCTCAACGAGGAGCTGGCGTCGGGGCCGTGGTTCGAGATCCTCAACCCCGGGCTGAGCGAGCCCGTCGTCACCTTCCGCCTGCGGGACGACCCCGGGTTCGACGTCTACCACCTGTCCGCACGGTTGCGGGAGCACGGCTGGATCGTCCCGGCCTACAGCCTTCCGCCCGACGCCGAGGAGGTCCACCTGCTGCGCATCGTGGTGCGCGTCGACCTGAGCCGGCAGATGGTCGACATGCTGCTGCGCGACCTTCAGGACGCCTGCACCCACCTGGCCCAGGAGAAGCCCGGGGCGCGCAAGCGCCCGGCGCCGGACGTGTGGACGGCGCCGGCCCTCATGGCGGCGCACCAGAAGGAGCGCACGGGACAGCATCGCCGGCGCTGAGGTCAGGGGCCGACGTCGCGACAAGAACCCACGGCACGCTCTACGGTGCGGTCATGGCCGACGACGGCGCCCGCCCGGTGCTGCACGACTCCGCCCGCCCGCCGCGCTGGGTGCCGCGGGTGCTCGTCATGGGCGCCGTGGCGGTGTTCGTGGCGGCGTGGGCCTGGGACGCCCTGGGGCAGCTCAGCACGCTGTTCGTCTACCTGCTCGTCGCGTTCTTCGTCACGCTGGCACTGGAACCGATCGTCGTCTGGCTGGTGCGGCACGGCTGGCGGCGCGGCGTCGCCGCCGGGGCGGCGTTCTTCGGCTCGGTGGTGGTGGCCGTGGTGGTGCTCGCCATGTTCGGCAACCTGTTCGTCCAGCAGCTGGTCCAGCTCGTCCGGGTGCTGCCGGAGCTGTACGTGACGATCAGCGGCGACATCGAACGCAGCTTCGACGTCGACCTGCCGGCCTCCGACGTCCTGCTGCAGCAGCTCGTGACCGAGTACGGCTCCGACGTCGCCTCGGGCACCTTGGCCGTGGGGTCCACGCTGGTGGGCGTCGTCTTCGCCGCCCTGACGATCGGGCTGGTCACCTACTACCTGATGGCTGCGGGTCCGCAGTTCCGCGCGGCGGTGTGCCGGTGGCTGAGCCCGGACCGCCAGACCGAGGTGCTGCGCCTGTGGGAGATCACGCAGGTGAAGGTCTCGGACTTCATCAGCTCGCGGATCGTCCTGGCGGCGCTGTCCGCGGCCTTCACCGCGGTGTTCCTGGTGATCATGGGCACCCCGTACGCGCTGCCGCTGGCGCTGTTCACCGGCGTCGTCTCGCAGTTCGTCCCGACGATCGGCACGTACATCGGCGGCGCCCTGCCGGTGGCGGTGGCGCTCACGTCCCAGGGGCTGCCGCAGGGCCTGGCGGTGCTGGCGTTCATCATCGCCTACCAGCAGCTGGAGAACCTGTACTTCTCCCCCAAGATCTCCGCCCGTGCGCTGGAGATGAACCCGGCCGTGAGCTTCGTCGTCGTGCTCGCGTTCGGCGCCGTCTTCGGGGCGCTGGGGGCGTTCCTCGCCCTGCCCATCGCCGCCACCATCCAGGCGGTGGCCAACACCTACCTGCAGCGCCACGAGCTCGTCGACTCCGACCTGCTGCGCGACCCCGAGGTCGCCGAGCGCAGGGGCGGACGCAGCGCCCGCAACGCTCGTGCGGCCCGCGAGGCGGCCCGCACGGTGGACGAGCGCCGCGCCGACGGCGTCGGTTGACGCGTCGGCACGGCGCTCCGACGGCGGACGTTCCGGTCAGGCGCCGGCCCCGGCGCCCATCGCCTCGTCGTACGGCGTCACCTTCGAGGCCGGCGGCGCCTCGACGGTCACGTCCTCACCCCAGTCGGAGTACGCCGTCGTCGCGACGAACTCCTGCCCCTCGATCTCCATGACGATGTCGATGGACGTGGGCAGACCGTCCTCGGTGACACGGAACACCATGTCCATCGTCGTCCGCGCCATCTCGTCCAGCATCTCCTGGTCGAGGCCGAGGGAGGCCGGGTCGGAGGCCAGGGTGGGATCGATCGTCGCGGTGTAGACCTCGACCTCCTGGCCGTCGACGGTCTCGGTACCCGTGTGCTCGAACGACTGCACGGCGTCGGCCACGGCCTCGGCCTGGGCGGCGGCGTCAGCGCTGTCGAGGGTGTCGAGCGCGCCCGCCATCCCGGGCTCGTCCTCGAGGTCCTCGAGGTCGATCGAGACGTAGCCGACCTCGCCACCGCTCATCGCACTCATGTCCATGTACATGGTCGAGTCGACCAGGAGGGCCTCCATCGACAGGCCCATCATGTCCATCGTCATGCGCATCCGCATGTCCTCGAACTTCTCGGCGAGCACGATGTCGGCGCTCTGGGTGAACTCACCCATCCCGGCCTCCTCGGCGGCGTCGCCGCCCACGCCGGACTCGACGTGCACCGTGGGGTGCTCCGCCTGCGCCGCCGCCATCTGCTCGGAGAGCGCGACGAGGTCCTCGACCACGACGGGCTCGACGGCGGCCTCGTCGACGTCTCCGGCGGGCGCGGAGCCGGCTGCCGTCGGTTCGTCGACGACGTCCGCGTCGTCGGCGGCCCCGCAGGCGGTCAGCGTGAGGCCGACGGCCCCGGCGGCGAGCAGGGCGGTCAT
This sequence comes from Isoptericola aurantiacus, assembly GCF_044769875.1. NCBI lineage: Bacteria > Bacillati > Actinomycetota > Actinomycetes > Micrococcales > Promicromonosporaceae > Isoptericola > Isoptericola aurantiacus. The sequence continues at coordinate 537,651 of NZ_JBJBAE010000003.1, forward strand.
CTTGCGTCTACGCACGTGCACTCTTCTTCCTGTATCGGTTCGGCGGCCACGGCGCGGCCTCCCAGGATCCAACCAGGTGAAGGTCACGACCAGGTGACGGAACGGTCGACCGGAGGTGACGTCAGGGGCGCACGACCCGTGGACGGCCGGTCGGACGACCCGGCCGTCCACACCTCACCCGCCGCGAGATTGCGCGCCGCGCGCCGGAACGGAACGATGCAGACCGTGACCCCGTCCCTCCGGACCGCGCGGCGACGCGCGGCCGCACCGCCCGTCGCCGTGGCCCTCGCCGCGGTGGCACTGGCGCTCCTGCCTGCCCTGTTCGCCTCCCCAGCGGCTGCCGAGGCACCGTTGCCCGACCTCGACGGTGACGTCACCGACGTGGCCGAGGTGCTGGACGACGACGGCCTGGCCGAGGTGCAGACCTCCCTCGACGAGCTCGCGACACAGACCCCGTACCAGCTCTTCGTGGTCTACGTCGACAGGTTCGACGGGCTGGACGGACGCGAGTGGGCCGACGCGACCGCGAACAACGCGCACCTCGGCACCGAGGACCTGTTGCTCGCCGTGGCCACCGAGGACCGGCTGTACGGCATGAGCTGGGACCACAACGTCGAGCTCTCCGAGGACCAGCTCGACGAGGTCCGGGACGCGGCCGTCGACGCGCTGCGCGACGACGACTGGGCCGGTGCCACCGTGGCGGCCGTCGACACGCTGCTCGCCGTCACGGGCTCGGCCGGAGCCGCGACGTCCGCCGGTGCCTCCGACGACGACGGCACGTCCGACGGCGCGGGAGTGCCCGGCGTCGTGGTGGTCGGCGGCATCGTGGTGCTCGTCGTCGTCGGCGGGATCGTCCTGGTGCGACGCGCCCGCGCGAAGGACGCCGACCTCGCCCGTCGCGGAGCCGCCGCCGCGGCCCGTCGGCACCGGGGCGGCGCGGCAGCGCCGGACCCCCTGGCGCAGATGCCGCTGGAGGACCTGCGGCGCAAGGCCGGCAGCACCCTGGTGGCCGTCGACGACGCGATCCGGACGTCCGAGCAGGAGCTCGGGTTCGCGCAGGCCGAGTTCGGGCTCGAGGCGACCCAGGAGTTCTCCGCGGCGCTGGCGGACGCCCGGCAGGAGGTCGCCGAGGCGTTCCGCACGAGCCAGCGCCTCGACGACGAGCCGCCCGGGGACCCGCTGACCGAGAGGGACCTGCTCACCGAGGTCGTGCGCCGCTGCGACACGGCCGCCGGCACCCTGGACGCCCAGGCCCGCGCCTTCGACGACCTGCGGCGCCTGCACGCCCGCGCCCCGGAGGTCCTCGACGAGACCGAGCAGCGGGCCGCCGAGATCGAGTCCCGGGTCGAGGTGGCCCGCAGCACCGTCGACGGCCTGGCCGGGATCTACCCGCCCGCGACCCTGGCCTCCGTGGCCGACAACCCCGACCAGGCGGCCCGACTCGTCGCCAACGCACGCGACGCCGTCGCCGACGGTCGGGTCGCCGTCAAGAAGCGCAAGCGCGCGCTCGCCGTCGCCGACGCCCGCGCGGCCCAGAACGCGCTCGGGCAGGCCGTGATGCTGCTCGACGCCGTGGACGGCGCCGGGGACGCCCTCGCCGCCGCGGACCGCGACCTGGACAAGGGGATCGCCTCGATCACCCAGGACGTCGCGGACGCCGATCGCCTGGCCCCCGAGGACGCGACGGTCCGCGGCGCGGTCACCGAGGCCCGAGCCGCGATCGACCAGGCCCGTCAGGCCCGTCGCGCCGGCGAGGAGGGTGACCCGCTGGCCGCCCTGACGCGTCTGACCACGGCCGAGGCCGCGCTGGACGCCACCCTGGCACCTGTCCGCGAGGCGGCCGAGTCCGACGCCCGGGCCCGGGCGCTGCTGCGCGAGATCCTCGGCCGCGTCGACTCCCAGATCCGCGCCACCCAGGACTTCGTCGCCACCCGCCGGGGCGCCGTCGGGCCGGATGCCCGCACCCGGCTCGCCGAGGCCGAGCGGCTGCTCGGCCAGGCCCGCGCCGAGCAGGGCAGCTCACCGCACGCGGCGCTGGCCACCGCCCAGCAGGCCGAGCGGTACGCACAGCAGGCGCTGCAGATGGCGCAGACCGACACCTCCGGATGGGGGTCGCACCAGCCCGGCGGGATCGCCGGCCCCGGTGGCCGCGGGGCGGACATCGGCGGCATGATCTTGGGTGGCATCCTCCTCGAGGAGGTTCTCACCGGTGGACGGCACCGGCGGCGCGGCCGGCGGCCCGGTGTGCGGATCGGCGGCGGCTTCGGCGGCGGGGGCTTCGGCGGCGGGAGCTTCGGCGGCGGCGGCCGGGGCGGTTTCGGCGGCGGTTTCGGCGGCGGGGGCCGGGGCGGCGGCGGCGGCCGGTTCTGAGGCACTTTCCCGGCACGCCGCACGTTGTCGGGGCAGATCGACCACGAGTCCTGTACCAGGAAGGCATGTCATGACCCAGAAGCAGAGCATCCTCGGCCGCATCAGCCAGCTCGCGAAGGCCAACATCAACGCGCTGCTGGACCGGGCGGAGGACCCCGGCAAGATGATCGACCAGCTCATCCGCGACTACTCGAACAACATCGCCGAGGCGGAGCAGGCGATCGCCCAGACCATCGGGAACCTGCGGCTGGCCGAGCAGGACTACCACGAGGACGTCCAGTCGGTGCAGGAGTGGGGCGCGAAGGCGCTGGCCGCCTCGCGCAAGGCCGACGAGCGGCGCGCCGCGGGTGACCTGCCGAACGCCGACAAGTTCGACCAGCTCGCCAAGGTGGCGCTGCGCAAGCAGCTCGACGCCGAGAGCGAGGTCAGGTCGTCCGAGCCGATGATCCAGCAGCAGCAGGTGACGGTCGAGAAGCTCAAGACCGGGCTGGCGCAGATGAAGGACCGGCTGGTGGAGCTGAAGTCGAAGCGCGACCAGCTCGTGGCCCGGCAGAAGGCCGCCGAGGCGCAGCAGACCGTCCAGGGCGCCATCAGCTCGATCAACGTGATGGACCCGACCAGCGAGCTCTCCCGGTTCGAGGAGGCGGTGCGTCGCGAGGAGGCGCAGGCGATGGGCCAGGCCGAGATCGCGGCGTCGTCGCTGGAGTCGCAGTTCGCCGAGCTCGAGGGCTCGATGGAGGACGTCGAGCTCGAGGCACGGCTCGCCGCGCTCAAGTCCGGCAACTCACCGACGGGCCAGATCGAGGCCTGAGCGGATCGGCGTCCCGGAAGAGGTCAGGCGGCGGGCCGCTCGGTCTCCGGGGCGGGGGCGTCGCGGAGGGCGACGGCGGCTCGCACCTGTCCGAGGAACGCGTCGGCCAGCAGCGTGCCGGACTTCGCGAGCGCGGCGCCGTGCGCGGTGACCTGGGCGTGCACGGCCGCCGTGTCGACGTCCCCGTCCCCCAGCGCCCACCGCACCGCCGTCGTCGGGCCGGCCTCCGGGTGGAACTGGACGCCGAGCGCCGATCCCCAGCGAAAGGCCTGGTAGGGGTACAGGTCCGACCAGGCGAGCCACCGGGAACCGGCGGGCGGCTCGATGACGGCGTCGGAGTGCATCGACAGGAACTCGGTCGCCGGGCCACGACCGTCCAGGTCGTCGGGGCCCGTGGCACCCGCCGCACGGACCACCGGGCCGAGCACCAGGTCGTCGAACGCCTCGGCGCGCCAGAACACCGGCACGACGCCGACCTCGCGCCCGGGAGGTGCGGCGATGGCCACGCTCCCACCGCCGGCGACGGCGAGGAGCTGGGCACCCAGGCAGATGCCGAGCGTCGGCAGGTCCGCGCCCACCGCCTCGGCCAGGAGCGACCGCACCTGCGGCAGCCAGGGCGCCTCGTCGTCGGCGTAGGCGTTCATCTGCCCGCCCAGCACCACCAACGCGTCACCGCAGTCGGGGAGGGACGGAACGGGGTCTCCGGCGAACAGGCGCACCATGCGGACGTCGCCGAGCCGACCGGTGTAGAGGTCGAGGGGGACGTCCGAACCGTGCTGCAGCACGGTCACGCGCGGATCCGCCGATGTCGTGTTCAGGGCCACGGCGCACGAGAGTAGTCCTCGCGCCGCGCGGCGTCCATGCTGCCGGTTCGACGCAGGGCCCGCCCGGTCCGTCCCCGACCGGCACGATCGGGCCGCACGAGCGCCGCCCCGCGTACGCTGTGCTCATGGCCGCCCCCTTCCCCGTCCCGTCCGCCCCGGCGCAGCACAGCCCGCGCACCACCTACCTGCTGGTGGACGGCGAGAACATCGACGCGACGCTCGGCATGAACGTGCTCAACCGGCGGCCGAACCCGGAGGAGCGACCCCGCTGGGACCGCATCACGGGGTTCGCCCGGAAGGTCTGGGACCAGGACGTGGTCCCGTTGTTCTTCCTGAACGCCACCAGCGGCCAGATGCCGATGTCGTTCGTGCAGGCGCTGCTCGCGATGGGCTACAAGCCGATCCCGCTGGCGGCGAGCGGCGACGAGAAGGTCGTCGACCTCGGTATCCAGCTCACCCTGGACGCCATCGCCGACCGTGACGCCGACGTCCTGCTGGCCAGCCACGACGGCGACTTCCTGCCGCAGGTGGAGCGTCTGCTCGGCGGCGACCGCCGGGTCGGGCTGCTCGCCTTCCGCGAGTTCGTCAACGGCCAGCTCACGGCGCTGAGCGACGAGGGCCTGGAGATCTTCGACCTGGAGGGCGACGCCGACGCCTTCACCAGCGCTCTGCCCCGGGTGCGGATCATCCCGATCGACGAGTTCGACCCGCTGCGCTTCCTCTGATCTCGCCGACTCCGGCTGCCGCCCCACCCCGCGCCCCACACCCTCGCGCCCCACGTCCCCGCGTTGTGGGTATGAAATCGACGGCCCCGAACCGGTTCGGGGCCGTCGATTTCATACCCACAACGCGGGGA